>NZ_JBWKUV010000009.1:0-317306 GCF_059421025.1 Roseateles sp. GW821-FHT03B02
CAGGCCCTGACCTCGACCCAGCTCGGCAACCTGACCACGGACAACCTCAACGCGCTGGGCACCGCCCAGTTCGCCGCGCTGACGTCCACGCAATTCGGTGCGCTGACCACCGGCCAGCTCGCCAAGCTCGAAACGGCCGACCTGCGCGCCGTGACGACCGCGGCGCTGAGCGGCCTGTCGTCCGACCAGGTCGGGGCACTCGCCAGCGATGCCGTCGGCTCGATGTCCACCGCGCAGATCGGCGCACTGAGCACCGGCCAGATCAAGGGCCTGACGACCGGCGACATGGTCGCCCTGACCTCGGCCCAGGTGGGCGCGCTGAACTCGGCCCAGGCCGGTGCGCTGTCCACCGCCCAGCTCGCCGCCATCGAAACCGGCGACATCAAGTCCATCACGACGACGGCCCTGCGCAACCTCTCGTCCGATCAGCTCGACGCCTTCACCAGCGATCAGCTGCGTGCGCTCAGCAGCGGCCAGGTCAACAGCCTGACCACCGCGCAGATCTCCACGCTCGGCACGGCTGATCTGAACAGCCTGTCCAGCAGCCAGTTCGGCAACCTGTCGTCCACCCAGGTGCAGGCGCTGACGAGCACCCAGCTCGGCAACCTCGCCACCGACAACCTCAACGCGCTGGGCACCGCCCAGTTCGCCGCGCTGAGTTCCGTCCAGGTGGGTGCGCTGACCACCGGCCAGCTCGCCAAGCTCGAAACGGCCGACCTGCGCGCCGTGACGACCGCGGCGCTGGGCGGCCTGTCGTCCGATCAGGTCGGGGCGCTCGCCAGCGATGCCGTCGGCTCGATGTCCACCGCGCAGATCGGCGCACTGAGCACCGGCCAGATCAAGGGCCTGACGACCAGCGACATGGTCGCCCTCACCTCGGCCCAGGTGGGCGCGCTGAACTCGGCTCAGGCCGGCGTGCTGTCCACCGCCCAGCTCGCCGCCATCGAAACCGGCGACATCAAGTCCATCACGACGACGGCCCTGCGCAACCTCTCGTCTGACCAGCTCGACGCCTTCACCAGCGACCAGCTGCGTGCACTGAGCAACGCCCAGATCAACAGCCTCACGACGGCGCAGATCAACACCCTGGGCACGGCCGACCTCAACAGCCTGACCAGCAGCCAGTTCGCCAACCTATCTTCCACCCAGGTGCAGGCGCTGACGAGCACCCAGGTCGGCAACCTGACGACGGACAACCTCAACGCGCTGGGCACGGCCCAGTTCGCCGCACTGAACTCTGCCCAGTTCGGCGCGCTGACCACCGGCCAGCTCGCCAGGCTGGAGACGACCGACCTGCGCGCCGTCTCGACGGCCGCACTGAACGCGCTGAGCTCCGACCAGGTCGCGGCCCTGGCCAGCGATGCCGTCGGCGCGCTGACCACCGCGCAGGTGGCCTCGCTCGGCGCGACGCAGCTCGATGGTCTGGGCACCGCCGACATGGTGGCGCTGACCTCCGCCCAGATCGGCGCGCTGACCTCCACGCAGCTGGGCAGTCTGTCCACGGCCCAGCTGGCCGCCATCGAGACCGGCGACATCAAGTCCATCACGACGGCCGCGCTGCGCAACCTGTCGTCCGACCAGCTCGACGCCTTCACCAGCGACCAGTTGCGCGCACTGAGCAGCACGCAGGTCAACGCGCTGACGACCGACCAGATCAGCACCCTGGGCACGGCCGACCTCAACAGCCTGACCAGCAGCCAGTTCGCCAATCTGTCATCGGCCCAGGCCGAAGCGCTGACGACGGCGCAGCTCGGCAACCTCGCCACCGACAACCTCAACGCAATGGGCACGGCGCAGTTCGCCGCGCTGGACTCCGCCCAGATCCACGCGCTGACCACCGGCCAGCTCGGCAAGCTGGAAACGGCCGACCTGCGCGCTATCACGACGGCGGCCCTCGCCGGCCTGGATTCCGACCAGTTCGCCGCTTTCAGCACCGACCACATCGCCGCGCTGAGCACCGGCCAGGTGATGTCGCTGACGGCGGGCCAGCTCGACGGTTTCTCCACGGCCGACATGGTGGCGATGGGCTCGGCGCAGTTCGCCGTGCTGTCGACGGACCAGGTCGTCTCGCTGTCCACGGCGCAGGTCATGGCCATCGAAGCCGCCGACCTCGCCAAGCTGTCCACGTCTGCCATCCGTGCGCTCACCGACGCCCAGCTCGGCGCGCTGACCACCGATCAGCTGACGGGCCTGGGCGGCCGCGTGTCGGTGCTGTCGACGAGCCAGATCAACCACCTGGCCACGGACGACTTGAACGCCTTCACGAGCTCGCAGTTCGGCGTCATGACCTCCACCCAGGTCCAGGCCTTCAGCACCGCCCAGATGGCGGCACTGGAAACCGACGACCTGCGCACGCTGACCACGGCCAACTTCGCGGCCCTGGGCACGGCCCAGATCGATGCCCTGACGACGGCCCAGTTCAGCGCGCTGAAGGTGACCCAGATCACCGCACTGACGACCGACCAGGCCGCCGCGCTGACGACCGACCAGATCCACGCCATCACGACCGACCAGATCCATGGCCTGGAAACCAGTGACATCGCAGCGATGAGCATGGCCCAGCTCAATGCGCTGAACGGCTCGGTCTTCGCCGAGATGACCGGCTCGCAGCTGGACGCCTTCTTCTCCAAGACGCCCATCGTGCTGGACCTGGACGGCCACGGCGTCAACACGCTGGCCGCCGCCCAGGGCGTCAACTTCGACCTGCTGGGCACCGGCCAGGTCAACAAGGTCGGCTGGGTGGCCGGTGGCGACGGCCTGCTGGTGATGGACCGCAACCACGACGGCATCATCAACAACGGCAACGAGCTGTTCGGCATGGGCACCCTCCTGGCCAACGGCAAGCATGCCAAGGACGGCTATGCCGCCATGGCCGAGCAGGACAGCAACCACGACGGCAAGCTCGACGCCCACGACGCCAACTGGAAGGAACTCAAGGTCTGGGTCGACGCCAACCACGACGGCAAGACCGACGCCGGCGAGCTCAAGACCCTGGACGAGGCCGGCGTCGCCGCCATCGACTTGCACGCCGCCCAGAGTTCGGCCAGCGACAACGGCAACCTCATCGGCCTGGTGTCCAGCTACACGAGCACCGACGGCAGCAAGCACGACGTGGCCGACGTCTGGTTCACCAAGGACGTGCAGCCGCAGAAGGCCGACGACGGCAAGGACGCCACGGTCAGCCTGCACGACGTGCTGGCTCCGCCGAGCGAGGCGCTGCTGGGCGGCGCGCCGGCAGACCTCGTCAAGGCCGGCACCCACCCGGCCGGCCCCGACGCCCACCTCGCCAGCATCGACCGCAAGCTCGCCGAGGAAGACGAGCACCGTCGCAACAACAACGGCGGCAACTGGATCTGACGCCCTTCTGACCTCCCTCTCCCGGCTCGGCGGAGCCGGCCCAAAGGCCCATCGGATCGCTCCGATGGGCCTTTCTTCAGGCCTCCTCGCCCGACGACGCTTGTCCGATCAAAACCGGGCGGCCATGAAAAACGGCCCCGCGGGGCCGTTGAAGAGGATCTGAAAAGACCGCCGCGTCAGCCTCCGCCGGCCTCGGCAGAGAAGGAAGGGAACACCACCGTCTTGCCGCCCACCCCCATCGCGTTGTGGGTGTAGGCAAAGCCCCGCGGGTAGTTCGCCAGCTCCACCACCCAGTTGGCATGGAACAGCACGTTGGCGGTCAGCAGCTGAGCCGCGGGCGACTGCGGGTTGCGCACGAGCACATAGGTCGGAAAGTTCTCCATCGTCAGCACCAGGAAGTGCCAGCCCTCCCTGCGGCAGAACGCGTTGACAGCCTCCACGACGCCGAACCCCGACGCGCGCGCCGGCTGATGGTTGGTGTAGTCGTGGCCCAGCAGGAAGCCGTCCTCGCGCACCTTGGGTGCGAAATCGGCCAGGTCGGCCGCCACCCCGGCCTCGCTGTGCAGGCCATCGAGATAGACCCAGTCCAGCTGGCCGGTGTCGAAGCGCGGCGCCGCCCGGCTGGAGTAGTCGCGGATGAGATGGACCTGCCCCTGCTGCACTTCCGCTGCGAACGCGGCCGATACCTGCTGGAATCGCCCTTCCTGCACGTCGGCCGCCACGTTGCCATAGGCATCGGTCTGGTAGTCGTCACGGGCCTGGTGCTCCCAGGGGTCGATGAGGTGCAGACGCCGGGGCGCCGCCTCGCGCAGGATCTGCCGCGAGAAGGCGCCCTCGGCCACGCCGATCTCAGCGGCCTCGCCGCCCTTGGGCAGCAGCTTGAGCAGGTCGATCCGGCTCAGGTTGGTCAGGAACATGGAAGACCTCGTCTTTCAGGAGGGACAGCCGCAGGTTCAGCGCCAGCCGATCACGGCGCCGAAGCCGGGGTGCTGGGCCACGAAGTTCTCGCTGCCGTCGAAGTTCATCACGACATAGCCCAGCCCCTGGAGGAAAGCCTCGATCTCCGCCTTCTTGCCGGCATACCAGTCGAAAGCCCAGGCCTCGTAGATGACGGGCGGGAAACCGCTGCGCAGCAAGGTGCCGGCCGCGCCGCGCAGCACCTCAAGCTCCAGGCCTTCCACGTCGATCTTCACCAGCCGCACGCGTTCGAGATAGAGGCTGTCCAGATTGACGACCTTCACCTTCACCGTCTCGCCGCGGAATTCGCCACCCCGCACACCCTGGCGCATCGCCGGATCGAGGCTGAAGGAGCCGATGTTGATCTCGTCGGCGTAGTTGGGAAGCGCTACCTCGATCTCGCTGGCGCGCTGCGCCAGTCCGAACGGGTGGGCCGACACATTGCCCAGGCCGTTGAGCAGGATGTTGGCGCACAGCTGGTAGTAGATGGGCGGCTGCACCTCGTAGCTGTGGAAGGCCAGCGTCGGGAAGGCCCGCGCCATCGGCACCGTGAAGCTGCCGAGGTTGGCGCCGATGTCCAGCACGACGCCCTCGCCCGGGTTGGCGTTCAGCAACGCGCCGGCCAGCACCTGCATATTGGGCTCGTAGTTGCCCCTGCTGCGCAGGCTCTGCGAGACGCCGTGGGTGTCCGGGCCCCTCAGCAGCAGGTAGCGCAGGCCCTGGGGGGTCTGGATCAGGTCGACTTCGGGCAGGGCGGGCATCGGGCCTCCTTGGCGTTGTAATTGCTGCGCGCGGTGCGCGCTCGTCCGGCAGGCCGCCCGGCCCTCACCGGTAGTTGGTGAAACTGGGGGCGATCCGGTCGTGCAGCACGCGCTCGCGCAGCGCCAGCACCAAGGGGTGAAAGACGTTGCCGAGCAGTTCGGTCCAGGCCAGCGGATAGCTGCTGATGCTGCCGTCGGGCAGCTGCACGCCGGTTTGGTCCTGCGGATGGCGGGCGGGATGGGCCATCAACGCTTCGAGCTTGGCGTCCAGCAGCGCATGCGTGTTGGCCAGCCACGCCGTCGTGAAGGGCGAATAGCGCCGGCAGACGAAAGCGCACAGACCGATCAGGTGCTGGTAGTTCGCACGCAGCAGGTCGCCCATGGGCGGCGGCAGGGGAGCCACACCCTGGGGGCCGACCTCCGTGTAGCCCAGCACATCGTGCCCGGGCGCGGCGCGCAGCCGGACAAAGAACGGCGCCCAAGGCACGGAGGTGTGCTTGATGTCGGTGTAGCCCCCACCGTAGTGATGCATCAGGTAGACGCGCAGATAGTCCGCCTGGTGCACCGCACTCAGCTGCCCGAAGGCCGGGTGGAAGGGATGCTCCGGATGCTGCCAGTCGGGAATGTTGGCAGCCGTGAGCAACTGCACCGGGCAGCCCGTCTGAACCTGGATGGACAGCAAGGCCTGCACGCGCTGGACCGACATCGGGTTCAGCCCCGTCCAGGCGCAGAAGACCACGCCGCTGCGCAACCCGTCGAAGGCCCTCAAATCGTCTACCGCCTGCATGGCCGCATCCTAAGCGCCGTCCCCCGGCCGGCTAAGCCGGGAAATCCGCGCCCATCCCCATGCTGTTCGGCGCCTGCGGCGCCACGGCCCGTCTAGCATCGCGCCATGCAGAGCCCGACCCCAGCGCCCTTCTTCTCCATCGTCATGGCCACGCACAGGCGGCCGGCCACGCTCGCCCGCGCAATCGCTTCGCTGCGGGCGCAGACCTGCGCGGACTTCGAGATCCTGCTGGTGGCCGACGCGCTGGACGCCGAGACGGCCGCCGTCGTCGCCCGCGACCTGGGGCCGGCCGACAGCTTCCTCAAGCGCGTCGGCCCCAACGGCCCGGCCGAAAGCCGCAACCGTGGCCTCGCGATGGCGCGCGGCGAGTGGATCATCTTCCTGGACGACGACGACACGTTCGAGCCTCACCATCTGGCCACGCTGAAGCCGTCCTGCGAGCGCGTCGATGCCCAGGTGCTGTTCACCGACATCACCGTCGTCACCGAGGACCGCCAGCAGCCCGGCATCCCCGAACTGGGCCGTCAGGCCACCCCGCTGGGCGGCGCCGCCGTGGACACGCTGTGGGTGAAGAACTTCATCCCGCTGCACTGCCTGGCCTACCGGCGCAGCCTGCTGCAGGGGCTTGCCTTCGACGCCCACCTGGCGTCGCAGGAGGACTGGGACTGGCTGCTGGGCGTGTGCTCGCGTGCAATGCCCGTCCACGTGCCCGGTGGTGGCTCGGTCATGCACAAGGACTACGTCAACCCCGGCGCCCGCCGCGGCCAGCAGGAGGCGTCCAACAACACGACCGTCGTGCTGGACTTCCTGCACGTCTACCGCCGCTGGCCGGCGCCCACGCCGGCGCTGAAGGAGGCCCGTGCGGGGCTGCTCAAGGGCGTGGGGCTAGCGCTGCCGGTGGAGTGGTTCTGAGCGCTAGCTTCCCCACTTGCCGATGTACTTCCTGTAGCTCTCCAGCCAGCCATTCGACCCGAACCCACCCTCGCTCTGGTGGGTGATGGCGATGGGCCAGGTGGCCAGCCGCAGACCGGCGTTGCGGGCGCTGCGGCAGAAGTCCATGTCGTAGAAGTGGAAGTCGAAACGCTCGTCGAAGCCGACCTGCTTCGCACGCAGCGTGTCTCGCCGGGCGATCAGCAGCACGCCGTCCAGCAGCTCGCACTCGGCCGGCACGGGGCCGAAGGCCGAGAGGATGCCGAAGGGTGACGGGCCGTGGGACACCACGCCGCTCAAGTTGGCGCGGTCGTCCCACTCGAACTTCGTGGTCGGGAAGGCCCAGGAGGGCTGCATCGGCGCTCGGCGCTTGTTGCCGGCCACGCCGACGACGTCGAAGGTATGCACGGCGGCCATGGCGTGCTCGAAGAAGAAGCAGTCGTCCAGCCAGACGTCGTCATGAATGAAGGCCAGCACGGGCGCGCAGTCGGCAGCGGCAATGCGCTCGTTGTAGAGCGCCGGCAGGCCGCGCCGGTTCTCGAAGTAGACACGTGGCAGCAGTCGGTTCTCGTGCGCCATGCGGCGCAGCGACAGGCCCAGGGCCGACTTGCTCCAGAACTCCGCTTCGGTGGCGCGCGTGGCGCAGACGAGGTCGATCACGGCCGGCTACCTCAGGTAAAGCGCCAGCGTGTCGCAGGGCGGATTGCGCGCTGGCGGGCAGGGGGCGGTGCGGCGGGCGCCGTTCAGCGCATAGGCCAGCTCGCGGGGGTGGTGCCACTGCTCGTAGAAGCGCCGCGACGCGCGGGCCTGCCCGGCGAGGGACTCGGGCGTCAGCGCGGCCAGGACGCGTACGAGGTCGTCCGGCGTTTCCCACCACAGTGCCTCCTCGTAGATGAGGTCGCGCGTCGAATGGTGCTTGGACAGCGTGCTCTGCTGGATCAGCACCGGCAGGCCGGCGCCCTGGGTCTCGACCAGCCCCTTGGCGCCCTGGAAGGGGAAGGAGGAGATGCACAGGTCGACGTCGCCGTCGCGCAGATAGCTCCACAGGCCGCGCACCGGCGGCTGATGCTGGAAGCGGGCCGGGTCCACGCCGGCGGCGCTCAACCGCTCGCGGAAGGCATCGATGACAGGGCCGGGAAGCATGCCGATGTGCAAATGGGTGCCGTTCACTTCAGCCAGGCGGCGGAGCATGACGTCGAAGTAGTCGTAGCGCGCCGGGGCCATGAATTTGCCGGCCGAGCCGTGCGAGCAGGTGCGCAGCGCACCGGTGGCCATGTAGGCATGCCCGGCGCGAGCGCCCTGGTCCGGCGCCGTCAGCGGCCAGTAGACCGCGTTGTGAACGCCCAGGAAATGCTGGCACTTGTGGAAGGACAGGTTGGTGCAGTCCACATGCAGCGCGTGCGGCAGATAGACGCCCAGGGCCATGTCGTGGTCGGCATGGTGGAAGTAGGCGATCTCGCGCGCCACGCCCGGCTGCGCCGCGCCGATGGCCGCCACGTCGTAGTGGTGGTTGAACAGCGTCAGCAGGCCGGGCTTGAGCGCGGCGAGCTGCAGGTGCAGCCATTGCAGCTTGTCGCGCAGCTGCATGGGCGGCGCCAGCAGCATCTGCACGTTGGGCGGCAGGTCGGCGAGGAAGTTCTGCAGCGGCAGCTGGCGGTCGTGCAGGTTCGTGACGAGCACCACATGCGTCAGGTCGGGCCGCGCGCGGATCACGTCCTTCAGGGCCAGGGAGTGCCCGCCCTGGCCGTCGTACAGCTCGGTGGCCACATGCGCGGCGATGTGCGCGTGATGCCCCTCGGGCGGCTGCAGCTTGAGCTCGCGCGCCGCCAGGGCGCCCGCGGCCAGGCAGAAGCGGTCCATCTCGGCCGAGCCGAAGACCAGCCCCTTGGCACGCGGGTCGTTCAGCAGCGCGATGACGGTGTTGCTGAGTTCCATCAGCATGGCCGGCCAGTCGCCCGCGGCCTGCAGGCCGTCCAGGCGCTGCACGAGGTTCAGGTATTGGGTCATTGAAGGAGCGTCGGGTCAGCGGGCCACGACGGTGATGCCGTCGGGCAGGTACTTCCTGTACTTCTCGAAGGAGGCCTCGATGGCCTCGCGGGAGATGGCGTAGAAGTAGTCCTCGCCCTCCTCCCGGATGCGCACGGCGCCGAAGCGCTCGTGGAATTTCCACACCGATTCATTGCCCACGCGCACGCTGAAGTGCGAGGCCGTGAAGCCCAGGCTCAGCGCGTAGCGATAGACCATCAGCGCGGACTCGACCGCGAAGCCGCTGGGCCGGTCGTCGGCCAGGATCCAGGAACCCCAGGAGAAGGAATCGCCCTGCTGGTCGTACAGGCGGACCGTGCCGTGCCGGCAGCCCTCCCGGTCCTCGATGACGAAGTAGACCTGACTGTCGTCGCCGGCATAGGCCTGCAGCCAGGCGCGCTGCGCGGCCACGTCGGGCGAGGTGGTGGACAGGTACTGGCCTTTGACGGGGTCGGTGCGCAGGCCGACGATGAACTCGGCGTCATCGGGCGTCGCATCGCGCAGCACGATGTTCTTGCCCAGCACCCGGGCGGGCTTGACGAGGGTGGTCGGCATGGCGGCTCCTTGCATCAGGCCAGCGATCTCATGGCGCGGATCACCTCATCCACCTGGACCTCGCTCATGCCCGGCCACAGCGGCAGGCTCAGCACCTCGCGGTGGATGGCCTCGGCGACGGGGAAATCGCCCTGCGCAAAGCCCAGCTCGGCATAGGCCGGCTGCAGATGCGGCGGCACCGGGTAGTGGATCAGCGTGCCGACGCCACGCTCGGCCAGCGCGGCCTGCAGGCGATCTCGCGCCTCGTGTCGGATGACGAAGCAGTGCCAGGCCGGCTCGGCGCCCTCGGCGACCGCGGGCAGGATGATTGGCGTGCCGGCCAGGCCATCCAGCAGCCGGGCGGCGATGGCACGGCGCTGGTCGGTCAGGCGGTCCAGATCGGGCAGCTTGGCGGCCAGCACCGCCGCCTGCATCTCGTCCAGCCGAGAGTTCAGGCCCTTGACCTCGTTGTGGTACTTGATGCGCGAGCCGTAGTTGCGCAGCACGCGCACCGCGTCGGCCACGGCAGCGTCGTTCGTCGTCAAGCCGCCGCCGTCGCCCATCGCGCCGAGGTTCTTGCCGGGATAGAAACTCCAGGCCGACACGTCCGCCAGCCCGCCCACGACGCGGCCGCGCCAGCGCGCAGCATGGGCCTGGGCGCAGTCGTCCAGCACCTTCAAACCGTGCTTTGCTGCGATGGCATTGATCGCGTCCATGTCCGCCGGCTGTCCGTACAGGTGCACCGGCAGGATGGCCTTGGTCCGCGGCGTGATGGCCGCCTCGATGCGGGCAGGGTCGAGGTTGTAGGTGGCGGCCACGGGCTCCACCGGCACCGGCGTCGCGCCGCACTGGCTGACGGCCAGCCAGGTCGCGATGTAGGTGTTGCTGGGCACGATGACCTCGTCACCCTCGCCCACGCCGAGTGCGCGTAGGCCCAGGTGCAGCGCATCCAGCCCGTTGCCCAGGCCCACGGCATGCGCCGAACCGCAATAGGCCGCCCACTGGCGCTCGAAGGCCTCGACTTCCCTGCCGAGGATGAACCAGCCACTGGCGGCGACGCGGGCCAGTGCCGCATCGATGGCGCCGCGCGAGGCGGCATAGGTGGGCTGCAGGTCGAGGAAGGGAAGCTTCATGCAGATGCCTTGCCGACCGTGGCGAGGAAGTCGTCGTAGTCGCGGATGTAGTCGGCCGCGTCGTAGGTGTCGGAGGCCAGCACCAGCAGCACAGCGTCGGTCGAGAAGCGGTACTGGATGCCCCAGACGAGCGTGGGGATGTGCAGGCCCACCTTGGGGCTGTCCAGGCGCACCTCGTCGCGGTGCTCGCCGTCGTCCAGCACGATGGTGCAGCTGCCTTTCACGCAGATCAGGAACTGGTGGCAGGCCCTGTGGGCGTGCTCGCCGCGCACCTCCTCATTGGGCACGTCGTAGACGATGAAGAAGCGCCGCGGCGTGAAGGGCAGATGGGCGTCGACCTCGCCGAAGCTCAGCGCGCCGCGCAGGTCCACGATCTTGGGCAGCGCATGCAGCCGGGCGCCGCGCGCCTGCAGCGCGGGCAGTGCGTCACCCAGGCGCTGCGCCGAGATGGCAGGGCCACCGACCTGCACCTCGGGCGTGTCGAGATACCCCACGATGTGGGCCGGGTTGCCCGCGACGATGGCGCGCGGCGGCACGTCGCGCGTGACGACGGCGCCATCGGTCACGAGCGCTCCCGGGCCGATGGTCAGTCCGGCCTGGATGGTGGCGTTGGCGCCGATGCTCGCACCGGCGCGCACGCGGGTCTTCATGAACTCGACGGGCCTGCGCCGGCTGCGCGGCGCGGGGTCGTTGCTGAAGGCGGCATTGGCGCCGACGAAAACGTCGTCTTCCAGCGTGACGCCGTCCCAGAGATAGACGCCGCACTTCACGGTGACCCGGTCCCCCACGGTCACGTCGTTCTCGATGAAGACGTGGTCGCAGATGTTGCAGTCGGCGCCGATGCGGGCGCCGGGAAGGACGTGGGCAAAGGCCCAGACGCGCGTGCGCGGCCCGATCTGCGTGGATTCGACCAGGGCGTGCGAATGCACGAAAGCGCCGCTGCCAGCCGTCATCGATTCGTCTCCCATGCTTGGAGGTTTCAGTATCCCTCGGGGCAGCCTCACCTCAGCGGCGCGGCGACGCCCCGGCCCATGCTCCAGATCAGCGCCACGACCTGCTGCGCGTCGAACATCGCGTTCACATGGGCCACGCGCATGGAGTAGTAGTCGCCCTCGGCGGCCATCACGTCGAACAGCGAACGGCGGCCCAGCTGCTGCCACTGCTGCAGCGTGGAGGCCCGCACGCGGTCGCTGCTGCGCAGGATCTCGACGATGCGGCGCGCGCGGTCCAGCGTGGACGTGCCGACCTCGTTCATCTCCAGCAGTCGGTAGCGCTTGGCCTCGATGGCCTCGTCGCGCTGCAGCACGGTGGCGCGGTAGCGCTGCACGGCTGCGCTGGCCTGGGCCTGGGCGCCGGGCTGCAGGATGGGGATGGTGACGGACACGCCGGCGCCGATGTCGGTCGTGCGCTGGTCGTTCGGCCCCCCGCCGCGGAACATCGCGCTGGCACTGCCGGTCAGGTTGACGCTGGGCTTCTGGCCGGCGATTACGGACTCGGCAAAGCTGCGCTGCGAGCGCGCCTGGGCCTCGGCCTGGGCGACGTCGGCACCGAGCAGGATGTCGCTCTGCATCTGGTCCAGATCGGGCATCACGGACAGCTGGGCCGTCATGCCGATGCTGGGCGGCAGCGGCTCGCCCACCAGGCGCTT
Organism: Roseateles sp. GW821-FHT03B02; assembly: GCF_059421025.1. Taxonomy (NCBI): domain Bacteria; kingdom Pseudomonadati; phylum Pseudomonadota; class Betaproteobacteria; order Burkholderiales; family Sphaerotilaceae; genus Roseateles; species Roseateles sp. GW821-FHT03B02. The sequence continues at coordinate 12,133 of NZ_JBWKUV010000009.1, forward strand.
CATGCGCACCTCTGTCTGGCGCAGCGCCGACATGGTTTGCTCCAGCGACAGGTCGGCCTGCTGCAGACTCTTCTGGGCCTGCACCAGCTCGCTGGCACGGCCGCGGTCGGCCTGGGTGATGATCTGCAGCGCATCGACCAGGCAGGCCATCTTGCGCACGTACTGCGAGTAGACCTGACCCTGCAGCACGTAACGGCTGCGGTCCAGCGCCAGCGAGACGGCGGTCAGCGACAGCTGCTCCTCGGCGCTGCGCTGGCCCTGCTGCGCCACTTCGGCCAATTCCTTGCGCCATTCGGTCAGCTTGGCGATGCGGCCGGCGTCCCACAGCGGCATGCCGGCGGAGAGCGTCGCACCGAACTGCCCGCCGTTGCCGACTGTGACGCCGCCGACGGTCTGGCGCACGCCGTTGGCGGCCAGGCTCAGCGTTGCTGTCGGCAGGGCCAGGGCCCGGGTCTCGTCGAGATCGAAACGGGCCGCCTCGCTCAGCAGGCGCACGGCACCCAGGGCCTTGCTGCGCGACAGCGTCTTGTCGATCAGCGTCTGCAGCTCGGCGCGGGGATCGCCGCTGGTGGTCTCCAGCGCCGTCATGTCGCGGCCCAGCCGAGAAAGGCCGGCGTCGTCCTCGTTGCAGCGGCCGTTTTGCGCCGGCGCCTCCACGGGGGGCGGGGGCGGCGGCACGGCCTTCCTCGCCGGGCGCGCCTGTGCGAGCGCGAGCGAGCCAAAGACGGCGAGGCCGAGGGCGGTGAGGGGGCGGAGCAGGTACAGCATGGCCCCGTCACTAGACCATCCAGCCCCTTCACCCAAAGCCCGGAAAAGCGGGCCGCAGCGGGCGCAGTTACCGCTCGCGAAGCGCTTCCTGGGACTTCATCATCGGCCGCAGCAGATAGCTCAGCACGGAGCGCTCCCCGGTCTTGATCTCGACCTGAGACGTCATGCCCGGAATGACCGGCAGCTTCTCGCCCTTGTACTTGAGGTTGTTGCGCTCGGCAGTCACGATGACGCGGTAGTGCCCCTCGCCGGTCTTGTCGCCTTCGGTGACGGCGTCCGGGCTCATGTAGGTGACCTTGCCTTCCAGGCCGCCATAGGTGTTGAAGTCGTAGCCGGCCAGCTTGACCTCGGCCGTCTGGCCCAGGCGCACGAAGCCGATGTCCCTGGGCTTGATCCTGGCCTCCACCAGCACCTTGGGGCCGATGGGCGAGATCTCCAGAATGGGCGCTCCGCTGCCGACGACGCCGCCGATGGTGCCCGCCTTGATGCTCTTGACGACGCCATGCACCGGCGACTTCAGCACGGTGCGCGTGAGGGCATCCTGGCGCACCACCATCTGCTCGTCGAGCTGGGCCATCTCGCTCTGCACCCGCACCAGCTCCTGGCTGGCCTCCTGGCGGTAGCGTGACAGGCGCTCGGCGCGCTGCTGCTGGATCTCGTTGACCTGTCGGTTCAGCCGCATCACTTCCACGTCGCTCATCAGGCCGCTGCGGCTCATGTCCTGGGCCAGCTTGAGCTCCTTGGAGATCATGCCGAGGCTGCGGTTGATGGCGCCCACGGCCTCGTCCAACAGCCGCTTGCGGGCCTCGAAGGACTCGGCCTCGGCTTGGGCGTAGCGGGCCTTCGGATCGACATCCGCCGGCCAGCGCACGGCGGCGCGGCCGTTGGCCTCGGCGTCCAGCCGCGCGGCGGCCGCCTTCAGCGACAGCAGCTTGGCCTGGCCTTCGGCCTGCTGAGCCTCGACGCGGGTCGGGTCGAGCGTGGCCAGCTCCTGGCCGACCTGCACCTCCTGGCCTTCACGCACTTTCAGCTCGCGCAGGATGCCGGCATCCAGGCTTGCGATGACCTGCTCGCGGCCATCCGGCACGATGCGGCCGTCGCTGCGGGTGATCTCGTCCACCCTGGCCAGAGCCGACCAGGTGATCGCCGCCGTGACGACGATGCACAGCAGGTACAGCGCCCAGGTTGCGCGCGGCAGCGGCTCGTCGATGTGCGCGGCATGGATGGCGCTGACGAAGACGCCTTCTTCCTTGGTCAGCGAGCTCATACGGACGCGCTGCGCTGCACGGGCTGCGCCGACGGGTGCATGTGCACGCCCTCGCTGGGTGCGGCCGGACGCACGCCGGACAGCGCCGCGAGCACCTGGTCACGTGGGCCGTCCATGACGATGCGGCCACCGTCGACGACGACGATGCGCTGCACCAGCTCCAGCACGGCCGGGCGGTGGGTCACGACGACGAGCGTGGCGGTGCCGGCCGCGTCGCGCAGCTGGCGCAGGAAGGCCATCTCGCTCTGTGCGTCCATGGAGCTGGTGGGTTCGTCCATCAGCAGGATCTGCGGCTTGGTGACCAGGGCGCGGGCGAGCGCGACGAGCTGGCGCTGGCCGCCGGACAGCAGTTGGCCCATTTCGCCGACCGGCAGGTCCCAGCCCATGGGGTGGGCAGCGACGACGCGGTCCAGCCCGGTCAGCTTGGCCACTTCGACGAGTCGGCCGGCGTCCAGGTGGGCGCGGCCCATCAGCACGTTGTCGCGCAACGTACCGAGGAACAGGCGCGGCTCCTGGCTGACGAAGCCGACGCGCGAGCGGTACTCGGCGGGGTCGATCTGGCGCAGGTCGATGCCGTCGACCTCGACCATGCCCTCGGTCGGCAGATAGAGGCCGCCGAGCAGGCGCAGGATGGTGGACTTGCCGCTGCCGATGCGACCCAGGATGGCGACGCGCTCGCCGGCCTCCAGCCGCATCGTGACGTTGCGCAGCACCTTGGGCGAGGCCGCCTCGCCGGTCGTCTGGCCATGCGAGGTGGCCGCGGCCGGATAGGCGAAGCCCACATCATGCAGGCCGACCTTGCCGCTGACGTTGGCCAGCGGCACGTAGTTGCGCGTGCTGTCGCGCTCGACCGGCGCATTCATCATCTGGTTCAACGCCATCATGGCCGCGCGCGCGCCCTGGTAGCGGGTGGCCAGGCTCACCAGACTTCCGAGCGGCGCGATGGCGCGGCTGGCGAACATCACCGAGCCGATCAGCGCGCCGGCACTGATGGCGCCATCGTGGATCAGGTAGACGCCCCAGACCAGCAGGATCAGGTTCACCGCCTGCTGCAGCGTGCTGGAGAGATTCATGCTCCAGCTCGACAGCGCGCGCGAGGTGAGCGCCGTGTCGGCCACCACGGCCGTCGTGCGCTCGTAGCGGCGCAGGAAGCGGCCCTCGGCACCCGAGGTCTTGAGGTCTTCCAGACCCTCGAGCGACTCGACCAGCGTGCCGTGCAGGTCGGCCGTCTCCTGCATGTTGGTACGCATGGCTCGGCGCAGCGCGCCCTGGATGGCCCAGGACAGGCCGATGATGACCGGCACCGCCAGCACCAGCACCCAGCCCAGCGGCCCGCCGATGACGAAGGTCATGCCGATGAAGATGACGAGGAAGGGCAGGTCCGACAGCGCCGACAACGTCGCGCCAGTGAAGAACTCGCGCACCATCTCGACCTGCGCCAGATAGGCGGCGTAGGCGCCGGCCGAGGCGGGCTTGTGCTCCATGCGCACGCCCAGCGTCTGCCGGTAGAGCTTGGCACCGATGACGAGGTCGGCCTTACGGCCGGCCAGATCGATGAGGTGGGAACGCAGCTGGCGGGCGAACAGGTCGAACAGCAGCGCCACGGCCGCGCCCACGGCCAGGGTCCACAGCGTGACCATGGCCTGATGGGGGATGACCTTGTCGTAGATGACGGACGTGACCAGGCCCGAGACCAGCATCAGCACGTTGGACAGCAGCGCCGCCAGCATGGATGCGCGGTAGTAGGGCGTGAAGCGCTTGAGCGTGCCCCACAGCCAGTGCGAGGACAGGCCCTGGTCGCCGAACTTGAGCAGGGAGGATTCCGGGCTCTTGCCCGGCGCCGACTCGACCGGCGACACGGCCAGCATGAAGCCGCTGTACTCCGGTTCCAGCTCGGCTGTCGTGGCCGGCACGGCGGCCGCCTCGGGGCCGGGGAAGACGACCTCGTAGCGGCAGGCACCCGGGGCCACGGCGGCGGGGTCGTCCAGCCGGCGCACAAGCACGCAGGCGTCGCCACCGCCCAGCAGCAGCACGGCCGGCAGCAGCAGGCCGTTGATGTCGTCAATGGTCTTGCGCAGCAGGCCGGCGTTGTAGCCCGCCTCGCGCATGATGCGGATGGCGGAGTCCGGCGTCAGCGCGCCCTCCACCGGCGCGCCGGCGCGCAGCGAATCGGGCGAACGCGGCTTGCCGTGGTGGCCCGTCAGCCAGGACAGGGCCTGCAGCAGCGGATCGCCGGCGGGCTGGTTGGCGAGGTTCTCCAGCGGGTCCGGCGGCGCCGCCGGCTCGCCGTTGGCGGCCAGGCGCAGGCCCGGCGCCTGGGGCTGGCCGTCGAAGAAGGGGTCGTGCTGGCGTGGCATTTAGGCTTTCGCGCGCGCCTCAAGGGCCAGGCGCTCGAACTCGTGCTCTATATCGCGCACGATGGCCGGGATGTCAAACAGCGGCGAACTGTGGCCGTACTCGGCCAGGTAGCGCTTGTAGGACGCCGCGCGGGCCGGCTGGTTGCCGATCTGCACGGCGCGCTGCTCGTACTCCTCGATCGTCGTGGTGACGAGGTCGGGCAGGCCGACAGCCGTCAGCAGGCTGCCGGCCATGCGGGAGATGTAGGTGCGGCCCGAGCGCGTCAGGATGGGCGTGCCCATCCACAGGCAGTCGCTGGCGGTCGTGCCGGCGTTGTAGGGGAAGGTGTCGAGGAACAGGTCGGCGAGCTGGAAGCGGGCCAGGTAGTCGGCCGGCTGGGCGCGGCCGGCAAAGACGAGGCGCTCAGGGGCGATGCCCTCTTCCACCGCCACGCGGGTCAAGTTGGCCTTGGCGAAGGGGTTGTCGGCCAGCAGCCACAGCACGCTGCCGGGCACCTGGCGAAGCACTCGCATCCAGCAGCGCCAGACCTGCTCGCTCATCTTGTGGTTGTTGTTGAAGGCGCAGAAGACGAAACCGTCCTGCGGCAGCCCGGCTTCGGCGCGTGTGGGCGGGGCGCTGGCCACGCGCTGGCGGTCGCTGACCTGGTAGCAGTGCGGCAGGTAGATGGGCTTCTCGGTGTAGTAGGGCAGCGCCTCGGGCGGCATCACGAAGCGGTCCGCCAGGATCCAGTCCACGCCCGGGATGGCCGAGGTGGCCGGCAGGCCGAGGTAGCTCACCTGCACGGGCGCGCCGCGGTGGGTGAGGATGCCGGCACGGGCGCCGCTGGTCAGGCCCTGCAGGTCCACCAGCACGTCGATGCCGGCCTCGGCGATCATCTCCGCAGCGCGCCGGTCGGGCACGCCGTGCAGCGGGGTGTAGCTGTCCATCGCCGCCTTGATGCGGGCGCGCAGCGGCGTGCCGTCCTCGCGGCTCCAGCTGAAGGCGTGCACCTCGAACCTTCTCTTGTCGTGCAGTTCGTAGAGCTCGGCCGTCAGCAGGCCGACGGCGTGCATGTGCAGGTCGCCGGACAGATAGCCGATTCTGATCTTGCCCTCGCGCTTGCGCCCCAGGTGCAGCGGCGGTGCGCTGACCTTGGGCACCTTCTCCAGCACGAAGCGCTGGGAGGTCAGCAGCTGCAGCGCCGGGTCGTCGCTCTCGTCCAGCATGCCCAGCAGCGAGGTGCTCATCAGCAGGTGGTTGTGCGTGACCTCGCCGAAGGTCTGGTAGACCGGCCAGGCGCATTGCTTCTGGCGGATGTGGACGTAGTGCTGGGCAACGTCGCTCTGGCGCGGGTCGATCTCCAGCGAGCGGCGCATCAGCGCCTCGGATTCGTCGTAGCGCTTGAGCTGCTCCAGCAGCCGCGCGGCGTTGTTGAAGGCGTGCAGACGCAGGCTCTGCGGTTCGGCGCCCAGGCTTTCCGGGCTGGCGTTCTCGTACACGGTGCGCCACTCGGCCAGCGCCTCTTCCTCGCGCCCCTGGTGTTCGAGCTGGTGGCCCAGGTTCAGCCGGGCCTGGGCGAAATTCGGCGCCACGCCCAGAGCCGTGCGGTAGACGGCCTCGGCGTCGGTGTGGCGGCGCAGTTCGCCCAGGATGGCGCCCCAGTTGAAGCAGGCCACATGGCGCAGCGGCGAGGCGGTGGCGGCCACCCAGGTCTGGTACAGCAGCGCAGCCGGCTCCAGCGCGCCGGCCGCCTGCAGGCGGGAGGCGGCGTCCATGACCTGAGGCAGCGGCCACTGGCCGCTGCGGGCCAGGTCCAGCCATTGCTCGACGAGGGCAATGCCCTGCATGCCTTGAGGCTGGGTGGCGGGAGGCGTCGACATGTCCATGCGGCAGGCGGCTTGAGCGAATGTTCCTCCGATTTTCAAGCCGCGCCGCTGGGTCTGGGCGGGGGAATAGGCTGCGGATTGCGCAGCATTTCCCGTCCCCGGGGGCGATTTAGCCGCCCAGGTAGTCGTTCTTGCCCAGCGGCACGCCGGCGTGGCGCAACAAGGCGTAAGTCGTCGTCGCGTGGAAATAGAAGTTCGGCAGGGCGAAATGACGCAGGTAGGCCGAGCCGTCGAACTTCAGCGGGTCGCCGCTGCGGCGCGGGATGGTGATCTCGCGCCCCTCGCTGCCCGCGAAGCCGGATGCAGGCACGGACAGGACGAAATCGCGCGTCTTCTTGATGCGTTCAACCAGTTCGTCGAGGGTGGCCTCGTTGTCCTCGTACTTGGGGATCTCCACGCCGCCCAGGCGGGCCACGCAGCCCTTGGCGGTGTCGCTGGTGATCTGGATCTGCTTGGTGAAGGGCAGCATGTCGGGCGCCAGGCGCAACGTCAGGTAGACGTCGGTCGAGAACTTCTTGGCTTCGGCATGGGCCTTGGCGGCCTCCAGCCAGTTGAGCATGTTGCCCAGCATCTTGACGAAGACGGGCGCACTGGCGTCGTGCATGGAAAGCGTGGTCATCGGATGGTCTCCATTGAGGGAAACCGATGGTAGCCAGCATGCCGCGAGCCTGCATCGCCCCGGGGCACAATGCCCCAAAACCTGAAGCCTTCACACGCTCGCGCTCGCCGCCCCGCCGCAGCGGCCTCGGTGCCCTCCGGGCGTCCGCGCGGGCCTAGCCCATGAACGTCATCATCCTCGACGACTACCAAGACGCCGTGCGCAAGCTGCGCTGCGCGGCCAAGCTGGAGCCGCTGAACGCCAAGGTGTTCACGAACACGGTCAAGGGCATCGGCCAGCTGTCAGTGCGGCTGCGCGATGCCGAGGTGCTGGTGCTGATCCGCGAGCGCACGGCCTTCCCGCGCCAGCTGCTGGAGAAGCTGCCCAAGCTCAAGCTCATCTCACAGACCGGGCGCGTCGGCAGTCACATCGACGTGGACGCTTGCACGCGGCTGGGCATTGCCGTGGCCGAGGGCGTGGGCGACCCCGTCGCACCCGCCGAGCTGACCTGGGCCCTGATCATGGCCTCCATGAGGCGGCTGCCGCAGTACATCGGCAACCTCAAGCACGGTGCGTGGCAGCAGGCGGGGCTGAAATCCGCCTCCATGCCGCCCAACTTCGGCGTGGGAATGGTGCTGCGCGGCAAGACGCTGGGCGTCTGGGGCTATGGCCGCATCGGCCAGCGCGTGGCCGGTTTCGGCCGTGCCTTCGGCATGGACGTGATGGTGTGGGGCAGCGAGGCCTCCCGGCTCAGCGCTGCGGCCGACGGCTACCGCATCGCCGAGAGCCGCGAGCATGTGTTCGCCGAGGCCGATGTGCTCACCATGCACCTCAGGCTGGGCGAGGCCACGCGCGGCATCGTCGTACCCGAGGACCTGGCACGCATGAAGCCCACCGCGCTGTTCGTGAACACCTCGCGCGCCGAACTCGTCACCGAGGGCGCGCTGGTTTCGGCGCTGAACCGGGGCCGCCCCGGCATGGCGGCCATCGACGTCTTCGAGAGCGAGCCCATCCTGCAGGGCCACCCGCTGCTCCGGCTCGAGAACGCGGTCTGCACGCCGCACATCGGCTACGTGGAGCAGGACAGCTATGAGCTCTACTTCGACGCGGCCTTTGACAACGTGCTGAACTTCATCAAGGCGCAGCCGACGAACGTCGTCAACCCCGATGCGCTGAAGGTCCATCGCTGAAGCCTCCCGTGCCGAATCGCCCGCAGTCCCTCACCGACCTCTTCCTGGCGTTCACGTGGCTGGCGCTTCAGGGTTTTGGCGGCGTGCTGGCGGTGGCCCAGCGCGAGCTGGTCGAACGCCTGGGCTGGATGAGCAAGGAAGAGTTCGTCGAAACCCTCGCCATCGCCCAGGTGCTGCCGGGGCCCAACGTGGTCAACCTGTCGATGATGGTGGGCGACCGGTTCTTCGGCGCACGCGGGGCCATGGCCGCCCTGGCCGGCATGCTGGCTGCACCGGCCGTCATCGTGCTGAGCCTGGCCGTGGCCTATGGCCAGCTGGCGCAGCATCCGATGGCTGCCAACGCGCTGCGCGGCATGGGCGCAGTGTCGGCCGGGCTCATCCTGGCCACCGGCATCAAGCTCCTGCCCGCACTGAAGAAGAGTCCGCTGGGCCGCCATGTGGCCCTGGGCCTGGCGCTGGCGGCCTTCGTGCTCATCGGCCTGCTGCGCTGGCCGCTGGTGGCCGTGCTGCTGCTGGTGGGCGGTGGCGGCATGGCGCTGGTCTGGCGCAAGCTGAAATGAGCGGGGCGGATTTCCTCAGCCTGTTCCTGCACTTCCTGGTGCTGTCGCCGATGTCCATCGGTGGTGCCATCACGACAGTGCCGGAGATGCACCGCTTCCTCGTCGACCAGACGGCCTGGCTGACCGAGACCGAGTTCACGACGTCCATCGCGCTGGCCCAGGCCGCGCCGGGACCGAACATCCTGTTCGTGGCCGTGCTGGGCTGGAACGTCGCCGGCCCGGCCGGTGCGGCGACGGCCATGGCCGGCATCATGCTGCCGTCGACGCTGCTGACGCTGACCGCCACGCGCTGGGCCGCCGCCCGCCGCGAGCACATCGCCGTGCGGGCCTTCTCGGCCGGCATGATGCCGCTGACGTTGGGCCTCATCATCGCCACCGGCTGGCTGCTGGCCCTGCCCTTCCTGCGCGCCGACGATCACCGCTGGGGCACGCTGGCGCTGATCGCCGTCACCATACTGTTGACGCTGAAGACGAGGCTGGGCCTCGTCTGGATGGTGCTCGGTGGCGGCGTGCTGGGGGCCCTCGGCCTGGTCTGAGGGCTCATGCCGGGTGGCTTGCAGGCCGCCCGTCTTCCGTGTGGTGTCGGACAGTCCGCGGGGACTGTCCTCGGTCCTGACTCAGCCTTCCTTCGTGCCGAAGATCTTGTCGCCCGCATCGCCCAGGCCCGGGATGATGTAGCCGACCTCGTTGAGGTGGCTGTCGATGGCGGCCGTCCAGCAGCGCACGTCGGGATGCGCCTCGTTGAGCGCCTTCACGCCCTCGGGCGCGGCCACCAGCACCAGCGCGCGGATGTCCCTGCAGCCGCGCGCCTTCAGCAGGTCGACGGTGGCGATCATGCTGCCGGCCGTGGCCAGCATGGGGTCGATGATGAGCGCCGTGCGGGCTTCAAGGTTGCCGACGAACTTGTCGAAGTAGTTCACCGGCTTGAGCGTCTCGTGGTCACGCGCCAGGCCCACGACCGACACCTTGGCGTTGGGAAGGATGTCCAGCACGCCATCCAGCATCCCTAAGCCCGCGCGCAGGATGGGCACGACGGTGACCTTGCGGCCGGCGATCTGGTCCACCTCGGCCGGGCCGCTCCAGCAGTTGATGGTCACCTTCTCCAGCGGGAAGTCCTCGGTCGCCTCGTAGGTCAGCAGCCGCGCGACCTCGCCGGTCAGCTCGCGGAACTTCTTCGTCGAGATGTCGGCCTCGCGCATCAGGCCGATCTTGTGCTTGACGAGGGGGTGCTTGACTTCGATGACGGCCATGATGGAGTTCCTTTTTCTACTAAGTAGTCGGAATTATCGACTGCGCTGGCGCAGCGCCTCGTAGAGGCAGACCCCGGAGGCGACGGACACGTTCAGGCTCTCGACGGCACCGGCCATCGGGATGCGCACCAGTTCGTCGCAGGTCTTGGCCGTCAGCTGGCGCATGCCCTCGCCTTCGGCGCCCAGCACGAAGGCGACGGGGCGCCTCAGGTCCAGGTCGTAGATGGAGCGCTCGGCCTGGTCGGAAGTGCCCACCACCCAGATGTCGCGCTCCTTGAGCTCATTGAGCGTGCGGGCCAGGTTGGTGACCATCAGATAGGGCACCGTCTCGGCGGCACCGCTGGCCACCTTGGCCACCGTGGCGTTCAGGCCCACGGCACGGTCCTTGGGTGCGACGACGGCATGCGCGCCGGCGCCATCGGCCACGCGCAGGCAGGCGCCGAGGTTGTGGGGGTCGGTCACGCCGTCCAGCACCAGCACGAGAGGCGGGCCTTCCACCGCATCCAGCACGTCGTCCAGCGAGTGCAGCTGCGCGATGGCCGCCACACGCGCCACGACACCCTGATGGCGCGGGCTGCCGGCCAGCTGGCTCAGGCGCTCGTCGCTGCTCTCCACCAGCTTGGCGCCGGCTTCCTTGGCGCGCTCAATAAAGGCGCGCATGCGCTGGTCGCGCCGGGCGGGGTCGAAATGAACCTCGGCGACGGAATCGGGGTGGGTCTTGAGGCGGACGGTGACGGCGTGGAAGCCGAACAGGACGGACTTGGGAGAACTCATGGCCGCATTGTCGGGCCGAGCGCCGGGCCGCCCCAAGCCGGCCCGGCGCCCCCACGGGGGACGGGCCAAGGTACACCTTGGACGAGGGGCTGCATACCTTTCAGCGCCCCGCCTGCTTCCTCGCTTCCTCCATGATGTTCACGAAGCTGTCGGTCCAGAAGCGCGCCTTGTTTTTCGCGAGGTGGTCCAGCAACTGGTCATGCGCCTCGCGCGTGACGCTCAGGTGCTCGGCGCCCACGCCGTGGAAGAGCAGCGACACCAGCGCGCCCTGGGCCGCCGCCTTCTCCACTAGCGCGATCAGTTGCTCGCCGCTCATGCCCTCGACGAAGTAGACCGGCATGGCGTAGGGGTCGAGCTGGGTTGCGTCCGACACCAGCCCCGGGCCAGCCGCGCGGTAAGCGACGAACTGCGGCTGCAGCGCCTTCACGAAATCCTGACCGCCAGCCTGCATGTCCAGGCAGGGCGGCGTGAAGGTGCGACGCGTCCTGCCGTCCAGCGACTGCAGCCAGGTGTTGGCCGCGATGACCTGCTCCTGCACGGCAGCCGCCATCTGCTTGTCCAGGTCGCGATGCGGCAGCACCCACTCCCGCCCTGGCCCCTTGGCCGAGCAACTGTGGAACAGGCTGTGGTTGCCCAGTTCATGGCCGGCCGCGGCGGCCGCCTTCCATTCGTTCTGCCGGCCGGGCAGCGTCGGCCCGTTGATGGGCACGTAGAAGCTCGCCCGCAAGCCGCGCTTGTTCAGCGCGGGGATGACGTGATCGAGCTGGCTGTCCAGGCCGTCGTCATAGCCCAGGCTGACGGCCGCCTTGGCGCCGCCCGGCCATGCCAACGGCGCCGCAGTGGCAGCCGCGCAAACGAGCAGGCCGAGCACGGCCACGAGCATCTTGCTTCGCATCACATCCCCTTCAGGAACTGAACCGCCATCAGCCCGCCGATCAGCACCGGCTGGTGGACCATGTAGAAGCTCAGCGACCAGCACCCCAGCACGGCCAGCGGCCGCGGCGCGCTGCCGGTCCACATGCCCGGCCGGGCACGCGTGACGACGAAGCCCAGCAGCATCACGCCCAGCCAGGGCAGCACGGGCACATAGTCCTCGGTGACGGGCTTGTGCGTGACGAGGCCGACCCAGTTGGTCCAGCGCGTGTCGAAAAACTCGGCCTGCACGAGCCGCGGCGCGGCGACGGCGAGCACCGCCAGCACCAGCAACGCCGCATTCGGCAGACGGCTCAGGCCCATGCGCAGCAGCAGCAACATCACCGCGATTCCATGCAGCACGCCGAAGCTGATCCAGCTGTTCGGGAACATGAACCACGAGCCCACCGACACCAGCAGCGCGCAGCCCGCCACCTGGCCCCAGCGCCTCCAGAAACGTTGCGCGCCTTGGCGCCCCAGCACGGCAAAGGCCTGCCCACCGCCAGCGCAGAACATGAACAGGCTGACGATGCAGATGCGCTGCCAGGTCCAGACCGGGTCGCGGTAGAAGTCCTGGCGGATCCAGCCGAAGTGGTTCAGGTCGAAGCCGAAATGAAACACCGCCATCCAGACGATGGCCGCGCCGCGCAGCGCGTCGAGGCGGTCGGAACGAGAAGGCTGCGCAGGCATCGAGGAAGATCAGGGGCTGGGCATAGACGCGGCATTCTGGCCCCTCTGCTGCACCAGCTGGTTACGGCGCTGCATCCTTTCCTCGGCGATGCGGCGGCGCGCGATGCGGTCGCCCTCCTCCGGGTCGGCGGCGCTGTGCATGGCCTCGGCGCGCAGCCGCGCGTCGGCGCGGGCCCGGTCGCTCAGCTGCGTCTGCGCGGCCTGGGCCGCTCGGCTGACGGCCCAGTCGGCCTCCGTGTAGCGGCCTCGCCCGCCGCGGCACTGCAGCGCGCGGCGCACCTCGTCCTGCAGAAACGCGCGCTCGGCGTCGCCCAGCGTCGTCGAGTTGCCACGCGTCTCCATGCCGCGGATCTCGCCGTCGCCCGGGCAGGCGTTGCCCGGCGGCGCGATGGGTGCGGAGGCCGCGGAAGCCCCGCCCATCGCCGCGCGCACCACCTCGGGCTTGAGGCTCTCCACCACGTTGGGCTGCAGGCTGCGCTCGGCCACCGGCTGGCCGCTGCCCGGGCAGGGCTTGTCGCTGAAGCGCACCTGGCCTGCCACCTCGCATTTCCACACCTGCTGCGCCCAGGCGCCCGACATCAACAGGCACAGCGCCAGGCCGAGGCCCGAACGCTTCACCGGCGCCATCGCGCCGCCCACCAAAATACGCACCATCGCCACCGCCCCTTTGCTCGGTCCATGCCCAAGCATCTGCTGACATTCGCGCTAATCCTAGGCTTGGCCGCCGGCCTCGCCGATGCCCAGCCCAAGACCCACGCCCCACCCCGGGCCGTCACCGCCCGCGGCGCGCTGGACGCCGAGGAGATGAACAACGTCGGCGTATTCAAACGCGTCAGCCCGTCGGTGGTGCACATCACGACGCTGAGCGTGCAACGGGATTTCTTCTCGCTGCGCACCAGCGAGCAGCCCAGCGGCACGGGCACCGGCTTCGTGTGGGATGACGCCGGCCACATCGTCACCAACTTCCACGTCATCCAGGGCGGCGACCGCGCCACCGTCACGCTGGCCGACCAGAGCAGCTACCCGGCCAGGCTGGTGGGCGCCTTCCCCGACCGCGACATCGCCGTGCTGCGCATCGAGGCGCCGCGCGACAAGCTGCCCGCCATTTCCATCGGCAGCAGCCGCGAGCTGCAGGTGGGCCAGAAGGTCTACGCCATCGGCAACCCCTTCGGCCTGGACCAGACGCTCACCACCGGCATCGTCTCGGCGCTGAACCGCGAGATCGAGTCCGTCACGCGGCGCACCATCAAGGGCGCGATCCAGACGGACGCCGCCATCAACCCGGGCAACTCGGGCGGGCCGCTGCTGGACTCGGCCGGGCGGCTGATCGGCGTCAACACAGCGATCTACAGCCCCAGCGGGGCCAGCGCGGGCATCGGCTTCGCCATCCCCGTGGACGAGGTCAACCGCATCGTGCCGCGGCTGATCCGCGACGGGCGCTTCATCCGGCCGGCGCTGGGGGTGACGGCCGGGCCGGCGAATCTGGCGCAGGCGCTTGGCGCGCCCAAGGGGGTGTTGCTGGTCAACGTGGCGGACGCCAGCCCGGCCGCGGCGGCTGGCTTGAAGCCGTTCGGCCGCGACCGCAGCGGGCGCATCGTGCAGGGCGACGTCATCACTGCCGTCGATGGGCAGGCAGTGGCAGACCTGGACGACATGCTGTCGCTGCTGGAGACGCGGCAGATCGGGGACAGGGTGACGTTGACCGTCTGGCGGGCGGGGCAGACGAGGAAGGTCGCGGCGACGCTGGGCAGCTCGGATTGAGCCCCTCGTAAAGTAGTGCCCCCTGCCCGACGCCACGCCGGGCTCACAGACAGACGACAGGAATCCCCATGGGCGCTCAATGGAAAGCCAAACACAAGGACATCGCCGCCAATGCCAAGGGCAAGCTGTTTGGCAAGCTGGCCAAGGACATCATGATCGCGGCGCGCAACGGCGCCGACCCCAAGGACAACGCCAGGCTGCGCATGGCCGTCGAGGCGGCGCGCAAGGTATCCATGCCCAAGGACACGCTGGAACGCGCCATCAAGAAGGGCGCCGGGCTGACCGGTGAGACCGTGCACTTCGAGCAGGTCATCTACGAGGGCTTTGCGCCGCACCGCGTACCGGTGATGGTGGAGGTGCTGACCGACAACACCAACCGCGCCGCGTCGGACATGCGGGTGCTGTTCCGCAAGGGCCAGCAGGGCACGCCGGGTTCGGTGAGCTGGGACTTCGACCACCTCGGACTGATCGAGGCCGAGTCCGCCACGCCGGGCGCCGATGCCGACACGGCCGCCATCGAGGCCGGCGCCCAGGACCTGCTGCCGGCCGACGAAGACGGCGTGACCGTGTTCCTGACGGACCCGACCGACCTCGATCTCGTCGCCCGCGCCCTGCCCGCCCAGGGCTTCACGGTGCTGAGCGCCAAGCTGGGCTACCGGCCCAAGAACCCTGTCGACCCCGCCAGCCTCAGCGCCGAGCAGCTGGAAGAGGTGGAGAGCTTTCTCGCCGCCATGGACGACAACGATGACGTGCAGAACGTCTACGCCGCACTGGCCGGCTGATACAGACACCACATGGTGCTTTCCCAACGCCTCCTGGCCACCGCGGCAGCAGTTCTGGCCCTGGCCTGCTCCGGCGCCTGGGCGCAACCCGCCTCGCAGGCCTCGCTTTACGCTCGGTTGGCCGCCTTGGCGCCCGCCGGCAATCCCGAGGTCCAGTACAACCTGGGCATGTTCCTGAACAACGGCATCGGCACCCCGCCGGACCGCGCCGCCGCGTTCAAGCAGATCTCGCAAGCGGCAGAAGCCGGCCACCTGCTGGCTGCCTACAAGGTGGGCTGCTATTTCGCCGGCCAGTTCCCAGGTGTCGTACCGCCAGACCCGACCCAGGCGCTGAAGTTCAAGCTTCGCGCCGCCGAGGCGGGCTACGAGCTGGCCCAGCTCGACGTGGGCACGCTTTACGCCCGGCAGGGTGATGCCGACCAGGCCGCGCGCTGGTGGGAACTCGCCTCTCGCCAGGGCAACCTGGAAGCGACGGCCAGGCTGGCGCATGCGTTGTCAGGCGATGCGCCGGCACATCGGGCCAAAGCTGTTGCGCTGATGCAGCGGCTCACGACGATGGCGCCTTCAGCCCCGAAGGAATTGCTCGCGCGCCTGGAAGACCTGCAGTCGCGCCTGACCGCCGAGGAAACAGCCACTGCCGCAGACATCGGCGCATCGTGGCTGCAAGCCAGGTCGCCGCTGACTGTTCAGGCCCAACAAGGCATGGCCGCCGTGCCGGCGCTGCTGGCTGCGCTGGAACGCCGCCCCTGAGCCGTGCCGTCAGGCTGGCGCGCACTCAGCCAGCAACCAGCGCTCGAAGGCCTGGACCGCCGGCCTTGACCGGGCCGCCGGGTCGACGATGAGCTGGTAGGCCCGCGCCGAGGCGATGCCGGCGTCGAACGGCGTGACGAGCTGGCCGCCGGCCAGCAGCGCGTCCACTAGCGGCCGCCGCCCCAGCGCCACGCCCTGCCCCGCCACGGCGGCGGCAATCGCCTCCGAGTAGCTCGAAAAGCTCAGCCGCGCCGCCGGCCGCAGGTCGGCCAGCCCCCAGGCGCTCAGCCAGGGCTCCCACTCGGCCGGCATGCCGGCGCTGTCGCCGTCCATGGCCAGGTGCAGCAGGGTGTGGCGGGCCAGGTCGGCGGGCTCGCGCAGCGGCAGGCCCAGTTCGCCCACCAGGCGCGGGCTGCAGACGGGCAGCATGGCCTCGGCGAACAGCTGCTTGCCCTGGCCAGTGCCGATGGGGCTGTAGCGGATGGCGAGATCAAAGCCCTCGCTGGCCAGGTTGCGGTTGCCGAGGCCCGCATCCAGCCGCACATCAATGCCCGGATGCGCCCGCGTGAACGCCGTGAGGCGCGGGATCAGCCACAGCGAGGCGAAGCCGGGCGTCGTCGTCAGTGCCAGCACCTGGCGCTGATGAGGCTCACGCACGGTGCGCACGGCCACGCGCAGCGTGTTCAGCGCCGCGGCACAGGCGGCGTGCAGGCGCTGGCCGTCCTCGGTCAGCACCAACGAGCGATGGCGGCGCTCGAACAGCGCGACACCCAGTTCCTCCTCCAGCGCGCGCATCTGCCGGCTCATGGCCGACTGCGTGACGAAGCGCTCCGCTGCGGCCTGCGTGAAGCTCAGATGCCGCGCCGCCGCCTCGAAGGCGGCCAGCAGCTGCAGCGGCGGGAGGTGGTCGAGCGGCTTGTTTGACATGCGCTGGCGGAATGCCAACCCTTCCGAATCATCGTTTGTCGGCAGAGGGCCGAGCCGCCACTATCCACGCCAGACGGCCCCGGCGCAAGCATGCCAACCCGGCATGCAGCGCGACCGCCCGAGGAGCACACCATGCTGATCGACGTTCCCCGCACCCGGCTGCTGCTGCAACGCGGCCAGACCTCCCGACTGCCCGAGGCGCGCGCCACCCACCTGTGCAGCGCGGCCGGCACGCTGTGGATCACCGTGGACCACGACAGCCGCGACATCGTGCTGGAGCCCGGCCAATGCTTCGTCGTGCCCAGCGACGAGGCCGTGACCATTAGCGCGCTGAGCGGCCCGGCCGTGCTGGACTTGCGGCCCGCCGGCGAGGCACGGCCGTGACAGCCGCCCTAGGCCTCGCAGCCGTCGCCACCCCGGCGGCCGCGCAGGACTGGCCTCTGCACGGCGGTCACAGCGCCCGCCTGCGGCCGCTGGCGCCGGGCGACGCCGGCGCCGAGCAGCGCTTCTTCAACGGCCTGTCACTGGACTCGCGCCACCAGCGCTTCCACTTCGGCCTGCGCGAGCTGAGCCCGGCGCTGCTGAAGCTGCTGACCGAGGTGGACCAGCGCCTGCACCGCGCCTGGTTGGTGGAACTGCCAGCGCCCGCGGGGCCGACCGTCATCGCCGATGCCCGCTTCGTCTGCGACCCGGAGCACCCCGCGGTGGCCGAGTTCGCGCTGGCCGTGGGCGACGACTGGCAGGGCCGCGGCCTGGGCCGGCGGCTGATGGCCCACCTCGTCGCCCAGGCGCGGCGCCAGGGTGTGCAGGCCCTGTTCGGCGACATCCTGGCCGACAACCGCCGCATGCTGGCCCTGATGCGCGACCAGGGCGCCCGCCTCACGGCGCATCCGGACGGCGCTCAAATGGTGCGGGCCATCCTGGATCTCTGAGGCCGCGGACCGGCGATCATGCCGGCATGCAACGACTCCTCATCGCCGGCCTGGCGCTGGCGGCCGCCCTCCTGCTCGCCAGCCTGCTGGCGGGCGAACTGCTGACGCGGCCCGCCCGTGCGGCCATCGGCCCGCTGCCGGCGGATCTGCAGGCCGAGGCTGTGCGCATCGGCTACGGCGACGGCCAGCAGGTCAGCGGCTGGTTCCTGCCCGGCCGCAGCGGCGCGGGCGCGGTGCTGCTGCTGCACGGCGTGCGCGGCAACCGCCTGCAGATGCTGGCGCGGGCCCGCTGGCTGCAGCGCGAGGGCCTGGCCGCCCTGCTGGTCGACCTGCCCTCGCATGGCGAGAGCAGCGGCGACCGCATCGGCTTCGGGCGCCTGGAGGCCCCCGGCGCCACGGCCGCTCTGGCCTGGCTGCGCCAGCGCCTTCCAGGCGAAAGACTGGGCGCCATCGGCGTTTCCCTGGGCGGGGCGTCGCTGCTGTTCGCCGAGCACCGGTCGCCACTGGCGGCCCTGGTGCTGGAGTCCGTCTACCCGAGCATCGACGCAGCCGTGCAGGACCGGCTCGCGATGCGCCTGGGCGACGCGGCCGCACGGCTGCTGTCGCCGCTGCTGCTGATGCAGGTCCCGCTGCGCCTGGGCTTTGGCACCGACCGGCTGCGGCCCGTCGATGCGCTGGCCCGCGTGACCGCGCCGCTGGTCGTGGCCTCGGGCACGGCGGACCTGCATACACGCTGGCCGGAGACAGAGGCCTTGTTCGCCGCCGCGCAGGACCCCAAGTCGCTGTGGCCCGTGCCGGGCGCGGCCCACGTCGACCTGCATGCCTTTGCCCCCGCCGCCTACGAGGCCAGGCTCGGCCCCTGGCTCCATGAGAAGCTCCGCACACCATGACCGTCACTCTCGAATCCGCCAACCAACCCGAAGTCGTCGCGCTGATCGCCGAGCTCGACGCCTACCAGGACTCGCTCTACCCCGCCGAGGCGCGCTACGCCCTCGACCTGGACGCGCTGTGCCGGCCGGACGTGCTGTTCGCCGTCGCACGCGACACGCAGGGCGTGGCGCTGGGCTGCTGCGCCGTGGTGCTCGGGCCTGAGCATGGCGAGGTCAAGCGCATGTACGTGCGGCCCGCGGCGCGCGGCCAGGGCGCGGCGCGGCGGCTCATCCGGGCGCTGGAGCAGGCCGCTCTGGAGCGCGGCTGCCGGCTGCTGCTGCTGGAGACGGGGCCCTACCAGCCCGAGGCACTGGCCTTCTACGCCAGTGAAGGCTATGCGCGACGCGGCGCGTTCGGCGACTACCCGGACCACCCGCTGAGCGTGTTCATGGGCAAGGCGCTGCAGGCACAAGCCGGCAAATCCTCGCCCTGACAAGGCCAAGCCCGGCTCGGCAAGATGGCGCCCATGCCTTCCCTGCCCCCGCTTTCCATCCTCGATCTCGCGCCCGTCGTCGA
This sequence comes from Roseateles sp. GW821-FHT03B02, assembly GCF_059421025.1. Taxonomy (NCBI): domain Bacteria; kingdom Pseudomonadati; phylum Pseudomonadota; class Betaproteobacteria; order Burkholderiales; family Sphaerotilaceae; genus Roseateles; species Roseateles sp. GW821-FHT03B02. The sequence goes on from NZ_JBWKUV010000009.1 coordinate 30,963, forward strand.
CGGTGACACCACCCGCCAGGCGCTGCTCAAAAGCCTGGACCTCGTGAAGCTCGCCGACAGCCTGGGCTACCGGCGCTACTGGGTGGCCGAGCACCACAACATGGAGGGCGTGGCCAGCTCGGCCACGGCCGTGCTGATCGGCCAACTGGCAGCAGCGTCCTCGCGCATCCGCGTGGGGGCCGGCGGCATCATGCTGCCCAACCATGCGCCGCTGACGATCGCCGAGCAGTTCGGCACGCTGGCCGAGCTCTTCCCCGGGCGCATCGACCTGGGCCTGGGCCGCGCGCCCGGCACCGACCGGCCGACGATGCGCGCGCTGCGGCGCAGCCTGGAGAGCACGGGCGAGGATGCCTTCCCCAACGACGTGCTGGAGCTGCAGAGCTACCTCGCACCGGCGGCTACCGAGGCGCCCGTGCGTGCCGTGCCGGGCCAGGGCACGGAGGTGCCGATCTGGCTGCTGGGCTCCAGCCTCTACGGTGCCCAGCTGGCCGCCTACCTGGGCCTGCCGTTCGCCTTCGCCTCGCACTTCGCGCCGGAGATGCTGAAGCAGGCGCTGCAGATCTACCGCGCCACCTACAAGCCCAGCGCGCGGCACCCCAGGCCGCATGCGATGGTGGGGCTGAACGTCATCGTGGCGCCCACCGACGAGGAGGCGCGGTTCCTGTTCACGTCGGCGCAGCAGCGCTTCCTGGGCATGGTGCGCGGCCGGCGCGGCAAGCTGCCGGCGCCGGTGACGAGCATGGAGGCCCTGTGGTCGGCGCCCGAGCGGCTGCAGGTGGAGCGCATGCTGAGCGAGTCCATCGTGGGCTCGCCGGAGACGGTGCGGCCAGGCCTGCTGGCGACCGCGGAACGGACCGGCGCCGATGAGTTCATCGTGGCCTGCGCCGTGCACGACCACGCGCTGCGACGACGCAGCTATCAGCTCCTCGACCAGCTTGCTACTTGATCCGCTGCTTTTCGAGCTTGCGGGCCAGCGTGCGCCGGTGCATGCCCAGGCGCCGCGCGGTCTCGCTGATGTTGAAGCCGGTCTCGGCAAGCACCTCGTGGATGCGCTCCCACTCCAGCGTCTTGATGGACGCCGTCTGGCGCTCCGTCACCTCCACGTCGGCATCGCCCTGCCGGCGGGCAAAGGCGGCCTCGATGTCGTCGGTGTTGGCGGGCTTGGCGAGGTAGTGACAGGCGCCGAGCTTGATGGCCTCCACGGCGGTGGCGATGCTGGCGTAGCCGGTCAGCACGACGATCAAGACCTCCGGGTCCCAGGCATGCAGGGCCTGCACGCAGGCCAGCCCTGACGCGCCACCGGCGAGCTTGAGGTCGACCACAGCGTGGCCGAGTTCATCGTCCTCGGGCAGCGCATCGAGCAGCGCCTTCATGTCGTCCAGGCCCGTGGCGCGCATGACGCGCCAGCCGCGGCGCTCGAAGGAGCGGGTCAGCGTGCGGGCGAAGCTGTCGTCGTCCTCGACGATCAGCAGGAAGCGGTCTTCTTCAGCGGCGGGCATCGGGCAGGGATTGTCGAGGCAGCAGCGAGACCAGCGGCAGCGTAAGGACGACCTCGGCACCGCCCTCGGCGCGGTTGCGCGCTTCGAGCCGCCCGCCCAGCGTGCGCGCGACGTTGACGCTCAGGAACAGACCCATGCCGCGGCCGGGCTGGCCCTTGCTGCTCTGGTAGGGGTCGCCGAAGTGTTCCAGCATCTCCGCGCTGAAGCCGGGGCCATGGTCGAGCACGCTGAGCACCAGCGTGTCTTCGTCGGGACAGGTGGCCTGCAGCACAAGCGGCGTGCCGGGCGCCGCCTCGGCGGCGTTGTCCAGCAGGTTGCCGACGACCTGCTGCAGGGCCGTGTCGGAAATGATGTCCACCTCGGGCAGCATGTCGCTGACCAGCGCCAGCTCGGCCTGCGGCCGGGCGCTGCGCCAGTCGGCGGCCAGGCGCCCGACGAAGTCCGGCAGGCGGGTGAGGCCGGGCGCTTCGCCGCGCATCTCGCCGGCCGACATCAGGATGCCGGTGACGATGGCCTTGCAGCGCAGGATCTGGCGCTGCATCTCCTCGATCTCCTCGCGCAGCTCGGGCTCGCCGGCAAAGGGGGCCATGTGGGCCCAGTCGCCGAGGATGACGCTGAGCGTGGCCAGCGGCGTGCCCAGCTCGTGCGCGGCGCCGCTGGCCAGCAGGCCCATGCGCACGATGTGCACCTCCTCGGCGGCGCGCTGCTGCAGCTCGGCCAGCTCGGCGTCGCGCTGGCGCAGGTTGCGGTTGATGCGCACGATGAAGATGGACAGCAGCCCCACGTTGAGCAGGAAGCACAGCAGCAGGCCGCCCAGGTAGTTGGGCGACAGCGAGGTGGGCGTGGACGCATCCAGCACCAGCGGACGGTGCCACAGCATCAGCGCGACGAAGCCCGAGGCCGCGCTGACGATGACGGCCATCAGATAGGCCGGCCGCAGCAGCACCGACGCGACGGCGACCTGCAGCAGATAGAGGTAGATGAAGGGGTTGTCACTGCCCCCCGACAGGTAGAGCTGGCCGGTCAGCACGCCCACATCCACCAGCAGCGCCACGCAGAGCTCGATCTGCGAGACCGGCTGCGACAGCTTGTTGCGCCACAGGCTGAAGAGGTTGAAGACGACGAGGATGCCGAGCAGGCTGAGCATCTCGGCCCAGGGCAGCAGGATGCCCAGCGCTACGTGCACGACCAGCACGGTGGCAAGCTGGCCACCCACCGCCAGCCAGCGCAGCTCGATGAGCTGGCGCAGGTTGGCGCGGCCGGCGCGGCGTTCGGGCGCGACGGCAACGGCTTCGACGGGGACTGGCGTGTGGTGGTTCAAGGCGGCGCGCGCCGGCGCTCTTCGCGGACAAGATAGATCGCCGCAGCGGCGGACATGGCCGCGAGCGCCAGCCAGGTGATGGCGTAGACGGCGTGATTGTTGGCGAAACGGATGACCGTCAGGCCGGGGCGCGGCCAGCGCTGGGGCTGGGCGGGGTCGGCGGACTCGTCGACGAAGTACGGCGCAGCCGCGACGCCCAACTGGGCGGCGATGCCGGCCACATCGCGCGAGTACCAGCGGCCTTGCGCTGGCTCGTTCTTGCGCAGCGGCCCGCCGCCGGGCTCGGTCAGGCGCAGCAGGCCGATCAGCTCGACGGGACCGGTGGGCGCGGCGTGCTGCTCGGGAGCGCGCTGCTCGGGCGGCACGAAGCCGCGGTTGACGAGGATGGCACTGCCGTCATCCAGACGCAGCGGCGCGATGACCCAGTGCCCGCCGCCGAGCTCTGTCGTGGCCTGCACCAGCACCTCGCGCGGCTCGAACCGGCCGCGCAGGCGCAGGCGGCGGTACTCGTCGGCCTTGGAGACTTCCGCCAAAGCAAGCGGCGGCGCGACAGGCTCCGCGTGGACCCGCCGCTCGACGCGGGCAATCAGGTCTTGCTTCCAGCCCAGCCGCTGGAACTGCCAGGTGGCCAGCGCGAGAAAGCCCAGGCTGGCCAGCGCCGCAGCGGCGATCAAGGCGATCCGTGCGGCGCGGCCCATACCCATTCAGGGCATGTTGCGCATGGCTGCCGGGTCCGGCGTCGGCATCATGTTGGCGTTCATGTGATACATGACCCACACCGAGCCGGCCAGCATGATGACCACCAGCGCCACCGTGAACAGCAGCGCCAGCATGGACCAGCCGCCTTCGACCTTGGCGTTCATGTGCAGGAAATACACCATGTGTACCACCATCTGCACGGCCGCGAAGGCCAGGATGACCAGGCCGGTCATCTTGGGGCTCGGCAGCAGCTTGCCCATCACCAGCCAGAAGGGAATGGCGGTCAGGATGACGGACAGGATGAAGCCCGTCGCATAGCCCTTGTAGCTGACGTGGAAGTCTTCCTCGCCGTCGAGGTGGTCGTCGTGACCGTGATCATGTGCATGGCCGGCCATCACAGCACCCCCATGAGATAGACGAAGGTGAAGACGCCGATCCAGACGACGTCCAGGAAGTGCCAGAACATCGACAGGCACATCAGGCGGCGGCGGTTGGCCGGCGTGAGGCCGAGCTTCTGCACCTGGAACATCAGCGTGACCAGCCAGATGCAGCCGAAAGTGACGTGCAGGCCGTGGGTGCCCACCAGCGTGAAGAAGCTGGACAGGAAGGCGCTGCGGCCGGGGCCGGCGCCCTCGTGGATGAGGTGGTGGAACTCGTAGAGCTCGATGCCCAGGAAGCCCAGGCCGAACAGGCCCGTAACCGCCAGCCAGGCCAGCAGCGGGCCCTTCTTGCGGGCCTGCATCGCGATCATCGCGAAGCCGTAGGTGATGGACGAGAACAGCAGCAGGCCGGTGTTGACGGCCACCAGCGGCAGGTCGAACAGGTCGGCTCCCGACGGACCGGCCGCGTAGGAGCGGCCCAGCACGGCATAGACGGCGAACAGCACCGCGAAGATGAGGCAGTCGCTCATCAGGTAGAGCCAGAAGCCCAGCATGGTGCTGTTGGGCGGATGGTGCTCGCCGCTGTGGTCGTAGTAGACCGGGGCGCCGTTCACATGGGTGGCAATGCTTGCAGACATGTCAGGATCTCCCGGTCAGGCAGCGGACGCGAGGGCGCAGCTGCGCTCGTCCTCGGTACGCGTCACCGCATCGGCCGGGATGTGGTAGTCGCGGTGGTAGTTGAAGGTGTGCCAGATGGCCGCGATGACGGTGGCGGCGAAAGCCAGGCCGGCGAGCGGATACATGCGCCAGATCAAGGCGAAGCCCATGGCCGTGGCCAGCATGCCGATGACGAAGCCGGCGCCGGTGTTCTTGGGCATGTGGATGGCGACGAAGCCCTTCGTGGGGCGCGCGACGCCGCGCTGCTTCATGTCCTGCCAGGCATCCAGCTCATGGGTGATGGGCGTGAAGGCGAAGTTGTAGTCCGGCGGCGGAGAGGCCGTGGACCACTCCAGCGTGCGGCCGCCCCAGATGTCACCCGTCGTGTCGGCCAGTTCCTTGCGGCGCAGGATGCTGACGCCAATCTGGATCAGGAAGGACGCGATGCCCAGGGCCACGATGCCGCCACCGATGGCGGCGACGACGAAATAGGGCTGCAGCGACATGTCGTCGAAGTGGCTGACGCGGCGCGTGATGCCCATCAGGCCGAGGATGTAGAGCGGCGTGAAGGCGACCCAGAAGCCGATGAACCAGCACCAGAACGAGACCTTGCCCCAGAAGGCGTCCAGGCGGAAGCCGAAGGCCTTGGGGAACCAGTAGTTGATGCCGGCGAACACGCCGAACACCACGCCGCCGATGATCACGTTGTGGAAGTGGGCGATCAGGAACAAGCTGTTGTGCAGCACGAAGTCCGCCGCGGGCACGGCCAGCAGCACGCCGGTCATGCCACCGATGACGAAGGTGACCATGAAGCCCACGGTCCACAGCATCGGCACCTCGAACTTGATGCGGCCGCGGTACATCGTGAACAGCCAGTTGAAGATCTTGGCGCCCGTCGGGATCGAGATGATCATCGTCGTGATGCCGAAGAAGCTGTTCACGCTGGCGCCCGATCCCATCGTGAAGAAGTGGTGCAGCCAGACGAGGTAGGACAGGATGGTGATGACGACCGTGGCATAGACCATGGACGCATAGCCGAACAGCTTCTTGCGGCTGAAGGTGGACACCACTTCCGAGAAGATGCCGAACACCGGCAGCACCAGGATGTAGACCTCGGGGTGGCCCCAGATCCAGATCAGGTTCACGTAGAGCATGGCGTTGCCGCCGAGATCGTTCGTGAAGAAGTTGGTGCCGAGGTAGCGGTCCGCGGTCAGCAGCGCGAGCGTGGCGGCCAGCACCGGGAAGGTCGCGACGATGAGCACGTTGGTGCAGAGGGACGTCCACGTGAAGACGGGCATCTTCATCATCGTCATGCCGGGGGCGCGCATCTTGATGATGGTGGCGATCAGGTTGATGCCCGACAGCGTCGTGCCCACGCCCGCGATCTGCAGTGACCAAAGGTAGTAGTCCACCCCGACGTCGGGACTGGCGAGCAGGCCGGACAGCGGCGGATAAGCAAGCCAGCCGGTCTTGGCGAACTCGCCGATGAACAGCGAGATCATCACGAGGATGGCGCCGCCGGCAGTCATCCAGAAGCTGAAGTTGTTCAGGAAGGGGAAGGCCACGTCGCGCGCGCCGATCTGCAGCGGCACGACGTAGTTCATGAACCCAGTCACGAAGGGCATCGCGACGAAGAAGATCATGATGACGCCGTGGGCCGTGAAGACCTGGTCGTAGTGGTGCGGCGGCAGGAAACCGGCATTGTCACCAAAGGCCATGGCCTGGTGGGCACGCATCATGGCTGCGTCGGCGAAACCGCGCAGCAGCATCACGACGCCCAGCACGATGTACATGATGCCGATCTTCTTGTGGTCGATGCTGGTGATCCAGTCGCGCCACAGCGGGCCCCAGAGGCGGAACTTCGTCAGCAGGGCCAGCACGAAGAGGCCGCCGAGGACCACGGCCGCGAAGGTGCCGACGAGGATGGGCTCGTGGTAGGGGATGGCATCCAGGCCGAGCCGGCCCAGGAGGGGGTGAAGCTGCTCGGCAGCGGGGAGTTGTGCAGTGGACATGGGCGGACTCAGTTCTTCTGCGCGACGGTCTCGACGGGCAGACCCAGCAGGTTCGTGGGCGTGCAAAGGCCGGCGACGACGGTGCGCTCGCGCTGCACGCCTTCGGCATCACGCCAGGCGCTGCGCATGGTGCTGGCCACGCCGCCCTTGCCGGCACCGCCGGCGGCGTCGATGGCCATCATGGTGCTGGAGCACATCTTCTTGCCGTCGACGCAGCGGTCGACGATGGCGCTCCACAGGCCCGCCTCGACGCTGGCGAAGCGGCGGATGGGTTCCTTGGTGCTGGGCTGCTCCAGCTTCAGCACCTCGGCGCGGGTCAGCGCGCCGCCGGCGGTCTTGTTGGACTCGATCCAGCGCGCGAATTCCTCGTCCGTCAGGCCGTGGAACTTGAAGCGCATGTCCGAGAAGCCGGCGCCGCTGTAGTGCGCCGACAGGCCGTCATAGACGCCGGCCTTGTTGATGACGGCGTGCAGTTGCGTCTCCATACCCGGCATCGTGTAGATCATGCCGGCCAGGGCGGGCACGTAGAAGGTGTTCATCACCGTCGTGGACGTGAAGCGGAAGTGGATGGGGCGGTCCACCGGCGCGGCCAGTTCGTTGACGGTGGCGATGCCCTGCTCGGGGTAGATGAACAGCCACTTCCAGTCCATCGACACCGCATAGACCTCCAGCGGCTTCACGCCGGCGGCCAGGGGCTTGTCCTCGGCGATGCGGTCCAGCGGGCGGAACGGGTCCAGCTTGTGGGTGCTGATCCAGGTGATGGCGCCCAGCGCGATGATGATCAGCAGCGGCGCGCCCCAGATGACCAGTTCCAGGCGCGTGGAGTGGTCCCAGTCCGGCGCATAGGTCGCCTCGGTGTTGGACTGCCTGTAACGGTAGGCAAAGAACAGCGTCAGCGCGATCACCGGGACGATGATCAGCATCATGAGCAGCGTCGAGGTGACGATGAGCTGGGCCTGCTGGTTCGCGATGTCGCCATGCGGCTTCATGACGATCCAGTCGCAGCCGGTCAGCAGGGCGCTGGCTGACAAGACCAGAGCGCGGATAAGGAGAGTCTTGTTGGGGTACATCCTGAGAGGCACGCGAGGGTTAACGATCTTGCGGGCAGCGACGGAATGTAAGTTGATTGAGCCAGATCAACGATTGGACATTTTGTCCTAGGCACAGACGGAGACAAGCCGCCATGGCAAGCGCAAGCAGTACCTTCCAGACCCCCCAATCCGCCCCCCTGACGACCCGCACGGACGAGGACCTCGCACCCGGCGACATCGCTGTCGGCGTCATCATCGGCCGGGCTTCCGAGTATTTCGATTTCTTCGTCTTCGGCATCGCCTCGGTGCTGGTCTTCCCTCAGGTCTTCTTCCCCTTCGTCGACGGCCTGACCGGCACGCTCTACGCCTTCTTGGTCTTCGCGCTGGCTTTCGTCGTCCGCCCGGTCGGCACGCTAATCGGCATGGAGATCCAGCGCCGCTTCGGCCGCTCGACCAAGCTGACCGCCGCCCTCTTCCTGCTCGGCTGCTCGACGGTCGGCATGGGCCTGCTGCCCGGCTTCAAGGACGCGGGCAACACCGCCATCCTGCTGCTGGCGCTCTGCCGTGTCGGCCAGGGCCTGGCCCTGGGCGGCTCCTGGGACGGCCTGCCCTCCCTGCTGGCCCTGAACGCCCCCCCGCAACGCCGCGGCTGGTATGCCATGCTGGGGCAGCTTGGCGCGCCGCTGGGCTTCTTTGTGGCCTCGGGGGTGTTCCTGTACGTCTACGGCAGCCTGGATGCCAAGGATTTCCTCTCCTGGGGTTGGCGCTTCCCGTTCTTCACGGCTTTTGCGATCAACGTTGTCGCGCTGTTCGCCCGGCTGCGCCTCGTCGTCACGCACGAGTACGAGAAGCGCATGGAGGAACATGAGCTCGACCCGGCCCACCTGCACGAGTTGCTACCTGCCCAGGGCCACCACATCGTCATCGGCGCCTTCGCCGCGCTGGCCAGCTACGCCCTCTTCCACCTGGTGACGGTGTTCCCGCTGTCCTGGGTGAACCTGTTCGCCGAGGACCGGGGCGTGGTGGACTTCATGAAGATGGAACTACTGGGCGCCGCCTTTGCGGCGGTTGCCATGCCCATGTCGGGCCTGATAGCCGACAAGATCGGCCGCCGCAGCTTCCTGGGCACGCTGGCCGTGGCCATCGGCGCCTTCGCGCTGTTCGCCCCCTTCATGCTGGGTGGCGGCAAGCCAGGCCAGGCGGCCTTCATCCTGATCGGCTTCGTGCTGCTGGGCCTGTCTTACGGCCAGGCGGCCGGCTCGGTCACCTCCAACTTCCTGCCGCACTTCCGCTATACCGGCGCCGCGCTGACGGCGGACATGGCCTGGCTGCTGGGTGCGGCGTTTGCGCCGGTCATCGTGCTCTACCTGTCGTCGCGCTTCGGCCTCGGCTCGGTCAGCGTCTACCTGCTGTCCGGCGTGGTCGGCACGCTGGCGGCGCTGCGGGTGAACAAGCGGCTGCAAGCCGCCGCCGTGGTGCAGGACTGACTCAACCATCTCGACCGTTCAGCAAGGGCGGGCTGCGGCCCGCCTTTGTTTTCCCGGACAGTTTCCGAATTCGGAAAGTTTCAATACACTTAGCCAGATCGGCAACAAATGAGATCCCCATGGCCCTGACACTGCACTACCACCCGCTGTCCTCCTACTGCTGGAAGGTGCTGATCGCGCTGTACGAGAACGGCACGCCCTTCGAAGCCAGGATGGTCAACCTGGGCGACCCCGCCGAACGCGCGGCCTATGCCGCGCTGTGGCCCACGGCCAAGATTCCGCTACTGGTCGACGGCGATCGGGTCGTGCCCGAGACCTCGATCCAGATCGAGTACCTCGACCACCACCACCCCGGCCATCCCGGTCGTCAGCGCCTGCTGCCCGTCGACTTCGACGCCCAGCTCGAAGCGCGCCTCTGGGACCGCGTCTTCGACTGCCATGTGATGACGCCCATGCAGCGCTTCATCGCCCAGCAGCTGCGCCCCGAGGCCGAACGCGACGCGGCCACGCTGACCGGCACGGTCGCCGAGCTGGGCGTGTCCTACGACCTCATCGAAAGCCGCCTGGGCGAGCGCACCTGGGCGGCTGGCAACGCCTTCACGATGGCCGACTGCGCCGCGGCGCCAGCGCTGTTCTACGCAGCCATCGTGCGTCCCTTCTCGCCCGGGCACACGCGCCTGGCCGCCTATTTCGAGCGCCTGCTGGCCCGGCCGTCGGTGTGGCGCTGCATCGTCGAGGCCCGCCCGGTCTTCCAGTACTACCCTTTGCGCCATGCCCTCCCCGCGCGCTTCCTCGCCGACTGAGGGGCTGGACCGCCTCTTCGCCGCGCTGGCCGACGGCAACCGCCGTGCCATGGTGGACCAGCTCGCCCGCGGCCCGGCCTCGGTGTCGGACCTGGCCAAGCCCCTGTCCATCGCCCTGCCCTCGGCCCTCAAGCACCTGGCCGTGCTGGAGGCCGGCGGCCTGGTGCAGTCCGACAAGACGGGCCGCGTACGCACCTACCGCATCGCGCCCGAGGCCTTCAACGGGCTGGAGGACTGGGTAGCCCGGCGCAAGGCTCAGTGGCACCGGCAGTTCGACGCGCTGGACGCGCTGCTGGCCGAACAGGATCACAAGCCATGACGACCGCCCACACCAGCTTCGTGCTGGACCGGACTTTCAAGGCCTCGGCCGCCCGCGTCTTCGCCGCCTGGGCCGACCCCGCCACCAAGCTGCGCTGGAACGACTGCCATGTCGCAACTCACACGCCTGAGTTCAGCATGGACTTCCGGCGCGGCGGCTTCGAGATCTACCGCAGCCGGCTCGACGACGGCACGCCGCTGGCCGTGGACAAGGTATTCCTCGACATCGTCACGAACTCGCGCATCGTCTTCGCCTACTCGATGGCGGTGGACGGCCGCGCGCTGTCGGCCTCGCTCGTCACGGTGGAGTTCGCGGACACCGCCAGCGGGTCAATGTTGAAGCTGACTGAGCAGTTGGCCTACTTCGACGGCCACATGGACATCGAGCAGCGCCGCCAAGGCACCGAAGAGGGCCTCGACCGGCTGCTGCTCGAAGTCGACGCGGCTTAGCCGAGCGCCTTGCGCGCGTTCTGGAACATGCGCAGCCAGGGGCTGTGCGCGCTCTTGTCGCCCGAGGTCCAGCTCATCAGCACATTGCGGAAGACGCGCTCCGGGTGGGGCATCAGCGCGGTGAAGCGGCCATCAAGCGTCGTCACCGAGGTCAGGCCACCGGGGCTGCCGTTCGGGTTGAACGGGTAGGCCTCGGTCGCCTGGCCGTGGTTGTCGACAAAGCGCATGGCGGGGATGACCTTGCTGGCGTCACCTTGGCGGGCGAAGTTTGCAAAGCCCTCGCCGTGGGCGACGGCAATGGGCACGCGGCTGCCGGCCATGCCCTTGAAGAAGACGCTGGGCGAGTCCAGCACCTCGACCAAGGCCAGGCGGGCCTCGTACTGCTCGCTCTGGTTGCGCGTGAAGCGCGGCCAGGCCTCGGCGCCAGGGATGATGGGCGCGAGTGCTGCCAGCATCTGGCAGCCGTTGCAGACGCCCAGGGCCAGCGTGTCGGGGCGCGAGAAAAAGGCGCGGAACTGCTCGGTCAGCACCGGGTTGAACATGATGCTGCGCGCCCAGCCTTCGCCGGCACCCAGCGTGTCGCCGTAGCTGAAGCCGCCGCAGGCCACAAAGGCCGCAAAACCGTCCAGCTTGACCGCGCCGGACTGCAGGTCGCTCATGTGCACGTCGAAGCTGTCGAAGCCGCCCAGCGACATGGCATAGGCCATCTCGACGTGCGAGTTGACGCCCTGCTCGCGCAGGATGGCGACCTTCGGCTTGGCGCCTGTGGCCACGAACGGCGCCTCCGGCGTGAACGTGAGATGCACATGCAGGCCCGGGTCGTCGGCCTTGCCGGCGGCGCCGTGCTCGGCGTCGGCGCAGGCCGGGTTGTCGCGCAGCTGGGCAATGCGCCACGACACTTCGTCCCAGGTCTGCTGCAGAACGCCCAGATCGGCGCTGAAGACCTTCTTGGCATCGCGCCAGACTTCCATCTGCCGCGCCGCGTTGGGCTTGGCGACGACGTGGGAGTGCCTGGACAGGCCGTGGGCGCGCAACACCTGCATGACGGCGTCGCGGTCCGCGGCGCGGACCTGGATCACGGCACCCAGTTCCTCGGCGAACAGCGCGCGCAGCGTCAGCTCGTCGCGGCGGCCGCTGACCTGGGCCGCCCAGTTCTTGGAGTCGCCCGTGTCGGCGCGGCTGTCGCTGATGCCGTCGCCTTCGGTGACCAGCATGTCGATGTTCAGGCTCAGGCCGGTCTGGCCAGCGAAGGCCATCTCGCAGGCCGCCGCCCACAGGCCGCCGTCGGAACGGTCGTGGTAGGCCAGCAGCTTGCCCGCGGCGCGCAGTTCGTTGATGGCGTTGACCAGCGAGACCAGCAGTTGCGGGTCGTCCAGGTCGGGCACGTCGCTGCCGAACTGGTTCAGCGTCTGCGCCAGGATGGAGCCGGCCATGCGGTGCTGGCCCTGCCCCAGGTCGATGAGGATGGCGCAGGAGTCCTCGCGCTGCCACTCGGGCGTCAGCGTGCCGCGCACGTCAGCGATGCTGGCGAAGGCGGTGACGATCAGCGACACCGGCGCGGTGACCTGCTTGTCATCCCACTTGGTGCGCATGGACAGCGAATCCTTGCCCACGGGAATCGAGACGCCCAGGGCCGGGCACAGCTCCATGCCGACGGCCTTCACCGTGTCGAACAGCGCGGCGTCTTCGCCGGCCTCGCCGCAGGCCGCCATCCAGTTGGCACTGAGCTTGACGCGCGGCAGCTCGAAGGGGGCTGCCAGCAGGTTGGTGATGGCCTCGGCCACGGCCATGCGGCCCGACGCGGGCGCATTGACGGCCGCCAGCGGCGTGCGCTCGCCCATGCTCATGGCTTCGCCGGCAAAGCCTTTGAAGTCGGCCAGCGTGACGGCGCAGTCCGCCACCGGCACCTGCCAGGGGCCGACCATCTGGTCGCGGTGGTTGAGGCCGCCCACGGTGCGGTCGCCGATGGTGACGAGGAAGCGCTTGTTGGCCACGGTCGGGTGGCGCAGCACGTCGAGGGCGGCCTGCTCCAGCTTCACGCCGGTCAGGTCCAGCGTGCCGCCGTCGCGGACCACGCGGCTCACGTCGCGGTGGGTCTTGGGTGGCTTGCCGAGCAGCACGTCCATCGGCATGTCGATGGGGTGGTTGTTACCAGCCTGCTCATCGACGAGCTTGAGCTCACGCTCCTGCGTCGTCACGCCGACAACGGCGAACGGGCAGCGCTCACGCTCGCAGAAGGCCTTGAACTGTTCCAGGCTCTCGGGCGCGATGGCCAGCACGTAGCGCTCCTGGCTCTCGTTGCACCAGATTTCCTTGGGCGCCAGGCCGGACTCCTCCAGCGGCACCTTGCGCAGGTCGAAGCGAGCGCCGCGGCCGGCGTCGTTAACCAGCTCGGGGAATGCGTTCGAGATGCCGCCCGCGCCGACGTCGTGGATGGCCAGAACAGGGTTGTCCTGACCCAGGCCCCAGCAGTGGTTAATGACCTCCTGCGCGCGGCGCTCGATCTCGGGGTTGCCACGCTGCACGGAGTCGAAATCGAGGTCGGCCGTGTTCGTGCCCGCTGCCATCGACGACGCGGCGCCGCCGCCCATGCCGATGCGCATGCCGGGGCCGCCGAGCTGGATCAGCAGTGTGCCGGCGGGGAACTCGATCTTCTTCGTCAGGTCCGAGCGGATGGTGCCCAGGCCACCCGCGATCATGATGGGCTTGTGATAGCCGCGGCGCAGGCCGGCGACGGTCTGCTCGAAGACGCGGAAATAGCCCGCGAGGTTGGGGCGGCCGAACTCGTTGTTGAAGGCCGCGCCGCCCAGCGGGCCGTCGACCATGATCTGCAAGGCCGACGCGATGTGGGCCGGCTTGCCGACCGGGTTCTGCTCCCAGGGCTCGGACAGGCCCGGCAGATGCAGGTTGGACACCGAGAAGCCCGTCAGGCCGGCCTTGGGGCGGGAGCCGCGGCCGGTGGCGCCTTCGTCACGGATCTCGCCGCCGGCGCCCGTGGAAGCGCCGGGATGCGGCGAGATGGCGGTCGGGTGGTTGTGCGTCTCCACCTTCATCAGCACCTGCGCCTGCTCGGACCGGGCAACGTAGGCGGCGCCGGCCTGGGGCGCCGGCATCCACCGCTCGATGGCATGGCCTTCCATGATGGCCGCGTTGTCCGAATAAGCCACCACCGTGTGCTGCGGGTTCAGCTTCTCGGTGTTGCGGATCATGCCGAACAGCGACAACGGCTGGGCCTCGCCGTCCACCGTGAAGCTGGCGTTGAAGATCTTGTGCCGGCAGTGCTCGCTGTTGGCCTGCGCGAACATCATCAACTCCACGTCGCTGGGGTTGCGGCCCAGCTTTCTGAAGTTGGTCTCGAGGTAGTCGATCTCGTCGCCCGACAACGCCAGGCCGAACTCGACGTTGGCGGCCTCCAGCGCGGCGCGGCCGGCGCCCAGCACGTCCACATGGGCCAACGGCTCGGCGGTGCGTTCGTCGAAGAGGTGGGCCGTGTCCTCGCGGCTGAAGCAGGCCGACTCGGTCATGCGGTCGTGCAGCAGCGCGGCGCAGGCGTTCAGCTCGTCGGCCGTCAGCGGCTTGGCACCGCCGAGCAGGCCGCTCTTGGTGGCGATGCGGTACTCGACGACGCGCTCCACCCGCTTCAGCGCCAAGCCGCAGTTGCGCGCAATGTCGGTGGCCTTGGACGCCCAGGGGCTGACCGTGCCGAAGCGCGGCGTGACGACGACGAGGTCGCCCTGCGCCCCCTCGACGGCAGGCTCGCCGTAGGTCAGCAGCGCCGCGAAGCGCTCGCGGGTCTCGCCGTCCAGCGGGGCTTCCGTCCAGACCCAGTGCACCGCGCGGGCGCTGATGCCGGTGATGCGGCCACTGACCTCTTGCAGCCGGGCCAGCAGGGCCTGGGCGCGGAAATCGGAAAGGGCGTTGCCGCCCTCGAAATGGGTCAGATGCGAGGTCAGGGCCATGGAATCCGGGGAGGCTGGGCGCGGGCGGGCGCGCGGTTCTCGGAAATGCTCGGCCCCAACAGCAAGGGGCAGCGTGCGCAAGCACGGGATTCTACTGAGGGCCTCGACGCCCCCGGCCGGATTCGCGCAACTTGCCGCCCGATGGCCCTGGGCACCCAGGGCATGGCCATACGAACTGCCAAAATTGCCTGCCGATGAATGCGCTGCAGAAAATCCTCGCCCTGCTGCTGGCCCTCGTCGCCACGGGCAGTCTCGCCCAGGCCGATGCGGCGGCCGGTCTGCCCCGGGAGCGCCTGCACATCTATCTGCTGATGGGCCAGTCCAATATGGCTGGCCGCGACACGCGCGGCATGCTCTTCCAGCAGAGCGATCCGCTCGTCCTCGCGCTGAGTGCCGATGGTCGGTGGCTCGTCGCCCGCGACCCCATCCACGCCAAGATCGGCCGCTCGGCACCAGGCGTCGGCCCGGGGATTGCCTTTGCACGCGCCATGCGGGCCAACGACCCGGCAACGGCCATCGGCCTCATTCCGACCGCCGTGGGCGGCTCGCCGCTGCAGCGCTGGGTCAAGGGAGGCGACCTGTACGAGCAGGCCCTGGCACGTGCCCGCGCAGCGGCCGCTCGCGGCGTCATCCGCGGCGTGCTTTGGCACCAGGGCGAGGCCGACGCCGAGAACCCCGCCGACGCCGCCAGCTATGGCGAGCGCCTGACGCGCATGTTCCGGGACTTACGCCAGGATCTCGGCCAGCCCGACCTGCCCATCGTCGTAGGCCAGCTCGGCGACTTTCTGTCCCGCGTCCGATGGCCAGCGGCCTACAGGGTGCGCGACGCCTTACGCTGCATGCCCGAGGCCCTGCCCGGCGTGGGGTTTGCGGACGCCACCGACCTGGATCACCTCGGCGACGAGCTGCATTTCTCGGCCAACGCCAGCCGCGAACTGGGCCGGCGCTTCGCAACTGCGATGCGCACCCTCAAAACCCACTAGGCCGGACAGGTCACCACGGGGAAGTACGGATCGCCGCCCTTCTGCGCCAGGTTAGGATAGCGCTATCCAATCTTGCTGCCTTGAACCCGGGCGGCACCATCCCGCTTCTCAGCCCACGCCTCCCAATGACTTCTTTCACGCCCGATTCCCTCGTCGTCATGGGCGTTGCCGGCAGTGGCAAATCCACCCTGGCCGCCGCGGTGGCGGCGCGTCTGGGCCGCGTCTGGCTGGAGGGCGACCGTTTCCACAGCGAGTCCAACCGCCGCAAGATGGCCGACGGCCAGGCGCTGACCGACGGCGACCGCGCCAGCTGGCTGGCCAGCCTGTGCGAGCAACTGCGCCGGCATCCGGGCGGCGTCGTCGTGGCCTGCTCAGCCCTCAAGCAAGCCTATCGCGAGCAGCTCCGGCAGGCCTCTCCCGGGCTGCGCTTCGCCTACCTGGACATCGACAAGGCAGAGGCTGGCCGGCGCGTGTCCACGCGCGGCTCGCACTTCTTCGCCGCCAGCCTCATCGACAGCCAGTTCGAGACGCTGGAGTCGCCCGTGGGCGAGCCGGGCGTGCTGCGGCTGGACGCGCTTCAGCCCCTCGCCGCGCTGGAAGCCGAGGTTTGTGCCTGGCTGCAGCCATGACCCATGCCCGCCTCACCAAGCGCGAGATCGTCGGCTACGGCCTGGGCGACATGGGTTTCAACTTCTACTGGACCAACATCTCGACCTTCCTGCTGATCTTCTACACCGACACCTTCGGCATCACCGCGGCCGCCGCGGCAACGATGCTCTTCGTCGTGAAGATCTTTAACGCCTTCACCGACCCGATGATCGGCGCCTTCGCCGACCGCATGCAGACACGCTGGGGCAAGTTCCGGCCCTTCCTGCTCTTCATGCCGCTGCCGCTGGCCGTCATCGGCGTGCTGACCTATTCAACGCCCGACCTCGGCCCCACGGGCAAGATGGTGTGGGCCTACGCGACCTACCTGCTGCTGATGACGCTCTACACCAGCGTCAATCTGCCCTACAGCGCCTTGTCGGGCGTGATTTCGGGCGATGCACGCGAGCGCAACGCGATCAACGCGTCCCGCTTCGTCGCCGGCTTCGCTGGCGGCACGATCGTCACGGCCCTGTCGCCGCGCCTCGTGGCCTGGTTCGGCGGCGGCGACGCGGCCCACGGCTGGACGCTGACCATGGTGTTCTGGGGCCTCGCCGCCGCTGCCATCTTCGCCATCACCTTCAGCACCACCACCGAACGCGTGCAGCCGCCGCAGGCCCAGCCCTCCAGCGTGCGCCAGGACCTGGCGGACCTGCGCAGCAACCGGCCGTGGATCCTGTTGTTCTTCCTCGCGCTCATCATCATGGGCGGCATCACGCTGCGCATGACCAGCGCGGCCTACTACTTCAAGTACGTGGTCAACCGGCCCGAACTGCTGGGCAGCTTCGTGCCGGCCTATCTGTTGGCCGCAGCCGCGGGCACGGCGTTCACGCCGCTGCTCACGCGCTTCATCGACAAGCGCAAGCTGATGATCGGGCTCATGCTCGCATCCACCGTGCTGTCGACCGCCTTCCTGTTCGTGCCCAGCGACCAGATCGCGCTGATGTACGTGCTGCAGATCGCACTGGGCCTGGTGCTGGGCCCCAAGTCACCGCTGTCGTTCTCAATGCTCGCCGACACGGCCGACTACAACGAATGGCGCAACGGCCGCCGCGCCACCGGCATGACCTTCGCGGCCAGCTCCTTCGCGCAGAAGCTCGGCACGGCGGTCGCGGTCGGCGTCATCGGCACGCTGTTCACGTCGCTGGGCTATGTGCCCAATGCCGTGCAGTCGGCCGAGTCACAGGCCGGCATCGTCTGGCTGATGTCCGTGATCCCTGCGGCCTTCACGCTGATGGCCGCCGTCATCATGATCTTCTACAGGCTGGACAACCCCACCATGGCGCGCATCCAGGCTGACCTCGCGGCCCGCAAATCTGCTCCCTGACACCATGCTTCACCACCTCGACGACGGCGCGCGCTGCGAACTGCCCAGCCCCACCGCCCTGCCCCAGGCCGGCGGCTTCCTCTGGAACCGCCGCATGATGATCCAGGTGACCTGCCGCGGCTATGCCACCGCGCAGTTCATGCAGCCCGAACCGGCCAAGTACGCGCATGCGCCCAACCTGGAGGCCAAGACCTTCATGCAGCCGGAGCAGGCCTACTACGCCCACCACCCCGGCCGCTTCGTCTACGTGAAGGACGAGGACACGGGCCAGCTGTTCTCGGCGCCCTACGAACCCGTACGCGCGCCAGTAGACACCTTCCGCTTCACCGTCGGTCGGCGTGAGCTGGCCTGGACCGTGGAGCACCTGGGCCTGCGCGTGGAGATGACGCTGGGCCTGCCGACCGACGACGTGGTGGAGCTGTGGGAGCTGCGCGTGACCAACCTGTCGGGCCGCGCGCGGCGCATCAGCGTCGTGCCCTACTTCCCCATCGGCTACATGTCGTGGATGAACCAGTCGGCCGAGTGGCGCGCCGACCTCGGCGGCATCGTCGCCAGCAGCGTAACGCCGTACCAGAAGGTCGCGGACCACTTCAAGAACCTGCACCTCAAGGACAAGACCTACTTCCTCTGCGAGACACCGCCCGACGCCTGGGAGGCCAGCCAGGCTGCCTTCGAGGGCGAAGGCGGCCTGCACGCCCCCAGCGCCTTGCAGGCTGACCGGCTGGCCTGCGGCGATGCCCGCTACGAGACGCCCGCCGCCTGCGTGCAGTACCGGCTGGCGCTGGAGCCGGGCGACGGCCAGACACATCGATTCCTGTTCGGCCCCGCGCTGGACGACGCCGAGATCGCACGCGTCCGCGAGGCCTACCTGAGCAAGGCCGCCTTCGCCCGCACCCGCGAGGCCTACGCCGCCTACATCGACGGCGGCCGCGGCTGCCTGCGCATCACCACGCCCGACCCCGACTTCGACCGCTTCGTGAACCACTGGCTGCCGCGCCAGGTCTTCTATCACGGTGACGTGAACCGCCTCAGCACCGACCCGCAGACGCGCAACTACCTGCAGGACAACCTGGGCATGGCCTACATCGCGCCCGGCGTCACGCGCGCCGCGCTGCTGCATGCGCTGGGCCAGCAGCACGCCAACGGCTCCATGCCCGACGGCGTCCTGATAGTCGAAGGCGCCGAGCTGAAGTACATCAACCAGGTGCCGCACACCGACCACTGCGTGTGGCTACCCGTGTGCCTGCAGGCTTACCTGGACGAGACCGGCGACTTCGCGCTGCTGAGCGTCGTGGTGAATGGGCTGACCGTCGCGCAGCGCCTGGACGCCGCCATGGCCTGGCTGCAGCAGGACCGGGACGCGCGCGGCCTGAGCTTCATCGCCCAGGGCGACTGGTGCGACCCGATGAACATGGTGGGCTACAAGGGCCGCGGCGTGTCCGGCTGGCTGACCGTGGCCGCCGCGTTTGCAATGAAGCTGTGGGCCGGCATCAGCGCCGACGCCGGCCGCACCGAAGCCGCCGAGCGCTGGCGTACGGCTTCACAGGAGCTGAACGACGCCGCCAACCGCCACCTGTGGGACGGCGACTGGTTCGCCCGCGGCATCACGGACGACGGCGTCGTCTTCGGCGTCAAATCGGATGCCGAGGGCCGCATCTACCTGAACCCGCAGTCCTGGGCCATGCTCAGCGGCGCCGCGAATGACGAGCAGCGCAGGAGGATGCTCGCGGCCATCGACGCGCAACTGGAAACGCCGCATGGCGTGGCCATGTTCAACCCGCCCTACTCCCGCATGCGCGACGACGTGGGCCGCGTCACGCAGAAGCATTCGGGCTCGGCCGAGAATGGCGCGGTCTACAACCACGCGGCCAGCTTCTACGTGCACGCGCTCTACGACGCTGGCGAGGCCGACCGCGCCTTCAGCGCGCTGCGCCGCATGATCCCGGGGCCGGAGGAGGCCGACCTGCTGCAGCGCGGCCAGTTGCCCGTCTTCATCCCCAACTACTACCGCGGCGCTCACCAGCAATATCCGCGCACCGCCGGCCGCTCCAGCCAGCTCTTCAACACCGGCACGGCGGCCTGGGCCTATCGCAGCGTCATCGAGGGCCTGTGCGGCCTGCGAGGCCACGCCGAGGGCTTGCGGGTGGATCCGCAGTTGCCGACGGGCTGGGGCCGTCTCAGCGCCGAGCGCGAGTTCCGCGGCGCGCGCTTCCTGCTGCAGGTGCGCCGCACTGGCCAGGCTCGCGTGCTGCTGGACGGGCAACTGCTGCCAGACGGCCTGGTTCGCAGCATCGAGGCCGGTCGCGACTACCGGCTCGACGTCGAACTAGCTTGACGCCCGCCGCACCACCTGGAAGCCCAGGTCCAGATGCGGCGTCTCCACCGGCTGGCCGCGCATGAGCTTCATCAGCATCTGCGCCGCCTGCTCGCCGATCTCGCGGCGCGGCGTGGCCACGGTGGTCAGCGGCGGCACCATCTGGTCGCTGCCGGGCAGGTCGTTGAAGCCGGCCACCGCCACACGGCCTGGCACGGCCACGCCCAGGCGCAAGGCCGCCAGCAGCGCGCCCTGGGCCAGGTCGTCGTTGCAGAAGAAGATGGCGTCGGTCTCGGGCGCCTCGCGCAGCACGCGCTCCAGCATCGCGCCGCCCAGCGCCATCGACGACGGCTCGGCGCTCAGCACCTTGTTCACGCGGCCGCCCAAGCCGGCCCCGACGAGGGCGGCTTCATAGCCCTCGCCACGCTCCAGCGTGCGCGGGTCCAGTTGGGCGGCGACGTAAGCAATCCGGCGCCGGCCACCGTCCAGCAACTGCTGCGTGATGGCCCGCCCGGCATCGCGCTGCGAGAAGCCCACGCTGTAGCCACCCGCGTCCTCGCCGACCTCCATCACACGAACGCAGGGAATGCCGCTGCCTTCGATCATGGCCGTCGCCGCCGGGCTGCGGTCGCTGCCGGTCACGATGAGCCCCGCCGGCCGGTGGGCCAGGAAGCTGCGCAGCACGGCCTCTTCCTCGCCCGCGTCGTAGTGCGTGACGCCGATCAGCGTCTGGTAACCGGCCGGTACCAGCGTGTTCTGCACAGCGTCCAGCAGTTCCACGAACAAGGTGTTGCTGAGCTTGGGGATCAGCACCGCCACGTGAGAGCTGCGGGCCGAGGCCAGCGCCCGGGCTGCCGGGTCGGGCACATAGCCCAGCGAGGCGGCGGCCGCCTGCACGCGCTCGACCAGATCCTGCGCCACGGCGCGCTCCCCGCGCAGGGCGCGGGACACCGTGATCGGGCTGACGCCCGCCGCCTCCGCCACATCGGCCAGCGTGACCCGGCCTGTGGCCCGCGTGCGTCGTACTGGAGCGGCGGAATCGGGCTTGAAAGGGGGCATGGCTAGATAGTATCCCCCATACCATTGGGGTGACTCGGCGCGTAGGATAGCGCAATCCCACCTTGAAACACGCTGTACCTGCGAATGCTTCAAGACGGGCGACAGGCTCCGCTTGCCGAAGACCTGAATGGCTGACGCCATTTTTTTTGAATCTTCGGACAGCGCTATCCAGTTCATCGACAACAAGACAGCACACCCGCTGCCGAACCAGGAGACATCCATGCGTACCCCCGGTCATCGAACCCTGATCCATCTCGCCGCCCTCACCACCTGCGCCAGCCTGGCTCTGGCCGCCCACGCCCAGGACGCCGCGCCGCCCGCCGCCGAGGCCCAGCCCGCCGAGGGCAACGTGCTCAGCCCGGTCGTCATCTCCGGCTCGCGCATTTCCGCACGCGGCTTCACCCAGCCCACGCCGACGACGCGCATGGTGGCCGCCGACCTGGAGAAGGTCGCCAAGCCCAACCTCTTCAACGCGATTGCCGAACTGCCCGCGTTGCAGGGCAGCACAGGCCGCACCACCAGCACCAACAGCACCAGCAGCGGCATCCAGGGCCTGAGCTCGCTGAGCCTGCGGGGCCTCGGCCCCATCCGCACGCTGACGCTGTTGGACGGCCAGCGCGTCGTCGGCGCCAACGTGACAGGCGTGACAGATGTAAGCCAGTTCCCTCAGCTGCTCGTCAAGCAGGTGGACGTGGTAACCGGCGGCGCCTCGGCCTCCTACGGCTCCGACGCCGTCGGCGGCGTGGTGAACTTCATCACCGACAAGCGCTTCACCGGCTTCAAGGCCAATGTCGAGGCCGGCGAGACCAATTACCACGACGACCGCAACACCACGCTGCAGGCAGCCTGGGGCAGCGACTTCCTGGACGGTCGCGCCCACCTCGCCGCGAGTGTCGAATACAGCCGCGAGCACGGCGTGCCCTCCCCCCGCTTCGGCGGCGCCGGCGCCAACGGCCGCACCTGGTTCAAGAACCCGGCCTTCCAGGTGCGCCCCATCTCGCAGACGACGGATGGCAAGCCGCAGTACACGGCCATCGAGAACGCCCAGCAGTTCCAGTACGCCAAGTTCGGACTCATCACTAACGGCCCGCTGCAGGGCACGGCCTTCGGCAAGGACGGCGCGCCCTTCAAGTTCAACTACGGCTCCAACGGCGTGCCCACGGGCACCGGCGCCGTCACGGGTTGCATCACGCCCTTCTGCGTCGGCGGCGACCTGGCCGGCACGGTCGGCGGCGGCACGACGCTGGGCATGAACATGGAGCGCCAGGTGTTCTACACCCGCGGCAGCTATGAGCTGAACGACGACCACGAGGTCTTCTTCACGCTGAACTACGGCAAGGTGGACTCCCGCTTCACGCCCAACCCCGGCGCGGCCAAGAACGCCAACCTGACCATCCAGTGCAGCAACCCCTTCGTGCCGGCCTCCATCCAGGCGGCCTGCGCGAGCAACGGCATCACCAGCTTCCAGTTCGGCACGTCCAACGCCGAGTTCCCCAGCGACATCGACGTCAACCCGGTGCGCACGCAGGCGCGCCTGACGGTCGGCGCCAACGGCAAGTTCGACGCCTTCGGCAAGCCCTGGACCTACGACGCCTACGCCACGCACGGCCAGAACACCATCGACATCAGCGTGGCCAACATGACGCTGAACCCGCGCTACAACGCCGCCATCGACGCCATCAAGACGAGCGACGGCCGCATCATCTGCCGTAACCCGGCCGCCGCGGCGGCCGGCTGCGTGCCGCTGAACGTGCTCGGCGACGTTCCCATCGATCCGGCCGCCTGGGCCTACATCGCCCCGGCCAACGGCCCGCACCAGCACTCGCGCCAGCGCCAGTCGGTCGCCAGCTTCAGCGTCAACGGCGAGCCCTTCTCGCTGTGGGCCGGCCCGGTGGCCGTGGCCTTCGGCGGCGAGGTGCGCAAGGAGCAGTACTACGTGCTGGGCGACCCCTACGGCAACGGCGTCTCCGCCACCAGCCCCAACAGCGCCGAGTACCCGGCCGACCCGCTGCTCAACACCGCCATCGGCAACAACTGGTACGCCGGCAACTATCACAACGCCGAGGGCGGCTACAACGTCAAGGAAGGCTTCCTGGAGCTGAACCTGCCGCTGTTCAAGTCCGCCAGCCTGGGTGAAGCCAACTTCAATGTCGCCGGCCGCCACACGCGCTACAGCACCTCGGGCGGTGTCGACGCCTGGAAGGCCGGATCGACCTGGAAGACCGGCATCGATGGCCTACGGCTTCGTGCCGTGACGTCCAAGGACGTGCGCGCACCCAACCTCAGCGAGCTCTACGCCGCGCCGCTGGTTGTCAACAACACCGTCAACTACGGCGGCACGACGCTGACCGTCCAGCAGCGCACCATCGGCAACACGAACCTCCGCCCGGAGACGGCCCGCAACACCACCTTCGGCCTGGTGCTGGCCCAGCCGAGCTGGGCGCCGGGCTTCAGCGCCTCGGTCGACTATTTCGACATCAAGGTCAACGACGTGATCTCTTCGCTCAGCGCCCAGCAGGAGGTGGACCTCTGCGTGGCCGGCAACCAGGAGATCTGCGCCGCGATGGACCTCGTCAGCCCGACCAAGTTCGTCACGCTGCAGGCCTTCAACCTTGCCTCCATGCGCAACAAGGGCATGGACCTCGAAGGCCTGTTCCGCTTCGGCCTCGCTGGCCTGCCCGGCAAGATCACGCTGCGCGGCCTGGCGACCTACACGAAGAGCTTCGTGATCAACTCGGGCGTCGTGGGCACCATCCCGACCGAGGCGGCTGGCGTCAACGTCGCCAACGTCAACAACGTCGGCTTCACGCCCAAGTGGAAGGCGCAGTTCTCGCAGTCTTGGGAGAACGATGCCGTCAGCCTGACCTTGTCGCAGCGCTGGATCAGCAACGGCGTCTACAGCAACGAGTACATCGAGTGCCAGACCAACTGCCCGGTCGCCACGGCCGTCCACCCGACCATCCTGAACAACCAGATGAAGGGGGCGTTCTACTGGGACATCGGCGGGTCCTACAAGGTCAACAAGAACCTGTCGGTCTACCTCAAGATCGACAACCTGACCGACGTGGACCCGCCGTCCGCGCCGCAGACGGGCACGGGCTACGGCATCAACCCCTTCCTGTACGACGTGCTGGGACGCCAGTACCGGATCGGGGCGCGGATGCAGTTCTGAGCGTCAGCCGGCCTTCATCCGGCCAACGACGTCGCGCACCTCGGCCAGCAGGCCGGGGACGTCGATGGTCGTCGGCTGGCGGTCACGCAGCAACTGGCGGCCGCCGACCCACACGCTGCTGACGTGCTCGCGGCCGGCCACGTAGACGAGCTGGGCGGCGGCGTTGTAGACAGGCTGGCACTCAATGCTGTCCAGCGACACGGCCACGACGTCGGCCAGCTTGCCCACTTCCAGCGAACCGAGGTCATCGGCCCGCCCCATGGCCTTGGCGGCGCGGATGGTGGCCATCTCCAGCGCGGTGCGCGCCGACGCGACGGTCGGGTCGCCGGTGATGCCCTTGGCCAGCAGCGCGGCCGAGCGGATCTCGCCGAACATGTCCAGGCGGTTGTTGGACGCCGCACCGTCGGTGCCGAGGATGGCGTTGACGCCGGCTGCTTCCAGTGCTTTCAGCGGCATGACGCCGGAGGCCAGCTTGAGGTTGGAGTTGGGGTTGTGCACCAGGTGCACGCCCTTCCTGGACATCAGCTCGATCTCGCCCTCGTCGAGGTGGACCATATGCACGGCAATCATGCGCTCGTTGAACAGGCCCAGCCTGTCCAGCCGCGCGATGGGACGCATGCCGTGGGCCTTGAGGCCGTCCGACACCTCGCCGGCCGTCTCGTGGATGTGGCAGTGCATCTGGATGTCCAGCTTCTCGGCCAGATCACGCAGCTTGACGAAGGTCTCGTCCGAGACCGTGTAGGGCGCGTGGGGGGCGCTGGTCCAGTCCAGCAGTGGCTCACCCTTGTACTGCTCGTAGGCCGCCACACCCTTGGCGATGTAGTCGTCCGGGCCCGAGGCATAGCCGGTCGGGAAATCGATGACGTTGATCGACACGGCGGCACGCACCCCGGAGTCCACGGCCGCGCGGGCCATCGCCGTCGGGAAGAAATACATGTCGTTGATGTAGGTCGTGCCGCTGCGCAGACCTTCGGCAGCCGCGAGCTTGGAGCCCAGATAGGTCCAGGCTTCGCTGACCCACTTCTTCTCCAGCGGCCAGATGTGGTTCTGCAGCCAGTCCATCAGCGGCACGTCGTCGGCAACGCCGCGCAGCAACGTCATGGCCGAGTGGGCATGACCATTGATGAGGCCGGGGATGAGGATCTGCTCGGGCAGCTCGACGCGTGCGGCCTGGGGGTACTGGGCCAGCAGCGTCTCGCGCGGGCCGATGGCGGCAATGCGCTCGCCATCGATCAGCAGCGCATGGTTCTCCAGCGTGTCTTCGCCGGCCTTCATCGTCAGGATCCAGCGGGGCAGCAGCAGGGTCTGGGACATCTCTTGTTCTCCTTGTGGGATTCGATTCATTGCGCGAGCAGTTGCTCGACTTCTTCGCGGCGCGGCATGGCGTCCTGAACGCCGGGGCGGGACACGGCCAGCGCCGCCGCGGCCTGGGCAAAGGCAAGTGCCTTGTCGATGCCCTGCCCCTCAGCCAGCGCGGTGACAAGTGCACCGACGAGGGTATCGCCTGCACCCACGGTGTCGACCGCCTTCACGGGCCGCGCCGGCACGCGGCGAGCACCATCGGCGTCGACCCAGCACAGGCCTTCAGCACCCAACGACACGAGAACCGCCACCGGCCCCTTCGCCCGCAAGGCCCTGGCCAGTGCTTCGGGCTCGGCCACGCCGCCGCCCAGTGTCGTGACGAGGGCCTGGGCCTCCAGCGCGTTGACGACGAGCAGGTCGACATGCGGCAGCAACGCCTCGCAGCCAGGGCGAAACGGCGCGGCATTCAGCAGCGTCTTCACGCCTTCGGCATGGGCGCGCTGAAAGGCACGCGAGACGCTTTCCAGCGGCAACTCCTGCTGGGCCACCAGCCAGCGCAGACCTGCCAGTTCCAACGCCTCGACCTGCGCCAGCGGCAGCGTGCCGTTGGAGCCGGCGACGGTCACGATCTGATTCTCGGCATCCTCGGCCCCAACGACGATCAGCGCCACGCCCGGCACCTCGTCAGCCGGCTGAGTGACGGCACGCGTGTCGACGCCCTCACCCTTCAGCTGCTCCACCATCCCCGCACCGTTTTCCTTCAGACCCACGCGGGCGGCAAGCGCCACGGACGCCCCAAGGCGTGCCGCCGCGACCGCCTGGTTGGCGCCCTTGCCTCCCAGGCAGGAGCCGAACCGCTGGCCACGCAACGTCTCACCTGGCAGAGGCAGGCGCGGCGCATGCACGATGAGGTCGCGGTTGACGCTGCCGAGGACGAGGATCTCAGGTGCGGACATCAGGATTGCTGGCTCCAAAACGAAAGAACCCCTCGGGGCTCCGAGGGGTTCGCGTAAGGCGAGAAGCTTGTCAGCGCTGGGCGATGGGCTTGACGTCGCGCGGTGCCGCGCCGACGAAGAGCTGGCGCGGGCGGCCGATCTTGTACTCGGGGTCACCGATCATCTCATTGAGCTGGGCGATCCAGCCGACCGTGCGGGCCAGCGCGAAGATGGCGGTGAACAGCGGCACGGGGATGCCGATGGCGCGCTGCACGATACCCGAGTAGAAGTCGACGTTCGGGTAGAGCTTGCGGGCGACGAAGTACTCGTCTTCCAGCGCGATCTGCTCCAGCTTCATGGCCAGCTCGAACAGCGGGTCGTTCTGCAGGCCCAGCTCGGCCAGCACCTCGTGGCAGGTCTCGCGCATAAGCTTGGCGCGCGGGTCGTAGTTCTTGTAGACGCGGTGACCGAAGCCCATCAGCTTGACGCCGGAGTTCTTGTCCTTGACCTTGCTGATGAAGTCGCCGATGCGGGCCACGCCGCCCTGCTTCTGGATGTCGCCCAGCATGTTCAGGCACGCCTCGTTGGCGCCGCCGTGCGCCGGGCCCCACAGGCAGGCCACGCCGGCCGCGATGGCCGCGAACGGATTGGTGCCCGACGAGCCGCACAGGCGCACGGTCGAGGTCGAAGCGTTCTGCTCGTGGTCGGCATGCAGAGTGAAGATGCGGTCCATCGCGCGGACCAGCACGTCGTTGGGCTTGTAGTCCTCGCACGGCGTGGCAAACATCATGCGCATGAAGTTGCCGGCGTACGAGAGGTCGTTCTTCGGGTAGATGTAGGGCTGGCCGATCGTGTACTTGTAGGCCATGGCCACCAGCGTGGGCATCTTGGCGATCAGGCGGATCGCCGCGATCTCGCGGTGCTCGGGGTTATTGATATCGGTGCTGTCGTGATAGAAGGCCGACAGCGCTCCCACCAGGCCCGTCATGACGGCCATCGGGTGGGCGTCACGGCGGAAGCCGCGCAGGAAGAACTGCATCTGCTCGTTGACCATGGTGTGGTGCATCACACGGTCTTCGAAGTTGGCCTTCTGGGCCGGGTTGGGCAGCTCTCCGTACAGCAGCAGGTAGCAGGTTTCGAGGTAGTCGCAGTTCACCGCGAGCTGCTCGATGGGGTAGCCGCGATACAGCAACTCGCCCTTGTCACCGTCAATGTAGGTGATGGTGGAGTTGCAGGACGCCGTCGACAGGAAGCCGGGGTCGTAGGTGAACTTGCCGGTCTGGCCGTAGAGCTTGCGGATGTCGATGACATCCGGACCGATCGTGCCCTTGTACAGGGGCAGGTCCATCGAGGGGCTGCCGTCGGAGAACGACAGGGTGGCTTTGACGTCGGACGGGGTCATGGTGCAGTCCTTAGGGTTTTGAAATCAGGTGCGCAGATCGGCAAGGACGCCTCGCACGGCAGCAGTGTCAATTTCACCACTGGGCTCCTTGCGGCGCAGTAACAGGTCGAGAAGGTCGTTGTCGGCCAGGTCCATCAACATCGTCAAGCCTTCGGCTTGCGCGACGCTGATGCCCGAGTCGGCATGCCGGGTAAAGAATCGTTCGATGAAGAGGTCGTTCTCCAGCAGGCCTCGGCGGCAGCGCCAGCGCAGTTTGGAGAGTTCGCGTTCACCGATCAGTTCAGGCATGCGTCAGACCGCGCGGCGGACCATCAGTTCCTTGATCTTGCCGATGGCTTTCGTGGGATTCAGGCCCTTCGGGCAGACGTCCACGCAGTTCATGATGGTGTGACAGCGGAACAGCCGGTAGGGATCCTCGAGGTTGTCCAGGCGCTCGTTGGTGGCTTCGTCGCGGCTGTCGGCGATGAAGCGGTAGGCCTGCAGCAGGCCGGCCGGGCCGACGAACTTGTCGGGGTTCCACCAGAAGCTCGGGCAGCTCGTGGAGCAGCTCGCGCACAGGATGCATTCGTACAGGCCGTCCAGCTCCTCGCGCTCGACGGGCGACTGCAGCCGCTCCTTCTCGGGCGGGATGTTGTCGTTGACGAGGTACGGCTTGATCGAGTGGTACTGCTTGAAGAACTGCGTCATGTCGACGATGAGGTCGCGCACGACGGGCAGGCCCGGCAGCGGCTTGAGCACGATGGTGCCCGGCAGCGTGCGCATGTTCGTCAGGCAGGCCAGGCCGTTCTTGCCGTTGATGTTCATCGCGTCCGAACCGCAGACGCCTTCGCGGCAGGAGCGGCGGAAGGACAGTGTGGGGTCGACCGCCTTCAGCTTGACCAGGGCGTCGAGCAGCATGCGCTCGTGCCCGTCCAGCTCGACCTCGAGGGTCTGCATGTAAGGCTTGGCGTCCTTGTCGGGGTCGTAGCGGTAGATCTGGAAGGTGCGCTTCATGTCTGGCTCACTTAGAAGGTACGGACCTTCGGGGGCACGGATTCAACCGTCAACGGGGTCAGGTTCACAGGCTTGTAGTCCAGGCGGTTGCCTTCGGAATACCACAGCGTGTGCTTCATCCAGTTTGCGTCGTCGCGGTTCGGGTAGTCGTTGTGCGCGTGGGCACCACGGCTCTCGGGGCGGGCGGCTGCGGAGATCATCGTGGCCTGCGCGGCTTCGATGAGGTTCTCCACTTCCAGCGCCTCGACACGCTCGGTGTTGAAGACCTTGGACTTGTCCTTCAGGCCGATGCCGGCGACGCGCTTGGCGACTTCCTTGATCTTGGCCACGCCTTCGTCCATGGAGGCCTGCGTGCGGAACACGCCGGCATGCTTCTGCATGGTCGAGCGGATGTCGTTGGCAACGTTCTGGGCGTACTCGCCGTCGGTGGCCGACTCCAGCCGCGCCAGGCGGGCCAGGGTCTTGTCGGCGGCGTCCTTGGGCAGGTCCTTGTGGGACTTCGTCTTCAGGTTGAAATCGACGATATGGTTGCCCGCGGCGCGGCCGAAGACGACCAGGTCCAGCAGCGAGTTGGTGCCCAGGCGGTTGGCGCCGTGCACCGACACGCAGGAGCACTCGCCCACGGCGTAGAGGCCGTTGATGATGTCGTTGTGCTTGCCGTTTTTCGGAATGACGACCTGGCCGTGCACGTTGGTCGGAATGCCACCCATCTGGTAGTGGATGGTGGGCACCACGGGGATGGGTTCCTTCGTGATGTCGACGTTGGCGAAGTTGTGGCCGATCTCAAGCACCGAGGGCAGGCGCTTGGCGATGGTCTCGGCACCCAGGTGGGTCATGTCCAGCAGCACGTAGTCCTTGTTGGGACCGCAGCCGCGACCTTCCTTGATCTCCTGGTCCATCGAGCGGGACACGAAGTCGCGCGGGGCCAGGTCCTTCAGCGTCGGGGCATAGCGCTCCATGAAGCGCTCGCCGTTGGCGTTGCGCAGGATCGCGCCTTCACCGCGGCAGCCTTCGGTCAGCAGCACGCCCGCGCCGGCCACGCCGGTGGGGTGGAACTGCCAGAACTCCATGTCTTCCAGCGGAATGCCTGCACGCGCCGCCATGCCCAGGCCGTCACCGGTGTTGATGAAGGCGTTGGTGGAGGCCGCGAAGATGCGACCGGCGCCGCCGGTGGCCAGCAACACGGTCTTGGCGTGCAGGATGTGGACCTCGCCGGTTTCCATCTCCAGCGCGGTCACGCCGACGGCATCGCCTTCGGCGTCGCGGATGATGTCCAGCGCCATCCACTCGACGAAGAACTGCGTGCGGGCCTTGACGTTCTGCTGGTACAGCGTGTGCAGCAGCGCGTGGCCCGTGCGGTCGGCCGCGGCGCAGGCGCGCTGCACGGGCTTCTCGCCGTAGTTGGCGGTGTGGCCGCCGAACGGGCGCTGGTAGATGGTGCCGTCGGCGTTGCGGTCGAACGGCATGCCGAAATGCTCGAGCTCGTAGACGACCTTGGGAGCCTCGCGGCACATGAACTCGATGGCGTCCTGGTCACCCAGCCAGTCCGAGCCCTTGACGGTGTCGAAGAAGTGGTAGTGCCAGTTGTCCTCGGACATGTTGCCCAGGGACGCGCCGATGCCGCCCTGGGCGGCGACAGTGTGCGAGCGGGTCGGGAAGACCTTGGACAGCACGGCCACGTTCAGGCCGGCCAGCGCCAGCTGCAGCGAGGCGCGCATGCCGGAGCCACCGGCCCCGACGATGACCACGTCGAACTTGCGGGTCGAAATCTTTGCCGTCATCACAGTCTCCACAGCACCTGGATTGCCCAGCCGGCACAGCCAAGCAACCACACGATCGAAAACACTTGCAGGGCCAGCCGGACACCGACGGGCTTCACGTAGTCCATCCAGATGTCGCGCACTCCCACCCAGGCGTGGTAGGCCAGCGCCAGGATGGTGACGAAGCTCAGAACCTTCATCCACTGCTGGGAGAAGATGGCCGCCCAGCGGTCATAGCCCAGCGCGCCGGGCATCAGCAGCTGCGCGAGCAGCACGATGGTGAACAGGGCCATCAGCACGGCCGTCGCACGCTGGGCCAGCCAGTCGCGCAGGCCGTAATGGGCGCCCACGACGAGGCGCTTGGAGCCGAAAGTGCTCATTGTTGTTGTCCTTCCGAAGATGTCAGTACAGGCCGAACAGCTTGGCGCCGAGCGCCAACGTCAGCACCACGCTCAGGGCCAGCGTGACGATGGCCGAGCTGTGCCCCTGGGCCTTGCTGACGCTGTGCGTCGCGTCCATCCACAGGTGGCGCACGCCGGCAATGAAGTGGTGCAGATAGGCCCAGATCAGCCCCAGCGCCACCAGCTTCACGAACCAACCCGGAATGCCCGCGGCGCCGGCGACGAAGACGTTGGTGAACACGTCGAAGGAGATCTCCGAGCTCAGGCTGTTGTCCAGCATCCAGACCACGAAGGGCAGCAGCACGAACATCAGCAGGCCGCTGACGCGATGCAGGATGGAGACGATGCCGGCAGGCGGGAGGCGATAACTGACGATCTGCGTAACGTGAATATTTCGGTAAACCGGTCTTGCCTTGGCGCTGTCCGTCATGGTCTAGCCTGCGTAATCAGTGTGAAACCGAAAGATTCTAGGGCCAAGACAGAGTCCGAGCTTCGCGGTTGCTGCACTGCGGCATTGTCAGATTCAGTTCAACTCATTGCGGTAGTGGTCCACGTCCGTGTGGTAGAGGCCGCGGCGCAATTCGACCGGTCGGTCGCCGTAGGTGTAGGCCACGCGCTCGACGCTCAGCAGCGGCGCCCCCTCCCCCACGCCCAGCAATTTGGCAGCGTCGACCCCGGCCGCGACGGCGCGCAGCTTTTCCTCGGCGCGCACCATGTGCACCTGGTACCGCTCCTCGAACAGCGCATAGAGCGTGCCCGGATAGGCATTGATCACGTCGCTGTTCAGCCCCTGGAAGTGCCGCTCGGGCAGCCAGAGGTCGTCCAGCACGACGGCCTGGCCACGCCGCAGCAGCAGGCGCCGCACCTCGATGACGGGCTCGGAAGTGCGCAGGTGCAGTGCCCGCGCCGTCTCCGCCGTGGCGCGCGCGCGTCGGCAATGGACCAACTCGCGGGTGAAGCCCTTGACGCCGTCGTCGGCCACGAGACGCAGGAACCGGTAGGCGTCGCGCGGCGCCGTATGCGTCGCCACGAAGGTGCCGCTGCCCTGGCGGCGCTCGACGACATGGGCCGCAGTCAGTTCGTCAAGCGCCCGCCGCACCGTGCCCGGGCTGGCATGGAAGCGTTCCGCCAGGGCGGCCTCGCTGGGCAGAGCATCACCCGGCCGCCATTCGCCGGCCGCGAGGGCAGCCACGATCAACTGGCGAATCTGTTCGTACAAAGGCGCGGCGGTCTTCGGCATAAGCGCATTGCAGCACAGGGCCAGCAGGGTAAGCCCGTACACTTGCCCGCCTTCAGGCGATGCGCATGGCGCCGCCTCGACGTCAGCTTTATCAACTGTCCCCGGAGATTTCCATGAGCAAGAAACCCGTTCGCGTCGCCGTTACCGGCGCTGCCGGCCAGATCGGCTACGCCCTGCTGTTCCGCATCGCTTCCGGCGAAATGCTGGGCAAGGACCAGCCCGTCATCCTGCAGCTGTTGGAGATTCCCGACGAGAAGGCTCAGAACGCGCTGAAGGGCGTGATCATGGAATTGGAAGACTGCGCCTTTCCGCTGCTGGCCGGCATCGAAGCGCACAGCGATCCGATGACCGCCTTCAAGGACACCGACTACGCGCTGCTGGTGGGTTCGCGTCCGCGCGGCCCTGGCATGGAGCGCGCCGAGCTGCTGTCCATCAACGGCGCCATCTTCACCACGCAGGGCAAGGCGCTCAACGCCGTCGCCTCGCGCAACGTCAAGGTGCTGGTGGTCGGCAACCCCGCCAACACCAACGCCTACATCGCGATGAAGTCGGCCCCGGACCTGCCGGCCAAGAACTTCACCGCCATGCTGCGCCTGGACCACAACCGCGCCGCGTCGCAACTGGCCGCCAAGACCGGCAAGGCCGTCGCCTCCATCGAAAAGCTGGCCGTCTGGGGCAACCACTCGCCCACGATGTACGCCGACTATCGCAATGCCACCATCGACGGCCAGTCGGTCAAGGCCCTGATCAACGACGAGCAGTGGAACCGCGAGGTCTTCCTGCCCACCGTCGGCAAGCGCGGCGCGGCCATCATTGCCGCTCGCGGCCTGTCGTCGGCCGCCTCGGCCGCCAACGCCGCCATCGACCACATGCGCGACTGGGCCCTGGGCACCAACGGCAAGTGGGTCACGATGGGCATCCCGTCGAATGGCGAATACGGCATCCCCAAGGAAGTCATGTTCGGTTACCCCGTCACCTGCGAAGGCGGCGAGTACAAGATCGTCCAGGGCATCGAAATCGACGCGTTCTCGCAGGAATGCATCAACAAGACGCTGAAGGAACTGACGGACGAGCAGGACGGCGTCAAGCATCTGCTGTAAGCAGCGGCAGCCACCTGCCAGACGAAAGGGCCAGCGATGCTGGCCCTTTTTCGTTGTCAGCCGTGAGTTGCCGGCAACCTGAAGGTCGCCACAGTCTGGACCAGTTGCTGGGCCTGCGCCTTCAGACCGTCGGCCGCCGCCGCCATTTCCTCGACCATGGCGGCGTTCTGCTGCGTGGCCTGATCCATCTGCGTGACGGCCGCCCCCACCTGGGTCACCCCCGAGCTCTGCTCCGCGCTGGACGAGCTGATCTCGCCCATGATGTCGGTCACGCGCTGAATGCTGCTGACGACCTTCTCCATCGTCTCGCCGGCCTGATCGACCAACGTGTTGCCGCGATCGACCCGCTCCATGCTTTGCGTGATGAGCTGCTTGATCTCGCGCGCCGCCTCGGCACTGCGGCCGGCCAGCAGCCGCACCTCCCCCGCCACCACGGCAAATCCCCGTCCCTGCTCACCGGCGCGCGCCGCCTCGACAGCGGCGTTCAGCGCCAGGATGTTGGTCTGGAACGCGATGCCGTCGATGACCGAGATGATGTCGCCGATGCGGCGCGAGCTGTCGTTGATGCCCTTCATCGTCTCGACGACCTGGCGCACGACCTGCCCACCTTCGGCCGCCACATGCGAGGCGTTCTGCGCCAGCTGGTTGGCCTGCATCGCGTTGTCGACGTTGTTGCGCACCGTCGCGCCCAGTTCATCCATGGACGCGGCCGTCTGCTGCAGGGCGCTGGCCTGGCTCTCGGTGCGCGCGCTGAGGTCCTGGTTGCCGGAAGCGATCTCGGAACTGGCATTGGCCACCGACTCCGAGCCGTCACGCACCTGCCGAACGATGCTGGCCATGCTGTCGCGCATGGCCTTCACGCCCTGCATGACGCTGTCGTGATCGCCTGCCCGCACGTCGATATCGACGCTGAGATCCCCCTCAGCCAGCCGGTGCGTGATCGCATTCACCCGCGTCGGCTCGCCGCCGAGCTGGCGCGTGATGCTTCGCGTGATGGCCATGCCCAGGGCCAGCAGCACGCCGACGAGGACGACCACCCCCAGGCCCGCCTGCCAGACGCGGCGCCAGATGGTCGCGTCGACGGTGTCGACATAGACCCCCGAGCCGATGATCCAGCCCCACGGCGCAAAACCCTTCACGTAAGACACCTTGGGCACCGGCTGATCGCTGCCCGGTTTCGGCCACATGTAGGGCAGAAAACCGGCGCCGTTAGCCTTGACGATGTCCACCATCTCGACGAAGAGCAGCTTGCCCGTCGGATCCTTGCTGCCCGTCAGCGTCTTGCCCTCCAGCTCCGGCTTCATCGGGTGCATGACCATGACCGGCGTGTTGTCGTTGATCCAGAAATACTCGCTGCCGCTGTAGCGCAGCCCCCGGACCGCGGCGAGGGCCGCCTTCCTGGCGTCCTCCTCGGCCAGCTTGCCCTGGGCGACCTGGGCATGAAAGTGCGCGACGACACCATGCGCCGCCTCAACTGCCTGCTGCACCGCCTGCTGCCGCTCGTTCATGATGAGCGTGCGCTCCGAGTACAGCAGGAAGCCGGCCACCAGAAACACGCCGAGGACCGCACCCAGCGTCTGCAGGGCCAGGCGCCGGGCGCAGCTTAGGGATTCGAGTCGAATCATGGTTGTCTCCAAGTATCATTGATGACTTATGTTGACACATATGACATGTCGGTGACAGTGCGGATTACACGTCCTGGCCTCGGTACATTGGAGCAATGAGCACCCTCCTCCACCCCCTCCAGGCCCTGTTCGGCCACGAAGCCGCGCGGCCCACGCTGCCCGTCGTTGACCATTACTGCGGCGTCGAGGCCCGCATGAAGAAGAGCCTGGCCTTGCAGGCCGAACTTGGCCCCGTCTTCGACATCACACTCGACGCCGAGGACGGCGCGCCGGTCGGTGGCGAAGCCGAGCACGCGCTGCTGATCGCCGAACTGGCAACCAGCGATGCCAATCGCTTTGGCCGCGTCGGCGCCCGCGTCCACCCCTGGGGCCATGCGGCCTTCGAAGCCGACGTCGACACGCTGATCGGCAAGGCCGGCGCCCGCCTTGCCTACCTGATGATCCCCAAGCCCGAAGGCGCCGACGACGTGGACAGCGCCGCCGCCGCCATCGATGCCGCGTGCGAGCGCCATGGCCAGCCGAAGCTGCCGCTGCAAGTCCTCGTCGAAACCCATGGCGCGCTGCGCGAGGTCTTCCGCATCGCCGCCCATCCACGCATCGAATCGGTCTCCTTCGGGCTGATGGATTTCGTGTCGGCTCACTGCGGCGCCATCCCGAAGACCGCGATGGAGTTGCCGGGACAGTTCGAGCACCCGCTGGTCGTGCGCGCCAAGCTCGAAGTGGCCGCGGCGTCTCATGCCTTCGGCAAGACACCCTCGCATTGCGTCGTCACCGAGTTCCGCGACACCGAGCGGCTGGCCGCCGCGGCCCGCCGCGCCGCGCGCGAGTTCGGCTACACGCGCATGTGGAGCATCCACCCCGACCAGATCCGCCCCATCGTCGAGGCCTTCGCGCCGGCGGCCGACGAGATTGCCGAAGCCGCCGAGTTGCTGCTGGCCGCCCAGGCCGCGGGCTGGGCACCGACCTCTTTCCGTGACCGATTGCACGACCGTGCCAGCTACCGCTATTTCTGGACCGTGCTGGAGCGCGCCGAGCGCACCGGCAGGCCGCTTCCGGCCGAGGCTCGACGGGCGTTTTTCCCAGCCTCCATCGGGTAAAGCACGGGCCTGGGCGCCAGATGGCCGGGCGGACAATCCTCACACCTGCTCACCCATGGCCGGCCATGTCTCGGCCATGATGCACCGCCCCCATTCCACCCACCCCTCCCGCCGACCTCCGATGCTGTTCCCCACGCTCCGCGGCTGCGCCGCCGCCCTCGTCCTCTGCGCCACCCTGCCCACCCTGGCCCAGACCCAGCCGGCCAAGGCCGCTGCCGCCAAACCCGCGCCCAAGGCTGCACCCAAGGCCGCCCCTGCCAAGAAGACGCCCCCGCCGCCGCCCGAGCCCGTGCTGAACGACGCCGACGAGCCCCAGCTCGCCGCCGCCGAGCGCGCCTACCTCGGCGACTACGCCTGCGAGTTCAAGGAATCCGTGCACATCGACAAGCACCCCAAGGTCGCGGGTTACATCAATGTGGCGTGGAAGAAGCAGCTCATCACGATGAAGCCGGTGCTGTCGTCCACCGGCGCGCTGCGCCTGGAAGACGTGACCGGCCGCACGCTGATGATCCAGATTGCCAACAAGTCCATGCTGTTGGACACCAAGATCGGCCAGCGCCTGCTGGATGACTGCATCCACCCCGAGCAGGAAAAGCTGATCGCCGCCGCCAAGGCGGCCAAGATCGCCGATCCCGAGGCCGAAGCCGCCGAGGCCGCGCGCAGCGGCCTGGGCATCACGCCCACGGCAGCTGAAACGCCCGCCGCGCCCCCGGTGGCCGCAAAGTTGGCCAAGCCGGCCAAGACCGGCAAGTAAGTCCTACGGCTTGAAACAGGCCCGGCGAGGTATGTAGAATGCATGCATACTTTCTGATGCATACCTGAGCCGCCGCCTCCAGCGGCGCTCAGTCGCTGGAGGCCCCATGGAAGCCACCGTTGCCGAACGCGGGCAGATCACACTGCCCAAAGCCGTCCGAGACGCCCTCGGCCTGACCAAGGGCACCACGCTCAAGGTCGAACTGGACGGCGGCCGCATCATCCTGCGCAAGAACGTCGATGACGCGATCTCGCGCCTGCGTGGCCGCTTCAAGCTCGACGGCTTCGCCAGCACCGACGAGGCCATGCGCTCGATCCGCGGGCACGCCCCCGGGGACCCCTACCTGCCTCCCGAACCCGAGGCCGAAACGAAGGGTGGGGAGCCCACGCCTTGATCGCCACCGACTCCTCCGTGCTGATCGACCTGATCGCCGGTGACGACGAGGCCAGCACCAGCGCTGCCGAGGCCGTGCGCCAGGCGCTGCACGTCGGCCCGGTCGTGCTGTGCGAGGTGGCGCTGGCGGAGGTGTGCACCGCATTCAAGGGCGGCACCGACGTGCTCCAGTTCCTCGAGGAACTGGGCATCCGCTTCGACGCGATGGAGGCCAAGTCGTCCCTGCGCGCCGGCGAGATGCAGCGGCGCTACCGCCAGCGCGGTGGCAACCGCACCCGCACTGTCGCCGACTTCCTGATCGGCTCGCACGCCATGATGCAGTGCGATGGCCTCATCACGCGCGACGACGGCTTCTACAGAGACTATTTCAAAGGGCTGAGGGTGGTCGTACCAACCTCTGCCTGACCTGCTGCTTCAACGGAGAAACACCATGCTTCAAGCCTACCGCCAACACGCTGCCGAGCGCGCCGCCCTCGGCATTCCGCCCCTGCCCCTGGATGCCAAGCAGGTCGCCGAGCTGATCGAGCTGATCAAGGCCCCGCCGGCCGGTGAGGATGCCTTCCTGCTGGATCTGCTGACCCACCGCGTGCCCCCGGGCGTGGACGATGCCGCCAAGGTCAAGGCCAGTTTCCTGGCCGCCGTCGCACACGGCGACATCAAGGTCGGCCTCATCTCCAAGGCTAAGGCCACCGAGTTGCTGGGCACCATGGTAGGCGGCTACAACGTGCATCCGCTGATCGAGTTGCTGGATGATGCCGAAGTCGCCGGCGTGGCCGCTGCAGGCCTGAAGAAGACGCTGCTGATGTTCGACTACTTCAACGACGTCGCCACCAAGGCCAAGGCGGGCAATGCCAAGGCCAAGGAAGTCATGCAGTCCTGGGCCGACGGCGAGTGGTTCACGACCCGCCCCGAAGTCGAGAAGAAGATCACCGTCACCGTCTTCAAGGTCCCCGGCGAAACCAACACCGACGACCTGTCGCCCGCCCCCGACGCCTGGAGCCGCCCGGACATCCCGCTGCACTACCTGGCCATGCTGAAGAACACCCGCTCCGACGCGGCCTTCAAGCCCGAGGAAGACGGCAAGCGCGGCCCGATGCAGTTCATCGAGGATCTTAAGAAGAAGGGCAACCTCGTGGCCTACGTCGGCGACGTCGTCGGCACGGGCTCCTCGCGCAAGTCCGCCACCAACTCTGTCATCTGGGCCACGGGCCAGGACATCCCCTTCGTGCCGAACAAGCGCTTCGGCGGCGTGACGCTGGGCGGCAAGATCGCTCCCATCTTCTTCAACACCCAGGAAGATTCCGGCTCGCTGCCCATCGAAGTGGACGTCAGCAAGCTCGAGATGGGCGACGTCATCGACGTGCTGCCCTACGACGGCAAGCTGGTGAAGAACGGCGAGACCGTCGCCGAGTTCAAGCTCAAGAGCGACGTGCTGTTCGACGAAGTGCGCGCCGGCGGCCGCATCAATCTCATCATCGGCCGCTCGCTGACCGCCAAGGCGCGCGAGTTCCTGGGCCTGCCCGCCTCCACGCTGTTCCGCCTGCCCTCGGCCCCCGCCGAGACCAAGGCCGGCTTCACGCTGGCGCAGAAGATGGTCGGCCGCGCAGTCGGCCTGCCCGAAGGCCAGGGCGTGCGCCCGGGCACCTACTGCGAGCCCAAGATGACCACGGTCGGCTCGCAAGACACCACCGGCCCGATGACCCGTGACGAGCTGAAGGACCTGGCCTGCCTGGGCTTCTCGGCCGACTTGGTCATGCAGTCCTTCTGCCACACGGCCGCCTATCCCAAGCCCGTGGACGTGAAGACCCACCGCGAACTGCCCGCCTTCATCAGCAACCGCGGCGGCGTGGCCCTGCGCCCAGGTGACGGCGTCATCCACAGCTGGCTGAACCGCCTGCTGCTGCCCGACACCGTCGGTACCGGTGGCGACTCCCACACCCGCTTCCCCATCGGCATCAGCTTCCCCGCAGGCTCGGGCCTGGTGGCCTTCGGCGCCGCCACTGGCGTAATGCCGCTGGACATGCCTGAATCGGTGCTCGTGCGCTTCAAGGGCGAGATGCAGCCGGGCGTGACGCTGCGCGACCTCGTGCACGCCATCCCGCTGTACGCCATCAAGGCCGGTCTGCTGACCGTCGCCAAGGCCGGCAAGAAGAACGTGTTCTCGGGCCGCATCCTCGAGATCGAAGGCCTGCCTGACCTGAAGGTCGAGCAAGCCTTCGAGCTGAGCGACGCGTCCGCCGAGCGCTCGGCCGCCGGCTGCACGATCAAGCTCAACCCGGCGCCGATCAAGGAGTACCTGACCTCCAACGTCGTGCTGATGAAGAACATGATCGCCGACGGCTATGCCGACGCGAAGACGCTGCAGCGCCGCATCGAGAAGGTCGAAGCCTGGCTGGCCAAGCCCGATCTGCTGGAAGCCGACAAGGACGCCGAATACGCCGCCGTCATCGAGATCGACCTGGCCGACATCAAGGAACCCATCCTCTGCTGCCCCAACGACCCGGACGACGCCAAGACGCTATCCGACGTGGCCGGCACCAAGATCGACGAGGCCTTCATCGGTTCGTGCATGACCAACATCGGCCACTTCCGTGCGGCAGCCAAGCTGCTGGGCGGCCAGCGCGACATCCCGGTCAAGCTGTGGGTCGCGCCGCCCACCAAGATGGACCAGAGCGAGCTGATCAAGGAAGGCCACTACGCCGCATTCGGCACGGCCGGTGCGCGCACAGAGATGCCGGGCTGCAGCCTGTGCATGGGCAACCAGGCTCAGGTGCGCGAAGGCGCAACCGTCGTGTCCACCTCCACCCGCAACTTCCCCAACCGCCTGGGCAAGAACACCAATGTGTTCCTGGCCTCGGCCGAACTGGCGGCCATCGCTTCCAAGCTGGGCAAGATCCCGACGGTGGCCGAGTATCACGAGGCCATGGGCATCATCAACAAGGACACGGCCAGCGTCTACAAGTACCTGAACTTCGACCAGATCGAAGAGTACGCAGACACCGCCAAGACCGTGGCCGCCTGAGCCTGAACGACCTCAAGGCCAGCCCGCCGTGCGCAAGCCCGGCGGGCTTCTTTTCTTGGAGAGGCCCCGACCTGGCGCTCGACCAGGCTCCCCGAAAACGACCGACAGCCTGGGCACAACCATTGCTAGTGCCCATCCATGATCGTCCTGCTGACCCGCTTCAAGATCGGCCCCCGCCTGGCCGCCAGCTTCTTTGCGCTGCTGATCGCCATGGGTGGTCTTTGCGCGCTCGCCCTGTCGGGCCTGCATGAACTGGCA
The DNA here is from genome assembly GCF_059421025.1 of Roseateles sp. GW821-FHT03B02. Taxonomy (NCBI): domain Bacteria; kingdom Pseudomonadati; phylum Pseudomonadota; class Betaproteobacteria; order Burkholderiales; family Sphaerotilaceae; genus Roseateles; species Roseateles sp. GW821-FHT03B02. The sequence continues at coordinate 71,361 of NZ_JBWKUV010000009.1, forward strand.
GGCCAGTTGCGCTTCATCCGCGACGACCGCCTGCCCAAGGTCGAACGCCTGGTGGCCGTGGCCGACAACGTCAACGTCATCGCCCGCCAGACCCGCAACATCCTGCTATTCGACGACACCGCCAAGCGCGACGACTGGCTGGCTTCCATCGACAAGGCGCGTGCAGACACCGCCGCGCTGTGGGCCCAGATCGACCCTGGCATCCGCTCCCCGGAGGGCCGCAGGATGATGGCGGACGCGATGCGACTGGGGCAGGCCTTCGACACCAGCCTGACGGCCTTCATGGGCCATGCCAAGGCCGGCCAGATCCGCGAGGCGAGCGAGCTGCTGCAGACCGGCCTGCGGGATACGCAGCTGGCCTACATGAAACAGGTGGACATCATCAAATCGCGCGAAATCGCCCGCATCGGCAAGACGGCAGACGACGCCGATGCCCTCTACGAACGCTCCCGCCTGCTGGTGCTGGCCGGTAGCGTCGCGCTGCTGGGCCTGGGCGCCCTGCTCTGCTGGGTCATCACGCGCTCCATCGTCGCGCCGCTGCGCCGTGCCGTGCGTGACGCTCGGCGCATCGCCGCCGGCGACCTCAGCGCGCCCGTCAAGGCCCGTGGCCGCGACGAAGCCGCCGAGATGCTGAAGGCGCTGGGCGAGATGCAGCAGGGCCTGCGCGGCATCGTCCACGAGGTGCGCGCGGGCGTGGCCTCCGTGGCCACGGCCAGCCAGCAGATCGCGCAAGGCAACCAGGATCTCAGCGCACGCACCGAGGAACAGGCCTCCTCGCTGCAGCAGACGGCCGCCAGCGTCGAGCAGATCAGCGGCAACGTGCGCGAAGGCGCCGAGCATGCCTTCGAGGCCAACGAGCTGGCGGGCCGCGCGCGCAGCGTCGCCGAGCGCGGCGGCGCGCTGGTGGAGCGCGCGGTCGGGCAGATCGGCCAGCTGGAGGCATCCAGCCAGCGCATCGCCGACATCGTCGGCGTCATCGACGGCATCGCCTTCCAGACCAACCTGCTGGCGCTGAATGCCGCGGTCGAGGCGGCGCGCGCCGGTGAGCAGGGCCGCGGCTTCGCCGTCGTGGCGGGTGAAGTGCGTCAACTGGCCCAACGCTGCGGCGAGGCGGCCCGCGAGATCAAGGGGCTGGTGCAGGGCTCGGTCGATCAGGTGCAGGGCAGCAGCCAATTGGTGCGCGGCACCGGCGAGGTGATGGGCGAGATCGTGCAGCAGATCCAGCGCGTGTCAGCCATGGTGGGCCAGATCAGCCAGAGCTCGCGCGAGCAGGACCAGGGCATCGTCGAGATCCACCAGTCCATGGGCCAACTCGACGACATGACCCAGCGCAACGCCGCGCTGGCCGAGGAGAGCACGGCCGCCGCCGAGAGCCTGCGCCTGCAGGCCGAGCGCCTGACCCGGGCCGTGGCCAGCTTCCGGCTGGAGGCCTGAGGCCGCTCAGCCGCGCGCCGCCCGCCAGCTGCGGTAGCGGCGCGTCAGCCGACGGGTGCGCAGCTGGTCGGCAATCAGCGTCCACAGCGGCGAAGCCTGCCGCTGCGGCGCCTTGCCGGCGGCCATGCGCTGCAGCTGCCGCCGCACCAGGGCCATGGTCGCCAGGCCCACCATCACCTTGTCCTTCCAGCCCACCTCGGGCCGAGGCGCCACGCGGGCCTCACCGGCCTGCCACTGGCGCGGCAGCTCGGGCGCCATGGCCAGCGCCGTGCCCAGGCCCACCAGGGCCACGCCGCCAGCCAGCACGCTCTCGGCCACGGCCGGGCGGCTGATGCCGCCGGTCGTCATCAGCGGCATTGTGGCCACGCCGGCCAGCGTTGCGGCGAACTCCAGGAAATAGGCTTCGCGCGCCAGCGTGCGCCCGTCGGCCGTGCGGCCCTGCATGGCCGGACTCTCGTAGCTGCCGCCGGACAGTTCCAGCAGGTCCAGACCCTCGCCGTTCAGCAGCTCGACCACGCCGCGCGCGTCCTCCTGGCTGAAGCCGCCGCGCTGGAAGTCGGCCGAGTTCAGCTTCACGCCGACGCCAAAGCCCGCCGGCACCGCCGCCTTCACGGCCCGCACCACCTCGATCAGCAGCCGCGCGCGGTTGGCCAGGCTGCCGCCCCAGCGGTCCTCGCGCCGGTTGCTCAGGGGCGACAGGAACTGGTTAAGCAGATAGCCGTGGGCGGCATGGATCTGCACGCCGTCGAAGCCCGCCTCGGCCGCCCGCCGCGCCGTCGTCGCGAAGCGCTGGATGACCGCGATGATCTGCGCCTCGCTCATCGGCTGCGGCGCGGCGAAGCGGCTGGAGTGCTTGCCCAGGTCGAGGGCCACGTCGGAGGCGCTCAGCGCCACCTCGCCCATGGCCGCGAACACCTGGCGGCCGGGGTGGTTGATCTGCATCCAGACCTGGCCGCCGCCGCTGCGCGCGGCCTCAGCCCAGGCCTTGAAGCCGTCCAGCGGCGAGTGCTCGTCCAGCACGACACCGCCCGGGCCGGTCAGGGCCGCGGGGTCCACCATGACGTTGCCGGTCAGCATCAGCCCCGCGCCGCCCTCGGCCCAGCGCCGGTACAGACGCCCGAACTCGGGGCCGGGCAGTTGCCCAGGGCCGGCCAGCCCCTCCTCCATGGCCGCCTTGACGAGGCGGTTGGGCAGCTGGCGGCCGTTGGGCAGGGTCAGGGGCTGGAACAGCGGGCTGGTAGGCATGGCAAGGCGCGGTGGCAGTTAAAGCGCTGCAGATGCTAAGCTTCAAGCCAACTTTAAAGTCAAGCCCATCCACCATGAAGATCGGCGAACTGGCCCGACGCACCGGCATGGCCACGTCAGCCATCCGCTTCTACGAGTCCAGCGGCCTGCTGCCGGCAGCCGAGCGCGGCGCCAACGGCTACCGCCAGTACGGCGACGCTGCCCTGCAGCGCCTGCAGATGATCCAGCTCGGCCAGAGCCTGGGCTTCGGCCTGGAGCAGCTCCGCGAGCTCTTCGCCGCAAGCGGCGACGGCCTGCCCCATGACCTCATCCTGGAGGGGCTGGGCGAGCGCTTGGCCCAGATCGACCGCCTGGCAGCCGACCTCGCACGCCAGCGCGCCGAGACGCTGGCCCTGCGCGAGCGCCTCACGGCCGAATGGGCTGCCGGTCGCTGCGTGAGCTTGGCCGAGCCGGCCAAAGAAAAAGCGGCCTGAGGCCGCTTCTGTCGCCGGTGGCGGGGCCGCTCAGGCCTTGATGTCCAGCAGCGCGCCGGTCGTGTTGATCTGCGTCTGCAGCACCTTCAGGTTGGCCACGAAGGCATAGGACGCCGACTGCTGCTCGACGATCTCGTTGGCCGGGTTGATCTCGCGTTCCGGCACCTTGTCGACATTCGTCGGCTCGACGCTGGCGCGGGCCTGGTTGCCGGCGGCCAGGTTGGCGATGTTGGACGCCGACGCCCGCAGGCGCTCGTTCGCGGCCGAGATGCCGGACAGGGCGGTGGAGATGGCGACGTTCATCTGGATCCAGTTCTTGAGCACTCACGCCGTACATCGGCAGCGCCCGGGTGAACTTTAGAACAATCGGCGAAAAACCCCGCATTTCCGGGGATCACCGCGCCGCTGACCGTGAAATCAGCCCGCCAGTTCCTCGTAGCCGCCGGCGGACACGAATACGCGCACGCTGTCGCCGCCCGCCGCCTTGGCCTCGGTACAGGCCAGCGCCCCCGCGCCGAGCACGGCGTCGACGGTGCCCAGCGTCGGCTGGATCTGCACCACGCCCAGCGAGGCCTTCACGCGCGTGCGGTGCAGGCCCCAGCGCAGCCGGTAGCCGGCCACGGCCGAGCGCACCTTCTCGGCAATGATCTGGGCGTAGTGCTGGTCGCAGTCGGGCAGCAGGATGGCGAAATGGTCTTCCTCCAGCCGCGCAACGAGGTCGGAGGCGCGCACCTTGCTGATCAGCATCTGGCCCAGGCCGTAGAGGAAATGATCGCCCACCTCGGCCCCCATGTCCTTGACGACCTCGGCAAACCGGTCCACGTCCAGCCACAGCACCGACACCGGCTCGTTGCGGCGGCTGCCCACATGCTCGGAGAGCCGGCGCTCGAACTCGCGCCGGTTGGCCAGCTCGGTGACGCTGTCGTGCTTGGCCGTCCAGGTCGGCTGCAGGCGCGCCGCGCGGGCGGCCGTCACGTCCTCGACGATCCACAGCGCCTCGCCCGTGGGTGCGTCCCAGTGCACTGGCGTGGCCTGCAGCCGGCCCCAGAAGCGATGGCCGTCGCGCTTGACGTACTCGATCTCCTCGTCCAGCGGCCGGCCGGCGGTGAAGGCCGCCGCGGCACGCTCCAGCAGGGCCGTGTGGGCCATGTCCGTGGTGTGGACGCCGCGCGTGGGCTGGCCGGTCAGGTCGCTGTCGTCGCCGAAGCCGAACAGGTGGTTGAACTCCTCGCTGACGACCTCGAAACGCTGGCCGGACACGAAGGCCATTGCGGTAGGCGCACGCACCAGCAGGGCACGCAGGCGGGCGGCGGTGGTGTCCTCGGAATGGGCGGGGGCAGCGCTGCTCATGAGGGTCTCCGAATCGATCTTCTAAGCCCGACTATCGCAGGACTGCCGGCTTTCGGCCATGACGCACATCACACCGTTAGAGTCCGGGGCTTCGCCGCATTGCGGCGCCATGACAAGACGCGACGATGCGCTTGCTTCCCCTCTTCTCGCTCACCCTGCTGGCGCTGGCCGCCCAGGCCCAACAACTCAGTGAAATCCCTCAGGGCCTGCGCGACGCGACGCCGCGCTGGCACGCCCTGACCGGCGCCCGCCTGGTGCTCGCGCCGGGCCAGGTGGTGGAGAACGGCACGCTGGTGATGAAGGACGGCGTCATCGTCGCCGTCGGTGCGGACGTCAAGCCGCCCGCCGGCGCGCGCGTCTGGGCCCTGCAGGGCCGCACCGTCTACGCCGGCTTCGTCGACGCGGCCAGCGGCCTGGGCCAAGGCCGCATCGAGCTCCCCAAGGCCAAGGGCCTGACGCCCGGCCAGCGCTGGGTGCGCGCCGAGTTCCACCAGGCCGCGGCGCTGGAGATCAGGCCCGACGAGCTCAAGGCCGCACGCGAGCAGGGCTTCACGACCGCGCTGTCGCTGCCGCCGGCCAGCGGCGTCTTCCGCGGCCAGAGCGCGCTGATCAGCCTGCGCGACGGCGCCGACGCCCGCAGCCTCGTGCTGGCGGCCGACGTGGCCCAGCACGTGGCCCACGACTACCAGGCCTTCGACTTCGAATCTGGCGGCCGCGCGGGTCTGGTGACCTACCCGACCTCGCTGATGGGCAGCGTCGCGCTGATGCGCCAGACCTGGCTGAACGCCCGCTGGGCGGCCGGCCCCCAGCCCGTGGGCGAGCGGCGTGAGTTCAACGCCGGCCTGGCCGCGCTGGCGCCCGCCGCGGCCGGCAGGCAGCCGGTCATCCACGAGGCTCTGGACGAGCAGGACCTGGCCCGCATCGCCAAGACCCGTGACGAGTTCGGGCTGAAGGTCATCGCCCAGGGCACCGGTCACGAGTACCGCCGCGCGGCCCAGCTCAAGGCCCTCGGCCTGCCCGTCATCCTGCCGCTGGCCTACCCGGCCGCGCCCGAGGTCGAGCAGCCCGAGAGCGCGCTCGACGTGCCCCTGCATCAGCTGCAGCACTGGGAACGGGCGCCCGGCAACGCGGCGGCGCTGCAGGAGGCCGGCGTGGAGTTCGCGATCTCCACGCAGGGCGTCAAGGATTTGCGCAAGGACTTCTGGCCCCGGCTGCGCCAAGCCGTACAGCGTGGCCTCAAGCCCGAAGCAGCGCTGGCCGCGCTGACGACCACACCCGCGCGCCTGCTGGGCCAGCCCCGTCTCGGCCGCCTCGCGCCGGGGCAACTGGCCGACGTCGTCGTCGCCAGCGGCGACCTGTTCACCAGCGACCAGGCCGAGGTGGAGATCGCCTTCGTCGACGGCCAGCCGCTGCCGACCGAGGCCTGGGAGCGCTTCGACGCCCGCGGCCGCTGGACGGTCAAGCCCGCCGGCAGCGCCGAGCAGAGCTGGCAAATCGCCGGCACGCGCGCCCGGCCGACGCTGCAGGTGGACGGCAAGGCCTGCGAGCTGCAGCAGCGCGGCCGCGAGCTGCTGCTGCGCTGGCCCTGCGAGGGGAACATCAGGGACAGCCTGCGCCTGGAAGGCCGCGGCGCGGCGATGGCCGGCGCGCTGACGATGGCCGACGGCCGCACCCAGGCCTGGACGGCCACTCGCGTCGCGCCGTATCAGCCGCCCCTGGCCCAGCCCGCCGCCCAGCCTTCGCCTCCGCCCGCCACCTTCCCGGCCGGCGTCTTCGGCCGCGCCGCAGCGCCCGAGCGGCCGGCTGTCGTACTCGTGCGCAACGCGACGGTCTGGACCAGTGCCGCCGCCGGCAACCTGGAAGCCACCGACCTGCTCGTGCGCGACGGCCGCATCGCCGCCATCGGCAAGGTCCTCGCCACACCGGCCGGCGCCCTCGTCGTCGACGCCACGGGCAAGCACCTCACACCCGGCATCATCGACGCCCACTCCCACACCGCCGTCAACCGCGGCATCAATGAGTTCGCCCACTCGGTGACGGCCGAGGTGCGTGTGGCCGACGTCGTCGACGCGACCGACATCAGCCTCTACCGCCAGCTGGCTGGCGGCGTCACGAGCAGCAACCTGCTGCACGGCTCGGCCAACGCCATCGGCGGGCAGAACCAGGTCATCAAGCTGCGCTGGGGGCTGGACGCCGAGGCGCTGAAGTTCGAGGGCGCGCGGCCCGGCATCAAGTTCGCGCTGGGCGAGAACGTCAAGCGCGCGAACTTCCCTGCCACCGAGACTGACCCACGCTACCCGACAACGCGCATGGGTGTCGAGCAGGTCATGCGCGACGCCTTCCTGGCCGCCAAGGCCTACCGCGAGCAGCGCCGCGCCGACCCGGCTACGCGCCGCGACCTGCAGATGGACACGCTCGTCGAACTGCTCGAGCGCAAGCGCGTCATCCACATCCACAGCTACCGCGCCGACGAGATCCTGATGTTCATCGCGCTGGCCAGGGAGTTCGGCCTGGAAGTGGCCACCTTCCAGCATGTGCTGGAGGCCTACAAGGTCGCGCCGGAGATCGCGGCACTGGGCGCGGGCGCCTCGGGCTTCTCGGACTGGTGGGGCTACAAAGTCGAGGTGCAGGACGCCATTCCCTACAACGGCGCCATGACGCAGAAGGCCGGGGTGCTGACCAGCTTCAACTCCGACAGCGACGAGCTGGCCCGCCGCCTGAACACCGAAGCCGCCAAGGCGCTGCGCTACGGCGGCAAGGCCTGGGGTATGACCGAGGCGGACGCGTTGAAGTTCGTCACCATCAACCCGGCGAAGCAGCTGCGCATCGACGGCCGGGTGGGCTCGCTGGAAGTGGGCAAGGACGCCGACTTCGTGCTGTGGAGCGCCAACCCTCTGTCCAGCGCGGCCAGGGCCGAGCAGACCTGGATCGACGGCCGCCGCTACTTCGACCTCGCCGAAGACGCGCAGCTGCGCGAACGCGACCGCGCCGAGCGCGCCCGCCTCGTGGCGCTGGCCTTGCCGGAACGCGCCAAGGCAGCGGCGTCACCCGAGGGACGCCCCGCCACACCGCTGGCCGCCGCGCTGGACCAGCTCGAACTGCAGCGCTGGCTGCACCAGGCCAACCGCGACCGTCAGAGCTACTTCGGCGGCGATGCCTGGCATGAGTGCACCCTGGATGCGTACTGACATGAAGCTCACCCTCACCCCTCTTCTGCTGGCCGCCGCCCTGGCTGCCCAGGCCACGCCCAACACGCCGCCCCCGCCGCAGCGCGAGCCGCTGCTGCTGCGCAATGCGACGCTGCACCCGGTCAGCGGCCCCGTCATCGCGGGAGGCAGCCTGCTGATCGAAGCCGGCAAGATTCGCGCGATCGGCACCGACATCGCGGCGCCGGCAGGTGCCAAGGCCATCGACCTCGGCGGCCGCCACGTCTACCCGGGCATGGTGGCGGCCAACACCAGCCTGGGCCTGGCCGAGATCCGCTCAGTCAATGCGTCCATGGACAGCACCGAGACCGGCCCGCTCAACCCCAACGCGCGCGCCCTCGTCGCCTTCAATGCCGACAGCGAGCTGCTGCCCGTCACGCGGGCCGGCGGCGTGCTGGCCGCGCTGTCCGTGCCCGAGGCCGGGCGCACGGGGCTCATCGCCGGCACCTCGGCGCTGCTGCAGCTGGAAGGCTGGAACTGGCAGGACATGGCGCTGGTGCCCGAGGTCGGCCTGCACATCGCCGTGCCGCGGCTGCGGCTGAACAGCGCCCTCTTCCCGACCCAGCCCGAGGCGCGGCTGGCCGAGATCCGCCGCTCCACCGAGGCGCGGCTCAAGCTGCTCGACGATGCCTTCGAGAGCGCCCGCGCCTACGCCCTGGCCCGCACAGCCGACCCGGCCACACCCATCGACACCCGCTGGGAAGCGATGCGCCCCGTGCTGCCCGCCACGCCGGGCGCTGCGCCTGCGCGGCCGGTCATCATGCATGCCGACGACATGGCGCAGATCCGCTTCGCGCTGGACTTCGCGGCGCGGCACGGGCTCAAGCTCATCCTCAGCGGCGGCGCCGATGCCTGGCGCGTGGCCGACACGCTGCGCGAGCGCAACGTGCCCGTCATCATCGACGGCCTGCTGCGCCTGCCCATGCGCCGCGACGACCCGCCGGACGCCCTCTTCAGCCTGCCCGCCAAGCTGGCCGCCGCCGGCGTGCGCTACTGCATCGCCGACGGCGGGCGCGATTCGACGAATGCCCGCAACCTGCCCTTCGAGGCCGCGCATGCCCGGGCGTTCGGCCTCTCCGACGACGAGGCGCTGAAGGCCGTGACGCTCTACCCGGCGCAGATCCTCGGCGTGGCCGACAGGCTGGGTTCGCTGGAGGTCGGCAAGCTGGCGAATCTCTTCGTCGCTGATGGCGATCCGCTGGAGCCGGCAACGCGCATCGAGCGCGTCTTCATGCAGGGCCGCGAGGTGGAGTTGAGCGACCGGCAGACGGTACTGAGGGACAAGTACCTGAAGCGAACGCCGTGACGCCGCTGGAAGTGGTGGACCTTGCGCTGTCGCTGGCCAAGGCACGGCTGGCGCAGGCGCCCACCTTCAGCCTCTACCAGTCGATCCACGCACAGCTCGACTACCTCCACAGCGTCCTCGCCGGCACAGAGCACAACCGCAGCCGGCTGCGGGATCTCAACTTCGGCGTGTACGCGGCCAAGGAGTTCGAGGACTCGGACCCCGAATTCGCAGCCGCACTGCACCCGGCCTACTGGGTCGCATCACAGATGGCCAAGGGCCTGAAGCTTGTAGACGTTCCGCGCTGACTACGGCGCGATCTGCTCGGCGTAGTCATACAACGCCGACAGGATCTCCTCGCCGCGCTCGTCCGCCGATTCGCCCAGCTGATCGATGCGCTCCATGAAGGCCGACAACGTCTGCGCGCCGCCCTCCCCTTCGTGCAGGCGCGCGGCCAGATGGGCCTGCCAGCGCTCGGCCTCCTCGGCCGACAAGGTCGCGGGGAAGTTGCGGGCACGCCAGCGGAACACCAGCTCATCAAGCCGCCCATCCTGGAAGGCCAGCTTGCCCTGGGCTGCACGTTCGGCGAGTTGCTCGGGCGCCGAGGTGCGCACGCGGTTCAGCGCGCGGCGGTCCTCGTTGCCGATGAAGCCGCCGTAGAGATCTTCATCGACGTCGGCCGGCGCGAAGGGCTCGCGCTGGAAGACGTCCAGCCACAGCCCGTCCAGCAGCCGGCCCTTCTCGGCCAGCAACTTCGCGTTCGCCAGTTGCGCCTCAACGTCATGCCCCCAGCGCTCGGCCATGGCCGGGCTGAGCGTCTTCAGGTTGCCGATGACGATGGGACTCTTGTTGACGTGTATGGTCTTGATCGGCAGCCGCGTGACGCCCTCGGGCAGCGCATCCTGCTTGGTGAACATGCGCTCGCGGATGGCTGCAGCGTTCAACGTCAGCAGCTCTTCGGGCGAGGCCGAGCAGTCCCAGACGATGAGCTCGTTCTTGTTGGTCGGGTGTGGCGCCAGCGGCCAGACGACGGCGATGCAGCCGCGCTCGGGGCCGTACATGCCGGAGATGTGCAGGAAAGGTTTGCCGATACCGATCTCGTCCCACACGGCCTGCTTGGTCCTCAGCTTGACGCAGAAGTCCCACAGCTTGGGCTGGGCGTTGCGCAGCTTGCGCGCCAGCGCCACGGTGGCACGCACGTCGGACAGCGCATCGTGCGCCGCCTCGTGGGACACGCCGTTGGCCACGGTCAGGTGCTCGAGCTTGAAGCTGGGGCGGCCGTCCTCGTGCTTCGGCCATTCCATGCCGTCGGGCCGCAGCGCGTAGGCGCAGCGCACGACGTCCAGCAGGTCCCAGCGGCCGCAGCCGTTCTGCCACTCGCGGCCGTAGGGGTCGATGAGGTTGCGCCAGAAGAGGTGGCGCGTGACCTCGTCGTCAAAGCGGATGGAGTTGTAGCCCACGCCCACCGTGCCCGGCAGGGCCAGCACGGTCTCGATGGCGGCAGCGAACTCGTGCTCGGGCACGCCGCGCTGCAGGCAGTGCTGGGGCAGGATGCCGGTGAGCAGGCAGGACTCGGGGTCCGGCAGGTAGTCGGGCGCGGGCTGGCAGTACAGCATCAGCGGCTCGCCGATCTCGTTGAGCTCGGCATCGGTGCGCAGGCCGGCGAACTGGGCGGGGCGGTCGCGCTTGGGCACGCGGCCGAAGGTCTCGTAGTCGTGCCAGAAAAAGGTCAGGTCGCTCATGCCGGCACGATAGCCGATGGGCCGCGGGCTCAGAGCTTGGCGATCTGGATCCTCAGCACGTACTGCATATTGCAGGGCGTCCCGGCGCACCGACCGGGCTTGAAGGGCGTGGCCGCCAGCACCTGGGCCACGAAGCGCGCAAAACCGGCATCGACCTTGCCGAAAGTGTCGACATGCCGGACCCGCCCCGTGCTGTCCACGTCGGCCAGCAGCGTGAGATCGCCCAGCGCGGGCAGCTTGTCGCCGCCGGTCTGGACGGCCCTGAAGACGGGCAGCAGCCCCTGTTCGGGAAAGGGTGGCTCGTCGCCGGCCGGCATGCCTTCGTAGTTGGCCCTCACCAGCGCTTTCTCGCTGGCGTCGAGTTCGGCATAACGCCGGTTCAGCGGCAGGCCATCCGCACGGCCAGCCGTGCCCGCGATGTGCGAGCCCACCTCTTGCACCCGCAGCTCGAACTGCTTGCGCGGCGGCTCCTGGCCGAAACCGGCCTGACTGGCCACCGAAAGCACACAGCAAGCCACCACCCGGCCAACAAGGAAAGACATGGAGACACTCCCTGGGTTGATTCTGCAGACATGCGACCGCCCCACGATAGCGGATGCGGCCCGCCCACAAGCACCCTACATTGCCGACGATGCCCCGCCACCGCGCCATGAAAGCCCTGATCCTCGCCGCGCTGCTCGGCAGCTGCGTCGCCGCCGAAGCCGACGACGCGATCTCGCCCGACCGGCCCGACTTCACCAACGGGCCCGACGTGATGGCCGCCAGCCGCTTCCAGATCGAAACCAGCGGCGCGTGGCAGCGCGACGGCTCGACACGGCTGCGTTCGACGCCGACGCTGCTGCGCCTGGGCGTGGGCCATGACCTGGAGCTGCGGCTCGAGACGGACGGCGCGCTGCGCCAGCGCAACCCGGATGCCAGCGGCCGCGGCGATCTCGCCGTCGGCTTCAAGTGGCAGTTGCAGGACGGCGACGAGGGCAAGCCCGGCATGGGCTGGCTGTTCGAGGTGCGCACGCCCACGGGCAGCGGCGATTTCAAGGGCCGGGGTCTGCGGCCGGCACTGAGCCTGCTGACCCAATGGCAGCTGCCGGATGGCTGGTCGCTCGGCACGATGGCCGGCGCCTTCGTCGACCGCAACGACGCCGATCAGCGCTACACGGCCGGCCTGCTGTCGGCCAGCCTCGGCATCCCGCTGGGCGAGAAGCTGCACGGCTTCGTCGAGATCGCCGGCCAGCAGCTCGCGTCCCGCCGCAACGGCGGCAATGTCGTCACGGCCGGCACGGGCCTGGCCTGGCAGCTGACGAACGATGCCCAGCTCGACAGCGCCGTCTTCCGCGGCCTGACCCGCAACACACCCGACTGGGCGTGGACGGTCGGCCTGTCGCTGCGCTTCTGATCAGCGCTTCTTCACGACGACGCTGCCGATGGAGTAGCCGGCGCCGAAGGAGCAGATGACACCGGTGTCGCCGGCCTTCAGGTCGGCGCGGTGGTGATGGAAGGCGATGATGGAGCCGGCCGACGCCGTGTTGGCGTACTCGTCCAGGATCAGCGGCGCCACCTCGCTGCCCGCCTCGCCACCCACCAACTTCTTGATGACGAGCTGGTTCATGCCCTGGTTGGCCTGGTGCAGCCAGAAGCGGCGCAGCTGCGTCGGCTCCAGGCCCAGCTTGGCCAGATGCGCCTCGATGTGGGCGGCGGCCATGGGCACCACTTCCTTGAAGACCTTGCGGCCCTCCTGGTAGAAGGTCAGGTCGCGGGCGTCGGGATCACGGTCTTCGGCGCGGTTCATGAAGCCGAAGTTGTTGCGGATGTTGCTGCTGAACTGCGTGGCGAGCTGGGTGCCGAGGATCTCCCAGGCGTCGGCACCCGTGGCCGTGTCGGCGCGCTCGACGACGAGCGCCGTGCAGACGTCGCCGAAGATGAAGTGGCAGTCGCGGTCGCGCCATTCCAGGTGGGCTGAGGTGATCTCGGGGTTGACCACCAGCACGCATTTGCTCGCCCCCGTGCGCACCGCGTTGAAGGCCTGCTCCAGCGCGAAGGTGGCCGAGGAGCAGGCCACGTTCATGTCGAAGCCGTAGCCGCCGGCGCCCAGCGCCTGCTGGATCTCGACCGCCATAGCCGGGTAGGCGCGCTGCATGTTGGCGCTGGAGCAGAGCACGGCGTCCACGTCGGCGCCCGTCTTGCCGGCGGCAGCGAGCGCCTTCTGCGCGGCGTCGACGGCGATCTCGGCCATCAGCGACAGCTCGCCGTCGGCGCGCGGCGCGAAGCGCGGATACATGCGGGCCGGGTCCAGCACGCCGTCCTTCTCGATGACGTAACGCTGCTTGATGCCCGAGGCCTTCTCGATGAACTCGACGCTGGAATGCGTCAGCGGCTGGCGCTCGCCGGCGGCAATAGCGCCGGCGTGGATCTCGTTCTGGCGGTCGGCATAGGCGTTGAAGGCCTCGACGAGCTCGGCATTGGTGATGACGTGGGGCGGGCGGTACAGGCCGGTGCCGGAGATGACGACGGCCGGGAATGATGCTTGCATGAGGAGGACGCCCTGCTGATGTACGAAGCCTGAAAGTTTATCGAGCCAGGCTGGTGCATCCTCTAGGCACTAGTCTGGAGCCGTGGACTCAGCCATGCACGAAGACAGCCTCCTTCCCCCCGACGACGCCCTGCGCCTGGCCCTGCACAACGAGGTGCATGCCCGCCCGCCAGCGCGCATCCGCCTGCCAGCCGTCATCGTGCATGTGGCCGTGCTCAACGACGGCATCAGCCGGGCCGACGAGCATGCGCATCTGCGCCGGCTACCCGGCCAGCATGAGCTGGTCGAGGAGGCGCTGAACGCCAACTTCCTGCGCCTGCGCTGCGGCGAGTTCTCGCTGAAGTGGGAACGCCATGCCGAGTTCACGCGCTATGCCGTCATCCAGCCGCTGCCCGCCGACGCCGAGCCCGGCGCCCAGACGCTGGACGGCCTGGCGCTGCGCGTCGCACCCGACTGGCTGGCCCGCATCCCGGGGCGCACCTTCGCAGCCATCAAGCTGGTCATGATCGAGCGGCCGCTGACCTTCGCGCCAAGCGCACTGGCGGAGGCCCGCGCCTGGTTCGGCGCCCATGCCGTCGTCGCGTCGACGATGGGCGGCCATTCGCTGGTCGTCACCGACTTCTGCCTGCGCGCCAGCGGCTTCGAGCACATCCTCGTGCTGGCCGAGCCCGGCACGCCCGAGACCCGCGCCGGCCGCATCTGCCAGCGCCTGCTGGAGCTGGAGACCTACCGGTTGATGGCCCTGCGCGGCCTGCCGGCGGCGAAGTCGCTGGGCGGCACCCTGGCCGAGGTCGAGGCGACGCTGGCCAGCATCACCGCCCGGCTGGAGCGGCGCGGCGCCTCGGAAGCCGAGCTGCTGGACGACCTGATCTCGACCGCCGCCCGCATCGAGCACGCGACGGCCGAGCACCAGTACCGCTTCGGCGCGACGCAGGCCTATCACGCCATCGTCGAAGCCCGCATCGAGGAGCTGCACGAAGGCAAGGTGGCCGGCACGCAGTCGCTGGGCGAGTTCATGCAGCGGCGCCTCTCGCCCGCCATGGCCACCGTTAACGCGACGGCGCAGCGTCTGGCGGGGCTGTCGCAGCGCATCTCACGCGCCAGCGCCCTGCTGCGCACACGGGTGGACATCGCCACCGAGGCACAGAACCAGCAGCTGCTGGCCCAGCTCAACAGCGGCCAGCGCACCCAGCTGCGCATGCAGGCCACGGTGGAGGGCCTGTCCATCGCAGCCATCACCTACTACGTCGTCAGCCTGCTGCTCTACTTCTTCAAGGCGCTGAAGGCCGAGGGCTGGCTGCCGGTGCAGCCGGAGCTGGCAGCGGGGGCGGCCATTCCACTCGTGCTGCTGGCCGTGTGGCAGACGACGCGGCGCATCCACCGCCGCTTCTTCAAGCACTGACGGTCACGATCTCCAGGCCCGGTCGGCGCAACGCCTCCACCTGGGCCGCGTCTGCCTGCGGCGTGACCAGCAGCGTGCCCAAGGCCGACAGCGGCGCGACGCGGTAGGGAGAAACCTTGCCGAGCTTGTCGCTGCTGGCCATCAGCACGGTCTCGGCCGCGCCGGCCATCAGCAGGGCCTTGACCTGAGCCTCCTCGGCATCGCCGGTGGACAGGCCGAAGCCCGCTTCCACGCCGGTCACGCCGAGGAAATAGCAGTCCGCCCGCAGTGCCTGGATGGCCTGGGCCACGCCCGCGCCGACGGCCACGCCGGAGTGCTTGAAGAGCCGCCCGCCCAGCATCAGCACCTCGACGCAGGGGTGCTCGATCAGCGCAGCCGCGACGACGGGGCTGTGCGTGGCCACCGTCGCGCGCAGCGTGGCCGGCAGCTGCCGGACCATGGCCAGCGTGCTGGTGCCACCGTCGACGAAGACCAGTTGGCCGTCGGCAATCAGCGAGGCGGCGTGGCGGCCCAGCGCCTGCTTCTCGTCCACCGCGATGACGCTGCGCCGCGCCAGGTTGGCCAGGGCCGGGGACACCGGCAGCGCGCCGCCGTGCACGCGCTGCAAGGCGCCGCGGGCGGACAGCTCGCGCAGGTCGCGGCGGATGGTGTCCTCCGACACCCGCAGGCGTTCGGCCAGTTCGCGGGCCAGCACACGGCCGGCGCGCTGCAGTTCTTCCAGGATGGCGAGGTGGCGTTGCTCGGTCAGCATCTGCGGGCTTGCATGGTTTTGCGAGATTGTGCATGCTTTATTTTCAATACAGGAATCATCATGCAAATATCGACACATTCAGGCATCGCCGATCTGCCCCTCGCCGAACGCGTGCGGGTGCGCCGGGAGACGCTGCTGTCCGACAACTGGTACACGCTGAAGACCACGCGCTTCGACTTCCTGCGCAGCGACGGCCGGTGGCAGACCCAGGACCGCGAGACCTATGACCGGGGCAACGGCGCCTGCATCCTGCTCTACCAGCGTGCGCGGCGCCGCGTGCTGCTGACGCGGCAGTTCCGCTATCCCGTCTTCGTGAACGGCTGGCAGCGCCTGATGGTGGAGGCGGTGGCCGGGCTGCTGGACGAGGCCGACCCGGTCAGCTGCATCCGCGCCGAGGCCGAACAGGAGGCCGGCGTGAGGCTGCGCGAGGTGCAGCCGCTGTTCGAGGCCTACATGAGCCCCGGCTCCGTCACCGAAAAGCTGCACTTCTTTGCCGCCGAGTACGAGGACGACGACCTGTTCGGCGAGGGCGGCGGCCTGGTCGACGAGGGCGAGGACATCGCCCGCTTCGAGATCGGGTTCGACGAAGCCATGCGCCAAGTCGAGGCCGGCGAGATCGTCGATGCCAAGACGATCATGTTGCTGCGCTGGGCCGCGCAGCATGTCTTTGGCACGACACCGCGGCCAGGGCCGCTGCTGGTCTTCATTGCCGGCCCCTACCGCAGCGGCACGGGCGACCGCGAGGACCTGATCGCGGCGAACGTGCAGGCCATGCAGGACGCCGCCGTGCAGGTCGCTGCCCTGGGCCATGTGCCCATCCTGGGCGAATGGGTCACGCTGCCGCTGATCGAGGCCGCCGGCGGACAGCGCGGCGACGCGGTCTGGGACCGCTTCTTCCACCCCCATGCCCAGGCCCTGCTGGAGCGCTGCGAGCTGCTGCTGCGCATCGGTGGCGCCTCGGCCGGCGCCGAGGCCATGGTCCGGGCCGCCCTGGCCCGCGGCCTGGCCGTGCACTATGCGCTGGCCTCGATGCCAACAAGGCCTGCGTAGAATCAATCACCGGGCCCAAATTTTGTCTTCGGCCCGGCGCGTCGCGCCTTGACCTCGCAAGCGAAGTCAAGGCGCGACGCGACGGCCTCCACGGCCGTCGAGGGCGCCCGCCCTCTTGCCGAAGCAAGTCAAGCGCTCGCAGCCCAGGTCGCGCACTGCCTAACGCGCGCCGCAACTGTGAACACCACTGACATGGAAATCTTCGACTACGACAACATCCTGCTGCTGCCGCGCAAATGCCGCGTGGAGAGCCGCTCCGACTGCGACACCTCCGTGCAGTTCGGGCCGCACCGCTTCCGCCTGCCGGTGGTGCCCGCCAACATGAAGACCGTGGTGGACGAGCCCATCACCGAGATGCTGGCCCGCGAGGGCTTCTTCTACGTGATGCACCGCTTCGACCTCGACAGCCTGGCCTATGCCAAGGGCATGCGCGACAAGGGCCTGCTCGTGTCGCTCAGCGTCGGCGTCAAGCCGGCCGATTACGAACTGGTCGACAAGCTCGCCGCCGAGGGCGTCGGCGCCGACTACCTGACCATCGACATCGCCCACGGCCATGCCGAGAGCGTGCAGCGCATGATCGCCCACATCAAGCGCAAGCTGCCCGCCACCTTCGTCATCGCTGGCAACGTCGGCACGCCCGAGGGCGTCATCGACCTGGAGAACTGGGGCGCGGACGCAACCAAGGTGGGCGTGGGCCCCGGCAAGGTCTGCATCACGCGGCTCAAGACGGGCTTCGGCACCGGCGGCTGGCAGCTCTCGGCGCTGAAGTGGTGCTCGCGCGTCGCCACCAAGCCCATCGTCGCCGACGGCGGCATCCGCCACCATGGCGACATCGCCAAGAGCGTGCGTTTCGGCGCCTCGATGGTGATGATCGGCTCCCTGTTCGCCGGCCACGAGGACTCGCCGGGCCAGACCGTCGAGGTCGACGGCAAGCTCTACAAGGAGTACTACGGCTCGGCCAGCGACTTCAACAAGGGCGAGTACCGCCACGTGGAGGGCAAGCGCATCCTCGAGCCGGTGAAGGGGCGTCTGGCCGACACGCTGCGCGAGATGCAGGAAGACCTGCAAAGCTCGATCTCGTACGCCGGGGGCACGCAGCTGACGGATCTGAAAAAGGTGAACTACGTGATCCTCGGCGGCGAGAACGCGGGTGAACATTTGTTCATGTGATTTCCTGCTGCCCCAGGGAATCACCGACCGCGCCAGCGTGAGCCTCGCGCGCCGGCGCAGTCAAAACGCCGCCAAGCACCTCTGCTTGTAGCAACCCGCCTGTGCACCGGCGTTGCGGCAAGCCCTTCGGGGTGCAGCCAAAATGCAGGCACATGTCTGCAAGCGCCCTCATGGACTTCGTCACCTACCGCCGCCACGATGCCACTTCCCTGGCCGCCGAGGTGGCGGCAGGCCGGGTCAGCGCCGCAAGTCTGCTCGATCTGGCCCTGGCCAGGCTGGCCGAAGTGCAGCCCCGACTCAATCCGGTCTGCCGGCCGATGGAGGCCGAGGCCCGCGCCCAACTCGCGCGCGGCATGGGCAGCGGCCCGCTGCCCGGCGTGCCCTGCCTCATCAAGGACGTGGCGGAGGACTACGCCGGTGTGCCAACGAGCTGGGGCAGCCGGGCGCTGGCCGCACTGCCGCCGCCGCGCGAGCACGCCCATGTCGTGCGGCGTCTGCTGAATGCCGGCCTCGTCGTCTTCGGCAAGACCAACGCGCCCGAGCTGGGGCTGAAGGGTGTCACCGACCCGCTGGCCTTCGGCCGCAGCAGCAACCCTTGGGACACGCGCCGCACGCCGGGCGGCAGCAGCGGCGGCTCGGCAGCGGCCGTCGCGGCGGGTGTCGTGCCCATGGCCGCGGGCAATGACGGCGGTGGTTCCCTCCGCATCCCGGCCGCCTGCTGCGGCCTGGTCGGACTCAAGCCGTCGCGGGGGCGCGTCTCGGTCGGCCCCGGCGCCGGCGAGGTCTGGTTCGGCGCCTGCAGCGAGGGCGTCATCTCGCGCAGCGTGCGCGACACGGCCCTGGCACTGGACATCCTCAGCGGCCCCGAGCCTGGCGACCCGGTCGCCCTGCCCGCACCGGCCACGCCGTTCGTCGAGCAGATGCGGCTGCCGCTGCGCCGGCTGCGCATTGCCTGGTGCGCGGACTCGCCCATCGGCGAACCCGTGCACGACGAGGCGCGTCTCGCTGTCGAGCGCAGCGTTGCGCTGCTGAAAAGCCTCGGCCATATCGTGGAGCCGGCCAAGCCCGATCTCGACGGCCGCGCGCTGGCCAACAGCTATCTGCACCTCTACTTCGGCCAGGTGCCGGCGGCCCTGCGGCAAGCCGTGGCCCAGGGCGGCCGCGAGGGAGACTTCGAGCCGCTGACCCGCCTCATCGCCACGCTGGGCCGCGCCACCAGCGCCGAGACGCTGACGCTGGAACTGCTGCGCTGGAACGACTACGCCCGCAGCCTCGCAGCGCTGCACGCGCGCTACGACGTCTACCTGACGCCAACGCTGGCCTCGCCGCCCGTGCTGCACGGCACGGGCGACCCGCCGGCGCTGCAGATCGCCGTGCTCGGCGCCCTGCGGGCCTCGGGCCTGCTGAGCCTGCTCAAGCGTGCCGGCCTGCTGGACGGTGTCGTGCGGCAGATGGCAACCGACAGCCTGCGCCATGTGCCGTTCACCCAGCTCGCCAACCTGACCGGCACGCCCGCCCTCTCGCTGCCCTTGCACTGGACGGCCGATGACCTGCCCCTGGGCGTGCACTTCAATGCCGCGCCAGGCCAGGACGGCTTGCTGCTGCAGCTGGCCGCCGAGCTGGAAACCGCACAGCCCTGGTTCGACCGCGTGCCGCCCTAGAAGCGGGCATTCAGCCCGCTTCCAGCGCCAGGCCGGCCTCGGTCCAGGCCTCGATGCCGCCGCGCAGCACCCGGGCCTGCCGGCCCTGCTGCTTCAGCCATTGCGCGGCCCGCACCGCCGAGGCGTCGTTGGGGCAGGCGCAGAAGGTGATGAACTCGCCGTCCTGTGGCCAGCCAGTCAGGGCGGCGCCACCCGGTGCGCCCAGCGCGCCGAGATCCAGATGCCGGGAGCCGGGAATGCGGCTCGCCAGCGGCATTCCCGGCGGCATCGCGCGCACATCGACGAGGACGAGGTCGCGCCCCTGCTTCAGCCACAGCGCCACCTCATCGGGCCCTACCCGTTCGAAACGGATCAGCTCGCGGCGCACCACGGCGCGCCGCCACAGCCGCCAGGCAAGATAGGCTGCGACGGCCGCCAGCGCCAGCAGCACGGCGGCACTGCCCAGGCTGCTGAGGGCGCGCAGCAAGGCGTCGATCTGCTCATGGAAGGCGCGGCCGGCGGCGATGGCTGCCCCGGCCCAGAGCGCCGAGCCCAGCAGGTTCCAGCCAAGGAAGCGCCGCGCCGACATGCCCAGGGCACCGGCCAGCGGCGGCGCGAGGATGGAAAGGCCCGGCACGAACTTGGCGATCACCAGCGTCAGCACGCCACGGCGGGCGAAGCTGGCCTCGTTCTGGCGCACGCAGCTGTCCGGCGAGATGGAGATGACGCACAGCGCTGCCAGCACGCGCCGGCCCAGGCGACGGCCGGCCCAGAACCACAGGCCGTTGGCGGCCATCGCGGCCAGCGTCGCGGCGAGGAAGGAGCGCAGCGCAAAGCCTTCGCGCAGGGCCGATTCCACGCCCGCCAGCAGCAGCACCGGCGTGGACGGCAGCGGCGCGCCGAGCTGCTCCAGCAGCACGGCCAGAGCCACGGCGACGAGGCCGTGGCGCGAGAAGAGGTCGGTCAGCAAGTCCATGGTGGCGTGCCGGCCAGCATAGCCCCGGGGCCTTTTCCCCGAAGGCGCAGGTCCATCGTGATGTAGTTGAGTACATTACGACAACATGCCTACCGATCTCTGGACCCAGTTCGATGCCGCTCCGCTGGTGCTGACGCTGCGCGTGGCCGTCGTGGCAACGCTGCTGGCGCTCGTGCTGGGCATCGCGCTGGGCTGGATGTTCGCCCGCACGCGGCTGCCCGGCCGCGGCCTGCTGGAGGCCGTCTGCATGCTGCCGCTGGTACTGCCGCCCACGGTGCTGGGCTACGGCATCCTCGTGCTGATGGGCCGGCGCAGCGCCCTCGGATCCTGGCTGCGCGATCACTTCGACTACACGGTCATCTTCAACTGGCATGGCGCCGTCATCGCCTCCA
Source organism: Roseateles sp. GW821-FHT03B02 (assembly GCF_059421025.1). Taxonomy (NCBI): domain Bacteria; kingdom Pseudomonadati; phylum Pseudomonadota; class Betaproteobacteria; order Burkholderiales; family Sphaerotilaceae; genus Roseateles; species Roseateles sp. GW821-FHT03B02. The sequence continues at coordinate 92,004 of NZ_JBWKUV010000009.1, forward strand.
CGCTGGTCGCTCTGCCCCTGGTGCTCAAGGGCGCCAGCAGCGCCTTCGCCCAGGTGGATCGAAGCCTGGAGGCCGCCGCCCGCACACTGCGCCAGTCGCGCTGGAGCACCTTCCTGCGCGTGACGCTGCCGCTGGCCTGGCCCGGCATCCTGGCCGGCACGCTGCTGGCCTTCGCCCGTGCCATGGGCGAGTTCGGCGCCTCGCTGATGGTGGCCGGCTCCATTCCCGGCCAGACGCAGACCGCCTCCATGGCGATCTACGACGCGGTGCAGGCCGGCCGCGACGACCTGGCCCTCATGCTCGCCGTCATCGTTTCGGCCGTCTCGGTCACCGTGCTCGTGCTGTCCAACCGCTATCTGCAACGCCCCTCGCCATGAATCGCTGCCTGCTCGTCCTGCTCGCCGCCCTGCCGCTGCTCGCCTCGGCGCAGCAGCTCACCGTGTCCGCCGCCGCCAGCCTGACCGACGCCTTCAAGGAGATGGCCCCGCGCTTCGAAGCCGTCCGCCCCGGCACCACGCTGCGCTTCAACTTCGCCGCCTCGGGCGTGCTGCTGCAGCAGATCGCCCAGGGCGCGCCGGTGGACGTGTTCGCAAGCGCCGACCAGGAGACGATGAACCGCGGCGCCGAGCAGAAGCTGATCGCTGCCGATACGCGGCACGACTTCGCGGCCAATGCCCTGGTGCTTGTCACGCCGCCCGCGGGCACGGTCATGGCCCTGGGCGACTTGACGGCGCCCGGCGTGAAACGCATCGCCATCGGCAAGGTCGCCTCCGTGCCCGTGGGCCGCTACACGCAGCAGGCGCTCGGCACGGCCCGGCTCTGGTCCGCGCTGAGCCCCAGACTCGTATTCGCCGACAACGTGCGCCAAGTGCTGGACTACGTCTCGCGCGGCGAGGTGGAGGCGGGCTTCGTCTATCGCACCGATGCCGAGATCGCCCGGGACAAGGTGCGCATCGCGATGACGGTAGGCGGCCATGCGCCCATCACCTACCCCGTCGCCGTGGTGGCGGACAGCAGGCAGGCAGCGCTGGCGCGGGAGTTCGTCAACTTCCTCGCCGGCGCCGAGGCGCAGGCCATCCTCGCCAAGCACGGCTTCGTCAAACCTTGATCGACGTCCGCCTCCAGCTCTCGGTCAACGACGGACGCCGCCGCTTCGACCTCGACATCGGCTTTGCCACCGACGCACCGTTCGTCGCCCTCTACGGCCCGTCGGGCGCCGGCAAGTCGCTGACGCTGCAGGCCATGGCCGGCCTGCTGGCCGTGCGCTCCGGCCACGTGAAGCTCGACGGCCGCACACTGCTGGACACGGCCGCCGGCATCGACCTGCCGCCCGAGCAGCGCGGCGTGGGCTATCTCTTCCAGCACTACGCCCTCTTCCCTCACCTCAGCGTCCGCGACAACATCGCCTTCGGCCTGACCAGCTGGCGGCGCCGGCTCGCGGCGGCGGACGCGGCGCGGGTGGACGAGCTCATCGAGGCCTTCGGCCTCGCGGCGCTGGCGCGCAGCCGCCCGGCCACGCTATCCGGCGGCCAGCAACAGCGCGTGGCACTGGCGAGGGCCCTGGCCTGCAACCCGCGCGTGCTGCTGCTAGACGAGCCCTTCGCCGCGCTGCACACGACGCTGCGCCGCCAGCTGCGCGAGGAATTGCGCGCGCTGCGCCAGCGCCTGGGCATCCCGGCCGTCATCGTCAGCCACGACCCCGACGACGTGCTCGCACTGGCCGACGAGGTCTTCGTGCTGGATGGAGGCGGCGTGCAGCGCCGCCTGCTGGCCAGCGACCAAGACCTGCGCGCGACGCAGGAGCAGCCGATTTGAGTCTCGCCGATCACCCCCTGCTGCAAGGCGAGCTGCGCCTGGCCGGCCGGCTGGACGGCCGCTTCTTCGACCTGCTCGCCGCGCTGGCACTGACCGGCTCGCTGCAGAAGGCTGCCCGCGTGGCCGGCTACAGCTACAAGGGCGCGTGGCTGGTGCTGGACGCAGCCCAGGCCCTCGCCCACGCGCCGCTGCTGGAACGCGCCACCGGCGGCAACGGCGGCGGCGGCTCCCACCTCACGCCCGAGGGCCAGGCCTTGCTCGCCGCCTGGCGCACGCTGCAAGCCCGCCACAGCGATTTCCTGCGCAAACAGGCCACCTGGCTCGCCACCCAACCCGCGCTCGACGCCCTTCTGAAGAGGATGGCCATGAAGACCACCGCTCGCAACCAGTTCACCGGCACCGTCAAGGCGGTGCAGCCCGGCCCGTCCACGACCCTGGTGCGCATGGCGCTGGCGGGCGGCGACCCCGACATCAGCATCTCACTGACCACGCCGGCCGCGGATGAGCTGGGCGTCGCCGTGGGCCAGGACGCGCTGGCCCTGGTCAAGGCCTCCGAGATCGTGCTCGTGGCCGACTTCGCCGGCTACCGCCTCTCGGCCCGCAACCAGCTCGCCGGCACCATCGCCCGCGTCGAACGCGGCGCGGTGTCGTCACTCATCGGCCTGACGTTGCCCGGCGGCACCACCGTCACCGCGAGTGTCACCAATGACGCCGTGGACGGCCTGGGCCTGGCCGTCGGCCAGCCGGCCACAGCCTGCTTCAAGGCATATGCCGTCATGCTGGCCGTGCGGGCCTGACGGCGGGATTCGCATAAGGAAATAAGAAAACTGTCCTTCCTCGAATAAGGGAGTTTGGGCACCCTCTCGGCTTTCGTTCACCCGACGACCCTGCCATGCCCTTCTTCCTGCCCAACCGCCGTACCGTTCTTGCGCTGATCGCCTCCACTGCCGCCCTGCCGGCCATGGCCGCCGACGCCACGCTGCTGAACGTCTCCTACGACGTGGCCCGCGAGCTGTACAAGCAGATCAACCCCGCCTTCATCGCCGCACAGAAGACCAAGGGCCAGACCGTCGTCGTCAACCAGAGCCACGGCGGCTCCAGCAAGCAGATCGGCGCCGTCATCGGCGGCCTGGAGGCCGACGTCGTCACGATGAACCAGGCCACCGACGTTGATCAGCTCGCCAGCGCCGGCCTCACGCCGGCCGACTGGCGCAGCCGCTTCCCGAACGGCGCGGCGCCTTATTCGTCCACCATGACCTTCCTCGTGCGCAAGGGCAACCCCAAGGGCATCAAGGACTGGAGCGACCTGGCCCGCCCCGGTGTCCAGGTCATCATCCCCAACCCCAAGGTGACGGGCAACGGCCGCTACAGCTACCTGGCCCTGTGGGGCAGCGTCATTGCCACCGGCGGCAGCGAGGCACAGGCCAAGGAGCTGGTCACCAAGGTGCTGACCAATGTGCCCGTGTTGGACGGCGGCGGCCGTGGCGCCACCACCACCTTCACGCAGCGCGGCATCGGCGATGTGCTCGTCACCTTCGAGGCCGAGGTGGAGCTGATCGAGAACGAGTTCGGCAAGGGTCAGTTCGAGCAGGTCAACCCCAGCATCTCCATCGAGACCGATGCGCCCGTGGCCATCGTCGACAAGGTGGCCGCCAAGAAGGGCACGGCCGCGCTGGCCAAGGCCTACCTGGACTTCCACTGGAGCCCGGAAGGCCAGGAAATCATCGCGAAGAACAACTTCCGCCCGCGCGACCCGGCCGTCTTCAAGAAGCACGCCCAGCGCTTCGCCAACATCAAGCTCTTCACGGTCGACCAGACCCTGGGCGGCTGGGCCAAGGTCAGCAAGCAGCACTTCGCTGATGGCGGCACGTTCGACCAGGTGATGGCCTCGATCAAGCGCTGATGGCTTCCTTCCTCTCGGCACGCCGCCGCGTGCTGCCCGGCTTCGCGCCGACGCTGGGCTTCACGCTGTTCTACCTGTCGCTGATCGTGCTGGTGCCGCTGGCCGCGGTCTTCCTGAAGTCCTCGGGCCATGGCTTCGACGCCTTCTGGGCGGCCGCCACCTCGCCGCGCGTGATGGCTTCCTACAAGCTCAGCTTCGGCGCCTCACTGATCGCGGCCTTCATCAACCTTTTCTTCGGCCTCATCCTGGCCTGGTGCATCGTGCGCTATGAGTTCCCGGGCAAGAAACTGGTCGATGCCCTCATCGACCTGCCCTTCGCCCTGCCCACCGCCGTGGCCGGCATCGCGCTGACGGCGCTGTACGCGCCCAACGGCTGGGTTGGCTCGATCTTCGCCAGGTGGGACGTCAAGATCGCCTTCACGCCACTGGGCGTGCTGCTGGCGCTGATCTTCATCGGCCTGCCCTTCATCGTCCGCACGGTGCAGCCGGTGCTGGAAGACATGGAGACCGAGCTGGAAGAAGCCGCCGCAAGCCTCGGTGCCCAGCGCTGGACGACCTTTCGCTACGTGGTGCTGCCCACGCTGCTGCCGGCGCTGCTGACCGGCTTTGCCCTCGCCTTCGCGCGCGCCGTCGGCGAATACGGCTCTGTGATCTTCATCGCCGGCAACATCCCCATGGTCAGCGAGATCACGCCGCTGATGATCATCGCCAAGCTGGAACAGTACGACTACGTCGGCGCCACGGCCATCGCGGCCGTCATGCTGATCGTCAGCTTCGTACTGCTGCTGGTCATCAACGGCCTGCAGGCCTGGAGCTCTCAGCGGGGAGCGCGCAAATGAGCACCGCCCTTCACCTCGCCCCGGCGCGTGCCCGCGCCAAATACCAGGACAACCCCGCCACACGTGAGGCGCCCTGGGTGCGTTTCTCGCTGCTCGCGCTGGGCCTGGGCTTCTTCGGCATCTTCCTGCTGCTGCCACTGGTCGCCGTCTTCACCGAGGCCTTGCGCAAGGGCTGGGCCCTGTATTTCTCGTCGCTGGCCGACGAGGAGACGCTGTCGGCCATCAAGCTGACGCTTACCGCCGCCTTCATCGCCGTGCCGCTCAACCTGGTATTCGGCGTCAGCGCAGCCTGGCTGATCGCCAAGCACGAGTTCCGCGGCAAGCAGCTGCTGATCACGCTGATCGACCTGCCCTTCTCGGTCTCGCCCGTCGTGGCCGGCCTGATGTACGTGCTGATCTTCGGCGCGCAGGGCTGGTTCGGACCGTGGCTGCAGGCGCACGACGTGAAGATCATCTTCGCCGTGCCGGGCATCGTGCTGGCGACCGTCTTCGTGACCTTCCCCTTCGTCGCCCGCGAGCTGATCCCGCTGATGCAGGCTCAGGGGCGGGACGAAGAAGAGGCGGCGACGGTGCTCGGCGCCAGCGGCTGGCAGACCTTTCGCCGCGTGACCCTGCCCAACATCAAGTGGGGCCTGCTCTACGGCGTCATCCTGTGCAACGCCCGCGCCATGGGCGAGTTCGGCGCGGTGTCGGTCGTGTCCGGTCACATTCGCGGCCTCACGAACACGCTGCCGCTGCACGTCGAGATCCTCTACAACGAATACCAGTTCGCCGCCGCATTCGCCGTGGCCTCGCTGCTGGCGCTGCTCGCGCTGGTGACGCTGGTGATCAAGCAATTCATCGAGTGGCGTGCCAGCCAGTCGACGACCAAGGAAGCGTGATGGGCATCCAGGTTCAAAATATCCACAAGAGCTTCGGCAACTTCACCGCCCTCGGTGACGTCTCACTGGACTTCCCCCGCGGCGAACTCGTCGCGCTGCTCGGCCCCTCGGGCTGCGGCAAGACCACGCTGCTGCGCATCATTGCCGGTCTGGAGCAGGCCGACCGTGGCCGCGTGCTGCTGGACGGCCAGGATGCGTCCGACACCCATGTGCGCGAGCGCCAGGTGGGCTTCGTGTTCCAGCACTACGCACTGTTCCGCCACATGACAGTGTTCGACAACGTCGCCTTCGGCCTGCGCGTCAAGCCCAGGAAGCAGCGCCTGCCTGAAGCGGAAATCAAGAAGCGCGTCACCGAGCTGCTCCAACTCGTGCAGCTCGACTGGCTGGGCGACCGCTTCCCGCCGCAACTCTCCGGGGGCCAGCGCCAGCGCATCGCGCTGGCCCGGGCCCTCGCCGTCGAGCCCCGCGTGCTGCTGCTGGACGAACCCTTCGGCGCGCTGGACGCCAAGGTCCGCAAGGAACTGCGCCGCTGGCTGCGCCGCCTGCACGACGAGCTGCACATCACCAGCATCTTCGTCACCCACGACCAGGACGAGGCCCTGGAAGTGGCCGACCGCATCGTGCTGATGGACCACGGCCGCGTCGAGCAGGTCGGCACGCCGCAGGAGGTCTACGAACGCCCGGCCACGCCCTTCGTCTACGGCTTCCTCGGCGCGGTCAACCGCTTCGTCGGCCATGCCCGCGGCGGCGTACTGCACATGGGCGAACACCAACTGCCCGGCGCCCACGGTGAAGGCGAATTCCAGGCCTATGCCCGCCCGCACGAGCTGCAGATCGCCACGGACGAAAGCGCTCCGGGCCTGGCCGCGACGGTGGAGCGCGTGCTGTCCTTCGGCGCCAGCGCGCGCGTTGAGCTGATCGGCCCGGATGGCCAGCCGCTGGAGGCGGAGCTGACACGGGACGAAGCCGAGGCGCTGAGCCTGCGCGGTGGCCAGCGCGTGAAGCTGAGCGCCAACCGCCTCAGCCTTTTCGAAGCCGGCGCTGGCATCTGACCCCTAACTTGCATAGCTGGCGGCCTCCTCAAGCCTGATGAGGCCGGCCCACTGCCTTCGACCGGGCCGCCTAGGCTCGTCTGGCAGGGCTGCTGCCGGCTTGGCCCCGCCCACGAAGACGCCGGCAGGGAGATGCCCATGTCCGGCCACGTCACCTCGCGGCTGCGTGCCGCCGCCGTGCTGATCTGCCTAGGCAGCCTGCTGCCGCTGGCGGCCGCAGCGCCCAAGACGCACAAGCAGACGCCGCTGCGCTTCGACCCGCCCGCTGCCGGGCCGGCCCAGCGCGGCAATCCTGGCTACGAAGCCTGCATCGACAACCCGGGCCCCGATGGCGCCATGATGGACTGCCAGGCCCTGCTGCGCCCGACCCTCGCGGCCAGGCCCAAGCCCCGGCCACGCTGATATTCGGCGCGCGCATGGGCTGCTGAGATTTGCTTCGTTCCCCGCGGCTGGCGGGCTGCGCACACTGGCTCCACATCATCCCGTCTGGAGCCAGCCATGAGCATCAACGCCATCAACGTCCGCAACCAGTTCCGCGGCACGATCAAGGAAATCATCGAAGGGCCGGTCGTGTCCGAGGTCGACGTCGTCACGCGCAGCGGCGACGTGGTTACCTCGGTCATCACGACGCGTTCGGTCAAAGACCTCGGCCTTGAAGTCGGCCGTGAGGTGGTGGCCCTCGTCAAGTCCACCGAAGTCTCGATCGCGACGCTCTGAGCCATGCCCTACCAGCCGCCGCGCGTCCTCATCATCCCGGGCCTGCACGACAGCGGCCCGGCCCATTGGCAGACCTGGCTGCAGGCCCAGTACCGCGACGCCCGCCGCGTCACGCAGCGCGACCCGAGCAGACCGGCGCTGGAGCGCTGGGCCGAGCGCATCCAGCGCACGCTGGAAGTGGCCGGCGACGGGGAGTGGCTGGCCGTGGCGCACAGCTTCGGCTGCCTGGCCCTGGCTCGTCACCTGGCCGAGCGGCCTGATTCGCCCATCCGCGAGGCGCTGTTCGTCGCGCCGGCGGAACCGGACAAGTTCGGTATCGCCGAGTCCCTGCCCCACCAGCGCCTACCACGCCGCACCCGGCTGATCGCCAGCAGCACCGATCCCTGGATGAGCGCCGCCAGCGCCGCCCGCTGGGCGCATCGCTGGGGCGCCAGCTACAGCAACCTCGGCAACGTCGGCCACATCAACGCCGAGGCCGGCTTCGGCCCGCTGCCCGTGGCCAAGAGTTGGGTCGAAGCCGCGCGGGCCCGCGCCGCGGCGGAGCAAAGGCCTCGCCACGCGGAGTTCCGCGAGTGGGCCTTCGCCGTCTGATCCTCAGCCGAGCGCAGCCTTGAATGCGGCCAGCGTGCGCTCCCAGGCGAGCTGGGCCGATGCGGCGTCGTAGCGTGGCGTCGTGTCGTTGTTGAACCCATGCTGCGTGCCTGCGTAGGTGAAGGCTTCGTAGCGCACGCCAGCCGCCTTCAGCGCTGCCTCGTAACCTGGCCAGCCGGCGTTCAGGCGCTCGTCGTTGCCGGCATAGTGGATCAGCAGCCGCGCCTTGATGCGCGGCACGTCCTCGGCAGCGGGCGCACCGCCGTAGAAGGGCACGGCCACGGCGAGCTCAGGCACTTGGGTCGCGACATGGTTGGCCAGGCTGCCGCCCCAGCAGAAGCCGACAACGCCCAGCCTGCCATTGGCATCCGCCAGCGAGAGCAGGCCGCGCGCGCCGGCCACGATGTCGGCGCGGGCCTTGGCCGGGTCGAGCTTGGCGAACAGCGCGCGGGCGTCGTCCTCGTTGCCGGGGTAGCCGCCCAGCGCTGCCAGCGCGTCAGGCGCGTAAGCCACGTAGCCGGCCAGCGCGAGGCGACGGGCGATGTCCTCGATGTGCGGGTTCAGGCCGCGGTTCTCGTGCACGACGAGCACGGCCGGCAGCTTTCCCGCGGCGCCGGCCGGCTTGGCCAGATAGCCCTGCACCTGGCCGTTGCCGTCGGGAGACGGGAAGGCCTGACGGCGCGTGACCAGACGTGCGTCGTGGGGCTTGACCTGCTGGGCCGCCGCGAAGTTCGGGCTCAGCGCGGCCAGCAGCGCCGCGGCGCCGGCCGGGCCGCCGCTGAAGGCCGCGGCCTGTTCAAGAAAGCCACGGCGGCTGAGTTCGCCGTGCACATAACGGTCGAACAAAGGCCAGGCCTGGGGCGGGATGGATGGCTTATGCATGAGTGGGCTCCTGAAGGGTGGACCGACTGTAGAGGTCGATCCGGCGTCCGCAACTGCCGGGAATCGAATAACGATATGGCGAATCATTCGACGACAGATGAAGGGCTGGTTCGCAGAATGCCTGCGCATGAACTTCCAGCAACTCCGCTCCGTCCGTGAGGCTCAGCGCCGCGGCTTCAACCTGACCGAAGTCGCCCAGGCCCTGCACACGTCGCAGCCCGGCGTCAGCCGCCAGATCCGCGAGCTCGAAGAAGAACTGGGCATCGAGCTGTTCGTGCGCGTCGGCAAGCGCCTGACGGGCCTGACGGAGCCGGGCGAACATGTGCTGCCCGTCATCGAGCGCCTGCTGCAGGAGGCCGAGAACCTCAAACGCGCGGCCGACGATTTCGCCCAGGCCGGCAGCGGCCGGCTTCGCATCGCCGCCACGCACAGCCAGGCCCGCTACGCGCTGCCGCCCGCGGTGCGTGACTTCCGCGCCCACCACCCCGACGTCAGCCTGCACCTGCAGCAAGGCTCGCCGCAGCAGATTGCGCGGCTGCTGCTCGACGGCGAGGCCGACGTAGGCATCGCCACCGAGGCGCTGGCGCAATACCCCGAGCTCGTCGCCCTGCCCTGCTACCGCTGGACGCACTCGGTCGTCGTGCCGCCGGGCCACCCGCTGCTCGACGGCCCGCTGACGCTGGCCCGCGTGGCGCAGTTCCCCATCGTCACCTACGAGCCCGGCTACACCGGCCGCTCCCACATTGACGACGCCTTCGCCGCCGCACAGCTCACGCCACACATCGTGCTCAGCGCCATGGACGCCGACGTCATCAAGACCTATGTGGAGCTGGGTCTGGGCGTGGGCATCGTCGCGGCCATCGCCTTCGACGAGGAGCGCGACCGCCACCTGCGTGCCATCGACGCCCGCCACCTGTTCGAGGACAACATGACTCGCCTGGCCGTGCGCCGCAGCGCCTACCTGCGCGACTACGTCTACGAGTTCATCCAGACCTTCGCCTCGCCGCTGAGGCGCGAGGTGGTCGACGCGGCCCGCCACGAGTCGCCCGCCGAGCCCGTGCTCGCCTGGTCGAAAGCTGCATGAGCTTGCGCGAACAACTTCTTTGCCCGCCCCACCCCCCATCCCTAGAGTGGACCGCTCCCTTCCCCAACTCGAAAGCCATGCGCCGCCTTCTCACCGCCCTCTCACTCGCCACCGCTGCCGCCGGCGCCGCCTTCCCGGTCTCGGCCCAGACCTCGCTGCTGAACGTCTCCTACGATCCCACCCGCGAGCTCTACCAGGACTTCAACAAGGCCTTCGCCGCCCAGTGGAAGGCCAAGACCGGCGAGACGCTGAGCATCAAGGCCTCGCACGGTGGCTCAGGCAAGCAGGCTCGCTCGGTCATCGACGGGCTGGAAGCCGATGTGGTGACGCTGGCGCTGGCCTACGACATCGACGCGCTGGCCGACCGCAAGCTGCTGCCGCTGGACTGGCAGAAGAAGCTCCCCAGCAACGCCAGCCCGTACACGTCCACCATCGTCTTCCTCGTGCGCAAGGGCAACCCCAAGCACATCGCCAACTGGCCCGACCTGGCGCGCAGCGGCGTCGAGGTCATCACGCCCAACCCCAAGACCAGCGGCGGCGCCCGCTGGAACTACCTAGCCGCCTGGGGCTATGCGCTGAAGAACGGCGGCACGCCGGACTCGGCCAGGGACTTCGTTAAGCGCATCTACGCCAACACCAGGGTGCTGGACTCGGGCGCACGCGGCTCCACGACGACCTTCGTCGAGCGCGGCATCGGCGACGTGCTGATCGCCTGGGAGAACGAGGCCTACCTGGCCGTGAAGGAGCTGGGGCCCAGCAAGTTCGAGATCGTCACGCCCAGCGTCTCCATCCTGGCCGAGCCGCCGGTCGCCGTCGTCGACAAGGTGGTCGACAAGCGCGGCACGAGGAAGCAGGCCCAGGCCTATCTGGACTATCTCTACAGCCCCGAGGGCCAGGAGATCGCGGCCAGGAACTACTACCGCCCGCGTGACGCGAAGGTGGCGGCCCAGTACGCGAAGACCTTCGCGCCGGTCAAGCTCTTCACCATCGACGAGCTGTTCGGCGGCTGGCGCCAGGCCCAGAAGACGCATTTCGACGACGGTGGCGTGTTCGACCAGATCTACACGCCCGGCGCCCGGTGACGCGCATGTGAAGTCTTGTTGCGCCGGTCATCTCCGGATCGACAGACGGCGTTGAGCGGCCTCATCATGAGGCCGCCATGAGAAATCTCGCACTCAGCACCGCCCTCCTCCTCAGCCTCGTCGGCTGCGCCACCGCGCCGCCACCCGCACCCTCGCAGCACGGCCCCGCCCAGGACGCGCTCTGGCTGGACCGCCTCACCTGGGGCGCCAGCAGTGCCGACCTCGCTGCCGTTCGCGCCAGAGGCCGCCAGGCCTGGCTGGACGCTCAGCTCAAACCCGCCAACCCAGCGGCATTGCCCGAGTCCGTCAAGGGGCAGATCCAGGCCCTGGCCGTCACCCAGCAGCCCCTGATGCCGCTGGTGCAGCAGATGGAAGCCCAGCGCAAGGCCGCCGACGCGCTGACCGATGACATGGCCAAGGCCGAGGCGCAGAAGGCCTACCAGCAGGCGCTGACCAAGCTGGCCCGCGAGGCCTCGGCGCGCCAGCTGCTGAACGCGCTGTACTCGCCCAACCAGGTTCAGGAGCAGCTAACCTGGTTCTGGTTCAACCACTTCAACGTTCACCAGTACAAGGCCAACCTGCGCGTGATGGTGGGCGACTACGAGCAGGGCCTGCGCGAGCGGTCGCTCGGGCGCTTCCGCGACCTGCTCGGCTACACGGCCCACCACCCGGCCATGCTGCGCTACCTCGACAACGAGCAGAACGCCGCCAGCCGCCTCAACGAGAACTACGCCCGCGAGCTGCTGGAGCTGCACACCCTGGGCGTGGGCGGCGGCTACAGCCAGCGCGACGTGCAGGAGCTCGCCCGCGTGCTCACCGGCCTGGGCGTGAACCTGAGCAACGTGACGCCGAAGCTCAAGCCGGCTCAGGAAGCCCAGTACCGCCGCGACGGTCTGATGGAGTTCAACCCGGCCCGGCACGACTTCGGCGACAAGCAATTGCTCGGCTTCACGGTCAAGGGCCAGGGACATGCCGAGCTGGACCAGGTGCTGGACCTGCTGGCCAGCCACCCCAGCACGGCCCGCTTCGTGTCGCGCAAGCTGGCCCAGTATTTCGTCGCCGACGAGCCGCCGCCGGCGCTGGTGGAGCGCATGGCCGAGCGCTGGCAGCAGAGCGACGGCCGCATCGCCGAGGTGCTGCGCGCCATGGTGGGCTCGCCCGAGTTCGAAGCGTCGCTGGGTCGCAAGTTCAAGGACCCGACGCACTACGTCGTCTCCGCCGTGCGCCTGGCCTATGCCGACAAGGTGGTGCTGAACACCGGTCCCATGATCGGCTGGCTCTACCGCCTGGGCCAGGCACCCTACAACCGCCAGACCCCAGACGGCTACCCGATGGACGAGAGCGCCTGGGCCGGCCCCGGCCAGATGACGACGCGCTTCGAGATCGCCCGCGCCATCGGCAGCGGCAGCTCGGGCCTCTTCAAGGTCGAGGGCGAGCCCAAGGACCGGCCGGCCTTCCCTCAGATCGCCCATCCGCTGTACTACGAGGGCGTCGCGCCGCGCCTGGCCGCCGCCACGCAGCAGGCCCTGGCCGCCGCCACCTCGCCGCAGGAATGGAACACCTACCTGCTGGCCTCCCCCGACTTCATGCACAGGTGATGCGATGAACCGACGCCTTCTGCTCCAACTCGGCCTGGGTGCCGCCGCGCTGCCGATGCAGCTCTGGGCTGCCGCACCCGACACGCCCCGCCTGCTCGTCGTCTTCCTGCGCGGCGCCTACGACGCGGCCAACCTGCTGGTGCCCACCTCGTCGAGCTTCTACTACGAGGCCCGGCCCAACATCGCCATCGCCAAGACGGCGGCCTCGCCGCTGAACGCCGACTGGGGCCTGGCGCCGGCTGTGGCCGAGAGCATTCACCCGCTGTGGCTGAAGCAGCAGGCCGCCTTCGTGCCCTTCGCCGGCACCAACGACACGACGCGCAGCCACTTCGAGACCCAGGATCACATTGAGCTGGGCCAGCCCGACGAAGGCGGCCGCGACTTCCGCAGCGGCTTCATGAACCGGCTGGCGGGTGTGCTGGGTGCGGGTTCACGCCTGGAAGCCATGGCCTTCACTGACCAGGTGCCGCTGATCTTGCGCGGCGAGCTGCCCGTGGCGAACCAGGCGCTGCGCGATCTCGGCAGGCCGGCCATCAACGCAGCCCAGGCCCAGGTCATTGCCGGCATGTATGCCAACACGCGCCTGGCCGGCACGGTCAGTGGCGGTTTCGAGGTGCGCGACGAAGTCTCGCGCGAGATGGCCGGCGAGATGGAGGCGGCGAGCCGTGGCGCCATCGCGGCCAAGGGCTTCGCGCTGGAAGCGCGCCGCATCGCGCGGCTGATGCGCGAGCGCGTGTCGCTGGGCTTCATCGACGTGGGCGGCTGGGACACGCACGTCGGCGAGGGTGGCGCCACCGGACAGCTCGCCACCAAGCTCGGCGAGCTGGGTCGCGGGCTGGCGCTATTCGCCGACGAGACGGGACCGCAGTGGAAGAACACCGTGGTCGTGGTGGTGAGCGAATTCGGCCGCACCTTCCGCGAGAACGGTAACCGCGGCACCGACCACGGCCACGGCAGCGCCTACTGGGTGCTGGGTGGCAGCGTGAAGGGCGGGCGCGTGGCCGGCGAGCAGGTGGAGGTCAAGGCCGCCACCCTCTTCCAGAACCGCGACTGGCCGGTGCTCAACGAATACCGCGCGCTGTTCGGCGGCCTGCTGCGCCGCATGTACGGCCTGAACGACGCGCAGCTGGCCACCATCTTCCCCGGGGCCACCGCGCGCGACCTCAGCCTCGTTTAGCGCGTCCAGCGCTCGACGGTCGCCTTCACGCGCTCGCCGAAGGCCTTGGCCGTGGCGATGTCGCCCGGCACCATCTCCTCGGCCGAGGCATCGCTGGGCGTCTGGGTGATGAGGCCGGCGTAGCCGCCGAGGTTGTTCAGGTCGTCGCGCGTGGCGGCCTTGTGGTTGGGCGCCTTCATGCCCATGCCCACCCACACCATGCCGTGCTGCTGGCTCAGCGTGTGCAGGTACTGCATGGTGCCCTGCTTGTCGCCGTTCAGCGTGGCGGAGTTGGTGAAGCCGGCGGCGATCTTGTCCTTCCAGACCTGGCTGTACCAGGGCTTGCTGCTGGCGTCGGCGAACTTCTTGAACTGCCAGCTCGGGCCGCCCATGTAGGTGGGCGTACCGAAGACGATGCCGTCGGCCGCGGCCAGCGTGGCCCAGTCGGCCTCGGAGATGTTGCCCTCGGCGTCGATGGGCATCAGCTGCGCGCCGGCGGCAGCAGCCACGGCCTCGGCGACCTTCTTGGTGTGGCCGTAGCCGGAGTGGAAGAGAACGACGATCTTGCTCATGGAGGAATTCCTCGGAGTGGGGGTGGGGAAATCAGGCGGCCAGGTCGAAGACGAGAACCTCGGCATCGCGGCCGCCGGCCAGGGCGAGGCGCGATGTTTGGCGAACTTGCAAGGCATCACCCGCCGTCAGGTCTTGCCCGTTCACGGTCAGCGCGCCGCGCACGAGGTGCACATAGGCCAGGCGGCCCGGCGCTAGGTCCAGCTCGGCGGCTTCGCTGCCGTCGAACAGGCCGGCATACAGCCGCGCATCGGCATGGATGGTCACCGCGCCATCGGCCCCGTCGTTGGCCGCGACGAGCCGCAACTGGCCGCGCTTGGAGCCGGCGTCGAAATGCTTCTGCTCGTAGCTCGGCGCAATGCCGCGCGCATCCGGCTGGATCCAGATCTGCAGGAAGTGCGTCGTCTGGTCCTTGGCATGGTTGAACTCGCTGTGCAGCACGCCGGTGCCAGCGCTCATGCGCTGCACGTCGCCGGGGCGGATGACGCCGGCGTTGGCCGCGCCCTTCTCGCCGTTGCCCATGCTGTCCTTGTGCGCCAGCTCGCCGGAGAGCACATAGCTGATGATCTCCATGTCGCGGTGGCCGTGCGTGCCGAAGCCGGTGCCCGGGGCGATCTTGTCCTCGTTGATGACGCGCAGCGCCCCGAAACCCATGCGGGCGGGGTCGTAGTAGTCGGCGAACGAGAAGCTGTGGAAGGACTTCAGCCAGCCGTGATCGGCATAGCCGCGGTCGCAGGACTTGATCAGTTGCGTTTGCATGCTGGGCTCCTTTTGGGGTCGATGCAGCCAATGTAGGAGCCACCCCGGCGATGACCACCCAGTCCGCCTTGAGGACATCATTCAAATAGACTGAACTGATGCCCGCCCCCCACGACAAACGCCGCGCCCTGACGCCCGAGGCCCTGTCCATGATGGACACCATCGCCCGCACCGGCAGCTTCGCCGCCGCAGCGCGCGAGATGGGCCGTGTGCCCTCGGCGCTGACCTACTCCGTGCGCCAGCTCGAAGACGCGCTGGACGTACTGCTCTTCGACCGCAGCTCCCGCCAGGCCGTGCTGACTTCGGCCGGCCAGGAGCTGCTGCACGAAGGCCGGCGCCTGCTGCAGGAGCTGGACGCCATCGCCAACCGCGTGCGCCGCATCGCCACCGGCTGGGAGAGCGAGCTGACGCTGGCCGTCGACGACGCCGTCGCCCGCCGCGCCCTGTTCGACCTGATGGCGGCCTTCTACGCCGAGCGCGTCGAAGGCGGCGGCCCGCCGCCGACCCGGCTCAAGCTCAAGGTGGAGGTGCTGGCCGGCACCTGGGAGGCGCTGCTGCACGGCCAGGCCGACATCGCCATCGGCGTGCCGGCCCAGCTGCAAAGCAGCAACATCCACTGCGAGCTTGGCGGCGAGCTGGAGTTCGCCTTCTGCGTCGCCCCCCACCACCCGCTGGCCGAGCTGCCCGAGCCGCTGACGGCCGCACAGATCGCCGAGCACCGCATCGTCGCCGTGGCCGACAGCGCCCGGCTGCTCGCGCCGCTGACGGTGGGCCTGCTGCCGGGCCAGGATGTGCTGACCGTCCCGTCGCTCGCCACCAAGCTGGAGGTCATGATGCGCGGCCTCGGCTGCGGCTCCCTGCCCGAGCCCATGGTGAGGCGCCACATCGAGGCCGGCCGCCTCGTGCGCAAGGCCACCTACGAAGGCCGTCGCGCCAGCAAGATGCACTACGCCTGGCGCGACACCGGCCAGGCCACCGGCAAGGCCCTGGCCTGGTGGCTGGACAAGTTGCGTGGAGAGACCACGCGCAAGGCGCTGCTGGAACAGCACGAGGGCCTTCTCCTTTGACGCGCTACCGCGGTCGATTCGCCCCCTCGCCCACCGGCCCGCTGCACGCCGGCTCACTGGTGGCGGCCCTGGCCAGCTGGCTGGACGCTCGCGCCCGGGGCGGCCGCTGGCTGATGCGCATCGAGGACGTCGACGGCCCGCGCTGCCCGCCGGGCATGGACGAGGTCATCCTCGGCCAGCTCGCAGCGCTGGGCCTGGCGCCGGACGAGCCGCCGGTCTGGCAGTCACGCCGCTGCGCTCTCTACCAGGCAGCACTTGACCGGCTCGTCGCCTCGGGTCACGCCTATGGCTGCGCCTGCACCCGCGCCGAGATCGCGGCGGCCGCCGGCCCCCGACCCAAGCACGGCGAGCTGGTCTACCCCGGCACCTGCCGCCAGGGCACGCAGGGCCGGCCGGTGCGGGCCTGGCGCTTTCGGGTGCAGGGCCGGGTGGACTGGCAGGACCGGCGCCTGGGCGCCCAGTCGCAGGATCTCGAAACCGAGGTCGGCGACTTCGTACTCAGGCGCGCCGACGGCCTGTGGGCCTACCAGCTCGCCGTCGTCGTCGACGATGCCGAAGCGGGCATCACCGACGTCGTCCGCGGCGAGGACCTGGCCGACAACACGCCGCGCCAGATCGCGCTGCAGCGGGCGCTCGCCCTGCCCACGCCGCGCTATCTGCACACGCCGCTGGTGCTGGCGGCGGACGGGCACAAGCTGTCTAAGCAGAACGGTGCCGCGGCGCTGGACCTGGGCGATCCCGTGGCGCGGTTGTGCGAGGCGGCGGCGCGCCTGGGCCTGGCCGCCCAGGGCGCCTCCACCGTCGCCGACACGCTGGCCGCCCTGGTGCCCCGCTGGGCGGCGATGCTCCCTGGCTGAGCGAGGCTCAGCCCTGGCGCTCGTGGTCGTCCAGCGCCAGCAGCAGACGTGTGCGATGCTCCCGCGCCACGAGCTGCCAGGCCAGGCCCAGCAACGCGCCCTCCAAGGCCCACAGCAGGTTCAGGCTGGCGTTCGCGCCACTGCGCTTCACGCGGCTGAAGGCCGCCACCGCCCCCAGCGCCCGCAGCTCGTCAAGCGTCGTCACGCCCGCGGCAGCCAGCATCTGCTGCGACTTCGGCCCCAGGTTCAGCTGCGACTGCAGTTCAGCGGCGGCCGGCACGGCACAGGGCTCACTTCCTGGCCTGCCAGACCGACGCGCTCCAGCTCGGCGCCGCGGCCTGGATGACGCGGAGCACCTCGGGCGGCAGGTCGCCGGCACCGGTGAGCTGGCGCACCTCCAACACATCGTCCGAGCCCAGGCCCGACGGCGCACGCAAGGCCCAGGCGATGGCCTCCTCCAGAGAATCCACTTCGAGGATGTAGAAGCCGCCGACCAGCTCCTTGGACTCGGCGAACGGGCCGTCCACGACGAAGCGCCTGCCCTGCGAGACCGCGATGCGGGCACCGCGGGCCGCCGGGTTCAGGCCCTCGGACGCCACCAGCACGCCGGCCTTGTGCATCTCCTCGTTGAACTTCATGTAGGCGGTCAACAGCGCCTCGTCCGGGCCGCCGCCTGGCTGCCGCCCGTTGCCGTCCGGGTCCGCCTGCGCCGTGATGATGAATCGCATCGTCTTTCTCCTTGGGTTGAATGGTGCCTCAAGGACAACGACGAGCCACCAGCCACCGGATCGACAGCCACCCCCGGCGGCAGGGTCATGGGAGGCAACAGCGACAATCGCCCGCTTTCCCAAACCCCGAAGGATTCCCCATGAACACCACGCCCAGCGGCCTGCAGTTTGAAGACACCGTCGAAGGCGACGGCAAGCAGGCGGCGGCCGGCCATGACGTGACGGTGCACTACACCGGCTGGCTCTGGGTCGACGGCGCCAAGACGACCAAGTTCGACTCCAGCCTCGACCGCCGCGAGCCCTTCGAGTTCGAACTGGCCGCCGGCATGGTCATCCGCGGCTGGGACGAGGGCGTGCAAGGCATGAAGATCGGCGGCAAGCGCACGCTGATCATCCCGGCCCAGTTGGGCTATGGCGCGCGGGGCGCCGGCGGCGTCATCCCGCCGAACGCGACGCTGTGCTTCGAGGTCGAGCTGCTGGGCCTGGCCGGCGGCCCCGAGCCCGTGGAGCTGAACCTGCACACCACCTCCAGCGGCCTGCAGTACGAAGACCGCGTCGTGGGCGACGGCGCCGAGGCCGCCCAGGGCCAGCGCGTGTCGGTGCACTACACCGGCTGGCTCTACAAGGACGGCCTGCGCGGCAAGAAGTTCGATTCCAGCAAGGACCGCGGTCAGCCTTTCAAGTTCCGCCTCGGCGGCGGCGAGGTCATTGCCGGCTGGGACGAGGGCGTGAAGGGCATGAAGGTGGGCGGCACGCGCATGCTGGTGCTGCCGCCCGAGCTGGGCTATGGCGCCCACGGCGCCGGCGGCGTCATTCCGCCCAACGCGACGCTGCTGTTCGAAGTGGACCTGCTGGCGGTCTGACGAAGCCCGGCCCGAAAAACGCCCGGCGCCCGCACAGGCGGCCACCGGGCAGCGTGCACCGGTCCGCGCCGCCGGCCGCCCCGGCCCGCCCCTTCACCACGGTGTCACGGGCGACTGGTCTTCTGCGTGGCGTTCGTATCATCCGCACGCCAATTGCAAGGAGTCCACCGCCATGTCCGGGTCCGACCAACGCCGCTTCCCCCGTGTCGAGTTCTTCCTCGTGCCCGACGAACACGAGCAGTTGCCGGTCTGGGTCATCAAGCCCGAAGGCCTGGCCGATGCGCGTGGCGGTGTGGTGGTCAACCTCAGTGAAGCCGGCCTGCAGGTGCTGGCCTCGGCCGAGCCGCCGCTGGATGCGCGGCACTACGAATTGCGCCTGCTGCTCGGCGAAGACGAGGGCGTGCCCCTGTTCAGCGCCGACGTGCGCCGCGTCTGGAGCCGGCCGCTGAGCCGCAGCGTCCAGCTCTGCGGCTTCGAGTTCGGCACGGCCAACTCCCAGGCCGAGGAATTCCTGCTCGCACAGACGGCCCAGATCACCGCGCGCAAGTGGGTGCGCTGCGTGCTCGTCGAGCGCATGACCGCGCTGGCCTGACGCCGCCCGGCGGCGTCCGCATCGGGGCCGCCCCCTCCCTCTCCCCATCTTCAACCGGCGCTGCCGGCCGCTGCGCCGCCTGCCGGGAGGCTCGCGCCATCGCCGGCCGGCGCCGAGGGCCCGGCCGCGCCAAATAGTTCCGGAAAAAAAGAATAGGCGCTGCCGCCTCGCCGGCGCCATGGCTTCCTTGCATCAAATTTGGCAAAATTGATATCAACAGATTCAATTTGCCAATTCTCCTGGCCTACAAGGCCGGGTTGCGCGAAGTTTTTCGCCTGCAAGACAGTCACAAATGATCAAAACAGCATTTTTGCCATTCGATGCACCGGGCTTGCAAGGAGTGGCGCTCCGCCGCTGGCTGCCGGCAGGCGTCGTGTGTGCCTGGCTGGCGGCCGGTGCGGCGCTGGCCGTCGGCGGCATGAGCATGGCCTGGCTGCTGTGGGGCCTGGCCGCCGGGCTGGCCGGCCTCGGCTGGCACCGCACGGTCGGCCACGACGACGGCGCCAGCCGCGCCGCCGGACTCCACGCCGAGCTGGCAGCCCGTGTCGACGAGGCCGCACAGACCTGGACGATCCATCTGGCTACGGCCCAGACTCAGCTGCGCGACGCCATCGAGCAGATGCTGGGCGCGTTCGGCGACATCCTGCAGCAGCTGGACGGGCTGATCGGCCCTGGCGGCGGCGCGGCCGCAGGCGACGCCCGTCTGGCCGTGCTGGCCCACTGCGACGGGCAGCTGCGCGGGCTGCTGCGCAGCTTCGACGGCTTCGTGCAGTCCCGCAACGAGGTGCTGGGCACCGTGCGCACGCTGGACGAGGCCTCGGGCCGCCTGCACACCATGGCCGAAGACGTGTCCAGCCTCGCGCGCCAGACCAGCCTGCTGTCGCTCAATGCCGCCATCGAGGCCGCGCGGGCGGGCCCGGCAGGCCGCGGCTTCGCGGTCGTAGCGGCCGAGGTGAGGCGGCTGTCGGCCGAGTCCGGCGAGACCGGCCACCGCATCGGTGCCCAGGTGGGGGATTTCAACCAGCGCATGCAGCAGGCGCTGCAGCAGGCCACCCGCACCGCGGCCGAGGACACCGCGGCCATCCAGCAGGCGGAACAGACCGTGGGCGAGGTCGTCGAGCAGGTCAACGCCACGGTGGCCCAGCTGCAGCAGCGCAGTGCCGAGCAGAGCGCCCAGGGCGAGCTCGTCAAGGCCCAGGTGGAGCAGCTGCTGATGGCCTTCCAGTTCCAGGACCGCGTGCACCAGATCCTGGATCAGCTGCGCGGCTCCATGGCCCAGGCCACCGCCACGCTGCAGGACGCCACCGCCAGCGGCCGGGCCCCGGATGCCGCCGGCTGGCGCGCGCAGCTGGCGGCCGGCTGCACGACGGCCGAGCAGCGTGCCGTGGCCCGCGGCCAGCCCGTGCATGCCACCCCGGCCCGAAACATCGCGACCACTTTCTTCTGAGGAGGCCAGATGGCCAAGACCATTCTCATCGTCGACGACTCCAGCTCGCTGCGCACCGTCGTGCGCCTGGCCCTGGCGCGCGCCGGCTACGACGTGCTGGAGGCCACCGACGGCCTGGGCGGGCTGGAGGCGCTGAGCAAGGCGCCCAAGGTCCATCTCATCGTCTGCGACGTGAACATGCCCAACATGGACGGCATCAGCTTCGTCACGCAGATCAAGCAGCACCCGCGGCACCGCTTCATCCCCGTCATCATGCTGACCACCGAGGGCGAGGAGGACGCCAAGAACCGCGGCCGCCAGGCCGGCGCGAAGGCCTGGATGGTCAAGCCCTTCAACCCGCCGCAGCTGCTGGACGCCGTCTCCAAGCTGGTGCTGGCTTGAACGGGAGCCAGGCCATGCAAGCCCTGCTGCTCCCTCCCGAACTGAGCATCTACACCGCCGCCGAGCTGCACCCGCTGTGGCTGGCCTGGGCAGGCCACGACGACGGCACGGGGCCCGAGGCGCTGGCCGACGGCACGGCCGTCGACCAGGTCGACGGCGCCGGCGTGCAATTGCTGGTGGCCCTGCAGCACTGCCTGGCCGCCCGCGGCCGCACGCTGCGGCTGCGCGCGCCCAGCCGGCCGCTGCGCGAGGCCTGCACCGCCCTCGGCCTGGACGGCTGGCTGGCCGGGCTGCAAGCCCCAGTCACTGGGGCGGCGACATGACGCAGGACGCCGATTTCATCGCCGAGGCCCTGCCCGCCTTCCTCAGCGAGGCCCAGGAGCAGATCGAGAGCCTGGAAGCGCTGCTGCTGCAGCTGGAGGACTGCCCGGACGACACGGCGCTGCTCAACGCGCTGTTCCGCTGCGCCCACACCGTCAAGGGTTCCGCCGGGCTGTTCGGCCTGGATGCCATCGTGGGCTTCACCCACCATGTCGAGACGCTGTTGCAGCGGCTGCGCGAGGGTCAGGTGGCCCTGACGCCCGCATTGAGCACGCTCCTGCTGCGCTGCAACGACCAGATCCGCACTCTCGTCGGCGAGGCCGGCGGCCAGCCCGCCGACGCTGCCGCGGCCGGCTTGCGCGGCGGCCTGGTGGCCGAGCTGCAGGCCGCGGCCGGCGTCACGCCCGCCGCGGTCGAGGGCAGCTCGCCGGCCGACGCGGCAGGCGCGCCGGCCTCCACGCTGCGCCCCTGGCATGTGTCGGTGGCCTTCGGCCGCGACGTCTTCCGCAACGGCATGGACCCGCTGGCCGTGCTGAACTACGTGCGCGGCCTGGGCGCGGTGCCCCACATCGTGTGCGACGTCGGCGGCATCCCGCCGCTGGACGCGCTGGACCCGGAAAGCTGCCACCTTGGCTTCATCTTCGGCCTCGCCACCGAAGCCAGCCGGGAGCAGATCGAGGACGCCTTCAGCTTCGTGCGCGAGGACTGCCAGCTCCACGTGCTCAACCCCGGCGCCACGCCGGCCCAGTTCGCCGACCTGATCGCCGCAATGCCGGGCAACCCGCGCCTTGGCGAGATCCTCGTCGCCGCCGGGGCCATCAGCCCGGCGCAGCTGCAACAGGGCCTGCGCAGCCAGCAAGCGGCCGCCGAGCAGGGCGACGCAGCCCTGCTGGGCGAGCTGCTGACCGAGCAGACGGGGCTGGCGCCGCAGGTGGTGGACGCCGCGCTGCGCAAGCAGCGCGAGCAGCGCCGCGGCGACGCCGCCACCGCCGGTGAAGACCAGCGCTTCATCCGCGTGCAGGCCAACCGGCTGGACGCGGTGATCAACCTGCTGGGCGAGCTCGTCATCGCCGGCGCGGGCGCTGCGCTGCTGGCCCAGCAGACCCGGCAGCGCCCGCTGCGCCAGGCCAACGACGAGATCTGCCGCCTCGTCGAGGAGATCCGCAACGGCACGCTGCAGCTGCGCATGGTGCCCATCGGCGAAACCTTTGCGCGCTTTCGCCGCGTCGTGCGCGACACCGCGGCCGAGCTGGGCAAGGCCGTGCAACTGGAGATCGTCGGCGGCGAGGCAGAGCTGGACAAGAGCGTCGTCGAGCGCATCGCCGACCCGCTGATGCACCTGGTTCGCAACGCGCTGGATCACGGCCTGGAGACGGCCGGGCAGCGCGAGGCCGCCGGCAAGCCCGGCCAGGGGCGGCTGACGCTGTCGGCCCGCCACGAGGCCGGCAGCATCGTCATCTGCATCAGCGACGACGGCCGCGGCATCCAGCGCCGCAAGGTGCTGGAGCGGGCCTGGGAGCGCGGCCTGGTGGAGCCCGGCGTCGTGCCGGACGACGCGGCCATCCTGCGCCTGATCTTCGAACCCGGCTTCTCCACCGCAGAGAAGGTCACCAACCTCAGCGGCCGCGGCGTCGGCATGGACGTCGTGCGCAGCAACATCGAGGCGCTGCGCGGCAGCGTGCTGCTGACCAGCATCGAAGGCGAGGGCTCGACCATCGAGATCCGCCTGCCGCTGACGCTGGCCATCATCGACGGCTTCCTCGTCGCCGTGGGCGCCTCGCGCTTCATCTTCCCGCTGGACGCGGTCGTCGAGGTCATCGAAGGCCGCGACAGCGAGGCCGCGCTGGACGCCCGCGGCCGCGGCGTGGTGGAGCTGCGCGGCCAGGTGCTGCCGGTCGTCAGCCTGCGCACCCTCTACGCCATCGAAGGCCCGTGCGCCGCGCGCGGCAGCATCGTGGTACTGAAGTCCGGCCACACCCGCTTCGGCGTGCTGGTCGATGCGCTGATGGGCCAGCACCAGACCGTCATCAAGCCCCTGGGCCGGCTGTTCCGCAGCCTGCGCGGCATGGCCGGCTCCTCCATCCTCGGCAACGGCGAGGTGGCGTTGATCTTCGACGTGCACGCCCTCGGCCAGCTGGCCGCCGAACCCGCCGTGCCGCAGCGCGCCGCGCTGCCGCTCGCCGAACGCCTCATCGCCTGAACACCCTCTTGCCTCCCGCGCCCCGACAGAAAAAAAGGATTTCGCCATGACCACGATCACCCCCTCCTGGATCGCCCGCCTGCTGGCCGGCAACGCCCTGCGCGCCGCGCACGCCGAAACCCGACAGGCCCTGGCCGCCCAGCAGGCCGCCGAGACCGCCCGTGCGGAGGCCGAGTCGCGGCTCAAGCAGGCCGAGTCCGAGCTCAAGGTGCGCACCGACATCATGAACGTCACCAGCATCGTCTCGGAGGCGGACAAGAAGGGCGACATCCTGAGCATCAACGAGAAGTTCCTGCAGGTCTCCAAGTACGGCCGCAGCGAGCTGATCGGCCACGGCCACAACACCACGCGCCACCCCGACATGCCCAAGGAGGTGTTCAAGCAGATGTGGGCCACCATCGGCCGCGGCGAGATCTTCCGCGGCGTCGTGAAGAACCGCGCCAAGGACGGCACGCCGTACTACGTGGACGCCGTCATCGCCCCCATCCTGGGCGACAACGGCAAGCCGATGAAATACCTCGGCGTGCGCTACGACATCACCGAGCAGGAGATCGAGCGCCAGAACGCCCGCGGCATCCTGGCGGCCATCGATGCGAGCTACGCCTACATCGAGTTCGACCTCACCGGCCAGGTGCTGCAGGCCAGCCAGAATTTCCTGACAACCATGGGCTACACGCTGGACGAGGTACGCGGCCAGCACCACCGCATGTTCTGCGCCCCCGCGCTGGCCGCCAGCCCCGCCTACGCCCAGTTCTGGCGCGACCTCAACGCCGGCCAAGCCCAGAACGACATCTATCCCCGCGTCACCAAGGCCGGCACGCAGGTCTGGATCCAGGCGGCCTACGCGCCCGTGAAGGACGAGATGGGCCGCGTGATCAAGGTCGTCAAGATCGCCACCGACGTGACCGCCCGCATCACTGCGTCGCAGATGCTGGAGCAAGCCGTCGAGCAGGCCCGCGAGGTGGCCACCGCCGCGCGCGGCGGCGACCTCTCGCAGCGCATCCCGATGGCGGGCAAGTCCGGCCCCATCGCCGCGCTGTGCGAGGGCGTCAACGCGCTGATGGAGACGACCTCCGTCATCTTCGACGACGTCGGCCGCGTCTTCGGCGCACTGGCCGCCGGCGACCTGTCGCAGCGCATCACGCGCGACTACGAGGGCGTGTTCGGCCAGGTTCGCAACGACGCCAACGCCACCAGCGAGAAGGTCGCGGCCATCATTGCCGACGTGGGCCGCGTCTTCAGCGCCATGGCCGCGGGCGACCTGACGCAGCGCATCAGCCGCGAGGCCGAGGGCGTGTTCCAGCAGGTCAAGGACGATGCCAACAGCAGCTGCGAGAAGCTGGCCGCCATCATCGAGGAGGTGCGCGCCGCGGCCGACTCGCTCACCGGCGCGGCCAACCAGGTCAGCGCCACGGCGCAGAGCCTGTCCCAGGGCGCCAGCGAGCAGGCCTCGTCCGTGGAGCAGACGACGTCGTCCATCGACCTGATCTCGGCCAGCATCAGCCAGAACAGCGACAACGCCCGCATCACCGACGGCATGGCCACCAAGGCCAGCCGCGAAGCCGCCGACGGCGGAACGGCCGTGACGCAGACGGTGTCGGCCATGAAGCAGATCGCGCAGAAGATCAGCATCGTCGACGACATCGCCTACCAGACCAACCTGCTGGCACTGAACGCCGCCATCGAGGCCGCCCGCGCCGGCGAGCACGGCAAGGGCTTCGCCGTCGTGGCCGCCGAGGTGCGCAAGCTGGCCGAGCGCAGCCAGGAGGCGGCCAAGGAGATCGGCGACCTCGCCGGCAACAGCGTCAGCACTGCCGAGCGTGCCGGCAAGCTGCTCGACGAAATCGTGCCCAGCATCCAGAAGACCAGCGAGCTGGTGCAGGAGATCGCCGCGGCCTCGCAAGAGCAGAGCCAGTCGGTCACGCAGATCGGCGGCGCCATGGGCCAGCTCAGCAAGGCCACGCAGCAGAACGCCAGTGCTTCAGAGGAACTGGCCGCCACGTCGGAAGAGCTCTCCGGCCAGGCCGAGCAGCTGCAGCAGGCCGTGGCCTTCTTCAACACCCAGGGCGAGTCCGGCCGCAGCCAGGTCGAGCCGGCGCCCTTCGTCGAACGCCGCGCGCCGAACTCGCCCATGCGCGGCCAAGGCGCCGCGCGCACCAGCCAGCCGCGCCCGCAGGCCACCGGCACGCACGGCAACTTCCGCCCCTTCTGAGCCCGGAGACCGGCATGAGCACATCCCCTGCCCAGGCAGCCGGCGCAGCGGCCCGCCAGTTCCTCAGCTTCTCGCTGGATGGCGAGCTGTTCGCGATGGACATCCGCACCGTGCGCGAGATCATCCAGCACGGCACGATGACACCGGTGCCGCTGATGCCCGACTTCGTGCGCGGCGTCATCAACCTGCGCGGCGCGGTCGTGCCCGTCATCGACCTGCAGGCCCGCTTCGGCCGCGGGCCGGCCAGCGTTGGCAAGAAGACCTGCATCGTCATCTTCGACGCGCTGCGCGATGGCGAGCGTGCCGAGCTGGGCCTGATGGTGGATGCGGTCAGCGAGGTGATCTCGCTGGACCCGTCGCAGATCGAGCCGCCGCCGCAGTTCGGCGGCGCCACGCGGCGCGACTTCATCGCCGGCATGGGCAAGCGCGGCGAGCGCTTCGTCGTGCTGCTGGAGCCGGACCGCGCCTTCGACATCGGCGAGATGGCAGCCCTTTGCGAGGCCAGCCATCCAGCCCTGGCCGCCTGAGAGCCGGGCATGAGCACGCCCCAGCTGAGCAGCCGCGGCTTCGACCGCATCGCCTGGCTCATGCACGCCTCGGTCGGGCTGTCGTTCGCGCAGAGCAAGATGCCGCTCGTCAGCTCGCGGCTGGCACGCCGCGTCCAGCACCTGGGCCTGGCCAGCTTCGAGGACTACGCCGACCTGATCGAGGACGCTGACGACGGCGGCGAGTTCCAGATGGCCGTGGATCTGCTGACGACCAACGAGACCTATTTCTTCCGCGAGCCCGCCCACTTCGCGCTGCTGCAGGCCGAGCTGCAGCGCAGCCGCCCGCAGCGCCTGGCCGTGTGGAGCGCTGCCTCGTCCTTCGGCGACGAGGCCTACAGCACGGCCATGTTGCTGGCCGACCTGGAGCTGCAGGGCTGCATCGGCAGCGACTGGTCCATCCTGGGCACCGACATCAGCGAGCGCGTGCTGCAAAGCGCGGTGCAAGCCATCTACCCCGCCGAGCGGCTGCGCGAGGTGCCCACGCGGCAGCTCAAGCGCTACTGCCTGCGCGGCGAGGACGAGAGCGCTGGCCTCGTGCAGATGCGCGAATCGCTGCGCCGGCAGGTGCGCTTCGGCCAGCTCAACCTGTGCGCGCCCATCGAAGACATCGGCACCTTCGACGTCGTCTTCCTGCGCAACGTGCTGATCTATTTCGACGCTCCCACCAAGAGCGCGGTCGTGGACCGCGTGCTCGCCCGGCTGCGCCCGGGCGGCCTCTTCTTTCTCGGCACCGCAGAAGGCCGCGTGCCCTGCAGCACGCCGCTGACCGTGCTGGCGCCCGGCGCCTATCGCAAGACCCCTGACCGATGAAACCCCGCATCCTGACCCTGCACCCCGGCGACGTCGCCTGCGTGGAGCGCGGCGATCGCCTGGAGACCCTGCTGGGCTCCTGCGTCGCCATCCTGCTAACTGACCCCCGCCGCACCGTGGGCGCGATGTGCCACGTCGTGCATGCCGGCGCGCCCAGGGGCGCCCCCACGCGCGAGACGGCCTATGGCGACGCCGCGCTGACCAGCATGCACAGGCTGCTGCGCGGCCGCGGCATCGACCCGCAGCAATGCCTGGCCTGGGTCTATGGCGGCGGCAACATGTTCCCCGGCCAGGCCGGCACGTCGGCGGAGCAGGGGCACGTCGGTGCGGCCAATTTCGAATGGGCGCTGGAGGCCTTGCACCTGACCGGCACCCGCGTGCTGGGCGTTGCGCTGGGCGGCTACGCCTACCGCAAGCTGCGCTGGACCGTCGGCCCCCAGGCGCCCGAGGTCGAGACGGTTCCCATGGCCCGCCCGCCGCTGCCGCTGCCGAGCCTTGCATGACCCGCGTCTTCGTCATCGACGACTCCGCCGTCGTGCGCCAGACCATGACGGCCTTGCTGCAGGGCGACCCCGAGATCGAGGCCGCGGGCAGCGCCCCCAACCCCCTCATCGCCGCGCCGCTGATCCGCAAGCAGCGCCCCGACGTGCTGCTGCTGGACATCGAGATGCCCGGCATGGACGGCCTGACCTTCCTGCGCCAGCAGATGGCCGAGGCGCCCATCCCCACCGTCATCTGCTCGTCCCTGAGCACGGAGGGCAGCCGCATCGCGCTGGATGCGCTGGCCGCCGGCGCGGTGGCGGTCGTGGCCAAGCCGCGGCTGGGCCTGCGCCAGTTTCTCGAAGACTCGCGCCGCGAACTCATCGCCACGCTCAAGGCCGCCGCGCGCTCGCGGCCCCGCCTGCCGCGCGTGCCGGCGGCGGTGGCAGCCGGCCCGGTCCACCGGAGCACCGTGGCAGGCCTGCATGCGCTGTCGGTCAACAAGCCCGTCGTCATCGGCAGCTCCACCGGCGGCACCCAGGCCATCGAGCAGATCCTGAGGGCCCTGCCGGCCGACGCGCCGGGCATCGCCATCGTGCAGCACATGCCCGAGCGCTTCACGGCCATGTACGCCCAGCGCCTGGACGGCCTGTGCGCCATGCGCGTAAAGGAGGCCCGCGACGGCGACCGGCTGGAGCGCGGCGTCGTCCTCATCGCGCCGGGCGGCAGGCACATGAAGCTGCGCAAGAGCGGCGGCCAGTACTTCGCCGTCGTGCTGGACGGCCCGCCGGTCAACCGCCACAAGCCCTCGGTGGACGTGCTCTTCCGCAGCCTGGCGGAGCACACCGGCGGCGACGCGCTGGCCATCATGCTGACCGGCATGGGCGACGACGGCGCCCGCGGCATGAAGCAGCTGCACGACCTGGGCGTGCGCACGCTGGCCCAGGACGAGGCCAGCTGCGTCGTCTTCGGCATGCCCATGGAGGCCATCAAGCTCGGCGCCGTGGACGAGGTGCTGCCGCTGGACGGCATCCCCGCGGCACTGACGCGCTTCGACGCACGAGGCTGAGGCGGGCGCACCCCGCTGGCGCAGCCTGGCGAACTGGGCTACGGTAGTGCCGCCCTGCCAACCACGCCCGGCCATGCTCGAAGCCGATCCACTGCAGCGCCAACGGACCCTGTCGCAATGGCAGGCCGGCCTGCCGAGGCCCCTGCGGGGCTGCGGGCACGCCTTGCTCGGCCGCGCGGCGGACATGCGCAGCCATGCCCTGGCCGGCCACCGCATCGCGCACGCGAGGACCGAGGGATGACGGGCCCGTCATGCGCGCGTTGATGAGGTTTCCCACCGCGACGAGCCGGGATGGGGCCGTCGACGCCTGGCTGGCGAACCACGGCGGCGACCTCGGCGACATCGCGGGCCGCTGGTTTGCCGCGCTGCGCCGCTGCGGCGCCGACGTGACCGAGCTGCTGCACGACGGCATGCCCACCGCCTGCGTGGGCGATGCGGCCTTCGCCTACGTCAATGCCTTCAAGGCCCACGTCAACGTCGGCTTCTTCTGCGGCGCCGAGCTGCCGGACCCCGCCGGACTGCTGGAGGGCCGCGGCAGGTTCATGCGCCACGTCAAGCTCAGGCCCGGCGCTGCGGTGAATGCCGCCGCCCTGCAGGCGCTGATCGACGCGGCCTATGCCGACGTGAAGGTCCGCCTGCGGGCGCAGGCGGATCAGTCGATCGCCGGATAATCGCCCAGCCCGTCCGGCCAGGGCGTCAGGATCTCGAAGCCATCGGCCGTCACTGTCACCATGTGCTCCCATTGGGCGGACAGCGAGTGGTCGCGCGTGACGACGGTCCAGCCGTCGTTCAGCTCGCGGATACCGGCGCCACCGGCGTTGATCATGGGCTCGATCGTGAAGATCATGCCCTCCTGCAGCTTCAGGCCTTCGCCGGGGCGGCCGAAGTGGTTCACGTGCGGGTCATCGTGGTAAATGTCGCCGATGCCGTGGCCGCCGTACTCGCGCACGACGCTGAAGCCGGCCGCGTGCGCGACCTGCTGGATGGCGAAGCCCACATCGCCCAGCGTCGCCCCCGGGCGCACCTGGCGGATGCCGGCACGCAGGGCCTCATAGGTCGTCATCACCAGCCGGCGCGCCAGCACATTGGCCTCGCCGACGATGAACATGCGGCTGCTGTCGCCGAACCAGCCGTCCTTGGTCAGCGTGACGTCCACGTTGACGATGTCGCCCTTCTTCAGCTTCTTGTCCTTGGACGGGATGCCGTGGCAGACGACATGGTTGGGCGAGATGCAGGCCGTCTTGGGGTAGCCGTGATAGCCCACGTTGGACGGGATGCACTTCAGTGTGCCCACGATGTAGTCGTGGCAAAGGTCGTCCAGTTCCCCGGTCGTCACGCCGGGCACGACGTGCGGCTTGAGCATGGCCAGCACCTCGGCGATCAGGTGGCCGGCCTCGCGAGCCTTGGCCACCTCGTCGGGCGTGCGCAGTTTCAGGCTCTTCATGCCCGGGCTCCCTTGGCCTTGGCCGGTTGAGCCCAGCCCGCCAGCCGGGCCAGGTCCAGCCCGCCCTCCTGCTCGGCGCGGATCAGCAGCTGGCAGATCTCGCTGTGGCTCAGCTGCGGATGCAGCTCGGCCAGCATGCCGATGCGCATCCAGTGCTCGGCCTGGGCATTGATGGAGCGCGACAGGGCCTGGCTGGCAACGCGCAGGCTCTCGTGCAACGGATCGGAGATTTTGACGATTCCCATGCCACGACTATATACGATTCATATACGAAACGTATAAGAACTTTTTACACCGCGGACCGTCGAGCGAGCCCCGTAGAGTCGCAGCATGCGTCTCACCACTGCCCTGCTGGCCGCACTGGCCCTGCTATCGAATGCGATTGCCGCGCCACCCTTGCCCGCCGCGGTTCGAGAGGCCGTGAACCGCATGACGGCCGACTGCCAGGGCGTCGGCGGCAAGCCCGGCGCCTCGCCGGGCCTGGTCAGCGCCGTAGATCTGAACGGCGACGGCCTCAACGACTACGTGATCTACACCGCCGCCTTCTCTTGCCAGGGCGCGGAGTCCTTGTTCGTCGGGGCCGGTGGAGGATCGGTCGAGGTGTACCTGTCGGCCGCCGATGGCAGCGCGGCCAGTGCCTTCGCGCATGGCGTGCTCGGCATGCGCGTGGCGCAGGGCAAGCTCTGGCTCGCGGTGGGCGGGCCGCTCTGTGGCCAGAAGGTCACCGACAACACGCTACGCAGCGAGATGCAGGCCTGCTGGCGTCCGCTTCAGTGGGACGCCGGCCGCCGCGAGCTCGACTTCGCGCCGCTGTCCAGCGTGCGCCCGTACCACTAGCCTTGGGTGACGACGGCCGCCTGGTAGCCCGCTAGGAACTCCGCCGGCATGCGCTTCGGCCTACCACTGCTGATCTCGATGCAGACCAGCACCCAGCGCCCCCGCACCAGCGTGACGCCATCGCTCGCCCGGCGCAGCTGGAAGCGCCGCTCCATAGTCAGCCGGCCGTCGCTGGCCGTCAGCCAGGTGCCCAGCACCAGCGCCTCGCCCTCGAAGGACGGCAGCAGGTAGTCGTAGTGCCCTTCGCGGATGGCCATGGCGCGGTCCAGGCGCCGGTAGTCTTGCAGCGACAGGCCCAACGCCTCGGAATGCGCCCAGCCCGCCTGCTCGCACCACTGCACGTAGACCGCGTTGTTGGTATGGGCCAGCCCGTCGATGTGCTCGGCCGCCGGCGTCAGTGCCAGCGTGAACGGCGACGGGTAGTCCCAGTCATTCATAGACCGACACTTCCGGCCGGCGCGCCAGCACGGCGATGGGCGGCGCCCAGCGTTCGCCGCGCGGCTTCTTGCTCGTCACCAGCGTGATCTCGCTGGGCTCGAAGACCTCGACGTTGTGCGTGATAGGCGTCGTCAGCAGGTACTGAGCGCGGGTCGAACGCAGGAAATGGCCGACGAGCTGGATGTTGCGCACGTCCAGGTGGGCGAAGGGCTCGTCGATGAAGACGAAGCCGCCGGGCGTCTCGTCGTCCTTCATCAGGCCCACCAGCAGGATCAGGCTCTTCAGCACCTGCTGGCCGCCCGAGGCCTCGCCGTCGTTCAGGCCCACCTCGCCCTTGCCGTCGAAGTTGAACTTGACCTGCAGGCCAGCCTGCGACAGCACGGTGTCGTCGTTGTCCAGGTGCGGCAGCACGGCCTCGGCCGTCGTGCCGGCCAGCTCGCCCAGCTCGGCTACGTTCTTCTTGTAGCGGCGCACCGTGGCGCGCAGCACGTCGATGTAGCGCTCGCGGGCGTTGAAGGCGGCGATGCGGGCCATCTCATTGCTGGCGCGGCGGTCGCTGAGCTGGCTGTCCTGCTCATGCACCTGGGCGGCCATGCGCGCGTGGCGCTCGACGACGCTGGCGTCCACCTCCCAGTGGCCGCCTTGCAATTCCTGGTCCACGTGATGCGCGCGGATCTCGGCCTGGCGGGCGTTCTCGAATTCGTCGCGCACGGCGGACAGCGCGGCGGGCGTGACCCAGGACTTGGGAAACTGGCGTTGCTGCTTGCGCGATTCCTGCGAAGCCTTGCGCAGCGCGTCGCGCTTCGCCTCGTGCTCGCGCAGCCGACCGGCGGCCGAGCCCTCGCCATCCTTCAGCGCGATCTGCGCCCCCTCATAGGCCTGCTCGCTACGCGTGGACTCGCGCACAACGCGGTCGTGCTCGCTGTCCAGCGTGCTCATGCGCGTGGACGCCTCGGCGCGCGCCTGGCGCAGCACCGGCAGGCGCGCGCGGGCTTCGGCGAACTCGTCGGCACGCTCGGAAAGCTCCTGCGCGGCCTTGTGGCCCACGGCAGCGCGCTGCACATCCTTGAACTGGCGCTCGACCTCGGCCTGCGCCTTCGCGATGCGGCTCAGCTCGCCGTCCCAGCGGGCCAGCTCGGCTTCCAGCGCGGCGCGACGCGAGTCGACGGCGGAGGCGCCGAACTGGTGGTCGCGCGGTTCGACGAACACGCTGCGGCCGCCGCGGCCGTCGCGGTAGTAAGCGTCGGTGGTGATCCATTCGCCGCCGACCTGGGCGCCCTCTTCTGTCGACGTCACGCAGCGGATGCCGCTGAGCTGTCGCGCCAGCCAGGCCGGCAGCGGCGCGCTGACGCTGAGCGCGGCCAGCAGCGAGCCGGCCGGCGCCTGCGTGACGGGCGAGGTGTCGGCCACGACGTAATGGCGGTAACGCTGCTTGGCGGCGATGTCGAAGGCACGGCCTTCGTCGCTGCGGTGCTTCAGCACGACGACCCAGCGCGATGGGCGCAGCAGGCCTTCGGCGGCGGCGCGCCAAGTTTCATCGGCGATGTCGATGCTGTCGGCGACAAGGTAGTGGGCGATGCCGGCATCGTCCAGCGCGCGCTTCATCGGCGCGACCTCGGGGGGCGGCGGGGGCAGGCGCTTGCCGCTCAGCTCGCCGAGCTGGGTCTGCACGCGCGAGGCCTTGTCGCTGGCGCGGGTGTAGTCGGCGCGCAGGCGTTCGCGTTCGGACGCCAGCTCCTGCATCCTGGCGGTCAGCGCGGCGGCGTCGGCCTCCACGTCGGCCAGCGCCTTCAGCTCGTCCTCGCGCTTGACCAGCGACTCGGCCGGCCGCTCGGCTTCGCGGGCGGCGTCGAAGGCGGCACGGGCCTCACGCCTCTCGACATCGAGAGACTTCAGCCGTTCCTTCGCGGCTTCCTGTGCCGTGAACAAGCCATGCAGCGCCGCGCGCTTCTCGCTCAGCGCCTTCACGTCACCCGAAGCGAACAGACGCTGGCGGTGCAGCTCGCGCGCATCGCGGGTGATGCGCTCGCGCGCCTCGCTCCAGCGCAGCACGGGCAGCACCTCGGTGGCCAGGCGCTCGCGCTCCTGGATCTTGAGCTGGTACTGGCGGTGGCTGTTGACGCGGTTGGCCAGGTCGCTGAGCTGGGCCTGGGTGTGGGCCAACTCGGCGCCGGCCTGCTCGACCTCCTTGCCCAGCTGCTGCTGGTGGCTGCGTGCCTGCTCGTAGCGGTCCAGCACCTCCTGGTCGCCAAAGACCTCGAAGACGAGGCGCAACAGCTCCTTCGGGCTCAGCTCGCAGAGCCGGTCGGTCTGGCCCTGCTCCAGCGCCAGCACGCGGCCGATGGCACGCGTCAGGCCAGCCGCTTCCAGCCGCTTCTTCCAGGCTTCGATGCCCAGCCAGTCGCGGTCGCCCTTCTCGGCGAGCTGCTCGATCTCGTGCACGCCGTCGAGAATGACGTAACGCCGCACCCAGTCGCCGCCGTGGCGCTCGATGCGGCAGGCCAACGTGACCTGGTCGGCATACAGCAGCGACGAGGCGAAGGGCCGGCTGCTGTTCTGACGCGTGCGCGGGCGGTTGTCCACCAGCGCGCGCAGCCAGGCCGTCTCGGCGTTGGCGTGGCGGGCGTAGGTCTTGTACGTGCGACCACCCGAGCACTCCAGGCCGAGCAGCGTGCGCATCGCGTCCAGCAGCGTGGTCTTGCCCGAGCCGTTGGGGCCGGCGATGGTGATGATGGCGCCGTCCAGCGGCAGCGTGACGCGCTGGCAGTAGTCCCAGTGCAGCAGTTCAAGCGATTGCAGGTGGAACATCAGTCGTCGATATCTTGTTGTTCGGCCTCGTCGGGGCGCGGCAGCGGATGGCCGGCGCGGGCCAGTACGTCGCCCAACGCGCCGTCGAGGATGCGCGGCGCCAGCAGGTCGTAGTCGATCAGCAGGTCCAGCAGCGGCCCTTCGGCGATGTCCTCGCCGCGGCGCGTGACGAAGCCGTGGCGCTCCAGCAGCTTGAGGTTGGTGTCCAGCCGCAGCTTCTTGCCGAGCTGGTCGCCGAAGTCGGCCAGCAGGCTGCGGTAGCTGATCAGCGGCGCGACGCTGGCGGCCTGCGGCATGGGCTTGTCGGTGGCGAAGAACTCGCCCTGCCCGGCGTGGATGGCATCGCTGCGCGCGACCTGGCGCTGACGCTTGGGCAGCACGATCAGCGACCACAGCACGACGAGAAGTGCCACGCCGTCGCGCGGCAGGTCGAGGTTGTTGTTGGCGGCCAGGCCCGTCTCGCCGAACACGGCGCTCTCGGCCGGGCGCAGCAGCGCGACCGAAATGTGGTCGGCGTGCACGTTGTCCACCAGCTGCAGGCCCACGCCGGCCAGTCGGGCGCTGAGCTGGTTCCACAACTCGGTGTCGATCAGCGCGCGCTTCACGAGAGGGTGGCTGCGCGGCAGCCAGCGGCGGGCCAGCAGTTGCGCGGCGAGTTGCTGGGAGTCGTCGAGTGGGCTCATGAAGCAGTTGAATCAGGGGTGAGGACGCCGCGGCTCATCCATTTGACGAACTCGTCGTCCACGGGGCCTTGTTCGGCGGACCAGCGCACCGACCACGGCTGGCGCGCCATGTCGCCGGTGGCGCCCTTCAGGTGGCGGGCCTGGGCATCACCCAGCAGCGGCAAGAGCTGGGCACGGTAGGCGGCGCGGGCATAGCTGCCACCGAGGATGGCGGGGGTCAGGTCGCGCTCGACGGGCTCGGCGGACCAGGCGGCGAGCAGCGCCTGCATCTGATCCATGTCGGGCGGCAGCTGCATGACGGCCAGCTCGCCGGTCGGCGCGGCCTGGCCCTGCGGCAGCGCGGCGGCCTCGGCGGGCTTGGGGCGGTCGCGCTCGAACTCGGCCTCGGCCGTATCGACGAGGTCGCGCTGCGCCACCAGCACCGGGTGCACCGGCCGCTCCCAGGCGCCTTTGATCAGCGCGGCCAGGTCGCTCTGGCTTTGCAGCCAGCGGCGCACGTCGGTCGTCGTGATGCCGGTGGAGCCCAGCGTCACGCGCTGGCGATCGGCTTGCTGCAGCGCACGGTTGAACTGGCTGGCCATCGCCAGCAGCCGCGCCTGGGCCAGGCCCAGCTCGCGCGCCAGGCGTTCCAGGCGCGCCTCGCCGGCGGACTCGGCCTGGGCAATGATTGCGCCCAAGGCCTCGCCAGCCCGGTCCACCAGCGTCAGCGCCTTCTCGAAACGGGTGCGGGCTCGCCGCAGCGCGAACTCGCTGCCGCTGGCGATGGCATCGGCAAACTCGTCGTACAGGCGGGACAGCTGGGCCAGCAGATGCTGCAGCTGCGCGGGTTGAAGCGTGCCGAGCTGGTGGGCGCCTGCCACGCCGGCCAGCAGCGAGGCCAGGTCGCCGTCAGGTGCCTGCTCCTGCGTCAGCGGCTGCAGGATGCCCACCAGCTGCTGGGCCAGCGGCGTGACGGCATAGGTCTGGGCCGTCGCGTCCCAGGCCAGCAGGTCGGCGTCGCGCAGGCGCTTGAGCACGCTGTCCAGCACTTCGTCGCGCAGCACGTGGAAGGCCTGGTTCAGTGCGTCCCGCGTCAGGCGAGATTCGCGCAGCGCCATCAGCTCGAAGAACACCCAGACGCGCAGCTTCACGAGTGGCGCAGGCCCGCCGAACAGCGCGCGCTGGGCGGCCAGCAGCGCGTCCTGGCGCTCCAGCTGCCACCACAGCAGCGCGTCCGCGGGGGCGGCGCCGTCGCGAAAGTAGTCCTCGACGCGGAGGGCGTCGTCGGCGGCTTCCGGCGGCGGTTGAAAGGAGGTGGGTGCGGCCATGGGGCGCGGATTATCGACGGCGGTCCGAATCGACCCGCCGGCACCCGACTCAGGGGTGTCGGCAGCTTTGACAACCACCCGGCCTTCGGCGCCCGTAAAGCCCCGCCGCTCCCCTGCGATCACTGGCGTGGCACCGAATTTGCCTCTCGTTTGAAAACCCCTGAGGAGGAGAAGCATGTCACGCCGTTCCCTGTTCGCCGCCGCTGCCTTGGCGCTCGCCGCAGCCGCTCCGCACGCCAACGCCGCACTGGTCATCGACTACAGCAGTTTCACCGGCGCCTGCGGCTCCACGCTGACCTGTGTCGGCTCGGCCGCCGACATCGCCAGTGGCGAGCTGCGGGTGACCCCCGCGAGCGGCGGCAACGGCGCGGGCTACAGCACGACCGCCATCGCACTGGGCGCCGGCGCGACCTTCAGCACCAGCTTCCAGTTCCGCATGAGTCAGGCCGGCGGCATCGACCCCGCCGACGGCTTCACCTTCGTGCTGGCCAAGGCCAGCAGCGGCCTGGGCGGCGCGGGTGGCGGCATGGGCTATTTCGGCGTGGCGAACAGCGTCGCCATTGAGTTCGACACCTTCGACAACGGCGAGGCCGGTGCCAGCAACCACATCGGCCTGGACGTCAACGGCTCCCTGGCCAGCTCCCCGGTCAGCAGCCCCTACGGCGTGTCGTACTGCCATCTGTTCGACAGCTCCTACCTGAACGACGGTTGCATGAGCAACGGCAAGGTCTGGTCGGCCTTCATCAACTATGACGGCACGACAAAGAAGCTCAACGTCAGCGTGCAGCAGGATGGCTTGGCGCTGATCCAGCTGATCACCGACTACAGCATCGACATTGCCAGCGATCTGACTACCAACGCGGCCTACGTGGGCTTCACGGCGGCGACAGGTGCCGGCCTCCAGAACCACGACATCCTGAACTGGCGCCTGGCCAACGACACGTCCATCAACCCCGGCCGGCTGCCGGAGCCTGCCAGCTTGGCCTTGCTGGCCTTGGCAGGGGGCGCCGCGCTGGCCGCAGGCCGCCGTCGCCGCGGCTGAACGCAGCTCCCGGCATCGGCATTCGACTTTTGCGAATGCCGGGCTCAAGTCGACTGAAACGCGCCCGCACTTTGCGGGCGTAGTCTTTCGGGCATGAAGACACGCATGCCCACCTTCTTCCTCTCCCACGGCGGCGGCCCCTGGCCGTTCATGGACGGCGACTACCGCCGGGCCCATGCGCAGCTGGAAGCCTCGCTGCAGGCACTGCCGTCCACGCTGCCCGAAAAACCGAAAGCCATCCTGATGGTCTCCGCCCACTGGGAGGAGGCTGCCTTCACGGTGATGACCTCGCCGGCCCCGGGCATGCTCTACGACTACGGCGGCTTCCCGCCGCACACCTACGAGGTGATCTACCCCGCCCCGGGCGACCCCGAGCTGGCCGGACGCGTCGTCGCGTTGATCCAGGCGGCCGGGCTGCCAGCGGCCACGGACGCCCGGCGCGGCTTCGACCACGGCGCCTTCTGCACGCTGGTGCCGATGTATCCCGACGCCCGGGTGCCCGTGGTGCAGCTGTCGCTGAAGCGCGGCCTGGGCCCGGCCGACCACCTCGCCCTGGGCCGGGCGCTCGCGCCGCTGCGCGACGAAGGCGTGCTCATCCTCGGCAGCGGCTTCAGCTTCCACAACTTGCGGCTCTACAACGAGGCCGGCCGGGCGCCCTCGGCCCAGTTCGATGCCTGGCTGCAGAGCGCCCTGCCCCCGCCGGATGGACGTGCCGAGCGCCTGCTGGCCTGGACGCAGGCGCCGGCCGCCCGGCTGGCCCACCCGCGCGAGGAACATCTACTGCCGCTGATGGTGGCCGCCGGCGCCGCCGAGGGCGAGACGGGCAGCTGCAGCTATCACGAGACCGGCTTCCTCGGCGGCGTGACGGCATCCAGCTTCCGCTTCGGCTGATGTCGTCATCCTGCTGAGCGCTACACGGTGCCGCTCTCCGCGACACTGCGGCAACGCCTGCCGGAGCCGCCATGACCCAAGCCCTCGTCGAAGCCCTCACCGCCTGCCACCGCCAGGGCACGCGCCTGAACGCCGCCGGCTGGGAGGGCACCGTGCGCGACGAGGCCGATGCCTATGCCGTGCAGGAGGGCGTCGCCGCAGCGCTGGGCTGGCCGCTGGACCGCTGGAAGTCCGGCGGCGCCGGCCGGCAGGGGCCGTTCAGCCATTCGCCGGTGAACCCCGTGGCGGGCACGGCGCTGCTGGGCGTGGAAGCCGAGGTGGCGCTGCGCGTCGGCGCCGACGGCACGCCCGAGGCGATGTGCATCGCCGTCGAGCTGGTCGCCTCCCGCTGGGAGGAAGGGCTGGACGCGCCGGCCCTGCTGCGCATGGCCGATCACCAGTCCAACGCCGGCTTGCTGCTGGGCCCCTGGCAGCCCTGGCGCGCGCTGGATTGGGCCCGGCTCGAATGGCGCCTGACCCTGCCCGGCCAGGCCGACATCGTTCGCCGCGGCGGCCACTCGCTGGCCGAGCCGGCCGGCGTGCTGCCGGCCTGGCGGGCGCACGTGACACGCCATGGCCGTGCAGTCAAGGCCGGCACCGTCGTGACGACCGGCGCCTGGGGCGGCCTGCACGCGCTCGACGGCGCGGCCCGCGGTCGCCTGGGCATCGAAGGCCTGGGCGAGTTCAGCTTCTGAACAGCGGTGTGAAGAGCGCGACGAAGGCCGCGATATTGACGGCGACCGTCAGCCAGTAGACGCGGCGGAACGCCGGCTTGGCGCTCTTGTGCCGAAGCAGCTGACGGGCCAGCAGGGCGCCTGGCCAGCCGCAGGCCAGCGACAACGCGTGCAGCGTGCCCTCGGCGACGCGCCAATCCCCACGCAGCGCCGCGCGCTTGTCCAGCCAATAGACGATGAAGGTGGCCGTGCTCATGGCCGAGTAGGCGCCCCAGAACCAGTTGGGCACGCCCCACCGCAGGTGCACGGCCAACACGAAGCCGGCGAAGGCCGGGATCAGCAGCAGCACGAGACCGCCGTCGCGGGCCTGGGACGCCACCGGCGCGGTGCGGGGCGCCAGGCTCTGCACATCCTGTGCGCGACGCTTGCCCTGGGCGTCCGCGCCTTCGCGGTAGCTCAGCCGCTCGCCGACGAAGGGCCGGTGAGGCCGCAGGCCGAAGGCCCTGATGTGCACGAACAGCCGCGGCCCGCCACCGTCGGGCGTGATGAAGCCATAGCCCTTGGCGTCGTCCCATTGCGT
Organism: Roseateles sp. GW821-FHT03B02; assembly: GCF_059421025.1. Classification (NCBI taxonomy): domain Bacteria; kingdom Pseudomonadati; phylum Pseudomonadota; class Betaproteobacteria; order Burkholderiales; family Sphaerotilaceae; genus Roseateles; species Roseateles sp. GW821-FHT03B02. The sequence continues at coordinate 131,251 of NZ_JBWKUV010000009.1, forward strand.
CAGGGTGCCCTTCATGCCGCCTCCGTCAGATGCGCCTTCAGCGCCGCGATGGCATGGCGCACCTTGGCGGGCTGGGCGTCGCGCTGCGGCGTCATGGCCCAGATGGGCAGCTCCGGCAGCGCAAACTCGGTGTGCAGACGCAGCAGGCGACCGGCGGCAACGGCTTCGGCCACGTCCTCGTCGCCCAGCGGCGCCAGCCCCAGGCCCGCTTCGCAGAGCTGCTGCAGCGTCAGCTGGTTGTTGCTGGTGAAGCGCGGCTGCACGCTGAGCTCCGTGCCGGGCAGGCGGCGGGCCTGGTCAGTGCCGTCCTGCAGCATCAGCCAGTCGGCGGCGAGCAGCGCGTCCAGCGTGGCAGGCACACCGCGCTGCGCGAGGTAGGCCGGCGCGGCGTAGAGGCTGGTGTGGACGCTGCCGATGCGCTGAGCGACCCACTGGCTGTCGGGCAGACGTCCGAAGCGGATGGCGAGGTCGATGCGGTGCACGACGAGGTCGGTGAAGCCATCTTCCACCTGCAGATGCAGGCGCAGCGCCGGGTGGTTCGCCAGCAGCGGCGCCAGCGCAGGCCCGAGCCGGCGGCCGAAGCCCACCGTCATCGCGATGCGCAGCTCGCCCTCGGGCGCATCGCGCAGCTGGGCGAGCTGGGCCTGGGCCGCCTCGGCGGCGGCCACCATGGCCGCGCAGCCCGCGTGAAAGCGCTCGCCGGCCGGCGTCAGGCTGAGCTTGCGCGTGGAGCGGTGCAGCAGCGTGACGCCCATGTCCTTCTCCAGCGCCCTCACCTGCTGGCTGACGGCCGAGGTGCTGGTGCGCAACTGGCGCGCCGCCGCGGCAAAGCTGCCGTGGCGCACAACGCTGGCCAGGACGGCCATCCGCTTGAGCTGGTCGAGCATGAAGTTTTTCTAAACAGTTCTGGCAATTCAACCCGTCTTATCGACAGATTGTGAAGCGAAAACAATAGCGCCATCGCAACTCGACAGATGGAGAACCCCATGAACATCGCCCTGATCGGCGCCACCGGCTTTGTCGGCAAGGCCTTGCTGGAAGAACTGCTGAGCCGCGGCCACCAAGTGCGCGCGCTGCAACGCGACACGGCCAGGCTGGCCGCCCGCCAGGGGCTTGAAGCGCGTGCGGTAGACGTGCTGAACGGAGCCAACCTCGCGGCCGAACTCCAGGGCGTGGACGCCGTCGTCAGCGCCTTCAATGCCGGCTGGAGCAACCCCCATCTGCATGACGACTTCCTGCGCGGCAGCGACGCCATTGCCGCGGCGGCGCGCGAGGCCGGCATGCGCCTGATCGTCGTGGGCGGCGCGGGCAGCCTCTACATCGCGCCGGGCCAGCAGCTCGTCGACTCGCCGGCCTTCCCGGCCGAGTGGAAGCAAGGGGCGCTGGCTGCCCGCGAGGCGCTGAACCGGTTGCGCGCCGACCAGACCTCCCTGGACTGGACCTTCGTGTCGCCGGCCATGCACCTGGAGCCGGGCGAGCGCACCGGCCAGTTCCGGCTGGGCGGCGAAGAACCGGTGTTCGATGCCAAGGGCGAGAGCCGCATCACGGTCGCCGACCTGGCCGCAGCCATCGTGAACGAGCTGGAGGCGCCCCAACACCGGCGCCAGCGCTTCACGGCCGGCTACTGACCGCAGCAACGAAAAAGCCCTGCAGGCCGTGAACGCCTGCAGGGCTTTGTTGCTTTCCTGGGCAGGCCGATACGGCCTGCCGGGGCTTCAGCGGCCGAAACCGCCCTTGCGCGGGCCGCCGGGACCGCGACGCTCACCGCCGAAGGCGGGGCGCTCTTCCCGGCCGAAGGACGGGCGATCACCGCCGCCACCGAAGCTGGGCTTGCCACCGAAGGCCGGCTTGCCACCACCGTGGAAGGGACGGTCGCCGCGCGGGGCGAAGCCGCGCTCGTCACCGCCACGCTGCGCGAAACCACGGTCTTCGCCGCGGGGGGCGAAGCTGCGCTCGTCGCGCGGCTGGAAGCCACGGTCGGCGCGCGGGGCAAAGCCGCGATCGTCACGGGGCTGGAAGCCGCGGTCTTCACGCGGCGCAAAGCCACGGTCGTCGCCACCACGCGGCTGGAAGCCCTCGTGGCGCGGCTGGAAGCCGCGATCGCCGAAGGGCTTGCCGCCGCCGTGATGCGGACGGCCACCTTCTTCACGGCGGAAGGGCTTGTTGCCGAAGCCGGGGCGGCCACCGCCGAAGTGGCCGCGCGGGCCGCGGTCGTCGAAGCTGCCTGCCGGGCGCGGCGGGAAGATGCGCGGCTCCTGCGTCTTGGGCTCCAGGCCGGCGATGTGGCTCACGGGAATCGTCTGCGTCGTGAACTGCTGGATGCGGCGGATCATGGACACGTCGTCGCGCAGGCCCAGCGTGATCGCCAGGCCCTGGCGGCCGGCGCGGCCGGTGCGGCCGATGCGGTGCACATAGTCCTCGGCCTTCATCGGCAGGCCGTAGTTGATGACGTGGCTGATGGTCGGCACGTCGATGCCGCGGGCAGCGACGTCGGTGGCCACCAGCACCTTCAGGTCACCCCGGCGCAGGCCCATCAGCACGCGGTTGCGCTTGCCCTGGGGCATGGCACCGTGCAGCGGGGCCACGGCATGGCCGATCTCGGCCAGGCGCTCGGCCAGCCAGTCAGCGTCGCGCTGGGTGCTGGTGAAGACGACGGCCTGGTCCAGCTCGGGCTGGGCCAGGATGGCTTCCAGCAGCTGGTCCTTGTGGTGGGGGTTGTCGGCCCAGTGCAGGCGCTGCTCGATGTTCTCGTGCGTGTCGGTGTGCGAGGCCACCTCGATGCGCTGCGGGTCCTTCAGCAGCTGCTGCGCCAGGCGGCCCACGTGGCCAGCAAAGGTGGCGCTGAACATCACGGTCTGGCGCTCGGCCGGCGTGTTGCTGGCGATCATGTTGATGTCGTCGATGAAGCCCATGTCCAGCATGCGGTCGGCTTCGTCGAGCACCAGCATTTCCACATTGCTCAGCACGCACTTGCCCGAGTTGATGTGGTCGATCAGGCGGCCCGGGGTGGCGATGAGGATGTCCAGCGGACCGGTCAGCTGACGGATCTGCAGCGGGTAGGGCATGCCGCCCAGCACGGTCGCGACCTTCAGGCCCGGGATGAAGCGGCCGTAGGTCTGCGCGGCCTTGCTGACCTGCATGGCCAGCTCACGGGTGGGGGCCAGCACCAGGATCTTGGGGCCGTAGATGACGCCCTTCTCGCGGCGCTTGGTGTTGTCGCCGCGGGCGGCGAGGATCTTCTCCAGCGCGGGCAGGATGAAGGCGGCCGTCTTGCCCGAGCCGGTGCGCGACGAGACCATCAGGTCCTTGTTCGCGATGGCCGCAGGAATGGCTTGCGCCTGCACGTCGGTGGCGTTCTCGTAGCCGGAATCTTTCACGGCCTTCAGGACCACGTCGCTCAGGCCCAGGTTCTCGAAACTCATGTCGTTCTTTCAGTCAAAAGCCCGTCCCTGCCGCTGTTCGAGCGGGCATGCGGGCGCCGAACAGCTCGTGCCGTTCAGCAGTCAAAGTCGCTGGGAGAAAGCTCGTGTCGGGCGGCTCGGGTTGCCTGAATCACTTCATGGGGCAACGCCGGGTGCGGCACGGGGGAACAGTCAAAGCGACGGCTTCATCGCCGCCGACCGATCCACGAGGGGTGTTCGAGATGCCGCAAGAACTGCGGGCCGAACGAGGTCAGAGGAGACGTACGAAGCTCGGGGTCAACCGAGCGAAGCTGCTAGTCTAGCACGGGATCAGGGTTTTCACCAAATTCCGGTCGGCCTGCGCCGAGAAACTGCCGGACGAGGACGCGATGGCGCCGATGCGGGCGCTACGCCAGCGTGGCAGTCAGCCAGCCCCGCAGGCTGTTGAAGAAGGCCAGGCCCGAGGCGCGGGCCAAGTCGTCACGCGTGAGCCGGGCCTCGCGGATGCGCCCCTGCGCCAGCAGCTCGGCGCGCAGCACGCCGGGCAGCAGGCCCGCGGCCAAGGGCGGAGTCAGCCATTGACCGTCGATCTGCAGCGCCAGGTTGCCGAAGCTGCATTCGGTCAGTTCGCCGGCCTCGTTCCAGAGGATGAGGTCGAAGGCGTCGGCAGGCTTGTCGAAGGCGTAGAGCTCGCGGCGCGTCGTCTTGTGCGCCAGGTATTCGGCGCGCGGCCCGAGCGTCGGCATGGCGCGGTCGGCCAGGGCGAGGCGCACGGGCTCGGCGGTCGGCGCGAAGGCGGCCAGCGTGTGCGAGAAGCGGCCGTCGGCGTCGCAGGTCAGGCGCAGCCGCCAGCTGCCCTGTGCGTTGCCCTCGGCAATCGCCTTGAGAAGAGCGCGCGCGTCGGCGAGCGAAAAGCGAAGCCCGAAGTGCCGCGCGGTACGCTGCATGCGGGCAAGGTGGGCCTCGCCACGGACGGCGATGCCGTTCTCCAGCCGCAGTGTCTCCAACGCCTCGACGGGAGCCTCCGCACGGGCCAGGAAGCGTGACTTGGCCCGCCATTCGGCAATCTCGGCGGCAGGCTCGCTGTCCAGCGTGATGGCGCTGCCGATGCCGCAGGTCAAGGCCTCGCCGTGGAACTCGACGGTGCGGATGGGCACGTTGAAAGTGGCGACGCCACCCGGCTGGATCAGGCCCAGGGCACCGCAGTACCAGCCGCGCGGCGAGGATTCCAGCTCGCGGATGATCTGCATGGCTCGGATCTTGGGTGCGCCGGTCACGGAGCCGCAGGGGAAGAGCGCCGCGAAGGCGCCGGACAGCGTCAGCCCGCCGCGGCCGACGGCAGTGACGGTGGATGTCATCTGCCAGACCGTCGGCAGGGCATGCAGCTCGAACAGCCGCGGCACGCGCACCGTGCCCAGCTGGGCGATGCGGCTGAGGTCGTTGCGCAGCAGGTCCACGATCATCAGGTTCTCGGCCCGCTCCTTCTCGCTGGTGCGCAGGTACTGCTGGGCCGCCTCGTCCTCCACGCGGTCACGGCCGCGCGGCGCCGTGCCCTTCATGGGCTGGGCGGCCAGCAGCCAACTGGCCTTGGCGCCGGGCACGGGGCGCCAGTCGAAGAACAGCTCGGGCGACACGCTGGCTGCACCGGCCTCGCGCAGGAACAGGCTGAAGCCGCCAGGCTGGCTGGCATGCAGGGCAAGAAAGAGCTGTCCGGGGTCCAGCGAGCCCGCCGCGGCGCGCAGCCGCGTCGTCAGGTTGACCTGGTAGCAGTCGCCATCCCGGATGTAGCTGCGGATGCGCTCGATGGCGCCGGTGGCTTCGGCCCCGCAATCGCACCAGCCGAGCAAGCCGCTGCAGGCGGGCGGCAGCTCCGGCCAAGGGTCGGGTTCGTCGTCGTAGACGGCGAATTCGGCCAGCGGCGCGTCCGCTGCATGCGTGACCAAGGCCTTGTCGAACGCCGCGGCGGCCTCGTAGCGCAGGCCGCCCAGCACCCAGGCCCCGGCCCGTGCCGCGGTCTCCGCCTCGGCGATGACGCCGCCCACATCCTCCAGCCGCACCGCTCTCAACCAGCGCGCCGGCGGCGTGCGCCAGCAGCCGCGGACACGCTCGCCGTCCTCGCGGGCCAGCGGATGTCGGGGAAAGTCGAAGGCCGCTTGGATCAAAGCGCCAGGAAGGTCGTCCGGTAGTGCACCAATTCGTCGATGGACTCGTGAATGTCCGCCAGCGCCGTGTGCGCCTGGGCCTTCTTGAAGCCCTCCAGTGCGGCCGGCTTCCAGCGCTTGGCCAGTTCCTTCAGCGTGGACACGTCGAGGTTGCGGTAGTGGAAGAAGCTCTCCAGCTCCGGCATGTAGTTGGCGAGGAAACGGCGGTCCTGGCAGATGCTGTTGCCGCACATCGGGCTCTTGCCCTTGGGCACATAAGCTTTCAGGAAGGCAATGGTCTGCGCGGCGGCGTCGGCCTCGGAGACGGTGGAGGCCTTGACGCGGTCGATGAGGCCGCTCTTGCCGTGCGTGCCCTTGTTCCAGGCATCCATCGCGTCCAGCGTCGCGTCGCTCTGGTGCACGGCGAAGACGGGGCCTTCCACGCGCTTGTCGAGGTTGGCATCGGTGACGACGACGGCGATCTCGATGATGCGGTCGGTGTCGGGATACAGCCCTGTCATTTCAAGGTCGATCCAGATCAGGTTGTTTTCGCTGGGGGCAAGGGTGTCGGACATGGCAGGTCTCTGCAGAGGATGCCGAATTCTCGCAGCCTAAAATTCGAGCCATGTCCCCCACGCTGTTGTCCCTCGCGTTCGCCGTCGCGCTCGCGGTCTCCACCCTCATCAAATTCTGGCTGTCCTCGCGCCAGATCCGCCATGTCGCCGCCCACCGCGGCCAGGTGCCGGCGGCATTTGCCGGCAACGTGACGCTGCCGGCCCACCAGAAAGCCGCCGACTACACGGTCGCCCGCGCCCGCTTCGGCCTGCTGGCCCTGGCCTTCAGCTCGGCCGTGCTGCTGGGCTGGACGCTGCTGGGCGGGCTGAACCTGCTGAACGGCTGGGTGCTGGAGGCGAGCCGCGCCCTGCCCGAAAGCTGGCAGCCCATGGGCTACCAGCTCGGCCTCGTGGCCGCCTTCGTGCTGATCGGCTCACTGCTGGACCTGCCCTGGGAGCTGTGGTCCACCTTCCGGATCGAGCAGGCCTTTGGCTTCAACCGCACGACGCTCAAGCTCTTCGTCGCCGACATGCTCAAGGGTGTGCTCCTGGGCGCGCTGCTGGGCCTTCCCATCGTGGCGCTGATCCTGTGGCTTATGGGCGCCGCCGGCCCGCGCTGGTGGCTGTGGGCCTGGGGCGCGTGGATGGGCTTCAACTTGGCTCTGATGGTCATCTACCCAAGCGTCATCGCGCCGCTGTTCAACAAGTTCGAGCCGCTGACCGACGTGGCGCTGAAGGCCCGCGTCGAGCAGTTGATGGCGCGTTGCGGCTTTGCGGCCAAGGGACTGTTCGTCATGGACGGCAGCCGGCGCTCGGCGCATGGCAACGCCTATTTCAGCGGCTTCGGGCCGGCCAAGCGCGTCGTCTTCTTCGATACCCTGCTGGCCAAGCTCAACGGCGCCGAGGTGGAGGCCGTGCTGGCCCACGAGCTGGGGCACTTCAAGCACCGGCACATCACCAAGCGCATCGTGCTGATGTTCACGCTGAGCCTGGCCGGCTTCGCGCTGCTGGGCTGGCTGGCGCAGCAGCCGGCCTTCTACCTGGGCCTGGGCGTGCAGCCCTCGCTGAGCGCACCCAATGACGCGCTGGCGCTGATGCTGTTCCTGCTGGCCGGCCCGGTGTTCGGCTTCTTCGTCACGCCGCTGGCCAGCCACTTCTCGCGCCGCGACGAGTTCCAGGCCGACGCCTATGCCCGCGCCCAGGCGAGCGGCCAGGATCTCTCCTCGGCCCTGCTGAAGCTGCACGAGGACAACGCCGGCACGCTGACGCCCGACCCGGTGTACGCCCGCTTCTACTACTCCCACCCACCGGCCGCCGAGAGGCTGGCCGCGCTCGCCACATGAAACTGCATTGGTCACCTCAGTACCGGGCCGAGCGACGGGCCGCCCCTGGCCGGCCCGGCATCCCCTCGGGGAATCGGCCGGCTTACTCGACAGACGAGGGACTCGCATGACAGACCTCCTGCTCGCCCAATGTGACCCCAAGGCCCCGTTGATGGACGCCGACACGCGCGGCCGCGTGCTCGCCGGCCTGCCCGGCTGGCTGCCCGATGCCGAGCACAAGGTCATCGGCCGGCGCTTCGGCTTCGACAACTTCTACCAGACCATGGCCTTCGTCGACGCCGTCGCCGAGATCGCTCACGCCCAGGACCATCATCCAGAGATGCTGGTCGGCTACAACGCCTGCACGGTCAGCTGGACGACGCATTCGCGCGGCGGGCTGACGCTGAACGACGCCATCTGCGCAGCACAAGTGAGCGCCTTGCCCGAAGCGTCGGCTGAATGAGCAAGTTCCAGGCGCTGGACCTGGGACTGGTCGTGCGCGGCCATGGCCGCCACTACATCGTCGAGGACGCCGACGGCCACCGCTTCGTCTGCCATCCGCGCGGCAAGAAGAGCGACGCCGTCGTCGGCGACCAGGTGCGCTTCGCCGAGTCCGGCGACGAGGGCGTCATCGAGGCCGTGGAGCCGCGGCGCAACCTGCTGTTCCGCCAGGACGAGTGGAAGACCAAGAGCTTCGCGGCCAACCTCGACCAGCTCCTCGTGCTGGTTGCCGTCGAGCCGGTGTTCAGCGAGTCGCAGCTCGCCCGCTCGCTGATCGCCGCCGAGTCGGCCGGCATCCGCATGGCCATCGCGCTGAACAAGACCGACCTGCCCGGCACGGCGGACGCGCGCGAGCGGCTCGCGCCCTACCGGGCGATGGGGCTGACGATGTTCGAGGTGGCGCTCAAGGCCGACCGCGACGGCTCGCGCGCCACGCTGGCCACCTGGCTGGCCGGCCAGCGCACCTTCGTCCTCGGCCCCAGCGGCACGGGCAAGAGCACGCTGATCAACCTGCTGGTGAAGGACGCCCAGGCCCAGGTCGGCGAGATCTCGCAGGCCCTGAACTCAGGCCGCCACACGACGACGACAACGCAGTGGTACTGGACCGACGACAGCCGCACGACGGCGCTGATCGATTCGCCCGGCTTTCAGGAATTTGGCCTGCGCCAGATCGAGGCGGCAGACCTGTGGCGCTACATGCCCGACCTGCGCGAACACGCCGACTGCCGCTTCCACAACTGTTCACATATTCACGAACCGGGCTGCGGCGTGCGCACGGCAGTGGACGGGGGCTTGATCAGCGCCAGCCGCTACCGCATATATGGCGAGATCCTCGAAGAGCTTCAACGCAAGACATGGTGATTCGCCGTTTTCTCTGCCTCTGCGCACCGGCCCTGCTAGCTGGCTGCGCAGCTACCGTCACGCCGCCTCCGCCCACCGCGCAGGGCTGGCAGCCCCTCACCCTGCCGGGCAAGGCACCCACGCGCTACAACTGGACCGAGAAGGACGGCCGCCCCGCGCTGGAAGCCACCTCCGAGCGCTCGGCCAGCATCTGGCGCAAGCGCCTGGAGCCGGCCGTGGCCAGCGTCGGCGAGGTCGACTTCTCCTGGTGGGTACAAGGCCTCATCCCGGGCGCCAATGTGTCGGACGTCGACCATGAAGACGCGGTCGCCCGCGTCATCTTCGGCTTCGGCGGCGACATCGACAGCCTGCCGCTGCGCACGCGCATGAAATTCGAGCTCGCCCAGGCGCTGACGGGCGAGGTCCCGCCCTACGCCACGCTGATGTACGTCTGGGACAGCAAGCTGCCTGTCGGCACGGTCGTCATCAACCCGCGCAGCGACCGCATCCGCAAGATCGTCGTCGACTCGGGACCGGCCGAGTTGCGCCGCTGGCGCGACCACCGCCGCGACCTGGCCGCCGACTTCCGCCTGGCATTCGGCGAAGCACCGGGCCCGCTGACCTCGATGGCCGTGATGACCGACAGCGACAACAGCCGCGCCTCGGCCCACACTTGGTACGGGCCGGTGGAGCTCAAGTAAGGCGCGTCAACGCCGCTCGGGCGCGCGCAACGGCAGCGGCACGGCGTCCTGGACCTCACGGGCCTCGACGTCCACGACATCGCCCGCCGGCTGCGTCCGGCTCGCCCAGGGGTTTTTGTTGACCCGGAACTGCAGATCGGGCTTGCGCCCGGTCAGCAGGCTGACCAGCAGGAAGGCGACGAAGACCAGCACGGCCACGAGGAACAGGCCGAGCCCGATGAGGGCACCGGCGGCGAGCATCAGCAGACGAAGCAGCGAACGGAACAGGCGCATGGGTTGGATTCTGAACCCGCTCAGCCCCGCCCGACAAAAGGCATGCTCGTCGCCATGACCGTCATGGTCTGCACATTAGCCGATAGCGGCAGGCCGGCCATGTAGACGACGGCGCGGGCGACGTCCTCGACGTCCATGCGCGGCTCCACCGCCAACGTGCCGTTGGCCTGGGGCACGCCGCGTGCCATCTTCTCGGTCATGTCGGTGGCGGCGTTGCCGATGTCGATCTGGCCGGCCGCGATGTCGAAGGCGCGACCGTCCAGGCTCAGCGACTTGGTCAGGCCCGTGATGGCGTGCTTTGTGGACGTATAGGGCGCCGAGAACGGTCGTGGCGCGTACGCCGAGATGGAGCCGTTGTTGATGATGCGGCCGCCGCGCGGCGCCTGCGTCTTCATCAGCCCGAAGGCCGCGCGGGCGCAGAGGAAGCTGCCGGTCAGGTTGGTGTCGACCACCGCGCGCCACTGGGCCACCGTCAGTTCGTCGATGGGCACGGGTGGCGCCGAGATGCCGGCGTTGTTGAACAGCAGGTCCAGCCGGCCGAACTGCTGCCGCAGCGTGGCGAAGGCGGCGTCCACCTGGGCCTCGTCGCAGACGTCGGCAGGCAGCGCCAGGGCCTCGGGCAAGGTCTCGCGCAGCGCCGCCTCGCGGCGCCCCATCAGCGCCAGCGTCCAGCCGTCGGCGGCCAGCGCGCGGGCGACGGCGCGGCCGATGCCGGAGCCGGCACCGGTGATGAGGGCAAACCGGGCCATCGGCGACCTCAACGGCCGATGGGCATCAGCAGCGTGCGCTGCACCCAACCGCTGAAGTTGGCCGCGTCCACCTTGACGAAGCCGTCCTTGACCTCGCCGGTGGCGACGAGTTCGTCGCTGCGGTTCAGCGTCGCGATGACCTTGCTGTCGCGCGACGGCGCGGCATAGGCCTTCACGTTGGAGATCTTGGCAGCCATCATCTGGCCGGCGTTGATCGGGGCCCCGGCCTGGGTGGAAGCGCTGGCGTTGGCATCGCCTGCGGCGCTGCCCGTGCGGATCAGGCTGCCCTGGTCGCGGATGGCCAGCACGATCTTGTTGTAGTTGTCCAGGAAACTGGCCGCGATGAGCTTGCCCTCGGCCGTGCTGGTGTAGCCGCCCAGGCCGCCCACGGCGCCGCCGCCGAAGCCCCAGCCGCCGATGGAGAAATCGGTCTTGCTGGCCTTGCCCTCGGCCGCCGCCACCTGGATGCTGGAGCGCACGTCGGCCAGCAGCAGGCTGGTGGAGGCGTCCTTGAACTTCAGGCCGCCGGCAATGGCGCCGACGATGCCCAACTTGCCGCCCAGGAAACCGCCCAGGCCGCCGCTGGTGTTGGCGCCGACCTGCACATTGGGCGTCATGACGAAGTCGGCCGCCTGCATCTGGCCCTTGCCGATGTTGGACTCCTGGCGCATCTCGCCGGCCGCGGCCAACGAGCGCTCCTGCTGGATGTTCTGCATGGCCTGGCCGCGCTCGACGACGTCGAAGCAGCCCGACTGCTGCACCATCATGCGCAGCAGCGACGCCGGCGAGCCCAGGCCGTAGTGGGACAGGTGGTTCCAGCCGTTCTGCGGCTCGGCCACGGCCAGCACGCCCAGCTTCTTCTGACATTTCTCGACGGTCGAATCCGCCTCGTCGGCACGGGCAGCCATCGAGGTTGCCAGGCCGGCCAGCAGCAGTGCATACAGGGTCTTGTTCATCGCAGCGGTCCTCCAGAAAACTCGCGAATATTGGATTGTGCCCAGCGCGCCGGGCGCCGGGCATCCTCAGCCCGCACGGGCGGTGTCGCCCGGATCAGGGTCGCAACACGAGCCGGTGCATCGTTTCGCCGGGCAGGAAGGGCAAGGGCTCGCCGGCCAGCCAGGCGGCATGGTCACCGCGGTAGAAGGGCGACAGCGGATGGCCACTCTGGCCACCAGGGATGACGAGGATGCCACGCTCCTCGTGGCCGGGCGAGACGACCATGCGCTCGCTCTGGCCATGGCCGTGGTTGTGCACGCGCGGCATGTGGCTGTCGCCGGCCATGCCCTGCGAGGCCTGGTCCAGCCAGCCGGCAAGCGGCGGCAGGGCGGCGCTCAGCGGGTGGCGCATGCTGGTCGTGTTGTCAGCCCCCCACGTGGCGGCGGCCAGGCTGCCGTACTTGTCGAGCAACTCCCTGCGGCTGTCCAGCACGGCGCGCTGCAGCAGCTCGGGCCAGCTTTTGAAAGCCGCCGGCAGGGTGTCCGGGCGAGCGGCCTGGATCAGCGCCCAGCCGGGAGTCTCGGGCACCATCTTCAGGTCGCCGAGCTTGAGCCCCTGCGCCTCCAGCAGGCCGGCCAGCGGCGCGAACAGGCTCTTGAGGGCCTGCAACCGGAACGAGCGCAGCAGCAGGTAGCCGACGGCGTCGGGCCGCGCGGCGCCAGCACTCTTCTCGATCTCGGCCCGGTAGTCGGCCAGCCCGTTGGCGGCGACGAAGTCCGGCGTCAGCACCTGCTCCAGCAGCAGCTTGCGCCAGCGCTGGTGGAATAGCGCGCGGTGGTCGAGCTGGAGGGCGTGCAGGCCGGCCTCGTCGAACTTGTCCTGGGCGCGCAGGCCATCGCGGATCTGCTGGGCGCGAGCGCCGAGGTCGTAGCCGCCGTTGCCCAGGGCCTTCAGCGCATCGCCGCCCACCATGCGCGAGTTGGCCGTCCACAGCCGGCCGTCGGCGGGGTCGACGATGCGCGGCTGCTCGGCCGCCGGCAGCCAGCCCTGCCAGCGCGAGCGGCCATCGCTCCAGTCCTGCGGGCGGTCCATGTCGCTGGCGTCACCCAGGCCGACACGGCGCGGCATGGCGCCGATGACGGTCCAGGCGATACGCCCGCTGGCGTCGGCGACGACGAGGTTCTGCGCCGGCATGCCGGCCCCCGCCGCCAGCTGCACGGCGTCGTCGACGCTGGCCGCGGTTTCCATGTGCATCAGGCGCAGGTTCATGCCCTCGCGGTCATGCGCCACCCAGCGCAGCGCATAAGCCTGGCCGGCCGGTGCCTGCTGGGGCATGACGGGCCCCCATTCGCTTTCCAGCACGACGTGGTCGACCGCCGCCTCGCCCGCCACCTCGATGCGCTCCACGACGCGCTGCAGCGGCTTCTCCGCGCCGCCTGCCAGGTAATGCGTGCCCGCGGCGTTGAGCTTGAGCGTGACGACGTCGGCCCAGTCGGAGGTCGTGTTCGTGAAGCCCCAGGCCACGCGGCCATTGCTGCCGACGACGAGCAGCGGCGCGCCGGGCAGCGTCACGCCGGCCACGTCATGGCTGCCGGCGGTGTCCTTCCACCGCATGCGCGCCTTGAACCAGGTGCCGGGCGCGCGCAGGCCCAGGTGCATGTCGTCCGCAACGATGGCACGGCCGTCCGCGCCATGCGCCGCCGCGACGGCGAAGTTGTTGCTGCCGAGATCGCGCGCGTCGCGCAGGCTGCAGTCGCTGCAGGCGGTCTTCGTGGCACGCAGGGCATCCGGCAAGGGGCCCGGCGGCAACGACACCGCGCTCGCGCGGCTGTCGTCCATGGCGGCCTGCCAATCGGCGCTGTGCTGGGTCAGGAAGGCGTACCAGTCGGCCGGCACGGCGTCGTGCAGCAGGCCTGTGGCAACGTCATCCCGGCCCTGGGCGCCCTGCAGGTCCAGGTACATGCCGTAGGCGACGAGGACGCTGTCGGCCAGACCCCAGGGCTGGGGCTGCTGGCGCAGCAGCAGGTATTCGGGCGGGCGGGCGCCGAGGGCGGACAGCCCGGCGTTGACGCCGCCGACGTAGGCCTCGAGCAGCGCGCGCTCGTCGGCCGGCAGGGCCGCCAGACCCGCCTCGGCACGGTGACGGAAGCGATGCAGGCGACGCGCCTCGTCCAGCGGCAGGGCCTTGGCGCCGACCAGGGCAGACAGCTCGCCGGCCGCGTTGCGGCGCATCAGGTCCATTTGGAAGAAGCGTTCCTGGGCGTGCACGAAGCCCAGCGCCCGGGCCGCGTCGAGGCGGTCCTCGGCCGTGATCGTCAGGTAGCCACGCGCATCGCGCTGCAGCTCGGCCGGCGCGCCCAGGGTTGCCACGGCGCGCTCGCCGTCGAGCTGGGCGAGGCTGCCGCGCAGCGTCAGCCACAGCGCCAGCGCCAGAAGGAGGACCAGCAGCAGCAGGCCGCCAAGGATGCGCTTGAGCCAGGTCATCAGAAGGTTCCCGGGTAGCTGCCGCCGTCGAGCAGGATGTTCTGGCCGGTCAGATAGCCCGCCTGCGCGCTGCACAGCATGGCGCAGATGGCGCCGAACTCCGCCGCCGTGCCGAAGCGCTGCGCCGGGATGCCGGCGCGCCGCCGGGCGGCCACCTCCTCGACGGCCTGCCCGGCCTTGGCGGCGCCGGCGGCCAGCGTCTTCTTCAGCCGGTCAGTGTCGAAGGCGCCAGGCAGCAGGTTGTTGATCGTCACGTTGGCTGCGGCCAGGCGCGGCTGGCGGGCCACGCCGGCGACGAAACCGGTCAGCCCCGAGCGCGCGCCGTTGGACAGGCCCAGCGTGTCGATGGGCGCCTTCACGGCGCCCGAGGTGATGTTGACGATGCGGCCGAAGCCGCGCGCCGCCATCGCGTCCACCGTGGCCTTGATGAGTTCGATGGGCGCCAGCATGTTGGCGTCCAGCGCCGCGATCCACTGCTCGCGCCCCCAGTCGCGGAAGTCTCCGGGCGGCGGGCCGCCGGCGTTGTTGACGAGGATGTCGACCTGCGGGCAGGCCGCCAGCGCTGCAGCACGGCCTTCGGGTGTCGTGATGTCGCCCGCCACTGCGCGCACATCCACGGCCGGGTTCAGCGCACGCAAGGCAGCCGCGGTGGCGAGCAGGTCTGCCTCGCCGCGCGCCGTGATGACGACGTTGGCCCCCTCCCCCGCCAGCGCCTGTGCGCAGCCGCGACCAAGACCTTTGCTCGCGGCGCAAACCAAGGCCCAGCGGCCCTTCAATCCAAGATCCATCACACCCTCCTTACGCAACCTGCAACGCGGGGCTGCATCATCGCGCGGCTCTCGCTGATGCGGCTGTGCCGGGCAGACAAGAGCGCCCCCGTCACGGGGCCGGCGCAGCCGGCAGGGGGTGGGCTGTCACCGCCAGAACTTGCCATCGGGCCCGACGATGGACACGTCGGTGAACTCCAGCCCGTTGTGTTCCTTGTCGCTGTAGTGCACCTGCAGGCCGCCGAGATCGATGCGAGCACCGTCCAGGGCCTTGGTGAAGGCCTCTCGGCCGATGTCCTTGCCGTTGGCCCGCTTGATGGTCTCGACAACCAGCTTGGCCGCCGCAAAGCCCTCCAGCTGGGCCGGCGTCAGCTCGGAACG
Organism: Roseateles sp. GW821-FHT03B02; assembly: GCF_059421025.1. Taxonomy (NCBI): domain Bacteria; kingdom Pseudomonadati; phylum Pseudomonadota; class Betaproteobacteria; order Burkholderiales; family Sphaerotilaceae; genus Roseateles; species Roseateles sp. GW821-FHT03B02. Next base: position 146,301 of record NZ_JBWKUV010000009.1, read on the forward strand.
GCCCGAGGCCTTGGCCAGCCCCAGCGCCTCGCGCACCAGCGGGTTGGCGGTGGACCGCTCGTAGGGGAAGAGCTGCGTCACGACGACGCCTCGGGCGTTCTCGCCGAGCTGCTTCACGAAGTCGCTGGAGGCGTTGTTGGACAGCGTCGCGACGTGGGCCGTGGAGCCCGCCGCGCGCAGCGCGTTGACGCCCTCGACGACAGCGTACGAAGGCCCGATCAGCACGACGGCCTCGATGCCGGCCTTGGCGATGGCCTGCATGGTCGGCGCGAGATCGGGCTTGTTGCGATCGAAGCGCAGGTGCGACAGCGCACGCAGCTTCATGTCGTCCAGGCCCTTGATGGCCCCCTTGCCGGCGTCGTTGCCGAAGGGGTCGTTGACCTGCACGATGGTGATGCGCTTGACGCCGATGCCGGCCAGGTGCCTGACCGCGCGCTCGGCCTCCTTCTGGTAGCTGGCGCGCAGGTGGTAGACCCAGGGCTGCACGGGGTCGCGCAGGCTGATGGCGCCGGTGGCCGGGGCGATCAGCGGCAGCTTGTTTTCCTTCAGCACCGGCAGCATGGCCTCGGTGGGGCCGGTGCCACGGCTCAGCATCAGGCCCAGCACGCCCTGGCTGGCCAGGGACTTGGCGGCAGCCACGGCGGCCGCGGGGTCGTACTTGTCGTCCTGGGTGACGAGCTCGATGTTCTGGCCCTTGATGCCGCCCTGGGCGTTGATGGCGTCGAAGTACAGGCGCGCGCCTTCGGCGCTCTCCTGCACGATGCCGGCCACAGGCCCGGTGAAACCGGCCACCATGCCGATGCGCAGCGTGCTCTGTGCGAACGCGCCATTCGTACTGATGCAGGCAGCGAGCAATGCCGCCAGGCCAACCCAACGCTTCACTGTTTTTCTCCAGGCCGGGCGCCGCAAGGGGCGCGTTGATGGCGGCGGATTGTGAGGCCAGCCCCCCCGCGGCCAGCAGACCCCTCGCCCCAGGAAAAACCCGGGCTCGGGCGGCTCCGAATGCGCATTTCCACCGCTTTCGCGCGGCCTACACTCTGGCGGCCTTTGCGCCCGAGTCGCTGCCCCACATGCCGGAAAGCTCTTTGCCATCGTCCGCTGCCCCATCGCCCCAGAAGCCTGCACACCGCTTCGGCTGGCAGCGCAATTCGCTGACCTTCGCGGTCGTGCTGGCGCTGCTGCTGGGCCTGCTGCTGCCGACGACGGCCGTGCTGCTCTACGACGGCCAGAAGACCCGCGAGACGGCGATGGAGGACCTCAGGCGCGACCTGGCGCGCGCCACCGAGGTGATGGCCCTGTCGCTGGCCGAACCGGTGTGGCAGGTGTCGCCCGACCTGGCCGACCCCATGGTCAAGGCGCAGATGGATGACCCGCGTTTCGTGTCGGTGCAGGTCATCGAGCCGGCGTCGTCGGCCCCCTTCCTGTCGCAGCAGCGGCCGGGCGATCAGGCCGACAACGACCTGGTGCTGGCCCAGACCCGCCCCATCCAGCGCGACGGCCGCGAGATCGCCAAGCTGACGGTACGAATGAGCGCAGCGCCCTTGCTGCAGGCCAAGCAGGCCGAGGTCTGGCGCACCGTCTGGCGAAGCGGCCTGACGCTGACCCTGTCGCTGGTGCTGATGCTATGGGTGCTGCAGCGCTATGTGCTGCGCCCGATGACGGAGCTGACCGGCGCGGCCGAGGCGCTGGCCGCCGGCCGGCTGGAGCAACCGCTGCACGTGGGCGGCGCCGACGAAATCTCGCGTGTCGGCGTGGCGATGGAGCGCATGCGCCAGGCCCTGCTGTCGGCCTTCGAGGCGCTGCGCCAGCACAACCTCAACCTGGAAGAGACCGTGGCCCAACGCACGGCCGAGCTGACGGCCAGCAATGCGGAGCTGTACGACGCGCTAGACACGCTGCAGAAGGCGCAGCGCGAGCTGGTCGAATCGGAGAAGCTGGCCTCACTGGGCCGGCTGGTGGCCGGCGTGGCCCACGAGCTGAACACGCCGCTGGGCAACGCGCTGACCGTCGTGTCGGCGCTGGAAGACCGCTACAGGCAACTGGAAGCCATGCTGGGCGGCACCGCGCAGCTGCGTCGCAGCACGCTGGAGGAACTGGCACGCGACACGCGGCGCGGCCAGGACATCCTGCAGCGCAATGTGCAGAAGGCCGCCGACCTGGTGCGCGACTTCAAGCAGGTCGCCATCGACCAGACGGCCGACCTGCGGCGCGACTTCGACCTGGCCAAGGTCGTCGAGGACGTGCTGGTCATGGTGGAGCCCAGCTTCAAGCACACGCCCTTCGTCATCGACACGGAGCTCTGCCGCGGACTGGCGATGAACAGCTACCCCGGCGCGCTGGGCCAGGTGCTGACCAATCTGCTGATGAACGCACTGCTGCACGGCTTCGAGGGGCTGGAACAGGGGCGCGTGCGCGTGCACTGCGCGCGGCTGAGCGAGACCGAGGCCGAGCTCAGCGTCAGCGACGACGGCCGCGGCATGGACGAGTTGGTGCGGCGCCGCATCTTCGACCCCTTCTTCACGACCAAGCTCGGCACCGGCGGCTCGGGCCTGGGCATGCACATCGTGCACAGCATCGTGACGAACGTGCTGGGCGGCCAGATCGAGGTGAAGTCCTCGCCCGGACAGGGCACCCAGATGCTGATGCGCCTGCCGCTGGTTGCGCCGCAGCGCGCCGGCGGCGAGGTGTCAGCGACTCACTGAGACGCGGCGGAGGCCGGGGCGGAAGCGGCCTCCACGACGGCCGAGGCGGCCGCCGAAGCGGCAGGCTCGTGTCCGCCGGTCACGTCGTGCTTCTCGCCACTCAGGTCGATGTTGCCGCCGCTCTTGGTCAGGATGTAAAGCGCCAGCGCGGCAAAGGCGATGAAGCCCACGATCAACTTCCACATGCTCGGGTCTCCCCAGGTTTGAACTGCCGGGGATTCTGCGGCCCGAGGCTGACGCTCAACTGAAGGCGAAACCGGCGCGGTCGCCGTCGTCGCTGCTGAAGCTCAGCTCGTGGGCCTGGCTGGCGAAGTCGACGCGCAGCTCCGCCCAGTCTGCGGCCTGCTGCCAGCGCAGATGCAACACCTCGTCGCCGCTGGCGAGCAGCTCGAAGCTGCCACCAAAGGCCGGGTGGCGGTTGCGCAGCCGGATCAGCTCGATGAGGCGGCACACGACCGGGCGCTCGCAGTCGCGCGCGATCTCGTCCTCGCCGTAGTAGTGGCGGTTGATGTCGCGGCCGACCTGGCTGCGCGCGAGCAGTTCCATGTCGTTGTGGCCGGCCAGCAGGCCCACGTAGTAGACCTGCGGCACGCCGGGCAGGAAGAACTGGATGGCGCGGGCCAGCAGATAGGCGGTTTCGTCGCGGCCCATCGCATCGAAGAACGTGCAGTTGACTTGGTAGAGGTCGAGGTTGCTGGCGGCAGCACCCGTGGCCTTGCGGCTCTCGCCGTTGCTCGCGGCATGGATGCGCTCGACCAGTTCATCGAGCTCCTGCGGCGGCACCAGGCCGGGGTGGCCGGCGCGGTCGCCCGCGTCGGCACCGATGTCGATGATGCCGATGCCGTCGTGGGTGTCGAGCACGGTCAGCGCATTGGTCGGGCGGACGGCGATCCAGCGCTTGAGGGCTGTGGCGGTGTGGAAGTTGAAGGCGTGCAGCACCAGCGGCGGCAGCGCGAAGTCGTAGACCCAGTCCACCCGGGAGGCGATCTCGATCTGGCGCTGGTAGTAGGAGTGGATTTCCACCAGCACTTCGATGCCCAGCGCCCGCGCCTCATTGGCGAACTCGGCGATGAAGTCGAAGGTCTCCGGCATCATGAAGCAGTTGGCGCCGGCCTTCTTGATGGCGTAGCCGACGGCATCCAGCCTCACCATGCGGATGCCGTTGGCGGCGAAGGTGCGCAGGATGCCGCTGAGGTAGGCCCGGCCCTGCGGGTGGCGCACGGCGATGTCGATCTGCGCGGCGGTGAAGGTAGTCCAGAGGATGCGGCGCTCGCCGTTCTTCAAGCTGGCATAGGTCAGCGGCAGACCGGGGCGCGGGCGGTAGACGGCCAGCAGGTCGCGCTCGCCGGCGCCGTCGGGGAAGACGGCGTCAAGCGTCAGGAACAGGCCGGCGTAGGCCGACGCCTCGCCCTTCTCGGAGTAGTCGCGGAACTGCGGCGACTCGGCAGACATGTGGTTGACGATGACGTCAGCCATCACGTCCAGGCTGTCGGTCAGCGCCTTGATGTCGCCCCAGCCGCCCAGGCGCGGGTCGACCTGGGTGTGGTCGATGGGGTCGAAGCCCGCGTCGGCGCCGTCGATGGCATGAAAGAAGGGCAGCAGGTGCACGCCGCCGAACACGCCGGCCAGCGGCGAGCCGGGCTGGCCGAGCAGGTTCTTCAGCCGCACCAGGTCGGCGCCGTCGCGCCGGCCGCCCAGGCGGTCGACATAGGTGATGAGCTGGACTTGGTTCTTCATTTCGCGTCGGAGTCAGAGGTTTTCACGCGCAACACGCACAGGGCGGCCAGGGCCAGCAGCACGCCGGCCAGGCGAATCACGTTTTCGGGGCGGCCGCCGAGCAGGCCGTCGTAGAACAGCGGCAGCGTCAGGGACTGGATGAGCATCGGGATGACGATGAACATGTTGAAGATGCCCATGTAGACCCCGGCGCGCTCGGGCGGGATGCTGCCGGCCAGCAGCACATAGGGGTTGCCCATGATGGAACCCCAGGCGAGGCCGATGCCCACCATGGGCAGGAAGAGCCAGGCCTTGTCGTGGATGCCGGGCAGGTACCACATGCCCGCAGCGGCACAGGCGAGCGCGAAGGCGTGCACCCATTTCGCGCCCAGGCGCTTGGTGAACGGCACCATCGCGAAGGCGGCGACGAAGGCGATGACGTTGTAGAAGCCGCCGACCTGGCCGTTCAGCAGGGCCGCGTCGCGAAAGCCCGCGCTCTTGGCGTCGTCGGTGCCGAAGATGGTGGCCGCCAGCGTCGGCACGATGTAGATCCAGTAGCAGACCATGCCGTACCACTGGAACAGCGCCATCCACCACAGCCGGCGCATCGTCGGCGGCATCTCGCGCAGCGCCTGCCAGATTTCGGTCAGCGCCGGCCCGACCCCGCGCGGCAGTGCGCGCAGGCGCGCCACCTCCTCGGGCGGCAGCGGCAGCTCGGGCACCCGGCGGATGGACCAGTACACCGTCGTGAAGGAGAGCAGCGCGCCCACCATGAAGGCCAGCGTCGTGACGACCGGGATGCCGTTGGCGCCCAGCGCGTCCTTGTTCATCCCCAGGCCGACGAGGATGCTGGGCGTCAGATAGGCCAGCGTCTGGGCCAGGCCGGTGAAGGAGGCCTGGGTCAGGAAGCCGCTGGCATGCTGCTCCTCGCGCAGGCGGTCGCTGACGTAGGCGCGGTAGGGCTCCATCGTCACGTTGTTGGCCGCGTCCAGGATCCACAGCAGGCCGGCAGCGAACCACAGCGTCGGGCTGAACGGCATCAGCAGCAGGCCGAGGGAGCAGAGCAGAGCACCGATCAGGAAGTACGGCGTGCGTCGGCCCATGCGGTGGGTGGTGCGGTCGCTCATCGCGCCGATCACGGGCTGCACCAGCAAGCCCGTGATGGGGCCGGCCAGCCAGAGATAGGGCAGGTCCTTGCCCTCGGCGCCGAGCATCTGGTAGATCGGGCTCATGCTGGCCTGCTGCAGGCCGAAGCTGAACTGGATGCCCAGGAAGCCGACATTCATGTTGACGATCTGGCCGACCGACAGGCGCGGCTTGTCGAAGAACGGTGTGCTCATGCCAGGGCCTCCTCGGGCTCGGTGCGCAGGGCCTGCAGGGCCTCGCGCCAGGGTTGCAGCACGGTCGGGTCGGCCGGCAGGGGCCCGCGCAGCCCGCAGATCGCCGCCGCATAGCGGTTGGCCAGGCCCAGCGTGACGGCCAGCGGCCGCCGCAGCGCCAGGCCCGCCAGCAGCATGGCCGTGAAGGCGTCGCCGGCGCCCACCGTGTCCACCAGCCGCGGCAGGGCCACGCCCTCCCCCGCCACCAGCGTGTCCCCCGCGGGGCCCAGCAGCGCGTAGCCTGCCGCGCCGCGCGTCAGCACTAGGCGCTGCAGCGCAAAGCGGCCCATCAGCGCCGCCACGCCCTCGGGCGCGAACCAGTCCAGCAGCATGGCCAGTTCGTCCTCGTTGACCTTGACCCAGTCGGCCAGCATCAGCGACTCGGCAGCCAGTTCCCGAAGTTCCAGCCCCGGGCGCAGGTTCAGGTCGAGGAAGGCCAGACCGCGCCCGCGCTTGACCGCAGCGCGCAGGCTGGCCCGCGACGTTGCGCTGCGCTGGGCCAGCGTGCCGAAGTAGACGATGCCGCCCTCGCGCGCGTCGCCCGGCGCCTCGATGTGGTCCCAGGCCGCATCGGCGTGGATCTCGAAACGGTGGCCGTCATCGGCCAGCTCATGCACGCTGACGCGGCCGGTCGCGTGGCTGGCGTCGCGCTGCAGGCCGGCCGTGTCCAGGCCGTAGCGGCTGGCACTGTCCAGCAGCAGCCGGCCGGCCGCGTCGTCGGCGCCGATGCGGCTGACGAAACGCACCGGCGCCCCCAGCCAGGCCAGCGACCGCGCCACGTTGAAGGGCGCGCCGCCCGGCACGGCGCCGTCGCTGAACTGGTCGACCAGCGCCTCGCCAAGCACGAGGACGGCCCGGTCCGCCGGCTGCACCGATTGCATTGCTGTCTCCTGTCGTTGTCGTCGCGCCAGCCATTGGGTGGACCGGCGCCTGGGCGGATTGTGGGCTTAAGGCAGCCCGATTGCAATCGATTGCATCTCAGGGAAAACCAACCCGCGACCGCGGCCACATGCGCCGCCGTCGAGCGATCTCGCCCTGCAAGGCCGGCGCCGCCGATGAGGGCCTGTCAGCACGCGCCGGCACCGGCACTGGCCCGGCAGACCCAGACGGTCGGCGCCTCGCCACCGGGCGCGCGGTAGCCGGATTCGACCGCCGCCCGCACCGCGTCGACACGCTCGCGCGGCATCAGGCCCACCACGCAACCACCGAAGCCGCCTCCGGTCATGCGCGCCCCGCCCTGCGGGCCGATGGCCTGCTGCAGGATCTCGACGAGCCGGTCGACGGCCGGCACGGTGATTTCGAAATCGTCGCGCATGGACGCATGCGAAGCCGCCATGAGCCGGCCCAGCGCCGTCAGGTCGCCGCCGGCCAGCGCCTGGGCCGCCGCCTCGGTACGGGCGTTCTCGGTGACGATGTGCCGCGCGCGGCGGTAGACCACCTCGTCCAGCCCCGCGGCGCCGGCTTCCAGCCGCTCCAGGTCGACGTCGCGCAGCGCCGGCACGCCGTAGTGCCGCGCGGCGGCCTCGCACTGGCGGCGGCGGGTGTTGTATTCGCTGTCCACCAGGCCGCGCTTGACGCGCGAGTGCACGATCATGACCGCGAGGTCCGGCGGCAGCGGCACCGGCACGGCGGCCAGGCTGCGGCAGTCGATCAGCAGCGCATGGCCGGCCTCGCCGCGAGCGGAGATGAGCTGATCCATGATGCCGCAGTTGCAGCCGACGAACTCGTTCTCGGCGCGCTGGGCCGTCAGCGCCAGCGTCGTGGCATCGAGCTCCAGCCCGTACAGCGACTTGAAAGCCTGGCCCACGGCCACCTCGAACGAGGCCGACGAGGACAGCCCCGCCCCCTGCGGCACGTCGCCGGCCACGGCGAGGTCGGCGCCGCGCAGCGGCAGGCCGCGGGCGGCCAGCATCTGCACCATGCCGCGCGCGTAGTTGGCCCAGGCCGCGTCCTCGCGGTGCGCAATGGCCGCGCCGACGCGGAAGCGGTCGATGGCGCCGTCGTAGTCGGCCGCGACGATCTGCACCTGGTCGTCGTTGCGCGGCCGCGCGGCGATGCGGGTGCCGAAGTCGATGGCGCAGGGCAGCACGAAGCCGTCGTTGTAGTCGGTGTGCTCGCCGATCAGGTTGACCCGCCCCGGCGCCTGCACGCGCAGCGTGGGCTCGACGCCGAAGGCAGCGCGGAAAGCCTCATCGGCGCGTGTGCGGGGTGTCATGCCGGCTCCCGGTAGTGGACGTCGCTGACCGCACGCAGCCGCTCGGCCGCCTGCTCGGGCGTCAGGTCGCGCTGGGCCTCGGCCAGCATCTCGAAGCCGACCATGAATTTGCGCACCGTGGCCGAACGCAGCAGCGGCGGGTAGAAGTGGGCGTGCAGCTGCCAGGGGCGCGCATAGCTGGCGTCGAAAGGCGCACCGTGCCAGCCCATCGAGTACGGGAAGGCACAGCGGAACAGGTTGTCGTAGCGCGAGGTCAGACGCTTGAGGGCGTCGGCGAGGCTGGCCCGCTGGGCGGGCGTGAGCTGCGGCAGGCGCTGCACGGCGAAGCGCGGCAGCAGCAGGATCTCGAAGGGCCAGGTGGCCCAGAAGGGCACGAGGGCCAGCCAGTCCTCGTTCTGCACGACCACGCGCTCGCCACCGGCCTCGCGCTCCGCCACGTCGAGCAGCAGCGGGCGGCCCTGGGCGGCGAAATAGGCGCGCTGCTGCGCATCTTCGGTGGCGGCCTCGTTGGGCAGGAAGCCGGTGGCCCAGATCTGGCCGTGCGGATGGGGCTGGGAGCAGCCCATGATCTCGCCCTTGTTCTCGAACACCTGCACCCAGGCATGGTCACGGCCGAGCTCCGCGCTCTGCGCGCACCAGGTGTCGACGACGCCGACGATCTCGGCCTGCGACAGCTCCGGCAGGGTGCGCGAGTGGTCTGGCGAGAAGCAGATGACGCGGCTGGTGCCGCGCGCGGCCTGGGTCTGGAACAGCGTGTCGCCAGCCGGCGCCTCGGGCACCTCGGGCATCAGCGCAGCGTGGTCGTTCGTGAAGACGAAGGTGCCGCGGTAATCCGGGTTGACCTGGCCGTTGACACGGGTGTTGCCGGCGCAGAGGTAGCAGGCCGGGTCATGGCGAGGCAGCACAACCTCGGCGGCGGCCTCCTCCCGCCCCTGCCAGGGCCGCTTGGCGCGGTGGGGCGAGACGAGGACCCACTGGCCGGTCAGCGGGTTGCGGCGGCGGTGGGAGTGTTCGGTGGGGTCGAAGGTCATGATCTGTCAGTGGCGATCGCAGCCAGCGCGTCCAGTGGTAGGCGCAGGAGGGCGGGCAAGCCTGATGCTTCGTGTCCCCCGGCCCGCTGCGCGGGCCTCCTCCTTTACCTGCGCATCAGGCCTGCCCGCCCTCCTGCTGTCGTTGTGATCGGTGGACGCGGAAAACCACCGGCGCCAGCGGCGGGATGTGGCGGGGCGCAATTGCGCAGGTAAAGGAGGAGCGCCGCGCAGCGGCGCGGGGGACACGGAGCAATGGCGCCCCGCCGCAGCCCGTCGCTCGTCCATCACGGCTCGAATGATTCACAGCCTCTCCAGCTTCACCATGAAGCAGGTTTCCGCCACGCAGCGCTGCACCGGCAGACCCGCGTGCATCAGCCAGGCGCCATCCGCCTCCACGCCCTGCTCCAGCGCGTCGAAGAAGGGCGCCGAAGGGCCGAAGCCGTCTTGACCGGTGGACGGCGCCTGGCGGACTCGCGTGACGCGGTAGCGGGCGCCGGCGTCCAGCATGGGCAGGCGCGCGGCGGGGTTGTACTTGAAGCTGCTGGGCTCCGTGCGGTAGACCATCAGCAGCAACTCATCTGCCGCTTCGTCGCCATGGGCCTGCCACACCAGCCCATCGCCGGCCTCGCCCAGCCACACGCGGCCGTGGTGCAGGCGTTCGCGCCATTGCTTGTAGAGCGCAATCCACTGCGACACCTCGGCGCGCGTGGCCTCGTCGAACAGCCGCGCATCCAACTCCACGCCCAGATGGCCGGGCAGTGCGACGGCGGCGCGGAAGGCCATGCTCTGCGTGCGGCCGGTCGTGTGGGCCGGCGAGGTGCCGATGTGGGCGCCCATGATCTCGGGCGGGAAGAACTGCAGGAAGCCGCGCTGCATGCTCACGCGGGAAAGTGCGTCGATGCAATCGCTGGTCCAGACGCGATGCGTGTGGCGCAGCACGCCGAAGTCGATGCGCCCGCCCCCGCCCGAGCAGCTCTCGATCTCGACCTCGGGGTGGGTGGCGCGCAGACGGTCCATCAGCGCGTAGGCGGCGCCCACCTGGGCGCGGTAGCCGGCCGTGCCGTCGGCGAGGCCGGCGGTGGTGAGGTCGCGGTTGTGGTCCCACTTCAGGTAGCCGATGGGATGGGCGGCCAGCAGCGCGGCGATCTTGCCGAACAGGTAGTCCGACACCTCGGGTCGCGAGATGTCCAGCACCAACTGGTTGCGTGCAGTGATCAGCGGCCGGCCGGCGAGCTGCAGCGCCCAGTCGGGATGGGTACGGAACAACTCGCTGTCGGGGTTGACCATCTCGGGCTCGACCCACAGGCCGAACTCCATGCCCAGCCCGTTCACGTGGGCGATCAGCTCGCCCAGGCCCTCGGGGAACTTGCTCGCGTCGGGCCACCAGTCACCCAGGCCGGCGCGGTCGTGGTGGCGGGCGTTGAACCAGCCGTCATCCAGCACGAAGCGCTCCACGCCCAGGCCGGCGGCGGCGGTGGCGAGCTCCTTCACCTTCTCCGGCCGGATGTCGAAGTAGAAGCCCTCCCAGGTGTTGAGGTGAACGGGCCGCGGCTTCATCGCGCCGCCATGCCAGGGCAGCCGGGCACGCAGTTCGGCATGGAAGTTGGCGGCCAGGCCGTTCAGGCCTTCGGTGGAGCAACTGGCGACCAGCTCGGGCGTCGTCACCGTCGCACCGGGCGCCAGGCGAAGCTCACCGGGCGCCAGCCATTCGCCGAACTGCCACTGGTACTGGCCGTCGTTCAGCCATTCGATGGTCTGGGCATGGTTGCCAGACCAGGCCAGGTGGGCGCCAAACACCAGACCGGCATGCGCGGTGGCACCGGGCGTCGTGACAACGGCACCGGGGAAGCAGTCCTGCGTGGTGCGGCCACGCCGGCTCTCGCGCCGCCACAGCGAGCGCGTCAGCGCCTCGGTCTGCAGCAGGAACTCGTGCATGTGCTGGCCAGCGTAGAAGCGCACCTGCTCGGCGTCGCCCGGCAGCGGCAGCGTGGCGGCGGCCAGCCATTGCACGTCGAGCTCGGTGGCGCCGAGGTTGGTCAGCGTCGAGCACGCGACGAGCACGTCGCTGGCCTCATCCAGCCGCAGCTGCAAGTCCAGCCGCAGTTGCGCAACCGTGTCGGTCAACCGCAGCACGACGGCCCGGCCGGGCACCGCCCACTCGACCTCGCACTGCGTGAAGGCCTGGGCGAAGTCGCGCCCGCCGCGGTGGGCCAGGAGCGCGCTCTGGCCGAACCAGCCGACGCCGAAGGTGGGCGCCACCGTCAGCGGCTGGTCGACGTCCAGCATGAAGGACGGCAGCGGCCGCGTCTCGCGCAGCGCCGCGCCGGGGGCCACGGAATCGGGCAGGCGCGGGCCCCAGTAGCGCCACAGCGGCGCCTCGCCGGGCGGCAGTTCGAGGACAAGGCTGCTGCGGCGGCTGTGCAGGAAAAGGAAATCGGTCGTCATGGGTTCAGGCGGCGACGGGCAAGCGTTGATCCGGCTCGGGGATACAGCGTGGCAGGGCCAGGCCTTGTCCGTCAAACAGGTGCAGGGCCATGGCCGGCAGCGTGACGGCGATGCGCTGGCCGGCGTCGGCATGAGCCTGGCCGGGCGCCTTCACGGTCAGCTCGCCGTCGAGGTAGAGGTAGGTGGACTCGCCCAGGCGCTCCTGCCAGCGCACTTCGCGGACGATGTGCTGGCTGGCCGTGCCGGGCTCGGCATGCTCGGGCCGCACGCCCACGGTGACGGGCGCGCCCGCAGGCAAGGCGGCGGCGTCCACAGCCACGTCCAGCAGCTCGCCGGTGGCCAGGCGCACGCGCGCGCCGTCGCTGCGCCCCTGCACCAGCGTGGCCGGCAGGAAGTTCATCCGGGGCGAGCCGATGAAGCCGGCCACGAAGAGATTGCGCGGCCGGTGATAGAGCTCCAGCGGAGAGCCGCACTGGGCCACGCTGCCCTCGCGGGCGACGGCCTCGCCGGCGTTGAGCAGCAGGATGCGGTCGGCCAGCGTCATGGCCTCGACCTGGTCGTGGGTGACGTAGATGGTGCTGGCGCGGCCGAAGTCGCGGTGGATCTTGGCGATCTCGAAGCGGGTCTGCACGCGCAGCGCGGCGTCGAGGTTGGACAGCGGCTCGTCGAACAGGAAGACGCCGGGCTCGCGCATGATGGCGCGCCCGATGGCCACGCGCTGGCGCTGGCCGCCCGACAGGGCCTTGGGCTTGCGGTCCAGCAGGGCCTGCAGCTGCAGCTTGGCGGCCACGCCTTCGACCTTGGCGCGGATGGTGGCCTTGTCGACCCCGGCCAGGCTCAGGCCGAAGCCCAGGTTCTCCTCGACGCTCAGGTGCGGGAACAGCGCATAGCTCTGGAACACCATGGCCACGCCGCGCTTGGCGGGCGGGGTGTCGTTCATGCGCTGGCCGCCGATGCGCAGCTCGCCGGCGCTGATCTCCTCCAGGCCCGCCACCATGCGCAGCAACGTGGACTTGCCGCAACCGCTGGGGCCGACGAAGACGCAGAACTCGCCGTCGCGGATGTGCAGGTCGACGTTGCGGATGACGGGCACGCCACCGGCGTAGGTCTTGCAGACGGAGGAGAGTTCGATGCCGGCCATGGGTGTGCGTCGTTGGGCGTTCAGGGTTGCAGCAGGCGCTGCACGCGGGCGTCGACCGTGCGCAGGGCGGTGGCGGCGTCGACCTTGCCGATGAGGACCGACTCGATGGCCGTGCCGACCCAGTCGTAGATCTCGGCGCCGTGGTCGGCGATGGGCATGGGGAAGTTGCGCTCGCGGCTCATGGCCAGGAAGGCCGTGCTGTCCACGCCGCGCTTGGCCTGGGCCTGCACGGCCAGCTCGGCCATGCCCTTCAGCGCCGGGTAGGTGACGCCGGCCTCGGCCACCAGGCGCTGACACGCCGGCGTGGCCATGAAGCGCACCCACTGCCACGCTTGTTCCTTGACCTTGGAGCCGGCCCAGACGGAATCGCCCAGGCCGTTCATCATGCTGGCCCGCTTGCCGATGGGGCCCACGGGCAGCGGCACCCAGGCGTGGCGGAAGCGCGCGTTGCGCGCGAAGTTGGCGATCATCCAGGAACCCTCGGGCACCATGGCTGCCTTGCCGGCGATGAACATCGCGGCCGAGCCCAGCGAGCGGGTCAGCTCGAAGCTGGCCGACACGCCCTTGGCGGGCAGGCTGGCGATGTAGCCGATGGTCTGGGCCAGGCGCGGGTCGTCGTAATGCAGACGGGGCGACCAGGGCTGATCCTGCAGCGTGAAGCCGGTGGACGCGGCGAAGTGGCTCCATTCGGTCTGGCCCAGGGCGCCGCCGGGGCCGGGGGTCTGGAAGCCGTAGACCTTCACGCGGCGGCGGTCGAAGCCGGGGTCGGCAGCGGAGCGGCCCTCCCGGTCGCGCGTGAGGCGGCGGGCGATGCGCTCGAAGCTGCCGCCGTCCACCGGGTTCCAGGTCATGGACCACAGCTCCTCGCGCGTGATGCCGGCGCGCTCGGCCACGTCCAGGTTGACGGCCAGGGCCACCATGTCCCAGTCCTTGGGCAGGCCGTACTGGCCGCCGGCGCGGCCCCAGATGCCGAAGGCGCCCGTCACGTAGGCGTCGGGGTCCAGCGGCTCGCGCTTCAAGTAGGGCGCCAGGTCCAGCAGCTGGCCGTTCTTCATCAGCTCGGGAAATTTGGCGAGGTGGTTGACGAAGACGTCGGGCGCGGTGCCGGCGATGAAGCCGGTGGACAGGGCCGTCCAGTAGTCGGCCCAGCCGGCCTGCTGGAACTTGATGGTGATGCCGGGGTGCTGCTGCTCGAAGCGCTGGGCGCACTGGCGGTAGGCGGGCTGCTGGTCGGAGTCCCACAGCATGTAGCGCACCTCGACGGCCTGGGCCAGCGAGGCGGCCAGGGCGAGGGCTGCGGCGAAGAGTCGCTTCATCGTCACTTGCCTCCGCTGTGCTGCACCGACTCGATGACGCGTCGACCGAACACAGCCAGCAGCAGCAACACCGGCAGCAGCGCCACGACGGTGGCCGCCATCAGGCCGGTCCAGTCCGGCTGGCCCTGGGGCGTCTGCGCCTTGAAGGTCTGCAGGGCCACGGTCAGCACCTGGTGGGCCTCGTCCTTGGCGACGAGGTAGGGCCAGAAGAACTCGTTCCAGAGATTGATGCCGGTCAGCATGGCGATGGTGGCCAGCGCCGAGGACGACAGCGGCAGCACCACGCGGGCGAAGATGTAGGCCTGCGAGGCGCCTTCCAGCAAGGCGGCCTCTTCGATGTCGCGCGGGATGGCGAGGAAGAACTGGCGCAGGAAGAACACCGAGAAGCCCTGCATCAGGCAGAACGGCGCCACCATGCCGGCGAAGGTGTCGAGCCAGCCGAGTTCCTTGATGAGGATGAAGTTGGGGATGAAGGTGACGACGCCCGGCACCATCATCGTGCCGACGAAGAGGGCGAACAGCAGGTTGCGGCCCGGGAAGCGCAGCCGCGCGAAGGCATAGGCCGCCATCGCCGCGCAGCCCACCTGCAGCGTGACGATGACGACGGTGAACAGCACCGAGTTGGCCAGCGCCCGCAGGAAGTTGATTTCCGCGCCCGAGCCGCCGACCGCCAGGCTCTGCTCCGGCGACAGCAGGCCCAGCACGCGGCGGAAGTTCAGCAGCGTCGGGTCGCGCGGCACCAGCGTGGCGGACTGGTCGTAGAGCTGCTGCGGCGGCACCAGCGCCGTCTTCAGCGCGAACCACAGCGGCAGCAGCGTGACCAGCAGCATGCCCAGCAACGCTGCCCAGGCGAGCACGCGGCCCAGGCTCCAGCGGCGACCCGCGGCGCTCATGCCAAGTCGCTTTCGTTGGCGCGCATGATGCGCATCTGCACGACGGTGTAAGCCAGCATGACAAGGCACAGCACCATGGACATCGCCGAGGCGTAACCCATCTTGTAGAAGCTGAAGGCGTTCTGCACGATGTAGTAGACGATGACCTGGGTGGAATCCAATGGCCCGCCCTTGGTCGTCACGGCGATGGTGTCGAAGATCTGGAAGGAGCCGGTCACACTGGTCACCAGCACGAAGACCATGACCGGCCGCAACAGCGGCAGCGTGATGCGGCGGAACATCTGCCACTCCGACGCTCCCTCCAGCCCGGCCGCCTCGTAGAGCGAGCGCGGGATGTTCTGCAGTCCCGCCAGGAAGAGCAGCGCCACCAGCCCCATGTGGCGCCAGATGTTGACGGCGGCCACGGTCAGCAGCGCCTGGTCAACGCCGCCGAAGAAGGGCTGGCGGTCGATGTCCAGCGTGGCCAGCATCTCGTTCGTCCAACCGAGCAGCGGGTCCAGCATCCACAGCCAGATCATGGCCACCAACACGTTGGACAACAGATAGGGCAGCAGCACGATGGACTTGACCCACAGCGAGCGGGTCAGCCGGTCCATGGCGACGGCGAGGAAGAGGCCGAAGGCAATCTGCAGCGGGATGTTCAGTAGCACATACCAGGCGCTGAGCTTCATGCCCTGCCAGAAGCCGCCGTCCTGCAGCAGCTCGGCGTAGTTGGCCAGGCCCACGAAGCGCGGTTCACGCAGCAGGTTCCAGTCGGTGAAGCTGATCGTGATGGCACGCCACGTGGGCCAGGCATGGAAGAGCAGGAAGCCGACGAAGGCCGGCCCCACCAGCGCGATGGCGGTCAACGTCTCGGCCCGGCGAGCGGAGCCGAAGGCGGCGACTAAGGGGGCGAGAAGGCGGCTCACTGGTGCATGCATCTTCGGTGGATGCACTCATTCTGGGCGCGTTTGCAATCGTTTGTATTCGGGATTATCCCAGGAAGCTGAAACGAGGCTGACATGCGCCGCCCCACAACTGAACCAGGCTTGCTTCATCACCACGCCCCGGCGCCCGCCGACCACCTCCCCACAGCCCCAGGACCAAACCGCCACGGACTCGACCCCCGCGATGAATGCCTTCCACATTGGGAAAACCTCCCACGACACCGAGTGCAGTCCGATCCGGCGGCGCCGCCATGACACCATGACATGCACAGCCATCCAGGGCACCCCACGGCATCTCCATTCAGCAACATCACTGGTTTTCCCTAGCATTGCAATCGATTGCTTTTTTTGCCACCAAAACCTATCCTTCGATCGACAACACCAGAAAGGCGCCGCCACGGCAGGCGCCACCGACAAACCATTCCAATGAAGGAGACAACGTGAAGTCCATCCCCGTTCGCCACCCTGCCCTCACCCCGCTGGCCCAACTGCTGGCCGCGTCTTTCGCCGCCCTGGCCTTGCCGGCCCTGGCGCAGAGCACCGAGGCCGCCAAGTCCGACGTCGTCGGCCTGGACCGTGTCGTCACGACCGCCACCTCATCCGTCAAGTCCAAGCTGCGCAGCTCGGTGTCGGTCACCGACGTCGACCAGGAACAGGTGCAGGCCCTGGGCGCGCGCACCGAAGCGGAAGTGCTGTTGCTGATCCCCGGCATCCGCACCGAGGCCACGGCCGGCCCCGGCGGCAACGCCAACATCTCCGTGCGCGGCCTGCCCATCTCCTCGGGCGGTTCCAAGTACGTGCAGTTGCAGGAAGACGGTCTGCCGACCGTGCAGTTCGGCGACATGAACTTCGGCAACAACGACTACTGGACCCGCTTCGACAACAACGTCGACCACATCCAGACGCTGCGCGGCGGCTCGTCGTCGGTGTTCGCCTCGCACGCCCCCGGCGCCGTCATCAACTACATCAGCAAGACCGGCAAGCAGGCCGGCGGCAGCATCGGCCTGTCACGCGGCCTGAACTTCAAGGAAACGCGCGTCGACGGCGACTACGGCGCCAAGCTCGCCCCTGACCTGTACTACCACGTCGGCGGCTACTACCGCGAGGGCGAAGGCGCCCGCCATTCAACCTCGAACTCCCTGCTCGGCTACCAGCTCAAGGGCAACATCACCAAGGAGTTCAACGGCGGCAAGGGCTACATCCGCGCCTACTTCAAGGCCCTCGACGAGCATGCGCCGACGACGCCCCAGACCTTCCTGACGGCCAGCAAGTCGGGCAACTTCATCGGCGGCTTCGGCAAAGTCGCCAACTACGACGGCACCCGCGACTCGCAGTACTCCATCTACAACGCCAGCGTCCCCGGCATCGACCCCATCACCCGCGAGCGCATCAACTCGTCGCTGGTCAACGGCATCACGGTCAAGTCGCAGTCGCTCGGCTTCGAATTCCACAACGAGCTCGCCAACGGCTTCACCGTGGACGACAAGTTCCGCGTGTCGCGCAACTCGGGCGCCTTCCAGGCCCAGTTCTGGGACGTGCAGACGCTAGCCAACCTGCTCGGCGGCTTCGGCACCGGCGCATCGGCCAAGTACTTCAACAGCGCCAAGGCCGGCACCGCCGTGACGGCGGCCAACCTGTCCACCGGCCTGGTGTCCAAGAGCGCTGCGATCAACACCCAGCTGCCGGACATGGGCAACCTGGTCAACGACCTGTCGGTGGCCAAGCAGTTCAAGACCGACGTGGGCACCGTGGACCTGCGCGGCGGCCTGTTCTACTCGCGCCAGAACGTCGTGCAGCGCTGGATGATCAGCGAGCGCGTCATGGAAGCCGGCCGTGACGGTGCCGTCATCGACGTCTACGACGCTGCGGGCGCGGCCCTGACCAGCGCCGGCCTGACGGGCTACAACAACCAGTGGGGCGGCTGCTGCGCCCGCGACATCGACACCCACTTCACGACGACGGCGCCCTACCTGTCGCTGAACCTCGGCGCGGGCGACCTCGACCTGGATGCCGGCGTGCGCCGCGAGAGCTTCAAGGCCAACGGCAGCTACGCGGCCGGCGCAGCCCAGGCCTACGACGTCAACGGCGACGGCAAGGTCACCGGTGCCGAGAAGAACGTCTACCTGATCGACACCAACGCGCCGCGCGGCCTGGCCAACTATTCGCGGGACTACACCAACTACTCGCTGGGCGCCAACTACCGCCTGACCACCGACCTGAGCGCCTTCGTGCGCTACAGCAAGGGCACGCGCGCCGTCGCCGACCGCCTGCTGTTCTCGTCCAACATCGACGCGGCCACCGGCCTGCTGACCTCCGGCGGCATGTCGGCGGTGCTCGCGCCGGTCAAGCAGTCGGAAGTGGGCGTCAAGTACCGCGGCTCGGCCGACTGGGGCAACTATGGCCTGGCCGCCACCTTCTTCCACTCGACCACGACCGAGTTCGACTACGACCAGACGCGCCAGGACGACCCGAACAAGCCCAACTACCAAGGCCCCAAGCTCAACGTGCTCGGCTACAAGGCCGACGGTGTCGAGATCGAGACTGCAGGCGGCATCGGCAACTTCGCGCTGAACTTCAACGTCGTCTACTCCAAGGAGGTCATGACCTCCAACCTGGGCGACGCCAGCCAGGTCGGCAAGACTTCGGGCGGCGTGCCGAAGTGGCGTTACACGATCTCGCCGCGCTACGCCATCGGCGACCTGACGCTGAGCGCGACCGTGCGCGGCCAGGGCGAGGTGTATGCCGACAACAGCAACACCACCAAGATCAAGGGCCACTACATCGTCAGCGCGGCGGCCAACTACGACTTCGGTGGCGGCATCTCGGCCGGCGTGAACGTCAACAACCTGTTCGACAAGGTCTTCCCGGCCAGCGGCGGCGGCTTCATCGGCGGCTCGACGACGGTATTCGGCGCCGGCGTCGAGACCGGCCGCACGATCAACGCCAACGTGCGCTACACCTTCTGAGCGCGTGCGCCGGGCAGGTGGCCAGCCTGCCCGGCCTTCAACGAGGCCTCGCGTCATCCCCATGTCCGACTGGCAACTCGATCCGGCCGACGCTGCGCTGAGCAGCGGCGGCCGGACCCATTTGAGGCTCGCGCCCGGCTGGCGCCTGCTCGCCGACGCGGGCGGCGTCGGGTGCTTCCTCGCACCGCCCGATGCCGAGCCTGCAAGCCATGTCGAGCACGCGCTCGGCCGTTTCGAAGGCCTGGAGCGCTTCACCAGCCTGCAGCGCTTCTCGCCCTTCTGGACAACGCCCGCCATCGGCGCGGACGAGTCCGACGTGCAGCCCGAGACCGTCTGGCTGCTGGCCCGCGATGCGCGCGGCTGCTACACGCTGCTCGTGCCCCTGCTCGACCCGCGCACGCGCTTCTCGCTGTGCGCCGGCCCGGCCGGCCTCGCGGTCTGCGCCGAGACCGGCGACCCCGACCTTCCCTGCACCGGGGGCGCGGCGCTCTTCGTCGGCCACGGGGCCGACCCTTACGCCCTGGTCCACGCCGCGGCGCGCGCCATCGCAGCCCGGCTCGGCGGCCGCCTGCGCGCCGACCGCCCGCTGCCCGACTTTGTCGATCTCTTCGGCTGGTGCACCTGGGACGCCTTCTACAAGGACGTGTCGCCCGAGCAGGTGCAGGCCGGCCTGCGCAGCTTCGCCGAGGCCGGCGTGCCGCCGCGCCTGCTGATCCTCGACGACGGCTGGCAGCGCTGGCAGCGCGCCGCCAGCGGCGAGGACCGCCTCGTCGCGCTGGCTCCCAACGAACGCTTCGGCGGCGATCTCGCCCCCCTCGTGCGCAGCGCCAGGGCGGACTTCGGCGTGCGGCGTGTCATCGTCTGGCACGCGCTGCTGGGCTACTGGGGCGGCCTGGATGCCGAGGCTTTTCCGGACTGGGGCGTGCGCCGCGTCGCGCGCTCGTTCGGCCCGGGCCTGCTCGCGCAGGAGCCGCGCTGGAACGTCTGGCCCTGGGGCGCCCAGCTCGGCGTGCCGTCCACCGCGAGCTTCGCCCGTTTCTACGACGACCTGCACCGCAGCCTCGCCAGCCAGGGCGTGGACGGCGTCAAGGTCGACGCCCAGGGCCTGCTCGAAGGCGTGTCGGCCGGCCAGGGCGGCCGCGTGGCCCTCGGCGCCGCCAGCCGCCGCGCGCTCGAAGCCTCGGTGCAACGCCACTTCGATGGCCGCCTCATCAACTGCATGGCCTGCACGCCGGAGTGCCTGTACCAGAGTCGCGACAGCGTGGTGCTGCGCACCTCCGACGACTTCTTCCCGAATCGCCCCGAAAGCCACGGCCTGCATCTCTTCGCCAACGCCATGGCCGGCATGTGGTTCGGCGAGTTCATGCTGCCTGACTGGGACATGTTCCAGTCGGCCCACCCCCGCGGCGCCTTCCATGCCGCGGCCCGGGCGATCTCCGGCGGCCCGGTCTACGTGTCCGACGGCATCGGCCGCCACGACGCCGAGCTGCTGCGCAAGCTCGTGCTCAGCGACGGCAGCGTGCTGCGCGCCGACGGCCCCGGCCGCCCCTGCCCGGACAGCCTGTTCACCGACCCGACACGCGAGGCCGCGCTGCTGAAGATCTTCAACCGCAACGGCGCAGCTGCCGTCGTCGGCCTCTTCAACGCCGGCGAGACCGCTACGCTGAGCGGTCAGGCCGGCCCGGGTGACGTGCCCGGCCTGGCCGCAGACTGCATCGCCTTCGCACACCGCCTCGGCCGCGCCTGGCGCTGCGGCAGCGACACGGCGCCGCGCTTCGAGCTTGCGCCGGGCGAGTGGGAGCTGGTGTCCTTCGCGCCCATCGAGCGCGGCGTCGCCGTCATCGGGCTGGCCGACAAGTTCAACTGCGCGGCGGCCATCACGAGCTGCAGCTGGCAGGAAACCGAGATGAACCTGAGCCTGCGCGACGGCGGCCGCTTCGTCGCCTGGTGCGAACGAGCGCCGCTCGCGCTGCTTTGCGACGGCTTACCCCTGCCCTTCCACCACCTCGACGGCTTGCTGAGCGCCGACCTGCCAACTGGCGGCCCCAGAATGCTCTGCCTGCGAATGGGATGACCGACATGCACGACACGCCCCACCCCCGCGCGCTGCGGCGCATCGTCATCGTCGGCGGCGGCTCGGCCGGCTGGATGGCCGCGGCCTCGCTGGCCACCGCCCTCGCCTCGCGCCGCTGTGCGATCACGCTGGTCGAGTCCGACGAGATCGGCACGGTCGGCGTCGGCGAGGCCACCATCCCACCCATCCGCACCTTCAACCAGACCCTGGGCCTGAACGAGGCCGAGTTCCTGCGGCGCACCCAGGGCAGCTTCAAGCTCGGCATCCAGTTCCTGAACTGGGGCCGCCAGGGCCAGCGCTATTTCCACCCCTTCGGCCCGCATGGCGTGGCCTTCGACTACGCGCCGCTGCACCAGCACTGGCTCAAGAGCCGCCACGACGGCGGCGACACGTCACTCGACGACCACTCCATGGCCTGGGCCGCCGCGCAGCTGAACCGCTTCGCACCGCCGCTGGCCGACCCGCGCGACGTGCGTTCGACCTACGACTACGCCTACCACTTCGACGCCGGCCTCTACGCCCGCTACCTGCGCGAGGTGTCCGAGTCGCGCGGCGTGCAGCGCGTCGAGGGCCGCATCGACGGCGTGCAGCTCGATCCCGGCAACGGCCACGTCGACCGCGTCAGGCTGGCCGACGGCCGCGAGATCGAAGGCGACCTTTTCATCGACTGCTCGGGCTTTCGCGGCCTGCTCATCGAAGAAGCGCTGCAGACGGGCTACGAGAACTGGAGCCACTGGCTGCCCTGCGACCGCGCCATGGCCGTGCCCTGCGCACGCAGCGCCGACTTCACGCCCTACACCCGCTCCACCGCGCATGCCGCGGGCTGGCAGTGGCGCATTCCGCTGCAGCACCGCACCGGCAACGGCCATGTCTACTGCAGCCGCTTCATCTCCGACGACGAGGCCGCGGCAACGCTGCTGGCGCACCTCGATGCCCCGGCCCAGGCCACGCCCCGGCCGCTGCGTTTCACCACCGGCCGTCGCAAGCAGTTCTGGAACCGCAACGTCGTCGCCCTGGGACTGGCCAGCGGCTTCATGGAGCCGCTGGAGTCCACCAGCCTGCATCTCGTGCAGTCGGGCATCTCGCGGCTGCTGGCCCTCTTTCCCGACCGCGACTTCGACCCGCTGACGATCGCCGAATACAACCGCATCGGCATCCAGGAGTGGGAACGCATCCGCGACTTCCTGATCCTGCACTACAAGCTGACCGAGCGCGACGACAGCGAGCTGTGGCGCTACTGCGCGGCCATGCCCATCCCCGACACGCTGCAGTGGAAGATCGACCACTTCAAGCGCTGGGGCCGGCTCGTGTCGGAGGGCAACGACTTGTTCGGCAACCAGAGCTGGCTGGCCGTGCACATCGGCCAGTTCAACTGGCCCGAGCGCCACGACCCGCTGCTGGACCTGCGCGGCGTGGACGGCGCCGCCATGCTCGAACGCCAGCGCCAGGCGATGCGGCAGGCGGCGACTGCCATGCCTTCGCACCAGGACTTCATCGAACGGCACTGCAAGGCACCCGCGCCCTGAAGCAAGGCGCGGCCGCCGCGCACCAGACCTCCCAACCTCCAACGCGACCGCCATGGCCTGCGACCCCACGCCTCAATACCGCCCCGCCTACCACTACACGCCCGCGGCGAACTGGATGAACGACCCCAACGGGCTGGTCTTCCATGAAGGCGTCTATCACCTCTTCTACCAGTACCACCCCGACGGCTCGACCTGGGGGCCGATGCACTGGGGCCACGCCACCAGCGCCGACCTGCTGCACTGGCAGGAGCAGCCCGTCGCCCTGGCCCCGGATGCGCTGGGCATGATCTTCTCGGGCAGCGCGGTGGTGGATCACGGCAACCGCTCCGGCCTGGGCCCGCCCGGCACCTCGCCGCTGGTGGCCATGTTCACGCACCACCGCCCGGCCGATGCGCAGGCGGGCGTGGTTTCAGAGGAAAGCCAGAGTCTCGCCGTGAGCCTGGATGCCGGCCGATCCTGGGCCAAGTTCGATGGCAACCCGGTGCTTCCCAACCCGGGGCTGAAGGACTTCCGCGACCCCAAGGTCTGCTGGCTGGCGGCGCAGCAGCGCTGGCTGACCGTGCTGGCCTGCGGCGACCGCATGCGCTTCTACAGCTCGCCCGACCTGAAGGCCTGGACGCTGGAGAGCGAGTTCGCACACGACCTCGGTACCGGCGGCGTCTGGGAGTGCGGCGACCTGTTCCCCCTGCGCGCCGCTGACGAGTCGACGCACTGGGTGCTGTTGGTGAGCGTAACCCTCGGCGGCCCCAACGGCGGCTCCGCCACGCTGTATTTCATCGGCGACTTCGACGGCCATCGCTTCACGCCACTGGACACGCGGCTCCGCTGGCTCGACCACGGCCCCGACAACTACGCCGGCGTCACCTGGTCGGGCGTGGAGGACCGCGCCCTCTTCATCGGCTGGATGAGCAACTGGCTCTACGCCGCGGCGCTGCCGACGGCCCCCTGGCGCAGCGCGATGACGATGCCACGCGAACTGCAGCTCCGGCTGGGCGCCGACGGTCCGCGTGTGGCGTCGGTGCCCGCTCGCGAGCTGCTCTCGCTGCAGGGGCCGGTGGCGCTGGCCCTGAACGAGGTTTCGCTGCAAACGCCGCTGGACCTCGGCGCCGGGTTGCAGACGGCAGAGGGTGTTTTCGTGCTCCGCCTCGGCATCGCCGTCTTGCGCAGCTTCGCCCTGACACTGGCGGGCCCGGGCGGCGACGAACTCGTGATCGGCTACGACCGCGACACCGACACCTGGTTCATCGATCGGCGCCGTGCCGGCCGGGTCGACTTCCACCCCCAGTTCGCCGGACGCCATTCGGCGCCACGCCTGGCCGGAACGGCGACAGCCGATCTGCAGCTCTGTTTCGACACCACCTCGGTGGAGCTCTTCGCTGACGGTGGGCTGAGTGTGATGACCTGCCTGTTCTTCCCTCGCGAGCCCTTCGCCTCTATGAGCCTGTCCTCGCAGGAGGGCCTGATTCTGGACACGCTGACCGTGCACCCGCTGAACGCACAGCCTCGGCGGTGACACGGCCCTGAGCTCGTGTCTCAGGTGTCGCCGTCCGGCGCGCTCTGGCGCAGCTTCAGGTAGACCGGCATGGTGCGCGGGCCGGCGCGCTCGCCGCGCAGCTGGCCCAGCAGTGCCTCGACAAGCTCGGCGCCGGCTTCGGCCACCGGCTGGTGCACCGTCGTAAGCGGCGGGTCGCAGTAGGCGGCCAGCGGCATGTCGTCATAGCCGATGACGGCCACGTCGCCCGGCACGCTGCGGCCGGCGGCCCGCAGGGCCTGGATGGTCAGCAGCGCCAGCACGTCGCTGCAGCAGACCACGCCGTCGAAGCCCTGCTGCCCGGCACAGAAATCGCGCACGACATCGGTGGCCACGCCGGGCTCGAAGGGCGCCGGCAGCTCCAGCGCCGGATCGGCCTCCAGGCCGGCCTCACGCAAGGCCTGGACATAACCCTGACGACGCAGCCACACCTCGGGCAGCTGGGCGTCGCCGATGAAGGCAATGCGCCGCCGCCCGTGGGCCAGCAGATGACGCGTCGCCAGTTCGCCGCCCAGCACGTTGTCGCCGCCGACGCTGCAATACAGCTGCTGCTGCATCTCGCCGCCCCAGACGACCAGGGGCAGCTTGCGCGCCGCCATCTCGTTGAGCTGGTCGTGATGACGCCACTGGCCGATGAGGATGACGCCGATGGCCTTGCCGGAGTCGAACCAGTGCGAGGCCAGGTCCAGGCGCTCGGCGTCCACGCGCGACAGCAGCATGTCGTAGCCGCGATCGGTCAGCGCATCGGCAATGGAGCCGACGATGGACAGGAAGAAAGGATCGGAGATGTGCTGGCGCGACTTGGCGTCGTAGGGCACGACGACGGCGACCGTCTTGTTCTCCTGCAGGCGCAGATTGCGGGCACCGAAATTGATCGAGTAGTTCAGGGAGCGCGCCAGATCGGCCACGCGCTGGCGGGTTTCGGCGTTGACGAGCTCGCTGCCGTTAAGGGCGCGCGAGACGGTGGAGACGGACACGCCGGCGAGGCGGGCGATGTCGACCATCTGAAGCCGGCGCTGTTCGCTGGCGCCGCCGTCGGCAGGGTCGGGGGAGGCTTTGGACTTGGGCATCCCTGAAATGGTCGCAGGCTGCGCCGCAATCGACAAGCAGGGGTTCCCGGGGAATGGGGTACGCCAATGAGAAGGCCGGCTGAAAGCCGGCCTCGGGTCTTCACAGAACCATGCCGCGTGCAAGCGGCATGGCCTTGCATGGGCGTCGCTGAGTCCGCACGGACTCAGCCCGGTCCCACCTCATGCCACGGCGCCAGCAGGCGCCGTGTCCTTCGGCAGCCGTCGTACAGGCCGCAGGGCCTGTCCTCGGCGCTGCCTCAGTCCTTCGCATAGATGTCCACGTCCTTGGTTTCGCGGACGAAGAGCATGCCGATGACGAAGCTCATCACGGCGATGACGATGGGGTACCACAGGCCGTGATAGATGTTGCCGTTCTGGGCCACCATCGCGAACGTGATGGAGGGCAGCATGCCGCCGAACCAGCCGTTGCCGATGTGGTACGGCAGGCTCATCGAGGTGTAGCGGATGCGGGTCGGGAACATCTCCACCAGCATGGCGGCGATCGGGCCGTAGACCATGGTCACGTACAGCACCAGCACGAACAGGATGGCGATGACCATCGGCACGTTGGCCTTGGCCATGTCGGCCTTGGCGGGGTAGCCCGCGGCCTTCATGGCATCGCCCAGTTCCTTCTTGAAGGCGGCGATGGCCTTGGTGCTGGCTTCGTCGAACTTGTGCTCGGTCAGCTTGGAGGCGGTCGGGACGGCGATTTCCTTCTCGCCCACCTTCACCACGGTCGCGGCGCCGGCAGGGGCCTCGACGGTCTCGGAGCTGGCCGACGACACGGCCAGGGCGCGCTTGGCGATGTCGCAGGCGCTGGTGAAGTCCACCTCACGTGCCAGCGGGCTGCCCTGGAAGGAGCAGCTGGCCATGTTGGTGCTCAGCGTGACCTTGGCGCTGGCCTGGGCCTTGGCGAGGTCGGGGTTGGCCGCCTCGGTCAGGGCCTTGAACAGCGGGAAGTAGGTCACCGCGGCGAGCAGCAGGCCGGCCATGATGATGGGCTTGCGGCCGATCTTGTCGGACAGCGTGCCGAACACGACAAAGAACGGCGTACCCAGGATCAGCGAGATGGCGATCCAGATGTTGGCGCTGGAGGCGTCGACCTTGAGCACCGACGTCAGGAAGAACAGCGCGTAGAACTGGCCGGAGTACCAGACCACGCCCTGGCCGGCCACGAGGCCGAACAGCGCCAGCAGCACGATCTTCAGGTTCTTCCACTGGCCGAAGGACTCGGACAGCGGCGCCTTGGAGGTCTTGCCCTCGGCCTTCATCTTCTGGAAGGCGGGCGACTCGTTCATCGACAGCCGGATCCACACCGAGATGCCCAGCAGCAGGATGGAGACGATGAAGGGCACGCGCCAGCCCCAGTCGGCGAAGTCCTTCTCGCCCAGCGAGGTGCGGGTGCCCAGGATGACCATCAGCGACAGGAACAGGCCCAGCGTCGCGGTCGTCTGGATCCACGAGGTGTAGGCGCCGCGCTTGCCGTGCGGCGCGTGCTCGGCCACGTAGGTGGCGGCACCGCCGTATTCACCGCCCAGGGCCAGGCCCTGCAGCAGGCGCAGGCCGACCAGGATGACCGGCGCCGCGGCACCGATGGTCGCGTAGGTGGGCAGCACGCCGACGATGAAGGTCGACAGGCCCATGATCAGGATGGTGACCAGGAAGGTGTACTTGCGGCCGATCATGTCGCCCAGGCGGCCGAACACCAGCGCGCCGAAGGGGCGCACGATGAAGCCGGCGGCGAAGGCCATCAGCGACGCGATGAACGCGGCCTGCGGGTCCAGGCCCGCGAAGAACTGCTTGGCGATGATGGGCGCCAGCGAGCCGTAGAGATAGAAGTCGTACCACTCGAACACCGTGCCCAGCGAGGAGGCGAAGATGACCTTCTTCTCCTCTTTGGTCATCGGCGCGGCGGCCGTCGAAGTCGCAGTTGCCATGAAAAAGTCTCCGTCAGTTGTCGGGCCGCCCCACAGGCTTCCCTCGGCGCGACTATTGCCACGGCCTCTGACCGTGTTCTGACGCGAGTCTGAATCGACGCTGACAAACCCCGCAGGAACCCGCAGTCGGCGTTTCTCATTGCGAGAGCCAGTGCCTCTCACGGGTAAATCCCGAGACGGTTTGCGTCAGGCTGGAGCGGCCGTCGCCGGCGCGGACAACCCCGCCTAGTGTTTACGCGTGATGCCGGGGCGGGGCTGCGCTGCGGACTCCCAGATGCCGCTGCGGAACCAGGGATCGCCGTCCATCGCGGCGCGCAGCATGGGCAGCGCGTCCTGGCCCCAGAACAGCCGGCCTTCGAACTCGATCGTCGGCACGCCGAAGACGCCCAGGGCGAGGGCCGCTTCGGTTTCGCCGCGCAAGCGCTGCTTGACGGCTTCGCTGGCCGGGTCCTGCACGGGCGCGAGGCGCTCGGTCAGCGCTGCCAGGCGCGCCGGGTCGCCGGCATCGGCGCCGGCGCCGCGCCAGACGTGATGGAAAAGCTGCTCGACGACCCAGCGCCCCGGCGTGTCGCCCGGCTGCCCCTCGGGCGCCGCACAGGCCCAGGCCAGCCGCAGCAGCGGCAGGGGGTTGAAGGGGTGCTGGGCCGGCGGGTCCAGCACCACGCCCTGCGCATGCGCCAGCCAGGCCACCTGTCGGAACGTCCAGCGCCGCTTGGCCTCGATCTCGGCCGGGCCCTTCTGCCCCAGCGCCTGCAAAAGCGCCGCGAACAGGATGGGACGGTAGACCACTTCGACGCTATGCCCGGCCAGCGCCTCGGGCAGCGCCTCGAAGGCCAGCGCCGCATAGGGCGAGATGGGGTCGAAATAGAAGGTCAACTGCTTCATCGATCCTGCTCCTGCGAAAGCGGCCAGGGCCCCAGCCACAGGCCGTGGCGATGCATCTCGACGCGCCGCTCGGGCAACTGGTCGAGGATGTGGCGCTGCACGTCTGCAGGCGCCCCGCCCCACCCGGCGATCTCGTTGATGCTGCGCGCGCAGCCACGGCACCAGCCGGTGGCCGCATCCATCTGGCAGACGTTCACGCAGGGCGAGACAACAGCGGGCCTCATGCCTGGACGACGTCGATCACCGGCGCTCCGGTCAGCTTCTCCAGTTCGCCCGGCGTCAGCTTGAACACCCCGTTCGGATGCCCGGCCGCGGCCCAGATGATGTCGAAGCGGAACAGCTCGCGGTCGATGAAGAGCCGGGGCGCAGCAAAGCCGTGCACCGGCGCGAAGCCGGCGGGCGACACGCCGCCGATGGAGAAGCCCGTGCGGGCCTTGACGAAGTCGGCATCCGCACGGCCCAGCGCGCCTGTGTGAGGCTTGAGCTTGGCTTCGTCCACACGCCGGTCGCCCGAGGTGATGACGAGCACGGCCGCGTCGTCCGCCTTGCGGCGGAAGACAACGGATTTGGCGATCTGGCCGAGCGTGACGCCAAGGGCGTCGGCGGCTTCCTGGGCGGTGCGGGCCGCGACGTCCAGCCACATCGGCTGGTGGGGATGGGCAAGCGCCGCCAGCGCGGCGCTGACGCGTTGAAAACCTTCGGGGCGGGTGTCGGTGTCAGCCATGCCCGCCATTGTGTCGCGGCCGGCGCAGGCGGCCTCAGTCCTTGTCCTTGCCTTTGCCGTGGCCCTTGCCATGTCCCTTGCCGTGGCCCTTGCCCTGGTCGTTGTCGTCGCCACGACGGTCGTCATAGTCGCGACGGCCATCGTCACGGCGGCCGTAGCGCTGTTCGTACCAGTCCTCGCGCACGAAATAGACCGGCACGCCGCAGGCGTTGTAGCTGGCGCAGTGCTTGGCCCAGTTCTTCTGGTGGCCGGGCGGGACACGCATGTAGACGGGCGCCACGTTCACGGGACGGCGCTGGATCCAGACGGGCTCGGCCAGCACCACGGGCGGGGGTGCATTGCCGATGTCGATGCGGCCGTAAAAGCCGGGCTGGCCGACCTGGATGGACACGCCGACATCGGCGGCATGGGCGCCCGCCCCCAGCAGCGCAGCGGCAAGGACGAACGGGGTGATCTTTTTCATGGTGATGGCTCCTTCGCCTTCAGTCGGGCAGGGTGAACTCGAAATCATAGAAATGCTTGTGGCCCTCGACACGGATGCGCATGCTGCCGGTCAGGCCAGCGAGCGCGCCGGTGCCGGAGTCGGGCACGACGCCAATGACCAGCGTCGGCCGGCCACGGTCCATCTCGCCATGATGCACGAGGGCGAAGCTGCCTTCGCGGCCCAGCAGCGAACCGGTCACCGTCTCCAGCGCCACGTAGGCCGCCGAGCCGGCAACACTGCCATGCATGGCCAGCATCTGGCCGGCGCCGTGCGCCTGCAGGGCGCCTTGGTAATGCTTGTCGAGCAGCATGCGCCCGATGGCCGGGCTCTCGACCTGCGCATCCTGGGCTTTCATGCCGACGCTGAATTCGCCGCTGATCTCGCTCATCGCCGTTCTCCTTGCAGCCGTGGCTCCGATTCCACCACGCGCAGCGGCTCGGCCGCCAGCGGCGTGAACAACGGGTTGGCCACGCGCACCGGCACGACGTCGAGGCGGGCACCGAGCACGGTGTAGTCCGCGCTGCCGAGCAGCGCGCTGCACCAGCCGACGAGTCCGGGCTCGCGGCGCAGACGGAACTCGAAGCCGATGTCTGGCTTAGGCTCCCCGGGCCTGGGATTGGCGCGGTAGGCCAGTCCGCGCACCTCGGGCGCGGGGCCGTCCAGCAGCTGGGTCAGCGCTTCGAGGATGCAGCCATCGCCGAGGATGTCGAGGAAATAGCGGTCCGACTGGAGGCCGGGCTCGAAGCCGGGCGCAGCCGGGTCGATGCGGGGTTCCAGCAACTTGTGCGCGGCCGGCGTGGTCTGCCCGCTGGCGAGATCGTGGCGGTCGCCGTGGTCGAGATAGGCCAGGCGGGCGCCACGCAGGTTGAAGGCCGGCAGCGCAGCGTCATGGGTGGCCTCGCCGAGGTCGACGAGGACGGCGCCGCTGCCGCCAATGACCTCGAACCGGCTGCCCTGGATGACGACGGCCGCGTTCTCGTCCACGCCCAGGCCGAAGCGGTAGCCCAGCGCCTGCATCGCCGGCAGCATGCGGCCGATGCGGCCCCGTCTGAGGAAATGCTGGTCGACGAGGAGGTCTGGCGCGAGGAAGCCGAAGCCGCGGTCGTACTCCCGCCCCGCACGCCACTGGCCGCGCAGCACGGCCAGGTTGTCCATCGCGTCGCGGAACATCAGCCGGCTCATGACGGCTGCGCCCGCACTGGTGCCGGCGATGACGCCACCGGCCGCGAAGACGGCGCGGATGGCGTCGAGCATGGCGGTCGCTCGGCCGCCGGGCTGCAGCGTGTCGACGAGGTACTCCTGGGCGCCGCCCGAGAAGAACACGGCCTTGGACGAAGCAACGCGGGCGATCAGGGCCGGGTCGTCGAGCGTGGCCTGCAGGTCCACGCCTTCCAGGTGAGGTGCGAGCGGGATGGCCTCGGCACGGGCGCCGCACCGGTTCAGCGCGGCAACGATCTGGGCCGAGATGCGCTCGGGCTCGTAGGCCGCCGTCGGGAAGACGGCGATGGGCGCACCGGCGCCGCCGGCCTCGTCGACGATGCGCTGCCAGACGGCCTCGCTGTCGGCTTTCAGCGCGCCGCCGATGACGATGACGATGCCGGCTTGGGGGGAACTGTGCAAGATGGGTGCCGGGTGGCGAAAGTCACAGGCCCGCCATCTTGGCAGGGCTGGGCGCAAATCAACAGCGGGTCAGGCCCGAGGAAATTCGACGAAGCGCAACGCTTGTGAGCAGGCGCGGCGGGAGCTGCGCCGCTACTGGCCCGACGGGGCCGAGGCCGGCTGGGCCGGCTGGGCCGACGCCGCAGGCAGATCGACCGGCGCCTTGGCCGGGCCGCCCCAGCCGCCGTACAGCGGCATGGGAAGCCGCACGGGGCTGATGTCGAGGTAGAGGTTGGTGACGGTGAACTGCTCGCCGCCGAACTCCTCGGTGCTCCAGCCCAGCGAGTCCGAACCCTTGTAGAGACGGAACAGGAAGCCCAGTTCGGCCAGCGGGTCGTTGGTGCGCGGCAGCACATCGAAGGCCAGGCCCTTGACCTCGCGCTTGACGCTGTCGATGAGGCGGCTCATCGCGCCGGAGATGGTCGAGTCACCCAGCATGTCGAGGTGGAAGACGTCGTCGGTGTAGTAGGGCTTGAAGCTGGGCGACTCGGCATCGTGCAGGTCGCCGCGCAGCTTGGGCGCCGAGGGCGTCGCCGAGCGGGCGCGCATGTGGTAGCGGTCGCCGTGCTCCAGGTAGGACAGGCGCGCGCCCTGCACGTTGAAGGCCCCCAGGGTGGCGTCGGTCCTGGCTTCGGTCAGGTCGACGATCATGCAGCCGCGGTCGCCGATGACCTCGATCTCGTCGCCCCGGATGATGGCCGCGGTGTTCTCGTCCACGCCCAGGCCCAGCTTGTAGCCCTTGGCCATCATCAGCGGGATCATGCGGCCGAAGCGGCCGCGCTTGAGGAAGTGCTGGTCAACAAAGAGATGCGGGCCGACAAAGCCCAGGCCGCGGTCGACCTGCTTGCCGTCGGCGAAGCGGCCCTTGAGGATGTTCACGACGCTGGGCGCATCGCGGAACATCACGGTGCTCATGATGGCCGCGCCGGCCGAGGTGCCGGCCACGACGCCGCCCTTGCGGTAGACCTCCCAGATGGCTTCCAGCATGGGCGTGCTCTGGCCGCCGGGCTGCAGCACGTCGACGATGCGCTCCTGCACGCCGCCGGTGAAGAAGATGCCCTTGGCCGCCTTGACCTTGGCGATGAGGGCCGGGTCGCGCACGACCTTGTTCAGATCCACCCACAGGAACTTCGGCGCCACCGGCAAGGCTTCGGCGATGGCGCCGCGGCGCTGCAGCAGGTCGACGACCTGCTTGGCGCTGGCCTCGGGATCCTCGCTGGCCGTGCCGAAGACGACGAAGCGCGCGCCCTTGCCGCCGGCCAGCTGCACGATGCGCTGCCAGACCTCCTCGTTGTCGGCCTTGAGCGCGCCGCCGATGGGCACCGCATAGCCACGGATGGCGGGCTCGGACTCGGGCAGGGGCTGCAGCGCGCCGGAGGGCGGCGCCGAGGCCGCCAGCGCGGGTTTGGCGGGAGCCGGTGCTGCCGCCCGCGGCGCCGAGGCGGCCGGCGAGGGCCGCAGCAGCTTGAAGCCCTGAGGCGCACTCGCCGCCTGCGCTGTCGTCGGCGGGGCCGCCTGCACGCCCATGGCCATCGCCATTGCTGCCACACCAGCCCAGATCCATGCCCTCATGCCCACAACCCTCCTTGGTCAGACCGCGCATCATGACAGAGCGCCGGTGACGATTCGCCCCTAATTCGAACGACGCCGCCGTGGCGCGGGCGAGACGAATCCGGGCCCGATGCCCGGGTGGCTAGCAGCACCGTGCCTAGACTCGACCGAACCACGGAGAGCGCCCATGACGACACCCCCCTGCCCCACCCGCATCGCCGCTGCCGCGGCCCTGCTCGCGCTGAGCTGCGCCGCCCAGGCTCAGTCAACGCTGGAGCGCGTCGAGATCACCGGCACGGCCATCAAGCGCATAGAGGGCGAGACAGCCCTGCCGGTGCAGGTCATCACCCGCAACGAGATTGACAAGGCCGGCGTGACGACGGCCGCCGAGCTGATCGCCCGCATCAGCGCCAGCGCCAACAACCTGACCGACGGCGGCAGCGTGGGCTATGGCGGCTTTCGCGACCAGATGGGTTTCAACGCCGCCAACCTGCGCGGCCTGGGCGTGTCGTCCACGCTGGTGCTGCTGAACGGCAGGCGCATGGCCAACTTCGCCTCGCCCGGAGACGCCGCCGGCGTGGACCTGAACAGCATCCCGGCCGCCGCCATCCAGCGCGTCGAGATCCTGCTGGACGGCGCCTCTTCGCTGTACGGCTCGGATGCCATCGGCGGCGTCATCAACTTCATCACCCGCAAAGACTTTTCCGGCGTGGACATCAACGCGCTGGCCGGCAACACCACCGAGGGCCATGGCGCGGCCAAGCGCTCGGCCACGGTGGCCGGCGGCTTCGGCGACTTCGCCCGCGACGGCTTCAACGTCTTCGGCGTGCTCGACGTGCAGAAGACCAGCAGCCTGAACGCGTCCAAGCGCCAGTTCATCAAGGACCTGGACATCCCCGGCCAGCTGCCGGACCTGCTGTCCAGCGCCACCTTCCCGGGCAATATCCGCCTGTCGCGCTACCAGATGCGCACACTGGCCGGCGAGGGCTATTCGAGCAACGGCAGCACGGTCATCGACTCGCGCACCGTCAACCCGGCCGCCGCCACCGGCTGCAACCCGCCGGCCAACCTCTACCTGCCCGACGGCATCGGCGGCGCGGACGGCTGCACCTTCGACTACATGCGCGACATCGAGCTGTATCCGAAGTCGACCAAGAGCAGCGGCTTCGTCCGCGGCGTGTTCAACCTCGGTGGCGGCCACCAGCTCTTCGCCGAGGCCTCGCTGGCGCGCGCCCGCACGCTCTACACCGGCACGCCCAACCGGGTCGATGCCGACATCGACGTGGCCCTGGTGCCCGCCTTCAAGGGCAGCGCCCTGAACAGCCTGGCGGCCGACGACGAGGACCGCGTCATCACCGTGCGCACCCGCATGGTCGAAGCCGGCCTGCGCACCAGCGAGCTGGTGTCCAACACCAACCGCTTCGTCATCGGCACGCAGGGGCTGGTGGCGGGCTGGGACTACGAATGGGCGCTGAACCACAGCACCAGCAAGGTGTCCGACCGCGACCACCAGGGTTATCTGAACGAACAGATGATCCGCGACGCCTTCGCCAATGGCACGATCAGCCCGTTCAAGACTTCCGACGCCAAGGGCCTGGCGCTGTACGAGAAGGCCCAGATCCGCGGCGAGGTGCGCCGCGCCACCGGCACCATGGACAGCCTGGACTTCAAGGCCTCCAAGGCGCTGGCGACGCTGGCCGGCGGCGACCTGGCCGTGGCCGTCGGCGGCGAGCTGCGCCGCGAGAAGCAGGACTACCACCAGTCCGATGCGCTCAAGCAGGACCTCATCCTCGGCGAGACCTCGCAGGGCCCGGACTCCGACTTCGGCAGGTCGCGCAAGGTCAGCGCGCTATTCGGCGAACTGAGCGCTCCCATCACCAAGCAGCTGGAGCTGCAGGCCGCGCTGCGCTACGAGCACTACCAGGTCAGCGGTGGCGCCGCCAGCCCCAAGGTCGGCCTGAAGTACGTGCCCATGCCGGAGCTGCTGCTGCGCGCCTCGGTGGGCAAGGGCTTCCGCGCGCCCAGCCTGTCGGACCTGTACCGCCCCGTCACCCAGGGCTCGTCGGCCACGCTGGTGGACCCGGTCTGCCTGGCCGCCGACCCGAGCAACACCGTCACCGACTGCTCGGACATCTGGAACACGCTGAACTACAGCAACAGCAAGCTCAAGCCCGAGAAGTCGCGCCAGCTCTCGCTGGGCGCCGTCTTCGAGCCCAGGCGCGGCGTCAGCCTCAACGCCGACTACTGGAACATCGAGAAGACCAACCTCATCAGCACGCTGGGCGTGGACGTCATCCTGGGCGACCTGGGCAAATACGGTTCGCTGGTGCACCGCGACGCGGACGGCGTCATCGACGCCATCGACCTCGTCAAGCAGAACCGCGGCAAGCAGCGCATCTCGGGCCTCGACCTGGGCGTCAACCTCAGCGGCCTGAAGACCGCCTTCGGCCAGTTCGGCCTGCGCTTCAACGGCACGCTGACGCTGAAGTCCCAGCAGCAGACCGGCGACGGTGATCCCTTCGTCAGCAACCTGGGCGTCTTCATCAACGACGGCGTCGTGCAGCGCTGGCGCCATTCCCTGGCACTGGACTGGGACAACGGCCCGCTGTCCATGACCCTGTCCAACAGCTATCTGCAGGGCTACGACGACCAGCACGTCATCGGCAAGGCCGACCGCAAGGTGGCAGCCTATTCGCTGTGGAACCTGTCGGCCGGCTGGGAGGCCACCAAGTCCCTCACGCTGCGCACCGGCGTGCAGAACCTGGCGAACAAGGCGCCGCCGTTCTCGCAGCAGGCCTACTTCTTCCTGTCGGGCTATGACCCGAGCTACACCGACCCGCGCGGCCGCTTCATCTACGCGAGCGTGAAGTACACCTTCCGCTGATCAGGAGACGATCTCGCGCACCCAGTCCGGCAGGGCGATGGCCTTGTCGGTCTGGGCGTCGAACCACAGCGTCGTCGCGCCGCCCTCGGCGTAGATGACGCCGGGTTCGTCGAGCCGCTCCAGCGTGATCCAGGTCTCGAAGCTGGTGCGGCCAGGGTCGCTGACGTAGTGCTTCGCGAGCACCTCGCCCGGCACTTTCAGCTGCCGGTAGAAGTTGCAGAAGGCATTGACGATGACCGGCCCCTGCCCGCCCGGGTTGGGCGGCGCGCCGATGGAAGACAGCCAGTCCACTCGCGCCATTTCCAGGTAGCGGAAGTAGAGCGTGTTGTTGATGTGGCCCATCGCGTCCATGTCGCCCCAGCGCATCTGGATGCGCAGCTCGAAGGTCAGCTTCTTCTCGGCCGGAACGACGTACCTCATGGCTGTATGCCCAGTTCGGCCGCGATGCGGTTGACGAGCTGGCGCAGCGAAGCCACCTCGGCGCGCAGCAAAGCCACCTCCTCGTCTCGCGGCTGAGCCACGGCGGCGGCCTGTTCGACGGACGCCACCGGCCCGCACAGCAGATGCGCCCAGCGGGCTTCTCTGGCGCCGGGGGCCTTCGGCAGCTTGATGGCCATCGGCGGCTCGCGCTCGGCCAGCTCTTCGAGGAAGCCTTCCACAGACGACACATCGGCAAAACGATGCAGCCGCTCGGTGTTCTGCCGCAGCTCTGCCGCCGTCTGCGGGCCACGCAGCATCAGCTGGGTCAGCAGGGCCATCGCCGCACCGGGCACACCCAGGCCGCGGGCGAAGTTGTGCTCGTAGCGCAGCACGCGGCTGCCGCTGACGGTGTTGACCAGGCTCAGCGACTTCAGCTCCTCGACCGTGGCCAGCACCTCGGCTTCGGCAACATCCATGACCGGATCACGCGCTGTCTTCTGGTTGCAGCCCGCGGTCAGCGCGTTGGCCGACAGCGGGTAGCTGTCCGGCACGGTGGATTCCTTCTCGACGAGGACGGCGAGGACGCGGGCCTCCAGCGGGGTCAGGTCTCGCTTGGACATTCAGACTCCGAAGCCGTCGTCGGCTTGGATGACGGCGCCGTTGATGAAATGGCTCTCGTTGGCGCACAGCATCAGCAGCGAGGTATCCAGGTCCTGGGGCTGGCCGACGCGCTTCCTGGGCAGCAGCTCGACGAGCTTCTTACCCTGCTCCGTACCCCAGTGGTGGTGGTTGATCTCGGTGTCGATATAGCCCGGGCAGATGGCGTTCACGTTGATGCCGTACTTGCCCCATTCCAGCGCCATCGCCCGCGTCATGTGGATGACGGCAGCCTTGCTCATCGCATAGACGCCGATCTGGCCCAGCACGCGCAGCCCGGCCATGGAGGCCACGTTGACGATGCGCCCGCCGATGAACGTGCCCGGCGCCGAACCGCGCGCGCGGGCGAGCATGCGCTTGCCCACCTCCTGCGCGACGAAGAAGGCGCCGCGCGTGTTGGTGTCCATCACGTAGTCGTAGTCGTTCTCTGTGACGTCGGTGAGGCGCTGCGTGGTGGACACGCCCGAGTTGTTGATCAGGATGTCCAGCGTGCCGACCTCGGTCTCGGCGTGGGCCACGGCAGCCCTGATGCTGGCCACATCGGTCACGTCCAGCTGCACGACATGGGCGTCGCCACCGTTGCCCTCGATCTCGGCACGCAGATCCTTCAGCCGCTCGACGCGCCGGCCGGCCAGCACGACACAGGCGCCGGCCTGCGACAGGGTCTTGGCGAACTGAGCTCCGAGGCCACTGGATGCACCGGTGACCAGGGCCACGCGGCCTTCGAGATTGATGGAGTAACTCATGGGACTGCCTCTTTGGAATGCTGCGCCGATCCTACCGGGCTAGAGCCGCGGCACTAAAAAAGCACGATCGTTCGATTTGCGATCCAGCCTCTCTAGAATCCCGCGCAATTCAATACCGTCGGAGACCCGCATGACGTCCGAAGAAATCCTGGCCCAGTTCGGCCCCCGAGAGTCCATGGAGTACGACGTGGTCATCGTCGGCGGCGGCCCGGCAGGACTGGCCACGGCCATCCGGCTCAAGCAGATCAAGCCCGACGCCAACATCGTCGTGCTGGAGAAAGGCTCCGAGCCCGGCGCCCACATCCTGTCGGGCGCCGTCATGGACCCGCGCGCCATCACCGAGCTGTTCCCGAACTGGAAGGAGCTCGGCGCGCCGCTGAACCAGGCGGTCACCGGCGACGACGTGCTGTTCCTGTCCGAGACCGGCAGCACCCGCACGCCCGACTGGCTCGTGCCGCGCAACTTCCACAACCATGGCTGCTACGTCATCAGCCTGTCCGACGTCGTCAAGTGGATGGCAGCCCAAGCCGAGAGCCTGGGCGTCGAGATCTTCCCGGGCTTCGCCGCCGCCGAGGTGCTGTACGACGAGCAGGGCCGCGTGAAGGGCGTCGCCACCGGGAACATGGGCATCGGCAAGGATGGCCAGCCCGGCGACAACTTCCAGCTCGGCATGGAACTGCTAGGCAAATACACCATCTTCGCCGAGGGCGCTCGCGGCCACCTGGGCAAGCAACTGCTTGCCAAGTACAAGCTGACAGAAGGCAAGGACACCCAGACCTTCGCCATCGGCATCAAGGAGCTGTGGGAGATTACGGCCGACAAGGCCCAGCCGGGCAAGGTGGTCCACACCGCCGGCTGGCCCATGGAGGGCGACACCTTCGGCGGCGGCTTCCTGTACCACCTGGACGGCAACAAAGTCACGCTGGGCTTCGTCATCGGCCTGGATTACGACAACCCCTACCTCAGCCCCTTCGAGGAAATGCAGCGCTGGAAGGCGCACCCGGCCATCCGCGCCCACATCGAAGGCGGCAAGCGCATCGGCTACGGCGCCCGCGCCATCAACAACGGCACGCCGCAGGCACTGCCTAAGACGGTGTTCCCGGGCGGCGCGCTGATCGGCTGCGACGCCGGCTACCTAAACGCCGCCCGCATCAAGGGCAGCCATGCGGCGATCAAGAGCGGCATGCTGGCCGCCGAGGCGCTCAGCGCCGCGCTGGACGCCGGCCGCGCCCAGGACGAGCTGGCGGCTTATCCCGAGGCCTTCGAGAAGAGCTGGCTCAACGAGGAGCTGCAGCAGACCCGCAACTTCAAGCTGTGGTTCAAGAAGGGCAAGTCCACCGGCCAGCTGATGACCGGCATCGAGCAGTGGCTGCTGCCCAAGCTGGGCGTGGCCTCGCCGCCGTGGACGCTGCACAACCACAAGGCCGACAACACCGCCCTGCGCCCGGCTGCCGAGTGCCAGCCCATTGCCTACCCCAAGCCCGATGGCAAGCTGACGTTCGACCGCCTCTCGTCGGTGTTCATCTCCAACACCAACCACGAGGAAAATCAGCCCGCCCACCTGACGCTGAAAAGCGACGCGGTGCCGGTGCAGGTCAACCTCGCCAAGTACGCCGGCCCCGAGAGCCGCTACTGCCCGGCGGGCGTCTACGAGTTCGTGCCCAACGAGGCCGGCGGCGGCGAACGCCTGCAGATCAACGCTCAGAACTGCGTGCACTGCAAAACCTGCGACATCAAGGACCCGACGCAGAACATCGTCTGGGTCACGCCCGAAGGCGGCGGCGGCCCCAACTACGCGGGCATGTAAGCCCGCTTGCGCGCCGCCCTCTCTGGCCGATAGACTGGTTTTCCATACAGTCATCAGCCAGGAGTCGGCGTGAGTTCAAAAACCATCAGGGTCGGCATCGGCGGCTGGAACTTCGAGCCCTGGCGCGACAACTTCTACCCCAAGGGTTGGCCGCAGGCGCGTGAGCTGGAATACGCCAGCCGGCGCCTGACGACCATCGAGATCAACAGCACCTACTACGGCGCCCAGAAGCCGGCCACCTTTGCCAAGTGGCGCAAGGAAACGCCCGACGGCTTCATGTTCTCGCTGAAGGCCATCCGCTTCGCCACGCAGCGCCGCGTGCTGGCCGATGGCGCCGACTCCATCCGGCGCTTCATCGAGTCGGGCATCGCCGAACTGGGCAACAAGCTCGGGCCCATCGTCTGGCAATTGGCACCGACGCACAAGTTCGACGCGGCCGACCTGACTGCCTTCCTGGAGTTGCTGCCGGCCAGCGTCGACGGCCTGCCGCTGCGCCACACGCTGGACGTGCGCCACGCCAGCTTCCAGAGCCCGCAATACCTGGCCCTGGCCCGCCAGTACAAGGCGGCGACGGTGTTCACGGAGTCTGACGACTACCCGCCGATCGCCGAGCCCACGGGCGACTTCGTCTACACCCGCATCATGCGCACCCATTCGGAGGAGCCGCTGGGCTGCAGGCCCGAGGTCTTCCCGTCGCTGGCCGCGTCAGCCCGCGCCTGGTCCGAGGGCTGCGAGCCGCAAGGCGTGCCGCGCATCGAGCCGGCCGCGCCCGCGGCAGCCCCGCGCGACGTCTTCGTCTATTTCATCAGCGGCGCCAAGGAACGCGCCCCGCATGCCGCCATGGCGCTGCGACGGGCCCTGGGCGAAGAGGTCGCCGGCTAGGGCGCGACCAGTCCCTGCGGGGCCAGCTCGGCAGCCGGAGTTCGGCGGGCGCTGCCTGGGTGCAGCCCGGGTAGGCGGCCAAGGTCTGCGCCGTGGCCCGGGCAAAGGAGTCGTGCAACACGCTTCAGCCCTGCATCGGCCACGCCGATGTCTGCCTGCACCTGGATGCTTCAGCCTGCTGCAGGCACCAGGGCCCGCCGGCGCGCCAGGCCCATGCCCACCAGGCCGGCCGACGCCACGCCCATCAGGAGCGCCGCCGCCGAGCCGGCGAACACGCCGCGCGGCATGCCATGGTCCAGGATGGCGCCGAACACCGGCGCGGCCAGCGCGAAGCCGAGGTCCAGGCCCGAGTAGACGGTGCCGTACACGCGCCCCGTCGCCCCGGGCGGCGCGGCGCGCTTGATGAGCATGTCGCGCGAGGGGCCGGCCAGGCCGGTGCCGAAGCCGGCCAACGCAGCCACCGTGGCAGCCATGAGGCCGGGCAACCAGCCTGTGGCCGTCAGCAGCAGCAGGCCTGCCGCCAACGCCAGCGCGAAGGCGATGGTGCGCTCCAGCCGCTCGGCCCGGGCCACCAGGAAGCCGCCGCAGACCATGCCCGCAGCACCCGCCAGCATGTAGCCGGTGACGACATAGGCCGTCAGCCCCAGCGGCAGGCCGTACATCTGGTGCAGGGCCGGGCTGGCGAAGCTCTGGATGGCCGACAGCGCCGCCGTGCTCCAGAAGAAGAAGGAGAAGCACAGCCACACCGATGGCAGCTTCAGGAAGGCCATGGGGTGCTCTTCCTTGGCGCCCGGCGCCGGCTTGGCGTGGCCCCAGGAGCCCTGGCGGTCGTCGATGGCCGCGCGCTGCCAGAACAGCAGGCCCATCACCGTCAGCGCCACCAGAGCCGTGCCGAGGTAGGCGAAGCGCCAGTTGCCACTCGCCTCGGCGATGCCGATGGAAAACACCGGCGCGAACGCCCACCCCAGGTTGCCGCTGATGCCATGCACCGAGAAGGCATGGCCCAGGCGTGGTTGCGACACGCGCTTGTTCAGGATGGTGAAGTCCGCCGGGTGGAACGGCGCGTTACCCACGCCGGCCAGGGCCGCTGCCAGCATCAGCCCGCCGAAGCCCTGGGCCAGAGCTGCCGCGACGGACGCCAGGAAGAAGCTCGCCATCGCCGCGAACAGCACCGGCCGCGCGCCAATACGGTCGACGATGAAGCCCGACAGCGCCTGGCCGGCGCCGGAGATGACGAAGAAGGTCGTCACCAGCAGGCCCAGCTCCGAGTAGCTCAGCCCGAAGGCCTGGATGAAGGCCGGGAACAGTGGCGGCAGCAGCATGTGGAAGAAATGCGAGGTGCCGTGGGCGACGCCGATGGTCGAGATCGTCGTGACGTCGCGCCGGCGCTGCTGGCCGGCATCGAGCGAGGAAGCGAGGGCAGTGTTCATGGGTTCAATGTAGGCAGGCCCGGGTCGGCGCGGTTACGATGGTTAGTCAAGTTCTATCGAAATCCAGCCATGCCCGGTCGCCAGAGCTTTCCCGCCGTCTCGCCCGAGCGCTTTGCGCCCACGCCCGGACGCCCGTTGCGCGCCAAGTCGCGCGTGCTGGAGCACCTGGCCGACATCCAGCCCCACCGGCATGACTGGGCCCAGCTCGTCTTCTCGATGACGGGTGCGGTGCGGGTGAGCACCGAGGTCTCGACCTACATCGTGCCGCCGTCCCGGGCGGTCTGGATACCGCCGGGCATCGTCCACGCGGTGACGGCCATCGAGCAGTGCGATCTGCGCACCCTCTACCTCGCCCCCGAGCTGCTGGCCGGCGATGCCTGGCTGGTGGGCCGGGTGCTGGAGGTGTCGCCGCTGCTGCGCGAATTGGTGCTGGCCCTGCCCGCCATCCCCGACCCGGCGCCGCCGGAAAGCGCGGAGGACGGCGAGCGCCGCCGCGGCATCGAGTCGCTCCTGCTCGTCGAGCTCAGGCGCGCCCGCCCGCTGGCGCTGGGCGTCGCCCTGCCCCAGGACGCCCGCCTGCGCAGGCTTTGCGAGGCCATGCTGCGCGAGCCCGGCCGCCATGCCGGACTGGAGGAATGGGCCGCCGAGACCGGTGCCAGCCCGCGCACGCTGAGCCGGCTGTTCCGCGAACAGCTGGGCACCAGCTTCGCGCAGTGGCGCTCGCAGCTGCTGCTGGCTCACGCGCTGACGCTGGCCGCGCGCGGCCGGCCCATGAGCCACATCGCCGCCGAGCTCGGGTACGCCAGCGCCAGTGCGTTCACGGCCATGGTGACGCGCACGGTGGGCATGCCGCCCAGCCGCTTTTTTGCCGAGGCCTGAGGGCCAGGCACGGCACCGAAGCCGGCGGCGCGACACGCGTCGTTACGAAGCTGACGGCATGTCTCGTCAGGCCGACGACACCGCCCGCGCGTTGAGTCGCCATAGGATGGCCCACAAACGACAACAAGGTAGCTCACCATGATGCAAAGACGTCACCTTACCCTGGGCCTGACCGCCGGCCTGCTTGGCGCTCTGACGCTGCCGGCGCGCGCGCAGGACGACGGCGAATTCGTCATCCTGCAGGCCCGCTACGGCACCGAAAACGGCCATGTGGACGTGACCGGCCGCCTGCGCGAGCTGGCGCGCCAGGACAGGCGCTTTCGCCTGACCAACGACCTCTTCGGCGTCGACCCCGACCCGGGCCGCACCAAGACGCTGCGCATCTATGCGCGCGACCGCTCGGGCCAGGAACGCCAGTTCGAGTACCGCGAGCGCGACTGGGTGGACGGCGCCCAGTTCATCGGCTGGGGCGGCGGCAACTGGGGCGATGGCGGCGGCTCGCGCGGCTGGCACGGCGACCGCGGAGAACGCGGAGAACGCGGAGAACGCCGAGATGACGGCGAGTTCACCATCCTCTACGCCACCTATGGCGCCAGCGGCCGCGATGTGGACGTCACCGACCGCCTGCGCGAACTGGCACGCCGCGACCAGCAGTTCCGCCTCACCAACGATCTCTTCGGTGTGGACCCGCTGCCGGGCCAGACCAAGATCCTGCGCATCGTCGCCCGTGACCGCGCCGGCCAGCAGCGCACCTTCGACTACCGCGAATACCAGACCGTGGACGGCGCCCAGTTCGTCGGCTGGGGCCGCGGCGATTGGGGCGGCCGAGGCGATCGCGGTCCGATGCGCCCCATGCCCGCGGGCCGCCTCGTCATCGAGAGTGCCAGCTACGGCGGAGGCGAAGGCCGCTGGATGGACGTGACCCAGGCCGTGCGCGCCCAGGTGCGCGGCGACCGCCTGGACATCGAGGTGCGCAACGAGCTGTTCGGCTTCGACCCCGCGCCGGGCCAGCGCAAGACCTTGAGCGTGACCTATCGCCGGGGCAACGAGCCGACCAACACTGTGCGCGTCAGCGAGCGCGATGTGATGCGCCTGCCCTGAGCGCGGGCTTGGCGCAGCAGCGCGCCCGGCCGGCCCGCTCTGCGCGACACTTGCGGTTCGAACCGCGGCCCTCCCCGGCCGATGCCAAGATGTCCCAGACCCTCTTCGACTACACCCGGCAGGATGCCGCCGGCACCTGCTCCACCGCCCACGCCTGGGCCAAGACGCCCGCGCCGCTGACGCCACCCGAGCGCCAGGCCCTGACCGAGCGCGCCAAGGCCTTGCTGGCAAGGCACAACGCCGTCCTCGTCGCCCACTACTACGTGGACGGCGCGCTGCAGGACCTCGCGCTGGCCACCGGCGGCTGCGTCGCCGACTCGCTGGAGATGGCCCGCTTCGGCCGCGACCACGCCGCACAGACGCTGGTGGTGGCCGGCGTGCGCTTCATGGGCGAGACGGCCAAGATCCTCAGCCCCGAGAAGCGCGTGCTGATGCCCGACCTGGACGCCACCTGCTCGCTGGACCTGGGCTGCCCGGCCGACGACTTCGCGCGCTTCTGCGACGCCCACCCGGACCGCCAGGTCGTCGTCTACGCCAACACCAGCGCCGCCGTGAAGGCCCGCGCCGACTGGATGGTGACCAGTTCCTGCGCGCTGGAGATCGTGGCCGACCTGCACGCCAAGGGCCAGAAGGTCCTGTGGGCACCCGACCGCCACCTCGGCCGCTACATCCAGGAGCAGACCGGCGCCGACATGCTGATGTGGAACGGCGCCTGCATCGTGCACGACGAGTTCAAGGGCCTGGAGCTGGAGCTGCTGCGCGACGAACACCCTGGCGCGCTGGTGCTGGTGCATCCGGAGTCGCCCCGCAGCGTGGTCCAGCAGGCCGACGTGGTGGGCTCCACCTCGGCGCTGATCAAGGCCGTGGTGGAAGGCAACGCGCCGGCCTACATCGTCGCCACCGACAACGGCATCCTGCACCGCATGCGCCAGCTGGCGCCGGGCAAGACGCTGATCGAGGCGCCCACGGCCGGCAACAGCGCGACGTGCAAGAGCTGCGCCCACTGCCCCTGGATGGCGATGAACGGCCTGGCCAATCTGGTGGATTGCCTGGAAAGCGGCCAGCCCGAGATCCAGGTCGACGAAGCCACCCGCGTGAAGGCCCAGCGCTGCATCACGCGCATGCTGGATTTCGTCGCTGCGCGAAAGGCCGCGCCCAGCGGGATGACTCCGGGCATCGGTGCGGCCTGAACACGCTATAAATCTGCCATCGCATCCGGAAAG
The DNA here is from genome assembly GCF_059421025.1 of Roseateles sp. GW821-FHT03B02. Classification (NCBI taxonomy): domain Bacteria; kingdom Pseudomonadati; phylum Pseudomonadota; class Betaproteobacteria; order Burkholderiales; family Sphaerotilaceae; genus Roseateles; species Roseateles sp. GW821-FHT03B02. Next base: position 190,501 of record NZ_JBWKUV010000009.1, read on the forward strand.
CCCGCCATGAACGCCGACTTCAGCTCCCTCTACAACCATCACGAGCGCGAAGTCTTCGCGGCAGTCATGGACTCGTCCAAGGACTATCCCGAGATCGCCGCCAGCAACGACCTGCTCTGCGACGTCTGCTGCGTGGCGCTGAACCGCCTGCCCCCGCGCTACATCCGCCACGAGGTGGACTTCAGCTTCTACCTGACCGAGCACGAGCGCCTGGAGATCGACAACGCCATCGTCGAGGCGGTCAGCTATGCGTTCAACTTCGTGCAGGCCCGCACGGCGCTGAGGTCGCGCAAGTAAACCCTAGCGGCGGCGGCGCTCGCTGATCAGCACCGTCGGGAAGCTCACCGGCAGCGTCTGCGGATAGTCGCGGCTGTAGTGCAGGCCGCGGCTCTCGTGGCGCATCAGGGCCGAGCGCACGATGAGCTCGGCGCAGTCCACCAGGTTGCGCAGCTCCAGCAGGTCGCGCGTAACGCGGAAGTTGGCGTAGTAGTCGTCGATCTCGCCGCGCAAGAGGTCGATGCGGTGCAAGGCCCGCTCCAGGCGCTTGGTGGTGCGCACGATGCCGACGTAGTTCCACATCAAGAGGCGCAGTTCGTCCCAGTTGTGGGCGATGACGACCTGCTCGTCGGCGTTCTCGACCTGGCTCTCGTCCCAGGCCGGCAATGGCGCCGGTTCCTGCGGTGCGTGGCTGAGGATGTCGGCCGCGCAGGTCTGGCCCAGCACCACGCATTCCAGCAACGAGTTGCTGGCCAGCCGGTTGGCGCCGTGCAGGCCGGTGTAGCCGGTCTCGCCTACGGCATACAGGCCCGGCAGGTCGCAGCGGCCAGCCAGGTCGGTCACGGCACCGCCGCAGGTGAAGTGCACGGCCGGCACGACGGGGATGGGCTGCTTGGCGATGTCGATGCCGAGCTTGAGGCAGCGCGCGTGAATCGTCGGGAAGTGCTCAATGAGGAAGGCCTCGCCGAGGTGGGTGGCGTCCAGCCACACGTGGTCCAGGCCGTGCTTCTTCATCTCGAAGTCGATGGCGCGGGCGACGATGTCGCGTGGCGCCAGCTCCATGCGCTCGTCGTGGGCGGCCATGAAGCGGGTGCCATCGGGCAACTTCAGATGACCGCCCTCGCCGCGCAAGGCCTCGGTGATGAGGAAGCTGCGCTCCTGCGGGTGGTAGAGGCAGGTCGGATGGAACTGGATGAATTCCATGTTCGCCACCCGGCAGCCGGCCCGCCAGGCCATGGCGATGCCGTCGCCGGTGGAGGTGTCGGGGTTGGTGGTGTAACGGTAGACCTTGCCGGCGCCGCCGGTAGCCAGCACGACGGCACGCGCGGACAGTGTCTCGACGCGCTGCGTGTCGATGTCCAGCGCGTAGACGCCGTAGACGCGCGGCGGCTCATCGCGCTGGGCGTGGCGCGACGTGATGAGATCCAGCGCCATCCAGCGCTCGCGCAGGGTGATGTTAGGGTGCCTGCGCGCCACCTCCAGCAGTTGGTCGTGGATGGCCTTGCCGGTGGCGTCGGCAGCGTGGGCGATGCGACGCACCGCGTGGCCGCCCTCGCGCGTGAGGTGCAGGCCCATGGGGCCGGTGTCGTCGGGCGTGAAGGGCACGCCCTGGTCCACCAGCCAGCCCACGGCCGCGGCGCTGCGCTCGGCGATGAAGCGGGCCGTGGCTTCGTCGACGAGGCCGGCGCCAGCGTCCTGGGTGTCGCGCACGTGGCTTTCGATGCTGTCGTCGCTGCCCAGCACACCGACGATGCCGCCCTGGGCCCAGGCGGTGGCCGCCTCGGTGAGCTCGCGCTTGGCGAGGATGACGACAGGCACGCTGTCGGCCAGGTGCAGGGCCACGGTCAGACCGGCCAGGCCAGCACCGATGATGACGACGGGGGCGTCTTGGGGAGCAGCAGTCATGGCCGAGCATTGTCCCGCAGGGGCGCCACCCTGGCCCGGGGTGAGGATTGCCCAGTCGCGCAGCCTCGCTACGCGGCGCCCGGCCCTATGCTGTCCAGCGCTGTCAACGAAGCAGCACAGGGAGGCATCTTGGAGACTTTGAAACGCTTGGCCGGCGTCCTCGCCGGCTTTTTGCTGTCCGCTGGCATGGCGCAGGCCGCGCTAACCGCACCATTGCCCGCCGAGGTGTTCTTCAAGGACGCCGACATCGTCGAGGCCCAACTGTCGCCCTCGGGCCGGCGCCTGGCCATCACCTCGGCCAAGGGCGCGCCGCGCGTCGGCCTCGTCATCGTCGACATGGGACCCGACGGCAAGATGCAGCGCGTCGCGCAGTTCAGCGACGGCGACGTCAGCCAGGTGCGCTGGGTCAACGAGGAGCGGCTGATCTTCAGCATCGTGGACCTGTCGGAAGGCAGCGGCCGCCCCAGCGGCGCGCCGGGGCTGTTCGGCGTCAACGCCGATGGCAAGCAGCTGCGCCAACTCGTGCGCCGCATGGGCAAACCCTTCGTCACCTCCGGCGGCGTGGACGAGCGCATCCTGGACTGGAACCACCGGCTGCTGCGCGTGCCGGCGCCGCAGGCAGGCGCCGTGAACGACGAGGTGCTGATCGCCGAGTGGGCGCTGGACGACGTTCACACGCTGACGCCGCTGTGGCTGAACGCGCGCACCGGCCGCACGCGCTCGGTCAGCTTCGACCAGCCGCGCAACACCGTGGGCTGGCTGACAGACGACCAGGCCGAGCCGCGCGTCGCCATCACGCTGAACAAGGGCCGCCAGGCGGCTTGGTGGCGGGCGCCGGGCAGCAAGGAATGGGCGCAGCTCTACGAGGCCGACCTGTTCAACGCGCCCTTCGCGCCCAACTCGGTGGACAACGCCGGCAACCTCTACGTGACGCGCAACGACGGCCCGCAGGGCCTGCAGGTGCTGACGCGCTACGACTTTGCCGCCAAGGCGCCCGAGCCCAAGCCGCTGGTCGTCACGCCGGGCTTCGACTTCGCCGGCAGCCTCATCACCGACGGTACCGGCCGCGCCCGCGGCGTGCGCGTGACAGTAGACGGCGAGACGACGGTCTGGTTCGACGAGGCGCTGAAGGCCCTGCAGGAACGGGCGGACCGCCTCTTCCCCGGCCGCATCAACCAAATCAGCTGCCGCCGCTGCGGCGAGCCCGACATGGTGGCCCTGGTGCGCAGCACCAGCGACCGCGACCCCGGCCGCCTCTGGTACTTCCAGGCCAGGCCGCCCGTGGGCGAAAAGCCCTGGGCCTCGCTCGGCGCCATGCGCGCCGACGTCAAGCCCGAGCAGATGGCGGTGCTGGACCTGCACCGCTTCCCCGCCCGCGATGGCCGCGACCTGCCGGTCTGGGTCACGAGGAGCGCCGAGGCCAAGGGCCCGCTGCCCGCCGTCGTCCTCGTGCACGGCGGCCCCTGGGTGCGCGGCAGCAGCTGGGGCTGGCATCCCATGGCGCAGTTCCTGGCCTCGCGCGGCTATGCCGTCATCGAGCCCGAATTTCGCGGCAGCGCGGGCTATGGCGAAGCGCACTTCAAGGCTGGCTTCAAGCAGTGGGGCCAGGCCATGCAGGACGACGTGGCCGACGCGCTGCGCTGGGCGCAGAAGCAAGGCATCGCCAGCGACAAGGCCTGCATCGCCGGCGCCAGCTACGGCGGCTACAGCACGCTGATGGGCCTGGTGAAGGACGCCGAGCTCTACCGCTGCGGCGTCGCATGGCTGGCCGTGACCGACCTCGACCTGCTGCTGCGCGGCTCCTGGTGGATCAAGGACGACGCCAGCAGCTTCGGCCGCAAATACGCCCTGCCCGAGATGATCGGCGACCCCGACAAGGACGCCGCCATGGTGGCAGCCAACTCGCCGGTCAAGCAGGCCGCCCGCATCAAGGCGCCGCTTCTGCTCGCCTTCGGCGAGGCGGATCTGCGCGTGCCGCTGGCCCACGGCGAACGCATGCGCAAGGCACTGAAGGAAGCGGGCAACGAGCCGGTCTGGGTCAGCTATCCCGGCGAGGGCCATGGCTTCAGCATCCTGAAGAACCGCGTGGATTTCGCCGAGCGCCTGGAGGCCTTCCTGGCCAAGTACCTGCAGCCTTGAGCCAGACCGCGGCTCCGCTATCCTCCCGCCCCGCAAAACAATCGACATCAGGGAGGAGGCCATGGCCTCGACATTGCGCACCGCCGCGCTCGCACTCGCCTGCCTGGGCGCCTCGCTCGCCCAGGCCGCGCCGCCGCCCGCGGAGGCCTTCTTCAAGGACGCCGACATCGGCGAAGCCGTGTTGTCGCCCTCTGGCCGGCGCCTGGCCATCACCACGGCCAAGGGCACGGCCCGCGCGGGCCTTGCCGTCTACGACTTGGCACCCGGCGGCCGCGCCATCCGCGCCGCCCAGTTCCCCGAGGCGGACGTGATGAATGTGCACTGGGTGAACGACGACCGCCTCGTGTTCGGCGTGACCGACTTCAGCGCCGGCAGCGGCCGCCCGGCCGGCGCGCCGGGGCTGTTCACCGTGAAGACCGACGGCTCGCCGGCCCGCCAGCTGGTGCGTCGCCAGTTCAAGGCCGTCATCAGCGATGGCCGCGACGACCGCATGCTGGACTGGAACCACCGCCTCGTGGCCGTGCCGCCGTCGCGGCCGGGCAAGGTCAACGAAGAGGTGCTGCTCGTCGAGTACTCGTACACCGGCGAGGCGGTGGAGACACCGGTCTGGCTGAACACCGCCAGCAACACCACGCGCAGCGTCGACTACAAGGAGCCCGTGCACACCGTGGGCTGGGTGGCCGACAGCCTGGGCGAGCCGCGCGTCGCCCTCACCCAGTTCAAGGGCCGCCAGGCAGCTTGGTGGCAGCCGCCCGGCACGCGCACCTGGACCCAGCTATACGAGAGCGACCTGCTCACCCTGCCCTACCGCGTCGAGGCGGTGGACGATGCGGGCACGCTCTGGGTCTCGCGCGCCGAAGGCGCCGGCGGCCACCGCGCGCTGTCGCGCTTCGACTTCAAGAGCAGCGCGCCCGAGGCCAAGCCGCTGATCGCCGTGCCGGGCTTCGATTTCCGCGGCGACCTCGTCACAGACGAGAACGGCCGCACGCTGGGCGTGCGCGTCATCGCCGAGGCCGAGACCACGATCTGGTTCGACGACGCGATGAAGGCCTTCCAGCAGCGCGCCGACGGTCTTTTCCCCGGCCGCGTGAACCGCATCGACTGCCGCCGCTGCGGCGCCCCCGACATGGTGGCCCTGGTGCACAGCTACAGCGACCGCAACCCTGGCCAGCTCTACCTCTTCCAGGGCAAGCCGCCGGAGGGCGAGCGCAACTGGCGACTCTTCCGCGCGGTGCGAGAGGACATCCGCCCCGATCAGATGGCCACGCTGGAGTTCCAGCGCATCAAGGCCCGTGACGGCCTGGACCTGCCGGTCTGGATCACCCGCGCGCCCGAAGCAAAGGGGCCGCTGCCGGCCGTCGTCCTCGTGCACGGCGGCCCGTGGATCCGCGGCAGCCAGTGGCACTGGGACGCCGACGCCCAGTTCCTCGCCTCACGGGGCTACGTCGTCATCGAGCCCGAGTTCCGTGGCAGTGCCGGCTATGGCAGCGCCCATCTGGAAGCCGGCTTCAAGCAATGGGGCCAGGCCATGCAGGATGACGTGGCCGACGCGCTGCGCTGGGCGCAGAAGCAAGGCGTTGCCAGCGACAAGGCCTGCATCGCCGGCGCCAGCTACGGCGGCTACAGCACCCTGATGGGTCTGATCAAGGACCCGGCCCTCTACCGCTGCGGCGTGGCCTGGCTGGCCGTCACCGACCTGGAGCTGCTGGTGACCGGCTCCTGGTTCGTCGATGACGACCTGGGCGGCGACTTCCGCAAGTTCGAGATGCCCGACCGCGTGGGCGACGCCGTCAATGACGCCGTCATGCTGGCCGCCAACTCACCGGCCAGGCAGGCCGCCCGCATCAAGGCGCCGCTGCTGCTGGCCTTCGGCGAGCAGGATCAGCGCGTGCCGCTGGCCCACGGCAAGCGCCTGCGCGAAGCCCTGCGCGCGGCGGGCAACGACCCGGTGTGGGTGACCTATGCCGGCGAGGCCCATGGCTTCGGCGTCCTCAGGAATCGGGTGGACTTCATGCAGCGCATGGAAGCCTTCCTGGCGAAATACCTTCAGCCCTGATCTCGGAAACCGTTGCTGTGCCGCCGCCACTCCGGCGGCTTCCACAGATGCGCCAGGCGCATGCCCCAGGTCTTCTCGTGCGCCATGTCGCGGAACATCGCACGCCACTCGTGGGCGTTCAGCCAGAACAGGTTGTGGGTCGGGAAGGGATGCTCCAGGCCGTAGTCCACCGGCGCCTCCTCGGGCACGAAGGTGCCGAACAGCCGGTCGAACACGATCAGCATGCCGCCGAAGTTCCTGTCGATGTACTGCGGGTTGCGGCCGTGGTGGGCGCGGTGGTGCGAGGGCGTGTTGAAGACGAACTCGAACCAGGCCGGCATCCTGCCCACCCAGGTCGTGTGCACGAAGAACTGGTAGCCCAGGTTGAGCGACAGCGCGAACAGCACCCAGCGCGGCTCGAAGCCCAGCCACACGGCCGGCAGGTAGAACAGCCAGTTGCCGGCGATGGGGTAGAACCAGCTCTGCCGCAGCGCCGTGCCGAAGTTCATCTTCTCGGAACCATGGTGCACGACGTGCGCGCACCAGAACCAGCGGATGCGATGGCTACCACGGTGGAACCAGTAGTACAGGAACTCCACCAGCAAGAACAGTCCGACGAAGCGCCACACGGTCACGTCGATGGTGAAGAGGCGATGGTCGTGGACCCAACCCATGGCCGGCAGCACCAACACCGTCAGCAGGAAAAGGTCGGCCACCAGGTAGCTGCCACCGCTGTTCAGGCTGTCGAAGCTGTCCCAGAGATCGAAGACGCCGGTCTTGCGCAAACGCCAGGCCTCCATCGCGATGAAGACGGCGAACACGGGCGACAGCATCACCAGCGTCAGGTCGCGCCAGTCGAAGTGGCGTTGGTAGAGGTCGAGCAGCCAGTCCATGCCGCGATGTTGACGCCAAACGGCCGCGGCTTCTTGACGGCAAAACCCGGGTTTTTGACGGATCGCGCCAGGCTTGGGGTCATCACGCAGCAGCCGGTCGGGGCCGTGGCGGCATCATGCGCGTCCCATGGATGAAACCCGCGTCGCCGCCAGCTATGTCCAGCTGCTCTTCGAGCACATGGGCGCGCTGGGCCTCGCGCTGGCCCTGGGCGAGCCGCCGGCGCCGGCCGAGAGCTTCGTCGCGCTGCGCCGCTGGCAGGCCCTGCTGGAGCGGGCGCGCGAGCTCGACCCCGGGCCGAAATCCACCTTCCCGCTGCGCCTGGCGCGCGGCATCGCGCCACGCCACTTCGGCGTCGTCGGCTTCGCGGCCCTGGCCTGCGGCACGCTGGCCGAGGCCCTGCAGCGGCTGGAGCGCTATCACCGCTCGGTCTACGACGTGAACGTCGCCCTGATCCATCCCTGCGCCGAGGGGCTGTGCATCGAATGGGGCGTGGAGCGCGGCCGGCCCGGCGCGCTGGTGGACGAAACAGCCCTCGCCGCCCTGGTGCAGCTGACGCGCGAGTTCACGGGCAGGCCGCTGCGCGCGCTGGCCGTGGACTTCGTCAACCGCCGCCCGGCGGACGCGCGGCCCTACGAGGACTTCTTCGGCGGTCCGGTGCGCTTTGACCAGCCCAGCACCCGCCTCGTGCTCGCCCGGCGCGACCTCGCCCTGCCCTTGCGCGGCGCCGACGCTGCCCTGCTGGCGCTGCTGGACGCCCAGGCCGAGGCGCTGCTGCAGCAGGTGGCGGCCGTCAGCGAGCCGGTCGGCGTCTGGCGCCAGGCCCTCGTCGGGCTGATACGCAGCGGCCGCACGCAGCTGGCCGACCTGGCCCGCAGCCTGCAGATGAGCCCGCGCAGCCTGCAGCGGCGGCTGGCCGAGCAGGGCCAGAGCTTCCAGGCCCTGCTGGGCGAGACCCGCCGGCAGCTCGCCGAGGCCTATCTGCGCGACGCCAGCGTCGAGCTCGCCGAGGTGGCCCTGCTGCTGGGATATTCCGAACAGAGCGCCTTCACGCGCGCCTTCCGGCAGTGGACCGGCCAGGCGCCGCTGCAGTGGCGCAGGCTGCACACACGATGAAACCCGCCCCCACCTCCGTCCTCGTCGACGGCTCGCCCGTCCATGGCCGCTATGCCGGCCGCATCGAACGCATCGACTGGACAGGCCTCGCCGAGCGCCGCTCCTGGCTGTGGCACCAGCTGCACCACAAGCGCTGGCACTACGTCGGCCTGGGCAACAACGAGGTCTTCATCGGCGTCGCCATCGTCGACGTCGGCTGGGCCGCCTCGGCCTTCGCCTATCTCTTCGACCGGCGACGCCGCACGCTGCTGGCCGACTGGAGCCAGGATGGCCTGCCGGGACTGCAGGCCGGCGTGTCAGACGCGCCGCTGCAGGGCGCCCACGCCTGGTTCCGCGGCCCGCGAGCCCGACTGACGCTGCGGCACGAGGCTGGCGACGTGCTGCGCCTGGACGTGGCCACGCCGGGCCTGCGCCTGCAGGCCGAGCTCGGCCTGCAGGCCATGGCGCCGCCGCTGCTGGCCGTCGGCCCCATTCCCGGCGGCCTGGTGCATGCGACGCAGAAGACCAGCGCCCTGCCCGTGCTGGGGCGCGCCGAGGCCGGCGGCCGACGCTTCGAGCTGGACGACGCCTGGGCCGCGGTCGATGCCTCCAACGGCCTGCTCGCCCGCGACACGGCCTGGCGCTGGGCCAGCGCCCATGGCCCTGACATCGGCTTCAACCTGCAGCAGGGCTATTTCGGCGACCAGGAGAACGTGCTGTGGCTGGACGGTCGCCCCATCGCCCTCGGCGCCGCGCAGTTCGAGTTCGACGCCGCACGGCCGCTCGACCCCTGGCACGTGCACACCGACGACGGCCTGCTCGACCTCGTCTTCACGCCGGAGGGCGCACGCGCTGCGGACAAAAACTTCGGCTTTGCAGCCAGCCGCTACGTCCAGCCGGTGGGGACCTTCTCGGGCAGCGTGAAGGCCGACGCCACCGCACAAGCGCGAGCCGTCACCGCGCTGCTTGGCGTCACCGAGGATCACCAGTCGCGCTGGTGAGATTGCCGCCCGCCGTGACGGATGCGGCAGACACCGCGCCCGGCAGGCCCTAAAGTGGCCCGAAATCCGACCTCGCCCCTCGCGTGCGCCACTCCCCGAGCAAGCCTGAACTCCTAGTCGGCGGCATCCTGCTGACGCTGGCCGCGCTCATCGGCCTGGAATGCCTGCCGGCGCGCACGCTGACGCTGACCGAGCCCGGCGCCGTCAGCAACCTCTTCCTGATGACGCCCGGCGACACCCCGGGCAGCGCCGCGCCGGTGCAGTGGCTGGACGCCGAGCACCTGCGCTGGCAATGCCGCTACACCGCACGAGTGGCCTACCAGCCCTGCGGCCTGACCCTGGTGCTGAGCGGCGACGATCCCCGGCGCGGGCGCGACCTCAGCGGTTTCGACAGCCTGGAGATGGACCTGCGCTACTCGGGGCCCGCCCCTTTCGTGCGCCTGGCCGTGCGCAACTTCGACCCCCGTTTTGCCAGGCTGGAGGACGGCAACAGCGCGCGCATCCAGTCGGTCAACCTGCGGCCGCGCGACGTCGCCAGGCCGGTGCATGTGGAACTGGGCGAGCTGACCGTGCCGGAGTGGTGGATCCAGCAGTTCGACCTGGCCCGCGAATACCTGCGGCCCAGCCTGGAGAACGTCACCACCGTGACCGTGGACCTGCCCTCCGAGCTGACCGGCCAGCAGCATGAGCTGCAACTGCGCAGCCTGGTGCTGAAGGGCGAATGGGTCAGCCGCGACCGCGTCTACCTGGCCATCCTGTGCGCCTGGCTGCTGGGCGCCAGCCTGGTAGCGCTGCAGGGATGGCGCAGCCTGCGCCGCAGCCACAACCGCCAGCAGCGCGAGATCGACGCGCTGACGGCACGCACGCGGCAGCTGCGCATCGAGCAGGAAAAGCTGCGCCGCCTGGCCACCATCGACGAGCTGACCGGCGTGCTGAACCGCCGTGGCCTGGAGCAGGCGCTGGACGATTTCGAGGAGGCTGCCCAGGGCATGACGCTGCTCCTGCTGGACATCGACCACTTCAAGCATGTCAACGACCGCCACGGCCACGACGGCGGCGACGAGGTGCTCAAGCGCGTGGCGGCCGCCGTGGCGGCCAATCTGCGCGGCAGCGATGTCTTCGGCCGCTGGGGCGGCGAGGAGTTCCTGATCGCCTGTCAGGGCACGCGCATCCGCGACGCCGCCCGTCTGGCCGAGAAGCTGCGCGAGCGCGTGCAACAAAGCGAGATCAGCGTGGCGGGCAGCCGCATCGCGGTGACGGCCAGCTTCGGCGTGGCCCTGGCGCCGCCGGGCGCCTCAGCGGCCGAGGCCCTGAAGCGGGCCGACGCGGCGCTGTACCGGGCCAAGAAGGCCGGCCGCAACCGCGTCGAAACCGATCAGGCGCTGCAGAGCGACGCGCCCACCACGGTCTAGTGCACCACCCGGCCGAACGAGAACTCGCCGCCCTCGACGTTCACGGGAATCACGTCCTTCGGCCCGAACCTGCCTTCCAGGATCAGCTTGGACAGCGGGTTCTCGACGCGCTGCTGGATGGCCCGCTTCAGCGGCCGCGCGCCGAACACCGGGTCGAAGCCCACCTTGGCCAGCTCGTCCAGGGCCGCCTCGCTTACGTCAAGCTTCATCTCCAGCTTCTCCAGGCGCGATTCGAGCTGGCGCAGCTGGATGCGGGCGATGGACTTGATGTGGTCGGCGCCCAGCGCGTGGAAGATGACGGTCTCGTCGATGCGGTTCAGGAACTCGGGCCGGAAATGGCTCTTGACCTCGCCCCAAACCGCCTCGCGGATGACCTCGTCCTTCTCACCCGACAGCGCCATGATGTGCTGCGAGCCGAGGTTGCTGGTCATCACGATGACGGTGTTCTTGAAATCCACGGTGCGGCCCTGGCCGTCGGTCAGGCGACCATCGTCCAGCACCTGCAGCAGCACGTTGAACACGTCCGGGTGAGCCTTCTCGACCTCGTCGAGCAGCAGCACGGAATAGGGCTTGCGGCGCACGGCTTCGGTCAGCGTTCCGCCTTCCTCGTAGCCCACGTAGCCCGGGGGCGCGCCGATCAGGCGGCTGACCGAGTGCTTCTCCATGAACTCGCTCATGTCGATGCGCACCATGTGGTCTTCGCTGTCGAACAGGAAGCCGGCCAGGGCCTTGCACAGCTCGGTCTTGCCGACGCCGGTGGGGCCCAGGAACAGGAAGGAACCCAGCGGGCGGTTGGGGTCTGACAGCCCGGCGCGCGAACGGCGGATGGCGTCGGACACGGCCTGGATGGCCTCGTCCTGGCCGATGACACGCTCGTGCAGCTTGGCTTCCATCTGCAGCAGCTTCTCGCGCTCGCCCTGCATGAGCTTGGACACCGGAATGCCGGTGGCACGCGCCACGACCTCGGCGATTTCTTCCGCGCCCACCAGCGTGCGCAGCAGCTGCGGCTTGTTGGAGCCGGCCTTGCCGGCTTCCTTGGCCTGGGCTTCTTTGAGCTGCTTCTCCAGCTCGGGCAGACGGCCGTACTGCAGCTCGGCGACCTTGTTGAAGTCGCCCTTGCGCTTGAGTTCCTCGATTTGCTGGCGGATGCGGTCGATCTCTTCCTTCACGTGCGCCGAGCCCTGGGCCTGGGCCTTCTCGGCCGTCCAGATCTCTTCCAGGTCGTCGTACTCGCGCTGCAGCTTCAGCAGCTCTTCCTCGATGAGTCCGAAGCGCTTCAGCGAGCCCTCGTCCTTCTCCTTGCGCACCGCCTCGCGCTCGATCTTGAGCTGGATCATGCGGCGGTCGAGCCGGTCCATCGCCTCGGGCTTGGAATCGATCTCGATCTTGATCTTGGCCGCCGCCTCGTCGATCAGGTCGATGGCCTTGTCGGGCAGGAAGCGGTCGGTGATGTAGCGGTGGCTCAGCTCCGCCGCGGCGACGATGGCCGGGTCGGTGATCTCCACGCCGTGGTGCACCTCGTACTTCTCCTGCAGGCCGCGCAGGATGGCGATGGTGGCCTCCACGCTCGGCTCGTCCACCAGCACCTTCTGGAAGCGGCGCTCCAGCGCGGCGTCCTTCTCGACGTACTTGCGGTATTCGTCCAGCGTGGTCGCGCCGATGCAGTGCAGCTCGCCGCGCGCCAGCGCGGGCTTGAGCATGTTGCCGGCGTCGATGGCGCCCTCGGCCTTGCCGGCGCCCACCATCGTGTGGATCTCGTCGATGAAGAGGATGGTCTGGCCCTCGTCCTGGGCCACTTCCTTCAGCACGCCCTTCAGGCGCTCCTCGAAGTCGCCGCGGTACTTGGCGCCGGCCAGCAGCAGGGCCATGTCCAGCACCAGCACGCGCTTGTTCTTCAAGGAATCCGGCACCTCGCCGTTGACGATGCGCTGGGCCAGGCCCTCGACGATGGCCGTCTTGCCCACGCCCGGCTCGCCGATCAGCACCGGGTTGTTCTTGCTGCGGCGCTGCAGCACCTGGATGGCGCGGCGAATTTCCTCGTCGCGGCCGATCACCGGGTCAAGCTTGCCCAGGCGGGCGCGCTCGGTCAGGTCCAGCGTGTACTTCTTGAGCGCCTCGCGCTGGCCTTCGGCTTCGGCGTTGTCCACGCTCTGGCCGCCGCGCACGGCTTGAATGGCGGCTTCCAGCGACTTGCGCGACAGGCCATGGCCGCGCACCACGCCGGCCAGGTCGGTCTTGGCGTCGGCCAGGGCCAGCAGGAACATCTCGCTGGCGATGAACTGGTCGCCGCGCTTGGTGGCCTCCTTCTCGGCGGCCTGCAGCAGCGCGACGAGGTCGCGGCCCGCCTGAACGGTCTGGCCCGCGCCGCTGACCTGGGGCAGGCCGGCCATCAGGCCGTCCAGCGCCGTCTTCAGCCCGGCGGCCTTGACGCCGGCGCGCTCCAGCAGCGCCCGCGGCCCGTCATCCTGGGCCAGCATCGCCGACAGGACATGGACGGGTTCGATGTAGGGGTTGTCGCGGGAGAGGGCCAGGCTCTGCGCCTCGCCCAGGGCTTCCTGGAAACGGGTGGTGAACTTGTCGGCACGCATGGATGAATCCTCCGGTTGCGAAGCCAAGTGGGCGCCCTTCAGCGCTTTTCAAGTTGCCTTAGATCAAGGCCTGAACGAGTTTCATGCCCACCCACGCGGCGAACAGCGACCCCACGACGTGAGCCAGGGTGTGGGCCAGCGCCATGCCCAGCTCGCCATGCTTCAACAGCGCCAGGGACTCGCCCGAGAAGGCTGAAAACGTCGTCAGCCCGCCCAGGAAGCCGGTCACCAGCAGCAGCTTCAGCAACTCGTTTGGCTGGCGGCCGAACCATTCCAGCGCCATGCCGATGAGCAGGCCACCCACCAGGTTGACCAGCAGCGTGCCGAGCGGAAAACCCGCCCAGCGGGTGTTGAACATGAGGCCAGCCTGCCAGCGCGCCAGCGCGCCCAGCGCGGCGCCGATCGAAACGGCCATGGCATTCAAACCGCGTTCCCCCCCGCGATGCCCCAGCGCGCCAGTGCCTCGTCGTCCGCCACCCGGGCGTCCACCCAGTGGGCGCCGTCGGGCGTGTGCTCCTTCTTCCAGAACGGCGCCTGGGTCTTCAGGTAGTCCATCAGGAATTCGCAAGCCTGGAAGGCCTGTCCCCGGTGGGCGCTGCTGACCAGCACCAGAACGATCTGATCGCATGCCTGCAGCGTGCCGACGCGGTGGATGACCTTGGCCGCCCGGATGTCAAAGCGGGCAAAGGCCTCGTCCACCATGGCCTCGATAGCCGCCTCAGTCATGCCGGGGTAGTGCTCCAGCTCCATGGCCGACACGGCGGCGCCGCTGCCGTGCTCGCGCACGGTGCCGACGAAGGCGACGACCGCGCCGACGCCGCCATCCCCCGCTCGCAGGGAGGCTGCCTCTGCTGAAAGGTCAAAGTCACCGGACTGGATGCAAACTCTTGCCATGTCACGGATTCTCACCTTCGCGCGCGGTGAGATTCACCTGTTTGGGCGTTGAAGTCTTCTGCCGCCGCCGGATACTCGTCGTCATTTCCCATTTACCGCACGCAGGAACCAACATGGCCCTGATGGATTTCATCAAGAAACAGTTCATAGACATCATCCAGTGGACGGAGGATGGCGATGGTGTGCTGGCCTGGCGCTTCCCGATGTCCGGCATGGAAATCCAGAATGGCGGCCAGCTGGTGGTGCGCGAATCCCAGGTCGCCGTCTTCGTCAACGAAGGTCAGGTCGCCGACGTCTTCGGCCCCGGCACCCACAAGCTCACCACGCAGACGCTGCCGGTGCTGACCTACCTGAAGAACTGGGACAAGCTGTTCGAGTCGCCGTTCAAGAGCGACGTCTACTTCTTCAGCACCCGCCAGCAGATCGACCAGCGCTGGGGCACCAGCCAGCCGGTGGCCATCCGCGACAAGGACTTCGGCGCCGTGCGCCTGCGCGCCTTCGGCAACTACGCGTACCGCATCCAGGACCCCAAGACCTTCCACAGCCAGATCTCCGGCACGCGCGAGCGCTACACGGTGCAGGACCTGGAAGGCCAGTTGCGCGGCACCATGCTGCAGCACATCAGCGACGCCGTGGCCAGCAGCGGTACGCCCTTCCTGGACCTGGCCGCCAACCAGGTCGAGTTCGCTGCCGCCTTGAAGAACGCCACCGCGCCGGCCTTCGCTGCGCTGGGCCTGGAACTGCTGTCGGTGACGATGCAGAACGTCTCCCTGCCGGAGGAACTGCAGAAGATCCTCGACCAGCGCATCGGCATGGGCATCATCGGCCAGAACATGGGCCAGTTCATGCAGTACCAGGCCGCGCAGGCGCTGCCCGAGATGGCCAAGGGCGCAGCAGGTGGCGGCAGCGGCATCGCCGGCGAGGCCATCGGCCTGGGCGCCGGCGTGGCGCTGGGCCAGACGCTGGCGCAGACGCTGGGCCAGGGCCTGGCCGGCGTCGGCACCGCGGCGCCCGCGCCGGCGGCCAGCAAGCCGGAAGACATCGTCTCGCTGCTGGAAAAGCTCGGCGACCTCAAGGCCAAGGGCATCCTGACCGACGAGGAATTCGCCGCCAAGAAGGCCGACCTCCTCAAGAAACTTGGCTGAACAAGCCCAGCGTCGCTGGCGGGCGGCCTGCCCGAATTGCGGCGCGCCCGTCGAGTTCGCGAGCGCCGCGTCGGCGAGCGCCGTCTGCGGCTTCTGCCGCAGCACGCTGCTGCGCGACGGCGAGACGCTGAGCCAGATCGGCAAGAGCGCCGAGATCTTCGAGGACTACTCGCCGCTGCAGCTCGGCGCCAGCGGGCGCTGGTCGGGCCGCGGCTTTGCCGTCGTGGGCCGCGTGCAGCGCGGCTCGGAGCTGGGCAACTGGAACGAGTGGCATCTGCTCTTCGACGCCGGCGGCGACACGCCCCGCGTGGCCTGGCTCAGCGAGGACAACGGCCAGTTCGTCCTCAGCCTGGAGGCGCCGCTCGCCGAAACGCCGCCGCCGACGCTGCAGGTCGGCCTGCCGCTGACGCTGGGCGGCCAGCGCTGGCAGGTGGCCGCCATCGTCGAAGCTGCCGTCCGCGCGGCCGAGGGCGAGCTGCCGCGCGTGCCGCGCGCGGGCCGCGTCGTCGAGCTGCGCAACGCCCAGGACGAGGTCGGCACGCTGGAATTCCGCGAGGACGGCCCGCCGGTCTGGTCCGTCGGCCGCAGCGTGCCGCTGGCCGACCTGGCCCTGCAGGGCCTGCGAACGACGGCCGAGGGCGAGTCCGTTGCCGAGGCGAAGTTCAAGGGCAGATCCATCGCCTGCCCCAGCTGCGGCGCGCCGTTGGAACCCAAGCTCGCGCAGACCAGGAGTATGGTCTGCGCCCAGTGCAATGCCGTGGTGGACCTGCCCGAAGGCGACGCCAAGGCGCTGGGCTTCACGCCGCAGGACCGTGGCCTGCCGCCGCTGATCCCGCTGGGCCGCACCGGCACGCTGGGTGTCGACGGCAAGCCCGAGGCCTGGACCGTGGTCGGCTACCAGGAGCGCTGCGACATCCCCGAGGACGCCGACGACGAGCAGAGCTACTGGCGCGAATACCTGCTCTACAACCGGCTGGCAGGCTTCGCCTTCCTCGTCGACACGCGCGAGGGCTGGAGCTTGGTGCGCACGCTGACCGGTGCGCCCACCCAGACCCGCGGCGGTGTCGGCTGGCAGGGCCGCGACTACACGCAACGCTGGGTCTACGGTGCCAAGACCACCCACGTGCTGGGCGAGTTCTACTGGCCCGTGAGGCTGGACGACCGCGTCCAGGTCACCGACTACGTCACCCGCGATGGCCAGCATCTGCTGAGCCGCGAGCAACAAGGCCCCGAGATCACCTGGAGCGGCGGCAGCCCGCTGCCGGCCGAGGCCGTGAAGAACGCCTTCGGCCTGACGGCGCCGGACGTGCAGTTCACGCGCGACGCCTCCGCGTTCAAGGACAACAGCGGCAAGCTGCTGCGCAACATCATCATCGGCCTGTTCCTCATCGTGCTGCTGTTCGCGCTGCTGCGCGCCTGCTCCAGCGACGACTGCCAGAGATACAAGGACAGCTTCGGCGAGAACAGCAACGAGTACCGCCAGTGCCGCGCCAACGCGCGCGGCAGCGGCGTCTACACCGGCAGCAGCGGCGGCAGCTGGGGCGGCTACAGCAGCGGTGGCGGTGGCCACAAGTAAGAAGGAGCAATCAACATGACCCTCGACTGGCTCAAACCCGAAGTCATCCTCGGCTCGACGATGTACGCCGTTATCGGCGTCGTCATCTTCTGGGTCTCCTTCGTCATCGTCGACAAGATCACGCCCTACAAACTGTGGGAAGAACTCGTCGAGCACAAGAACGTGGCGCTGGCCATCGTGGTCGGCGCAATGTGCCTGTCCATCGGCAACATCGTCGCGGCCGCCATCCACGGCTGAGGCCGGCCATCGGACGGTAGAGCCGTCCTTCCCTGCCTGCACGCGGCCCGTCGCTGCGGGCGCCACCGCATACATGATGCGCTGGCACGAGGCCATGGGCACAGCTTGATGACGACACCACCGCACGACTTCGCCGCGCTGACCGGCAACGCCCACGAGGACTGGACGTTGTTCGCCATCCGTTTCCACGACAAGCCCGGTGCGGGCGAGCTTCGCAGGCAGTTGCTGCAGGCCCACCTCGAGTGGGCTGCGACCAACGCCGGGATGGTGCGCGCCATCGGCTCGCTGCGCGAGTCGCCCGGGGCGACGCCCGTGGGCGGGTTGTGGGTTGTGCGGGCGCCCGACAAGGCCGCCGTCGAGGCCCTGATCGCCACCGACCCGTTCACGACCGGCGGCCTGCGCGCCGGCTGGGACATCTTCTACTGGAGCAAGGCCCTGCCCCAGCCGGTGTCTTTCTAGCCGCGCTGTCGAGCGCCGGCCCGGCCCCGGGCCCTAGACTGCCCGCCTCGCCACACCCTGCCCCTGCCATGCCGACGCGCCGACTCGCCCTGCAAGCCCTGCTCGCCACCACGGCGCTGCCAAAGCCCGCGCTGGCTGCCGACGCCAGGCCCGACGTGAACGTGTTCCTGGCGCGGCTGGAGCTGGCCGCGGGCCGGCTCGACGAAGTGCGCAACATCACGCCAGGCAAGGGCGCCAACTTCCAGCCGGCCTTCACCGGCGACGGCGGCGCCGTGCTGTTCGCGTCCGACCGCTCGGGCAGCAACAACATCCACCGCCACGACCTCGCCAGCGGCCGGACGACGGCGGTGACGAGCACCCCAAACAACCTCTACTCGCCCACGCCGCTGCCGGATGGCAGCGGCTTCTCGGCCATCCGCGTCGTGGACGCCGACCCGGCCTACGGCATCGAGAGCAAACAGCCGTCGCTGTGGCGATTCGGCTGGGATGGCAGGGAAGTCGGCCCGGTCGTGCCGGTGATGCGCGTCGGCTACCACGCATGGGTCGACGAGCAGCGCCTGGCCCTCTTCATCGTCGACGACGTGGCGGAGCGCAACGCCCACAAGGCCGTGCTGTTCAACCGCGCCACCGGCAAAGCCACGCCGCTGACCGACAAGCCCGGCCGGTCGCTGGGCCGCACGCCCGACGGCAGACGCGCCCTGTTCGTGGACCAGACCGACCCGGCGCACTGGCGCATCTGCGCATTCGGTGACGGCGATGCCGCGCCGCTGGTGCGGGTCGAGACCCCGGTCGGCCCCGAAGGCGAGAGGGACCCCAACCGCAGCCAGTATTTCGTGAGCCTGCCCGACGGCTCGATGCTGATGGCGCACGGCACGCTGCTGCTGCGCTGGGACGGCAAGCCCGGCGGCAGCTTCGAGCCCTTCGCCGATCTGCCGGAGGTTGGTGGTGCCATCCGCAATATCGCCGCCAGCCCCGACGGCAAGCACCTGGCCTTCTCGGTGCTGCTCAAGCCGTGACGGAGCAGCCGTCCAACGCCCGCGCCTCGCTGGCCGAGCTGCTGCTGCTCGCCAGCGTCTTCGTCATCGCCGCCTGCGGCCTGGTCTACGAGCTGGCGGCCGGCGCGCTGGCCAGCTATCTGCTCGGCGACTCGGTGCTGCAGTTCTCCACCGTCATCGGCGTCTATCTGTTCGCGATGGGCCTGGGCTCGTGGCTGTCGCGCTTCGTCGAGCGCCAGCTGGTGGGCGTCTTCCTGCAGGTGGAGCTGCTGGTGGGCGTCATTGGCGGCTTGATGCCGGCGGCGCTGTTCGCCGTGCACAGCCTGCTGCCGCCCGGCGAGGCGGCGCCGTTTCGCGTGCTGTTGTATGCGCTGGTGCTGCTGGTGGGCACGCTGGTCGGGTTGGAGATCCCGCTGGTCATGCGCATCCTGAAGCGCCACTTCAGCGCTCGCTACGGCTTGAAGGACCTGGTCTCCCAGGTGCTGACCTTCGACTACCTCGGCGCCCTGCTCGTAGCCCTGGCCTTCCCGCTCGTGCTGGTGCCCCACCTGGGCCTGGTGCGCACCGGCGTCGCCTTCGGGCTGCTGAACGTGGCCGTCGCCGCATGGGCGCTGTGGCTGTTCCGCGCCGATCTGCGCGGCCGCAACGCCCACACCGCCGCCTGCGCGCTGTCGGCCGGGCTGCTGCTGGCGGCCATGGCCGGCGCCGAGCAGCTGACGACCTGGGCGGAGGATCGCTTCTACGGCGAGCACATCGTCTTCAAGCAGAGCAGCGCCTACCAGCGCATCGTCGTCACTGACGGCCAGGCCGGCACGCGGCTGTTCCTGAGCGGCAATCTGCAGTTCCATTCCAAGGACGAGTACCGCTATCACGAGGCCCTGGTGCAGCCCGCGATGGCCGCGCACGGCGCCCCGAAGCGCGTGCTGGTGCTGGGCGGTGGCGACGGCATGGCCGTGCGCGAGATCCTCAGGTACCCGAGCGTCGAGCAGGTCACGCTCGTTGAGCTGGATCCGCTGATGACGACGCTGTTCCGCGACACACCCAAGCTCGCCGCGCTGAACGGCCACTCGCTGTCTTCACCCAAGCTGCGCATCGTCAATGCCGACGCCTTTGGCTGGCTGGAGCAGCAGAAGGACGTCTTCGACGTTATCGTCATCGACTTCCCCGACCCCTCCAACTTCGCGCTCGGCAAGCTCTACACGGCTAGTTTCTACGAGCTGGTCGACCAGCATCTCAGCGCCTCCGGCTACGCCGTCGTGCAGACCACCTCGCCGCTGATCGCGCGGCGCAGCTTCTGGACCGTCGTCACCACCATCGAGGCCGCTGGCCTCACCGCCACGCCCTACCACGCCCATGTGCCTAGCTTCGGCGAATGGGGCTTTGTGCTGGCGTCGCGGCGACCGTTCCGCATGCCCACCCGGTTCCCCGGCGGCCTCCGCTTCGTCAGCGCCGCCAGCCTGCCCGCCCTGCTGGACTTCCCGCCCGACATGGCTCGCGTGCCAACCGAGGTCAATCGGCTGTCCAACCAGGTGCTGGTGCAGGAGTTCGAGGCGGAATGGGGACGGGTGCATTGAAGCGGCGCGAGCTGCTGCTGGCCGGCCTGGCGACGGCGGGTTGCACGCCCGGCGCACCGGCGCTGCAGGGCGGCTGGGTCGGCATGCATCCCGAGCGCGGCCATCGGCTGCGCGGCGAGCTGCCGATGGCCGGCGGGCCGGCAAGGAAGGCCGGCGTCGTCATCGTCGGCGCCGGCATTGCCGGCCTGGCCTGCGCGCGGGCGCTGGCCAGGCGCGGCGTGGACGACGTCGCCCTGCTCGACCTCGAAGACCAGGCCGGCGGCAACTCCCGCGGCCACCGCCTGGCCGGCTCGCCCTGCCCGCTGGGCGCCCACTATCTGCCCTTGCCCGGCGAGCAGGCGCACGAGGTCAGCGAGCTGCTGCACGAACTGGGCCTCGCCCGCTCCCACCTCGGCCGCACCGAGTGGGACGAGCGTCAGCTCTGCCACAGCCCGCAGGAGCGCCTCTTCATCGACGGGGAATGGCACGAGGGCCTGCTGCCGCCGCCGGACGGCGCAGCCGCGCTGGTCCAGTACCGCCGCTTCTCGACCCTCGTCACCCAGGCGCAGCGCGAGATGGGCTTTGCGATGCCCAGCCGCCGTGCGCAATGGACCCCAGGCCATGAGGCGCTGGATGCCCAGACCTTTGCTGCCTTGCTGGACCGCGAGGGTTTGAACAACAGCCGCCTGCGCTGGTACCTCGACTACTGCTGCCGCGACGACTTCGGCGCGGGGGCCGACACCGTCTCGGCCTGGGCCGGCCTGCACTATTTCGCCAGCCGCCATGGCTTCCACGCGCCGGGCGACGAAACCGCCGAGCGCGAGCCGGTGCTCACCTGGCCCGAAGGCAATGGCTGGCTCAGCGCGCGCATGGCCGAGCCGCTTCGCGAGCGCATCCACCTGGGCCGCACGGTGCTGCGCGTGACCGAGCAGCGCCAGGGCGTGGAGCTGCTGGCCTGGAACGACGCCGCGGGCGCGCCCGAGCGCTGGGCCGCGCGGGCCGTCGTCATGGCCACGCCGCTGTTCGTGTCGGCGCGGCTGCTGGCGGCGCCGCCCGCTGCGCTGCGCTCTTTGAAGCAGAGACACGCGCCGTGGCTGACGGCCAATCTCCTGCTGCGCGAGCCGCTGCTGGACCGCGCGGGCGCGCCGCCGTCCTGGGACAACGTGCGCTACGGTTCGACGGCGCTGGGCTATGTCGACGCCCGCCACCAGTCGCTGGACCCCACGCCGCAGCCGCCGCTGCTGACGGCCTATCTCGCGCTGCCCGAAAACAGCCGCGGCGAGCTGCTGTCCCGGCCCTGGCAGCACTGGGCCCAGGTCGTCAGCGCCGAACTCGCGGCGACGCATCCCGATTTGCCCGCCAAGCTCGACCGCATCGACCTCTGCCGCTTCGGCCACGCGATGAGCATCCCCGCGCCGGGCCTGCGCGGATCGACCGAGCTGGCCGCACTGGATGCCCAGCGCGGCCGCATCGTCTTCGCGCACAGCGACTTGGGCGGCTATTCGGTGTTCGAGGAGGCCTACACGGCCGGCGTCGAAGCCGCGGCGCGGCTCAGCCTCTGAGCAGCTGCTGGCGGCTGACTTCGGTGGGCTCGAAGACGCGGATCAGCGCGTCGAGCAAGGTCCTGGCCTTGTCGCTGTTGTCGCCGCCGTAGTTGCAGACATAGACGTCCAGCGTCACCGCGCCCAGCTCGGGCCAGGTGTGCACGGCCAGGTGGGACTCGGCCAGCAGCACGACGCCGGTGATGCCGCTCTGTCCGTCGGCCGGGCCGAAGCGGTGCATTAGCTCGGCCACACCGGTCAGCCCCGCCGTTTGCACCGCTGCCTGGCAGGCGGCGGTGAGCCGCGTGGTGTTCGTCATCAACGCCAGCGCCGGGTTCACGCCGCGCAAGTCGGCGGTCAGGTGCAGGCCGTTCATCCGCCGGTCACGGGCGGGAAGAAGGCGAGCTCGTCGCCGTCGGCCAGCACGGCGGACTCGGGCACCATCTTCTGGTTCAGCGCCGCGCGCACGGCGCGGCCACGGGCCAGGGCCT
Organism: Roseateles sp. GW821-FHT03B02; assembly: GCF_059421025.1. Classification (NCBI taxonomy): domain Bacteria; kingdom Pseudomonadati; phylum Pseudomonadota; class Betaproteobacteria; order Burkholderiales; family Sphaerotilaceae; genus Roseateles; species Roseateles sp. GW821-FHT03B02. The sequence continues at coordinate 212,455 of NZ_JBWKUV010000009.1, forward strand.
CGGCATGCACGCCACCGCGCGCCTGCAGCGCTTCGCGCGCCGCGCCGACCGTGCTGCCTGCCGGCAGCGGGAGCGCCTCGCCCTCGCCCAGCTTCTCGCGCAGCGAGGCGAAGAAGCGCAGCTTGACGGTGATCGTCGTCATGCGAGCAACTCCGAGAAGGGGATGAAGCGCACCGGCTCGCCCTTGGCGAAGGCCTGGCCGGCCGGGTTGTCGAGCAGGCCGTCGGCCCAGAAGGCCGAGGTCAGCACGCCGCTGCTCTGGTTGCCGAACATCGCCAGCCCGTGTTCCTCGTCCAGGCGCACGCGCAGGAACTCGCGGCGCTTGTCGGGCTTCGGCCAGTCGAAACCGGCGGCGATGCGGTAGCCGCGCGGGGCCAGGCGTGCCGCGCCCTGCAGCTTGAGCAGGAAGGGCCGCACCAGCACCAGGAAGGTCACGAGGCTGGACACCGGATTGCCGGGCAGGCCGATGAAGTGGGCAGCCCCCACGTGGCCATACGCGAACGGCTTGCCCGGCTTGATGGCGATGGCCCACAGGTCCAGCCGGCCCTCGGCCTGCACGGCGGGGCGCAGATGGTCTTCCTCGCCCACCGACACGCCGCCAGAGGTCAGGATGACGTCGGCCCTAGCCGCCGCCTCGCGCAGCGCGGCACGGGTGGCCTCCAGCTTGTCGGGCACGATGCCGAGGTCGATGACCTCGCAGCCCAGGCCTTCGAGCAGCGCCCGCAGCGTGAAACGGTTGGAGTTGTAGATGGCGCCCGGCGGCAGTGGCTGGCCGGGCATGACGAGTTCGTCGCCGGTGGAGAACAGGGCCACGCGCGGGCGGCGCGTCACGGTCAGCTCGGCCGCACCGGCCGTGGCCGCGAGGCCCAGGGCCACGGCATCCAGCCGCGTGCCGGCGGGCAGCACCACCGAGCCCGTGCGCAGGTCTTCACCGCGCAGCCGCACATGCTGGCCGGGCGTGACGGGCTGGCTCACACGCACGCAGCCATCGGCGATTTCGGTGTGTTCCTGCATCACCACCGTGTCTGCACCCGGTGGAACCTGGGCGCCGGTGAAGATGCGCGCGGCTTCGCCGGCGGCCAGCGGCTGGGGCACGCTGCCGGCCGGGATGCGCTGCTTGACCGGCAACGCGGCGCCGACGTCCTCGGCGCGCAGCGCGTAGCCGTCCATGGCCGAGTTGTCGGCCGGCGGCACGTCCACGGGCGAGATGAGGTCCGCCGCCAGCACCCGGCCGCGAGCGGCCGTGGTGGGCAGGATCTCGCGCTCGGCGAGAGGCTGGATCTGCGCCAGCAGCGTGGCCAGCGCGTCGTCCAGCGGGGTCAGTGCAGGTTTTGTTTTCGGTGCTTCAGACATGGGCGTGAATGTAGGCCTTCACCTGGCCCACATCGGCCGGCATGACCTTCACACGCTTGGGGAGTTGCTCGATGCCTTCCAGGTTCGCCGGCCGCGGCGGCTCGGTGCCCAGCGCTTCGACGATGGTGGCGGCGAACTTGGCCGGCAGGGCCGTCTCCAGCACCAGCATGGTGACGTTGGGGTCGCGCTTCTCCAGCGCCACCTTGAGGCCGTCGGCCGTGTGCGGGTCGATGACGACGCCGTGCTCGGCATGGCAGCTGCGGATGGTGGCCACGCGGTCGGCATGCGTGCTGCGGCCGGAGACGAAGCCGAAGCCGGCGATCTCGGCATGCTCGCCGGCCGTCAGCTCGAAGGACGGCGCGGTGAAGCACTGCTTCACGCGGGCGCCGTCACGGCCCAGCAGGTCGAAGACGAAGCGCTCGAAGTTGCTGGCCTTGGAGATGTCCATGGAGGGACTGGACGTCTCGTGCGTGTCGGCCGTGCCGCGCGGACGGTAGGCGCCGGTGCGGAAGAACTCGTCGAGCACGTCGTTCTCGTTGGTGGCCACCACCAGCTTGGCAATCGGCAGGCCCATCTGGCGCGCCACATGCCCGGCGCAGACGTTGCCGAAGTTGCCGGACGGCACCGTGAAGCTGACCTTCTCGGCGTTGCTCTTGGTGGCCTGGAAGTAGCCGGCGAAGTAGTAGACGACCTGGGCCAGCAGCCGCGCCCAGTTGATGGAGTTGACCGTGCCGATGCGGTGCTCGCGCTTGAAGGCGAGGTCGTTGGACACGGCCTTGACAATGTCCTGGCAGTCGTCGAACACGCCGTCGATGGCGATGTTGTGGATGTTGGCGTCCTGCAGGCTGAACATCTGGGCCTGCTGGAAGGGGCTCATGCGGCCGTTGGGGCTGAGCATGAAGACCGAGACGCCCTTCTTGCCGCGCATGGCGTACTCGGCGGCGCTGCCGGTGTCGCCCGAGGTGGCGCCCAAGATGTTCAGCGTCTCGCTGCGGCGGCCGAGTTCGTACTCGAACAGCGCGCCCAGCAGCTGCATGGCCATGTCCTTGAAGGCCAGGGTCGGGCCGTTGGACAGACCTTGCAGCGCGATGTGCTCGCCCAGCCAGGTCAGCGGCGTGATTTGCTCCGTGCCGAAAACCTCGGCCGTGTAGATCTTGCGCGTGATGGCGCGCAGGTCGTCGGCGGGAATGTCGTCGATGTAAAGCGACAGGATCTCGAAGGCCAGGTCGGCGTAGGCCAGGCCGCGCCAGCGCGTGAGCGTGGCGTCGTCGACCTTGGGATAGGTCTTGGGCAGGTAGAGGCCGCCATCGGGCGCCAGGCCTTCGAGCAGGATGTCGGAGAAGCCGCGCTCGGTCTGGTCGCCGCGGGTGGAGATGTACTTCACGCGAGTTCTTCCTTGCGGATGCGGACGATGGGCGCGAGGACCGTGGGCAGGCCCTGCATCTTGGCCAGGGCCTCGTTCATGCGGCCCTCGACGGTGTCGTGCGTCAGGATGATGAGGTCGGTCTGGCGCTCGCCCTCGGCGGATTCGCGCTGCAGCACGGCGTCGATGGAGATGTCGTGCTCGGCCAGGATGGTGGTGATGCGCGACAGCACGCCCGGCTGGTCGGCCACGACGAGGCGCAGGTAGAAGGCGGTATGCACCGCGGCCATGTCGAGGATGGGCGTGTCGCTCATCGCATCGGGCTGGAAGGCCAGGTGGGGCACGCGGTGGTCGGGGTCGGCAGTGGCCAGGCGGGTCACGTCCACCAGGTCGGCAACTACGGCCGAGGCAGTGGGTTCGGCGCCGGCGCCCTTGCCGTAGTAAAGCGTCGTGCCCACGGCGTCGGCCTGCACGACGACGGCGTTCATCGCGCCCTCGACGTTGGCGATCAGCCGGGTCGACGGAATCAGCGTGGGGTGCACGCGCAGCTCGATGCCGTTGTCGCGACGGCGCGTGATGCCCAGCAGCTTGATGCGGTAGCCAAGCTGCTCGGCGTACTTGATGTCGGTGGCCTGCAGGCTGGAGATGCCCTCGACATGGGCCTTGTCGAACTGCACCGGCACGCCGAAAGCAATGGCGCTCATCAGCGTCAGCTTGTGGGCGGCATCGACGCCTTCGATGTCGAAGGTCGGGTCGCTCTCGGCATAGCCCAGTCGCTGGGCCTCCTTGAGCACGACGCCGAAGTCCAGGCCCTTGCCGCGCATCTCCGACAGGATGAAGTTGGTGGTGCCGTTGATGATGCCGGCGATCCACTCGATGCGGTTGGCCGTCAGACCTTCGCGCAGCGCCTTGATGATGGGGATGCCGCCGGCCACGGCCGCTTCGAAGGCCACGGTGACGCCCTTCTCGCGCGCCGCCGCGAAGATCTCGCTGCCATGCAGCGCCAGCAGGGCCTTGTTGGCGGTGACGACATGCTTGCCGTTGGCAATGGCCTGCAGCACCAGCGTGCGCGCAGGCTCGATGCCGCCGATCAGCTCGACGACGATGTCGATGGCCGGGTTGTTGACGAGCTGCTGGGCGTCGCCGACGCAGGGCACGCCGTCACCCACGATGGCCTGGTAGGCCTTGGCGCGCTCGGCGTTGCGGGCGGCCACCATCGCGATCTCGATGCCCCGGCCGGCACGGCCGCGAATCTCGGCCTGGTTGCGCTGCAAGACGTGGAAGGTGCCGGCACCGACGGTGCCGAGGCCGATCAGGCCGACTTGGATGGCTTTCATTGCAGGGCTCTCGGGAACAGGGATCAGGAAGAGTGGCGCCGGCGGTAACCGGCCAGGAAACGTTCGATGCGGCCGATGGCTTCGCGCAGGTCGTCCACGTTGGGCAGGAAGACGAGACGGAAATGGTCGTGCTCGGGCCAGTTGAAGCCGGTGCCCTGGACGATGAGCACCTTCTCCTCGGCCAGCAGCTCGTAGGCGAACTGCTGGTCGTCGGCGATGGGGTAGATCTTGGGGTCCAGGCGCGGGAACATGTAGAGCGCCGCCTTCGGCTTGACGACGCTGACGCCCGGGATCTGCGTCAGCAGTTCGTAGGCCAGGTCGCGCTGATGGCACAGCCGCCCGGTGGGCGCGACGAGGTCCTTGATGCTCTGGTAGCCGCCCAGGGCCGTCTGGATGGCCAGCTGGCCCGGCGTGTTGGAGCACAACCGCAGCGAGGCCAGCATGTTCAGGCCCTCGATGTAGTCGCGGGCATGGCGCTTCTCGCCGCTGACGATCATCCAGCCGGCGCGGTAGCCGCAGCTGCGGTAGTTCTTGGACAAGCCATTGAAGGTAATGAAGAGCACGTCGTCGGCCAGGGACCCCATGCTGGTGTGGACGTTGCCGTCGTACAGCGTCTTGTCGTAGATCTCGTCGGCGAAGACGACGAGCTGGTGCTTGCGAGCCAGCTCGATGATGCCCAGCAGCAGGTCCGTCGGGTAGAGCGCGCCGGTCGGGTTGTTGGGGTTGCAGACCATGATGCCGCGGGTGCGCGGCGTGATCTTGGCCTCGATGTCGGCCAGGTCGGGCAGCCAGCCGGCGCCCTCGTCGCACAGGTAGTGCACGGGACGGCCGCCGGAGAGGCCGACGACCGCCGTGTAGAGCGGGAAGTCGGGGCTGGGGATGAGAATCTCGTCGCCGTCGTTGACCAGGGCGTTGATGGCCATCTGGATCAGCTCGGAGGCACCGTTGCCGAGGTAGACGTCGTCCACCGTGACACCCTTGATGCCCTTCTCCTGCGTGTAGTGCACCACCGCCTTGCGTGGCGCGAACAGGCCCTTGCTGTCGGTATAGCCGCCGGCGTCGCCGAGATTGCGGATCATGTCCTGCACGATCTCGTCCGGGGGCGTCAGGCCGAACACCGCCGTGTTGCCGATGTTCAGCTTGATGATCTTCTGGCCCTCTTCCTCCATCTGGCGGGCCTTGTCCAGCACCGGGCCACGGATGTCGTAGCTGACGCTGGCGAGCTTGCTGGACTTGGCGATGGGCTTCAAAGGGGGCTCCGGCGCAGCGATTGCTGCAGTGCAAGTTGGGGCAAATAGGGGATCTTGGAGTTTAAGCAAGCCCCAGGCACGCAGCTCTTCGTTCTGAGGGACACTCGCGCCCGGCTTTCTGCCCTGTTTCCATGAAGTTCCAGCTCGACGAGCCGCAAGGCGGCAACAGCATCTCCCGCCATGACGCCCAGGGCGTCTGGGTCAACGGCCGGCCGCACACGGCCAGCGTCCTCGTGCCCTGGAAGGGCGATGTCGCAGCCTGGGCGCCTTCGCACTTCGAGGAACTTGAGCCTGCGCATTTCGAAGCGATCAAGGCACTGCACCCGGAGCTGGTCGTCTTCGGCAGCGGCGCCCGGCTGCGTTTTCCGAGCCCTGCACTGTGGCGCGGGCTGGTCGAGGCACGCATCGGCTTCGAGGTCATGGACAACGCCGCCGCCTGCCGCACCTACAACGTGCTGGCCAGTGAAGGCCGCAACGTTCTGGCAGCATTGCTGATCGAGGGATGACCGGATCCGACCGGGAGGTCGGGGCGAGGCTTTATAATCACCGGCTATTGCTTGCGGGCGCCCGCGTGAAATGCTTCACAGCAGCACTCACGAACCGGGGACCCCGTGAGCCCAACTTGCCGCACCCCCCAATGACGCCTGCGCTCAACAAACCCCTGCCGGAAATTGAGGCTCAAGCCACCGGCGGCGTGAAGTTCACTGCCAACGCCTTCATGGGCAAATCGGTCGTGCTGTATTTCTATCCGAAAGACAACACACCGGGTTGTACCACCGAGGCGATGCAATTCCGCGACCGCCACAAGGACTTCGTGAAGGCCGGCGCAGTCGTGCTGGGCGTCTCGCGCGACAACATGGTCTCGCACGAGAAGTTCAAGCAGGCCCTGGAGCTGCCCTTCGAGCTGATCGCCGACACCGAGGAAAAGCTCTGCCACATGTTCGGCGTGGTCAAGAACAAGATCATGTACGGCAAGAAGGTCAAGGGCATCGAGCGCTCGACCTTCCTGATCAGCCCGACGGGCATCCTGGTCGGCGAATGGCGTGGCATCAAGGTCGCCGGGCACGTCGACGAGGTGCTCAAGGCTGTCAAGGGGCTGAAGAAGGAAGCTGCCTGAGTCCGATTCATCGGGTTCTTCCCTGACGCGGCGGCGCCCGCCGGCATGTGCATAATTAGCCCATGCCCCGGGTCGAATCCTTGTCTCAGACTTCAAAAGCCGCGCTCATCCTGCGCGGCTTTTTGCTTTCTGGGCGACGGATGTCGTGGGGCCCACCCCCTGCTGCCTAGCCGTACATGCCACTGCCCAAGCCTCCTGCACAACGCGCCAGCCGCCTCGAAGCCACCGCCTACTCGGCCAACCTGACTCCCAGCAAACCCCGCGCCGTCCCGCCCAGCGTGGCGCCGGCCGCAGCTCCCGCCACCGCCCCGGTCGCGGCCCAGACAGCCGAAGTGCTGCGCCTCCCCACCCCTGCAAGCGCCCCCGCAGCCGCCAGGCCCGGCCTGCCCGCAAAAGCCGCGACCAAGGCACCTGCCAAGGCTGCCGCCCCCAAACGCACGCGCAAGCCGGCTGAGACGCCCAAGCTCTTCGTGCTCGACACGAACGTGCTGATGCACGACCCGATGTCGCTGTTCCGCTTCGAGGAGCACGACGTCTTCCTGCCCATGATCACGCTCGAGGAGCTGGACGGACACAAGAAGGGCATGACCGAGGTCGCCCGCAACGTGCGCCAGGTCAGCCGCGAGCTGGACCAGCTCGCCGCCAGCCTGAAGACCAGCGGCATCGAGGAGATGGCCAAGGGACTGCCGCTGGCCGGCACGGGCCACCGCGAGGCCGAGGGCAAGCTCTTCTTCCAGACCGAGCTGATCGACACGCCGCTGCCCCAGGGCCTGCCCCAGGGCAAGGCAGACAACCAGATCCTGGGCGTCGTGCAGGCGCTGAAGGGCCGCCACCCGGGTCGCGAAGTGGTGCTGGTGTCCAAGGACATCAACATGCGCATCAAGGCCCGTGCGCTGGGCCTGCCGGCGGAAGACTACCGCAACGACAAGACGCTGGAAGACTCCGACCTGCTCTACACCGGCGTCCAGGCCCTGCCCGCGGACTTCTGGGAGCGGCACGGCAAGACCATGGAGAGCTGGCAGCAGGGCGGCACGACCTACTACCGCATCAGCGGGCCGCTGGTACCCACGCTGCTGATCAACGAGCTGGTCTACCTGGAGGCGCCCGGCGCCACGCCGCTGTACGCCAAGGTCACCGAGATCACCGGCAAGACGGCCGTGCTGCGCACGCTGAAGGACTACGGCAACCAGAAGCACGCCGTCTGGGGCGTCACCTCGCGCAACCGCGAGCAGAACTTCGCACTGAACCTGCTGATGGACCCAGAGTGCGACTTCATCACGCTGACCGGCACGGCCGGCACCGGCAAGACGCTGATGACGCTGGCCGCCGCACTGGCCCAGGTCTTCGATGACCGCCGCTACAGCGAGATCATCGTGACCCGCGTGACCGTGCCGGTCGGCGAGGACATCGGCTTCCTGCCCGGCACCGAGGAAGAAAAGATGGGCCCCTGGATGGGCGCACTGGACGACAACCTCGAAGTGCTGGCCAAGGGCGGTTCGTCCGCCGGCGAGTGGGGCCGCGCGGCCACCAACGACCTGGTGCGCAGCAAGATCAAGATCAAGAGTCTGAACTTCATGCGCGGGCGCACCTTCCTGAACAAGTTCGTCATCATCGACGAGGCCCAGAACCTGACACCCAAGCAGATGAAGACGCTGATCACCCGCGCCGGCCCCGGCACCAAGATCGTCTGCCTGGGCAACCTGGCGCAGATCGACACGCCCTATCTCACCGAGGGCAGTTCGGGCCTGACCTTTGCCGTGGACCGTTTCAAGGGCTGGGCTCACAGTGGTCACGTGACGCTGGCCCGCGGCGAGCGCTCGCGGCTGGCGGACTTCGCTTCCGAGGTGCTTTGATCCGGCAGGAGACACTCATGGCCCTGGTTTCACGTCGCCGTCTCCTCCAGATCGTCCCGCTGCTGGGTGCAGGCCTGGCGCACGCCCAGTCGCAGACGCTGCTGCAGGAAGACGACGACGAAGCCAAGGCCACGGGCTACCGGGCCGATGCCACCAAGGTCGACAAGGCGAAATTCCCGAAGTACGCCGCAGGGCAGACCTGCGCCAACTGCCAGTTGTACGCGCCCGACGGCAACAAGCCCTCGGGCGGCTGCGCCCTGTTCTACGGCAAGGACGTGGCGGCCAAGGGCTGGTGCAACGCCTGGGAGAAAAAGCTCTAGCGGGCGAACAGTCCGCCCAGCAGGCCCGTCAGCTCACCCAGGCCGCCCGCGCCACCAGCCGGCAACTGGCCGCCAGGCGTCAGGTGATCCACGATCTGCGGCAGCAGCTGGCTGAGCTGGCTACCCGCCTCGGCATGGGATACACCCGCCTGCTGCGCCAACTGGCCCAGCAGGCCGCCGGCACCGCCCAGCGCCGCGGTCATCTGCTCACCCGACACCGGCAGGTTGGCGCCGGTCGAGATCCAGCTCTGCACCTGACTGCCCAGGCCGCCGGCCTGCAGCTGTTGCAGCAACCCGGCCAGGCCACCCTGGACCGAGCCGTTGGCCAGCAGCCCGGCGATCAGCGCCGGCCAGTCGGCCTGGCCACCCTGCTGACCGGAACTGCCCAGGGCCTGATTGGCCGCACCCAGCACTTGATCCAGAAGTCCCATCGCGATCTCCAATGAAGTGGCTCATGGCCAGTCTACGGAAAAGGCTGACGACGCAACATGGTATCGCTATCAATCACAATGCGCACGCCACTTCCTTGCACACCACCATGATCTACCGTTCTCTCGGCCGCACCGGCTGGAACATTTCCGCCATCGGCTTCGGCGCCTGGGCCATCGGCGGCACCTGGGGCAATACCGACGACGAGGCCGCCATGGCCGCGCTGCACCATGCCCTGGATCGCGGCGTGAACTTCTTCGACACGGCCGACGTCTACGGTGACGGCCACAGCGAGCGCCTGCTGGCCCGTCTGCGCAAGGAGCGACCTGGCGACCCCTTTTATGTAGCCACCAAGGCAGGCCGGCGCCTGAGCCCGCATGTTGCCGAGGGCTACCGAGACCTGCGCCCCTTCATCGAGCGCAGCCTGAAGAATCTGGACACCGACGCCATCGAGTTGCTTCAGCTGCACTGCCCGCCGAGCGAGGTCTATGCCATGCCCGAGGTCTTCGGCGCGCTGGACGACCTGGTGCGGGAGGGCAAGCTGCGCCACTACGGCGTCAGCGTCGAGCGGATCGACGAAGCCCTGGCCGCGATCAAGTTTCCCGGCGTGCAGTCCGTGCAGATCATCTTCAACCTGTTCCGCCAGCGGCCGGCCGAAGTCTTCCTGCCCGCCGCACAGGCCGCCCAGGTGGGCGTGCTGGCGCGGTTGCCCTTGTCCAGCGGCATGCTCAGCGGCAAGTTCACGCGCGACAGCGCCTTCAGCGCCGACGACCACCGCGCCTTCAACCGCCGGGGCGAGGCCTTCGACAAGGGGGAAACCTTTTCGGGCGTGGACTACGAACAGGGCCTGGCAGCCGTCGAGGAATTGCGCGGCCTGCTGCCGTCCGGCGTGAGCATGGCCCGCCTGGCCCTACGCTGGATCCTGATGCACGAGGCCGTCACGGCCGCCATCCCCGGCGGCCGCACGCCGGCGCAGGTGGACGAGAACGTCAGCGCCGCCGACCTCGCCGCCCTGCCCGCGCCGCTGATGCAGTCCCTCGCCGACCTCTACCTGCGGCGCATCGCGCCGCAGGTGCACGCGCTCTGGTGAAGCGAATCCCTCATCCGCCGCGCCGGCGACGCGCCGCCAGCGCGCCGAGAGCGAGGCCGGCCAGTGCCAGGCTGTCCGGCTCTGGAATCGTTGCAGCGGTCGGCGCAAAGGTACTGAAGAGACCGGAGATATGAGCGTGGTTCAGGTCGGCCACGTCCATCAGGCCCGTGAAGTCGTAGTGGGTGGCGTCGGTGTCAAGGAACATGAAGTAGGACGACTTGCCGGCACCCAGGCCGAGCAGCGCTCCCGCAGCATCCACATGGCCGAAATTGAAATTGAAATCGCTGCTCAAGGCGCCCGTGAAGCGATTTGCCGTGGTGGGCGCGACGTCGCCCAGGCTGTCCGAGCGCCAGTTCACGAAGTAGTTCGTCGTGAACAGGTTTCCCAGCCGGAGGCTGCCGAGATCATCCGCCGAGGTGGCATCGCTGAAGACGCGCCAGTAGAAGTCCACCGTGCCGTCGACGGCACGCATCACGCGCGACTGGATGCTGCCCGACACCGTGCCATTGGCACCGGCGAAGCTGAAACCATCCGTCCGGTCTTCGATGATGCTGCCGGCCAGTTGCGGCTCGGCGAGCGACGTGGTGCCGGTGGGCAGGGCGATAGTGCTGCCGGCCAGCAGCAGATCGGCCCTGGCCAGGCCAGATGACGCCAGTGCCAGGAGGCCCAGCGAGCCGGCGATCAGGGACTTTCGAAACGCGGTGGACTGTTCTGACATGGGACCTCCTCGGCCTCGGTGACGTTGGTGCCTGCAGGGTAGGACGGCCGCCTCTGACCTGCTCCCCCTAACTGCCCGGGCTGCCCCACGGACATCGGGGTGATGACGGTGCCGACGAGGATGCCGCCCACCTTCAACCCGGTGGGATCTCGGGGTCGAGGTCCTTGCCAGCGGGCTGCTGCCAGGCCCTGTCTTTATTCCCAGTGACAATCGAGGCATGCTGCAGCCCGATCGCTGGATCGCCCACCTCGACATGGATGCCTTCTACGCGTCTGTGGAGTTGCTGCGCTATCCGCAGCTCAAGGGTGAGGCCGTCGTCATCGGTGGCCGGCGGGCCGATGTGCCGCGGCAGCTCGAAGACGGCTCCTGGTGCTATTCCAGGCTGCGCGACTACACCGGCCGCGGCGTCGTCACCACCTCCACCTACGCTGCGCGCGACCTCGGCGTGTTCTCGGCCATGGGTCTGATGAAGGCCGCGCTGCGCGCGCCTGACGCCATCCTGCTGCCGGCCGATTTCGAGTCCTACCGCAAGTACTCCAGGCTGTTCAAGGCCGCCGTGGCTGAGGTCGCGCCCGTCATCGAGGACCGCGGCATCGACGAGATCTACATCGACCTGAGCGACGTGCCCGGCGTGCGCGACGCCGTCGGCCATGACCCGCTGGGCGGTGTGAAGGCGGTGGCGCGCGAGATCAAGAACTCGGTCTGGCGCGCTACGGGCCTGACCTGCTCCATCGGCATCACGCCCAACAAGCTGCTCAGCAAGATCGCCAGCGAGCTGGACAAGCCCGACGGCATCTCCGTGCTGACGCTGGACGACATCCCCACCCGCGTGTGGCCGCTGGCCGTTCGCAAGATCAACGGCATCGGCCCCAAGGCGGGCGACAAGCTCGTCAAGCTCGGCCTGGAGACCGTGGGCGACATCGCCGCCGCCTCGCCCGCCTGGCTGGTCGAGCAGTTCGGCGAAAGCTACGGCCACTGGCTGCACAACGCCGCGCACGGCCGCGACTCGCGCCCCGTCGTCACCCACAGCGAGCCCGTGTCCATCAGCCGCGAAACCACCTTCGAGCGCGACCTGAGCGCCGTGCACGACAAGGCCCTGCTCGGCCAGATCATGGACGAGCTCTGCGAGAGCCTGTCGCGCGACCTCGCCCGCAAGCGCTACGCGGGCAAGACGGTGGGCATCAAGCTGCGCTTCGAAGGCTTCGTCACCGTCACGCGCGACCAGACGCTCAAGACCCCCATCACCAGCGCCGCCGACATCCGCCATGCCGCGGGCCTGTGCCTCAAGCGCGTCAGGTTCGACAAGCGGCTGCGCCTGATGGGCGTGCGCATCGGCAATCTCGTGCATGCCAGCGAGGTGGCAGCAGCCGTGGCGTCGGCGCGCGCCGCGCCCCTGCCGGCGCCCGACAACCTGAAACTGTTTTGAGCGACTGGACCTACACCGTCTCGGTCCGCAGCCTCTGCGAGTTCACCGCCAAGCGCGGCGACCTGGATCGCCGTTTCACGCCCTCGGCCACCGCGCTGGAAGGCCAGGCCGGCCAGTTGGCCGTGCTCGCCCGCCGCTCGCCGGGCTACGAGACCGAGCTGCCGCTGCAAGGCCAGCACGGAAACCTGCGCGTGCGCGGACGGGCCGACGGCTACGAGGCCGACATGAACCGGCTCGAAGAGATCAAGACCATCCGCGGCCCGGTCGAGCTCATTCCCGAAAACCGTCGCGCACTGCACTGGGCCCAGCTCGAAACCTACGGCGCGCTCATCGCCGCCGACCGCGAGCTGGCCGAGCTTGAGCTGGCCCTGGTCTACGTGGACGCCGACACACAGAACGAGACGGTGCTGCGCGAGACGGTCGCGGCCGCCACGCTGCAGGCCGCTTTCGAGGCGCGCTGCCAGCAGTTCGAAACCTGGGCGCGGCAGGAGGCCTGGCACCGGGCTTCACGCGACGCCGGCCTGAGCACCCTGCCCTTCCCCAAGGGCGAGCTGCGCCCGGGTCAGCGCCTGCTCGCGCAAGCCGTCTACCGCGTGGCTGCCAACGGCCGCTGCCTGTTGGCCCAGGCGCCCACCGGCATCGGCAAGACGCTGGGCACGCTCTACCCGCTGCTGCGCGCCATGCCCGGCCGGCAGATCGACAAGATCGGCTACATGACCTGCAAGGGCACCGGACGCATCACCGCGCTGGAAGCCTTGCACGCCCTGCGCCAAGGCACGCCAGCGAAGGCGCTGCGCGTGCTGACGCTGGTGGCCAAGGAGCAGGCCTGCGAGCACCCCACCAAGGCCTGCCACGGCGACGCCTGCCCGCTGGCCCATGGCTTCTACGACAAGCTGCCCGCCGCCCGCGCCGAGGCCGTGCAGGCAGCCTGGCTGGACCCCGCCGCCCAGCGCCGCATCGCACTGCAGCACGAGGTCTGCCCCTACTACCTCGGCCAGGAGCTGCTGCGCTGGGCCGACGTCATCGTCGGCGACGTGCACCATGCCTTCGACCCCCACGGCCAGCTCTACGGCCTGGCCCAGTCGCAGGACTGGAAGCTGGCCCTGCTGGTGGACGAGGCCCACAACCTCATCGACCGCGCCCGCGACATGTACAGCATCAGCCTGGGCCTGGCCCGCGTGCGCGAGGTCCTCGCCGGCGCGCCCGCCAGCCTGCGCGCACCGCTGCGCCGGCTGGCCGGCGAGCTGGCCCGCTTGGGGACCGAGCAGGTCGAGGACTACCAGCCTCTGGGCCAGGTGCCCGACGCGCTCGCCGAGGCCCTGCAGCGCGTCAACGTCGCGCTGGGCGAGTACGTGCAGAACCACCCACTGGAGGTGGGCTCGCTGCTGGAGTTCTATTTCGAGGTTCTGGGCCTGCAGCGCCTGCTCGACCGCTTCGACACGCATTCGCTGTGCGACCTGCAGCGCACCGCCGGCCGCGTTGCGGTGGCGGATGCGCCGCTCAACCTGTCGCTGCTGGCGCCGGACGAGAACGGCGAGCCCATCGACACCGGCGAGGTGCGCGACGTCGTGCTGTCCCTGCGCAACATCGTGCCCGGCCACTTCCTGAAGGAGCGCTTCGAGGGCTGCCACAGCGTCACGCTGTTCTCGGCCACCTTGGGCCCGCCCGACTACCCGCGCCAGCTGCTCGGCATGCCCGAGGACACCGCCTGGATCGACGTGCCAGCGCCCTTCCCACCCGAGCACCTGAGCGTGCGCGTGGCCCATCGCCTGTCCACGCGCTACGCCCACCGCGACGCCTCGATGGACGCGCTGGTGGACCTGCTCGCCACGCAGTTCTCGGAACACCCCGGCAACTACCTCGCCTTTTTCAGCAGCTTCGACTACCTGGAGAAGGCCGCGGCGCGCCTGGCGCTGCGCCACCCGCAGGTCCTGCAATGGAGCCAGTCCCGCGCCATGGGCGACGCGGCGCGACGCGCCTTCCTCGACCGCTTCGTCGAGGGCGGCCGCGGCATCGGCTTCGCCGTGCTGGGTGGCGCTTTCGCCGAGGGCGTGGACCTGCCCGGCACGCGGCTGATCGGCGCCTTCATCGCCACGCTCGGCCTGCCCCCCGTGTCACCGCTGCAGGACCGGGTGCGCGAGCGGCTGGACACGATGTTCGGCGCCGACCATGGCTACGCCGATCTCGTACCGGGCCTGCAGAAAGTGGTGCAGGCCGCCGGCCGCGTGCTGCGCTCCGTGGACGACCGTGGCTGGGTCTGGCTGCTGGATCGGCGCTACGCACGGCCCGAGGTGCGGGCGCTACTGCCAGCATGGTGGCAAGTGCGGTGAATTTTTTTGCGGGGCTGAATCCGAACAGCCCGGCGACGCGCTCCAAGGAAGCACCATCCACGTATCTTTCCGGAGCCGCCCCATGTTCTTCGAGAACTTCCACGCCTGGTTGCCGCTGATGATCCCCATCCTGGCGCTGATGATCCCCATCGTTGCCATCTTGGCCCATTACATCGGCAAGGCCCATGGCGAGCGCCAGCGCCACGAGACCATCCGCGAACTGGCCCGGGCCGGCCAGCCCATCCCGCCCGAGTTGCTGGCCGACGTGCAGGACAGCGACTGGCACCGTGCCAAGCGCGACCAGGCCAACCCCAACCGCATCCTCGTGCCGGCCCTCATCAACATCGCCGTCGGCCTGGGGCTGATGGTCATGTTTTCCCTGATGATGCCCGGCGCCTGGCTCTGGAGCATCGGCGTGTTGCCGCTGCTCATCGGCTTCGGCCTCGCGCTGTACTGGGCCGTCGAACGCAAGCAGCAGCCCGACCGGCAGCCGTGACCCCTGGCGCTCCCGCCGCGCCGACCGAGGCCGCCGCGCAGGAGGCCCGGCTGGTGGCCCGTGCCGCCGCCGGCGACCGCGCGGCCTTCGCTGCCCTGGTGCAGGCCCACCAGGGCTATCTGCGCAAGCTGCTCGGCCGCATCTGCCGCGGCGACCAGGCCCGGGCCGACGACCTCGCTCAGGACGCCTTCGTGCGCGCCTGGCGAGCCCTGCCCAAGTTCCGCGGCGAGGCGCGCTTTCGCACCTGGCTGACGCGGCTCGCCTACTCCGCGCTGTCCGCCGAAAGGCCTGCCCTGCCGCGGGCAGACGACGCGCCGCCCGACCTCGAAGCCCACAGCGACTTCGCCCCCGGCGTCGACTGGCGCATCGACCTCGACCGCGCGCTGACCTCGTTGAGCGAGGCCCAGCGCCACGCGCTGCTGCTCTGCTACGGCGCCGACCTCAGCCACACCGAAGCCGCCCAGGTGCTGGGCTGGCCGCTCGGCACGGTCAAGACCCAGGTGCTGCGCGCCAAGGCCAGGCTGCGCGCGCAACTGCAGGCATGGGAGCCCGCACCATGAACGAACGCCACGACCACGACGACAACTCCCTGGACGACGCGCTGCACCAGCAATGGCAGGACGGCGCGGAGCCGGACGACGCGGGCTTCAGCCTGCGCGTGATGGCCGCGTTGTCACCCGCAGTGGCACCGTCGCAGCGGCGCTGGGTGCGCCGCGTCAGGCTGGCGCAGTGGGTGGCCCTCAGTCTGGCCGCCTGCGGCATTGCCGTGCTGCTGGCGGGCGGGGCCGGTCCGCTCGACACACCCCATACGTTGGCGGCGCTGGCCTTGATGGGGCTGCTGATCTTCTGGTCGATCCCGAGCCGGTGGAACAGGGGCTGAAAACGCAGCGCCCCCAAGCGCTACGCCTCGATGCCGAGCAGCAGCCGCTGCTTCCTCGGCAGCCGGCACGCCACCAGCGCGTGCGAGCGCTGCACCAGTGACTTGAGTTCCGCCAAGGGCAGGCCCCGGGCGTCGGACACTGCCACCCAGTGATACCGCGCCGCATAGGGCGCCGGCGCGAAGCCCGGCAAGCCGGTCAGCTCCAGGAAGCGATGCTCGTCCACCTTGAAGCTGCAATGCGTCCACGCGCCGGGGTGCGGCCCGCCGACCAGGAACATCTTGCCGCCGACGCTGGCCACCCAGTCCGCGCCCCACTTGATGTCCTGCGTGGCGCCGGGCAGAGTCAGGGCGAAGCGGGCGAGGGCTGGAAAACTCATGGCGGTGGGTGTTGGCGCGTGGCGGCGGGCCGCCGATGCGGAATTCTGAGCGTCAAGGGGCCCGTTTGCGGCAATTTGCAGCACCGCGCCGGGCCGCGCTGCACCGGCTCGGCCGCCGGCGGCCCCGACAATCTAGGGATACGCCTCGCCCATCGCCGGATGAATCCTCCAACCCCAGGTCCGACCCCTGCCGCGGTTTCACTTACCGCGCCGCCCGTCAACCCGCTGCAGCACGGTCTGACCCTGTTCCACGCGACGCCACCCGACTACGCGCGCGCAGTGGGCTGGTTCCGCGCCGCGGCCGACGCTGGCGACGCCGACGGCCTGGCCATGCTGGGCCTGTGCCAGCTGGAAGGCCTGGGGCTGCCGGCCGATGCGGTGCAAGCGCGTGCACAGCTGCAGACGGCCGCGGCGCGGCGCAGCGCCATCGGCCGCTTCCAGCTCGGCCGGGTGCTGATGACGGGTCGGGGCGGCCCGTCCGACGAAGCTGCAGGCCTCACGGCCTATGTCGCAGCTGCGGGCATGGGTCACGCCGAAGCCACCTTCAACCTCGCCAACTGCCTGTTTGCCGGCGTCGGCTGCCTGCCCGACCGGCTGGCCGCCAAGGCGCTCTACCTGCGCGCCCGCACGCTGGGCTGCACGCTGCGCCCCCAGGGCGTGCTGGTGCACAAGCGCGAGCTGAAGGCGGTGCGCGTGCTGGCCGAGCGCTTCGCCGACCCCAACCGCATGTTCTTCCTTGTCCAGGAGCGCCAGCAGGAGCTGGCCCTGGTGCACGCCGTCGTGCAGCCGCGCCAGGCGCCCTCCAGCAAGGCAGCCACGTCCGGGAGCCTGCGCCATGCCGGTCGGCTGGCGGCCGGCGTGGTCGCGGCGATGGCGGGTACGCTGGGCCAGTACCTGCGACCGGCCTCGCGCGACGCCGGTCCGACGACGCTGAACTTCTGAGGCGCTCCGCGCCCGGCCGGCTGGGTAGGATGCCCGCATGCCCCAGCGCCCCATCCGCCTGCCCTCGCTCGACGCCCTGCTCGCCTTCGAAGCCGTGGCCCGCGCCGGCAGCTTCGAGGCCGCTGCCGCCGAGCTGGCACTGACGGCCAGCGCGATTGCCAAGCGCGTGGCCGGGCTGGAGGAGCGGCTGGACCAGCCCCTTTTCCTGCGCCAGCCTGCCCGTGGCCTGAGCCTGACACCGGCCGGCCACGAATACCTGCCCCAGGTGCGCCAGGCCCTGGCACTGCTGCAGGCCATGCCGCTGCACCAGCGCGCCGGTGCCCAGCGCGAGCGGCTGCGCGTCAGCTCCACGCCCACCTTCGCCCGCCAGCTGCTGGTGCCCGCGCTGCCCGGCTTCGCGGCCGCGCAGCCGCAGGTCGAGCTGGAGCTGACCTTGTCCGTGCCGCTGCTGGCCGAGGGCGATGCCGGCGCGGACGTGGAGATCCGCCATGGCGCCGTGCCGGACGAGCTCGCCGCCCATCAGGTGCTGCTGCACGACCGCCTGACGCCGCTGGCCGCACCCGCCCTGCTGGTCGGCCACGCGCCACTGCACGAGCCGGCCGACCTGCTCGCCCTGCCGCTGCTGCGCACGCCGCTGCAGCCCTGGGCGCCCTGGCTGCGCGCCGCCGGCCTGGCCGACACGCCGGAGCCGGACGAAGGCCCGCGCTTCGTCGACCTGGGCCTGACACTGGCCGCCGCGCTGGCCGGCCAGGGCGTGGCGCTCGCCCGGCTCAGCCTGGCGCGCCACGAGCTGGCCGAGGGCCGCCTGGTGCAGCCCTTCGCGCTGACCGTGCCGGCCGAGCGCCACTACGGCCTGATCTGCCACCGCGCCAGCCCGGCGGCCGAGGCCTTCGCCGGCTGGCTGCACGCACACTGCCGAGCGATGGAAGAGCCTAGGGCGGAAAACTCTTCCGCCACGAGCTGAGGTTTTTTCCGGGGCGCCCGTGCCTGCGCGGGCCTAGCATCGCGGCCTCACTCCGAGCTGCACCGCCATGCCCGTCATCACCTGCATCGAAGACCTGCGCCAGTTGGCCGAGAAGCGCGTGCCGCGCATGTTCTACGACTACGCCGACTCCGGCTCCTGGACCGAAACCACCTACCGCGCCAACGAGAGCGACTTCCAGGCCATCAAGCTGCGCCAGCGCGTGGCCGTGAACATGGAAGGCCGCAGCACGGCCGTGAAGATGGTAGGCCAGGACGCCAAGATGCCCGTGGCCATCGCGCCGGTGGGCCTGACCGGCATGCAGCATGCCGACGGCGAGATCCACGCCGCCCGCGCGGCCGAGAAGTTCGGCATCCCGTTCACGCTGTCGACGATGAGCATCTGCTCCATCGAGGATATCGCCGAGCACACCACGGCGCCGTTCTGGTTCCAGCTCTACATGATGCGCGACCGCGATGCGATGGCCCGCATGATCCAGCGCTGCAAGGCCGCCAAGTGCTCGGCACTCGTGCTGACGCTGGACCTGCAGGTCATCGGCCAGCGCCACAAGGACCTGAAGAACGGCCTCACCGCGCCGCCGCGGCCCACGCTGGCCAACATCGTCAACCTGATGACCAAGCCGCGCTGGTGCCTGGGCATGGCCGGCACCAAGCGCCACACCTTCCGCAACCTCGTGGGCCACGTGAAGGGCGTGAGCGACATGCGGTCGCTGTCGGCCTGGACCAACGAGCAGTTCGACCCGCGCCTGTCCTGGGCCGACATCGCCTGGGTCAAGGAGCAGTGGGGCGGCAAGCTCATCCTGAAGGGCATCATGGACGTGGAGGACGCCAAGCTCGCCGTGCAGGCCGGGGCCGACGCCATCGTCGTCAGCAACCACGGCGGCCGCCAGCTGGACGGCGCGCCCAGCAGCATCCGCGCACTGCCGGCCATCGTCGCCGAGGTTGGCTCGCAGACCGAAGTCTGGATGGACGGCGGCATCCGCTCCGGCCAGGACGTGCTCAAGGCCTGGGCCCTGGGTGCGCGCGGCACCATGATCGGCCGCGCGATGGCCTACGGCCTGGGGGCGATGGGCGAGGAAGGCGTGGCCAAGGCGCTGGCCATCCTGCACAAGGAGCTGGACGTGACCATGGCCTTCTGCGGCCACAGGCAGCTCGCCAACGTGACGCGCGACATCCTCGTGCCGGGCACCTTTCCGACGGCCTGACGGCCTGGCGAATTCAGGCCGGGGCGCGGCGCTCGAAGTACAGGCGGTCGTACCACACACCGCCCAGCTCGAAGCTCTGCGTCGTGCGCCCGAACTCACGGAAGCCGTTGCGCAGCAGCACCTTCACCGAGCCCTCGTTGCCGACGCGCGCGTTGGCCTCCAGCCGCACCAGGCCCAGCTCGCCGAAAGCCTTGGCCAGCACCTGCCGCACGGCCTCGCTCGCGTAACCCTTGCCGCAGGCCGACTCGGCCATGCGGTAGCCCAGCTCGGCCATCTGGAAGTGGCGGCGCTTCACGCCGATCAGGTTCACGCGGCCCACCAACTCGCCGGCCGCGGTGCGCACGAGGAACTGGTAGCCCTTGTCCTCGGCAGCCTCGCGCTCGGCCAGCGCAATGGCGGCGCGCACGCCCTCGGGCGAGTAGTAGGCCGGTGGCCGTGAATTGATGCGGGCCTCGAAGAAGTCGCGGTTGTCGGTCTCGAAGCGCAGCAGTTCGTCGGCGATGTCGAGGGTGGGCGGGGTGAGGTGCAGGGATGGCATGGCTGTGCATTGGAACAGCCCTCGCGCACTCACCCACCCGCCGGGCGCGGACCGGCCGGCGGGTGCGGCTGCCGCCGACAGTGCGCGAGCGTACCTTCAGTCCTTGAGGCTTCTCACCAGTCTCAGCGGCAGGCGCTCGCGCTTGGGCATGTCGCCACGCACCTCGCCGCTGCGCGGGTCCACGGCCCAGCCCATCTGCACCAGCAGCCGGTCGGCCTGGGTCTCGGTCACGCCGCGCTGCACGTTGCGGTAGGCATAGGGGTTGACCGCCTCGCTGTCGATGCGGGCGGTGCTCGTCCAGTACCAGCCGCCGGGCGCGGACGGCGCCAGCGTGGCCGCCTGCGGCGCATGCGACAGCCGGTCGCCGAAGTGCTTGAGCTCGGGCACGCGCGGCACCCGCCAGGCCCGCCCGTGGGCCTCGCTGCGCGAACGGGCCAGCGCGAGCGCCTCGGCATGCGTGAACAGCGTCGGCTTGCCCTGGCAGCCACGGCCGTCCCAGCGCATGCCCTCGGCGCAGCGCTGCCAAGCGTGGCCGCTGGCAACGTCCAGCAGCTCCTGGCCATCGGCACTGGGCACGAGGCCGGATTCGGCCGCGGGCGACGGCGTGGTCATGCCCAGCACGAGGGCGGCTGCAAGCAACAAGCGCATCAGGCCCTCCTGCCTCAGAGCCCTGCCGCCGTCACCAGCGCCTGGGCCTCGGCGGGCGTCACCGCGCCCTCGCCCGGCAGCTCGACGACTATCAGGTAGCCGGCCAAGTCGGCCCGCGCGCCCGCCGCTGCGTAGGCCTGGGCCAGCGTGAGCTGGCGGCTGGCGAGCAGGCGGCCGGTGGTGGGCTCCCAGTCCTCGCCGGAGATCATGCAGCCCTGCTGCGGCGTGCCCGGGAAATAGCTCGTGCCGGCGTAGTAGGCCGGGTTGATCGTCGTGCCGTGGACGAGCAGCTCGTCGCGCCCGGCGCGGCCGGCCAGCCAGGCTTCCTTGATGGGGGAGAAGCCCCGCCAGCTCGGCGGCAGAAAGCTCTCGTAGACGGCCTCACTCCATGCGGCGGCCGAGTCGCCATGCTCGAACTCGGCCGTCGTGGCCTCGACGGGCAGCTTGCTGTGCAGATAGGGCGTGGGGCCGATGTTGGGGTTGGTGGCCGTGCCGGCGCCGACGATGGTGAAGACGCCTTGCGGCGTGTTGCCGTTGGTGATGGTGCCCGGAAGGCCGGTGCGGGCGAGCGCCAGCTGGGGCGAGGCAAACAGCTGGCCGTTCGCGCCCCGCACGAAGCGGCCGTCGACGCCCCGCACCAGGGCCAGGCCCATCTGCTGGCGGCCCGGGCGCTGCAGGCTGACGATGGCCGGGAAGCCCTGGCGCAGCGGCGCGGCCAGCAGGTCGGCCAGCGGCGGTTGCGGCAAGGCCGGGCGGCGCAGGCTCAGCATCAGCGCCGTCAGGCGCGGGTCATCGGGCCAGCCCGGGAAAAGCTGCGGCACGGTCTCGCGCAGGCGCTGCACGGCGCTGGCGTCGGCCTGAAGCAGCGTGTAGGCGGCGATGGCGAAGGGCTTGCTCGCCGTCAGCTGCGGCAGCAGCGGCCACAGCAGCGGCGCGGCCTCGGCCGGGTAGAGGGTGTGGGCGGCACTCAGCAGCGCGCGCTGGACGTCGGCGTCGCGCTGGCCCAGCGTGGTCAGGGCCTCCAGCAGCAGCGGGCGCGCGGCGTCTACCTCGGCGTTGTACTGGGCGACGAGATCGAACAGCCTGGGCAGGGCCGCGTCGCGCTCGGGGCCGGGCGGCATGGCGATGCGGGCGCGGATCTCGGCGATGGCCGCTTCGCGCAAGGCCCGCTCGCCGTCAGTGGACGTGGCCGGCCAGCTGAAGTCGCCGGGTTTCAGCGCACCCAGCTCGGTGGCGTCGTAACGCTTCTCGGCAGGCGGCTGCTGCGTCTTCAAGGGCGCGCAGGCGGCCAGCAGCAGCGCGAGGCCCAGCGGCGGGAGCAGATGGCGAAGGCTCATGGGTTCAGCAGGTGCAGGGCATTGGCCACGCGGCGCAGCGCGGGCTCGTTGAAGGGGCGCGGCAGGCGCGACTCGCCGCCGATCAGCAGCGTGGACGAGCCACCGCCATCGAGGTTGAAGGCCTGCGCGGCGCCGAGTTCGCGCATCAGCGCGGCGGTCTGGGCCAGCGTCAGGCCTTTCACGTCGCCGCGGCGGCCGGCGGCCAGCAGCAGGATGAGATGGCGGCCCGAGGCGTCCAGGCCCACGGCCGTGCGCGGGTGGGTCTGCGCGCAGAGATAGGCGCAGCTGGCGTCGTCCTCCGCCGTGCGGGCCAGGCCGTCACGCACCAGCCAGGGCGTGCCGCTGACGGCCAGCCGCCAGCCGGGCTCGGGCGCAGTGGGCGCGTCGAAGCGGATGACGCAACGGCTGTCACAGGTCAGCAGCGGGTCGCTGGCCGGCCTGGCGGGCTTGGACAGCTCGGGCCAGGACTGGCCGCCGGACACGGTCAACCCACGCGGGCGGAACTCGCGGTCGAAGAAGGAGGCGTTGACGCTGGCCAGCGCACCGCGGCTGCTGGGCATCTGGTCCAGCGGCAGGCCGGCGTCGGCCGGCGGCGAGAGGCTGACGTGCAACCGGGTCAGGTCCACGCGCAGGGCCTGCACCTCGCTGTCGGGCCAGGGCGCCCAGGCGCGGTGCGCCAGGCCGGGCGCCAGCGGCCGCCAGCCGTCCGGCAGGCGTTCTACGCCGGCGCAGCCGGCCAGGGCCAGCAACAGCAGGCCGAGCAGGCGCAGGTGGAGACGGGGCATGCTGAAGATACTAACGGGCCGTTGCGCGCGGCCTGTCGAAAAGCTGCACCGCCGTTCGTCGTGTTGCTGTCAGAACCCCCATCCACCGAGATCTCCCGATGAAAGCCCTGCCCCTGCTCGCCGCCGCTCTGCTCGCCGCCAGCGCATCCGCCGCGCCGCTCGCCTACGACATCGACCCCACCCACACCTACCCCAGCTTCGAGGCCGACCACATGGGCATGTCCAACTGGCGCGGCAAGCTGACGAAGAACAGTGGCAGCATCGTCTACGACAAGGCCAGTGGCAGCGGCAGCGTGGACGTGCAGATGGACCTGGCCAGCATCGACTTCGGCCTGGAGGCGATGAACGCCTGGGCCAAGGGCAAGGACTTCTTCGATGTGGCGAACAAGACGCCCACCGCCAGCTTCAAGGGCCGCTTTGAGCGCGCCACCGCCGGCGTGCCCGGCCGGCTCGTTGGCGAGCTGACGCTGAACGGCCGCACCAGGCCCCTGGCGCTCACCATCCACCAGCTCAAGTGCATGCCCCACCCGCTCTACAAGCGCGACTGGTGCGGCGCCGACGCCTCCGGCAGCTTCAACCGCGAGGACTTCGGCCTGGGTGCGGGCAAGGACTGGGGCTTCAAGATGGATGTGGGCCTGCGCATCCAGGTCGAGGCCGTCGAGAAACAGTGAGCCCTCGCCCAGCCTTCGCCCAGCCTTCGCCCAGCATCGTCCCGCTGAATGCGGACGGTGCGGGTCGGCCCCCAGGGAGGCGGCTCGGGAGCGGCCCGGCGCCCGGTCCGCATGAACGAGAAGACGGGCCCCTCGGGACCCGTCTTCTCGTGACGCGCCAGGCGGTTACTCGACGCCCATTTCTTGCAGCAGGCGCGTCGTCTTGTCGACGATGCTCATCTGCCACAGCATGTAGCGCGCATCCAGGGAGATGCTGCGAACCATCTTGGGGTCGAAGCGCCAGTCGGCAATCACCGCGTCCAGCGTGCCGTCGAACAGCAGGCCCACCAGCTCGGCGTTCTTGTTCAGCACGGGCGAACCGGAGTTGCCGCCGGTGGTGTCCAGCGTGGACAGGAAGTTCACGGGCACCGAGTCCAGCGACTTGACGTAGTACTTGCCGAAGTTGCGCGCCTTGATGGCGGCAAGCTGCTCGGCGGGCGCGTTGAACTCGCCGCCGGCCTCGTCAGGGCCCTTGTGCTTGGCGACGATGCCGCGCAGCGTCGTGAACGGCGTCCAGGTGCTGCCGTCGGTGCCGGGGCTGCGGCCCTCGACCTTGCCGTAGCTGATGCGCAGCGTGCTGTTGGCATCGGGGTAGACAGCTTCGCCGCGGCTGGCGTGGTAGTCGATCATGGCCTGCTGCACGCCGGCATAGGCCTTTTGCAGCTTGCCGCCCAGTTCCTTGTCGCGGGTCTCCAGGCGGCGGTCATCGTCATAGAGCGCCACGGCAGCCTTGATGAAGGCGTCGTCGCTGGCCTTGAAGGCTGCAGCGTCCTTGTCCAGCCAGGCCATGCGCGGGGCGCTGTCGGACAGCTTGCTGCCGGCGTAGACCTTGTCGAGCTGGGCGCGGACGCTGGCTTCGTCCTGGCCGGCCTTAAGGCCCATCGCATCCAACCACGCCGGGTTGAGCGTGTCGGCCGGCTGGGCGAGGTACTGAGTCAGAAAATGCACGACGACGCGCTTGTCGGCCTGCTCGTCGTAGCGGCGGTCCAGTTGCTGCTGGGCCGCGCGCAGGCGCGGCAGGTCGCGCTCCTGGTAGCCTGCCTTGCGCTCGGCGTCGGGCTTGGCGCGTTCCTGCGCCGCCAGGTAGAGCTGGCGGGCGGAGCTCAGCAGCGCCGGCGTGATGAAGTTGGCCAGGTACTCGGCACGCTGGATGGCCTGGCGCTCGGCCAGCAGGCTCTCGGTGGCGGCGATGTCGGCGCCGTAGCGCGCCCTGCGTTCGGGCGTGCCATTGGCCCAGGCCTTGAGCTTGTCGAACTCGGCCTGCTTGCGGGCGAGGATGTCGCTGCCCTCAAAGCTCTGCTGCTGGCCCTGCAGGTTCTTGTAGTAGTTCTGCAGGCCCTGCATGCGGGCCGCCATCTTGATCTCGCCATCGCGGCGGCCGGCGGTCTCGGCCTTGATGAGGTCGATGGCCTCGCCCATGGCCTTGGTCAGCGCCGGCTGTTGCCAGCCGAAGGCGAAGTCGACTTCGCGCGGCAGGCGGTGACGGTCGGTGCCGCCCGGGTAGCCGGCCACCATGACGAAGTCGCCGGCGTTCAGCGGGCTGCTGGGCATCTTCAGGTGGTGCTTGGGCGCGTAGGGCCGGTTGTCCTTGCTGAAATCGGCCGGCTTGCCGTCCGCGCCGACATAGGCGCGGTAAAAGCTGTAGTCGCCGGTGTGGCGCGGCCAGACCCAGTTGTCGGCGTCGCCGCCGAACAGGCCGACGCCGGTGGCCGGCGCATGCACCAGTCGCACGTCGCGGATCTCCAGCTGCTTGATGAGCTGGTACTGCAGGCCGCCGAAGAAGGCATGGACGGTGCAGCGGTGGCCCTTGTCGGCCTCGCAGGCGGCCACGAGGCTCTTCTGGCTCGTCTCGATGGCGTCAGTGCGGGCCTTGCCGGTCAGCGCGCGGGTCTTGTCGTTCAGGATCTCGGCGCTGACGTCCTTCATGTCCACGGTCACCCACATGCGGGTGCCGGGCGCGGCGGGCAGCTCGTCGGCCAGCGTGGCAGCGTAGAAGCCGTTCTTCAGCAGGTCACGGTCGGGCTTGGAGTTGTACTGGATGCTGCCGTAGGCGCAGTGGTGGTTGGTGACCGCCAGGCCCTGCGGCGACACGAAGCTGGCCGTGCAGCCGGGAATGCCCACGACCGCACCCATCGGGAAGTCGGTCAGCTCCTTGAGCTTGGCGGGGTCCAGCGCCAGGCCGCCGGCCTTCAGGGCCTTGGCGATCTGCGGCAGTTGCTTGGGCATCCACATGCCTTCGTCGGCATGGGCGGTGGACGCGGCCAGCGCAGCAGCGGCCAGCAGCGTGAGGGAGTGACGATTCATGGAGCGGTTCGGCGAAAAGGCAAAACCGCCAGCGTACCCCGGCTGCGCCGGAAACCCCGGGTGAGGAAAGGCAGGCTTCGGCCTGGGGAAAGCCCCGTGATCAGGGGACGCTCACCCCCTCAGTGAGCCAGGCCTATCCATTCGCCCGCGGCCTGGTAGGCCTCGAACAGATCCAGCGCCAGCTCGCGCAGGCCCGGGTGCTCGCTGCAGTGGCCGTCGGCCAGGCGCTCGAAGGCGTACTGGCGGTCGTAAAGCATGCGGGTGGGGTTGATGGCCAGCCCGGCGTCGTTCATCAGCTGTCCGAAGCGCAGCAGGTCGGCGCTGCTGACCGGACCGCCGGTGGCACCGGCCACCGTCAGGCCCAGGGCGCGGATGTCGCCCAGATGCACGCCCTGGGCGATCTTCAGGCCGCTGTAGACATGGCCCGGATCGCCCAGGCCGCGGGGTTCGTCGGCGGGGATGGGAATCAAGTGCAGCGGGATGAGCATGGCGGGCCTCGGCGGACTTCTGGCGTGTGCCGCCATCGTGCCGGGGCCTTCAAAAACTGAAGGGCGGATAAAGGTGGAAAAGCCACCTTTATCCGCCGCTGATGCCGCTCAAGTGAACTGCAGATCGAGGTCGCCGTGGGCGTAGAGGATGACGCCGGTGTCGGTCTCGGTGACGCGGTGCCCGGTGCCGGCAGGGGCGAGCTGGTAGTCGCCCTGCTGCAGCAGCACGTCGTCCAGGAAGAGCTCGCCCTGCACCATCAAGCATTCCTCGTCGTGGCCATGGCCATGGCCGGGCACGCTGGCGCCGGGGTCGGCGCGGTACAGCAGCGCGGACTGGCCGCCGCCGCTCCACAGCACGCGGCGGCGGATGCCGGGCGCGAACTCGGGCCAGCCGGCCTCGACGTCGCGCACCAGCGTGCGCGTGCCGGCATCGCCATCGGCCTCGCGCACGAAGACGTGGGCGCCGTCGCGACTGGTCAGCCGCGGCGCGCCGCCAGCAGGCAGCAGCAGAAAGTCGCGCAGGCCCAGGGGCTCGCCATCGACCTCGGCGCTGCCGCGCACGACCAGGAACTCGCGCACGCCACCCGCCGGCAGCGCCAGGCTGGCACCGGCCTGCAGCTCGACGAGGCTGGTCGCGCGCGGCTCGCCGGGACGCAGCGCGCGGCCCGGCGGCGCGCGGTACAGCCAATGGCGCAGCACGCCCGCGGCCAGCGGCTCGGCCACTCTGCGGCGCCGCCGCACGGTGACCATGCCGCGTTCGGCATCGAGGGATTGCTGCAGGCGGCTGTTCAGCCGCTCGCCGAGGCGGCCGGGCGCAGCCGGCGCAGCCCAGGCGCTCGCGAAGGGCTCGCTGAGCAGGGGGCTCAGCTCGTCGTCATTGGATTCCGGGGTGGCAGGCATCGTGGTCATGGCATCCCCCTCAGGCCGGCAGCGCATGCATGCCAGTGTCGCCCAGCGCCTCGCGCAGCGTGACGAGGGCGCGGCGGATCTGCGACTTGACGGTGCCCAGCGGCAGACGGGTCTGGCTGGCAATTTCCTCGTGCGACAGGCCGTTGAAGAAGGCCAGCGCCACCAGCTGGCGCGGCTGGGGCTTGAGCAGCAGCAGCGCGCGGTGCAGCTCGGCGTGGCCCTGAGCCACGGCCAGCAGCTCGTCGCCGGACTCGGCGGCCGGCGCGGACAGCGGCACGCTCTCCTCGTCCAGCTCGTCGTGCTGGAAACGGGCCTCGCGGCGGATGGCGTCGATGGCGCGCGAGCGGGCCATGCCCAGCAGCCAGGTCAACGGCCGGCCGCGTGCGGCGTCGAAGCGCGGCGCCTGGCGCCAGACCTGGAAGAAGACTTCCTCGGCCACCTCCTCGGCCAGTTGTGGGCGGCGCACCAGACGCAGCACCAGGCCGTAGACACGCGACAGCGTGGCCTCGTACAGCGCCATCAGCGCCCGCTCGTCGTGGTCGACGATGGCGGCAATCCAGGCGGCGAGCTGCGCGTCGTCCAGCGATGCGCAGCCTGGCCTGGCGGCCGCCTCCCCGGCCTGGCAGCCCTCCTCCGCGTCGGCATCGCGCAGCTCGACGTCATCGAACAGCAGCGCCGGACTGGGCGGCTCGTCGCCGTCTTCGGTGGGATGTGGCAGGGTCATGGGATGTCCTCAAACCAGCAGTTGGTCCACATGCGGCTCGGCGCCGCGCAGGAAGATGGTGGCGCCCGTCTCGGTGCCGATGCTCGCGTGCAGGCTGCCGGCACGGGCCAGGTGGTAGCCACCGGGGCCGACTTCGATCTGGCTGCCGACCTTGAGCACGCCCTCCAGCACCAGGCATTCCTCGTCGACCGGGTGGCGGTGGGCTTCCAGCCGCGCGCCGGGCGCGAAGCGCAGCAGATAGCTCAGAATGCCGTCGCTCTCATGCAAGACCTTGATCTTCACGCCGTCGCCGAAAGGCTGCCAGCCGGCCCCGCCCGCGGGCACGGTCAGGTGGCTGTCGTCGGTGTCGGCCACCCGCTCCAGCAGGCGCCGGCGGATGGCGCGGGCCTGGGCAGGTGTGGCGGAGGGCGAGGTCATGGGGGGGTCTACGCAGCGGTTGCCGAACCGGATGCAGCCTAATCCCCGGCATCTACCCTGACCATCCCGACGTATCCCTTTCGCATGCCTCAGACCGCCTACTTCGACCTCGTCAGCCACTGGCGCCTGGACGCGCCAGTGCCGCAAGTCTGGCGGGCCGTTACCGAAACCGAGCACTGGCCGCGCTGGTGGCCGGGCGTCGTCGGCGTGAAGCGGTTGACGAATGGCGACGCCCAGGGCGTGGGCCGCCGGCAACAGATCAGCTTCCGCACCGGCCTGGGCTACCGGCTGCACCTGGTGCTGGAAGTAACCGAGGTGCTGCGCGAGCAGCGCCTGCGCGCCCGGGCGGGCGGCACGCTGGCCGGAGAAGGCATCTGGCTGCTGCACCAGGCGCTGCCGGAGGCGGGCGGGCACACCGACGTGACGTTCGTGTGGCGCGTGACGCTGCCGCCAGGCCTGCTGCGCTGGACGGCGCCGCTGCTGGCGCCGTTGTTCCGGTGGAACCACAAAAGGGTGATGCGGGCCGGGCGCGTTGGCCTGACGCGCTACCTGACGACGATGAGCAGGTGAGTGGTGTCGTACTTGCGGGCCGAGCGCCGGGCCGCTCCCAAGCCGTCCCCTCGGGGGCTGAGGCTGGACACAGGGCGTCCGGTGGACGGCCTGTGCCTGCCGCAGCGCGGTCCAGGCTGGGCACGCCTGCGTTCAGCGGTGCGTGACCGGACGAGGGGCTGTCAATTTCAAGCCTTCGGCAATGTGACGCCCACCTGCCCCTGGTACTTGCCGCCGCGGTCCTTGTAGCTGGTCTCGCAGACCTCGTCGCTCTCGAAGAACAGCACCTGGGCGCAGCCCTCGCCCGCATAGATCTTGGCCGGCAGCGGCGTGGTGTTGCTGAACTCCAGCGTCACATAGCCTTCCCACTCGGGCTCAAAAGGTGTCACGTTGACGATGATGCCGCAGCGGGCGTAGGTGCTCTTGCCCAGGCAGACCGTCAGCACATTGCGCGGGATGCGGAAGTACTCCATCGTGCGCGCCAGCGCGAAGCTGTTGGGCGGGATGATGCAGACGTCCTTGTTGACGTCGACGAAGCTGTTCTCGTCGAAGTTCTTCGGGTCCACCACGGTGCTGTGGATGTTGGTGAAGACCTTGAACTCGGGCGCGCAGCGGATGTCGTAGCCGTAGCTGCTGGTGCCGTAGCTGATGACCTTGCGGCCATCCACCTGGCGCACCTGGCCGGGCTCGAAGGGCTCAATCATGCCGTGCTGCTCGCACATGCGGCGGATCCATTTGTCGCTCTTGATGGTCATCTCGTCGTTCCTTGTTAGCGCGGCAATACGCCGTCGAAATACATGCCGCCATCCAGGTCCAGGATGAAGCCCTTGACCGCTGCGCGCTCCGGCACGGCCAGGCGACCGTGGGCTATCGGGCTCCAGGGCAGCTCGGTCATCGCGATGCGCTGGGCCTTGGCGTAGAGGGCCTTGCGGTCTTCCTGCTTCAAGGCCTGGCGGGCCTCGGCGAGCAGCTTGTCGTAGGCCGGGCTGCACCAGAAGCTGCCGCTGGCCGAGCCGCAGGCGAGCTGGCCGGCTGTGTTGGCGGGCTCGGGGTCGCCGTTCCAGCCGCTCAAGGCCGCATCGTGCTCGCCGGCGTCGATGCGGCGCAGGTACTCGCCCCATTCGTAGCTGACGATGCGCGCGTTGACGCCCACCTTGGCCCAGTCGGCCTGGATCATCTGCGCCATGCGCTGGCCGTTGGGGTTGTAGGCACGCACCACGGGCATGGCCCACAGCGTGATGTCCAGCGGCAGCACGCCGGCCTTTTGCAGCAGGGCCCTGGCCTTGGCGGGGTCGTGGGGCACGGGCTTGAGCGTCGCGTCGTGCGCCCAGTTGGCGGCCGGGATGACGCTGCTGGCCAGCACGCCCGCGTCGCCATAGACGGTGCGCACGATGGCGGCCTTGTCGATGGCCATGTCCAGCGCCTGGCGCACCTCGACCTTGGCCAGCGCCGGGCGCCGGGTGTTGTAGGCCAGGATGCCGACGTTCATGCCCGGCGCGGTGGCGAGCTTGATGGCGGGGTCCTTCTTCAGCTCGTCCAGCTCGGCCGGGCCGACGGGGGCTGCGATGTCGCACTCGTCGCGCCTGAGGCGCTGGGCACGAACGCTGGCATCGGGGGTGATGGCGTAGACGAGCTGGTCGGCGCGCGGCCGCTCGTCCTTGCGCCACCAGCTCGGATGCTTCACGTAGCGGATGACGCTGTCGGCACGGAAGCTTTTGAACTGGAAAGGGCCGGTGCCGACAGGCATCTGCGCGATGCGCTGCGGCGTGCCGGCCTTGAGCAGCTGGGCCCCCAGCTCGGCCGACTGGATCATCGTGAACGCGAAGCTCAGCGCCGACAGGAAGGACGCATCCCGCTCGGCCAGCGTGATGCGGACCTGGTACTCGCCCCGCTTCTCGACCCTGCGGATGAGCTTCTCCCAGCCGAAGGACACGACATAGGGCGACACGCTCGGGAAGGCCTTGGCGAATTCGCTGTCCCGGCTGAGCAGGCGGCCGAAGGTGAAGACCACGTCGTCGGCATTGAACTCGCGTGTCGGCTTGAAGCCCTCCGCAATGTGCCAGGTGACACCGCGGCGCAGCTCCAGGGTGTAGGCCAGGCCGTCGGGGCTGACGCTCCAGCTGGTGGCCAGGCCGGGGATGAGCTGGTCCGTGCCGCGCTTGACCTCGATCAGCGTGCTGAAGACGGGAAGATGGGCGACATGGTCGATGCCGCTATCGGTCATCGCTGGGTCGAAGGTCTTGGGGCTGCCGGCGGCGCAGAAGCGCAGCGTCGCATCGGCCTGGGCGAGCAGCGGCAGGGCCAGCAGCAGTGCGGCAAGGCGTTTCACTTCGTGATGTCCGCGGCAGGCACGAAAGGAAGGATGCCCATGGCCTGGAACAGCGCCGACGGCGCCATCGCCTGCTCGCCCTTGATGACCAGCGCAACGCGCCGGATGGCGCGGATGTCGGCCACCGGGTCGCCGTCCACCAGCACGAGATCCGCCCGCTTGGCCACCTCGATGCTGCCGATCTCGCTCAGCCGGTCGCTGTACTTCGCGCCGTTCCAGGTGGCGATCTTTAGTGCCTGGGCGGCCGGGATGCCGGCCTGGACATAGAGCTCCAGCTCGCGCTGGAAGGCGAAGCCTGGCGTTGCATCGGTGCCGGCCACCAGCGGGATGCCGGCCGCGTGCATGCGGCGCAGCAGGTCCATCATGACCTTCCAGCTCGCGCCCCAGCGCCTGGCCTTGGCGTCGTCCATGTCGACCTCGGCAGACAGGTAGGCGCGCTGGATGACGGCCGGCAGGTTGGCTGCCACCATCGCGTAGCTGGGGCTGGGCTGCCCCTGGCGCTGGGTGTAGGTGCCCTCGAAGGCCGTCATCGTCGCATCGACTACGGTGCCCTTCTTCTTCAGCAGCGCGAGAAAGTCCTGGGTACGGCGGTCGTTGAGCCTGAGGTCGGCGGCCTTGTCGCCGGGCAGGTTGAAGCGCAGCAGCGTGCGCGTGTCGTCGCCCTTGCCGACGAGGAAGTTCAGCGTCACCTGGTTGATGTGGTGCAGCTCGTCGTAGCCCGCCTCCACGGCCTCGCGCGCCGTCATGAAGGCCGGCACATGGCCGCCGGTGCGCAGCCCCAGCTCGCGGGCATGGGCCACCATGGGCTTCACCCATTCGGGCCGGATGGAGTTGTAGAGCTTGAGCTGGCGGTAGCCATGGGCGGCGTACCAGTCGATGGCGGCCAGCGCATCGGGCAGGTTGTCGGGCACGAAGTCGGCCTGCGACGAGAACGGGCTCTTGCCTTCGATGAAGCCGTTGGCAGCGATGCGCGGGCCCAGCACCTCGCCGCGCTCGATGCGGCCGCGCAGCTCGGCCAGGTCGGCATTGCTGTTGCCGACGTCGCGCACCGCGGTCACGCCCGCGGCGAGGTTCAGCAGCAGCGCACTGGCGTCCAGGTGGGCGTGCATGTCGACGAAGCCGGGCAGCAGCGTACGGCCACGGCCTGCGATGCGCTGGGCCGGCTCGGCGTTCTTCAGGCTGCCTGGCTTGGCGATCGCCGCAATGCGGCCCTCGTACAGGTACACATCCGACGGCCCGCGCAGCCGGGCGGCCTGCGAGTCGAACCAGCGCACGCCCTCGATGACGGTCAGCCCCGGCAGCGGCTTGGGCAAGGTCTTGGCCAGCCGCTCCAGCCGAGCCAGCTGGGCAGCCTTCTGCGCATCGGACAGGCGATCCATCTCGGCTTCGAAGCCCTGCAGCATCGTGCCGCCCCAGCCCGGCGACACCTGGGCGAACAGACTGCGGTTGTCCTCCCGCAGCCACAGATAGCTCGGCTCCAGGTCCAGGCCATCGACGGCGTAGAGGCCCACCTCGAAGCTCGCGCCGGTGGGCTTGAGCGTCTGCACGCGTTCGATGCCCAGCTGGCCCACCGGCAGCGCGGCGGCGCGCTGGCCGGGGCGCTGCAACAAGGTCTGCGCGACCTTGGCGGCCCAGGCGGGGCTGGCCTGCACGGGCAGGTAGACCAGTTCTCGCCCGGCGCCGGGACGCTCGCCACGGTCCACCGGCGAGCGCCAACTGGCGCGGCCGTCCTTCAGCTCGAAGGTTTCGTCGATGCGAGCGCCGTAGGTGGACACGCCCTCGGTGCGGTAGCCCAGCCAGGCACCGTCTGGCGCGAAGTCCAACACTTCCTTCTGGTCGGGGCCTCGGCCGTTGTTGCGGTAGCTGTAGTCCACATCCAGCCGTCCGGCCGTCTCGGCGACCTTGAGCTGGCCGCAGGCCACCTTGGCGCAGATCACGGTGTAGGTCTGGGCCTGGGCGGCGCTGGCGAACAGCAGCGCAATCAGCGGGGGCAGCAACTTCATGGGCAGGGTCCGTGGAAGACTCAGGTGGCGCGCACTTTACTGATCGAAGCCACGCCCTTGTTCGCCAGCATGTCGGCGCGCTCGTTGCCGGGGTCGCCGGCATGTCCCTTGACCCAGCGCCAATCCACATGATGCAGCTTGCGCAGCCCGTCCAGCCGCTGCCAGAGGTCGGCGTTCTTGACCGGCTTGCCGTCGGCCGTCTTCCAGCCGCGGCGATGCCAGTTGTGGATCCACTCGGTGATCCCCTTGCGCACGTACTCGCTGTCCATGTAGATGACGACGTCGCAGCTGCGCTTGAGCGAGGCCAGGGCCTCGATGGGGGCGGTCAGCTCCATGCGGTTGTTGGTCGTCTCGCGCTCGCCGCCGAAGAGTTCCTTGTCGTGGCCACCACTGGACAGCCAGGCGCCCCAGCCGCCGGGGCCCGGGTTGCCCTTGCAGGCGCCGTCCGTGTAGACCGTGACCTGCGGCCGCTTGATGGCGACGGCAGGCTTGTGTGCTTCTGTCATTTCTTCTTGTGATGGTTGTTGAGTGCCACGGCCGGTGCCTTGCTGGCGGCCAGGCGCTTGTTCCTGGACAGGCCGATCATGCGCATGCCCTGCACGCGCTTGACCGCCTGGATGAAATAGACGGCGCCCAGCACCGGCCACCAGCGCGAGCCGACACCGTCGACCCAACGCCAGCGCTGCAGCCAGGCCTCGGAACGCAGCGGCGGGCGGTAGACGCCGAAGCGCGCCGCCTCGACGTCGAAGCTCAGCAGCTTGAGCCAGTCGCGCAGGCGCCAGTAGCCGATGAAGTCGCCGTCACGGGGCAGATAAGGCTCGCCGCGGCTTCTCAGGCGCCCCAGCTTCTGGCGCAGCCCCCAGAGGCTGGCCGGGTTCAGGCCGAAGACGATGAGCCGGCCTTCCGGCCGCAGCACGCGCTCCACCTCGCGCAGCAGCGCATGGGCGTCGCAGGCCAGTTCCAGCGCGTG
The DNA here is from genome assembly GCF_059421025.1 of Roseateles sp. GW821-FHT03B02. Classification (NCBI taxonomy): domain Bacteria; kingdom Pseudomonadati; phylum Pseudomonadota; class Betaproteobacteria; order Burkholderiales; family Sphaerotilaceae; genus Roseateles; species Roseateles sp. GW821-FHT03B02. The sequence continues at coordinate 246,633 of NZ_JBWKUV010000009.1, forward strand.
GGGCAGCAGCACGAGATCGAGGCTGGCGCTCTCGAAGGGCAGCGCGTCGAAGTCGCACTGGACATCGCAACCGCGGTCGCGGCCGGCCAGCCAGCGGTGCGGCATGCGGTTGGTCAACAGACCGTCGAGTTCGGGCAAGCCGAGCTGCAAGGCATGGAAGCCGAACAGGTCGGCCACGGCCACGTCCACCTGGGCCTGTTCCCAGGCGAGCAGATGCTGCCCGGGCGGGGTCTGCAGCCAGGCTGCCAAATCTATACTCGGCGCTTTATCTGTCATGGGTTGGCGCCATTGACGCTCGGTTTGACGCTCACGCCGCTTCCTGCATTCGACGACAACTACCTCTGGCTGCTGGACAACGGCCGCGAGGCCCTCGTCGTCGATCCCGGTGACGCCGCGCCGGTGGCCGCGGCGCTCGATGCCCGGGGGCTGACGCTGGCCGGCATTCTATTGACCCACCACCACGGCGATCACGTCGGCGGCGTCGACGCGCTGCGCCCGCGCTTGCAGGGGCCCATCTACGCACCCGCCCGCGAGAAAATGCCTGAGCCGGTGCAGCGCCTGCGGGGCGGCGACGTGGTGGAACTGCTGGGTCTGCGCCTGGCCGTGCTGGACGTGCCGGGCCACACCGCCGGCCACATCGCCTACTTCGCGGCCGAGGCCGGCCCGGAAGGGCCGCTGCTGTTCTGCGGCGACACCCTCTTCAGCGCCGGCTGCGGCCGCCTGTTCGAGGGCACACCGGCGCAAATGCATGCCTCACTGCAGTCGCTGGCCGCGCTGCCGCCGGCCACGCGGGTGTGCTGCGCCCACGAGTACACCCTGTCCAACCTGCGCTTCGCCCGCGAGGTGGACCCCGCCAACGCCGCGCTGGCGGGCTACGCCGCCTGGTGCGAGGCTGAACGCGCCGCCGGCCGGCCCACGCTGCCGGGCCGCATCGGCAACGAAATTCGCATCAACCCTTTCCTGCGCTGTACCGAGCCGGCCCTGGCGGAAGCCGCCCGCCGCCAAGCCCCCCTCAAACTCCCGGCCGAGCCCAGCCCGGTCGACGTGTTCGCCACGCTGCGCGAATGGAAGAACGGATTCCGATGACCTTGATCCACCGCCTGTCCCCGCTGGTGCTCGCGCTGCTGCTGGCCGCCTGCGCCACCACCCCGCCCGCCGAGCCCAGCCTCGCCGCCCCGGCGGCCCTGGCGCCCGCCGCCGAACCCAGCCCCACGCCGGCTCCCCAGATTTCACAGGCCCCGGCCCGCAACATCGCGGCCGACCTGCTGGAGGACAACCTGCGCCCTGGAGAGAAGATCGACCTTGACGCCCCCGACGTCAACGCCGACCTCTGGGCCCGCGTGCGCAAGGGTTTCCAGCTGCAGGACCTGGACGACGACTGGGTGCGCAAGGCCGAGGCCTGGTACAGCGCCCGGCCCGACTACGTCGAGCGCATGACGACGCGCGGCAGCCGCTACCTGTTCCACATCGTCGACGAGGTCGAGAAGCGCGGCATGCCCACCGAGCTGGCCCTGCTGCCCTTCATCGAGAGCGCCTTCGTCACGCATGCCGTCTCCAGCGCCAAGGCCACCGGCATGTGGCAGTTCATGCCGGCCACGGGCCGCGACTTCGACCTGAAGCAGAACATCTTCCGCGACGACCGCCGCGACGTGCTCGCGTCCACCCGCGCCGCACTCGACTACCTCGGCCGCCTCCACAAGCAGTTCGGCGACTGGCATCTCGCGCTGGCCGCCTACAACTGGGGCCAGGGCAACGTGCAGAAGGCCATCGCCCGCAACCAGCGGCTGGGCCTGCCGACCGACTACGCCAGCCTGAAGATCCCCGACGAGACGCGCTACTACGTGCCCAAGCTGCAGGCCGTGAAGAACATCGTGTTCGCGCCCGACCGCTACGCGCTGGCGCTGCCGGCGGTTGCCAACCACCCCTACTTCCTGAGCGTCAAGATCGAGCGGGACATTGACGTGGCGCTGGCCGCCCAGCTCGCCGGCATCTCGCTGGAGACCTTCCAGCAGTTCAACCCGCAGATGAACAAGCCGGTCATCCTGGCCGCGGCCACGCCGCAGGTGCTGCTGCCTTACGAGCAGGCCAGCGCCTTCGCCGAGAACCTGGCCCGCCATCAACGCAACAACAGCGGCCCGCTGGCGAGCTGGACGGCCTGGGTCGTGCCCAAGACCATGAGCCCGGCCGATGCGGCCAGGCGTGCCGGAATGCCGGAGAGCCTGCTGCGCGAGATCAACCGCATCCCGCCCAAGATGCTGGTCAAGGCCGGCTCCACGCTGCTGGTGCCGCGCGGCGAGCATGTGCACGACGACGTCTCCGAGCGCCTGGCCGACACGGCCGCGCTGAACCTCGCGCCCGACGCGCCGCCGCTGCGTCGGGTGACCTACAAGGCCGGCAAGGCCGACACCGTGGCCAGCATTGCCGCGCGCTACAAGGTCAGGGCCGAGCAGGTGGCGCAGTGGAACAAGGTCGGCAATGGTGCGCGCTTCAAGCCGGGACAGGCCGTCGTCATCTACACGGCCGCGGCGCCGGTCGTCGCCAAGGCCGCGCCGGCCAAGTCGACCGCCACCAGGGCCAAGGCGCCGACGCGTACGGCTGCGGCCAAGCCGGCGGCACCGCGCGACCTGGCCAACGATCGCGGCGGCAAGGGCCGCGGCAATGTCGTTGCGTCTGCGGCGCCCTGATCAGCGCACGAAGAACAGCGCCACGCAGGCTGCCAGGCCGGCGGTCCAAAGCAGCGAGCGCAGCGAAGCCTTGTCGGCCACATAAAGGCCGATGAAGGCCAGGCGCGCCGCGATGAAACCGACGGCAAGCGCGTCCACCGTGGCCTGGGCGGCTTGGTGCCGATAGGCCACGAAGAGGCCGGCAACAAAGACAGGCAGCGCCTCCCAGCTGTTGGCCTGGGCCGAGTTGGCCCGCGCCTGCCAGCCGTCCAGCCGCGCCAGCCACTCGCGCGGCTGGTTGTTGTCGAAGCCGCCCTCACGGCGGCGCTTGCCAAAGCCCTTGGACTTGGCCAGGCCCGCGCAACCGATGGGCAGCATGCAGGCGACGAGCAGGCAGATCTGGGCGATGGTCATCGTGTGTCCTTCAACGTCTGTCGGTCAGGGCGTGGGCGATGGTGCCCAGGTCCACGTATTCGAGTTCGCTGCCCACCGGCACGCCCCGCGCCAGCCGGGTCGACTTGATGCCGCGCACGCGCAGCGCCTCGGCCAGCACGTGGGCCGTGGCCTCGCCCTCGGCGGTGAAGCTGGTGGCGAGGATGACCTCCTCCACGCCCTCTTCCGCCGCCCGCGCCAGTAACTCGGCCGCGCCGATCTGGCGCGTGCCCACGCCGTCCAGCGGGCTCAAGCGCCCCAGCAGCACGAAGTAGTACCCGCGGTAGGAGCCGGTGCGTTCCAGCGCGGCCTGGTCGGCCGGCGTCTCAACGACGCACAGCAGCCGCGCGTCGCGCCCGGCGTCGGCGCAGACGGGGCAGATCGGCGTCTCGCTGAAGGTGTGGCAGCGCTCGCAGTGCTTGATGCGCTCGCCGGCCGCCGTCAGCGCGTCGGCCAGGCGCGGCATGGCCAGCCGGTCGTGCTGCAGCAAGTGGTAGGCCATGCGCTGGGCCGACTTCTGGCCCACGCCGGGCAGGCGCTTGAGCGCTTCGACAAGGGTATCCAGCGCGTTCAAACCGCAGTCACCCTGTCATCAGGCGATCGCCGCCACAGGCGCGATCCCATCAAGCGGCAGCCATGGAACTGGCTTTGCCAGGCCACTGGCGGCGCCCCCTTGAGGGGGAGGCGCGAAGCGCTTCGGGGGTGGGTCAAAACGGGAACTTCATGCCCGGGGGCAGCGGCATGCCGGCAGTCAGCTTGCCCATCTTCTCGGCACTGGTGGCCTCGGCGCGGCGCACGGCGTCGTTGAAGGCGGCAGCCACGAGGTCTTCCAGCATGTCCTTGTCATCGGCCAGCAGGCTGGGGTCGATGGTCACGCGGCGGACCTCGTTCTTGCAGGTCATGACGACCTTCACTAGGCCGGCGCCGCTCTGGCCCTCGACCTCGATGTTGGCGAGCTCTTCCTGCGCCTTCTTCAGGTTGTCCTGCATCGCCTGGGCTTGCTTCATCAAGCCGGCGAGTTGGCCTTTCATCATGATCGTGTCCTTGTCTAGAGAGAGGGAGTCAGCGGCTGCACGGAGCCCGGCAGGATGCGCGCCGACGGGAATTGGGACAACAGCGTCCGCGTCATCGGATGCTGGGCGGCCAGGTCTTCGGCCGCGCGCTGCTGGGCCTCGGCGCGGGCCACGGTGCGCAGCGCGATCGAGTCCTCGGCCACGCCGGCCTGGATGTCCAGCCTGGCGTTCAACGCCGCTTCCAGCTTGCCGACCAGGGCCGGCGCGCGCAGCGACTCACGCTCCACGCGCAGCGTCCAGACCTCGCGGCCATCGACGGTCACGCAGCCCAGGGCCTGGGCCTGGCGGGCCAGCTCGCCGGTCATGCCGACGAGGTTGACCGACGCGATGCGCTCGGCCCATTGCGCGCCCTCGGGCGTCTCGCGCAGTTCGGCACGGCGTGGTGCATCGGCCTCGCGCGCCGGGGCAGCGGCACTGGAAGCGGGCGCGTCGTCCGCGTCCATCCAGGGCGGCGGCGCGTCGTCGGGCGGCGGGCCATCGAAGTCCATCACCTCGTCTTCGGCCTGGGCCTCGACGGGCTTGGGGCGCAGGCGATCGCTGAGCCTGGGGGCGGCCGGCTCGGCCACCGCGGGCGGCGCGGAGACCGGTGCCGGAGCGAAGGTCTTCGGCGCTGCGACGGGCGCGGTGGTTGGCACAGCGACGGGCGCCGGCGGCACCACCTTGGGCAACGGCACCGCCACGACAGCCTTGGCCACCGCCGGCGGCCGCACCAGCGCCGCGGCCTTGACCGGCTTGGGGCTTGTGCCCGCCGGCCGGAAGGCCAGCATGCGCAGCAGCACCATCAACAGGCCCGCGTATTCGTCGGGCGCCAGATGCAGTTCGGCACGGCCATGCAGGGCCATGCTGTACATGAGCTGGATCTCGTCGGCCGGCAGCACGGCGGCCAGCCGGCGGATCTCGGCGGTCTCGTTGTCGGCGTCGTCCAGCGCCGCGGGCGCGGCCTGAGCCAGGGCCATCTGCTGAAACAGCGTGGCCAGGTCTTCCAGCGTGCCGGCGGCCGACAGGCCCGCGCCGCGCAGCGCGTCGGCCTGGGCCACGACGGCTTCGCCGCTGGCCGCCGCCAGCGCGTCGACGATGGCCACGACATGGCCGCGGTCCACGCTGCCCAGCATCTGGCGCACGCCGGCTTCGCTCAAGGAACCGGCGCCGAAGGCGATGGCCTGGTCGGTCAGCGACAGCGCATCCCGCATGGAGCCGTGCGCCGCGCGCGACAGCAGCCGCAGCGCGCCGGGCTCTGCCGGCACGCTCTCGGCGCCCAGCACGTTGGTCAGGTGCATCTGCACGTCCGCCGCCGCCATAGGGCGCAGGTTGAACTGCAGGCAGCGCGACAGCACGGTGACCGGCACTTTCTGCGGGTCGGTCGTCGCCAGCACGAACTTCAGGTACTCAGGCGGCTCCTCCAGCGTCTTCAGCATCGCGTTGAAGGCGGTGTTGGAGAGCATGTGCACTTCGTCGATCATGTAGACCTTGAAGCGCCCGACGACCGGCTTGTAGACCGCCTGGTCCAGCAGCTGCGAGATTTCCTCGACGCCGCGGTTGGAAGCCGCATCCAGCTCCACGTAGTCGACGAAGCGGCCCGAGTCGATGTCGCGGCAGGCCGCGCAGACGCCGCAGGGCTGGGCCGTGATGCCACCCGTGCCGTCCGGCCCGGTGCAGTTCAGGCTCTTGGCGAGGATGCGCGACACCGTCGTCTTGCCGACGCCGCGGGTGCCGGTGAACAGGTAGGCATGGTGCAGCCGCCCCTGCGTCAGGGCGTTGGCCAGGGCTTGCACGACATGCTCCTGGCCGACGAGCTGCTCGAAACTCTGCGGACGGTATTTGCGGGCCAGGACCTGATAACTCATAAGGGAGATTCTATGGGTGGGCCCACCGGGGATAATCCCGCGCCATGACCTCGCAAGCCCCCCTCACCTACGACCAAGCCGGCGTCAACTACGACCTGATCGACCCGCTGAAGATCACGGCCCAGCGCGCCGCCGCCGCCACCGCTTCCCACCTGGCCGGCCACGGCTTCAGCGAGGTCAAGGCCTCGCGCGGCGAGTCGGCCTATGTCGTGGACGTGGGCCCCTTCTACGTCGCCTCCATCGTCGAATGCCTGGGCACCAAGACCCTGGTGGCCGACGAGATGGCCCGTCTGACCGGCAGGAGCTTCTTTGCCGGCATCGCCCAGGACACCATCGCCATGGCGGTCAACGACCTGATCACCGTCGGCGCCACGCCCCTGGTCGTGCAGGCCTACTGGGCCGCCGGCGGCAGCGACTGGTTCGGCGACGCCCAGCGCGCGCAAGCCCTGGTGGCCGGCTGGAAGGCCGCCTGCGACACCTGCCAGGTCGCCTGGGGTGGCGGCGAGACGCCGGCACTGGCCGGCATCGTCGAAGACGGCCGCATCGACCTGGCCGCCTCCTGCACCGGCCTCATCAACCCCAAGGAGCGCCTGTCGGTCGGTGACAAGCTGGGCGCCGGCGACGCCATCGTGCTGCTGGCCTCCAGCGGCATCCACGCCAACGGCCTGAGCCTGGCGCGCAAGCTGGCCGAGCGCCTGCCCCAGGGCTATCTGACCGAGATCGAGCCGGGCCTGACGTATGGCGAGGCCCTGCTGGCGCCCACCGCGCTGTATTCGCCCGTCACCGAAGCGCTGTGGAAGGCCGGCATCGCGCCCCACTACTGCGCCAACATCACCGGCCACGGCTGGCGCAAGCTGCTGCGCCACCCCAGCGCCCTGACCTACCGCATCCACACCGTGCCGCCCAAGACGGCGGTGCTGGACTTCATCCAGCAGCAGGCCGGCCAGGACGACCGTGAGGCCTACTCGACGCTGAACATGGGCGCCGGCTTCGCCATCTTCGTGAAGGCCGGGGACGCCGAGCGCACGGCCCAGGTCGCACGCGACTGCGGCATCGCCGCCTGGGTGGCCGGCACCGTCGAGGCCGGAGAGAAGCAGTTGCTGATCGAGCCCTTGAACATCCGTTTCAGCGAAGACGACCTGACGCTTCGCTAAGCCCGTGAGCTGGTTCTACACGCAGATGGTCCAGTGGCATGTGCTGCTGGCCTGGTGCAGCGTGGGCCTGTTCTTCATGCGCGGCCTGCTGTTCCAGTTCGGCACGCCGCGCCTGCAGGAGCTGGCCAAGGATGCGCGCCTGATGGTGCTCGTCTTCGGCGTCAACACCTGTCTCGTCGTCACGGGCCTGAGCCTGTGGGGTTCCATCGGCTACAGCCTGACCCGCGACTGGTGGCTGGCCGCCAAGCTGGTCGCGCTGGCGGGCTACATGATCTGCGGCCACTGGGCCATGAGCCAGGCCCGCCTGCACCTGCTGGGCTATCTCACCGCACTGGCACTGCTGGCCCTCGCGATGGACCTTTCGATCAACCGGCAGTTCCTCCCCGGTTAGAATGCGCCTCGACGGGCCTCCCCGCATGGAAGCGCGCCCAACCGGGTCAGGTGGGGAACCAAGCAGCCCTAAGCGTTGCAACCAGTGCCGGGGGTAAGGCTCGTCACCCCCCCTCCTGCCTTCACGCTCAGCCGCCCGGCGACTTCGGGATGTCGGTCGAGCGCACGGTCAGCGTCGTCAGCTGTCCACCGCCCTCCACGCTGCCGCTGACCTGGCCCTCACGCACGCGGCGTTCGCACATCTCGCGATCCTCGGCAGGCTGAGCCTGGCAGCGCTTGAGCGCATTGGCCGCCCACTGCTCGGGCCGGTCGTTCGGCGAGATCAACCTGCCCCGGCGGGCCTGGGCATAGGCCGCACCCGCTTCGCGCAGGCAGACGTCGCGCGGCTGGCTGGTCTGGCCGGCCATGCAGCTGGCGCGCTCGCGCTCGTACTGCAGACGCAGCGGGTCGAGGTTCCTGGGTCGCGGGGCGGCCTGAGCGGCAGTGCCCAGTGCCAGCAGGACGGCAGCCAGCCAGGCCACGGTGCGACATCGGTGCTTGTTCATGGTGAATCTCCTTCGCTGAAGCGGCATCAGCCGCGGACCCGGACCGGCTGGCTGTCGTTCGAGATGTAGACCTCGACGCGACGGTTCAGCGCGCGATCGGATGTGCTCGCATTGCTGGCTACCGGATAGGCCTCGCCGTAGCCGCGCGTGTCGACGCGGGCGAGGTCCACGCCGCGCGCGCGCAAGGCATCGGCCACGGCCCGAGAGCGGCGCTGCGACAGCACGAGGTTGGCCTGGTCGCTGCCGACGCTGTCGGTGAAGCCCTCGATCAGCACGCGGCGATCCGGGTGCTGGTTCAGGTAGTGGGCCAGCTTGCCGAGCGCGTTCTGTGCGGCCGGCTTGATCTCGGCGCGGCCGAACTCGAACAGCACGTCGCCCAGAGTCACGAGCATGCCGCGCTCGGTCTGGCGGGCCTGCAGTTCGCTGAGCTCCTGCTGCAGTGCAGCGGCCTGGGCCTGGGCGTTGGCGGCATCGGTCCGGGCGGCCGCGGCCTTGGCGCGGGCGCTGTCGGCGTCGGCGCTGGCCATGGCCGCCTGGGCGCGAGCACGGTCGGCGGCGCCGGCGTTGGCGTCGGCGCGCACGCGTTCACGCTCGGCCTCGGTTGCCTTGATCGCGTCCTCGTCGGCGGCCGCCTTGGCCAGCGTCAGGGCCGTACGGGCCTGCTGCATCGCGACGTAGGCGGCAGAGTCGATGTCGGCCGGCGACTCGCGCCTGGCGCTCAGCTCGTCGGCGCGGCGCAGCGAGTCGCCGGCCTTCTTCAGCTCCAGCGCGGCGTACTTGGAGACGGCCGGGTCGCCGGAGGCTTGCGACACGGCGCTGCGGGCCTGCTCCAGCTGGGGCGTGACGGTGGGCGCACTGGCGCAGCCGGCGAACAGCGCCGCGACAGCCAGCGTGGTCAGGGCGGTGGCGTACTTCTTCATGGCAGTGCTTCTTTCGGGTCAGGTCGCTCGGATCACGAGCGGTTCAGCTGCGCCTGCAGCTGGCGGATGCTTTCGTTCAGCTCGCTCAGGGCACGGTCGGAGCGCACCGAGCGGGCCCGTGCCTGGGCCAGGGCGGCGTCGGCGGCGGCCTGGTCGGCGAGCTGGCGGGCGGCCACGTAGTCCTTGGCGGCCATGGCGGCATTGGCGCGGGTCAGCTTGTCGCGTGCCGAAGCCAGCTCGGCCGGCGCGTCGGCCGCGTTGCTGGAGGCCTGGTCCACCGCCGAATTGGCGATCGCCAGCTGCTCCTTGGGCAGGGGCGGCGATGCGCACGCGGCCAGGGCCAGGGCGGTCGCGATGGCGAGCGCCGTTGCGCGGTACGTCGAGGGGAGGTTCATGCGGACTCCTGCTGGTTGGACCAACCCGGCGACCGCAAGACCTGGGTGCGCCGGTGCCAGGGTTTCCTGGCGAGGCCCAACCAGTATTCGCGACGGCGCGCACCGCCCCCGTCAGCCGGCGGCGGCAGCGCGTGTCGGAAACGCCTGACGGCGCCGTAGGGTTAGGCGCCCGAGGCCTGGCGGAAGGCCATCACGGCCTGGTTGCGCAGCGTGCGCAGCAGCGAGAGCTCTTTCTCGCCGAGCTGCACGGCGCCGGCCTGGGCATGGTCGGCGTAGATCAGCCCGAGCGGCGCCCCCTTGAGCATCAGCGGCAGCAGCAGGAAGCTCTGCGCCTGCAGCTCGCCGCGGAACCAGCCCGGCAGCCGCGTCGAGATGTTGGCGGAGCGGGAGTCCTGGATCAGCGTGTCTGCGCCCTTCAGGCAGACGGCAGCGAGCAGGTCCAGCGGCTGGGCCGTCAGGTCCACGCGCACCAGTGGCGCGAGGCGCTCGACGTCGGCGCCGACGCCCAGCCGTCCCGTCAGCGCCTGGCCGCGCGCATCGCGCAGGCAGAAGATGACGCGGCGAAAGCCCAGGGCGCGGTAGATGGTCTCCAGGATCATGCGCAGCACCGCATTGAGCTGGAAGTTGTCGACCATGGCGTCGGTGATGTCCTGCACGCCGGCGGCCAGCAGCTGCGTGGCCTGCTCGGCGGGCGAGGCGGCAGCAGCGGCGTCATGCGTGCGCTCCATCACCATCGTGGGTGCGAGCTCGTGCGCGGCCAGGGAGTCGTGCGCCGAGGGTGTCAGCGGGGCCAGCAGCCGCTGGGCGCGCGAGTCGCGCGGCAGGTGCAGGTCCAGCGCCTCGGTCATCTGGGCGAGGTGCTGGCGCGCGGTGTCGGCGGCCTGCTCGAAGGCCTCGGCGCTCATGCCCAGGGCCCGCGAATGGCGCTGGGCCAGCGCACGCAGCCTGGCATGGGCCTGCTCGGGCGGCGTGTTGAGGATGAGGTCGGCCATGTCGTTGCTGGCGCGGGCCAGCCAGCGCTGACGCTCGACGCCATCTTCCAGCAGGCGCGTGGGCGGCTCGCCGACCGGGCGGCGCATGGCGCGCTGCAGGCTGTCGGGCAGGCCCCATTGCCGGGCCACACCCAGGCCCAGGGCCTCGTAGCTCATGCCCAGTACCTGGGCAGAAGCGGCGGCCTCGCTGAGTGCGGGCTGGCCGTCCTCCGCGGGGCTGACGAGGCGGCGCACGGCCTCGGCCTCTTCCGGGAAATAGAACTCGGTGAGCGAGCGGCCGAGGTGATGAAACATCGCGCCGAGGAAGGCCTCCTCGGCCTCGCGCGGGTTGGGGCAGAGCTCGCGCGCGAGCGCGGCGGCCATCAGCGAGCGCAGGTAGTCCTCGCGCAGGCGCTTGGCGTGGCCCTTGTTCTCCATGCGCTCCAGCAGTACCAGGCTCAGCGCGAGGTTGCGGATGCCGGCGAAGCCGATCAGCGCTACGGCGCGCGACACCGTGCTGATGCCTCCGCCCCCAGCATGCCGGTACTGGGCCGTGTTGACGAGGCGCAGCAGCTTCTGCGTCAGCGCCACATCCTTGAGGATCTCGTTGGACAGGCTGGCCAGGCTCTCGTGCTCGGACTGCGTCAGGCGCTGGATGCGGCCGATGGCGTCCGACAGCGCCGGGAAGTCGCTCTTGTGGCGCATGCGGCGCAGCAGGAAGTCCAGCACCGGCGCGTCCTGCTGCGCCTCGGCGTCGGGCTCGGCAACCGGGCGCAGCCAGGCAGCGAGCGCATCGCGCATCAATGCGGCGCTGGGCCAGCGCGCCGCGGGCTCGCGCGCAAGCCCGCGCTGCACGATGGCGCGCAACGCGTCGTCCACGCTGGGGTCCAGGCCCGAGGGCAGCACCAGGTTGGTGGTCTGCACGCGCTGGATGGCGCGCCAGGGGTCGGGGTCGTGGTTGAGGCGCTGGCCGCTCAGCATTTCGGCCAGCATGACCGCGGCCGCGAACACGTCCATCTGCGGATGCGGCGCCGCGCCGCGCGCGGCCTCGGGCGAGATGTAGCCGGGCGTGCCGACGATGCGCGAGGTCGCGTTGGCGTCGGTGGACACCCGCCCGGCGATGCCGAAGTCCATCACCCGCGGCCGGCCGCGGGCGTCGAGCAGGATGTTGCTGGGCTTGAGGTCGCGGTGCACGAGGCCAGCCGCGTGGGCGGCGGTCAGGGCGTCCAGAATGCCCAGCATCAGCGTGACGGCCTCGGTCGCCGTCAGCTTCGGGCCGGCGCGCAGGCGCTGGCTCAGCGTGCCGCCGGACACGTACTCGAAGACAAGGTAGGAATGGCCGGCCTGGGTGTCGGCCTCGAAGACGGGGACGATGTTGGGGTGGGTCAGCCGGCTGACGGCGCGGGCCTCGTGCAGCCATTCGTCGACGCTGCCGGGCTCGGCCGCGGGCTTGAGCAGCTTGACGGCGACCTCGCGGTCCAGCAGGGGGTCGTGGGCCAGCCAGACCGTGGCCTGCGCGCCTTCACCCAGGCGCTGCAGCAGGCGGAATCGGCCGAGTTGCGGGGGCAGTTCGTCGGTCATCGTGAACGTTTCAGGAGCCGCCGCGGGCGGACAGGCGCTCGCGCAGCGAGGCAGCAGGCTGGGTGTCTTCGCCGGGCTCCGCGGCAGCGGCCGGCGGCTTGTGCGCCCCCGGGTTGAGCGCCTCCATCACCTCTCGCAGCCCGACGCCCAGCGCCTTGGCATAGCGCCGCGTAGCCATCTCCAGGCCCGGGCGGCGGCGCGCCTCGGGCAAGCCGAGAGCGTCGATCAGCTCGTTGGCGAAGCTGCAGGTCAGGCGAATGGTGTCCGCATCGCTGCGCGGCGGGTGCACGGCGGCGTCCAGCGGCTGGCGGCGGACCATCTGCAGCAGCTCGTCGCCCAGGCCCCAGTGGCGGGCGACGGCGATGCCCAGCGCGTCCAGGTCGCAGCCGAGCACGGCGTAGGCCGCGGCCTGCTCGCTCATGGCCGGCGGGTTGGGCTGCTCCTCGGTGGGCTCGGGCGGCACCATGAGCTGGCGGATCTGCTGGGCGTCATCGGGGAAGTGGTACTGCAGCAGCAGCCGGCCGAGGTTCTGCATGACGGTGATGAGATGCACCACCTCCGCGTCATAGCCCGCCGGCCGCAGGGACTGGGCGACCTGGGCGGCCTTCGTGACGCGGGCCATCAGCTGGCGCAGCATCTCGGCGGCCACCGGCGGCAGCGGCCCCGGCCAGGGCTTGAGCGAGTTGGCTGCGTACTGCAGGCCATCGAGGCCCAGCATCTGGATGGCGCGCTGCATGTTGAGCACCGTCTCGCCCTGGTGGCCGGCCTGCTTGAGCGCGTTGTTGACGCGGCGCACCAGCTCCAGGCTCAGGGCCATGTCCTTCAACACGAACTCGGACAACGCGCTGGCGTGCTGGGACTCCAGGCCCGAGCCGCCCGTGAAGCGGTGCAGGCCGGACGTCGTCGTCGGCAGGTGGCCGACGCGCTGCAGCTTGTCCAGCAGCAGCACGACGGGGCCGCCGCTGTCGTAGGCCGCTGCCTGACGCCAGCCGTCCAGGGCGCGCCAGAAGCTGCGCGCGAGGTGGTAGCGCTGGCGCAGCTGGCGGTCGGTGGCGCGGTTGCAGATCGCGCGCAGCGGATCGGGGATGGGGTGCGGCGTCTCCCAGCCCAGGCGCACCAGCTCGCGGCCCACCGGCTGCATCTGCTGCACGACATGCTGCAGGTCGTTCTCCTCCAGCACGGGCTTGCCGCTGAGGATGCGGTGCAGCAGCAGGCCGACGCAGAGCACGTCTTCCTCGGCCGACTCGCGCACCGCACGGCGGGTCACGGCGTTGAAGTCGACGGTGGCGGGAAAGACTTCCTGGGCGACCTCCAGGCCGACCAGACGCACCTTGTCATGCGCGTCGATGATCACGCAGGCTGTCTGGATGTCGCGATGGGCATGGCCGGCCTCGTGCGCGAAGGCCAGCCCCTCCAGCAGCTGGGCGATCCAGCCCGCCGCATCGATGGGCAGGGGGGCGTTCTGGCGGGCCAGGCGTTCGTCCAGCGTTTCGCCCAGGGCGCGGTCGTAGGCCACGTAGGGCCAGCTTTCGACCTGGCCGATCTCGAAGACCGGCGCGAGGTTGGGATGCTGCACCCGCTCGCCGCCCTGGGCCATGCGCAGCCAGTGCTCCAGGGCCGACGCGCTGTTGGGCTTCTCGCGCGGCATGCACAGCATCAGCTCCTGGCCGTGGCGGGCGTCGAAGACGCGCCAGATCAGGCTGCGGGCGCTCTTGGACAGCAGGGCGCGCAGCTCGAAGCGGCCGAAGCTCCGCAGCGGGGTCGAGGCAGGGCTGGTTTCAGGCACGGCAGACGGGGCGGGGCTGTAACAGTTGGTGACCCTGCATTGGACTCCAGGCTAGACGGGCCAGGCTTGCAGCCAAGCGTCGAAATGCGACGGATTTCCACCCCAGCCATCCACGAACAAGGCCGGCGTGCATCAGCTCACGATCTGGGCCCAGACTTTATCGAGCCGTTTGACGCTCACCGGCTGGGGTGTGCGCAACTCCTGGGCGAACAGGCTGACGCGCAATTCCTCCAGCTGCCAGCGGAAATCGTCCAGCCGAGCATCGCGCACACCCTTGAGCTCTGCAAGCCGGCGCGTGTAACGCTGCTCCAGCGGCCTGACCTCGCCCATCAGCTTGGCATCGCGGTCCGCGTCGGCGCGCGCTTTGTCCAGCCGCGCCGTGACGGCCTTCAGATAGCGCGGCAGGTGCTGCAGCTGAGCCCAGGGCGTGTCCAGCGCGAAGCGCTTGGGCACCAGGCGCTGCAGTTGGGCGGCGATGTCGTCGCCCACGTCCTTGGCCGGGCGCGAGTCCTTGAGCTTGCGGCTGGCGTTGGCCAGCTCCTGCAGCACGGCATGCACGGCGCGGGCCACCTCCTGGGCGATCAGGTTGAGGCGGCTGCGGCCTTCCTCGATGCGTTTCCTGAAGCCGATCGCGTCGGTGGGCAGCGGGTCGCCCAGGAAAGCGCGGTCCAGCGCGACACCGATGATCTGGTCACGCAGCTCCTCGGCCGTGCCCAGGCCCATGAAGAGCACCGACATGCGCTGCAGGTCGGGGATGTTCTTCTCCAGGAACTTCAGCGGCTCCTTGAGCTGCAGCGCGATGAGCCGGCGCAGGCCGGCGCGGTGCCTGGCGGCGGCGACCTCGGGCTCGTCGAAGACCTCGATCTCGACCGCGTTGCCCTTGTCGATCAGCGCCGGGAAGCCGATCAGCGTCTGGCCGCCCTTGCGCACCTCCAGCAGCTCGGGCAGCTCGCCGAAGGTCCAGTCGGTATAGGTCTGACTGGCGTCGCGCGCCGGCGCGGCAGGCTTGACGACCTCGGCGCGGATGCCGCGTTCGGGTTGAGGCTTGGGTGGCGCTTCTGCGGCCGGCAGCTTCAAAGCCGCCAGCGCCTGGAAGGCCGACCTCGCCTGCCCGCCCAGCTCCGCCTTCAGCGCGGCAAGCTGACGTCCCTGGCCGAGCTGGCGGCCATGCTCGTCCACCACGCGGAAGTTCATGAACAGATGCGGCGCCAGCTGCTCGAGCTTGAAGTCGTTGCGCTGCACGGCGATCTGGCTGCGGTCCTTCACGGCCCTGAGCAGCGTGTCCACCAGGCCGCCCTGGCAGAAGGGCTGCAGCTCGATGAACTCGGCCACGAAGTCCGGCAGCGGCGTCAGCCGCGCCCGCGGCTTCTGGTGCAGGCTCTTCAGCAGGGCCGTCACCTTGGCGGCCAGCATGCCGGGCACGAGCCACTCGGCGCGCTCCTCGCTGACCTGGTTGAGCGCAAAGATGGGCACGGTCACCGTCAGGCCGTCGCGCGGGTCGCCCGGCTGGTGCAGATAGCTGGCCGCGCAGTCCACGCCGCCCAGGCGGATGACCTTGGGGAAGGCCTCGCTGGTGACGCCGGCCGCCTCGTGGCGCATCAGCTCGTCCTGGCTGAGCTGCAACAGTTTGTCATTGCCCTTGCTGGCCTCCCGCCACCACTTCAGTAGCGTGGCGCCGGAGAACACGTGCGCCGGCAGCTTGTCCTCGTAGAAGGCATAGATCAGCTCGTCATCGACCAGCACGTCCTGGCGGCGCGACTTGTGCTCCAACGCCTCGACCTTGCTGATCTGGCGGCGGTTGTGGCCCAGGAAGGGCAACTGCTTGACGAGGTCTTCGGGCAGGTCGTCGTTGACCAGGCCCTCGCGGATGAAGATCTCGCGCGCCGCCTTGGCGTCTACGCGGCCGAAGTTCACGCGCTTGTTGCTGTACAGCACGATGCCGTAGAGCGTGGCCCGCTCCAGCGCCACGACCTCGGCGGCCTTCTTCTCCCAGTGCGGCTCCAGCAGCTGGGTCTTAATGAGGTGGCCGGCGATGGGCGGCAGCCACTGCGGCTCGATGTTCGCAAGGCCTCGGCCGTAAAGCCGTGACGTGTCCACCAGTTCGGCCGCGACGATCCAGCGGCCCGGCTTCTTGCTCAGGTGGGCGCCGGGGTGGCGCCAGAACTTGATGCCGCGCGCGCCAAGGTACCAGTCCTCGTCATCGCTCTTCTGGCCGATGTTGCCCAGCAGGCCCGACAGCATCGACAGGTGGACCTGCTCGTAGGTGGCCGGGCTCTGGTTCAGGCGCCAGCCGTGCTCGGCCACCACCGTCTGCAGCTGCGAATGCACATCGCGCCACTCCCGCACGCGGCGCGGGCTGACGAAGTTCTCGCGCAGCAGGGCCTCGTGCTTGCGGTGGGACAGCTTGTGCTCGCCCTCGCCGCCCTTGCTGTCGCCCAGCCATTTCCAGAGCTTGAGATAGCCCATGAACTCCGACTTCTCATCGTCGAACTTCTTGTGCTTCTCGTCGGCGGCCTGAGCCTGCTCCTGCGGGCGGTCGCGCACGTCCTGGCCCGACAGGGCCGACGCGATGACCAGCACCTCCGTCAGCGCGTCGCGGGTGCGGGCTTCCAAAATCATGCGTCCGACGCGCGGGTCCAGCGGCAGGCGCGACAGCTCCTTGCCCAGGGCTGTGAGCTCGTTGGCGTCGTCGGTGGCCCCCAGCTCGTTGAGCAGCTGGTAGCCGTCGGCGATGGCCTTGGGGCGCGGCGCCTCGATGAAGGGGAAACGCTCCACCTCGCCCAGGTGCAGCGACTTCATGCGCAGGATGACACCGGCGAGTGACGAGCGCAGGATTTCGGGGTCCGTGAAGCGCGGGCGCTCGTTGAACTCCTTCTCGCTGTACAGCCGCACGCAGATGCCGTTGGACACGCGGCCGCAGCGGCCGGCGCGCTGGTTGGCGGCCGCCTGGCTGATGTTCTCGATCAGCAGCTGCTCGACCTTGTTGCGGTAGCTGTAGCGCTTGACGCGCGCCAGGCCGGGGTCGATGACGTAGCGGATGCCCGGCACCGTGAGTGACGTCTCGGCAACGTTGGTGGCCAGCACGATGCGGCGCGCGCCGTGGGGCTCGAAGACCTTGTTCTGGTCAGCCTCGGACAGACGCGAGAACAGCGGCAGGATGTCCACGCCCGGCGGGTGGTGCTTGCGCAGCGCCTCGGCGGCCTCGCGGATCTCACGCTCGCCGGGCAGGAAGACCAGCACGTCGCCCCCACCCTCGCGCCACAGCTCGTCCACGGCGTCGCAGATGGCGTTGTTGAGGTCGTACTCGCGGCTTTCCTCGAAGGGGCGGTAGCGCTGCTCGACGGGAAACAGGCGCCCGGACACCATCAGCACCGGCGCCGGGCCCTTGGCAGACTCGAAGTGCCTGGCGAAGCGCTCCGCGTCGATGGTGGCCGAGGTGACGACGATCTTCAGGTCCGGCCGGCGCGGCAGCAGCTCGCGCAGGTAGCCCAGCAGGAAGTCGATGTTGAGGCTGCGCTCGTGAGCCTCGTCGATGATCAGCGTGTCGTAGGCGCGCAGCAGCGGGTCGCTCTGCGTCTCGGCCAGCAGGATGCCGTCCGTCATCAGCTTGACCGAGGCACCCCTGGAGAGGCGGTCCTGGAAGCGGACCTTGTAGCCGACGACATCGCCCAAGGGCGTGTTCAGCTCTTCGGCGATGCGCTTGGCCACGCTGCTGGCGGCAATCCGCCGCGGCTGGGTGTGGCCGATCAGCCCGCCGCCGTTGACTCGGCCGCGGCCCATGGCCAGCGCGATCTTAGGGAGCTGTGTCGTCTTGCCGGAACCGGTCTCGCCGCAGACGATGACGACCTGATGGTCGGCCATCGCCCGCGCGATCTCGTCGCGCCGCGCCGAGACGGGCAGCGATTCGGGAAAGGAAATGGAAAGAGCCGGTTGAGGCAACCGGCTCTCGGGTCGTTCGGAATTCATTGAGGCGGGATTGTCCCGCAGAGCGTCACTCCGTTCGCGGGAAGTAGCTGATGACCTGGATGACGGCGCCCTGCGGGTCCTGCAGCACGGCCATGCGGCCCACGGTCGGGATGTCGAACGGCCCGGCGCAGACGGTACCGCCCAGGCTCCTGGCCTTCTCGACCGTGGCGTCACAGGACTCGACCGTCACATAGGCGCCCCACATCGCCGGCCCGGGTGCCGGCGGCGTCATGACGCCGCCCACCGCCACCTCGCCCACCTTTATGACGTGGTAGTCGCCCTGCCCCATGTTCATCGTGTCGAAGGTCCAGCCGAACAGGCCGCCGTAGTACTCGCAGGCAGCCTTGGGGTCGGATGTGCCCAACTCGTTCCAGCTGAAGGCGCCGGGGGTCATGTAGACGTCTTGGTAGTCCTTCATCGCGGTCTCCGGGTGGTTAAACGACGATCCTCCGACCCGGATATGACAGCGTCAAGTGACCCAAGTCAGGCTTCACAATTCGCTCCCATGAGCGGTCTCGTCTTCCCCCACACCTTCGTGCCCTGGTTCCGCGCCGTGGCGCCCTACATCCACGCCTACCGCGGCGAAACCTTCGTCGTCGGCATGCCGGGTGAACTGGTCGCCGCCGGCAAGCTCAACGCCTTCGTGCAGGACCTGGCCATCCTGCACGCCATGGGCATCAAGATCGTGCTGGTGCACGGCTTCCGGCCCCAGGTGAACGAACAACTCGCCGCCAAGGGTCAGACACCCCGCTACAGCCACGGCCGCCGCATCACCGACGCCGTCGCGCTGGACTGCGCCCAGGAGGCCGCCGGCCAGCTGCGATTCGAGATCGAGGCCGCCTTCAGCCAGGGCCTGCCCAACACGCCCATGGCCAACGCCACCGTGCGTGTTGTCTCGGGCAATTTCCTGACCGCCCGGCCGGTCGGCATCGTCGACGGCGTGGACTTCCAGCATTCCGGCCTGGTGCGCAAGGTCGACGGTGCGGCCATCCAGCGCGCCATCGACATCGGCGCCGTCGTGCTGCTGTCGCCCTTCGGTTTCTCGCCCACCGGCGAGGCCTTCAACCTGGGCATGGAAGACGTGGCCACATCCGCCGCCATCGCGCTGCAGGCCGACAAGCTGCTGTTCGTCTGCGAATCCGCCGGCGTGCCGGAAAACCCCGACGACCTGGAAAGCCCCATCGACACCGAACTGGCCCTGGCAGATGCCGAGCGCATGCTGGCCAAGGCTCCGCCCTACCCGGCGCCCACCGATGCGGCCTTCTACCTCAGCCACTGCGCCGAGGCCTGCCGCGCCGGCGTCGAGCGCTCCCACATCATCCCGTTCGCCGTGGATGGCGCGCTGCTGCAGGAGGTCTACACCCACGACGGCATCGGCACCATGGTCGTCGACGAGAAGCTGGAGAGCCTGCGCGAGGCCAGCTCCGACGACGTGGCCGGCATCATCAAGCTCATCGAACCCTTCGAGCGCGACGGCACGCTCGTCAAGCGCAGCCGCACGGAGATCGAGCGCGATGCCGAGCTCTACACCGTCATCGAGCACGATGGCGTGATCTTCGGCTGCGCGGCGCTCTACCCCTACGTCGAGGCGCGCACCGCGGAAATGGCAGCCCTGACCGTCTCCACCGAAGTGCAGGGCCAGGGCGACGGCGATCGCCTGCTGAAAAGAATCGAGCAACGTGCCAAGGCCATGGGCCTGGACAGCATCTTTGTGCTGACGACGCGCACCATGCACTGGTTCATCAAACGCGGTTTCCAGCAGGTCGACCCGGAATGGCTGCCCGAGGAGCGCAAGCGCAAATACAACTGGGATCGGCGTTCGCTGGTGCTGGTCAAGAAATTCAACTAAGCCCCGGCCACCGCCCCCATTCGGCCGCCGCGCTACAGTGCCGGCCGTTTTCTCTTTCTCGCGTTCTCAGGAGTCCCCCATGCCCCGCACCGTTCAATGCGCCTATCTGAAGAAGGAAGCCGAAGGACTGGACTTCCCGCCCTACCCCGTGCATACCGAACTCGGCAAGAAGGTCTGGGAAAACGTCAGCAAAGAAGCCTGGGCCGCCTGGATGAAGCACCAGACCATGCTCGTCAATGAAAACCGCCTGAACCTCGCCGACCTGCGCGCCCGCCAATACCTGATGCGCCAGGCCGACCAGTTTTTCTTTGGCACCGGCGCCGAAACGGTGGCGGGCTACGTTCCCCCGGCGAACTGAATCCGGCTATTCGCGCAACACACCGTGGCATTCGTCACGGCAAATAGCGCCGGGCCGCGCGCCGCCACAGGGTAACTACGGCGCACCACCACCGGCCCGCCCAGAAAATCCACCGCAATCAAACCTGCAGCCCCTTTGGAAACCCGTCGCCGGCGCCCAACGAAAACTCTTGCCTGAATTCCTTACCCGCGATTTAATTCACCCACGGAGATAATCGGCAGGCTATCGAGCCCCGGCTCTCCGAGGCCTCGATGCCCGCATCGGGAGTCTCTCCGGTCAAATCGCAAGAGGAATAGCAGCATGTCCAATCTCAAGGAACTCCTGGCCCAACGCGCGGCCCTTGACGAGCAGATCAGCCAAACCAAGGAGCGCGAACGCAGCGAGGCTGTGGCCAAGGTCAAATCCCTGATGAGCGAATATGGCCTGACGGTGGCCGACCTCAGCATGCGGACGGTCAAGCCCATCAAGATCTCCAAGGTGGCCGCCAAATATCGCAACCAGGCCACCGGCGAAACCTGGAGCGGCCGCGGCCTGCAGCCCAAATGGCTGAAGGCGGCCATTGCCGGCGGCGCCAAGCTGACCGATTTCGCCGTCTGAACAGAATCGGCGGGCATTCGGACGCAAGCCGCCGCACCGGGCGCATCCCGATCGCAGTAAGCAGAATTCCCGACCGCAGCCATTGCGGCGCGGCATCCAGCAGGGCCATCCATCTACGGGATGGCCCTTTTCTATTGCGGCCAGCCCCGCGCCTAAAATTCACCATGTCCTTCGTCACGCTGTCCGGAATCAGATTCCGCGGGTTTTCCCCGGTCTCATGGCTCCGTACTGCCAGCGAGATTCCGCCCATGTCCATACGCTCCCACCCATGCCGCCGCGGTGCCGTGAAGGGCGCGGGAATGGGTCACCCCCGGGACTGAACATGGATTTCCATTCCAGCCCGCCCGATTCCGGCATCAACGAGCAGGGTGCGGACCTGAGCGCGCAGCCCCCGCCGACCACGACGCTGCCGCCCGGCCCCCGCCGCATCCACGACCGCCGCGGCTGGCGGCGGCTGCGCCGGGTGGGCCTGGCGGCAATGGCCGGCCTGGGGGGCGGTCTGGTGACCGCCTGGAGCCTCGCCACGGACGCCCTGCCGCCCTTGTTACGCCTGCCCCAGCCGGCCGGCGCGATGCCGGCCCAGGATCTGCTGATCCCCATGCTGCTGGCCGCCCTGGGCCTGCTGACGCTTTGGCGCCTCAGCGCCTGGGTGCTGCCGCTGGTGATGGCCGGGCTGTTCCTCGGAGCCGGCCTGCCCCATCTCTTCACGACAAAGCCCGACGCCGGCGCTGAGCTGGATCTGTTGATCTCCTCGCCCGTGCTGGCGGCGCTCGCGCTGCCCCTGCTGGCCGTCGTGCTGAACCGCACGCTGCTGCGGCGCCTGCGCCTGACCGGACAGCTGGCGGGCTGGCGGGAGGTCGGGCTCTTCGGTCTGTTGGCCGGCGTGACCGCTCCCGCACTGGCAGGCCTGCTGACGCTGGCCGCGCTGCTGGCGGCCGGCCTGTCCATGAGTGCCGCGGGCGCTGGCGCGCTGGAAATGGCCACGGCCTGGGCGCTGGGACTGCTCAGCGCCGGCACCTGCCTGCAGGCCAGCACGCAGCGGCCGCGTCGCGGCAGCCGCCGCGTGGCCCATGCGTTTGCGCTGGCCGCCGTTGCCGCCCAGACCGGCCTGGCCTGGCTGCCCCATGCCGGCGCCCTGCTGCTGCTGCCGCATCTGCTGCTCTGCCTGCACGCGCTGCAGGCCTCGCCGCGTGCCAACGCCCTGCTGGGCGCTGCACTGCTGGGCCTTTGGGCCGTCTGCGCGCCGCCGGACCCCGCGACCCACGCCCTCGGACTGGCTCTTGCCGCGCTGCCGCTGGCCATCGTCGCGCTGAGCCAGCAGCAGCTGCGCGACCGCGATGGCTGGCGCAGCGCCCTCGACGCCCAGGGCCTGGCGCTGGCCGAATGGCGGCTACCGGAGGGGCGGCGGCATGCCTCGGCGCGCTGGGTCGCGCTGACGACGCCGGTGAACGGCGCCTCCACCGGCAGCGCCCCGCTGGACTGGATCCGCCTGGCCCACCCACGGGACCGCGAGCCGGTGCGCCGCGCGCTGCGCGAGTTGCTCGCCGACCCGGAGCGCAAACACCTTGGCCTGTCGCTGCGCATGGCGGCCGATGGCGGCGACTGGCGCTGGCATGAACTGCAGGCTCATGTGCCGCTGCGGGATCGCCAGGGTCGCGCCCGCGGCCTCATCGCTTCGCTGGCCGACGTCAGCTGGCGCCACACGGCCGAGGAGCGCGAGCGCATGTCGGCCACGCTGTTCCAGCAGGCCAGCGAGGGCCTGGCCGTCGTCGACATCCAGTGGCGCATCGTCGAGGTCAACCCGGCCTATTGCGACATCCTGCATGCGTCGCGCGAGGCCCTGATCGGCCGCCCGGCCACCCCGCTGAGCCTGGCCAATCTGCAGCGCAGCGGCCACGAGCCGGCCGAGATCCAGGCCGAGCTCGCCGGCGGCATGACCTGGAGCGGCCAGCTGCAGGCCGAGCTGGACGACGGCGGCCGCCACGTCTTCGCGGCCAAGCTCAGCCCCGTGCCCGAGCCCGACGGCGTCAATCCGCGCTGGCGCCTGTTCAGCCTGACCGACCTCGGCGAGAGCCTGCGCCAGCAGGATCTGCTGCGCCGCCGCCTGCGCTACGACCTCGCCACCGGCCTGGCCAACCGCGACGAATTCATGCGCCTGCTGCAGCAGGCCATGGCCGCCGCCAACCGCGACGGCTTCAGGCTCGTCATCGCCATCATCGACCTGGACGACTTCGGCCGCGTGAACGCCGAGCACGGCCAACTCACCGCGGACGCCGTGCTGCAGCAGCTCAGCGGCCGCCTGCGGGCCACGCTGCGCGGCTCGCGCGGCGCCGAACCGGACACGGCCGACCAGCTCGCACGCCTGCATGGCGACGAATTCGCGGTGCTGATGCGGGTGCAGACGCCCGAGGAAGCCCAGCGCGGCGTGGAACGGCTGCTGACGGTGCTGTCGACGCCGGTGGCCGTCCGCGAGAGCCGCGTCGGCGATGGCCTGGCCATCGAGATCGGCGCCAGCCTGGGCGCCACCCTCTACCCGCAGGACGACGCCGACCCCGAAACCCTGCTGCGTCACGCCGGCCACGCCCTCTACCGCGCCAAGCACGCCGGCCGCGGCGGCATCCAGTTCCACGACCCGACGCTGGACCAGCGCGACGAGGCCGGCCTGATCGCACTGGCCCGGCTGCAGAAGGCGCTGGACAGCGAGGAGCTTCTGCTGCACTACCAGCCGCAGATCGACCTGCGCACCGGCCAGGTCATGGGTGTCGAGGCCCTGCTGCGCTGGCAGCACCCGGAGCGCGGCCTGCTTGCCCCGGCGCATTTCCTGCCGCTGATCGAAACGACCGGACTGGCCGTGCAGATCGGCGACTGGGTCATCGAAAAAGCCCTCACGCAGACGGCGGCCTGGCTGCACGCGGGCGTGAACGGCGGCAAGGGCCTGCCGGTCAGCGTGAACGTCGGCGCCCGCCAGCTGAGTCGCCACGATTTCCCGCAGCGCCTGCAGGAACTCATCCAGCGCCAGCCGCCCGAGGTGGCCCACCTGCTGCACCTGGACGTGCTGGAAGCCGATGCCCTGGCCGAGACGGCTGCCGCGCAGGCGCTGATCCAGCGCTGCCTGGGCCTGGGCGTGGGCATCGCGCTGGACGACTTCGGCGCCGGCTATTCGCGCCTGAGCTCGCTCAAGCGCCTGCCCGTGGACACCCTCAAGCTCGACCGCAGCTTCGTGCAGGGCATGCTGGGCGACGCCCAGGACCTGTCGCTGGTGGAGAGCGTCATCGGCCTGGCCCGCAACATCGGCTGCTCCGTGCTGGCCAAGGGCGTCGAGAGCCGCGCCCATGCCCGCGAGCTGCTGCGCCTGGGCTGCCGCCTCGGCCAGGGCAACGGCATCGCCGCCGCCATGCATCCCATGGCCCTGCCGGGCTGGATGGACGCCTTCGCCAACGGCGACTGGTCCGGGCAATTGCGCAGCCCCACGCAGGCGCCTCTTTAAACTCACGGGGTGATTCCCCAAGGCTTCATCCAGGATCTGCTGTCCCGCGTCGACATCGTCGACGTGGTGGGCCGTCACGTCGAGCTGAAGAAGGCAGGCGCCAACCACAAGGGCCTGTGCCCCTTCCACGGAGAGAAGTCACCCAGCTTCAACGTCAACGCCGTCCGTCAGACCTACCACTGCTTCGGCTGCGGCGTGCATGGCAACGCCATCGGCTTCCTGATGGAGCACACCGGCGCCAGCTTCGTCGAGGCCGTGGAAGACCTGGCCCAGCAGGTCGGCATGGTGGTGCCGCAGGACGAGCGCAGCCCCGAGCAGCGCGAGCGCGCCAAGGTCGAGAAGGCCAGACAGCAAAGCCTCACCGACGTGCTGGCCCGCGCGGCAGACTTCTACAAGGCCCGGCTGCGCGAGTCCGATCGGGCCATCCACTACCTCAAGGGACGCGGCCTGACCGGCCAGATCGCCGCCCGCTTCGGCCTGGGCTACGCCCCGGAAGGCTGGCGCTCGCTGGCCAGTGGCTTCCCGAGCTATGACGACCCGCAGCTGGTGGAGTGCGGCCTCGTGATCACGCCGGAGACAGAGCCCGGCCAGGACGCGAAGCGCTACGACCGCTTCCGCGACCGCATCATGTTTCCCATCCGCAACGTGCAGGGCGAGGTCATCGGCTTCGGCGGCCGGGTGCTGGACAAGGGCGAACCCAAATATCTGAACTCGCCGGAAACGCCCGTGTTCGTGAAGGGCCGGGAGCTCTACGGCCTGTTCGAGGGCCGCCAGGCGATCCGCCAGCGTGGCCATGTGCTGGTGGTGGAAGGCTACATGGACGTCGTCGCCCTGGCCCAGCACGGCATCGGCAACGCGGTGGCGACGCTCGGCACTGCGTGCACGGCCGACCACGTTCACAAGCTCTTCCGGCACACCGAGTCGGTCGTCTTCAGCTTCGACGGTGACGCCGCGGGCCGCCGCGCCGCCGGCCGCGCGCTGGAGGCCGCCCTGCCCCACGCGACGGAAACGCGCACGGTCAGGTTCCTCTTCCTGCCGCCGGAGCACGACCCCGACTCCTACGTCCGCGAGCTCGGTGCCGAGGCCTTCGAGCGCTGCATCGAGACGGCGGTGCCGCTGTCGCGCCAGCTCGTGGCCGTGGCCGGCGACGGTTGCGACCTCGGCACGCCCGAAGGCCGCGCCCGCATGCTCAAACAGGCCCGGCCGCTGTGGAACCTGTTGCCCGACAGCCTGCTGCGCCGCCAGCTGCTGGGTGAACTGGCCCGCCAGGGGCAGATGCCCGAAGCGGAATTGCAAGCCCTGTGGCTGGGTGAGCCTGCGCCTGCCGCCCCTGCCACCGAAACGGCTGCACCCGCCGAAAAACCGCGCTGGCAACCCAAGGGGGAATGGAAGCCCAAGGGCGAGTGGAAAGGCAAGAGCGACTGGAAGGCCCGCCGGGATGCCGAACCGCGCCCGGCAGGCCCGCGAGCCGCGCCCGCCACGGCCACCGACCACGCCACCCGCCTGCTGCTGCAGCACAGCGAGCTCTGGGAGACCCTTGCCGACGAGGATCGTGCACTGCTGCATGACCTGCCCGGCCTGCACGGCGAGCTCATCCAATGGCTGGAACGCCAGCTGACCCACCATGGCGCGACACCCTGGGCGGCCATCGAAGCGGGATTGACCGAAGCCGGCCTGGACGCCCGCGCCGCCCAGGTCATTCACCCGGTTCACGACCTGGGCGCCGATGCCAATCCGGCCAAGGAATTGACCGCGGCGCTTGCGAAGCTGCGGCGCGACCAGATCGACGCCGAGATCGCGAGCCTGCTGGCCAAGCCCTCGCTCAGCGAGGCCGACCGCCTGCGCTACCGCGAGCTGCGAGCCCGTGCGGACGAGTTCAAGGGCGGGGCTCAGGCGGGCTGACGTGCGGGTTTGTCCGAGCCATTTTTGACCTTCACGTGAATCTGGCAGATAATTCAACGTTTTCCGCGCGCGTCAACAAGAGTGACGGCAGAGAAATGCCGGAACCGGCCACCCAGCGACACTGGGCAACCCATCGAGGGTTTTGATGGCCAAAACATCCGCCAGCTCTGCATACCAAACGATCACGCCAGCTTGTTCGCGCCACGCCAGGGTCCCTCGCTGAAACCCTGACGACGAAAGCCACCGCCCCCATGCCCCGCCGGTTTGACGCCGAGCCCGGGCTGGCCGCGGTGGCTGCTGCATTTCTGAATTGACCGCGCAAACCCGAAGGACCTGCATGACCGCCAAGAAGACCGCGCCCAAGGCCAGCCCCGCTCCTGCCGAAGAACCCAAGAAGAAGACGGCCGTGAAGGCTGCAGCCGAAGCGCCCGCCAAGACTGCGAAGGCGGTGGCCAAGCCCGCTGCCAAGGCGGCCAAGGCCACGGAAGAGGACAAGCCCAAGCGCGGCCGCAAGCCCAAGGCGGAAACCACGTCCAAGAAGGCCGCCGGCAAGAAGGACGCCGAGGAAGAAGAAGACTTCTCCGACATTGACGCCGAGATCGAAGGCGAGGAGCCGGAAGCTGAAGAGACCGTTGCCGTCGAAGAGGAAACGGTCAAGGCCAAGCCGCTGCGCATGAAGGTCAGCCGCGCCAAGGAGCGCGCGCTGATGCGCGAGTTCGGCCTGGAAGAGACCGCGCTGACCGAAGAGGAAGCCCTCAAGCGCCGCAGCGAGCTGAAGACCCTCATCAAGATGGGCAAGACGCGTGGTTTCCTGACGCATCAGGAAATCAACGACCACCTGCCCGAAAAGCTGGTCAGCGAGGAAATCCTCGAAGCCATCGTGTCCATGCTCAACGACATGGGCATCGCGGTGTACGAGCAGGCGCCCGACGCCGCCACGCTGCTGATCCAGGGCAACACGACGGCCACGTCGACCGAGGAAGAAGCCGAAGAAGCCGCGGAAGCCGCGCTGTCCACGGTGGACTCCGAGTTCGGCCGCACGACCGACCCGGTGCGCATGTACATGCGCGAAATGGGCACTGTCGAACTTCTGACGCGTGAAGGCGAAATCGAGATCGCCAAGCGCATCGAAGGCGGCCTGCAGGCCATGATGCTGGCCATCTCGGCATCGCCGACGACCATCGCCCACATCCTCGAATACGCCACCAAGATCCGCGCAGGCGAGATGCAGATCTCCGACGTCGTCGACGGCTTCGTCGCCGAGGACGAAGCCGACGACTACGTGGCCGAGGAAGACTTCGACGAATTCGACGAGGAGGACGACGACGACGGCAACGGCGGCTCCAAGGCGCTGACCAAGAAGCTCGAAGAGCTGAAGAACGCCGCGCTGGTGAAACTGGACTCGATGTCCGCCGCCTTCGACAAGATGCGCAAGGCCTTCGAGAAGGAAGGCTACAAGTCGGTCTCCTACAACAAGGCCCAGCAGGCCATCAGCGCCGAGCTGATGACCATCCGCTTCACGGTCAAGACGATTGAAAAGCTCTGCGACATCCTGCGCAGCCAGGTGGACGACGTGCGCCGCTACGAGCGCGAGCTGCGCAAGATCGTGGTCGACAAGTGCGGCATGCCGCAGGAACACTTCATCAAGACCTTCCCGCCCAACGCGCTGAACCTGAAGTGGGCCGAGAAGGAAGTGGCTGCCGGCAAGCCGTACAGCGTCATCCTGAGCCGCAATCTGCCGCCCGTGCAGGAACTGCAGCAGAAGCTCATCGACATCCAGGCCAAGGCCGTGGTGCCGCTGGACGACCTGAAGGACATCAACAAGAAGATGAACGAGGGCGAGAAGGCCTCTCGTGACGCGAAGAAGGAAATGATCGAGGCCAACCTGCGCCTCGTGATCTCCATCGCCAAGAAGTACACCAACCGCGGCCTGCAGTTCCTGGACCTGATCCAGGAAGGCAATATCGGCCTGATGAAGGCGGTGGACAAGTTCGAATACCGCCGCGGCTACAAGTTCTCGACGTACGCGACGTGGTGGATCCGCCAGGCCATCACGCGCTCCATCGCCGACCAGGCCCGCACCATCCGCATCCCGGTTCACATGATCGAGACGATCAACAAGATGAACCGCATCTCGCGCCAGCACTTGCAGGAGTTCGGCTACGAGCCGGACGCCCCGACGCTGGCCGAGAAGATGGAGATCCCGGAAGACAAGATCCGCAAGATCATGAAGATCGCCAAGGAGCCGATCTCCATGGAGACGCCGATCGGCGACGACGACGACAGCCACCTGGGCGATTTCATCGAGGACACCAACAACACGGCGCCGATCGAGGCCGCCATGCAGGCCGGCCTGCGCGACGTGGTGAAGGACATCCTCGACTCGCTGACCCCGCGCGAAGCCAAGGTGCTGCGCATGCGCTTCGGTATCGAGATGCAGAGCGACCACACGCTGGAGGAAGTCGGCAAGCAGTTCGACGTCACGCGCGAGCGCATCCGCCAGATCGAGGCCAAGGCGATCCGCAAGCTGAAGCACCCGAGCCGCTCCGACAAGTTGCGTACTTACCTCGACAATCTGTGATCGCAACAAGGCCGGCCCGTCCGGCCTTTTTCACGCCCTAAACTTCTGACATGACCGCGATCCGCGAGCGCACCGTCCTCTTTGCCGACCTGCGCGGCAGCACCGGGCTGTACGAATCCCTCGGCAATGCCGAGGCGAGCGCCATGGTCACGCAGACCGTGGGGCAGATCAGCGAAGCCGTGCTGGAAAGCGGCGGCCAGCTCATCAAGACCCTCGGCGACGGCCTGATGGCCGCCTTCGACACGCCGCGCGACGGCGTGCGCGCCGCCCAGCGCATGCAGGAGATGCTGGAGAGGACGGTGCAGCGCGCTCGCCGCCAGAGCAACCCGGCCATGCTGGCGCTGCGGCTGCAGGTGGCACTGGCGCGCGGCGAGGTCGTTGAGCTCAACGGCGACTGCTTCGGCGACGCCGTCAACGTGGCGGCCCGTCTCATCGACCATGCCGGCGACGGCGAGATCCTCATCACCGCCGAGGTTCTGGCCGGCCTGCACCACGCCTCCAAGGGGCGCTTTCGCAGCCTGGACCGCATCTCCGTGCGCGGCCGCGTCGAGCCGGTGCACGTCTACCGCATGGACGCCGCCCCCCTGGTCAGCGCCGACGACACGGCCACCCAGTTTGGCGAGCCGATGCGCTCCGTCGAGCCCGACGGCATGCGCCTCATCTGGCAGGACCTGGACCGCGTCTTCGACATCGGCGCCATGCCCATCATCCTGGGCCGCAGCGTGCAGGCCACCTACTGCATCACCGACGCCCGCGTGTCGCGCTCGCATGCCCGCATTGACTGGCAGGGCAGTAGCTTCGAGCTGACTGACCTGTCCTACAACGGCACCTATGTGCGCTTCGGCGACTCGGGCGAACTGCTCAGCCTCAAGCGCGGCAGCTGCACCCTGCACGGCAGCGGCGTCATCGGCCTGGGCGGCCTGCCGACCGACGACCAGTCGCCCATCGTGCGCTTCGAGGTGCTGCACTTCGCCGACACCGAGCCGCAAGCCTTCGGCGGCCCGCGTTCGCGGCGCTGACCCCCTTCTTCATCGCATGCGCTTTTCTCCCGAACCGCCGCAGCGCCACGGCGCCGCTCCCACGGGCCCGCTGGCGACGGACGTTGCCCTCCTGCTCTGCAACCTCGGCACGCCCGACGCCCCCACCGCACCGGCGCTGCGGCGCTACCTGGCCCAGTTCCTGGCCGATCCGCGCGTCGTCGAGATCCCCAGGCTGATCTGGCTGCTCATCCTGCACGGCATCATCCTGCGCGTGCGGCCTGCCAAGTCGGCGGCCAAGTACGCCACGGTCTGGACGCCCGAAGGCTCGCCGCTGAAGGTCTGGACCGAGAAGCAGGCCAAGCTGCTGCAGGGTCAGCTCGGCGAGCGCGGCCTGCGCGTGCGCGTGGCCGCCGCCATGCGCTACGGCCAGCCCGCCATCGCGACAACGCTGGACGCCCTCAAGCGCGACGGCATCCGCCGCGTGCTGGTGCTGCCGGCCTACCCGCAGTACTCCGGCGCGACGACGGCCAGCGTCATCGACGACGTCGCACGCTGGGCGCTGCAGACCCGTCACCTGCCCGAGCTGCGCTTCGTCAACCGCTACCACGACGACGCCGGCTACATCGCCGCACTGGCCAAGACCGTGCGCGAGCACTGGCAGCGCGAGGGCCGCGCCGAGAAGCTGGTGATGAGCTTCCACGGCATGCCCGAGCGCACACTGCACCTGGGCGACCCCTACCACTGCGAATGCCTGAAGACCGGCCGCCTGCTGGCCGAGGCGCTGGGGCTGCAGAAGGGCGAATGGCTGGTCAGCTTCCAGAGCCGCTTTGGCAAGGCCAAGTGGCTGGAGCCCTACACCGAGCCCAGCCTTGTCAAGCTGGCCCAGGGAGGCACGAAATCGGTGGACGTCATTTGCCCCGGTTTCGCGGCCGACTGCCTGGAAACGCTGGAAGAGATCAACCTGGAAGCCCGCGAGGCCTTCCTGCATGCCGGCGGCCAGCGCTTCGGCTACATCCCCTGCCTGAACGACCACCCCGCCGGCATCCGCGCGCTGGCAGTGTTGGCCGAGCGCCATCTGCAGGGCTGGCCGACCGCCCTGCCCGACGCTGCAGAACTGGCACAGCAAAAGGAACGCGCCCTGGCCGCCGGAGCCCGCGAGTGAGCGACGCTCCGCTGAGCATGCGCCTGGACAAATGGCTGTGGGCGGCTCGTTTCTACAAGACCCGTGCTCTGGCGGTGGACGAGATCAACCTCGGCCGCGTGCGCGTGGGCGGCCAACCGGTCAAGCCGGCGCGGGATGTGAAGGTGGGCGATCTGCTCAGCATCCGCATCGGCGCCGTGGCGCGCGAGGTGGAGGTCAAGGGGCTTTCCAACCAGCGCGGCCCGGCGCCGCAGGCACAGCTGCTCTATGCCGAGACGGCGACCAGCGTCACGATTCGAGAGGCCGCCGCGGAAGCCCGCCGGCTGGCGCCGGAGCCGGCGGCAACCATCGCCCAGGGCCGCCCGACCAAGCAGGACCGTCGCCGCCTGGCGGACTGGGATCGCTGGTCGGCCTCGCTGGACGAGGACGACCCGGGTTGACCCGGATAATCCTTTTCCAATCCCCCCTCTTGAAACCGGGACATCGCGCCCCACGTCGACGCGATTCCGATTCTTATTGCCATGACGACCGACACCCCCCTGCCCGAAGACGCCGCCGGCGCTCCCGAGCCTACGGCTGCTGAACTGAATCCCGAGATCAAGATCGCCGAGCTGGAAGGGCGCCTCGCCGAGATGAGTGACGCCTACCTGCGTGCCAAGGCCGAGGCCGAGAACGTGCGCCGCCGCGCCGACGAGGACATCGCCAAGGCCCGCAAGTTCGCCATCGAGGCCTTCGCCGAAGCCATGCTGCCCATCATGGACAGCCTGGAGGCGGCCATCGCCACGCCCAACGCCAGCGTCGAGACGGTGCTGGAGGGCGTGCATGCCACGCGCCGCCAGCTGTCCAGCGCGCTGGAACGTAACAAGGTGGTCGAGATCAACCCCGGCCAGGGCGCCAAGTTCGACCCCCACCAGCACCAGGCCATCTCCATGGTGCCGGCCCCGGGCCAGGAGTCCAACACGGTCGTCACCGTGCTGCAGAAGGGCTTCCTGATCGCCGACCGCGTGCTGCGCCCGGCCCTCGTGACGGTCGCCGCGCCCAAGTAATTCACAAGCTGCCGCCCTTGAAACGGCAAGACTTATCCACAACTCGAACACATCACCAAATCCTCAGGAGTTCCAAATGGGAAAGATCATCGGCATTGACCTCGGCACCACCAACTCGTGCGTCGCGGTCATGGAAGGCAACACCACCCGCGTCATCGAGAACGCCGAGGGTGCCCGCACCACGCCGTCCATCATTGCCTACCAGGAAGACGGCGAGATCCTCGTCGGCGCCTCGGCCAAGCGCCAGTCGGTGACCAACCCGAAGAACACGCTGTACGCCGTCAAGCGCCTGATCGGCCGCAAGTTCGCCGAGAAGGAAGTGCAGAAGGACATCGACCTGATGCCCTTCACCATCGCCGCCGCCGACAACGGCGACGCCTGGGTGGAAGTGCGCGGCAAGAAGTACGCGCCCCCGCAGGTGTCGGCCGAGGTGCTGCGCAAGATGAAGAAGACGGCCGAGGACTACCTCGGCGAGGAAGTGACCGAGGCCGTCATCACGGTGCCGGCCTACTTCAACGACGCCCAGCGCCAGGCCACCAAGGACGCCGGCCGCATCGCGGGTCTGGACGTCAAGCGCATCATCAACGAGCCTACCGCCGCGGCCCTGGCCTTCGGCCTGGACAAGCACGGCAAGGGCGACCGCAAGATCGCCGTCTATGACCTGGGCGGCGGCACCTTCGACATCTCGATCATCGAGATCGCCGACGTCGATGGCGAGATGCAGTTCGAGGTACTGTCCACCAATGGCGACACCTTCCTGGGCGGCGAGGACTTCGACCAGCGCATCATCGACTACATCATTGCCGAGTTCAAAAAGGACCAGGGCGTCGACCTGACCAAGGACGTGCTGGCCCTGCAGCGCCTGAAGGAAGCCGCCGAGAAGGCCAAGATCGAGCTGTCCAACAGCTCGCAGACCGACGTGAACCTGCCCTACATCACGGCAGATGCGACCGGCCCCAAGCACCTGAACGTCAAGCTGACCCGCGCCAAGCTGGAGTCGCTGGTGGACGAGCTCATCGAGCGCACCATCGCCCCCTGCCGCACCGCGGTGAAGGACGCCGGCGTGTCGCTCACCGACATCGACGACGTCATCCTGGTCGGCGGCATGACCCGCATGCCCAAGGTGCAGGACAAGGTCAAGGAGTTCTTCGGCAAGGAACCGCGCCGTGACGTGAACCCCGACGAGGCCGTGGCCGTCGGTGCCGCCATCCAGGGTCAGGTCCTGGGCGGCGAGCGCAAGGACGTGCTGCTGCTTGACGTCACCCCGCTGAGCCTGGGCATCGAGACCCTGGGCGGCGTGATGACGAAGATGATCAAGAAGAACACGACCATCCCGACCAAGTTCTCGCAGACCTTCTCGACGGCCGACGACAACCAGCCGGCCGTGACCATCAAGGTCTACCAGGGCGAGCGCGAACTGGCCCAGGCCAACAAGTCGCTGGGCGAGTTCAACCTCGAAGGCATCCCGCCGGCCCCGCGCGGCACGCCGCAGATCGAGGTCAGCTTCGACATCGACGCCAACGGCATCCTGCATGTCGGCGCCAAGGACAAGGGCACCGGCAAGGAAAACAAGATCACCATCAAGGCGAACTCGGGCCTCTCCGAAGCCGAGATCGAGAAGATGGTGAAGGACGCCGAGGCCAACGCGGCCGAGGACAAGAAGAAGGTCGAGCTGGTGCAGGCCCGCAACCAGGCCGACGGTCTGGTGCACAGCGTGCGCAAGTCGCTCAGCGAGCACGGCGACAAGCTGGACGCCGCCGAGAAGGACAAGATCGAGGCCGCCGCCAAGGACCTGGAAGAAGCCATCAAGGGCGACGACCAGGCCGCGATCGAGGCCAAGACCGAAGCCCTGATGACGGCCAGCCAGAAGCTGGGCGAGAAGATCTACGCCGACCAGCAGGCCGCGCAAGCTGCGGCTGGTGCCGCCGCCGGCGCTGCCGAGCAGCCGCAGGCCGCGCCGCAAGGCGAAGCCAAGCGCCCGGCCGACGACAACGTCGTGGACGCCGAGTTCAAGGAAGTCAAGGACGGCAAGTAAGCCTCCCCTGACCTCGGCCCGGGGGCGCAAAAAGCGCGCCCGGGCTTTTGCTTTACGAGAAGAGCAATGGCTGCCAAGCGCGATTACTACGAAATCCTCGGCGTCGCCAAGAACGCGACCGAGGAGGACATCAAGAAGGCCTACCGCAAGCTGGCCATGAAGTACCACCCCGACCGCAACCAGGGCGACGGGGCGAAGAAGGCCGAGGAACAGTTCAAGGAGGCCAAGGAGGCCTACGAGATGCTGTCCGACGCGCAGAAGCGCGCAGCCTACGACCAGTACGGCCATGCGGGCGTCGACCCCAACATGGGTGCCGGCCGCGGCGGCCCGGGCGCGGAAGGCTTCGGCGGCTTTGCCGAGGCGTTCGGCGACATCTTCGGCGACATCTTCGGCGGCCAGGGCGGTGGCCAGCGCCGCGGCGGCGGCCAGCAGGTCTACCGCGGCAGCGACCTCAGCTACGCGATGGAGATCACGCTCGAGGAAGCGGCCCGCGGCAAGGAAACGCAGATCCGCATCCCGAGCTGGGAGAGCTGCGAGACCTGCAGCGGTACCGGCGCCAAGCCTGGCACCAGCGCCAAGTCCTGCGGCTCCTGCGGCGGCTCGGGCACGGTGCACATGCGCCAGGGCTTCTTCAGCATCCAGCAGACCTGCCCGCACTGCCACGGCAGCGGCAAGATCATTCCCGACCCCTGCACCACCTGCAACGGCCAGGGCAAGGTCAAGAAGCAGAAGACGCTGGAGGTCAAGATCCCGGCCGGCATCAACGAGGGCATGCGCATCCGCTCGGCGGGCAATGGCGAGCCCGGCGTGAACGGCGGCCCGGCAGGCGACCTCTACATCGAGATCCGCATCAAGCAGCACGACATCTTCGAGCGCGACGGCGACGACCTGCACTGCACGATGCCAGTGTCGATGATCACCGCAGCCCTGGGCGGCAACATCGAGGTGCCGACGCTGGGCGGCAAGGCCGAGATCGAGCTGCCCGAGGGCACGCAGCACGGCAAGACCTTCCGCCTGCGCGGCAAGGGCATCAAGGGCGTGCGTTCCAGCTACCCCGGCGACCTCTACTGCCACATCGCCGTGGAGACGCCGGTCAAGCTCACCGAGCACCAGAAGAAGCTGCTCAAGGAGCTGGACGAGTCGCTGAAGAAGGGCGGCGAAAAGCACTCGCCCAACGCCAAGACCTGGACGGACCGGGTCAAGGACCTCTTCAAGTAAGCACGCCCCGCTGCATGCAGCCGCAGCGCCCGCCAGGGCCCTGCGGCTTTTTCATGCCCGCCACTGCCACAAACCGCCCGCCCTGGCTGCGGCGTAAATCACGCCCCCAGGCGGGGCGCGCAAACCATCTCACCCAGTTTGTCCAGAACGGCCTAAAGTCCAGCGACTGTCACTCCGATGGCTCATAAGTGATTCTGCCTCCGCGACTTCCGATCAAAGTCCACCGCCACGCGCCGGGCAAGGAGGTCGCATGTTCCTGATGGACGAGACTATCCAGGACGCCTCGGCGCTGATCATCGACAGCAATGCCAACTCGCGCAGCCTGATGTCGGCCCAGTTGCGCGACCTCGGCGTGGGCACCGTGCGCCAGACCCCGCGCGTCAAGGACGCGCGCGTGATGCTGGAGCACCAGACCTACGACATCGTGCTGTGCGACTACCACTTCGACAGCAGCGACACCTCGGGCCAGGACCTGCTGGACGAGCTGCGCCGCGAAGGCCTGCTGCCCTACTCCACCGTCTTCGTCATGGTGACCAGCGAGGCCACCTACGCCAAGGTGGCCGAGGCCGCCGAGGCGGCGCTGGACGCCTACCTCATCAAGCCCTACACCAGCGCCAACCTGGCCGAGCGGCTGGCCAGCGCGCGGCTACGCAAGCGCATCCTGAAGGGCATCTTCGAAGCCATCGAGAACCAGGACTTCGAGACCGCCGCCAACCTCTGCCTGGCGCGCTTCGAGGCCAAGGGCAAGTACTGGCTCTACGCAGCGCGCATCGGGGCCGAGCTGCTGCTGCGGCTCAAGCGCTTCGACGACGCCAGGACACTGTACGAGGCCATCATCGCCGCCAAGACCGTGCCCTGGGCGCGCCTGGGCGTGGCACGCACCGAGGTGGCCAGCGGCAATCTGCAGGCCGCGCGCCGCACGCTGGAGAACCTCATCGGCGAACTGCCCGACTACGCGGACTCGCATGACCTGATGGGCCATGTGCAGATGGAGCAGGGCGACCTGCAGCAAGCCCTCAAGACCTACCAGACCGCGGCCACGCTGACGCCCGGCTGCCTGCTGCGCCTGCAGCGCTGCGGCTCGCTGGGCTTCTATGCGGGCGAGCGCGTGGATGCGCTGCGCATGCTGGAGCGCGCCATGTCTCAGGGCCTGCGCTCCAAGCTATTCGACATGCTCAGCATCGTGCTGATCGGGCTGATGCGCTTCGACAACAAGGACTTCAAGGGCTTCAAGTACGCCCATGATTCCCTGGCTGCTGCGCTGGAACGCGCGCCGGGCTCGATCCGGCTGCAGCGTTTCGACCTCGTCTTCCGGGGCCTGGCCTTCCTGCTGGAGCGCCGCGTCGGACAGGCCCTGGTCGTCGCGCGCGAGTTCACGGCACATGCCGACAGCGGCGACTTCGACCTCGAAGCCGCCTCGCTGCTGACGGCGCTGTGGATCCGCCTGTCCAGCCAGGAGGTTGAACTCGAAGAGATGATGCCCATCCTGCAAGGCCTAGGCATGCGCCACTGCGCCACCAAGGCCAGCACGGAAATCCTTGTCTCGATGACCGAATCGCACCAGGGCGCGGCCGAGCAGTTCCGCGAGTGTCACCAGCAGATCTTCAACGTCGCAGAGACGGCCATGCGCCACTCCTTGCGCGGCAGCGCCAAGATCGCCGTCGAGCTGCTGATCCAGCAGGGCGAGAAGACGCGCAACGCCAAGCTGATCGACATGGCCGGCCTCGTGCTGAAGCGCCATGCCGAAAAGATCGACGACGCCGCCACGCTGGCCGGGCAGATCGACTCGCTGCACGGCCGCTACGTGAAGCCCATGGGCGGCAGCCCGGGCAAGGCGCACTCGGCCGGTGGCGTCGCGCTGCGCACCTCGCCCACCGCCGTGGCCGCCTGACCTCGGGCCGTCACACCAGCCCGCGCGCGGCACGCGAGAATGCGCGCCGCCGCCCCATCCCCTGACCTCCTCGCATGTCCCTGATCAAGCGCCTGCTGGCCTGGTTCCAGCCCGACACCTCTCGCCCCCTGACCCAGGCCTGGCTGGCTGCGCTCTGGATGGGCCTGCTGGCCAACTGGCCTCTGTGGAAGCAGCTGCAGCTGCTGCCGGGCATAGGCCTGGGCTTCACGCTGGCCTTCGCCGGCATGGTCACCGCCGCCACCGGCGCGGTGCTGAGCCTGCTGGCCTGGCCACGGCTCATCAAGGGCGTGCTCGCCTTCCTGCTGCTGGCCGGCGGGGCGCTGGCCTATTTCATCGGCACCTACGGCATCGTCTTCGATCCCACCATGGTCGTGAACATGGTGCAGACCGACGTGCGCGAAACGCGCGACCTGCTTAGCTGGCGGCTGATCGTGAGCCTCGTGCTGCTGGGCGCCCTGCCCGCCTGGTGGCTGCTGCGCCGCCCCCGGGCGCCGGCCCAGGCCCTGCGCAAGCGCCTGGGCGGCAATCTCGCGTCCTTTGGCCTGGCCCTGCTGGCCATGGTGCTGCTCGCGCTCAGCGTCTTCGCGACGCTGTCCTCGACAATGCGCAACAACAAGAGCATCCGCTACATGGTCACGCCGCTAAACGCGGTCTACTCGGTCAGCATCGTCGGCGTGCGCAGCCTCTCCGGCCCCAAGGGGCCGCCCGTCGTCATCGGCGCGGACGCCCGCCTGCTGCCGCGCGCCGAGGGCAGCAAGCCCCCGCTGCTGCTGCTGGTCGTCGGCGAAACGGCGCGGGCGATGAACTTCAGCCTCAACGGCTATGCGCGGCCCACCAATCCGGCGCTGTCCAAGCTGCCCGTCATCAGCCTGCGCCAGGTCAGCTCCTGCGGTACGGCGACGGCCGCATCGCTGCCCTGCATGTTCGCGCCGCAAGGCCGCAGCGCGTTCGACGCCGACAAACCCCAGGAGAACCTGCTCGACGTGCTGCAGCGCGCGGGCCTGGCCGTGCTGTGGCTGGACAACCAAAGCGGCTGCAAGGGCCTGTGCGACCGCGTGCCCAGCGGCTTCGCGGCCAAGCCGCCGGCAGGCGCCGCCCCGCTGCCGGCGGGGCTGTGCCACGCTGACGAACTGGGCGAGGAATGCTTCGACGAATCACTGCTGCACGAGCTCGACAAGCGCGTGGCGGCGCTGGACCCCGAGCGCCTCAAGCGGGGACTCGTCCTCGTCATGCACCAGATGGGCAGCCACGGTCCGGCCTACTTCAAGCGCTCGCCACCCGACCTCAAGCCATTCCTGCCCGAATGCCGCAGCAACGAGCTGCAGCAGTGCCCGCGCGAGCAGGTCATCAACGGCTACGACAACACGCTCGCCACCACCGACCGGATGCTGGCCCGCGCCATCGGCTGGCTGCAGACGCAGGCGCCGCGCTTCGACGCCGGCATGCTCTACGTGTCCGACCACGGCGAGTCGCTCGGGGAGAACGGCCTTTACCTGCACGGCATGCCGCATGCCATCGCACCCACCGAGCAGACCCATGTGCCGATGATCCTTTGGCTGCCCGAGGGCGGCGGGCTGGCCGCGTCGCTCAAGCCCGGCTGCCTGCAAGGCCTGCGCGACAAGCCGGCCTCGCACGACAACCTCTTTCACACCGCCATGGGCTGGGTCGGCGCACGGGCCGACGTCTACAAGCCGGAGTGGGACCTGCTGGCCGGCTGCCGACGCTAAATCAGCGGTCGAAGACCGCGATGCTCTCCACGTGCGCCGTGTGCGGGAACATGTTCACCGCGCTGGCCGCCGTGCAGCGGTAGCCCGCCACGTTGACCAGCAGGCCCGCATCGCGCGCCAGCGTCGCCGGGTTGCAGCTGACGTAGACGATGCGCTTGGGCGCCGTCCAGCCGGGCGCCAGCGACGGGTCCTGGGCGATGTCGGCCACCGCCTTGGCCAGCGCGAAGGCACCCTCGCGCGGCGGGTCGATGAGCCAGCGGTCGGCCGTGCCGTCCAGGGCCAGCAGCTCGGGCGTCATGTCGAACAGGTTGCGTGCGACGAAGCTCGTCTTGTGCGCCAGGCCGTTGGCCGCCGCATTCTCGCGCGAGCGCTGCACCAGCGTCTCGCTGCCCTCGATGCCCAGCACCTCGCGCGCCTTAGTCGCCAGCGGCAGCGTGAAGTTGCCGAGCCCGCAGAACCAGTCGATGACGCGGTCGTCCTTCTGCACGGCCAGCAGGCGCAGCGCGCGGCCGACCAGGGTGGCGTTGATGTGCGGATTGACCTGGGTGAAGTCGGTCGGCTTGAAGGGCATGCGGATGCCGAACTCCGGCAGCGCATAGGCCAGTTCCGGGCCGCCTTCGTCCAGCAGCTTGACGGTGTCCGGCCCCTTGGGCTGCAGCCACCACTGCACCCCATGCCTGGCGGCGAATTCGCGCAGCAGCGCGATGTCGCCATCCGGCAGCGGGTTCAGGTGGCGCAGCACCAGGGCGATGACCTCGTCGCCCATGGCCAGCTCGATCTGCGGCAGGCGGTCGCGCTCGGCCATGCTGGAGATCAGCTCGCGCAGCGGCATCAGCAGGTCGCTGACGACCTTGGGCACGACCTTGCAGACCTGCATGTCGGCCACGTAGCGGCTCTTGCGCTCGTGGAATCCGATCAGCACGACGCCCTTCTTCTGCACATAGCGCACCGAGAAGCGCGCTCGGTAGCGGTAGCCCCAGGTCGGACCCTCGATGGGCCGCAGCAGCACCTCGGGCTTGACCTTGCCGAGATGCCAGAGCTGGTCCTCCACCACACGCTGCTTGACGGCCACCTGGGCGCCTGCCTGCAGGTGCTGCATCTTGCAGCCGCCGCAGGCACCGGCATGCAGGCCGAAATGCGGGCAGCCCGGCGTCACGCGCAGCGGGCTTTCCTTCCTGATCTCGGTGAGCTGGCCCTGCTCCCAGTTGTTCTTGCGGCGCGCAATAGCAGCCTTCACGACCTCGCCCGGCAAGGCGCCGTCGATGAACACCACCTTGCCCTCGGCGTTGTGCGCCACGCCCTGCGCCTCAAGTTCGAGGCTTTCGACCTTGAGCCATTCCGTTGTCTGAGTCATCCCCGGATTATCCGAGGGTCGGGCCAGGCGTCAGAAGATCGAGTCCCGATCCACGCCGTGGCGCATCATGTTGCGCTTGAGCTTGGCCAGCGCCTCGATCTGGATCTGGCGGATGCGCTCGCGCGTCAGCTTGAGGCGGATGGCCAGCACGTCCAGCGTCTCCGGCTCCCGGTCCGACAGGCCGTAGCGGCCCGACAGCACCTCGCGCTCGCGGTCGTTCAGGCTGGCGAGGCCATGTTGCAGCAGTTCCTCGACCTCGTGCGACAGGCGCAGGCCCATCGGGTCGATGGCCTGGTCGTCGGCGACCAGGTCCAGCATGGACTCGCCGCCTTCGCCGTTGCGGTCCACCGGTGAATCGAGCGAGCTCGGCAGTTCCGCATAGGCCAGCAGTTCCGCCACCTCCTCGACCGGGCGGCCCAGCGCCTGGGCCACGTCCTCGGCTCGCACTCGGCCTTCCGAGCCCTGGGCGCTCTGCAGCGCCTCTAGGGCCCGCCGCGCCTTCAGCACCTGGTTGAGCTCGCGCACGATGTGCACCGGCAGCCGCACGAGGCGGGCCTGGTGCATCAACGCACGCTCGATGCTCTGGCGGATCCACCAGCTCGAATAGGTAGAGAAGCGGAAGCCCCGCTCGGGCTCGAACTTGCCGATTGCATGCATCAGCCCGAGGTTGCCCTCCTCGATGAGATCGCTCATCGGCAGGCCGCGGCCGAGGTAGTTCTTGGCAATGCTGACGACCAGCCGCAGGTTGTGCTCGATCATGGCCTGGCGGGCATCGAAGTCCCCGGCGCGCGCGGCCTGGGCAGTGTCGAATTCCTGCTGCGGCGTCAGCAGCGGCGTGCGGCGGATGTCGCGCAGATAGGCCTGCAGCGCGTTGCCCAGTTCGACGTCATCGCCGGCCACGCGCAGCACCTGGCTGTCTTCGGCAACATCGGGCCCCGGCTCGGCATCGCCGCCATTGCCATTCATCGCCGACAGCAGAACGCCCGGCTCGCGGGCGGCGTCGTCATGACCGTTGAGTTTGAGCACAGCGCGTTTCATGGCGGGTTCGCTGTCCCAATGTGTGTGGATTGCCGGCTGTTTCAGCGCGCCGGCAAAAGCTTTGCCGGATCGACGGGCTTGCCGAGCTTGCGCACTTCGAAGTGCAGCTTGACGGTGTCACTCTCGGTGGAACCCATCTCGGCAATCCTCTGGCCTTTGCGTACCACTTGGTCCTGCTCGACCAGCATCGCCCGGTTGTGGGCATACGCCGTCAGGTAGGTGCTGTTGTGCTTGATGATGACCAAGTTGCCGTAGCCGCGCAACCCCGAACCGGCGTAAACAACGCGACCATCGGCGACGGCCAGCACCGGGTCTCCCGGCTTGCCGGCGAAGTCCAGGCCCTTGTTGCGCTGTTCGTCGAAACCGGCGCTGACGGGCTGCGACACGGGCCAACTCCAGGCCAGCCCGTCTTCCTCGTTGACCGCCGCACTGCCGGTGGCTGGCGATGACGCCGCCGCTGGCGCACTGGCGGCGCCCACGGGCGGCTTGGCGTCCAGCGGACGCGACTCGACCTTGGCCGCGCTCGCGATCGGCTTGGCCGTCACGGCCCCCGGGTCCACGCCCGGCGGCACGACACGCAGCACCTGGCCCACCTCGATGCGGTTGGGGTTCTCCAGGCTGTTCCACTTGGCCACGTCGCGCCAGCTCTGGCCGTTGTCCAGCGCAATGCGGATCAGCGCATCGCCGGGCCTGACCGTGTAGTAGCCCGGCTTGCCGGCGTTTTCGGCGCCTGGCAGCGGCGGCCTGGCATCCGGCGCGGAAGCTGCCGAGGCCGCGGACGCAGGCGCCGCTGCCGCAGAGGCAGGCAGCGGATTGCGGTCCTCGACCGGTGCCGGGCGGTGCAGCGAGGTGCCACAGGCGCTCAGCAGCAGCGAAGTGGTGATGGCAGTGAATAGAAGGCGCAGGCTTGAGGGCATCGTGTGGCTAGAGCACGTTGGAAGGCCGACCCGATTGTGTGGCGCGGTGCGCCGGCGGCCCCGTCAGACGACGCCAGATTTTAGGGGGACGAAGAGCACCGCCTCATGCTCGCTGCGAACCCAGCGGCTGACACCGCCTTCGACGACATGGTCGAGCACGACGAGCACCTGGCCGCGGCTGCCGGAAGCGGTCGGCGCGACGAGGCGCCCGCCCGGCGCAAGTTGCTCCAGCCAGGCCTTGGGAATGTCCTCGCCACCGGCGGCCGCGATGATGCTGTCGAAGGGTCCGCTGGCCGAGTGGCCGACGCGGCCATCGCCCCAGACCAGGCGCGGCACGCGCGGCAGAGCGATGCGCTGCAGGTTGAGCCGGGCCTTGTCGTGCAGGCCCTGCAGGCGCTCGATGGACGTGACCTGGCGCGCCAGCAGTGCGATGACGGCAGCCTGGTAGCCGCAGCCGGTGCCGATCTCCAGCACGCGGCCGAGCGAGCCGCGCGGCGCGGCACCGGAGCCGGCCATCAGCAGGCCCAGCATGTGGGCCACCACCGAAGGCTTGGAGATGGTCTGGCCGTGGCCGATGGGCAGGGCCGTGTCCTCGTAGGCCTGGGCGGCCAGCGCGCTGTCGACGAACTCGTGGCGCGGCACGCTGGCCATGGCGGCCAGCACGCGCTCGTCGAACTTCCCTTCGGCGCGCAGCCTCGCCACCATGCGCTCGCGCACGGCGCCGCTGTCCAGGCCCGTCCCGCTGGGCCGGGCCAGCCGGGCTGCGTCGGCCGTGGCCTGGCGCAAATGGCGCTGCGGCATCAGCAGTTCGCGCTGGGGCGCGGCGGCCGACTTGAGACTGGCTGGGAAGCGCTTGGGTGCCGACATTCAGAGACCGAGACGCTGGGCCCAGCTGCCGAGCGACGCATGCTCCGTCAGGTCCACCTGCAGCGGGGTGATCGACACCTGGCCGTTCGCCGTGGCGTGGAAGTCCGTGCCCTCGCCGGCGTCCCTGGCATCGCCCGCCGGGCCGATCCAGTAGATGGTTTCGCCACGCGGGTTGATCTGTTCGATGATGCCCTCGCTGGCGTGCCGCCGGCCCAGCCGCGTGATCTTGCGAGGCCGGGTGTCGGCATCCGGCCGGTTGGGAATGTTGACGTTGAGCAGGAAGCCCTGGCCCAGCCCCCCGGCGATCACCTGCTCGACGACGCTGCGCGCCGTGCGGGCGGCGGCGTCCAGGTCGCCCCAGCCCTTCTCAGCCTGCGAGAAGGCGATGGAGGGGATGCCGAACAGATAGCCCTCGGTCGCCGCCGCCACCGTGCCGGAGTAGAGCGTGTCATCGCCCATGTTGGCGCCGTTGTTGATGCCCGAGAGCACCAGGTCGGGCCGGTAGCCCAGCAGGCCGGTCAGCGCCAGGTGCACGCCGTCCGACGGCGTGCCGCTGACATAGCGGAAACCGTTGGCGGCGCGGTGCACGTTGAGCGGGCGGTTCAGCGTCAGCGAATTGGACGTGCCGCTGGCGTTCTGCTCGGGCGCGATGACGTCGATCTCGCCGAGGCCCTCGCAGGCTTTCACAAGGGCCGCCAGGCCGGGGGCAAGGTAGCCGTCGTCGTTGGAAATCAGGATGCGCATATGGCCAATTGTAGGGAGGGCGTCACCTGCGAGACCGGGTGTAACTCTCTTGATCCATATCATGGTCTCTTCCAGGAAAGCGCCGGGCCGCCCTGACTTTCTGGCGCCCTTGCGGGGGCAGGACAGGCTCAGCCTGGCCGTGGGAACACCAATGACTCAGGAGAAGACGATGAAGGCATGGCTGTGCGAGAACCCCGTGGGTGTCGAGGCACTGCAATGGCGCGAACTGCCCGCACCGGCCCTGGGCGCCGGCCAGCTCCGCGTGCAGATCAAGGCGGCCAGCCTGAACTTCCCGGACCTCCTCATCGTGCAGAACAAGTACCAGATGAAGCCGCCCCTGCCTTTCGTGCCGGGCACGGAGTTCTCCGGCGTCGTCACCGAGGTGGGCGAAGGCGTCAAGGGCTTTGCGGTCGGCCAGCGCGTCGCGGCCTTCGGCGGGCTGGGCGGCTTCGCCACCGAGGTCTGCATTCCCGCCATCCTGGCCATGCCGCTGCCGGAGGGCTTCGCCTTCGAGGACGCCGCCGCCTTCATCTGCACCTATGCCACCAGCCACCACGCGCTGATGGACCGCGCGACATTGCAGTCCGGTGAAACCGTGCTCATCCTCGGCGCAGCCGGCGGCGTGGGTACGGCGGCCATCCAGATCGCCAAGGCGGCCGGCGCACGCGTCATCGCCGCCGCAGGCAGCGATGCCAAGTGCGAGGCCTGCAAGGCCCTGGGCGCCGACGCGGCCATCAACTACGCGACGCAGAACCTGCGTGACGA
The DNA here is from genome assembly GCF_059421025.1 of Roseateles sp. GW821-FHT03B02. Lineage (NCBI taxonomy): Bacteria > Pseudomonadati > Pseudomonadota > Betaproteobacteria > Burkholderiales > Sphaerotilaceae > Roseateles > Roseateles sp. GW821-FHT03B02. The sequence continues at coordinate 290,871 of NZ_JBWKUV010000009.1, forward strand.
ATTGAAGACGCTGACCGGAGGCAAGGGGCCCGATGTCGTCTACGACCCCGTCGGCGGCGATCTGGCCGAGACCGCCTTCCGCTCCATCGCCTGGCGCGGCCGCTATCTGGTCATCGGCTTCGCCCAAGGCTCCATCCCGGCCCTGCCGCTGAACCTGGCCCTGCTCAAGGGCGCATCCATCGTCGGCGTGTTCTGGGGCGAGTTCGCCAAGCGCGAGCCCGGCCGCAACGCGAAGATGCTGGGCGAACTGGCCGCCTGGTATGCCGCCGGCAAGATCAAACCGGTGCTGGACCGCGTGCTGCCCATGGAGGAACTGCCCGCGGCCTTTGCCCGCATGGCGGCGCGCGAGGTAGTCGGCAAGTTGGTTCTTACCAATCCTTGAAGCCTGAAACGGGGGCTTGGACCCGGCCGGCCCGCCCGGGTTTCTAGGGGGCTCTGCGCTACATTCGACAGCCGAAACGACAGCCGCTGCCCGCTCCCGCGCCATGACCGTCAAAGTCCTGATCATCGAAGACAACCCCGTTGCCCGCAGCTTTCTGTGCCGGGTGGTGCGAGAGAGCTTCAGCGACGCGATGGAGATCACCGAGGTCGGTGACCTTGAAAACGCCCGCCGCCAGGTGGCCAAGCTCGGCGGCAGCAACGGCGAGGTCGGCTTCAAGCTCATCCTCGTCGACCTGGAACTGCCCGACGGCAACGGCATGGAGTTCCTGACCGAGCTCAGCGGCTCGACGGCGATCAAGATCGTCACGACGCTGTACTCCGACGATGACCACCTCTTCCCCGCCCTGCAGTGCGGGGCCGACGGCTATCTGCTGAAGGAAGACCGCTTCGAGGTGCTGGTCGAGGAGTTGCAGCGCATCGTGCGTGGCCAGCCCCCGCTGTCACCAGCCATCGCGCGCCGGCTGCTGAGCCACTTCCGCCCCAGCACGAGCGACAGCGGCACCATGCCGCTGAACTCCGGCTTCGGCACGCTATCGACCTCCAACGCCCCCTTCGCCAACAGCCGCGGCGTGGCGCTGGACCCGCCGCCCGAGTGGGAGCGCCTCACGCCCCGCGAGAGCGAGGTGCTGACTTATCTGAGCAAGGGCTTCACGATCAAGGAGATCGCGAACCTGATGGGCATCAAGTGGTTCACCGTCAACGACCACATCAAGAGCATTTACAAGAAGCTCAACGTGTCCAGCCGCGCCGAAGCGGCGGTGCTGGCGTCAAAGCAGGGCCTGGTCTAACCAGCTGGTCATGAACCGCCCCAAGGCCTCGGCAAGTCCGGGGCCTTGTTGTTTGGCGGCCTCGCGCAGCGCCTGCGGCCGGATGCCGGCGGCAGCAAGCTCGTCGCCATGGCCGATCAGCCATTGCTCGATGCGGGCCGGGTCGACCTCGGGATGGAATTGCAGCGCCAGCGCCCCGGGGTGCGGCGCGAACGCCTGGTGCGGGCAGACGGCCGTGGCCGCGAGGGATGGCAGACCTGCCGGCAGCGCGAACTGGTCGCCATGCCAGTGCAGCACCGGCTGCCCGTCGAACCCGGCGAGCGCCGTGCCCTGGCCGGCCTCGGTCAAGCTCAGCGGCGCGAAACCGATCTCCTTGATGCCCATGGGCCGCACTGCAGCGCCCAGGGCCCGCGCCATCAGCTGAGCCCCCAGGCAGATGCCCAGCAGCGGCCGGCCCGAGTCCAGCCGCCGCCGCACCAGCCCGACCTCATCGGCCAGCCAAGGGTAGCCGGCGTCGTCCTCGACACTGATCGGCCCGCCCAGCGCGACAAGCAGGTCGACCGCGTCAAGGTCGACGGCCGCGAAGTCGTCGACGCCGGCCTCGTGATACCGGACCTGGAAGCCGCGCCGCCGCAACAGCGGCTCGATGAGGCCGAGGTCCTCGAAAGCAAGGTGGCGCAACGCGACGGCAGTCTTCATCATGGGCGGCATCATCGTTGCTACACCTCGGCCATCAGGCCGCCGAACGCAGCTTCACGGCGGGGAAATCCACCGGCACGGCGAACGCGACGTTCACATAGTTCGTGAACAGGTTCAGCGCGACATGGGCCAGGATCTCGACGATCTGGCCATCTCCAAAGCCTGCGGCGCGCAGGGACGTCACGTCGGCCTCATCCACCTGGCCGCGCTGCTCGACCAGCTTGAGCGCGAAGCGCAGAGCGGCAGCCGTCGCCGGGTCGGCCGATTCGCCGGCCTGGGCGGCGCTCATCTCCGCCGCTGAAGCACCGGCCTTGCGGCCCAGCGCCGTATGCGCGGCCAGGCAGTATTCGCAGGCATTGCGGTCGGCCACCGCCACGGCGATCTGCTCACCCAGGCGTGCCGCAATCGCGCCACCGCCCAGGGCGCCGAAAAAGCCCCACATGGCCTGCAGCGCCGCCGGCGAATTGGCAACGGCGCGGAACATGTTGGGCGTGGCACCGAAGGCGCCGTGCACGGTGTCCAGCAGCGCGCGGCTGCCGGCCGGGGTGTCGTTGGACGAGACGAGGGGAACGCGGGAGGTCATGACTTGGCCTTTCGATGGCAGTGGAGAAGGTCTCCAATGTCGCGGCGAAGACGAAGCGATTGGTATCATTTGATCCACAAAATCAACCCAATCGTCCCGTGACCGACGCGCCGCCACTGGATCGCCTGAGCCCGCTGTTCGAGCGCTTCCGCGTGCAGGCCAGCCTCTTCCACGCCGGACCGCTGTGCGGCGTGACGCACTTCGATGCCCGCCCCGGGCGCGGCTTCCTGCATGTCATGCGCCGCGGCGAGATGGAGGTGCGGCATGCGGCGGCGACCGGCCTCGTCGAGCACCTGTGGGTGCGCGAGCCCAGCCTCGTCTTCTATCCCCGGCCGCTGGCCCATGACTTCCACAACGCACCCACCGAGGGCGCGGACTTCGTCTGCGCGACGCTGGACTTCGAGGCCGGCCACCCGCTGGTACAGGCGCTGCCGCCGCTGGTCGTGCTGCCGCTGGCCGACGTGGACGGCGTTGGTGCGACGCTGGGCCTGCTGTTCGGCGAGGCCGAGCGGGTGCGCTGCGGCCAGCGCCTGCTGGCCGACCGGCTGTTCGAGGTGTTGTTGCTGCAACTGCTGCGCTGGATGCTGGACCAGCGGGACACCCCGCTGCCTCTGGGCCTGATGCGCGGGCTGAGCCACGGGCAGCTGGCCCGCGCGTTGACGGCCCTGCATGCGCGCCCGGGCGACGCCTGGCCGCTGTCCGCGATGGCGGCCGAGGCCGGCATGTCGCGCAGCCGCTTCGCCACGGCCTTCCGCGAGGCCCTGGGCCAGACGCCGGCCGACTACCTGGCCGACTGGCGCCTGGCCATCGCGCGCACCGGGCTGCGCGCCGGCAAGCCGCTGAAGGCGCTGGCCGCGGAACTGGGCTACGCGAACGCGTCGGCGTTGAGCCGCGTGTTCGCCCAGCGGCATGCGGGGCTGTCGCCCAGGGCCTGGCTGCAGCGCGGTTAAAGTGCCGCCCATGCGTCGCCCCGGCCGCTTCCTCGTCCTCTGCCTGCTGCTCGTGCTGCTGCCCCTTCGCAGCCTGCTCGCGGCCGTGCAGCTGGAATGCGGGACGGTGCAGCCGGCGCCCGTCGCGGCGGCCCATGCCGGGCATGGGCATCACGACCACCAGGGCAAGGATCACCATGCCGACGCCGCAGGCAAGGCCTGCAAGCTCTGCGCCCCCTGCTGCCTGGCCGCCGCGCCGCCGCCGCCCGCCTTGGCATTGGCCGTGACGGCTGCGCCGGCCGTGCGCGCCGCCCAGGTGCCGGCCGAACGCTGGACGGGCGTCGTGCCGCCCCTGCCCGACCCGCCCCCTCGGGCCTGAGCCTCCTCCCAACGCTGCCCTCCCCGCCGCGCGCATCGCCGCGCTCGGCGGTCGATCACCCGTTCAGAGAGGCTGACATGCCCTTGCTGTTCCCCCGCGTCGGAGCCCTGTGCGCCACCTGGCTGGCCTTGAGCGCCGCCGCGCAGCCCCGCCCCGACCCCGCCGACGCGCGCGCCAAGGTGCCGCCCGTCGCCGTCAGAAAGGCCCCGCCGCCGCTGGCCGCCGATGACCCGTCCCCCGTCGACTGGCGCGCCGCCAACGCACGTGTCGAACGTGTCGGCGGCTGGCGCACCTATGCCCGCGAGACGCTGCCGCCGGAGCAGGCGCGATGAAGCGCGCCCTGTCCCTGACGGCACTGGCCGTGGCCCTGAGCGGCTGCGCCGGCCTCGATCCCCAGGACGGGCCGGGTGACGAGGTCGCCAGCCTCAATCGCCTGACCCAGCCCCACATCGGCCAGGTCCTGGCCGTCGAGCCGCTGTCGCCCGACGCGCTGGCGCGGCGCCTGCGCGAGCCGCTGAGCGCCGATGCGGCCGTGCAGCTGGCGCTGCAGAACAGCCGTTCACTGCAGGCCCGCCTCGCCCGCCTGGGCGTGACGGCCGCCGAGGTGGAGGAAGCCGGCCGACTGCCCAACCCCGGCTTCAGCTTCAGCCGCCTCAGGCGCGGCGACGAGGTGGAGCTGGAGCGCGGCTGGCACATCAACCTGGCCCGGCTGCTGACGCTGCCGCTGGTGCGCCAGGCCGAGCAGCGGCGCCTGCGGGCCGAGCAGCGGCTCGCCGCGGCCGACGTGCTGGCGCTGGCCGCGGACACCCGCCGCGCCTGGGTCAACGCGGTCGCCGCCGAAGAATCGCTGACCTACCGCCGCCAGGTGCTGGAAGCCGCCGACGCGGGTGCCGAACTGGCGCGGCGCATGCAGGCCGTCGGCAACTTCAATGCGCTGGCCCGGGCCCGCGAGCAAGGTTTTGCCGCCGAGGCCCGGCTGGCGCTGGCCCGCGCGGAAGGCCAGCGGCTGGCGGCGCGCGAGCGCCTTGTTCGCCTGCTGGGCCTGTGGGGCGCCGATGCCGCGGCGCTGCGTCTGCCCGAGCGCCTGCCGGCCCTGCCCGCCGCACCGCGCGAGCAGCCGGACATCGAGACGCTCGCCCTGGCCCAGCGCCTGGATGTCCAGGCCGCCCGGCTGCGGCTGGAGCAGGCCGCGCGCCAGATCGACGCCGGCCAGATCAACCGCTTCGTGTCGATGCTGGAACTCGGCGTCGTGCGCAACTCGTCCAACGAGGCACCCACGCAGCGCGGCTGGGAGATCACGCTGGAGCTGCCGCTGTTCGGCCCCGGTCCGCTGCCGCGCGCGCAGGCGCTGGCCCGCGAAGCCGCGCACGACGCGGCCGACACGGCCATCCGGGCCCGCTCCGAGGTGCGCGAGGCCTACGGCCTGTACCGCGGCGCCTGGGACATCGCCCGCCAGCACCGCGACGAGTTGCTGCCGCTGGCCCAGCGCATCTCCGACGAGCAGCTGCTGCGCTACAACGGCATGCTGATCGGCGTCTTCGAGTTGCTGGCCGATGCGCGCGCCCAGGTCGCCACGGTGGCCGCCGCGCAGGACGCGCTGCGCGACTTCTGGCTGGCTGAAGGGCTTCTGGACCAGGCCCTGCTGGGGCCCGCCACGCCCGCCCCGCCCGCCGCCGGCGCCGCCGCCGCGCCCGCCGCTGCGGCGCCCCACTGAATCCGAGGACATCCCATGTTCAACCGACGTTCCCTGCTGGGCGCGGCCTCGCTGGCGGCAGTCTCCAAGGCGGCCATGGCCGCTCTGCCCGAGCCCGTCATCCAGACCTCGCCCGACACCCAAGCCCCGCTCGTGCCGCCCAGCGGCCGGCCCTACAACCCCGTCGTCACGCTGAACGGCTGGACGGCCCCCTGGCGCATGAACGGCGGCGTCAAGGAGTTCCACCTCGTCGCCGAGCCCGTCGTGCGCGAGATGGCGCCCGGCTTCAAGGCCCATCTGTGGGGCTACAACGGCCAGAGCCCGGGCCCGACCATCGAGGTCGTCGAGGGCGACCGCGTGCGCATCTACGTCACCAACCGCCTGCCCGAGGTGACCAGCATGCACTGGCACGGCCAGCGCCTGCCCAACGGCATGGACGGCGTGAGCGGCCTGACCCAGCCGCCCATCCCGCCCGGCAAGACCTGGGTCTACGAGTTCGTCGCGCGCCGCCCCGGCACCTTCATGTACCACCCGCACGCCGACGAGATGGTGCAGATGGCCATGGGCATGATGGGCCTGTGGATCACGCATCCGAAAGCGAAACACCCGCACATCGACGAAGTGGACCGCGACTACGCCTTCCTGCTGAATGCCTACGACATCGAGCCTGGCAGCGCGACGCCGAAGATCATGACGATGCTGGACTTCAACCTGTGGAGCTGGAACAGCCGCGTCTTCCCCGGCATCGCGCCGCTGGTGGCGCGCCAGGGCGAGCGCGTGCGCATTCGCGTCGGCAACCTGACGATGACCAACCACCCCATCCACATTCACGGCCACGAGTTCACGGTCACGGGCACGGACGGCGGCCCGGTGCCTCGATCGGCGCGCTGGCCCGAGGTGACGACGGACATCGCCGTGGGCCAGATGCGCCAGCTCGACTTCATCGCCGACGAGGAAGGCGACTGGGCCTTCCACTGCCACAAGGCCCACCACACGATGAACGCGATGGGCCACGGCGTGCCGACCATGATCGGCGTGGACCACAGCGGCCTGGCGGCCAGGATCCGCCAGCTGGTGCCGGACTACATGGTCATGGGCGAGCGTGGCATGCACGACATGACCGAGATGAGCATGCCGCTGCCCGACAACACGGCACCCATGATGGCGGGCGAAGGTCCGTTCGGCCCGGTCGCGATGGGCGGCATGTTCAGCATGCTCAAGGTGCGCCGCGGCCTCAAGCGCGGCGACTACAGCGACCCCGGCTGGTTTCAGCACCCGCCCGGCACACTGGCGCGCGAGGTGGGCGAGGCGCCGCCCGCGCCGACGGCTCCCGCCGCTGCCTCGACATCCGCCAAGGGCGATGTCGAAGTCCAGATCCGCAAACCCCAGGGCCATGCCGGCCATTGATGCCATGAAGACACGAATCCTCCTCTCCCTGCTGCTCGCCCTCGCCGCCGGCGGCTCGCAAGCCCATGGCGACGGCCACGCCGCCAGCGCGCCGCCAGGCACCGTCAAGAAGGAACAGAAGGCCTGGGGCATTGCCGGTGAGCGCCGCGCAGCCAAGCGCAGCGTCCAGATCAAGATGAGCGACGACATGCGCTTCACGCCCTCGCGCATCGAGGTGCGCCAGGGCGAGACGCTGCGCCTGGTCATGCGCAACACGGGTGCCGTGCTGCACGAACTCGTCATCGGCACCCCGCAGGAGCTGGAAGAGCACGCGGCACTGATGCTGAAGTTCCCCGGCATGCAACACGACGAGCCCTACATGGCCCATGTGCCGCCTGGCCAGAGCGGCGAGATCGTCTGGACCTTCAATCGTACGGGCGAGTTCGACTTCGCCTGCCTCATCGCCGGCCATTTCCAGGCTGGCATGCGCGGCAAGATCGTCGTGCAGCCACGCTGACCCAGGAGACCTGCTTCATGAAATCCGTTCTGCTCTGGGCCGTGCTGCTGACATCACCCATGCTCGCCCCCGCCGCCGAGCCGCCCGCTCCGGCAGCTTCCGCCGCCGACACGATGACCGACGCCGAGGTCCGCAGGATCGACCTCGCCGCAGCCAAGGTGACGCTGCGCCACGGCGAGATCAGGTCCCTGGACATGCCCGCCATGACCATGGTCTTCCAGGCCCGCGACAAGCACCTGCTCGACGGTCTCAAGGTCGGGGACAAGGTGCGTTTCAGGGCCTCGCACGAGGCCGGCCAGTTCATCGTCACCGCCATCGAGATGGCGAAATGAAGGCCGTGCTCGCGCTGCTCTGCCTGGCCGCCTCGACCAAGACCTTCGCGGCCGCCCAGGTCGTCGACGTCGTCTGGACCGCCGAAGGCCGCTTCACGCACGCGACGACGCTGGCACCCAAGGAGATGCTGGAGGTCTGCGGCAAGCTGCCCAAGGGCAGCCGCGCGCGGTGGTCCTTCGAGGCCGGCGCGCCGCTGCCCTTCAACATTCACTTCCACCAGGGCAAGGAAGTCGTCTACCCGGCACGGCTGGAACGGGCCGAGAAGGGTCAGGGTCTGCAGACCTTCGAGGCCGAACCAGCACATTGCTGGATGTGGACGAACAAGACCGCTGAAGCCGTGAAGGTCAGCGTCGAGTTGCAGCAACTTCCCTGACCGGGGCCACACCTCCGAAATGCTGGCTCACGCCGCGAGCCAGCAGCGGCGGACACTGGCCGGCGTTGGATGATGAACGATCCGGCGGGCAGAGCTCAGGAGGGGAAGTCGATGAGGGAACGTGGCAAATACGGCGGCTTGTGCGAGGAAATCCGGGACAGGACGGACGCGGACGGCGCCGTCGTCATGGTCTACAACGGCGAACTGGGCAGCGGTTTCTCGATCGTGGGATCGCCCGAGTTCTGTCAGGCCATGCCGGCCGCTTTGCGTTCCATGGCCGACCAACTGGAAGCCGGGGATCGGGCCAGGCTGCACGGGCTCAGTTGACCGGCAAAGAAAATCTATGGTCACCCCCGCTTTTGCAAGCGCTGATGGCAGGTGAAGTGAAGGTGGCTTGCGTAAATCTATCCGGCGTCTGGGTGGGGATCGGGGATTCCCGCGCCACGATGAGAGTCGCGCCCGGCAGTCCTTAAAAAGCCCTCGGCTTCAAGAGCCGGTTTTCTTATCTGGATGTCTGCCAGGCCGAATGGGCCGTTCACGTCATCACTGCTGCAGCGGTCGCAAAACCTGTTGGGTGTTCGTCGTAGAGGTTAAAGGGCGAGCGTCGGTCAGGCTACTGCCGGCTGTGGCCGCAGCTTGCCCGGGTCGTAGGACGTGTGCCCGCGGGCCAAAGCCCACGCCATGCGCGCGAGCTTGTTGGCCAGCGCGCACGCCACGACATTGGAGTGCCGGCGCGTGAGCAGCGAGCGCACCCAGTCGGCCAGCGGGCCGGGGTATTTATCCAATCGCTGCATGAATGCCCGGGCGCACTGCACCAGCAACCGTCGCAGGTTCTTGTCGCCGCGTTTACTGATGCCCAGGAGCGTAGCCTTGCCGCCGGTGCTGTACTGGCGCGGCACCAGCCCGAGCGAGGCTGCGAAGTCGCGGCTGGCGGCGAACTGATGCCCGTCGCCCATCTCGGCTGAGAGCACGCTGGCGGTGATGGGGCCGACGCCCGGCAGCGTCATGAGCCTGTGGCCCAGGTCGTCTGCGTGGACCTGGCGCCCCAGTTGCTTCTCGACCTCGGCGATCTGGTCGTCCAGGTACTTGAAATGCGCGTGCAGCCGCTGCAACACCAGGACGAACTGTGGCGGCAGGTCTTCATGCTCGGCCATCAAGGCGGGCAGCCTCTTGATGACGGCGAAGCCGACGGGCAGGCTGATGCCGAACTCCAGCAGGAAGCCGTGCATCTGGTTGGCGGTCTTGGTGCGGTCGTGGACCAGGGACTCGCGCACGCGGTGCAGCATCGACAGCGTCTGCTGGGCCTCGGTCTTGGGCGGCACGAAGCGCATCGTAGGCCGCGAGGCGGCCTCGCAGATCGCCTCGGCGTCGATGAAGTCGTTCTTGTTGCCCTTCACGAACGGGCGCACGTACTGCGGCGAGATCAGCTTGACCTCGTGGCCAAGGGCAACGAGCCTGCGCGCCAGGTAGTGGGCGCCAGCACAGGCCTCCATGATGGCGGTACAGGGGTGGAACTTGGCGAAGAACTCGACAAGCTGCTTGCGGCTGAGCTTCCTGCGGAATACGGCCAGCCCCTTGCGGTCCTGGCCGTGCAGGTGAAACGAGTGCTTGCCCAGGTCGATGCCGACCATCGTTACAGAGTCCATGATGACCTCCGCCACAAATAAGAACACCCCGGCAACGTACGTCACCGGGGTGTTCGGGGCAAACACGAGATGGGGGTGACCATCTCATTAAGCCCGCCGGGGTTGCCGGCGGGCTGTTCTTGGCGGAGAGGGAGGGATTCGAACCCTCGGTACGGGGATACCGTACGCCTGATTTCGAGTCAGGTACATTCGACCACTCTGCCACCTCTCCTGATTCGGTGCGCTGGTGCGAAGCCAAGCATTATAGCCGGCTTTTTCGCCCCCGCTCGAGATCAGGCGCGCAGCAACTCGACGCCGCCCATGTAGGGGCGCAGCGCTTGCGGCACGGTGATGCTGCCGTCGGCGTTCTGGTAGTTCTCCAGCACCGCCACCAGCGTGCGGCCCACGGCCAAGCCGGAGCCGTTCAGCGTGTGCACCAGCTCGTTCTTGCCCTGGGCGTTCTTGAAGCGCGCCTGCATGCGGCGGGCCTGGAAGGCGCCCATGTTCGAGCAGGAACTGATCTCGCGGTAGGTGTTCTGCGCCGGCAGCCACACCTCCAGGTCGTAGGTCTTGACCGCGCCGAAACCCATGTCGCCGCTGCACAGCAGCATGGTGCGATACGGCAGGCCGAGCTTCTGCAGGATGGCCTCGGCATGACCGGTCATCTCCTCCAGCGCAGCCATGCTGTGCTCGGGCTGCTCGATGCGCACCATCTCGACCTTGTCGAACTGGTGCTGGCGGATCATGCCGCGCGTGTCGCGGCCGGCCGAGCCTGCTTCCGAGCGGAAGCAGGGGCTGTGGGCCGTCAGCTTGACGGGCAGGTCCTCGGCCTTGAGCACGCTCTCGCGCACGGTGTTGGTCAGCGAGATTTCCGAGGTGGAGATGAGGTACTGCTCTGCCTGCTCGTCGTCGCCGCCACGCAGCACCCAGAACATGTCTTCCTTGAACTTGGGCAGCTGGCCCGTGCCTTCGAGGATCTCGCGGTTGACGATGTAGGGCGTGTAGCACTCGGTGTAGCCGTGCTCGGTGGTCTGCACGTCGAGCATGAACTGCGCGAGCGCGCGATGCAGGCGGGCGACAGGGCCCTTCAGGAAGGTGAAGCGCGAGCCCGACAGCTTGGCGCCGGTCTCGAAGTCCAGGCCAATGGGGGCACCGAGGTCGACATGGTCCTTGACGTCGAAGTCGAAGGCGCGCGGGCTGCCCCAGCGGCGCACCTCGACGTTGCCGGCCTCGTCGGCGCCAAGCGGCACGCTGGCGTCGGGCAGGTTGGGCACGCCCATCAGCATCTGGTTGAGCTCGTGCTGGATGGCGTCCAGCCGCTCCGCGCCAGCCTTGAGTTCATCGGCAATGCCGCCGACCTCGGCCATGAGGGCCGAGGCGTCCTCGCCCTTGCCCTTGGCCATGCCGATCTGCTTGGACAGCGCGTTGCGGCGGGCCTGCAACTCCTCGGTGCGGGTCTGCACGGCCTTGCGCTCGGCCTCCAGGGCCTTGAAGCGCTCCACGTCGAGGAAGGGCTGCGGGTGCTTGCGCGCGCTCAGGCGCTCGATGACGGCATCGAGGTCCTTGCGCAGTTGGGTGATGTCGAGCATGGAAAATGAACCTTCAGAAATCGGATACGAAAACGGCGCCGATGTCAGTCAGCGCCGCCGGATGCGTGAGGCATCGGCGTCAGGATCGGGAGGAACTCACCTCGGCCATGGACTTGTCGCCCAGGCCCATGGGCAGCGGGAAGCGCACGTGCTCCTCCACGCCAGGCAGGCTGCGCACCGTCGTCGCGCCGAAGGCGCGCAGGCGATCGATGACGGCCTGCACCAGCACGTCGGGCGCCGAGGCGCCGGCCGTCAGGCCCACGCGCGGACGGCCGTCCAGCCACTCGGCCTTCAGGTCGTCGGCCGCGTCGACCATGTAGCCCGGCGTGCCCAGGCGCTCGGCGAGTTCGCGCAGGCGGTTGCTGTTGGAGCTGGTGGGGCTGCCGACGACGATGACGACGTCGACCTGAGGCGCCAGCAGCTTGACGGCGTCCTGGCGGTTCTGCGTGGCATAGCAGATGTCCTGCTGCTTGGGCTCGCGCACCTGCGGGAACACGCGCTTCACCTCGGCCAGGATGTCAGCCGCGTCGTCCACGCTGAGCGTGGTCTGCGTGACGACCGCGAGCCGGGTCTGGTCCTTGACCCGCACCTTGGCCACGTCCTCGACGTCCTCCACCAGGAAGATGCCCTCAGACAGCTGGCCCATCGTGCCCTCGACCTCGGGGTGGCCCTTGTGGCCGATCATGATGAACTCATAGCCCTCGCGGTGCAGCTTGGCCACTTCGACGTGCACTTTGGTCACCAGCGGGCAGGTGGCGTCGAAGACGTTGAAGCCGCGCGCGGCAGCCTCGCGGCGCACCTCCTGGCTCACGCCGTGGGCGCTGAACACCAGCGTGGCGCCGGGCGGCACCTCGGCCAAGTCCTCGATGAAGATGGCACCGCGCGACTTCAGGTCGTTGACGACGTAGGTGTTGTGGACGATCTCGTGGCGCACGTAGATGGGCGCGCCGAACTTCAGGAGCGCGCGCTCGACGATCTCGATGGCCCGGTCCACGCCGGCGCAGAAGCCACGTGGCTCGGCCAGCAGCACTTCCTGGGTTTGCACGGCGGCCGTCATCAAAGTACCCCGATCACTTGCACCTCGAAGCTGACCGGCTGGCCAGCGAGCGGGTGGTTGAAGTCGAACAGCAGGGCCTCGTGGCCCAACTCGCGCACGACGCCGGCATAGCCGCCCTGTCCGTCCGGGCCGGGGAACTGCACGACGTCGCCGACGTTGTAGGTCTCGTCCGGATCGCCCAGCTGGCGCAGCAGCGTGAGCTTCACGCGCTGCAGCAGCTCGGGGTTGCGGTCCCCGAAGGCCTCGCCGGCGGCGAGCTGGAAGGTCTCGTGCGCACCTTCGGGCAGGCCGACAAGGCGCGCCTCGATGGCCGGCGACAGCTGACCCGTGCCCAGCGACAGCGTCGCCGGCTTGTCGTCGAAGGTATTGACGATGTCGGCGCCGTCCGGGCCCGAGAGCCGGTAATGCAGCGTGAGGAAGGAGCCGGCCTGGATGGGATTCATTCGGGAGAGGTCTGGGAGCGCTTGGCTAGACTGCCGATTTTATGCCGCTGACCCACCTGCCCCCTGACGCCCGCCCGCGCGAGAAGCTGCTCGCCCGCGGCCCGCAGGCGCTGGCGGATGCCGAGTTGCTGGCCCTGCTGCTGCGCACCGGCATCCAGGGCACGCCGGTGCTGCAGCTGGCGCAGAGTCTGCTGGACCGCTTCGGCGGCTGGGCCGGGCTGCTGGCGGCCGGCGTGCAGGATCTCGGCAAGGTCAAGGGCCTGGGGCCGGCCAAGCGCGCCGAGATCGCTGCCGTGCTGGAGATCGCGCGCCGCTCGCTGAACCAGCAGTTGGCCGAGAAGCCGGCCATGAGCGACGTTGACGCGGTCAAGACCTATCTGCGCCTGCACCTGGGCTGCCTGGGCCACGAGGTGTTCGCCGTGCTGTTCCTGGACGCCCAGCTGCGGCTGATCGCGATGGAGACGTTGTTCCAGGGTTCGCTGACGTCGACGACGGTGCACCCGCGCGAGGTCGTCAAGCGCGCGCTCGCGCTGGGCGCCGGCGCCGCCATCCTGGCGCACAACCACCCCAGCGGCGTGGCCGAACCCTCCAAGGCCGACGAGTTGCTCACACGCCAGCTGAGCCAGGCGCTGGCCCTGGTCGACGTTCGCGTCGTCGACCACCTCGTCGTCGGCGCGGGCGAAGTGGTGTCCCTGGCCGAGCGGGGTCTGATGTGAGCAAGACGGTCCGCAGCCTGGCCGACCTGAAGCCGCTCGCTCGCGAGCTCACCGCCGCGCGGCTGGCGGCCGAGTTGGAGCGCGAGCGTCTGGCGGCGGCCCTGCGGCTGGCAGAACAGGAGCGCCGCGTCTTTGAACTGACGGTCGGCCCCGTGACGCCGCTGCGCCGCGTGGACCGCGTGCTGCACGAGCGCGAACAGCCGGCGCCCGAGCCGCGTCAGCGCGAGGCCGACGAGCGCGCCGTGCTGCTGCAGGCGCTGTCCGACGAAATCGACGTGGACACGCTGCTGGACACCGACGAGACGCTGAGCTTCCGCCGTGAGGGTATCGCCGTCGAGGTGGTGCGCAAGCTGCGTCGCGGCCACTGGGCGCTGCAGGCCCAGCTCGACCTGCACGGCCTGCGCCGCGATGCCGCGCGCGAGGCACTGGGGCAGTTCATCCACGACAGCGCCCGCCGCGGGCTGCGCTGCGTGCGCGTCGTGCACGGCAAGGGCCATGGCTCGCCGGGCCGCGAGCCAGTGCTCAAGGGGCGCGTGCGGCGCTGGCTGGTGCAGAAGAACGAGGTGCTGGCCTTCGTGCAGGCGCGCGCCAGCGACGGTGGCGCCGGCGCGCTGATGGTGCTGCTGACCGGAACGGCCTGACGGGCCGCTGACAGCCGCTGACGCCCGGCTGGCGCGTCGCGCGCCGGCGACGCGCGTCAACGCCATTGACCCGCGCCGTTAGGCCGGAGTAGCCTGGGCCCAAGCCGCCGCAGCGCGACACGAGGTTTCCCCAGCCACCACGAGGAGAGCCCATGAACCTGTCCCGCCACTCCCCCGCGCCCACCCGCTATGTGGGCATCGGCCTGGTCGTCGCACTGCATCTGGCAGGCATCTATGCGCTGAGCGCGGGCCTCATCAAGCCGCTGGCCAGGCCCAAGGAGGCCACCATCCTGCTGCCGCCCATCCCCGAGCGGCCACGCGAAGCCGAGCGTGTGCGCGATCTGGTGACGGCCGAGCGGCCCACGCTCATGAACGTGCCCCGGCCCGACGTGCCGGTGCCGCCGACCTGGCTGGAGGACACGCCCCGGGTCGCCACGGAAGTCCAGCGCGGCGAGCCCGTCGTCCCGACCGGCAACACGGCCGGCGCGGGCACGCCCGCAGTGGCGCCGCCCGTGAGGAACGGAACCTCGATCAGCGTCCCCGGCGCCGTCTGCTCGGTCATGCCGCGCCCCGAGGTACCGGCCGTGAACTGGAGCGGCGAAGCCGTGCTGCAGGTGCTGGCCACCGTGCGAGGCGGGCGCGTCGTCGGCAGCGAGGTGCGCGTGGCCCTGGGCGCGCTGGACGGCAAGACCCGGCGCTCGCTGCAGCGCTCGGTGGAATCCGCCCTCGCCGGCTACCAGTGCCAGGGCGACGCAATGTTCCAGCAGGAGTTCGCGTTCAGGCTGGACTAGACGTTGCGCATCCAGTCGGCCGTTCCCGCGAAGGACTCGGCCAGGCGGGCCTGCAGGGCCGGGTCCGCGCCCGTCTCCTGCATGGCTTGGTCCATGCAGGCCAGCCATTCGTCGCGCTCCGCGATGCCGATGCGAAACGGCAGATGGCGCGCCCGCAGCCGCGGGTGGCCGAAGCGGCTGATGTAGTGGTCCGGCCCGCCCAGCCAGCCGCACAGGAACCAGAACAGCTTGTCGCGCGCCGAGTCCAGCGAGCCGCCATGCGCCGCGCGCAGCCGGGCATAGGCCGGCTCCAGATCCATCAGGTCGTAGAAACTGTCGACGAGTTCGCGCACGCGCGCCTCGCCGCCCATCCATTCGAAAGCGGTGGTCGGGGAATCAGCCAAGCAGCCTGCTCGCGAGCGCCTTGATGGCCTGGGCCGCGTCGCAGCCCGGGTAATGCTCCAGCATGAGCTGGCGCTTGAGCACGGCCTGGCGCACGGCCGGGTCGGCCTTGACCTCGCCGTAGAGCTCCAGCCGGAAGCCCTGGCCCGGCCCCGGGCCGACGAAGCGCTGCAGCACCTGCTGCAGCTGCCCGCAGATCAGCTTGCCCTCGCCGACACGGTTGGCCTGGTTGACCAGCAAGCCCACATGGCGGCGCTCCTGCTGCGTGGCCAGCACCTTGATGGTGGCGTAGGCGTCGGTCAGCGACGTGGGCTCGGGCGTGGCGACGACAAGCACGTCCTGCGCCAGCGAGATGGCGAACAGCACGACGTCGGAGATGCCGGCGCCGGTGTCGAGCAGCACCCAGTCGAAGCGCGGCTTCACGAGGTCGACGATGTGCAGCAGCTTGTCGCGCACCTCGGGCGTGAGGCGCGAGTACTCGACCATACCCGAGCCGGCCAGCAGCACGGAGAAACCGCCCGGCGCGGGCAGGATGGCCTGCTCCAGCGTCGCCTTCTCGGTGAAGACGTCGTGCAGCGTCAGCTTGGGGTGCAGGTTGAGCACCACGTCGAGGTTGGCGAGGCCGAGGTCGGCGTCCAGCACCAGCACCTTCTGGCCGCGAGCAGCCAGGGCCGCGGCGAGGTTGGCGGTGACGAAGGTCTTGCCGACGCCGCCCTTGCCGCTGGTGACGGCCAGGGTGCGGGCGCCGGTGCGCGTGGGGCGTGATGCAGCAGGATCGGGTGTCGTGCTCATGGCAAGTCCTGTTGCGTTTCGAGATTCAGGGTGGCGAACAACATGCCCTTTTCTTCGGCGCTGACCAGGGAGTCGACCTGGGGTTCGAGGCAGGCGCGGTTGCGGCCTTCGGCCTTGGCGCGGTAAAGCTGCCGGTCGGCGCGCTCCGTCCACAGCAGCGGCGACGAACGCACCCATTGCGGCGCGAATGCACCTCCCAGGCTGACGGTGACGCTCAGCATCTGGCCAGGGCCGACCTCGATGTCGAGCTCCGACACGCGCTCGCGCACCCGCTCGGCCACGGCCAGCCCCACGTGCGAGGCGCAGTTGGGCAGGATGATGGCGAACTCCTCGCCACCCACGCGGGCGACGAGATCCATGGGCCGCACGGTCTGCTCGACGGCTCGTGCCACGGCGCGGATGACCTGGTCGCCGGCGCCATGGCCGTGGGTGTCGTTCACGGCCTTGAAGTGATCGATGTCCAGCATCAGCAGCAGGGCCGCCTCACCGGAGCGGGCCACGCGATCGACCTCGCGGGCCAGTGCCATCTCGAAACTGCGGCGGTTGACGAGACCGGTCAGCGCATCCTTGCTGGAGAGATCGCACAGCGCGTCCAGCACGGCCTGCAGCCAGGCAGGACTCATGGGAGCCTCGTCCGGAAGCAACGCCCCGGCCTGCTGCAGCAGTTGCAGGGCCTGCTCCAGATCGAGCGCTGCGGCGTCGATCAGCGGGGTGGCTGGCAAGCGGTGTTCCAAAGGATGGAGGAAGCCTGGATTGTGGTTTCAGGGCAGTCTAGCAGCGCGCCCCGCCGGGACAGGTCGTGAAACAGGCACGTTCCTGCGCCCTGTTTGCACTATGCTGAACCGCACCCCGGCCGTACAAACGGCCCGCGGTGCAGAATCGGAACGCCTACGCCAGAACTGCTGCGAGCACCAACAATTCTGATTTTCGACATGCCCGCACCCGACCTCGCCTCCGGCACGGATTCCCTTGATCACGAATTCAGCTTCAGCAAGGCCGACTTCGACCGCGTGCGCGAGCTGATCTACAAGCATGCCGGCATCAGCCTCCATGACGGCAAGCACGCGATGGTCTACAGCCGGTTGTCGCGCCGCCTGCGCGAGACGGGCCACAAGAGCTTCGCGAGCTATCTGCAGTGGCTGGAGTCGTCCACCGGGCCCTCGGGCGCCGTCGAGTGGCAGGAGTTCGTCAACTGCCTGACCACCAACCTGACCTCCTTCTTCCGCGAGGACCATCACTTCCACGCGCTGAAGGACGACCTCAAGCCCTTCGCCGGCAAGCCGGTGCGCATCTGGTGCTGCGCCGCTTCCACCGGTGAGGAGCCCTACTCCATTCTGATGACCTGCAGCGAGGCCCTCGGGCCCGGTGCATCGGTGCAACTGGTGGCCAGCGACATCGACACCAACGTGCTGGCCGCGGCCAAGCGCGGCGTCTACAACGCCGACGCTCGCGGCTTGGACGCGACTCGTTTGAAGAACTTCTTCATGCGCGGCACCGGCGCCAATTCCGGCAAGATCCGCGTCAAGCCCGAGCTGCAGCGCTGGGCGGA
Organism: Roseateles sp. GW821-FHT03B02; assembly: GCF_059421025.1. NCBI lineage: Bacteria > Pseudomonadati > Pseudomonadota > Betaproteobacteria > Burkholderiales > Sphaerotilaceae > Roseateles > Roseateles sp. GW821-FHT03B02. Next base: position 308,555 of record NZ_JBWKUV010000009.1, read on the forward strand.
ATTCCGCACGCTGAACCTGATGGATCAGCAGTGGCAGCTCGGCGACCCCTTCCACATGGTGTTCTGCCGCAACGTGATGATCTATTTCGACGCGCCGACCCAGCGCAAGGTGCTGGAGCGCATCCATCGCCACATGCGGCCGGGCGGCCTGCTATTCGTCGGGCATTCCGAGAACTTCACCGAATCGCGCGACCTGTTCAAGCTTCGCGGCAAAACCATCTACGAACGGGTCTGAGCATGAGCACTCCCCTTGCCTCCGCCTCGACCCTGGGCAACCCTGCCGCGCTGGCCAAGGTCAACAGCCTCAAGGCCCAGCCGCGCAAGCAGGGCGAGGCCTCGTTCTTCTTCTACGACGCCCACTTCAAGAACGCGGCTGTCAAGATCCTGCCGGGCGAGTACTTCGTCGACACGGAGGACCTCCTCGTCATGACGACGCTGGGCTCCTGCATCGCCGCCTGCCTGTGGGACCGCGTGGCCAAGGTCGGCGGCATGAACCACTTCATGCTGCCCGAGGGCAACGGCGACTCGGGCCGCTACGGCTCGTTCGCGATGGAACTGCTGATCAACGAGATGATGAAGCGCGGCGCCAGCAAGGGCCGCATGGAAGCCAAGATCTTCGGCGGTGGCGCCGTCATCTCGGGCATGAACTCGCTCAACGTGGGCGAGCGCAACACCAACTTCGTCATCGACTACCTGAAGCTGGAGCGCATCCCCATCGTGTCCAAGGACGTGATGGATGTGTACCCGCGCAAGGTCTGTTTCCTGCCGGCAAGCGGCAAGGCCATGGTCAAGCGCCTGGCGCCAACGAATACCGACGCCCTGGTCCAGCAGGACAGGGCCGCGATCCAGAAGGTGCAGCCGGTCGCCAGCAGCGGCGGCTCCATCGATCTGTTCTAAGGAGACATCCATGGCCAAGACCAGGGTCGTGGTGGTGGACGATTCGGCGCTCGTGCGCTCCATCCTCACCGAGATCATCAACCGCCAGGCGGACATGGAATGCATCGGTGCGGCCGCCGACCCGCTGGTGGCGCGCGAGATGATCCGCAACCTCAACCCCGACGTCATCACGCTGGACGTGGAGATGCCTCGCATGGACGGCCTGGATTTCCTGTCCCGCCTGATGCGCTTGCGCCCGATGCCGGTGGTGATGGTGTCCACGCTGACCGAGCGCGGCGCCGAGGTCACGCTGAAGGCGCTGGAACTCGGCGCCGTCGACTTCGTCGCCAAGCCCAAGATCGGCGTGGCCGACGGCATCCGTCTGCTGGCGCAGGACATCACCGACAAGATCCGCATCGCTTCCAAGGCCCACATCCGCCGAGCGCCGCCGCCGCCCGCCCCGGGCACGGCCGCCCCCGCGCCGGTCAAGGCCGTCACGATGGCCAGCCTCGGCAAGGCCTCCACCGAGAAGATCATCTTCATCGGCGCATCCACCGGCGGCACCGAGGCCACCAAGGACGTGCTCATCAACCTGCCGGCCGACAGCCCGGCCGTCGTCATCACCCAGCACATGCCGCCCGGCTTCACCCGAAGCTATGCGGCCCGGCTGGACGGCCTGTGCAAGATCCGCGTCAAGGAGGCCCAGGACGGCGAGCGCATCCTCCCCGGCCATGGCTATATCGCGCCGGGCGGCCTGCATCTGAGCGTGGAGCGCAGCGGCGCGAACTACATCGCCCGCGTCCAGGACGGCGATCCGATCAACCGGCACAAGCCTTCGGTCGAAGCGCTCTTCCTGTCGGCCGCCAAGGTCGTCGGCCCGAACGCCATCGGCATCATGCTGACCGGCATGGGCGCCGACGGCGCCCGCGCCATGAAGGTCATGAAGGACGCCGGCGCCTACAACTACTGCCAGGACGAGGCCAGCTGCGTCGTCTTCGGCATGCCGCGCGAGGCCATCGCAGCCGGCGCAGCAGATGAGGTGCTGCCGCTGAACCAGATTGCCGCCAAGGTGCTGGAGCGGCTCCGCGCCACGGCGGGCATGTCGCTCAACCGCGTCTGAGCGCGGATCGTCAGCGCTTGCCCGCACTGGCCGGGGCATCGGCCTTGGCGACCAGCATCGGGCGCTGACGCGCCACGACCACGGGGTCGTTCGGGAATACCGGCTTGAAGCCGTCCAGCGACTTGGGGCTGGCCGGAACCCAGACCGTCTGCACCGGGCGTTCGGCCCTGCCGGTGACGACAACGCGGGCCGGACGCTCCGCGGCTGCCTCCTTCAGGTCGGCATTCGAATCCGTGAACGCCCGGGCGCCGGTGCTGGCAAGCACGAGGACAGCGGCAAATGAGGCAAAGGCAATCCAGCGAGGCAGGGAAATCATGGCGGCTCCTTGTAGTGCTGGTTATCCTATGCATCCAAAATCCGCCGCGGAAACGCTATTTTCTGCACTGATTGGTTTGATTTACTAACCAGATGGCCTCGCTCGACCGTTTTCCGCTGCACTACCTCGCCGCCTTCCGCGCCGCCGCGCAGACCGAGAACCTGCGCGCGGCGGCCGAAAGCCTGCACCTGACGCACAGCGCCGTCAGCCAGCAGATCCGCGGCCTGGAGGCGGCGCTGGGCTTCGAGGTCTTCACGCGCCAGGGGCGGCGCCTGACGCTGAACCCCGCCGGTCAGGCCCTGCAGCGTGCCGTCAGCAAGGTGTTCGCCGAACTGCAGGCCGGCCTGCTCGCGGCGGGCCAGGCGCACGGCAAGCAGGCGCAGATGCTGCGCGTGACCTCCCTGCCCTCCTTCGCCCAGCGCTGGCTGATGCCGCGGCTGCCGCGCTGGCAGGCCCTGCAGCCCTGCATCACGCTGGATCTGCACACAGGCCAGCAAGTGGTTGACCTGGAGCGCGAGGGCTACCAGATCGGGCTACGCGTCGGCCGCGGACCCTGGCCCGGCCTCGTCAACGAGCGCCTCTTCCACTCGCCGCTGATCGCCGTCGCCGCACCAGCCCTGGCGCACCGCCTCATCGGCCAGCCGCTGCAAGCCCTGGCCTCACAGCCCTTGCTCGACGACGTGGACGTCTGGCAGCAATGGTTTGCGCTGGCTGGCCTGCCCGTGGCACCGGTCGTCGTCGCGAGCTTCAACGATGCCGGCGTGCTGCTGCAGGCCGCCGAGCAAGGCATGGGCGTGGCCCTGGCACGCGAGCTGATCGCCGGCGACGCGCTGCTGGACGGCCGCCTCGTACGCGTGGCGGCCCACACGCTGGACCTGGACGCCGGGCGCGACTACCACGTCGTCTATCCGGAGGCCTTGCGCGACGACCCCGCCGTGCGCGCCTTCTGCGACTGGCTGCACGCCGAGATCGCGGCGCTGCAGCAGCGGCTCACAGAAACAGCTGCTGCAGATCGCTGAGGAAATCGAAGCCGCGCTCGGTCGGCTGGATGCGGGCCGCGTCACCCGTCAGCAGGCCACGGCCGCGCGCCGTCTCCAGGCCCTTGGCGATGCTGGACATCGGCAGACCGGTGCGTTCGAGAAACTGCGTCAGCGTGACGCCTTCCTTCAGCCGCAGTGCGTTCAGCATGAACTCGAAGGGCAGTTCCCTGCGGGCCACCTCGTGCTCGTTGCTGACCTTGTTTTCCTGGGCCATGAAGGCGGCCGGCTCGCGCCAGCGCACCTGGCGCATGACGCGGTTCGGAAAGCTCAGCTTGCTGTGCGCGCCGGCGCCGATGCCCAGGTAGTCGCCGAACTGCCAGTAGTTCAGGTTGTGCGCGCAGCGGTGGCCTTCTCGGGCATAGGCCGACACCTCGTAGCGAGCCATGCCTGCGGCGCCGGTGCGCGCGGTGATCAGGTCCAGCATGTCGCTGGCGAGATCCGGGTCGGGCAGGCCGGCCGGCGTGCGCGTGGCGAACACCGTGTTGGGCTCGATGGTCAGGTGGTAGATGGACAGGTGGGGCGGCTGGAAGCTCAGCGCGGTGTCCAGCTCACGGGCCAGGTCGTCCAGCGTCTGCCCCGGCAGGGCGTACATCAGGTCGAGGTTGAAGGTCTCGAACGCGGCGGCGGCCTCCGCCAACGCCTCGCGCGCCTGCGCTGCGCTGTGAACGCGGCCGAGCGCCTTGAGCTGCGTGTCATCGAAGCTCTGCACCCCGACCGACAACCGCGTCACGCCGGCCTGCCTGAAGCCCTTGAAGCGCTCACGCTCGAAGGTGCCGGGGTTGGCCTCCAGCGTGATCTCGCAGCCCGGCTCCAGCGGCAGGCGGGCACGGATGTCCGAGATGAGCTGGGCGATCTGCTCGGGGTTGAACAGGCTGGGCGTGCCGCCGCCGATGAAGATGCTGACGACGGGCCGCCCCCAGATCAACGGCAGCGCAGCCTCGAGGTCGGCGCGCAGCGCGGCGAGATAGGCCTGCGCGGTGTCGACAGCCAGCGCGCCGCCCCTGACCTCATGCGAATTGAAGTCGCAGTAGGGGCATTTGCGCAGGCACCAGGGCAGGTGGACGTAGAGCGCAAGCGGGGGCAGCGCGGGCAACTGCAGCGTGCCCGGGCGCATCAGGTGCGCGAGATCAGCCAAGCCGCCAGACCTCGCGGAACTGCTGGATCAACAGCGCAGCCGCCAGGGCCCGGTGGCTGTGGCGATTCTTGACCTCCGCACCCAGGCCGGCCACGGTCTGCCCCAGCACGGGGATGTGCATCAGCGGGTCGTAGCCGAAGCCGCCGGCGCCGCTCGGTGCGGTCAGGATCTCGCCGCCCCAGCGGCCCATCGCGATCAGCGGCTCGGGGTCGTCGGCGTTGCGCACGGCCACCAGCGCACACACGAAGCGCGCACGGCGGTCCACCACGCCAGCCATGTCGCGCAGCAGGCGCTCGTTGTTGGCCGCGTCGCTCTTCTCGCCGCCGGCGTCCAGCGCATAGCGTGCCGAGCGCACGCCGGGCGCGCCGCCCAGCGCATCCACACTCAGGCCCGAGTCGTCGGCCAGCGCGGGCAGGCCGCTGGCACGCGCCGCGTGGCGGGCCTTGGCCAGCGCGTTCTCGGCAAAGGTCGAAAAAGGTTCCTCGGCCTCCGGGATGCCCAGACTGCCCTGCGTCACGAGCTCGATGCCGAGCGGCGCGAACAGCGCCTGCAGCTCGACGAGCTTCTTGGCGTTGTTGGAGGCGAGGACCAGTTTCATGCGGACTTCTGCAGCTCGATCAGCTCACGGATGCCCTTGTCGGCCAGGTCCAGCAGCGCGTTCATCTCGTCGCGAGTGAAGACAACGCCCTCGGCCGTACCTTGCAGCTCGACGAAGCCGCCGCCGCCGGTCATGACGACGTTCATGTCGGTGTCGCAGGCCACGTCCTCGGTGTATTCGAGGTCCAGCAGTGGCACGCCGTCGACGATGCCGACGGAGATGGCGGCCACGGCCTCCTTAATCGGCGAGCGTGCCAGCTTGCCGTCGGCCAGCAGGCGGTTGACGGCATCCTGGGCCGCGACGAAGGCGCCGGTGATGGCCGCCGTGCGCGTGCCGCCGTCGGCCTGCAGCACGTCGCAGTCGAGCGTGATGGTGCGCTCGCCCAGCGCCGACAGATCGAACACGGCGCGCAGCGAGCGGCCGATGAGGCGCTGAATCTCTTGCGTGCGGCCGCTTTGCTTGCCCTTGGCGGCCTCGCGGTCGCCGCGGGTGTGCGTGGCGCGGGGCAGCATGCCGTATTCGGCCGTCACCCAGCCCTCGCCGGAGCCGCGCTTGTGCGGCGGCACACGTTCCTCGACGGAGGCCGTGCACAGCACGCGCGTGCCGCCGAACTCGATCAGCACCGAGCCCTCGGCGTGCACGGTGAAACCACGGGTGATGCGCACCGGGCGCAACTGGTTGGCGGCGCGGCCTGCGCTGCGCGTGAAGGTCTTGGTCATGAGGAAAAGAGAGTTAGCGGCGGTTCACGCCGCGGCCGGACTGGCGGATGACTTCGTTGATCTCGCGGATGGAGCGCTCGATCTCCTCGTCGTCCATGGCGGCGACGAGGTCGACGTCGAGGGCGCCCTGGATGGTCGACGCGAAGCCGGAGTTGCCGAGATTCTGCGTCGTGTCCCCGGCGGGATCGCCCTCGCCTTCCCACTCGACGGCCAGCACGGTGACGTTGTCGCTACGCGCGCCACCGCGGCGCAGGGCCTGCTCGACAAGCTCTGGCACGGCCTCGGAGATGGCCTGGTCGGCCAGGTGCTGGACGATCTCGCCGTCCTCGACGCTGCCCCAGAGGCCGTCGGAGCACAGCAGGAGGCGGTCGGAGGCCTCCAGGATGAGCGGCCCCTGGCAGTCCACCATGGGCTTGCCGGGGCTGCCCAGGCAGGTGAAGAGAACGTTGCGGTTGAAGGGCTCGCCGCTGCGCGAAACACGGCCAAGGGCTTCCTGCAGCTCGGAATAGGAGTGGTCACGCGTGCGGGCGATCAGCTTGCCCGAGCGCACGAGGTAGAGCCGCGAATCGCCGCAGTGTGCCCACCAGGCCTGGTTGCCCTGCAGGATGCAGGCAACGACCGTCGTGCGGGGCGTGTCGGACAGGCCCTTGCTGGCCGCGTAGCGCAGCAGTTGCTGGTGGGCGATGACGATAGTTTCCTGCAGGAAGCGCTGCGGGTCCTCAATGACCGGGCGGGCGTCCTGCTGAAACAGGGCTGCAAGGGTCTGCAGCGCGATCTGGGCGGCCACCTCGCCTTCCGGATGGCCTCCCATGCCGTCGGCCAGCGCGAACAGGCCGGCCTCCCGCGTGAAGCAGTAGCCCATGCGGTCTTCGTTGGTCTCGCGGCCGCCGCGACGGCTGACCTGGAAGACGTTGAATCGCATTACGCCTTGGCTCCGGACTTCAGGTTTTCGAGCTGGAGTTTGAGCCGTTCGCTGAAGGACAGTTTGGTGTAGCGCCTTTCGGTCTCGCGGGCGAGCTCCTTCTGCAGCGCGAAGACGCTCTGCGGGCGCGACAGCGGATCGAGCGACATGCACCACTCGGTCACTTCGAGCAGGTTGTCGGAGTAGACATTGCGCAGGCGCGACAGGCTCAAGCTGAGGCGGTCCTTCTCCAGCCGCTGCGGCGCGTCGTTGGGCGGATAGCCCTGCATGCAGGCGTAGATGCAGGCGCCGATGGCGTAGATGTCGGTCCAAGGGCCCAGCGAACCGTCACGGCGGTACATCTCCGGCGCGGCAAAGCCCGGCGTGTACATCGGGCGGATGAAGTTGCCTTCCTTGCTCAGCACCTCGCGCGCGGCGCCGAAGTCCAGCAGCACGGCCTTGTTGTCGTTGGTGATGAAGATGTTGGCCGGCTTGATGTCCAGGTGCAGCATCTTGTGCTGATGCACGATGCGCAGGCCGCGCAGGATCTCGTCGAAGAGGCTGCGGATGGTGGACTCGCGGAACACCTTGTCGCGCTTCATGTCGCGCGCGGTCACGATGAAGTCCTGCAGGGTGTCGCCCTGCAGGTAGTTCATGACCATGTAGACGGTTTCGTTCTCGCGCAGGAAGTTCAGCACCGAGACAACGCTGGGATGCGAGATCTGCGCGAGCGAACGCCCTTCTTCGAAGAAGCTCTTCAGGCCAAGCCGGTAAAGCGGTTGCTTCTCCGGCTTGACGCGAGGCGTCAGTTCGCCGGGCGAACGTTCGGCCAGCGACGAGGGCAGATACTCCTTCAACGCGACCAGATGATGGTCGGGATCCTCGGCGAGATACACCACGCCGAAACCGCCCGCCGCCAGTCGTTTGATGATCTGATAGCCCCCGACCACCGTGCCTGCGGGCAAGGGCGCCGGCTTCGGCTTGGACATAATCGCGTTTTGTCTGTTTTGCGAGTGCGAAATGCCAGTCTACAGCATGACCGGGTACGCCAATTCCCTGGCGCAACCCCCTAAAGCCGAGGACGGCAACAGCGCAGCGCCAGCTTCGGTCAGCGTCGAATTGCGGTCGGTCAACGGCCGCTTCCTGGACCTATCCATGCGCATGCCCGAGGAGCTGCGCGGGCTTGAGCCGCAGCTGCGCGAACTGATTGCAGCCCGCTTCAAGCGCGGCAAGATCGAGTTGCGCATCAACACCCAGCGCGAGGCCGACGGCGGCTGGCCCCAGCCCCAGCCCGAACAACTCAATCGCCTGGCCAACCTGGAGGCCAAGGTGCGCGCCTGGATGCCTCAGGCGACGCCGCTGTCCGTGCACGAGGCCTTGAATTGGTGCAAGAGCGGTGCAGCCGTGCCGGTGCAGCTGGACGCCGCGACGCTGGAGGCGGCCCAGGCCTGCGTCCAGGGCCTGGCCGAGGCCCGCGAGCGCGAGGGCGAGAAGCTGGTTGCCATCCTGTCCGAGCGCATCCAGCGCCTGCGCGAGCTGGCCGACGAAGCCGAGCCCCTGCTGCCGGCCGTCGTCACCCGCCAGCAGCAGCGTTTCCTGGAACGCTGGCAGGAAGCCCTGAGTGCGACGGGCGCCGCCGGCACCGTGCCCAAGGAAGCCCTGCAGGAGCGCGCCCTCAACGAGGCCGCGGCGTTTGCCATCCGCATCGACGTGGCCGAGGAACTGGGGCGGCTGCGCGCGCATCTGGAAGAGCTGACACGGTTGCTGAAAAAGGGCGGCGAGCTCGGCAAGCGGCTGGATTTCCTGATCCAGGAGCTGCATCGTGAAGCCAATACCCTGGGCTCCAAGTCCGCGGCGCTGGAATTGACGAACATCTCGGTCGAAATGAAGGTCGCCATCGAGCAAATGCGCGAGCAGGTGCAAAATTTGGAGTAGGCCACCGCAGGCAAGCCCCTTCAGCAAGACCGCTATCGTTTAGGTTTGTTCGACACCTGCCCGCGCGGCAAGCTAATGGCGCGAACGACGCCGAGTAGAGGGCAGGTGTTGG
>NZ_JBWKUV010000010.1:0-250083 GCF_059421025.1 Roseateles sp. GW821-FHT03B02
TCGCCGTTGTCTACCGGCTCAGCTGGCCGGTATATGCCGATCCTCAGGTGGCCGGTTTATGCCGATCGCTGACACCATCCACGCGCTACTTTCGCTTGCGGCGACGCCTCGGGCTCCCGCCATCGTCTCCTCCCTCACGCTGGTGCCTAGCTTCCCAGTAGACGATGTCCCCGCAGGTTGCGGCGGAAAGCAGCTCGATGCGGATTCCCGCGTCTCCGCAAATGCCGAACAACGCGTCAACTGCCGAGCGCGTGCGCCGCTTGAATGACGCATCGACGGCGAAGCTCCCGTGAACGATGACGCCCTTCTCACCGAAAGCTGCCGGCGCCAGATGGCTGGCGGCATGCTGAGGCCCGATGACCAATTGGTACGTCGAGTTCAGCGCAAACAAAACTTGAAGCTTCTCCGAAGACCAACCGCGCTCAAGGATGAGCTGCAGGTCCTCAGACTCCTTCTTCGCCAAGAACGTCAACTCCCGATTCATCGCGTCGAAGCGCCTGGCGACGGCCTGTCGCGCAACCGGGTTCATCGGTTGGACCAGCTTCTGAAGAAGCGTTTGGACGCTCAAAGCTTGGTCTCCCTGCTCTCACGTGCGAGGAGCTGCTGTTGACAGCCAACAGGTCGCATTTCTAAGTCTCCCTCGAGCCTGAGCAGCAGCGTTTGTTCGTTACATTCTGGCACGGGTTGCCCGCAGTTGCGGTACTAGCACCGCACAGGGGCAAGTCCTCAAATCAATATCGTTGCGTCCAATGGACCGAACATATGGGAATAATAAACACCTGGTTCTGGAGAAATCTGTTTTGGCGGCTTGAGGATGAGCGCTGCACGCACGACGACTTCTTTCGAGGCCATTGCAAGGTGGTATTCATTGACAAACCACGATTGGGCGGACAATCGCTGAATCGGTTCCAGATTCAAGCGCTTTGCATGGCGCCACGCGGTTCAACGATTGTGGTCAGATTGAAGGGCAACGACATTGCAATGGAGGTGTCACACCCGGACCTCATCAAAAGCGGTGTCACGAACGAATTTTTCATCCGAGCGGACCCAGCGACCCTAGAGCTGTTTCTTTATATTGAACTTGCAATGTTTGAGAATGGTCCCCGGGGGCTCGGCGCTGTGGGATTTCTTCGCTGCGCTCAGATGTGCTCCATCTTGGGTTTCTCGCGGATTGACTTGCTCGCCGCTGGAGGAAAGGACTACAAAATCCTTGGCGGATGGAACCCCGGATTCAACGGGTACTACAGTTGGGCGCGTTTTGGGTTCAATGCACCTCTGCATCCGATGACGGCGAAGCTCATTGCGACGCTGCCTCAGCTTGCTGGCGCCACCGACCTGCTGGACATCGTCGAGCGCGACCCTGACTGGTGGCGCGACGAGGGAGCCGGGGGCGAGATGACCTTCGACTTGCAGGAAAACAGTCGTTCGTGGCACACTCTCTATACCTACCTGTCAAACAACGGGTACCGGAAATGAAGCTCAAATATTTTTTCACAAACGTGCTGAATGTTGGCCAGCCTGCGAAGAGCGTGGTCAAAAGAAAGCCAAATAAGCTTGGAACGGCAAAGGCCAAAGCGGTCCGGGGCGGCATTCGCACGGTCGATTTGGAGCTTTTGCAGCCAAGTCCACGTTTGACAGCTGAGGATATTGAAGCTCGAATCCGCAAGGGTCGAGTCGCAGAAATGTCGTTGCATAGCGCCGGCATCAAGTGATTTGACCGAACAGAATCGAAGCGGCCTCAGGGCCGCTTTTTGTTTTTGGGCGGCCGGTTGATATGCCAATAGCCAAATTCCCTCGACGCCAATAAGACTGGCTCGACGGTAGGTTTGACGGAGCGCGAAATGCCCCCCTGGCTCTCAGATGCGATTTTGGGAAAGGCAACCGAGTGGCTGCTGGACAAGTTGCCCTTGTTCGGCAAGCGAGCGCGTGCGCGAAGGGCCCTGCGGGTCGGCGACGTCATCGGTGACCAGAGCGCCCAAGGACGTGTTGCAGCGGTGATTTCACAGCTACTTGCCGAACCACTGCTGGCTGAAAAGTTCATGCTGGTTGAGGCCTCTCGGGTGTGGCTCTCGAACCCAAAAACCCAAGCCGCCCTCTCCCAATATCTGGTCGCTAGAACCGCAGGCAGCGAGGCGCTTACCGAGAGGGCTTTCGTCGCACTCGCCAACGGCTACTCCCATGCAACTGGCGAAGCCCCACAGCTTGCTCGCGGGCCGGTGGAAGCCGTCGCCAGTTATGTGGCAGCCCAGCTCGCAGACGACACGCAGTACGTAGGCGCCCAGGTGACGGAGCTGCTCGCGGAAAGCAGGGAGCTGCGCTTGGCGCGCCAGGCCCAGCCCAACTTGGAGGCGTTGGGTCTGGCGGCTCGCGACCTGCTTGAACAGGCCCCAAAGGCAGCGAGCTTGTTGGAGCAACGAATTCCTTGTGCATTCGAAACCCGGGCTGAGCCTGCACTGAGAGAACGCCTGGATATCAACGCGCTCACCAAGCTCCTGCTTCAGCGGCGATTGGTCGTTATCGAAGGTGAAGGCGGTTGTGGCAAGACCACCGCCCTGGTCGAGCTCGGACACACGCTCCTAACTGAGGGCCAAGCGCCAGTGCCTATCTACGTCTCCGCCTCCAGCTGGCTGCGGTCAGGCAAGACGCTCTTGGCCCATATGGCGAGCTTCGGGGGTGTCGTCAGAGCCGGCGTCGATGAAATCACCTTATCCCGCCTGCTGGTGAACGGCAAGGTCGCCGTTCTGCTGAACGGCTGGAACGAGATTGCCGCCGGCGAGAAGGGTCGTGCCATTGCAGACGCGGAAGACTTCCTCGCCGGCCACCCGGGAGTTTTCGTCGCTTGTACGTCCAGGCGCGCTGAAGGGCCCTTTGCGGCCTCAGGAGCCTCCGTCGTGTCGGTGCTTGAGTTCAACTGGGAGCGCCAACGCGCCCTCATCACCCAGGCGCTTCCCGGTGATGAGGCTGAAGGGCTGCTTCAAAGGCTGAAGACCGACACGCCGCTTCGGCTGACGGCGCGCAATCCGCTGGTGCTATCCAGTGCCATCCTGCTGGCGCAGAAGGGACGCGCTATCCCTGCCACCATGTTTGACCTGCTGGACGCGGTTCAGCCAGTTCTGGAGACGGTGAACCAGCGTCAGGCTGCTCTTCGTGAGGCGCCCCTACTCGGTCAGCAGCGAACCTATCTGATGGCGCTGGCGCGAGCAATGACTGCTGCCGGAGCGGTAGACATGCCGCTGGATGCCGCGCGACGGACCGTCGGCACCACGCTGTCCGAATTGCAGAACGCCGGGCAGGTGAATGGGACAAACTTGGAGCCGGCAGACCTTCTAGATGCTCTGTGCGACACCCACCTCCTGCATCGTGACCGCGATGCCACCACGATTAAATTCGCGCACCAGAAGTTCCAAGAGTTCTTCGCTGCCACATGGGTTCTGGGGCGGCTCGGGGCGACTGCCAACGACGCTGAGAAAGCGTGGCATCTGACCTGCGAAGTTTTTAACTGGCCGGCGTGGACGGAGGCCCTCGACCTGGCGGCTGAACAAGTGGCGACTAGCGGCCAGGTCGTTCGCCGTGTCCAGTTGGTTGAGCTGGCGATGGGCGCTGACCTCACACTCGCGTGCAAGCTCGCAGGCCGGCTTCGGCTATCCCCTGCCGATGGGAGCTCGTTCAAGAGGCTCGCCGGGGCCGTCTGCAAAATGTACGAGGCGAAGTCATCGGCTGCACAACGGCATGCATTGGTATGCATGGCTCTGACCCGGTCCCCGCAATTTGCAACGCAGTTGATTGCGGTCAACGATGACCAGCAGAAAACACTCGGTATGGCCCATGACTCCGGAGGCCTCAGCATCCTGTCTTTTGGCGATGACCTGATTGGGCAGTTCAAGGTCTGGCCGACCAAGAGGCGACAGAACCTCTTGCACAGCCTCGGCAGCCACCCGGAAAACCTGACCTTCCTTTCGGAAGTTGCGACGCAAGACCCTGAGCCGGCCGTCCGTGCACAGGCCATCTCCTCGCTCGCGTGGGACTATCCAGCTTCGGATGCCGCACTAGAAGCCTGGTTCGCCGCCCCCGACGAAGTCAAGCTGGCGCATGAACCGTTCAACGCCGTGCTGTACCTTGGCAGCCAGGACTGCATGTCGCGGCTCTTGCCGGAAGTGCAACGGCTGGCGAAGGTCACCAACAATTCTTATCCCCTACTTCAGCTCGCTCGAGAGCTCCCTATGGAGGAACGGGGCTTCGCCGTCGAGGCGGCGAAGGATTCGCTGCGCAAGTCTCGCCCCCATGTGGACGAAGATACTGTGGTGCTGCTAGCGAAGTTCGACCCGGAGAGCCTGCAGACCATCGCGGAGGAAGAGCTGTTGAAGCAACATGTTGCCCCCGACTGGGTCGCCGAACATTTGAGGACGCTAGACGCTGACCAGCGGTCGGCAGTGTTCGAACGCCTCTACGGCGCTGCCGCGAATATTGACGGCGAGAAGGTCGATGCCGCACGCATCGGCGGCCTCCCGAGCACCGAACAGGTTTCCGAGGTCCTAGGCGCGTGGTTGGCCCTTATTGAGGAAGACAGCCCTTCCGCTCGCGACCGCAAGCGCGTCCTATCTCGAATCCTCGGCGCGTGCAGCACTGATGACCTTACTGCCGCCGTGACGTCGCGCAAAGGCCAAGTGACCTACAAGCAAGTGCGGCAGATGCTTGAGCTGCTTGGAGAGCGCAAGTTTGTCGAGCGCGACATCGACGACTCGAATGGGCAGCGTCGCGTGTTGTCGCCGGATGCGGTCCAAAACCTGAACGAGGCCTACTGGGACCTCATCGACCCCACGGAGCCTCAATCACACGGAGTGAAAGCGGCGCTTTGCTTTCTCATGTCGCGCTCCGCGGCGCAGGATTTCATCGACCCAATCTTCGAAGGGTTGATGCTTGCGAAGGCGTGCCGCGCTGCGCAGGTTGGGCGGCGCGGAGCCGCTTCTGGCTTCTCGTATGGGCATGAGTTCGCGCAAGCAGCGGTAGCGTGCGGCACGGCCATGGCAAAGCGCTTGCTGCCGATGCTGGATACCGAGGATGCCGCAGACTTGCTGTTCGGAGTCGTGCGCCAGATTGTGATTCAGCCTTGGCCCTGGCTTGGGCACCACGCAAACTTGAACATGTCTGCTCGACAGCAGCGACAAGCGGAAGGGGCTGTCCGTCGAACTCTTGACCAAGAGATGCAGGTAGTCGCCGACGAGTTTGGTTCAAAGGTGGCCCGCCGCTTGGAGGACTGTGGTGAAGCCCCGGTAGACCAGAAACAGAACATCTTCTACCGCCGTTGGTGGCTCATGAACGTGATGGCCGCCTTGCCCACCACGGTAGGCGGTGAAGAACTGAAAGCGAGTCTGATTCGTGCCGACGCCCCAGCCGAGAGCTTTGTGTATGCGCTGAACTCCCTGGTCAATCAGGGAGCTGATATTGACGAGCCTGTCGTCGCAGCGGCGCTACGCAAGCAATTCGCCGACCGCGTGACCTCCACAAGATGGCGTGGCCAGAACGACACGAGCTTGGAAGATTTGGCGGCGCTGCACTTCTTTGTTCCTGACCACCTTCTTTCAGCAGCCGACCTCGAATCGACCGTAGACCAATGGGCAGCGCAGTCGCCAGACTATGTCGTCGTGAGGAAGCTGCGAGAAGTCGGCACGCCTCTGGCGATGGTTCAACTATCCCGACTGAGCAAGCACCACGGCTTTCGCAAGAATGATGAGGCGCTACATGCCCTCATGGTCGATGCTAATGGCCCGAATCTTCTCTTGGAAATGGCATCCGACGGGTCGCTGTTCAATCTCGTACGCGGCCACCTCGACGTGCGGCAAGTGGTCGGCGCGCTTGTTCCTTTGGTGCGAAATGAAGTCCGTGACCTGCATAGGGTGTTGCATGCGTGCGCGCAGCAAGGCACAGCTGCTGCCGATGAACTCGCCTTTGAACTTGTCGCGGCGCTCCCAGACCCAGATACGTTGTCCATCGACTATCTATTGCGGGTCGTGGACAGCGCCGGCCAGAACGGCAAGACGCAACTAGGCAGCTCTTTCGGAGTTTTGTTCGAGAAGCACATAGCGGCGGAAGGTTCACCCAACACTCAAAATGTGTATCCGCGCTCGCACAACTATCTTCGCGCCGCCCTCTTTGGCAGGGCCACAGGGGCGACTGCTTCGGCGCATATTGCAGCGGAACTCCTGCTCGATATCGAGGAGCGTCGTTTCATGCTCGGCCGCCCTTCGGATGAGCCCAGGCACCCGGATATCGCCTCGAAGCTGCCATGGCCACAGTGCCTTGCATCGCCGGAACAACCATCCGAGAAGGGCGGACGCTCTGCCGTCGGGCTCGGTTAGAGAAGGGGGCGTCCATGAGGAACTCGTCAACGTCAGGTGCCGATAGGGCTTCTTTCACCTACCGGAGTGCTTGGTTTGCCATCGGCACAGTCAGTCGCTTTTGCTGACCCCACCCGTCGCCGCGCCGTTGCGCCCAGCAGCCTTCACAGCCAGCTGCGCCTCGCATGCAGTCCGCATCAGCTCTTCGACGGAACTACGAGGCGAAGCATGCATAACGCCGATGCTCACCGTAAGCAATGCACCCCAGTAGCCATGCTCCGTCGAGTTCGCGCTACTCCGACGAGGAACCGCTGGCCGCAGCTCCTCAAACATCTTGTCGCGCTCGAATCGTGAGCGGATTCGCTCTGCCACATCGGCTGCTTCCGAGCCGACCTCGGTGTAGACGTAAAACTCATCGCCAGCGAGCCGACCAATCAACCTGCCGGCAGCGGCTTCGCGCAGAAGGACGCCCATGTGCCGCAGACATTCGTCGCCCTTGACGTGCCCATGGACCAAGTTGACCCATGCGAAGTTGTCCACGTCCACCGCGAGCAACGCACCGGTCCCGCCGGCGGCGAGAGCGGCCTCCACGCGCTTGATGAACGCCTCGCGGGTGTACAGGCCGGTTACGAAGTCGTAGGGGTACAGGCGTCCCCGGAGCCGTGCCAGCCAAAGGGAGGGTGCTGCTGCCTTCTGTCGAAACGGCAGACGTTCAAGGTGCCTTTGCAAGTACCAAAGGAACGAATACAACCTTGGGACGCGAATGGACATCGGACCAGTCTACGTGCGCCCCGCTTCGCCCCAAGGTCAGTGGTCGACCGCCAAACGGCAATATCTTGGCATTGACCCGTCACAGCCCGAACCGTAGGCTGCCTGCATGGTCAAGTCCGTCACTATCGACGCGCCTACGCGCAACACCGCGCTCGAGCAGCAAAGTTCGTCCCATCTGTCCCGGGCCCTGCAGGCAACCTCTGCGGATACCGGAGCGGTGAACGCCGCCTTCATGGCAACGTATTGCGCGCTGCTCTCGTCGCTGTCGCTAGCGGAGGTGGGCACCGTTGCCGACCATCCAGACCCGCGGGTCGCCAGGCGGGGTGCGCAGCGCCTTTCCTTGGGGCCCGACGACCAGCTGAATGCCGAGAAAGGTGCTGCCGCCTACTACTCGCCCGTACCGCCGTCCGAGGTCACCTTGCATCGCCAGATTGGCCTGGCGCGCCGCGCACAAGCTGCGGCGGGCTGGGCGGAGTGAGCCGGGGCGGCCGGCAACGTCACGGGCGTCAGGAAGTCTCCGACCGATAGCCGCGCCCAAGCACGTAGTCGGCTATCGAATCTGCACAAGGCAGGCGTCAGGCCAAGCCAAAGTCACAGCCTGCCGGGCAGCCAGCACTACCAGCTCTCGGTCCGCCCCCTCACGCTCGAACTCCAACGCCGCGAATCCCGGTCGACCAAGTCCGACCAATGCATCGTTGCAGCCGGCCGAGAAGAGCTTGGCCATGAAGCCCTCTTCTGCAGCCTCGGGAGGAAGGGCATACAGCAGCGTGAACCGGTGAACTGAGGTCACGCGTGGCCCTTGGAGGCTTTGGCCGTCAGCGCCTTCATCCCCGCGCGCATTGCGTGGCGAATCACGTCGGTTTGCAAGGCTCGCGCTTCACGCGCCAGGCGTCGAACGGCCACGTCCATGTCCGCAGCAAGGTAGACAGCTCGCATGCCAAGGCTGACCCCTTTTGGGGCAGGCTGTATTGGGGACGCCTTGTTCATGCGGGCAAGGCCGGCCCGCAGGTACCTTCGGCACATCTCTCCCTTGCTGACTCCGTCCTTCACAGCTTGCGCGCGCAATGCCGTATCGACGTCCATGTCAACGTAGATGCTCCGAAAGACAAGGCCACCCTTCATGCGACCAGTGTATGAATCGCCTCGCGAAGAGCAAAGCCGGGTGTGGCGTGGAACACGGCGTGGAACTTCTCACTTTCGCTGAGAAGTCGTGAGAAGTTCTGGCGGCGAGGAACAACGTCGCCGGGTTGCAGGCAGGCATTCGATTGCGCGCAATGATTCTCAAAAGTGCCGAGAAGTTCTGAGAAGTTGTATCCCGCCGTAGCAGAAAACTTGATGGCATACGTGCATTGCACGTTGTCGACGCCTCACTGCTCGACGAGACTTCGAAGCGTGAAGCTCAAGCACCACGCGAGACGTTTAAAGCATCGGCTGTCTCGCCGAGTCCGCGTCTATGCATCGGAGGAGGACCTGTTTGCTGCGGTTCGGCGGCACCTCGCGAAAGCCCGTGTCCGGAAATCGAAGAGGGAGCGACTGCAACTAGCGAAGTTGTCGTTTGCCGAGAAAAAGTTTCTGACCGGCATAACGACCAGCGGCGCGTTCACGCTCGAAGCAACGCTCGGCATGTACACCGACGTCCGACAGATTTCGGACGGTCTAACTGAGTCCCGGTAGTGCTTCAGTCGTCGAGGTCAGCCGGCTTTGCCTTGATGCCCACGTGAGGCGGGTCGAACGCGATGTCCGCGTCATTCGAGCGGCCTTCTTCCGCGAGCGAGCGAACCGTCTCTCCAAGCAGTCGCTCATTGGCATCCTTCAGCAAGCGCTGGGCCTCTTCGGCATCGAAGCCCAGGTCGGCGAAGACGTTGCCTTCAGCGGCGGTGACGTGACGACTCGCAAGGTTGCGCTCCAAGGCCTTGGCCAACGCTTCGCGCGTGAACAGATGCTGGTTCGCCGGGTCGGAGATGGCTGCAAACATCCGCAGGGCCTTCACGGGAACGTCGAGCTCGATGGCCAAGCTATAGATGTCATAGAGGTTCGCCTCGGCCGCTGCCTCGCGTGGCGTCTTGGCGCCGGCATGCTTCTGGTTCCGTGAGCGCAAGTAGGCCTCAACGGCCGCAGAGGAAACGGCCCTCCGACCATCCTTCTCGGCCACAGCACCAAGCTTGCCCGTATCGGCCAGCATGGTTGCATACGGTCTAGGCACGCCCAGGCGTTTGGCAGCCTCTGCGATGCTCAAAAGCTCATCAGACATCGGCGGAACTATCACGCGGGACGTTTCGTGCTCGCCACTCAGAGAGAAGACGCTGGGCGTTGTCCAGAGTCAGTTCTTCTGTCATCCAGTAGTGGTTCATGAGCTCGCGCACTTGGTCGGCGGCAAGAAACTGGTCGGCTTCTGCCCCATCACAGCCAAGCTCGCGGAGCAGCTCGGCGTCAACGGTGATGCTGCCGGTGAGGACGTATTCCTTCAGCATCTCGAGGGCAGCGTCGTTCCTCATTGACTCGCCGCCTCGAAAGCACGACAAGCCAGATGAACCGCATCGCTGAGCGATACGAGGCGGTCACGGTTGTGAGCGTAGTAAAGCTGCACGACCTGCACCGCATGGTCTGCCTCGGCCCGCGGCCATGCCAGTTGGGTCACCGCGAGCCGCGCGGCTTCTGCATTGGGGTGGTCGACGAACCTCGAGCGCTCCCCGTCGGGCAACGACGACATCAGGGCGTCGTACATGGACATGATTGCCGCGCCGACCGGGTCCGAGAGTTCGCCAGACAGCGCTTCATCAAGACGAGCTTGCGCGGAGGTCAGTAGCGCGTTCATACGAGGTGTAGAAGGGTTTGGCCGGCTCAGCCAGCAAGGCCTTTCGCCGAGCTCCTGGCGCGCTGCGACTTACCACACCGGCCAGGCAGACGTCTTTGTGCCGTCATCTTCGCGCCTTCACATCGCGGCCACAACGTGCAATGCACGTAGTCGCAAAGAAATCTTCAAGGCGCCCGCCATCAAACAAGACGTCGTCCCTGACGACGATGAAGCAAAAGCCATGCTGCCGGCACTACCAACATGCTCAACAGTGGGGCCGTGACCATCCCGCCAACCATGGGCGCGGCGATTCGGGTCATGACCTCCGAGCCGGTGCCGTGCCCGAACAGGATGGGTAGGAGGCCAGCCATCACAACCGCTACTGTCATGGCCTTGGGCCGCACTCGCAGCACCGCGCCTTCACGGATTGCTGCCAGCAGGGTTTCTTCGGTTTCGGGCTCGCCTCCCGCCAGGCGCTTGTTCCATGCGTTCTGCAGGTAGACCAACATCACCACCCCAAACTCCGCAGCCACGCCGGCCAAGGCGATAAAGCCCACGGCCGTGGCCACGGAGATGGCATGGCCCAGCGCCCAGATGAGCCAGAAGCTACCAACGAGCGAGAACGGGACCGCCGCCATGACCAGCGCGGCGTCGCCTGCCGAGCGGAACAGCAGGTAGAGCAGCACGAAGATGATGGCAAGGGTGACCGGCACGACGACCTTCAGACGCTCTGTGGCCCGCTCCAGGTACTCAAACTGCCCCGACCACGAGACCGAGTAGCCGGCCGGCAGCGGCACCTGCTTGCGGACAACCTCCTGCATCTCGTGGACGACCGAACGCAGGTCGCGACCGCGCACGTCGACGTAGACCCAGCCTGAGAGCCGCGCGTTCTCGCTGCGGACCATGGGCGGACCTTCCTCGATGGAGATGCGGGCAACGTCCTGAAGCAGCACCGTTGCGCCCTTCTCGGTCACAAAAGGCAGCTGGCGCAGACGCTCCAGCGAGTCGCGTACCTCGCGGGGATAGCGCACGTTGACGGGGAAGCGCTCGCGGCCCTGGACGACCTCGCCGACGTTGTCGCCGCCGATGGCGGTGGACACCACGGCCTGGACATCCGCTACGGACAGCCCGAAGCGCGCGGCTGCGGCCCGGTCAACATCCACGTCGATGTACCGCCCACCGGTCAGCCGCTCGGCCAGGGCCGAGGACACGCCAGGCACGCCTTTCACGGCCGATTCAATCTGCGTGGCCAGCCTGTCGATGGTCGCCAAGTCGGCACCGGCGACCTTGACTCCCACCGGGCTCTTGATGCCGGTGGCCAGCATGTCGATGCGGTTGCGGATGGGTGGCACCCACACGTTCGACAGGCCCGGCACTTTGACCACGCGGTCGAGTTCCTCAACGAGCTTGTCCGGCGTCATGCCGGCGCGCCACTGCTCGCGAGGCTTGAACTGAATGGTCGTCTCGAACATCTCCAGCGGCGCCGGGTCGGTCGCGGTGTCGGCCCGGCCGGCCTTGCCGAACACACGCTCGACCTCGGGCACAGTTTTGATGAGCCGGTCCGTCTGCTGAAGTAGCTCGGAAGCCTTCGACACCGAGATGCCGGGCAGTGCCGAGGGCATGTAGAGCAGGTCACCCTCATCCAGCGGCGGCATGAACTCGCCGCCCAGCCGCATGACCGGGATGGCTGTCACCGCGAGCACCACGGCCGCTATGGCTAGCGTCGCCTTGGGGAAGCGAAGGACGGCTTCCAGCGCCGGCCGGTAGATGGCGATGAGGAAGCGGTTCACCGGGTTCGCCGTCTCCTTGGGAATGCGGCCACGGATGAGGTACCCCATCAGCACTGGCACCAGCGTGACCGACAGGCCAGCAGCCGCTGCCATTGCATAGGTCTTGGTGACGGCCAGCGGCGAGAACAGCCTGCCCTCCTGAGCTTCGAGTGTGAAGACCGGCAGGAAGGACAACGTGATGACCAGCAGCGAGAAGAACAGCGCCGGCCCCACCTCCATCGACGCCTGCGAGACAAGCTCCCAGCGTTCTGCCACGGTTGGTGGCCGGCCATTCTTCTCCTCGAAGTGCTCAAGGTGCTTGTGCACAGCTTCGACCAGCACGACCGAGGCGTCAACCATGGCGCCCAGGGCGATGGCCACGCCGCCCAAGCTGAGGACGTTCGCGCTGACGCCCTGCCAGTGCATCACGATGAATGCCGTAAGCACGCCGACGGGAAGCGTCACCACTGCTACCAGCGCCGAGCGCAGGTGGAACAGGAACACCGCACAGACCGCGGCAACGACAACGAACTCCTCGATGAGCTTCACGCGCAGGTTGTCGACCGCGCGGTCGATGAGCTTGGAGCGGTCGTAGGTCTCGATGACCTCGACTCCCTTGGGCAGACTGGGTTTCAAGGCCTCCAGCTTCGCCTTGACCGCTGCGATGGTCGTGCGGGCGTTCTTGCCCGAGCGCATAACGACCACCCCGCCGGTGACTTCGCCTTCTCCATCCAACTCGGCAATGCCACGACGCATCTCCGGCCCGACCTGAACCGTCGCCACGTCCCGGAGCAGCACCGGTGTCGCACCGGCCGCGCTCAAGGGGACGGTGCGGAAGTCATCGAGCGACTTCAGGAAGCCACGCGAGCGCACCATGTACTCGGTCTCGGCCATTTCCACGACTGAGCCGCCCGACGACTGATTGGCTTTCTGAAGCGCCTGGACAACCATGGCGTGGGTGATGCCGAGCGCGCGCATGCGGCCAGGGTCCAGCACCACCTGGTACTGGCGCACCATGCCGCCGATGCTGGCGACCTCGGACACGTCTGGGACGGTCTTCAGCTCGAACTTCAGGAACCAGTCGTTGAGCGCTCGGAGCTGGCCGATGTCGGTCTTGCCACTGCGGTCGACGAGCGCGTACTCGTAGACCCAGCCGACGCCGGTTGCATCGGGTCCCAGCGCCGCAGTCGCGCCAGCCGGCAAGCGGCCCTGGACCTGGTTCAAGTACTCGACCACGCGCGACCTCGCCCAGTACGGGTCGGTCTTGTCGTCAAAGAGGATGTAGACGAAGGAGTCGCCGAAGAAGCTGTAGCCGCGCACGGTCTTGGCGCCAGGCACGCTCAGCATGGTCGTGGTCAGCGGGTAGGTCACAAGGTCCTCGACGACCTGGGGTGGCTTGCCTGGGTAGGTCGTCCGCACGATGACCTGGGTGTCCGAAAGGTCCGGCAACGCGTCCACAGGTGTTCGAGCCACGGACCACAGGCCCGCAGCCACCAGGAAGGCTGTGGCAATGAGGACGAGAAAGCGGTTGGTGACCGACCAGCGAATCAGCGACGCAATCACTTGGTGCCCCCCGTCCGCTCGACCGAGACCAGCACGTAGTCGTCGCGCTGCTTCTTGAATTCAAAGTGGACCGAGTCGCCAGGCTTGATGTCAGCGAAGACCGTGGGACCGGGCCGGTAGAACGCCATGGTCATGGCCGGCCACTTCAACTCGGGCACCGGTCCGTGGCTGATGGTGAAGCTGCCGGCTTCAACGCTTTCGACCTTCCCGTCCGCGCTGTAGACGGCAGGAGCGGCCATTGCAGGTTCGGATGCTGCGGGCGAAGCGCTCATGGCACCGAGCACGGACTTCAGCCGGGCCTCGGAGTCGATGAGGAACTGCCCACTTGTGACAACTTCATCGCCCTCGCGCAGGCCGTCCAGAACCTCGACTTGGTCGCCGAGGTCTGCACCCAGCTTGACCTCACGCGGCTCGAAGGCGCTGCCGTTCTTGCGAACAATGGCCACGGCCCGCGTGCCAGTGCGGATGACAGCCTCAACGGGCACGACCAGGCGCGACGATGTGGCACCCGCGACTTGCAGGCGCAGCAGCATTCCTGGGGTCAGCTTTCCGGACCGGTTGTCGACCTCGAACCGAGCCTGCAGGGTGCGCGTGTTGGCGCTGACCTGGGGGAGGATTTCCTTCAGTTCGCCCCCGAAGGTCTGCGAGGCGTCGGCCTGCAGTTCAGCCTTGACCTTCTGGCCTCGCACCAGGTGCACCGCTTGCGCTTCAGGGACCTCGGCAACTGCCCAGACCTTCTCGAGGCCTGCGATGCGGAAGAGCGTCATGCCCGGCGACACCGCAACGCCTTCGCGCACGCCCAACTCCGCCACCACGCCTGCGGCTGGCGCGCTGAGTGTGAACCGAGCCTGTGCAGTCCCCGTCTCCTCGGCCTGACGGACCAGGGCATCTGGGATAGACATGGCGCGCAGGCGGTCGCGGGTCGCTGCAATCAAGTCTGGGGCGACGCCCGCACGCTTCAGCGCCAACAGCTCGTTCTGCGGTCCGAGCCACTCGGGCGCGAAGACGGTGGCCAGGGCCTGACCCTTGCGGACCTGCTCCATCGGCGCGCGAACCGCCAGGCGCTCGACATAGCCGGCAACCCGGGTCTGGACAGCAACATTCAGCCGTTCGTCGAACTGCACCGTGCCCACGGCATCGAAGGTGGACGACACGTTGGCCTTCTTGACGACTGCGGTACGCACGCCGAGGTTCTGCTGGACCGTCGGGCTTACCTTGACGCCACCGTCGCCCGCCTCGTCGGCGTAAACGGGCACGAGCTGCATGTCCATGAACGGAGATTTGCCCGGCTTGTCGAAGCGCGGGCCTGGGACCATGGGGTCATGCCAGTACAGCGGCTTGCGGTCTGCCGAAGACATGGGGGTCTCCGGCGCGGAGGCGGCGGGTTGTGTGGAACGGCCGGCGTAGAAACCGCCGACAGCCAATAGGACGCCGCCTGCGACGAGTGCGGCGACCAGAGTTGCGCGCTTCATCGTGCGGCCCCTTCGAGAATGGGTTTCAAGGCGAGCTGGGCCTGGGTCTTGGCCAGGTCGCGTTGGAGGGAGAGCAGCTTCCGCTGCGCCTCGACCTCGGCATGGCGGGCCTCGAACAGCGTCATCAGGGGAGCCTGGTTCGAGCGGTAGGCGGCCATGGCAGCTACCGTGCGCTGCTGCGCGGCAACGAGAACGCTCGCGCGGTAGCGCTCGATGCGGTCGGCAAGGCGCTTGGCGTCACTTGCCAGGGCGCGGTATTCGCCGGTAGCCATGCGGGTGGCCTCGGCCAAGGCGGCTTCGGCCTTCTCCGTCAGGGCCAGCTTGGACGCGATGTCGCGGTCCTGCCGGCGCGCTGGTGCAACGGTCAGGGGGATGCTGACGCCCACCGACACCATGTCCGGATAGCCGGCACGCTGGCCGTAGCTGACCTCCCACGACCAGTTGGGGTTGCGGCTGGTCCGCGCAAGTTCAGCCTCTTTGCGGCTCACGTCGGCGTCCAGCTGCGCGGCGATGACGGTGGGGTGGCTGGCCACGTAGGCCTGTTCTTCTGGTGTCGGGAGAGGGTTTGGCGTCGCCAGTTCATCGGCGTGGGTGCCCACCCAGCGCTCCAGCGCGGCCTTCGCGGAGGCATGCAGCTGGCGAACCTCGGCAGTCACTTCTTCGGCAACGCCCCGGGCGCCAGTCAGCGCAAGGACTTCCTGGCTGTTGCCGATGGCGGAGGACAGCCGGGCACGTGCAGCCTCCAGCTCGTCGTGGGCGTGGTGCTCCGTCAGCGCGGTGAGCTTGAGCGTCTCGCCCGCGAACCAGACGTCGAGGTAGGCCAGGCCGGTTTGAAGACGAACTTCCGCAGTTGCGGCCTGCACGATAGCGGTCTCCCGTCCGACCATTGCGTCGGCAGCGGCTTGGCGTGCTGCGCGCTTCTCGGCCGAGAGCCATTCCTGGCTGACGCCAATGCGCTTCATCGTCATCGAGTCTCGCGAGCTGAACCTGTCCGTTCCGGAGATGGGTAGGTTGTCGACGCCCGCCCGTAGGACGGGGTCGGGCAGTTGACCAGCGGCACGGGCCGCTTCGGCGGCGCTGGTGGCGCCAGCGCGAGCTGCGCGGGCAGATTCGGAACGCTGGACGGCCAGCTCAAGGGCCTGGTCGAGCGTCAGAGGTGCTGCCGCGCAGAGGATTGGCAGCAATGCTGCAGCCAAGGTGGCTGCACGCAGCAAACGTGGTGAGGGCATGAAAACTCCGTGGACGAGCGGCAGCGTTGCCGGATGCGGGCGTGCCGCACCGGCGCCATTCAGTCGACGGAGCTGGTCAGACTCGGAGTCTGCGCGTGGAAAGGAAGAGTGGGGCGGGAGGCGGCTGGGCCTCAGGGGTGGCCACGACTGGGACGGTCCCCGCTTCGACGGCACCAAGCACCAGCGGCAGTTCCAGCACCTGGACCACCATGGGCAGCGACACAGCTGGGACCTTGACGGCCTCGAAGGACTGCGCGGCACCAGAGGAATGCACCGCGCACAGTCCCGGCTGGTCCTGGTCCATGCCCACGCAGGGCACGCCGGCCACCATCATTTCCGCCATTGCAGCTGGGTCAGCTTGTTGCGGGCAGACGTAGCTCGCCAACGCTATCTGCGAGAACAGCAGCGACAACACCACGAAGAACACGGTGGTCAGGCAACGGGTGGAACGGCGGAACATAACCACTAGAAGTCTAGCGCCTCAGCTTTAAATGCCTGGACCCAATGCGAATGCCCATGCTCGCTCGGCGGCACTGCGTCGCGCTCCGTCTTCACCTCGAATAGAACCGGGTAGGGGCCACCCAGTGCCGGCGCGTCTGGGATGTGGCGCTGCGTCTGAATTCCGTCGAGCGTGCAGTAGATAGTGACGAGCTGAGATTTGATTCTGGGTGATACGCCAGTCGCAGAGGCCTCTCGCCGGGCGCGATTTTTCCAGCCACATGATGGAACGGGTCTTTGCTGGAGTCCCTATCGAACCGGTCTGAGACGCACCTTCTGACGCCTTTGAAGATGTCTAGTTGCCGCCGTCAAGCATGGTGACTGTCTCGTTAAGGTATCCGAAGCCTGCGCCGAGGAGTCGGATACCTTGAACACGCCCGCAATCTCATTTGCAACGATGCGGTTGTTTCCATTCCGCTGGATAGAAGTTATGCCGACGCCGCCGGCGGCTCGACAGAGCGCTTCACTTTGCGCTTGGGAGCACCCTTCGCTGCAGCTTTCTTCGTTGCCTTCTTTGCTAGACCCGATGTCGCCACAACCTTGCGCGCTCGCTTGGCAGCGGCCGCTCCGGTCGGCTTCGCAACGCCAGCATCAAGAAGAAAGCTTGCCAAGGAGGCGCCGCCCTCCAGTGCGTCTTTGAGCCACTGAGGGCGCTTGCCCATGCCGCCCCAAGTATTTCCCGCGGCATCGCCGTACTTCGGCACCCTGGTGGCCTTCGGCCGGCCCGGTTTCCCTGCACTCGGAGACTTCGCCTTTCGACCGGCTCCAGCCCTTGCCGCGTTACCGAAAAGGTCCTCAACCGTCAGACCGTGGAGTTCGATTTCGCGCAGTGCGCGCTTCACAGCGGCTTGCTTCAACACATCGGCTTGCTGCTGGAGCTTTGCGATTTGCGCTTGGATTCGAGAAACGCTGGTTGCCATACCAATTCCAGTTGAAGGGGACGGCGCAGTCTACGTCCGGAAAGCCCCTTCGACGCGAGGCCCCGTTAGCCGTTAGCCGTTAGCCGTTAGCCAGATGTAGACCGGTCGAGGATGCGGCGCCGTTGCAACTCCTGCGTCCTTCCTCCCTCTCCCTGTTCGCGGGCAGGGCGAGTTCATGGCGAGATGGCGCTGCCCCGACGATTTGCCAGCCTCCTAGTGCACGCTGCTCCCCCTTGCAAGCGTTCACCAGTTGCAGTGCCGCAGCACTCAGTACGCATAGTCGCATCACGTCATCTACGACTGGCTGCTCACTGAGCTTGCCGGGCGAAACAGGGGGCAGGAACTGTCCCTCGGGCGCGCAAGCGCCTAGAAATCGCCACTGAGCGCGCAGCGCTCAGTGGCGGTAGTTCATCAAACCTGCGCTGCAGATAAACCGCTTGTTCCTATATTGGTCAACACCTGCCCGGTGCACACGGTGCCTCCGGCATTCGTGTTTAGGGGGAGCGGCACTGCCACTCCCCCTCTTTTTTGGAGAGAACCTCGCTGGACGCTCGTGTTCGAACAATGGACGACGCTGCCGACCACGAGGTTTGCTACCCCTAAGCCACCTCGTAGCGAAGCCAATCTTCTTCGCCGCGGCCTCTTAGCAAGTCGAAGAACTTGTAGGCAACATATTTCCTCACCTCCGCAACTGGAACCTTCTTCGCCTCCACAGGACAAAAGTGGCTCCCTGAACCAATCCGAAAGTCTGAATAGTCCGCGCGCACCGCATGCAGCGCAGTGAACGGATTTGCTGCCAAATCATCGAGAAGCGACAATCCCAACTCCCGCCTAGCTTCATTGGCTTTTGCTAGCAACTTCTTAACCGTCTCGAATTTCTCAGGCGACTTCAGTAGAGAAAACTCCACGACCAATCCCACAAGATGAGCCACCTTCTCAATCTGGGCGGCCGGGTCGAGCTCATAGGCTCTGGACTTTGCCTTCTGAGTAATTTCTGACTGAATATCTTCCCAGGTTCTTCCGGCAGTCTCGACATTAAACTGGCCCGCGAGAATGTGCAAATCGCTTGCACTACTCGCAACAAAAGCGCGCTCGCAGTAATCCCATCGCTCCACGCGCTGAAGGAATTTTTCCGTTATGGGCGCCCCCGAATAGCAGGAGCTGAGGTGGACGTATTTTTGAACAACGCCGAATATCTCCACGTAGCAGAATAGGTCTCGCCCCCGACTGAACAAATAGACTTGATGATTGGGGAACCAATCTTCGTGTCCGCTCTTCTCCGTCTCGAAGAGCTTTTCCGCGTTCGTAGTTGGGTAGTACTGAAAAACCACCTGGGCTAAAGTGGCGGGGTCGCTTATTAAGTCCATGCCGGCGAATAGGTGGCACACGTCTTGACGGGCGACGCCCTGATGCATTGCAAACCCAAGCGCAACCTTCAGGATGCCTCTCAATAAAGCAACAGCCTCAACGTCAATCTGCAGGACCAATTCCTGAATTCTCTCGGCGATATTATCCTTTTCCACAATTTCGAATCCATCCGCCGCAAGCTTTTGGAGCGCGGGCGATTGGGCATATTGCCTTGCTTGCTTGGGCGTCGCGGCAAAAATCGAGACCCTGCGCACTTCATCATCCGTGATATGAATCGGCCGAACAGGGGTGATTGAAAAGTCGCCCCCCAGTTTGAACTGGACGGCCTCGACGGCTGCGTTAGCCGCCCCTTTGGCCACCGCCTGTGCTTTTGCAGCCAATGGCTGCCCCCTATCACGGGCGACATTGAAAAGCACAGAGATTGGGGCAATCTCACGCGCAAAAGCTGAATCAACTGAATCGCCCAGAATAGTTCCGCACGCCTCGCACAAGATGTCTGGAGAAATCAATCTGCCGCCAATAGAGTTTTGTAGCACATGCTCACCGTGCTGCCGCACGGAAACACCGTCAAACGGCAGCGAGCACAGATAGCACTGCATCGAGATATCACTCCTTTGCGGAAGTCGCAGGGAAACGCTTCTAATGTTGCGTTCGACCTACTCAGAGAGTCGGCGCGCCTATGGGAAGAGGACGTGCGGAGGCTTGGCGCCAAGGTGGCGCTTGTGGGCAGGAAGATTTGATGTATCGAGAGCGTAGGTGCGCAGCAGCCACCTAGACTGCCCACCGACCTCGTCGCCGACCTCCCCTCGGCCGTGCAGGCCAAGGCGGTTATTGACGACAAGCACGTCCCCCGGCTCGATGACCAATGCAGAAGCGCATTCATTGCAAGCAGCTTCGAAGTTGTTGGATGCACGCTCGGCTGGACCGCCGGGTTCCGCTGCAACAACGGTGCTATGGCTATATCGAACGTAGGTTCCGTTCGCGAAGTCTTTCAAAACCGGCTCTTCGAGCGCCACCAGTTCCCGAGTGAGGATGCGCTTCATCCCCTGAACAAAGGTCTTCTGTGACCGAACTGAGTACTGCCGCTTCTTAAGCTCTTCGACGTCGTCCGCAGTCAGGCGCTCCAGGACCGCGGCTAGCGGCATCACCGTAGTCGGAACGGCTTTGGGATTGCGCAGCCCGACCAGGGTCACGAGGTCTGGTGACGGGGCGATGCGTTTGTCCTCGTACTCATCGCCATTGAACGGGAAACTGACGGCATCAGTGTGGCCACGCATGCTCTTCTTGGACTTTTCCGGGAACGCTCCTTTCCCAGGCATTGCCACAAGGTTCACGAAGAGGCTGCCATCGTTCTCGGCTCCATAGGACACCGTTTCAAGCCCCACCACACCGTGAACCGCGAGCGCGGCGGCTCGTCCGGCAAGAGTTCCCGCAATGTCGGGCACAGGCGCAAAGCCCAGCGGGGTGTCCACCAGCGCGTCTGCAGCAAAAATCCCTTTGAGATGGCAATAGGGTGCTTCGAGGACCAATGCTCGAACCTCTGCTGATGTAACGCCAATGGAGAGAAGCTGCTGCTGAACAGCCAGGCCCAGGACCGCGCTTAGCGTTGCGGGGTTGGCCATCTCCACCAGTTGCCTGGCGGGCAACGTCGTCTGAATCCAGTCTTCCACAACGGCCCTGACGGCCGCAGCAAGTGCGGTCTGCGTCATCCGCGTTCTCCCTAGGGTTGATACATTATTGATACGTGACTACACTGTCGTCAAGAGGCAGCCGTTTGCCTTGCAATGCCATGGAGGGCGCCCATGAAACTCGCTCCTGACCCGATGGGGACCGCTGAGGGAAGAGCGATGCTGGACCAGCTACCGGACCTCTATTTCGCTGTCCTAAAGGGTACGCGAATTGAGCAGGAAGCTAATGCAATAGTCCATTGCACGTTTGAGCTGCCAGTCTTAGGAAAACGGACGAAGACTGCGGCCACGGCCAGAGAGGCCATCCGCGCAGTTCTTCTTGAGCTGACAGAAGAGCTAACCAAGACACCTGCAGACCAATGGCCTGCGGAATGGCATCGGTTTTCGCCCTCTTCGCACGAACAAGGTGGCTTGGATGGCGCAATGCTGAAACCGGAACGGTTTCAGTCGAAGCCACGACAAGTCACGATTGGAGTCACGATGCCTCTAAGTCTCAAAGCTTCTCTACAGCGCGTTGCCGAACAACAGCGGACCAGCTTCGCTGAGGCCGCCCGACAGTTGGCCGCCATCGGGTTTGAAGACTTCGATGAGCGTACTTTTTCCGAGGCATCAGACCAGTTGCTCGCATCCTTCTCTTCTGAGCTTGGGAAGTGGCCCCTTGCCGAAACAGAGCAAGTCATGCTCAGACTCGACCCACATTTCGCTGTGCGCCTTCGCTCAGCAGCAAAGGAATATCGGCGGTCCGCTTCTGAGTTTGGCGCCATGTGCCTAGCCCACGGGCTGGTTATGCAAACACAGCTTGTCGAGCTCGAGCGCAAGGTTGCGGCAGTGCAAGGCGCGGCCATACGCACGTTGGCCCCAAAGGTTGGCCTAGGAAAGCACGTTGCACTTCTCTCAAGCGTGCTCGCGGGCACAGTTCGTGCGCCGAGGGCTGTGCTACAGCATCTCTGTGAAGCCTTCGAGAGCTCGGAGGTCGCGCTTTCCGAGCTCTTCAGACTCTCTTTCGAAAGTAGAGCAGTGCCTGCGTTCAAGGCAGAAAACGGAAAACCTCAGGTTGCCCGTTCCCCAACCCCATGGGCTGACGCGGTCAGGTCTCTGAACCTTCCAGCAGACCAAACCTCGGAGCTCCTGCAGCTCGACGAATAGAGCACATGAATCCATTCCAGCGTGCTCGGGACGAAGCCAGAGCAACCCGAGAGACCCTTGCACCGGGGAGAGCTGGCGCCGCGATAGGGGCCCGGGAATTGCTCAGTGCAGTCGAGGACAGGCTTGGGCTAGCTATCGAGCCCGTCGACCCATCGTATCCAGACCTGGGCGACGGTAGCGCCGTGCTACAGCGCGAGCAGAAGTTCATCTACGTCAGCAACGAGATTCCCCTTTGGGGTGATGAGTTCTGCGGACTCGTTGCTCACGAGCTCGGTCACTGGTTCCTGGACGCAACCAAGGCTCCCTCAACCGTTGCCCGTCTGAAGACGCTGTTTGGGAGCGACGGTTCACCGGCCGTTCTGAAGGTCGAGGCGTACGGAGCGCGAGAGCGACAGGAACTCCAAGCCAACGTCTATGCCAGGGAACTGCTACTTCCACGGCAAGTGGCTCGCAGCCTTGCCTCCAGCGGCGCAGGTCCATGCAAGGTTGCCAAAGACCTCGGCATTCCGCTTGAGTTCGCTCGTCAGCAGATGCTTGACGCCCTGCTGCTTCCGGACGCTGAGTCCGTCACCGGCGCGCTAAATCCACCGAGTCCTGACCAACTTGCGGCCGCGCGAGCAGAAGAACGCGCGGCCAACGTAGTCGCGGGCCCAGGAACTGGAAAGACGTCGACGCTCATCCATCGAGTCAAGCATCTGGTGGAAGAGAAGAACGTAGACCCGAGTCAGATTCTG
Source organism: Roseateles sp. GW821-FHT03B02 (assembly GCF_059421025.1). Classification (NCBI taxonomy): domain Bacteria; kingdom Pseudomonadati; phylum Pseudomonadota; class Betaproteobacteria; order Burkholderiales; family Sphaerotilaceae; genus Roseateles; species Roseateles sp. GW821-FHT03B02. The sequence goes on from NZ_JBWKUV010000010.1 coordinate 22,288, forward strand.
GTTCTGACATTCACCAACAAGGCCGCGTTCGAGCTGGTCGAGCGACTGCGCAGTGCGGGCATCGAGGGAGCGGCCGACATTTGGGCGGGCACTTTCCACGCCTTCGGACTCGAGTTCCTGCGCAAGTTCCACCACCGGTTCAACCTGGAACCCGACCTACGCGTGGCAGACCGTCTGAACTCGTTGACAACACTGGTCGCTGGATTGCCGCAACTAACGTTGAACTATTACCTGAGAGTCGAAGACCCCTATGACTGGCTCAGTCCCGTCGTTGACGGCATCAAACGGCTTAAGGAAGAACTGGTCTCCCCGCGTGAATACGGCGACTACATCACACGACACCCGGCGGAAGATGCTGAGCTTCAGCGGCGCCGCCTGGATGTCGCGACGCTCTACGAGGCCCATGAAGCACTATTGGCTCAGCAGAGGACAATTGATTTCGTCGACCTTATTGCAAAGCCAGCACTGGCGCTGAAGGCGGGTCGTGAGCCCTTCGCAGAATTCACAGACCGGTTTCAGCACATCCTGGTCGATGAATACCAGGACGTCACTCAGGCCATGGTGGAGCTCCTGCGGCAGTTGGCGCACAAGAAGTCAATCTGGGTTGTCGGCGACGTTCGGCAAGCCATACATCATTGGCGTGGCGCCTCGCTGAAGAGCCTCCTTAAATTCGACGCCGAGTTCAAGGTCCACGCTGGCGGCACAAAGATTCAGCGCTATGCGTTGGACACCAATCGACGAAGTTCCAGCGAGATTCTCGAGCTAGTTCAGGTTGTAGGGCGCCAGCACAAGCTGGAGTCAACCATGCCCCTTGACAGAATGACTTCGGCCAAGGGGCCATGCGGGGAATTGCCCAAAGTGGTGACCTGCGCCAAGCGCAGCGAGCTCGTCGACGCCGTCATCGAGAACGTGCTGACCCTGAAAAGAGACGGGGTCGACTACGGGCGCCAGGCAGTGCTGTGCCGGAACGGCAACGATGTGCAGCAGACCGCAGAGGTGCTGGCGGCGCGAGGAATCCCTGTCGTCTACATCGGAGAACTGGCGCAGCGCGTCGAAGTGAAACGGCTGCTTTGCCTGATGCAGCTACTCGTCGAGCGCCAGCCGAGAGCACTCTTGGGACTGATGGACGTGCCCGGCTTGGCCATGGCCGCGGCGGACATACAGCTTTTACTGAAGGCAGCCGACGATAACCCGGCGTATCAGAGAGGCCGATGGCTGACCGTGCCCCCACCTGGCCTCTCAGCGCAGGGGCGGAATGTCATCACGGAACTTGCGCGGCTGGTTAAGGGCTACCGCCATAGCTCCAACCCGTGGGCGTTCGTTTGCGACCTCCTTCTTGAGCACCGATTTGGATTGCCCGCACATGCGGACCAGTCCGTTTCCGCGTGGGTGATACGCATTGCGCTGTGGCAGTTTGCGTATGCCGTTCGCAATGGCGATGGTGAAATGAAGGAAGCACGACTGTCGCGCTTCCTGATGCGGCAACGCCTGCGCCAGCGCATCGGCGAGAGCTACGTCGACCGAGAGCTGCCACCCGAGGCAGGCGCTCTTGACGGCGTACGGCTATTGACGGTTCACGGCAGCAAGGGGCTCGAGTTCGATGCGGTTCACGTTGCTTATGTCAACGCTGGAAGTTACGGCGCACAAATCCCGTCTTGGACTCCAGCAGAGAATGTATTGGATATCGTCCCACCGGAAGCACTTGGCAGCAGCAAGGATGAGTACGACGACGAGGCTGCCGTCGAACGCAACAACCTCCTCTATGTCGCCGTCTCGCGAGCGAAGCGCCACCTCCACATCTATCAGGAGAACGAGTTCGGCGACGAAACACTTGCCCCGCAGCTTCAATATGCTCCCGGGAAGTTCACGCCATCTCGTTACGTGGGGTCAACGGTCAAGGTCGCTGCTGCCGAGCCGGTGCGCGCCTTCAGGCCGTCCGGCCAAATGCCTTTTGAGCACTTCGATACCTATACGACTTGTTCGCTTCAGTACTGGTACGCTCATGCGGCCGGGCTTAGGAGTGAGGCGGATATTGACACTTCTCTGCGAGCGCGCTGGGCTGTAATGAACGCAATGAAGTCAGTGGCGTCAGGTGTCGGCGGTGACCCGGATGCTCAGCTGCTGTCAGCTTGGGAGTTGGCGAGGCTACCGAGTCATGTCGAGGACCCATCTCTGTGGCGAGACGCGAATCTGGCGTTCGTCCGCGGCGTCGAGCTGATGAGGGTCATTCTGGAGGAGGGCGGCCGGTTCGCCGAGCCAACCGCCCTCGTTGGTGGCGTCAGCGTCCAGATGCCATGGGGCTTTGTGATTGAGGGACCGCAATCAACCGAGTTCGCGATGATGCGCTTCTCGCGTCGTCGCGTTTCGGACATAAAGACTGTTCTGAAACCTTTCGTTCCTGGTCTCAACTTGCCGGGAACGAAGAAGCTCACGCTCAACTATGTGCTCTCTGACAAAGTGGACGACGTACCCGGCGGAAAGAAACTTGAGGCAACCAAGTCCTTCAAGTCCGCGGTTCGTCTGCTCGCGGGAGATAACCGACCAACAAAAGGTCGGCACTGCAGTCGCTGCTCTTACATGACTCTATGCCCCTCCGCACCTGCCTTGTAGGCAGTGCGACCTCTTGGCCATTGAGGGTCAACGGGTAAAAAGTTCTGACCGTTCGTCTTTAACGGCACGCCCCCAGGCCTTGTCGCTTGTGCTGCAGACATTCACCCCATCGTGGCATGCGAACCTGGTCACGGCTCGGGAGTGAATGGCATGTTGGCACGCCGAGTCAAGCTTACCGTACGCACGGGCAACTTTTCTGATGCCGCCTGGCGCAAATTCCGTACCGTCATTGGCAATCCGCCAATCAGTACGGAGTTTTACCATGCATCTGCCTATCATCAGTATGGCCATTGTTCTCATTGCCTCCAGCGCCGCGCCGGCACAAGCCTTAACGCGTCAAGATGTCGTGAATGAACTTGCGAGGGCCCGCTCAAGTGGGGAGCTGACGTTTTTGAACAGTGAGCATCCGCAAGCCTTCAGTCGCTCCGTGACTGGCGGCAAGCCAGTTTCCCGGTCTGAGGTGCTGGCCGAACTCGCTCGAGCACGCGCCAACGGTGAGCTTGCCGCACTAAACAGCGAAAACGCGGGCCATATCTCGTCGCCCACTAAGCCGAATCGACGCACCTCCAAGTCCTCTTGAGTTCGTCTGACGCGGCTCATTGATGCCGGCCGAACGGGGCGCCTCCGCCTCTTGCGGCCTGGCGCTCCGTGAAACTCGCGGCGAGTCAGCCTGCGCGAGTCGGACCGCTGCAGCTCAAGATAGCCCCCCTCTTAGTTTCATATTGGCTCTCATTGGAGCGTGAACTCATGCCAGCCACTCAGCTGAAATCTACGATTGCCTGCCCCAAATGCGGGCACCTCTCGGAACATGAGATGCCCACTGATGCCTGTGTTTGGTTCCATCACTGCGAGAACTGCAACGCAGTACTAACACCCGAGGGCTCGGATTGCTGCGTTTTCTGCTCATACGGGAGCGTCAAGTGCCCGCCAATCCAGCGAGACAAGCAGCCAGCCTGCGACTGCTAGACATCGCAAAAGGGAAGATTGCCTCTCCCTGAAGTCGCTGGACGACCGTATCTCACTAAGAGAGGGTCAGCGAAGCAAAAGTTCCTCAGGCAGCTCTTTCAGGAAGGTTCGAAACGGCCGCGTTGTTCCAAGGCCGCGTGAGACAACCAGACTTCCTTGCAATCCCACCATTGCACGCTGCGCACGAAGTCTTGCCGTCGGAGGCTCAATTCCTGCCTCAACCAAGACTGAAGACAGCGTACTAACGAACGCTTCAATGATTTCCTTGACGGTGGCCCCAAAAGGGGTTGGAGAAGCTCTTCCCATCGAAAGTACATTGAGCAAACAGTCTTGCTCGCCACCGGAATAGAAGCCATTGAGCCCGCGGACCATGCCAGCGATTCGCTCGGCAGGAGCTGAGCTGCCAGCCCTTAGCGGAGCAAGGAGGTTGGCTTCCAGCCACTTGCCAGTGTGCTGTAACACCTCCTCCGCCATCTGCTCTTTCCCTCCCGGGAATCGGTGGTAAAGGCTGGCTTTGTGCAGACCAGCCGCGCCCGCAAGCGTTGACAGCGTTGCCCCGTCGTAGCCGATATCGCGAAAGACTGCCCCGAGTCTACGAAGTAGCTCGGCATCACCTACTGAAGACTTCCTACCCAAGGGGCCTCCTAGAACATTGACACCGGGAGTTCCGTTGTCTAAACCAAAAGTCTCCCAGGCGTTGACTGCAAGTCCAGCGCACTGGCATGCTTAGTTTACCGAACGTTCGGTAATTTTGAAACCTTTCCTTCTGTGGAGAAAAGCATGTCCAAGACTGCTGTTGTTGTGTATTCCGACCCGAAGGCTGGTTCCGAGGAAGCTCTCGGCCGCCTGTTCAACGCGCTGTTCGTTACGTACGAACTGCAAGAGAAGAAGCAAGAAGTCGCCCTGATTTTCCAAGGCGCTGGCGTCCGTTGGGCCAGCGAACTGGCTAAGCCGACCCACCCGGCCCACCCGCTGTATGCCGCGGTGAAGGACCGTGTGGCCGGCGTCTGCGGCGGATGTGCTGACGTCTTCGGCGCGACCGAAGACATCAAGGCGGCCGGCGCCAAGCTGGTCTACGAAAAGGCAATTCCCGGGACCTCTGGCATTGTGGACCTGTCCAAGTACCTGGACAACGGATACCAAATCCTGAACTTCTAAGAACGTCGGTTGACGGCCTTCACTGAGGCCGCCAACCCTAAGGGGCTTCCCATGGACGAACCATTCCACAACGGCGAGATTGCCCTCCAAGAACTAACCGGAGAGCGCGATAAGGCCATCCTGAACGGAAGGCTGATTGGATTTACCGTCCCTGCGGCGGCACGCGCTTTCGTCAGTCAGCAGACTTACTGCGCCTTGGCTTGGACTGATGACGCCGGTGTGCCGTGGGTGGCCCTCATTGAAGGTCAGAAGGGCTTTGCACAGAGCAACGCTGATGGCAGCATGGTCAGCATCAGCCACAGCGGAAGGTACTTGCCCTGGCCTGTTGATACCACCCGAATTGCCGAGGAACGGAGGGTCGGCATGCTGTTCCTCGAGTTCGCCACTCGGCGTCGGCTGCGTGTGAACGGAGTAGTAGCTCACATCAATGCTGATAGCTTCCAAGTATCTGTCCAGGAAGCCTTCCCAAACTGTCCCAAATACATCCAAAAGCGAACAGCCTCTGTCGCTGAGTCAGCTCAGCTTCCCTCTGGAGGAGCTCACGGTGCACACGGGGTAGGCGTGCCACACGACATGGCGGCCTGGTTGAAGACCGCCGACACCATGTTCGTTGCCAGCCTTCATCCTGAGCGCGGCGTTGACTGCTCCCACAGAGGAGGGAGCCCAGGATTTATGAGGCTTGACGAGGATGTAATCCGAATCCCTGACTACCCGGGCAACTCAATGTTCGGGACGCTCGGAAACATCAGCGTCAACCCGCAGGCTGGCCTTTGCATACTGGACTTCGAGCGAAACCTGCAGCTGCAGTTGACTGGGCTCGCCCAGCTTCAGTTCGGCAACACGCCGTCGGAGGAAACCGCAGGCACCGGTCGCTGGTGGACGTTCCGACCGCAACGTTGGTCGGTATCACCCCTTGTCTCCCACTTCCAGTGGGAACTCAAGGAAGCATCACCATACAACCCTTAAGCTATGAAGCTCGTCGTAGTCGACAAGTCTCAACTGGCCACTGATGTCGTGCGAGTCGCCCTAGCCTCGGTTGACGGCGAGCCACTTCGCCCATTCAGTCCAGGCTCACACATCTCCGTAAGACTCGGCGCCATTGAGCGGCGGTACTCCCTCACCTCTACGGACGCAGGGCAGTACGAGATTTGCGTGCAGCGAGCGAAGCCGAGCCGGGGTGGGTCTGACTATGTGCACGACACGCTCATGCAAGGCTCGACCATCGAAGTCGAGGGGCCATTTAATGGGTTTCCCATGCAATCCGGCGCGTCACACAGCGTGCTAATTGCGGGGGGAATCGGCGTGACGCCATTTTTCACCATGGCGCACGAGTTGCTGAGCCAAGGCTCCAGCTTCGAGGTTCACTATGCGGTTCGCTCTCGCGACCGACTGCTTCCTGTGGAGCGACTTGGCGACCGCCTGGCTACCTATGTTGAGGATGAGGGGTCGACCATCAACATCGAGCAGGTCTTGGCGGCCGCCCCCTCCGGGTCAACGTTTTATGCCTGCGGTCCGCACGGAATGCTGGAAGCCATTCGCTTAGCCGCAGGGGCTCGAGGCATTCCTTCTGCATCCGTACGCATGGAAAGCTTTGGGGCAACCAAGAAGGCATCTGACTCGCCCGTCGATGTCTATCTCAGCCTAAGCGACACCAGATTTCGCGTCGAGCCCGGTCAGTCCATCCTGAGCGCAGCGCTTGAGGCTGGAGCGTGGGCCACACATGAATGTAACCGTGGCGAATGTGGCTCCTGCTACGTGCGCGTGCTTGGGGGCACAGTGGAGCATCGTGACGTCTGCCTTACCTCCGAACAACGAGCTCAAGGTATGTGCACGTGCGTGTCCTGGGCAAAGAGCCCCGGACTCATCCTAGAGCTGTAGCGGCCCGTCACCCTCGTACGGACACGCTCTGCACTTCGCTGAAGCGTGCTGCCCAGCAGCCTTGCAGCTCCTTCCGTCTTCGGCTAGACGGCAGCCGAGGTCATTGTTAAACACAAGGAACCCCACCCATGCCACATGCATTTGCGAGCATTGCGTTTACGCAATCTGTCAAGGACGCGCAGACACAGGAAGGAAGCAGAGAAGACTATGCGCGCGGATTCGAATTTGAAGGCGTAACCGTCGGGAACGAACTCGGCGAAGTGGAGGCCGCCTTCATCGAGGCGCAACGAAGCTTCTACATGGCCACGGTCTCGGAAACAGGATGGCCTTATGTGCAGCACCGTGGGGGGCCACAAGGCTTCCTACACGTCGTCGATGCCCAAACTATCGCTTTTGCCGACTACTCTGGGAATCGACAGCTTGTCAGCGTTGGAAATCTTTCCGTCAACGACAGGGTTTCAATCATCCTGGTGGACTACGCGCATCGCGTGAGACTGAAGATTCTCGGCCGCGCAAGGTTGCTGGACCTTTCTAAAGCCGAGCCTCTCGTAGTTGCCCACTACAGCTCAGGCTACGTGGCCGAGCCCCGCCGCATTATCTCCATCACAGTCGAGGCATTTGATTGGAACTGCCCTCAGCACATTCCCGTGCGCGTTGACATCGAACATGTCGAAGCCATGCTTCGCGAGCGTGACGCCCGCATCACATTATTGGAGGAGCGGCTATCTGCGCGCGACACGGGAGCACTTGACCCAACTGCTTCTTAGGCCACATCAAGGCTGCCTGGCGCCGGTGAAGCACAACGTGCACAGCTGAGGCTGGGTCTGTTTATGGCCGAATCATGGTTCCGGTGCACGCAAAGTCTTCTGCCTACAGCCGGGTCTCCAGATGCTTTATTGGGCATCGGCATGCGGCGGCAGACTCCAATCATCCCTCCGCCGGGTCTTGCGCTGCTTGTCTTGAATGCTGTTACCGCTTGGAATGACCCGCAAGCTAGGCCGAAGACTAGCGATGGGCGCTTCGTGATATTGCGAGACGCCTTCCGTTGAAGTCGATGGACTTGCATCCTTGCTTTTCTTAGGCCGGTTCAATGACTCGTCGGCCTGGAGGCATTCGACCGCGAGGTCGATGAACGCTCGAACCTTCTGGCCGACCAGGCGGGTCCCCGGATAGACGAGACTCACCGGCTCCGGTGCAGGCTCAGATTGCTCAAGAACGACGCGGAGCACTCCGCGCTCCAGCTCATCAGCGACCTGATAGTCGAGCACCTGCGTTATGCCGACCCCTGCCACCGCAGCGGAGATTGCACTAATGTCGGACGTCGTCGATAGACGGGGCTTAATGCGAATTGAGGCCGCTCGGGCACCTTCTCGGAGGCGCCACTCCGGAGTCTGGAAGACACTCGATGAGAAGATGGTCGCGTGGTTCACCAAGCCCCGTGAATTCAGAGGAGCTCCAAATCTATTTAGATAGCTTGGCGCTGCAACCAGAACACGGCGGACCTCTCCAACCCTCACTGCATGAAATTCTGAATCTGGCAGTGGCCCAATCCGAAGCGCCACGTCGACACTCTCGCCAATTATGTTGACGTCTCTGTCGAGGAACAGACACTGCGCGTTGACGCCGGGATACCGCGCCAGGTAGTTCGTTAGTAGCGGCGCCAGAAACCGCACGCCGAACATCGGCGGCGCCGCGACGGTAAGTGTTCCGGACAGACTCAGATGAGCCACTGCTGCAGCTGCAGTTGCCTCATCGACTTTGGCAAGAATGCGCCTGCAGTCATCCGCGTACCGCAGACCCGCATCCGTAGCCCGGACATTGCGCGTCGTACGTGTTAAAAGCGGCACGCCGAGGTGAGTCTCGAGCTCGGCCACCGCGCGAGTCACCATCGAGGGCAACAGGCTTAACTTGCGCGAGGCATTGGCGAATCCCCCGCTGTCCACTACGGCAACAAAAACGGCCATTGCCTTTAGACGGTCCATCGAGCACCTCCAATGACGGGGTGGCAGGAGCCACTATTCGCGTCCAGCAGCCGACTGGCTCGGCTGCGCCCCCCACTGCCGCCGACCAACGCGGGCCGAAGCTAGGCCGCCTTAAGACCGAGAATTCGGTCAAGCTCGCCCAGCATGTCAAGGCGATTCAAGTCATCAAAGCCACCGATGTGGCGTCCGCCGATGAAAATCTGAGGAATTGTCCGAGCTGTCGGTAGGCGCGCCGACATGTCCGCACGGTAGTCTGGGTGACTTACATTGAACTCGGAGAACTCGACACCCTTTCTCTCGAGCAGCGCCTTGGCCCGGTGACAGTAAGAGCAGTGGCTTCCAGTGAAGACTTCGACAAGAGGACTCGGTGTGTTTGCGAGAATCATTTTTTACCCTTAGGCGATGGAGCCTGGCCTATGCTCGGCAATCGAGACTGTGATTGCCGCAGAGGAAATCTACGATGCAACACCCATCCTGTGGATACCAAGCGTCTCGCAAGAGTGCGCTCACATCTCGGTCGGCCTGCGAAGACGACTCAGGCGCTCATCGCATACGCTAAACACCGTCTTAGTCACCTGCCGACGACACGAAGGAATGCATTTCGTACCATGCCAGCCCCAACCCCTGCTTTAGCCGATGCCCCACGAGACCGTATCCTCCATACGGCCGCTGGCCTGTTCTACCGGGAGGGAGTCCGCTCAGTTGGCATAGACCGAATCATCTCGGAGGCAGGGACTGCCAAGGCGACGTTCTACCGGCATTTCAAGTCGAAGGACGACCTGGTGCTGGCCTACCTCTATCGGCGTCATGAACTGTGGATGCAGTGGTTCAGCGACAGTCTCGCAAGGTTCTGTGGGAAGAATGGCCCCTCTCTGAAGCAAGTCGCTTACGTGCTTGCTGAGTGGTTTAAGGAGCCCGACTTTCGGGGTTGCAGCTTTATCAACGTCCTGGCCGAGGGGGCGCACACGGGCGAAGTTCTCAGCCTTGTACAAAGCCACAAAGCGGAACTCCAAAGCCTACTGGAGTCACTTGCCGAAAGTTGCGGTCACACGAGGCCTTCTATGGTCGCAGAGGAAGCGCTCATGATTGTCGAGGGCGCCATTGTTCGCGCGCAGATGACTCATGAGGAGAGCGTGATAGCCGTAGCCGCACGCCTCCTGGCAAGACTGGACGCTAGAGCGTAGGGCGTTCTATTTCAGAGACCGAGGTCGCTCAAGCCGGGATGCTCGTCAGGGCGACGTCCCAAGGGCCAGTGGAACTTTCGCTCGCCCTCTTGAATAGGCATGTCGTTGATGCTAGCAAAGCGACGCAGCATCAGGCCTTCTGCATTGAACTCCCAGTTTTCATTGCCATAACTTCTATACCAATGACGAGAATCATCTCGCCATTCATAGGCAAAGCGCACCGCAATTCGGTTGTCAGTGAATGCCCACAGCTCCTTTATGAGCCTGTAGTCCAGCTCGACCGTCCATTTCCGGCGCAGGAATTGCCGGACCTGCTCGCGCCCCACGGGAAAGTCCGCGCGATTCCTCCAAACCGTGTCCTCCGTGTAGACAAGCGATACGCGGTCCGGGTCTCGAGTGTTCCATGCGTCCTCGGCAAGTCGGACTTTCTCTGTTGCCGATTGATGGGTGAACGGGGGAATTGGCGGGCGAGATTGCATTGAAAACTCTCTTAGTTAGCACAGCATCAATACGCGAAGCGGTGGAGAGCTGAGCAGAAGACGGAGGGCGAGGTCCAAGCCTCTGCGGCGGCGCCATTTGCTGTCGCCGCCGTTCCTTCATGCTAACAGAGACAGACCTGTCTGTCTTTATCCGGGCGCCCGTCGAGGCGTTCGTGCGGGTCCGGCGCGAACAGCACCCGGCGTTGCACCGGTCGTACGCTTGAATGCCTTTGAAAACGCTGCCGCTGACTCGAAGCCAACCCGCGCCGCAATATCGGCAATTCCTAGCGCCCCCTCCACCAAGAACTGTCTAGCGAGCTGCATCCGCCACACGGTGAGGTAGTGCATCGGCGTCTGACCGACGAGGTGATGGAACCTTGTCGCAAAAGCCGACCGCGAAAGGCCCACCCCTCGCGCAAGAGACTCCAGCGTCCAGTTCTCCTCCGGGTTCTTGTGCATCAGCATCAGGGCTCGCCCAACGTGCCTGTCCGAAAGCCCCCCGAGGACCCCCGCCTTCTGAGGGTGCTGCTCGAAGTACCTCCGCACCATGTGGATGAACAGAACACCTACAAGCCGATTCACAACCGCCTCTGCACCAGGCCGGGCTGCTTGCGTCTCTTGCTGCATGAACTGCAGCGTCGTCTGAAGCCAGATGCATTGCGGCAGGTCCGAGCTCCGCAAATGAATAACGCTAGGCAATGTGGAAAGCAACGGGTGAAGGCTGCTCCGGTCGAAAGTGAAGTAGCCGCACAGAAGCTGCGCAGGCAACCCTTCACCGCCAAAGCGTAGAGGCCCGTAGCCCTCGATGGCATCCAAGTCCGCAATCTGAGCAATCGGCAGCACCGGCCCGTCCGGCTGGTCGGACAAACTGTGCTCGCCTCCGCCAAGGACTGCGACGAAGTCGCCACCTTGCATGGCAATCGGCTGCCGCAAGCCTGGCAGGCGCAGCCAAGCGTTGCCACGCACGAGCAGGTGGAACTCCGCGGCTTGGCCAGAGGGCAATTCCATGCCCCACGGCCCAGCCATTTCGCAATGAAAGCGCACCCCACCGCCGAGCCGGACTCCATCAAGAATGTCTGCGAGTACGTCCATGTCTCAAAAAATGTACTGTTGGACAACGATGCGCGACTATGAGGCATCGACGGTCGTTCTGTCTAGAACTAGATTTAAGACGCCGACCACATCGCAAAGCACGCAGTCGGTTGCTCGCGAGCCCTGAATTGGCTCACGCATCCCTCATCCAAGGAGCACCAAATGTCGCAACAAGAAGACCGCCGCCGATTCCTCGTCCACAGCGGAGCAGCAGCTGCCGCTGCAACCGTCATGTCCACAACTGCAGCAGCCGCTGGGAAGTCCTCAGAGAAATATGCTGAGCCCAAGAACCCAATGCTGCCTCCGTCGAACATGCAACTCGACCTGCGCCGCACGGCACTGGTCGTCATTGACCCACAGGTTGACTTCCTCAGCCCGAAGGGTGTTGCCTGGGGCGCCGTGGGCGAGAGCGTCAAGGAGCACAACGTCGTCGAGAACATCGGCAAGCTGTTCGCTCAAGCCAAGAAGGCCGGCCTGACGGTAGCCGTGTCTCCGCACCACTACTACCCGACCGACAAAGGCTGGAAGTTTGAAGGCGCGCTTGAAAAGCTTATGCACAAGATTGGCATGTTCAATCGCGCAGGCCCCTATGACCTGACGGGGTTCGAGGGGTCCGGAGCAGACTTCATGCCCGAGTACAAGCAGTACATCTTCGACAACAAGACCATCATCGCCTCCCCGCACAAGGTTTACGGACCAGAACAGAACGACCTCGCGCTTCAGCTGCGCAAGAACCGTGTCGACCAGGTCATCCTGGCGGGCATGTCGGCCAATCTGTGCGTCGAGTCCCACATGCGCGAACTGCTGGAACAAGGCTTCGAGGTGGCAGTTGTCAAGGATGCAACGGCGGCCGCAATCCTGCCGGAAGGTGACGGCTACCTAGCTGCGCTGACCAACTTCCGATTCATCGCGAACGCTGTCTGGACCACAGACGAGACCATTGCTCGGATGAGTGGCTCTCGCTGAAGAGCAAAGCGGCCAAAGGCATCCCCGCACCCACTACTTCGACAAGACCCCAGTCGCTAGGCAGCGCTACACCGCGAACCGCCTAGCTCTGGGAAAACTCACAGGTTTTAGACACAAATGAACAATTCATCTTCTGGCAAGAGGCTCCTAGTCATCGGCGGCACAAGTGGCATTGGCCTGGCCGTTACCAAGTCATTTGTTGCCCAAGGCGGGTCTGCGGCAATCGTTGGGCACCGCGCGGACAAGGCCAACGCTGCCATCGCATCGCTTGGCCACAGCGCCAAGGTCACCGCACTCTGTGCGGACCTCTCCAGCCCAACAGGCCGACTGGAAGTCTCGCGAATGGTGCAGAACGCAGCTGAGCCTTTCGACCTCCTAGTCAACGCTGCAGGTGTCTTCTTTCCAAAGTCGTTCCTCGAGCATACAGAAGACGACTACGAAAAGTATGCGACGCTTAACAAGGCGTTCTTCTTTATCACCCAGGCGTTCGCCAAGCGCCTTGTCGAAACGGGAAGGCCGGGAGCAATTGTGAACGTCGGGTCGATGTGGGCAAAGCAAGCCATCCAAGCTACCCCATCGTCTGCCTACTCGATGGCGAAGGCAGGCTTGCATTCGCTCACGCAGCATCTCGCCATGGAGCTCGGCACACACAAGATTCGAGTGAACGCTGTTTCCCCTGCAGTAGTCGCTACACCCATCTACGAGAAGTTCGTCCCCGCAGAGAACCTGCAGGCCACCGTCCAGTCGTTCAATTCGTTCCATCCCATTGGCCGAGTAGGGACGCCCGAAGACGTGGCTGAGGCCATTGTGTACCTTCTGTCGGATAAGGCCGCATGGGTGACGGGCGCTGTATGGGATGTTGATGGCGGCGTCATGGCCGGCCGAAATCTCGCCGAATAGCACTTTGAGGGTAGCCTGCACGTCATCGCTGCATCGCTACCCGCCTTTGTAGTGGAGCCAACGAATGCAGTCACGCGAACGCACCACCTTTGAATTCCCAATACAAGACACCAGTTCACTCGATGCTTCGGCTGCATCGCAGGCCGGGGAGCCGTTGAGTGACACAACACGCATCCGCAACGACCACAGCGTCCGCGCTGTGGTCAATCTGTTCGGCCTGCCCTGGACGCGCACGACGCATGCCGGGGTGAGTCGAATTCTCATCGAACGGCATGGCGGTGAGCGAGCTCGAGCAACCTCGGTTGTAAGGTTTGAGCCCGGCACATCATTTGAGGCCCATGAACACCCTTTTGGAGAAGAAGTCTTCGTGCTCAACGGAACGTTTGCGGATGAGCACGGCGTCTATCCAGCTGGTACCTACATCAAGAACCCAGCGGGGTCAAAGCATAGACCGGGCACTGACGAAGGCTGCACGCTGTTTGTGAAACTCCAGTACCTTGCCAGCACCGACAAGACCAGGTCTGTAGTCGAAACAGAACGCGCACAATGGCTCCCCGGCCTTGTTGCTGGACTTTCCGTGCTGCCGCTGAGCAACCAGACTGCGCTAGTTCGCTGGGCTCCTGGCACAACCTTCGGCCAGCATCGGCACTTCGGCGGGGAGGAGATTCTCGTGCTTGACGGCGTCTTTGAGGACGAGCATGGAAGCTACCCCGCAGGGACCTGGGTGCGAAGTCCTCACCTTAGCCAACACACGCCTTTTAGCCGCCAAGGTGCAACCATCCTCGTCAAGACCGGTCATCTAGACATGCCATGACACCGCGACCTACATAGGCTACAAGGCGACCTCTCACCTCAGCTCTTATGAGAGGCGCGAGTCTGCGTCAGACTCAAGAGTCGCAAGCCTCTTCAGCAAGAACCCGCCGATGGCATCGGCCAGCTCCTTCGCACCCAGGACTTTGTTGTGCCCGTAGCCTACAGTTTGGGTGAACGATGCGTCTGGGCATATTTGTCGGATTTTCTCAGCGTCCGCCGTGCTCACATAGCGGTCGGCATCGTCATAGGCAAGCAGCAAGTTGTCGCCGGCGCCTTCCCAGACAGCACCCTCTTCGAGCATGGCCCATGGCAGGCCAAACTGCATGGCCAAGTCCTGCCTGAATCGGTGAACCACCCCCGGGGTTGGATTCAGCCTTCGGCGCAGGGCATGAAGAGGTGGATACGGATGATGCGGCGCGCAGATGCAAACATAGCTTGGCACGCTGAGTCCTAGCAGCCCACGGGCCCCCATCATCGCCAAGCCGCCAGCTGAATGGCCTATCAGCGCAACCGGCTTAAGGGCGGCAGACGCCTCGGCTGTGTCGGTCATAAACCGCCTCCAAGAAGCGCCTGCAACCTCCGACTTACCGTGCCCGGCAATGTCGATTGCCACCGCTCGAAATCCTCTTTCCGCGAGCTGTGAGCCCAAGAGCGCCATCTGGGTGGCTCGGCCTCCCCACCCATGAACGAGGCACACGACGGGTCCATCTCCCCATTCAAGAGCGGGCACTCGACTGACTCCAGGCAACAGCCTGCCACGTGAAATCGAAGCCGCCTTGGCCTCGACGTCAGTGACCTTTGCGCGCGCCGGGCGAGACGCCATCCTCTTCGCAACAGCAAAGGCAAGCGAATCCGGCAGTAGCCGCAATGCGGCACCAACTAAGGCCTCCATCTAGCCCCCTTAACGTCGCTCGAAAGCGAAGCTCGACCAAAGACGAGCAGTCATGAAATCAATACGATTTATCACCAATCGGCTCGATTACGGACCTAAATTGAAAGTAACAGCGCTCGTTGGCGAGCCGGGTCACATAGACCGCACTGCAAGAGCTTGAGTGGTCACACACCGCGACCACTTGTCGCTCACGCCAAGATGGGGCGAGCGTCTGCTTGGTCCAAGTCTGCCCGTTCAGATTGTCGGCATAAGTCCATTCGTATCGAAGTTCATCCCCCTCGTCTCGCACCCACCCATCAGAGCCAACCAAGGCTTAAGTGGGGACGATGAGGCGTAGCCATTCTTCACGACAAACAAGGAGTCTCCATGAATCGGCTGCGACGGTTAGTTGCCAACCTACGCTTCTCTCAAAAGTTCTTTGCCGTTGGCCTATTGCCGATGCTCGTGCTGGCCATCATTTCAGTGCAAGTCGTCAGCGAGGACTACACGTCGCTAAAGGTCTCCCGCGCCGAGGCGGCCGGAATATCTCCGGCGGAAGATATGCTCGCCGTCATCAGAATGACGCTTCAACATAGGGGACTAACAACAGCGCTTCTGTCAGGCTCAAACAATGCTCCTGAATCGCGTCTCCAACTTAAGGAGAAGCTCGAACGTGCCCTCAGTGCAAGCGCAG
This sequence comes from Roseateles sp. GW821-FHT03B02, assembly GCF_059421025.1. Lineage (NCBI taxonomy): Bacteria > Pseudomonadati > Pseudomonadota > Betaproteobacteria > Burkholderiales > Sphaerotilaceae > Roseateles > Roseateles sp. GW821-FHT03B02. The sequence goes on from NZ_JBWKUV010000010.1 coordinate 37,881, forward strand.
CGTCAATCTCGAAACTGGGAAGTCCGCGACTGACCGAGCACATCAAACAGATTCAGGACTCATGGGGCGAGCTAGTGGCAAGCATTGGCGGCGGAGCGCTCAAAGGCTCTGATAGCTTCGCACTTCATACTTCCCTTATTGACTCCGAGCTTCAGCTCCTGGAGGAGATAGCTGACGCAACCGGAATGACTTTGGACTCTTCCGCAGCCAGATATTTTCTAATTCAAGCGGTTTTTGTTCATATGCCATCTTCAATTGACGGGCTAGGTCAGTTGAGGGCGCTAGGTTATCTGCACCTAACTGAGGGGAGGAACTCAGTCGAGGGCAGAGCGAAAATTGCGGCCATCGCCAGCACCGTTAAGAAAGCGCGCGACACAATCAATAGGTCGTTCACGAAAGCGATTGCAGATGACAACACATTAGAAGCTCCTCTGCAGGAAATGGCATTGCGAAGCTTCTCTGATGTCGACACTATTCTTCAGCTCGCAGAGAAGTCGACGGCATCACAGGAGCAGTCACCACCTACTCCAGAGCAGTACTTTCTAGAGACAACAAAGGCAATTGACAGCGAATTCGACGTCATTTCTCAGGCCGCGCAGCTTCTAAGAAAGCAGCTCGACGATGAATTAAGGCGAAGGACGCGGCACCTGGTAATCACCCTAGCAAGCGTCCTTGCTTCGGTGGCCGCATCTATCGCATTCGCCGCTTTCGTCACACGTCGTACTACAGGGGCTATTCGACGCGCGGTCCAGGTGGCGACTACTGTTGCGTCGGGCGACCTTACATCCACGATTGACTCTCGTTCAAGTGACGAAACTGGGCAGATGCTCGAGTCGTTAAGTGCGATGAACCAAAGCCTCGCAAGAATTGTGTCCGAAGTGCGCAATAGCAGTGACTCAATAGCCACGGGGTCTGCACAGATTGCCTCGGGCAATCTCGACCTTTCGAAACGGACCGAGGAGCAAGCGTCGAACCTGCAGCGAACAGTCGCGTCCCTGGAGCAACTGTCCTCAACGGTCTCACAGAACGCTGAAAGCGCTAGGACGGCTGCTACCCTGGCTGACGATGCCTTTGACGCAGCTAAAGACGGCGGGTCGGTGGTGCGCGAGGTCGTAACGGTGATGAACGACATCAATTCAAGCGCAAGCCAAGTTGGCGAGATTATTGGAATCATCGAGAGCATTGCTTTCCAGACCAATCTTCTGGCGCTAAACGCTGCAGTGGAGGCGGCTCGCGCCGGCGACCAAGGAAAGGGATTTGCAGTGGTTGCGTCGGAAGTTCGGGCTCTCGCCCAACGCAGTTCCGTGGCCGCAAAGGAAATCAGCGCGCTCATTGCGCGGAGCACCGAGCGTGTGCACGCTGGAACCGCCCTTGCCGGCCAGGCTGGCGCTGTGATGGAGTCAATGCTTGCGCGCGTTGAAAAGGTTACTGACCTAGTTCGGGAGATTGGTTCGGCGACCAATGAGCAGGCACTCGGAATCAGAGATTTGAATGCCTCCATGAGTCGGCTCGACGTCGCGACACAACAAAACGCCTCGCTCGTGGAGGAGGCAGCTGCGGCGGCCGACAGTTTGCAGGCTCAGGCCAGTCGACTCGCGGACCTTGTTGGGGTCTTCAAGCTTTCAACCAAGCCAGCGGCCGCTTCGTAAGCACCGTGTGCTCCGCGCTTCTCTTGCAGAGGTGCTCTCGGGATACGACTGGACAGGTAAACGAGACGAGAGGCTGGCTCTCGGCAGCTTGCTGAATCGACCATGTGCCTATAAGTGCTTCCATGTCAACAACCCATCACGAAAGGTAGCCCCATGTCCTCCGTCATTGAACCCAAGAGCGAAGCCGATGCACGCACAATCCTCGCCGCTACTGGAACACCAACTCTCGTGGATTTCTCCGCAGCGTGGTGCGGGCCATGCAAGGCTCTCGCCCCTGTTCTCGAAGCCTTCGCAGCCGAACGAGCCGGCACGTTGAACGTCGTCAAGGTTGACATCGACCAGTTCTCCACCCTTGCCGGCGAAGTCGGAATCAGGAGCGTCCCTACTCTGATGGTCGTACGAGACGGCAAGGTCTTGGCTGCACGGGCCGGCTCGATGCCCAAACCGATGCTCGCTGCGTTTGTTGACGGCGCGCTTTCCTGATGGCTCTCGTTGTGGTGGCGGGCACAGCCAGCCACCGCTCAGCCGTGAGCCCCGAACGCTTGAACGCGGAGCAAAGTTCCGACCTCCCCAAAGCAGCGCGGCCCCGACGCAAAACGCGATGGGGCCGCAAAGGCGAACCGGACACAGTCCGGCAACCAAGATTACAGCGTCTTGGGAACCTTGTCCTTCAAGCCGGGCCAGGACTTCTCGGCAGTAGCGAGGTTACCCGGCACGTCGTCAAGCCACCGCTTCTGAACATCCTTGTTGACGTTGAGGTACAGCTTCTCGTTGACGACTCGGTACGCCAACGGCTCAACGTCCAGCTTCTTACCCAGTGCAACGCCCATTGCACAGAACCCACCATACTGCGGCGCATACTTGTCAGGAGCAGAATTGAATTTGTCCCGATTCGCGGTCGTTGCGAAATAGTAGGTGGCGCCGTCGTGAGTTGCCGTGATGCTCGACTTTCCTTGCTGGGGATTCTTGGCAGTGAAGTAGGACACCGGGTCGTAGCCCTTCAAAGCTACACCCTTGGTGTCGACATTGACTGCGGCAGGCGAGTTCTCATCGTAGGCGTACGAAGGCGTAGGGGCAAATGCCACGGCCATTGCGGCCGAGGCAAACATCGACAGCAGCACTCGACGCGTTTGCATAGACATTACTTTCATGAAAGTTCTCCGTTGAGGTTTCCTGGTTACCAGAGTCGCTCGCTCAAGACGATGAAGCGAGAGGTTCACACTCTAGGAAGTTGAAGTTCAATGTTGGCTACGCGTCGTTCCGTAGATATGACTTGGAGTCTCAAGCCCCATGGACCATTTATCGCAGCTTCTCAACCGCTTTTCGCTCAGTGCAGGCGTTTTCTACACAGGCAACATCTGCGGCGTTCACGGCTTCGACCGTGATACGCGTCGCGGCCATGTTCACCTCATAAAGCGCGGACCTGTACAACTCGTCGGCGGACCAGAGGGTGGGCTTTCCATCACTGAGCCGAGCCTGCTTTTCATGCCGCGACCTGATGCCCACCAACTCATCACGGACGACCGCTTCGGAGCGGACGTCGTTTGCGCATCCATCCAGTTCGGCGCTGGCGGCCACAACCCCATCACGGACTCTCTGCCGAGTCTCGTAATCGTGCCTCTTGCGGAGCTCACCGGAGCACAGCCGATGCTCGAGCTCCTCTATGAGGAGGCCTTCTCACAGAACTGCGGGCGGCAGGCATCACTGGACAGGATGTGCGAGCTCCTCCTCATCCGGCTTCTTCGCTTTTGTTTGGCAAAGGGAATAGCCAAGGGTGGGGCCCTTTCAGGCATGTCGGATGCCCGCCTTGCCAAGGCGCTCGTCGCCATGCACGAGGACCCCGCTCGTGAATGGGAGCTTTCCGAAATGGCGACCCTGGCCGGGATGTCACGTGCTCGATTCGCCGTGCATTTCCGCCAGGTCACTGGGGAGACACCAGCGAACTACCTCGCATCGTGGCGCATCACTCTTGCGCAAGGACTGCTCCGCGCGGGCCGACCGCTGAAGCATGTATCGGCTGAGGTTGGCTACGGCAGCCCGAGCGCGCTAACGCGTGCGTTTGTGCGAAAAATTGGCACCTCGCCCAAGAACTGGTTGCGGATGCTTGAGGATGAGAGCGTTCCGTCGACCTAGCCCAACGGAAGACGGCAGCTAGGTGGATACGCAGGGTCATCAACTCGAAACAGGAAGGGTGCCTGAAAAGCGTAGCGTCAAATAGATTGAACGCGACGAAATCATCTCATGGAGCTTTCGTTGCCACTTCTACCCGGAGCAATCTGATGTCCAAAGCACCACTCTTGCCGACCCTCACCCTGCTGGAATACGACCGCACCACAGGGCGACAGCGGGAAATTCTTGACACTGCCCAAAAGCAGGTTGGCTTCCTGCCAAACATGTACCGCGGCATGGCGAACGCCCCCGCTGTTCTTGACACGTACCTCCACGGCTACGCCCTGTTCCGCTCGGAATCTGGGCTAACGCCAGCTGAACAAGAAGTCGTCTTTCTCGCCGTCAGCAAGAGCAATGGATGCGACTACTGCACTGCCGCCCACAGCATGATTGCCGACAAGGTTTCTGGGGTCCCCGCAGAAGTCCTAGATGCAATTAGGACTGGAAAAGTTGTTCCGGATGCCAAGCTCGGAGCACTCTACGATTTGACCACCGAAATGGTGAAGACCAACGGTCGTCCTGCAAGCTCCGAAATCCAGAAGTTTGTTTCCGCAGGCTTCAGTGAAACTCAGCTGCTCTATGTGGTCCTCGCCATCTCCGTGAAGACTCTGAGCAACTACAGCAACCATGCGTTCAGCACGCCGTTAGACGGTCGGTTTGCGTCATACGCAGTGGATTGAGCGCGGGGAGGCGGACGACGCGCATCCGGTCCGCCTCCGGATTCGATGAGGCGATTAGCCACATCATTCGCCCGGACAGGTCATCGTAGACACTGGGCGGTCCCGTTGTCGCGATTCAGCTTGCTCAGCTCGGGAGCACGAACGCCGCGGGACGAAGCTCAGGTTGTAGGCTTGGCCAATGCGCCAAGCCGCTCTGAGACTGTGCTCGCCAAGCCTGCATTTGCCGCAGACCCCTCGATTGCCGCGCCGGCGTGGTCAACAACTCGTGCTATCCCGGCCGCAATGTCACGGATGTGTGACGACTGCGTCTCAAGCAACTGCAAGCTCTGTAGCGTCGCCTCGCTTGAGCTGGTCATGGACGTCGTCGCATCACGCAACGCCGTCCGAGCCCGGTCGCTACAGGAAAGCAGGCGAGCCATACCCTCGTCAAGGCGCAGCGACTCTTTGGCCATATCGTCGGTGGAGCCCATGAGTTTCCTCGTAGTTCCGTCAATAGCCTTAGCCTGAGCCTCCGCCTCGCCAGCGAGCTTCCTGACAGCTTGAGCAATTGCCGCGAACTGGCGCCCCTCGGGGCCGGCGTTCGCCGCCACGACAGCCGCATTCAACGCCAGCAACGTTGTCTGTCTCCCGATTCGCTCAATCTCGAAGGCTAGATTGGAAATATCTTTGAAGTGAGCTTGCGTCAGCTTTATTGCGTCGGAGACCGCACGAGAGTTCGCAGAGCATCCTTCCACTTCTACCCGGAGTAAGTCTTCCTGCTCCAACGCCGCGTCAAACTGACGTGCCACTTCTGCGGTGGCCCCTAGCGCCCGTTGAACGTAAGACGCCCCGCCCTCAATGTCAGCCAGCGTCTCCTGAGCACGGACCAAGAGCTCGCTGGTCTCCTTGAACCGCGCCTTAGCGGTTGCGTTGACATGCTTGGCATTGTCTTGAATGTTCTGCACCATGCCCTCAAGGGGCGCCAGGTCCTCGGCGAGACGCCTGTCCCTACTCGCAAGTGCCCGGCTTCCGCTAGCTCCCGCAAGCGTGCCTGAAAAACAGGAGACCAGGAACGGCACAAGCATGGTGAGTGCCGCCTTTCCATAGTCCACCTCCATTCCGCTCAGAAGTCCACTTCCCTGGTTAACGACCACCAGTGTTGGCCCGACGATGGCGGCGACCAGTGCAGAGCGGCGCAAGACAGCGCCATCGCAATGCTTGAAATAGCCAGAGACGACCAATTGTCAGCTCCTCAGACTTGACGGCACCGTACGACGCCCAGTTCTAGGTACCGCTGCCGAGTTCTCTCGAGTCCGCATCGCAATGTCCGAGTAAGTGCTGGATGCCCTCCCGGGAACAACGCCACGCGCGCCCAGCAAGTGGCACTTTAGGCTTCCATCTTGGGTAGATGGCACACCATTCGTCTCAAAACCTGAGTCCACCGTCTCTAAAACCAGGTGCGGCGGTCGCCACACACATTAGGGGAGCGGGCGACGAGCGGCCTTCCTCTTGAGACTGGAAGTTGCCGAAGCCATGACGACTATTACGACACTCGCAGCAGGGCACCGATGGCTTCCTAGGCCAAAACTGCGAGGTACGTAATGAAAGATTGGCCAGAAGTCAGTCAGGACGAACTAGACGCTCTGCTTTCGATGGAGAGCGTGATTGCTTTGGTCTACTTCTACACCCCCTGGTGTGCTCCCTGTTTGGCAATAGCGCCAGCATTGCGCGACGTCGCGAGAATCTACGGGGCGCGGCTCCCGATGGCGAGGGTGGACGTCGATACATCCCCCAGCATTGCTGCGTCATATGGAATAGCGGACATACCCGCCATCATCATGTTCAGGTCAGGGAAGGAAGTGACGCGGACAGTTGGCTTTTCAACGCTGAATTCCCTTAAGCAGTGGATAGATGACTCGCTTAAGCAATCAGGCTCTTCCTGACTTCGTGACCATTGTGATACGCGCGGGCATTTGCACCAGACTCTGAGACAGCAATCTGCCCAGCATAGTTCGTACCATTCAGTTTTCGTTGGCAAGCCCTTGAGGTGGCAAAAGTGCTCGTCGGTGCGTGGCACCTCACCAGCGCTCTCTAGCGCATGCGTCTACTTCTCCAAGCTGGCACAAAGGGCTCTCCGAGGCTCAAGTTGCCGGAGCGCCCCGGCAAAGTGACGAGAACAGGAACGTCAGCGCTGTAGACGCCAGCCTTCAACCCTACCTTCCTTATGCCTGGCAGCCTGCTTACGGGCTGCCGGAATGCAAGTCTTGAAAGTCATCATGTCCTCAATTCACGCACGTGTTCTGGTAATCGGCTCTGGCCCGGCTGGATACACCGCGGCGATATACGCCGCTCGGGCAAACCTATCTCCGGTGCTGCTCACGGGACCTGCCCCAGGAGGGCAGCTCACGACAACCACAGCAGTTGACAACTGGCCCGGCGCGGCAAAAGGCATCATGGGTCCTGCGTTGATGGAACGCCTGGAACAGCATGCCCTTCGCTTCAAGACGCAGGTCATCCATGACCAGGTCATCGACGTAGACGTGAGCACACGCCCTTTCACATTGAAGGGGGCGAATGGAACCTACACCTGTGATGCCCTGATAGTGGCTACGGGTGCTACAGCTAAGTACCTTGGCCTTCCCTCTGAAGAGAAGTACCTAGGTCGTGGCGTCTCTGGTTGCGCGACCTGCGACGGCTACTTCTTCCGCGGTGAGGAGGTAGCAGTAGTCGGCGGCGGCAACACTGCCGTCGAAGAGGCGCTGTATCTTTCGAACATCGCAGACACGGTGCACCTGGTTCACCGCCGTAGCCAGTTTCGCGCCGAACCCATCATGGTAGACAGACTAATGGCCCAAGTCAGCGCCGGAAAAATTCAGCTGCATCTTCACAAAACAGTGCAAGAAGTCTTGGGGGACGATAGGTCCGTCACAGGTCTCCGGCTACGGAGCTCCGAAGATGGAACTGAGACAAATCTGAGCGTCAGCGGGTGCTTTGTCGCCATCGGGCACAGTCCGAATACCACGATGTTCGACGGCAAGCTCAAATTGGAAAACGGCTACATCGTTACCGGCCGAAATTCCGAATCACTGTCGACCATGACAAGTGTGCCGGGCGTGTTCGCTGCGGGAGACGTTCAAGACAGTATCTATCGGCAAGCCATCACCTCCGCAGGCACCGGCTGCATGGCCGCTCTCGACGCCCAACGCTTCCTGGAATCCTCACTCTGATGTTTGAGGTCACAGATTCAAGTGGTGCGCCACGAATGGGAGCATCAACGCCGTCAACTTTCGCTCGAAGAGGTAGGTCTGTCGCTGGTCGGCAAATCCGCGTTGCCTAACGAGTAGGCGCGTATGGCGTCTCGAAGAAATTTCGTCTGCTTACTAAAGTTCATGCAGCCGCTGCACACCATAAGGTGAGTGTGCAAGCCCAGTTGTTCACGCAGGCTCAGGCGTCTGTCGAGCCCTTGTGAGCATAGGCGTGTCGCTTCCCTGCAATTCAGCACAAGCCAACTCCCGCTCGCCCCCACCCAGCTTCCATGCAGGAGCGCAGTTTCATGCGCGCTCTATGTAGGATGACATGGCAATTGGTCAGAGTGATGCCAAGCTGAGAGCAGATTTCATCTGCCTCCAGCCCCAAAAGCTCGCGCATCATGAACACCCGTCCCGTCTTCTCTGGAAGAACGGTCATGCAAGCTTCGAAAGCTCCCCAGAATTGTTGGGACTGCATTGCCTCCTCGGGAGAGGGCCAGGCCACTGGGCGCGGGCCATTTTTCCAGCCGCCGTTCGCATTGAAGAGTTCATCGAGGCGCTTGTCGATGTCCTCACCCTCTTCAATCAGGCTCGACATGTTCACGACGCGGTCTGCCTGCCGGAGATGGTCGATAATGCGATTACGAAGAATCGCGAATACCCATGTCTTCAGCGTCGAGTGCCCAGCAAATGAGGAAGACTTCCTCAGCGCCGCTTCGATGGACTCTTGAACCAAATCTTCGGCAGTCTCCCGATGCCGTAGCTGAAGCTCGGCGAATCGGAGCATATCCGACCGCAGGGCGGTCAGAGCTTCCGCGCTGACCCCTGGACGGCAATCCGGCACTGCAAGCAGTCCGGCTTCAGCGGTAGTGGCCTGCGCCATCTCGTCTCCTTCGCATGCAGCCGGGGTAAGAGCGTGAGCTCCTGATGAGGCACTCCCGGCATAGAGCTTCAAGCATGCTAAGGATGGCCGCCTGGGCGAACCTTACCGCCCGTCTCGGATTCATGGCGCCACGTTTCCCATTCGTCTCATCTTCGAGATGCGCCAGAGCCTAGCCAACGCACGTAGGGTTGCGTAGGGACGGAAGTCGACGATGAACTAGATGGCTGGTGCGAGGCTGGAGCCAGCCTCTTGCAGGCTGGCTAACCCTGTCAGCCGAGTGGCGACGCCCTTGCTCCGCGCTTCGTGGTAATGCCCGCGCGTCTCGCTCGTCTAAGCAAGAACAGATTTACTCAGAGTGATGAGGACGGCATGCCGGGGATAAAGAACTACACGCTCAACTTTGGACCACAGCATCCCGCCGCCCATGGCGTCCTTCGCCTAGTACTCGAGCTAGATGGAGAGGTCATACAGCGCGCCGACCCCCACATCGGGCTGCTGCATCGAGCCACCGAGAAGCTCATCGAGTCCAAGACCTACATCCAGGCGCTTCCCTACATGGACCGCCTGGATTACGTTTCCATGATGAGCAACGAGCAGGCTTACTGTCTTGCGATTGAGCGCCTGCTCGGTGTCGACGTTCCCATCCGTGCTCAATACATCCGCGTGATGTTCGCGGAGATTACAAGGCTGCTTAACCATCTGATGTGGCTTGGTGCGCACGGTCTTGACTGCGGCGCCATGAACATCTTCATCTACTGCTTCAGAGAGCGTGAGGACCTGTTCGACATGTACGAGGCGGTGTCGGGCGCGCGGATGCACGCAGCCTATTTCCGGCCTGGCGGTGTTTACCGTGACCTCCCCGATTCGATGCCCCAATACCAGCAGTCTCGAGTACGGAAGGCCAGCACGATTGCTCAGCTGAACGAAAGCCGGCAGGGCTCGCTGTTGGACTTCATTGCGGATTTTTGTAGTCGCTTTCCCAAGAATGTTGACGACTATGAGACGCTGCTGACCGACAACCGTATCTGGAAGCAGCGCACCGTTGGAATCGGCGTGGTTACGCCGGAGCGGGCACTCAACCTCGGCCTGACGGGCCCCATGTTGCGAGGATGTGGCGTCGAGTGGGACCTTCGCAAGACGCAGCCGTACGAGGTCTACGCCAGTCTGGATTTCGATATACCCGTCGGGACAAACGGAGACACCTACGACCGCTACCTCGTTCGCGTTGAGGAGATGCGACAGTCCAATCACATCATCAAGCAGTGTGTTGACTGGCTTCGTGAAAATCCGGGTCCAGTAATTACTGACAACCACAAGGTGGCCCCTCCGTCTCGCGTCGACATGAAGTCGAACATGGAAGAGCTCATCCACCACTTCAAGCTCTTCAGCGAAGGCATGCGAGTGCCCGAGGGGCAGGCATACGCCGCAGTCGAGCACCCAAAGGGTGAGTTTGGCATTTACGTCGTAAGCGATGGAGCAAATAAGCCGTACCGCTTGAAGATTCGGGCACCCGGCTTCGCACACCTAGCGGCGCTAGACGAGCTGGTACGGGGGCACATGCTTGCTGACGCTGTAGCCGTCATTGGAACTATGGACCTCGTCTTTGGCGAAATTGACCGCTAGCCCCACCCCTTCTCGTGCGCAGCACTCTCGAACCCGGCTGGGTCGCGGCGCCGGTCACATGGCGGACACCGCCTGCTCCCCGCCTGCCTGCTGGCAATACGGACCCGCTCCTTGCCTGGGTACATGCTGAGTGTGAGTCGCCCCGTGTGTCCTAGACACCGGTGAGCCGTTGGGAATGGCGTCGTTCGAACTCGACCGGCGAAGTGTCGCCGGCAGTGCCGTGGCGCCGCTTGGGGTTGTAGAACATCTCGAGGTAGTTGAAATCGTCGGCACGGGCGTCGTTGCGGGTGGCGTGGACCTGGCGGCGGTACGCCCGGCTGCGACGCTCTCGAAGCCGCTGCACAGTTCAAGCGGGACCTGATGCATCCGTTCGGGGCCACTCGCGGTGGAGTGGCGCCATCTGTAAGGGCACTGGCCCAACTCTCGTCCAATGGAGAGGCACGCTTCATCACTATGCATCCCACCCTTCCTCTTCTTGTTGCGACCGACTTTCCACCCTTGAACCGAGGGGTCGTTGAGACCCTGCAGGCGAACCTCGGCTATCGCTGCAACCAAAGCTGCGTCCATTGCCACGTTGGCGCTGGCCCGACCCGCGTCGAGGAGATGTCGGCCGAAAACGTCGACTGTCTTATCGCGTTCCTTGACGGCAGCCCGCAAGTGAGGACCCTCGACCTAACCGGTGGAGCCCCCGAGCTAAATCCGCACTTCCGCAGGCTCGTTACTGAAGCGCGAACAAGGGGTATCAAGGTCATTGACCGCTGCAACCTCACCATCCTGGAGGAGCCAGGCCATGAGGACTTGGCCGAGTTCCTTGCCTTGTACAAGGTAGAAGTGGTTGCTTCAATGCCGTGCTACTCGGAGCGCAACGTTGACAAGCAGCGCGGCAAGGGCGCTTTTGAGGCGAGCATACGCGGCCTGCAGAGGCTCAACGGACTCGGGTATGGAAGCAAGGGGACCAGCCTTGTTCTCAACCTTGTCTACAACCCGCAAGGCCCTAGCTTGCCACCCCCACAAGGGCAGCTACAAGAGGACTATAAGGTGCGGCTGATTGAGGACTTCGGTGTTACTTTCAATCAGCTCTTCACCCTAGCAAACATGCCTATCCAGCGCTTTGGCTCGATGCTGATATCCAAGGGGCAGTTCAGCAGCTACATGGATTTGCTACGCAACGCCCATCAAACGAGCAATCTTGGCGGGGTGATGTGCCGTTCCCATATCAGCGTTGACTGGCAGGGGTTTCTCTACGACTGTGACTTCAACCAACAGTTGGGCCTGTCACTGGTAGACGCTCGAGGTGGTCGCATCCACATCTCGCATGCTTTGAGCACTCAACTTGCGGGTGGCGATATCCGTGTTGCCAACCATTGCTTCGGCTGCACAGCCGGACAGGGCTCCAGCTGCGGGGGGTCGCTTGCGGCCTCCTCTACCAATCCTTCTTGCGTTCTTTAACTATGTCCATCCTCGAAGGCGTTCAAGACTATTACGGCAGACGTCTGCAGTCTTCCGCCGACCTTAGAACCAGCGCGTGTTGTGATGCAACTCAGGTCCCTGGCTGGCTCAAGCCGCTTCTAGCCAGAATTCACCCTGACATTCTCGCTCGCTACTACGGATGTGGTCTGGTTACGCCTCAGTCACTCTACGGTTGCCGCGTGCTTGACCTGGGCTGCGGCGCAGGACGCGATGTTTATGCGCTATCCCAAATGGTTGGGCCTCACGGCGAGGTGGTTGGCCTGGACATGACCAGCGAACAGCTCGAGGTCGCAATCCGACTCCAGTCGCATCACGTCCATGCCTTCGGATTCGACAATGTGCGCTTCTTACAGGGCTTCATCGAGCGTCTTGATGAACTCGATTTGGAGCCGCAAAGCTTCGATGTCATCGTCTCCAATTGTGTCGTCAATCTCTCGCTTGATAAGTCAGCGGTGCTGCGCGGCGTCCGCCGCCTTCTCAAGCCTGGTGGAGAGTTCTACTTCTCTGATGTCTATGCAAGTCGCCGCATCCCCGAGGACGCGCGCAACGACCCTGTTTTGTACGGCGAATGCCTGGGCGGTGCACTCTACTGGAATGACTTCCTTCGTCTGGCCGATGAAGCCGGCTTCGTCGACCCGCGTTTGGTCGATGACCGGCGGTTGACCATCAACGACTCCGACCTCGCAAGTTTGGTGCAGGGAATTGACTTCTATTCCGCCACATATCGACTTTTCAACTTGCCGGGGCTTGAGTCGGCTTGCGAAGACTATGGCCAAGCCGTCATCTATCGCGGAACCATCATGCAAAGTCCGTCGCGATTTGTGCTGGATAAACACCACGAGATTGACGCCGGGAAGGTGTTCCCAGTGTGTGGCAACACCTGGCGAATGCTTCATGACACTCGGTTCTCGAAGCATTTCGATTTCATTGGCGACTTCTCGCGCCACTTTGGTCTCTTCGAAGGATGTGGCAGCGCCATACCCTTCAGCGGAGCAAGCCAGCCATCTGGTTCCTCATGCTGCTGATGCCAAGCGCCGCCCGTTTTTCAAGGCGCACCTTCTTCGCTGGCGTCTCGGCGGCCTTGGCCGTGCCGCGAACTTCCTTCGGCGGCGAGCGCCTTGTGCTGACAGGGTCAAGCACAATCGCACCGTTGGCTCTCGAATTGGCTAAGCGCTTCGAAAAGACAAGGCCCGGAGCTCGCGTTGATGTTCAATCAGGGGGGTCTTCCCGGGGAATATCAGACGTGCGGTCGGGCGTTGCTCATGTCGGCATGGTGTCACGCGCATTGCACGCCAGCGAAGAGGATTTGACGCCGCACACCATTGCGATGGACGGTGTGGCGCTCATCGTTCACAAGGCCAACCCCATTACAGTCCTTACAGATGCGCAGGTTAGGGCAATCTACACCGGCCAGTTGAGTGACTGGGCAGCTTTGGGCGGCACCAAAGGTCCAATTACCGTTGTAACCAAGTCAGAGGGACGCTCCACCCTTGAGCTCTTTCTGCACTACTTCGGGCTACAAGCTCGTGACGTGAGAGCTCACGTCGTAATCGGCGAGAACCAGCAAGGCATCAAGACTGTCGCTGGAAATCCCAGGGCTATCGGTTACGTATCCATCGGCAGCGCCGAGTCAGAAGCAGCGTCGGGAACCCCGATTCGCCTTCTCCCCATGAACGGGGTAGACGCGACAACAGCGTCGGTTCAAAGCGGGCTTTTTCCTCTATCGCGGCCACTGAACCTGGTTACCGCAGCCGCTCCAAGTCGACTAGCGACAGCGTTCATCGCATTCTGTCAATCGCCTGGGGTACACGACCTTGTCAAAGACGCTCACTTCGTGCCGCTGGCCGCACACCAGAGTTCGCCGAGAACCTGACGCACTTGTCGCGGCAGCCTTCGGTGCCATGGCATCTGGGGCGGTTATCGTCCTCACCTTGCTGGTTCTCTTCCTAGTACACGAGGCTGCTCCGGCTTTGACATTCTCGTCACTCGCTTCGAGCAGCTGGTTACCGTCGGAAGGAAAGTTCGGCCTGCTTCCGATGGTAGTTGCCTCGCTACTTTCCGCATCGGGTGCACTGACGGTTGCAGTCCCGCTGGGTCTCGGCTCAGCTATTTACATTCGCTTCTATGCGAGCCGCCCTGTTGTCGCGCTCGCGAAGCCATCCCTAGCGCTCTTGGCGGGCGTTCCCTCTGTCATATTCGGCCTTTGGGGCTTGACGACAATCGTTCCATTGGTTGCGCAATGGAAGGCGCCTGGGACAAGTCTGTTTGTCGCCACGTTGGTGCTTGCACTCATGATTGTGCCGACCATCGCGCTGACAAGCTTGGCCGCGCTCGAGGAAGTTCCTCTCCATTGGCTGCATAGTGCTAACGCGTTGGGACTTTCACGTCGTGCAATTGCGGTGGGCATAGCAATACCAGCAGCCAGGTCAGGAATACGGTCTGGAATTGCATTGGGCGCCGGTCGTGCGCTCGGCGAAACGATGGCCGTTCTAATGGTCGCGGGCAATGTCGTGCAGATGCCCGACTCAGTCTTCGCACCAGTCAGGCTCCTTACAGCGAACATCGCTTTGGAGATGGCCTATGCCGTTGAGCGACATCGCGCCGCCCTCTTCGCCTCAGGCCTTCTACTTGCGCTCCTGGTACTTGGGCTGACATGGCTAGGTTCGGACCGGCATCAACAGACACACCATGGCATCTGACCACGGGCGTCGGCCGGACTTCGCCGACCTGGCATTTTCGATAGCGGTAAGACTGTGCGCGCTCCTTGTCATTTCAGCTCTTGTTTGGGTTCTCTGGGATGTTGCTCGATTGGGGGTGCCGGAGATTTCGGTTGAATACCTCGTGAGCGAGCCGACTCGCGCCGGCCGCTCAGGTGGGATTGCACCCATCATCATCTCCACCCTCGCCATTCTTTTCGTAGCGCTAGCCACGGCAATACCAGTTGCCGTCGCGACAGCTGTCTGGCTTTCGGAGTACAGCGGACATCACCCTTGGTATGCACATAGGGTGCGGTTGGCGCTCGATGCATTAGCTGGTGTGCCGTCTATCGTCTTCGGTCTCTTCGGAAGCGCAGTCTTCGGCGTCGCGCTGGGCATGGGACTCTCTCTGATTTCTGGCGGACTGACACTAGCCTGCATGGTCTTGCCGATAGTGATTCGGACCACGGAGGCCGGACTAGCCGCACTGCCAGACGAGTGGCGGTTGGATGCGGCCGCGCTGGGCATCAGTCGTTGGACCCTGCTGCGGCAAGTGCTGCTTCCCGCAGCTGCTCCTGCAGCTGCAGCTGGCGTGATGTTGAGTATCGGCAGGGCACTTGCCGAGTCTGCGGCGCTCATCTTCACGAGCGGGTATGTCGACCGCATGCCCTCCTCAGCGATGGATTCCGGTCGCACTCTGGCTGTTCATGTATGGGACCTCGCGATGAACGTCGCTGGCGGAGACAGGGCGGCCTACACAGCTGCTGCGGTGCTAGCGGTACTCGTTGTGCTCATCAACCTGGCTACCAGCGGACTGCTTAGGACCTGGACGTCTAGAAAGCTGAAATTCGGATGACTCAGTCTCAGCTTGTTCCTTACGCGGTCGACACATTGAAGTATGGAGGAACACGCTGCGAGACCGTTCCTCTCATCCGTGTGCGCGGACTTAGCGTTACCTACGGCCATAGCACCGCCCTCCAAGACGTCTCGTTCGACATTCACCACGGGTGCATCACGACGCTCATCGGTCCGTCAGGATGTGGGAAGACGTCACTGCTACTGGCACTGAACCGCATGACCGACCTGGCGCGCGACGCGCGCGTTCAAGGAAGTGTCATGTTCGGTGACCAAGAGGTTCTGACTCGCGAGACTGATGTTCGTACTCTGCGCCAGCGCGTGGGCATGATTTTTCAAAAGCCAAGCCCGTTCCCGCTCTCAGTCATACGGAATCTCGAGCTTCCGTTGCGCGAACGCGGCCTAACCAATAGGCGAGAGATTGCTGACCGAGTCGAGGCCGGACTTCGCAGCGTCGGACTCTGGAATGAGGTCTCTGGCAGGCTGGACATGCCGGCTCTGTCGCTTTCCGGAGGGCAGCAGCAGCGCCTGTGTATAGCCAGAGCGCTTCTGCTTGAGCCTCAGGTTCTCCTGATGGACGAACCATGCTCAGCTCTGGACCCAATCTCCTCTGGAGTCGTCGAGGACCTCATCACGCAGTTGAGCGGCCGATACACGGTAGTCATCGTCACGCACAACCTGGCGCAAGCAAAGCGTATAGGGAACTATGCTGGGTTCTTCTGGATGAAAGAGCGGGTGGGCAGGCTCATCGAGTTCGGCGAGTCTAGGAATCTGTTTGAGCATCCTCGCGACGGGCTGACGGCCGCCTATGTAGCCGGCACCAGGGGCTAGAAGACACCGGGAAACTGACATGCAAATCAAGGCACTGACATTCGACACAGGTGGAACAGTCCTCGACTGGCACACAGGCCTAGCTCGAGCGCTCGCGAGGGCGGGTGAAGCGCACGGAGTGTTGCTCGACTGGCACGGACTTGCCAACGACTGGCGCCGTCGAGCAATGAAATCCATCATTGGCCAAGTGAGGCCAGGATTCAATATGGATGACGTCCATCGACGAACTCTTGTTGAGACTCTAGTCCATCACCAATTCAGCGGACTAAACCCGGCAGAAATTGAGCATATTCTTTCCGCATGGCACAGTCTTGATGCTTGGCCAGACTTCCCACAGGTACTAGCGGAACTCAGGACGCTACTGCCTGTCGCGTCGTTCACGATGCTGCCCACCTCTCTCGTTGTCGATGTATCTCGACGGAACGGGCTCACGTGGGATGCAATTGTCTCGTGCGAGATGATTGGCATATACAAACCTCATTTGGAGGCTTATGCGATTACTGCCAAGTGGCTCGGCCTGAAGCCAGAGAACATCTTGATGGTCGCCTGCCATAACTTTGACCTAAATGCGGCCAAGATGGCTGGCTACCAGACGGCGTTCATAAGACGTCCGGATGAATGGGGACCGTCGGGACCACCGGACCCCAGTCCCAACATGGAATATGATTTCGTTGAACACGATTTCATAGGCCTCCTGAAACATATTCGCCGCGCAATCTAGCCTTATCAGCTCCGCCAGTAGGCACTCAACTGCTGTCCGACACAACTCCCCAAGAACTAAGCCGACGAGGTCACGCGGACACCTCAGAATTCGGGCAGCACACCGTCGAAGCTAGGAGTTTCGCATTCAGGGCACAACGGCGCTCTGAAGAACTATTGCGGCATGCAGAGCGTCAGTGAAGTAGCCAATAAAGGATGCCGCTAAGAAAACTTTTGTCGCGAGAGGCGGAGTAGCGAGGCCAGCAGGCATCCTCGAAGATGAGCGCGATTTCCTTCTTGTCAACAAGGCCAATACCGAACGCGTTATCTGGCCCAACACCAGGAATAACAGTGTCAACTGCCCCTCTGTAGGTCACGTTGACAATTTTCCGGGTTTCCCAAGGCTGAAGCCCCGGGTCGAACTCGACCGAATGGCGCAAGGTCAACACTCCCTGGCGATTTTCCCCGGCAAACGTGTTCCGCCCGACGTACCACATTTCCACCCAGCGTCCACCAATTTCGATGAGTAGCTGCCAGCGAGATGCGTCGCTTGAGGTGCGCTTACTAATGAAGCCGACCAACTTGCCGTCGGCAGCAAGGAGCTTCGCATGACAACCAGGCTCCAGCATCGGCAGTCTGGCGGGCTGGCCTTTCCAGTAAACAGGGCGCTCGTGCAGTGCTCTTTGGATGAACTCAGGGGCAACTGCATCCATTCTCCATGGTGCAGTCGACAGGTCGGCCCATAGATAGACCCTAGAGGGCAATGCCGGAATGGGATTGTTTCCGTTACGGAATTGTAGGCAGTGAACCTGCGGCTTTTGCGACGGGCGCTTCGCCTTGTTTTCTCCCAAGTCGCGAACGATACGCTTCCCAGCGTCTATCTGCACCAACACATCCACTGCCGGAACAACTACCGAGCGCGAACATCGCGCGATTGCCGTGCCCTCGCCCATCCAATTTTTTGAAGGTCCAGGCAGAACTGTTGCCGCACTCGCAATCCCGCCATGCAGCCCCAATATCCAGGCACTGACAGCCAATGCTCTCCAATAGACTACTGGCAACACAAGTACATTGGTGTGAGACATCTCTGTGACGCAACAGGGCCTGCTTCAGCGGATATTCGCAGGCATCACCTTTGGTGGGTAGCAGCAGCGCGCGTTACGTCATTCAACTCACCGCCCTTCTTGGCGTTAAGCAACACTACTATTGCCGCATCCCATGCCACCGAGTCGAACAAATTGCATGCCTGGGCGCGTCTCTCCACGAGCAACAAATCCAAGCCGCTCGTAGAACGTTCGCTTTCCTTCCGCGCAGAACAGCTGGATATCCCTGACGTCTCGTTCAATGCAACCTCGGACAAGAATATTGACAATCTCCTTGCCAATGCCTTGGCCTTGAAAGCCTGGCTGAACCATCACTTCGGTAACGAAGGCGTGCAATCTTCCGTCGGATATCACACGTCCAAACCCGACCAATATGTCTCCGCTATAAGCCGCGCATAACAGCCACGACCCTTTCAGCGTCGCAGAGAAATCATCCAACGGCCGGCCCTCTTCCCAGCCGGTCGTGTCATACAGAGCCTTGAAGTCATATGCCCTTGGAGGCGTGCTTGAGTAGCGAATCACAGTTTTGCTGATGGCCACGTACGTGCCATACGTCTGACAGGCGACAGGTTTCTGCGGAGTGGCGGAGTCAGATTCCCGTCGAAAGGCTTAGCCAAGCTTCGGGCAACCATCGCAGCACATATCCCTCTAACCATTTGTCACCCCCAGTCACGACAGCTACGCCGGTAAGGATAAGCAGAGCTGCAAACACCTTTTGCACGTTCTCAATGCGCGACAGCACCCAGTCACGGACACGACCGAAGCCGCTTCTCGAGGCGTAAGCAACCCCGACGAGTGGAATCGCTGCCCCGAGGCCAAACAACCCCAGCACAACTCCACCACGCAGCAGCCCGCCTTCGCTGGCAACTAACGTAAGCGCAGAACCAAGCAACGGCCCTGAACACGGGCTCCACACCAGGCCCAACACGCCACCGAGCAACAGCGCTCCCCACAAGGTGCCGCTATCGAGCTTGGAAGATATGGCGTTCGCGCTGCTGGCGACCGGGAGCATCCACTGAGAAAAACGCTTCCCCAGTCCGGGGACAAGCATCACCACACCAAACACAACGAGGGCCACCGCACCAAGGGTGCGAACCACATCGCCGTCAAGGCCTAGAGCGGGCCCAACTGCGCCCAGCACCATCCCAATGCCGGCGAACGACAAGGTCATGCCAAGCCCAAGTGCCAAGGGGGCAAAGCGATTGCCCTGCAACGCCCCTCCCACCACAAGCGGAAGCACCGGAAAAACACAAGGCGACAGCGTAGTCAAGCTACCTGCCGCGATGCTGAGACTGAGTTGCGGGAGGGTCAGCATTGCTCCGAGCGCTTACAGCGCCGCCTTTAGCGCGCCTCGGATGCCGACTGTCGACGTATCCCCAACTAGGCGGGACACTTCCTTGTTTCCGTGAAGAACCACGAGCGTCGACTGGGACCGAACACCGTATTGGCGCTTGAGCTCCTTCTCAGTGTCGTAATTGGCCTGAAGAACGACAACATCGAGGCCTTGCTCTTTCTTCAACTCTTTGAGCGCGGCGTCTTGGGCCTTGCATGTTGAGCACCAGTCCGCATGGAAATGCAAGGCCACAGGCTTATCGGCCTTCTGGGCAGAAGCCAAAGCGGACGCAGAGTAGGGCTGAACTTCCAGCGCATAGGCCAGGTTGACAGAAGCAACGAGCGCTGTCGCAAAAGCGAACTTCAAAATTGTCATGAAAACTCCTTCTGAAAGGTTGATGAGGTTGTCGCGCCGGTGGCGTGTTGATATCCATCTCTCCTGCGCCGGAGAAGCTCCTCTAGCGCATCCAGGTCTGCACTCCAATCAATGGGTGCGACGCTTAACACTTCAAGTCGCCTGTCATCCAAGCCCTTCTGCGGGTCGGGACATTTGGCTAGTCTTGCGTCCCTTCGTACGAGCAAGTCTTCGACGACTGGAAGGTACATCCCGACGAATTCGTTGAGCCACCGGCACGAGTTCGTATAGGCACCATCATCTCTAACCTTGAATCGCCGCACGAACTCGAGCGTCCTGTTGGCATCGAACCAATGCCCCTCGGTTACCCACCTGTTTACAGTAAACAGACCCGTTGGTAGCCCTCGAGCATCGAGCGAAACCGAAAACAGATGGGTTGGCGCAGAACTCACCCACCGCCTTGTTCCGATTGCAACCCGATGCCTTCGGCCATCCTTTCGTGCATGCCAGAAAAGATGCAGATGCCCATGCTCTGAGTTGTCTCGGTGAGCGTGGTAGTAGAACTGATACCCCGATGCCTCGTCGACAACGTCGTCAGGTGGATAGTGGTCGTACTCGACCACTGTCCTCCCCTGCACCCACTCCTGAATTAGCGACCCCGACTCGACTGTTGACTTGCCAAATGCGTCCACGCCGGCACGAGCGCCGTATACCTTAGCTAAAAGGTCTTCATCGGAAAGTTGGCCCCACGACGTCAGGAGGAGCTTCGTCGCAAGCTTCTGCATAACAGCGGCACCATCCTTAGTGTCTACTTCTTGCCGCCGCAGGCTCCGCATTTCGCCTTGCACTTCGCTTTGCAAGCACCCTTACAGCCGCCACACTTTTGTGAGGTAGTAGCGCTGCACTTGCGGCCGGTGCAAGCGCCACACATCATTGCGCACCCGCTCAAGGCGGTCGCAGAAACGACGGCCAACGTGAGTGCCTTTGCCAGGGTAGAAGACAGCCTCATTTGCAACTCCTATTGCGGGCGTTATCTATCACTTCTTGGCGGCACAGCCGCCGCTTTTTCCACCGCACTTCGCCCCACACTTGGCTGGGCTTTTAGCGCCGCACTTTCCGGCGCACTTCCCGGTGCACTTTGCAGCACACTTGCCACCGCACTTCGCAGCGCACTTCGACTTCGCCTTCTGCGCAGAGCAGCCGCTAGCTTTGCAGCCGCCGCATTTGGCTGGAGCGGACTTGTTCGGACCACACTTGACAGCTCCACATCCGCTTGCCACAGCCGTGCCGCTAAGAGCGGCCGCAGTCACAACGGCTGATGCCAGAACTCGGGAGAGATGACTGGAAATATTGCTCATGGGATTCCTTATCCTTGAGTACAGAACATTCGCCCCCACCGGATGATGGACGCGTCTTGAGGAGGCCCGGGACTCAGCCCGAGCTACTTCAACTTCAACGGAAGTACCCATTGCTCCGACACACGGGGCACTAAGTACTTATCGTGCATTAGCCGAGGACCAAGCGCGTGAAATGAGGTGGTCTAACGAGAGTCGACCTGGTCCGTGAGCCATGAGGTACAGCAGCACGGCGGCCCATGTGCCGTGCGTCGCATACGCGCCTGGGTAGACCAGCACCTGAATGACTAATGTCATGGCAAGCAGAGCAGCGGCAGAAAGCCTGGTCCCCAAGCCAATCAGCAGAAGAACGGGAAATAGATGTTCAGCGAACGCTGCCAGATACGCCGCCAGCTCCGGAGAGAGGTACGGCAGCTTGTATTCATCCTGAAAGAGCGGGACCGCGGACTCAGAAAGCCTCGGCCATCCAATGCTGAATTCGCCTGAAATGAAATTGAACTTAAATCCGTCGACCTTTGTCTGTCCAGACGTCCAGAAAACAGCCGCTATGGAGAATCTGGCGATAAGAGCAAGTGCCGTATTCGGCAGCGACTTCATCGCGCCCACCATCCCTGTCAACAGGCGCACAGGTAGCGACGGCATAGGCCTCATCCCCGGCCTTTGGCCATTTGCATTCATTTTTGTTACGTCCTTGGTAGGTTTATCGAAGTCAAGGCCTGTTGGCGGACTAGAGTTCCGACCACTCGGGTAAGGTCAAAGTTCCCATCAAGCTCGACCGCCCGCGCGATTGCATCTCCTAGGGGCGCCCCGCTCATCAAGGCTGCGACGAACTCGGCATCACAGGCGGAAATCAGAACGACAGCTACCTCCATGTCGACGCGAGTAATCAACACAGCCTCATGGGTGTCAATGTCGATGTCCTCAATGGCGCCGATACCGTTGTGAGCTGCCCATAGCGAGCCCACCGCGAACGGAGACCGCAACAAATGTGCTGATGGATGAAACGCGATGGCTGCCCTGCCAAGCTCCTCTTCGCTTGCTTGGGAAAATTCCGCCCCCAACGTGGTTAGCGATTCAGCGTCTGCGGCGTGGTACGCGCACAGCCGTGCAAACTCCATGCGAGCGACATCTGGCAGGTAGGGAAGCGACTTCGCGGGCTCGAAGGACTCAACGAAGTCTGCAAGTCCCCGTCCGTAGTAGGCAAGTACCGGAGAGGTCGGTGGGAATTCCCGAACAAAGATAACAGCCATCGCGCGGAAGAAATCCTCGCCGACCAAATCTTGAACAACGGGGTATGTTTGCCGCAGCGCTTCTACAAGAGAAGTGATGACATTATTTCGATAGATGGCAAATCTTTCCTCTCGGCCATTTCCGTTCCAAGAGGTCACGATATCCGGAACCGGCGCTGTCGGACACATCAAGGCTTTGATGAAGTCGCCTTCCAAACCGCACGCCTTCTCATTCATCGAAAAGCCCAATAAGCGTCGAATCGCGTGGCCGAGAAAAGTACCTTCTCAGCCACGCTGGCCTCACGGACAAGCCCGGCTAGCGGCGGTACGTCGTTGTCCCACTCAATGAGCGTCGGCGTAGGGCCAAGCCGCGCAATGACCCATTCATAGAGTTCCCATACGGCGGCGTCGACGGACGAGCCGTGGTCGTCGATAAGAATTGGCTCCTTAAGAGCGTCCGCGTCGCGGCTGAACCCGGCCAGATGAATTTCCCCCACAGCCTCCAATGGAAGGTGTTCAAGGTAAGAAACTGCATCCCTGTTGTGGTTCGAACACGAGATATAGGCGTTCGCGACATCGAGCAGCAACCCGCACCCGGTCTCCGAGACCACCTCGCTTATGAATTGCGCCTCACTCAGCTGCGCCCCCTCATACGTGACGTACGTCGACGGGTTCTCAAGCAATATCCGCCGCCTCAAGCGTGTTTGCAGAAAGTCGATGTGCTCGCAGACCCTGGTAAGAGTCGATTCGTCATAGCGAACCGGCAGGAGGTCGTTGTAGAACCTCCCCGCATGCGTAGACCACGCAAGATGCTCAGAAAATGATTCCGGTTCATATCGTCGTAGCAACTCACCCAGCCGGTCTACATGCTCCATGTCCAACGACGACTCACCGCCGATGGAAAGTCCGACCCCATGAATCGACAACGGATATTCCTGGCGGACTCGGCTCAGCCAGTGGTGATATCCACCGCCGGGCACCATATAGTTCTCAGCGTGAACCTCGAAGAAGCCCACGTCCGGCAGGGATTCAATGACATCCCGAAAGTGCTGCGGTTTTAGACCAATGCCCGCCCGCGATGGAAGCCTAGCGGCGTGCTTGGCCTCGCCCTTCTTCAGCGGCATTTTTTGCACGGACATCTCTGCCTCCACACCGCAGCTACTGACTCAACCCTTCTTCTCGGCCTTGAATTCCTTCAGCTGGCCGTAACCAGTGGGAGAGGACTTCGAAACGAGCTTCTCGCAGGTACCCTTGGCCACATACGCCCAGGCACTGGGCTGGTAGTCGGTCTTAGAGGTTCCCGCGCATGTGGTCCCGGGACCGGCAGAGCAATCGTTCTTTCCCTTTAGGGAAACCCCGTAGCACTTCTCCTTCTCGGCGGGCTGCTGCGCGCTAGCGGGCGCAGCAGCAAACGCGGCTGTGAGGGCAACTGCCAACGCGACCGCCGGCGCTTTCGATACTTTCTTAGCCATTGACATCTCCTTGATAGAGCCGTTCTATAAGCACTGACCCATGGCGAAGGCCCGTGCGACCGTACTGCGGGCGGACCAGACCGCCTCACAAGTGAATAGACGAGGCAGTAGTCGCGTTTCTTACAGGGCAGTCACCGCGCCTTCACCGCTTGGAGACATAGCGATGCAAGAGCAGGTCCACTCGTGCCCGCATCTCTGGAGGCATCGCATCTGGGGACGTCACTAGCGCACTGTCGAGCGCTCGATGCGCACTGGATGGCGGGCCGCCTCTCGACAAGAGCCTTACGGCGCACGAAACGACTCGTTGAGCTCTCGCCGCATTTGCCTGCAAGCTCGCGATAGCTAGTTCGGCAGTCACACACGCTTGGTGCGGGTGCCAGCAGTCCCAATCAGTCACCAGTGCCATCGTGGCATACGCAATCTCTGCTTCTCGAGCCAACTTAGCTTCAGGCATGTTTGTCATACCGATGACGTCGGCGCCCAAGGAGCGATACCAGTGGGATTCAGCACGTGTCGAGAATGTCGGACCGTCTATGCACACGTAGGTCCCGCCACGGTGGACACCGACCTCGCCGAGCACACTGTTGCAGGCTGCCTCCCATAGCAAGCCGTGCAAATCCAAGCAAACGGGGTCCGCCATCGACACATGAGCCACGGCCCCGGACCCAAAGAAGGTCGACTGGCGCCTTTGCGTCATGTCCAAGAACTGGTCAGGCAGGACCAAGTCCAATGGCTTGATTCCCTCGCGCAATGACCCCACAGCGGACACCGACAGCAGGTATTCAACGCCCAGTTGCTTGAAGCCGTGGATGTTTGCGCGGTACGGAACTTCATGGGGCAGCCACGAATGATTTCTTCCGTGCCTAGCAAGAAAGGCAACTCGGACCCCGTCGAGGTCGCCGATGACAAATTTCTCAGACGGCGCCCCAAAGGGGGTTTGGAGCTCCACCTCCGCGAGGTTCTGCAGCCCGTCCATCTTGTACAAGCCACTGCCACCAACGATTCCAATACGCGCAGACTGCATCGCTAAGCCTTCAACCAGTTGTCCGTTCTATAGACGCGATTGGTCAGCTTGTCTTACAGCCCTGCGATGTAAGTGGCAGCGCCTTGGCTCGTCTATTCGTGGAGAAGGCTCGCTTGCATAGCCTTCGCCCGTTCATCGAGAGGGTCCATGCGTTCGAAAAAGCACTGGCTTCTGCTGGCCGCCTTAGCCTTGGCGATGCTTGCTTATCAGTGCCTAGGCCTTGGCGAGGCTCTGAGCCTGCAGGCAGTCAAGAAGCAGCAGGATGCGCTCATCGCATGGCGTGTTGCCAATCCCATTCAGTCCACGGCGGCGTTCTTCGGAACCTATGTCTTATTGGCTGCCTTGTCGCTCCCAGGCGCTATTGTTCTGACGCTAAGCGCTGGAGCTCTCTTCGGGTTAGCTTGGGGCGTCTTTGTCGCGTCTTTCGCGTCAACGATTGGAGCGACAGTTGCTTTTCTGTTGTCTCGGTGGCTGATGCGAGACTGGGTGACCGCTCGATTTGGAGAGCGCTTGATAGCGCTGAACGATGGCATTGCGAAAGATGGCAGCTTCTACTTGCTCACACTTCGTCTGGTTCCCGTAATTCCGTTCTTCATTGTCAATCTCGCCATGGGGGTAACCAACATTCGGACACGGACTTTCTATTGGGCGAGCCAAGTGGGAATGCTTGCGGGAACGGTCGTGTACGTCAATGCGGGAACTCAGCTTTCAAGGATTGGGGCGCTATCTGACGTGGCTTCGCCAGCGATTCTTCTTTCACTCGCGTCACTCGCCTTCTTTCCATTTGCTGTGCGCAGGCTCTCGACGTTTGCTCAAAGTCGCCGCACCTACTCGCGCTGGAAGAGACCCAGAAAGCTAGACCGCAACGTCGTCGTCATTGGTGGAGGTTCCGCAGGCCTCGTCACCTCGTATATTGCCGCGACCTTACGTGCAAAGGTAACCCTCGTCGAGAAGCACAAGCTTGGCGGAGACTGCCTTAACACCGGCTGCGTTCCATCGAAAGCGCTTCTGCGCTCGGCCAAGTTTCTTTCACATGTACGTCGGGCTAGGGAGTTTGGAGCGAAAGCCGCAACGGTGGAGCACCAGTTTTCCGACGTCATGGCCAGAGTTCGACGCGTCATCGACGCCGTCGAGCCGCACGACTCTCCAGAGCGCTACCGGTCGCTCGGCGTTGATGTCAAACAAGGAGCAGCACGAATTGTCTCTCCTTGGGAGGTAGAGGTGACTTTCCCATCGGGTCAAACCCAGCGAATTACAACGCGGGCCATCGTCATCGCTACGGGAGCCCGCCCAACCCTGCCAGACATCCCCGGAATCGCGCAGATACACCCGCTCACTTCTGACAATCTTTGGGAACTGCGTGAGTTGCCCAAGCGTATGGTGGTGCTTGGCGGCGGCCCCATCGGCTGCGAGCTATCACAAGCGTTTGCCCGGCTTGGCAGCGAAGTGACTCTTGTCGAGCGTTCTTCAAACGTACTTCCCAGGGAAGACGTCGATGCCTCTTCGGTCGTGCTAGAGCGCATGCAGCTCGATGGCGTCAGAGTGCTACTTGAACACAATGCTATTCAGGTCAACGTTGTCGACCAAAAGAAATGGTTGGTGCTCGAGCACTGCGGCGTCCACTCTGCTGTCGAGTTCGATGAATTGCTCGTTGCAATCGGCCGTACACCCAATTTGTCTGGCTATGGACTTGAAGACCTGGGCCTGAAGGTGGGCAGGACTATTGATGTCAATGGGTACCAGCAGACCAACTACCCGAACATTTTTGCTGCTGGCGACGTCTCTGGCCCCTTCCAACTCACCCACACCGCTGCGCATCAAGCATGGTACGCAGCGATAAATGCGCTGCTGCACCCCTACGTAAAGCTAAAGGTTGACTGCCGCGCTGTTCCGTGGACTACGTTCACTGAGCCTGAGCTCGCACGCGTTGGCCTAAATGAAGCCGATGCAACTTCTAGGGGCATCTCCTATGAAGTCTCCCGGTATGAGCTGTCTGATTTGGACAGGGCCATCGCTGACGGTGAGCCACATGGATTCGTAAAGGTTCTCACCAAGCCAGGCAAAGACAAGATTCTCGGTGTGACCATTGTGGGAGACCACGCTGGCGACATGTTGGCGGAGTACGTGCTCGCAATGAAGCATGGAATTGGTCTCAACAAGATTCTCGGGACCATCCACACTTACCCCACATTTGCCGAGGCGAACAAGCACGCCGCAGGCGTCTGGAGACGCGCTCACACCCCCTCTAGATTTCTAGATTGGCTTGAGAAGATTAACGCTTGGCGTAGAAGCTCGTAAGGACAGGATGAACAGAACATCGTCCATTGGACTGGCCTCTGTCGACGGCCTCGGGGAGCGCGGTCTCATGGGTCTCTCGCGGGTCGCAGCTGAACGGAAAACATCTACATGGCTCGGTTGACCGAACTCCTCGCTGATGTAGTTTGCGGTCGGCTTACCAGTGACCTGGCACATGCCGAGCATCCGCAGGGTCTACTCGTTGGCGGAGGCACGAGTACGCGGGTGGGGTGCCTACGACCACCTGAGGCACTACTCGTCGGTGGGAGCATACGCATCAGCGTTGCTATCAATTGCCCAGCGAAGTCGACTTGGTCCCACGCGGCTCTGTCCGTTGGGGATGCTGCCGGCCTGTATGGTCATGATGGACAACGACAGCGCTTCGTAGAAGCAGGCTTCGGCGTAGGAGGTCGCCCCTTCTCCGTGAGCGCCTTCGCCAAGCTGCGCTGTCGACTTTGCCGTCGAGTTGGAAATTCATCGGCTGAAGTCAAGAGGGCTGCCCAACATGCCGTATCCCGACTCGGCCATCAATGTAGCCTCAAGCGCGGGTCAAAGGTCAACGCATGAGGCCATTGCTCTGCGTTGTCATGCCAGTCCTGAACGAGGCGCAAACCCTTGAAGCGCGACTCATGTTGCTGCAGCCCCTGCGGCAGCGGGGCGTCCGAGTTGTCGTCGTCGACGGCGGAAGCTCTGACAACACGTTGTCAATTGCGACGGCACATGCGGACCTGGCATTCATCGCTCCACGTGGCCGCGCCTCTCAAATGAACGCCGGCGCAGCCGCCTGCCCTGCCGACATGCTCGTTTTTCTTCATGCGGACACCCAGCTTCCCGTCGCAGCTGACCTGTTGGTCAGGCGAGCGCTGACTGGGCCTCGTAGCTGGGGGCGCTTTGATATCCAGCTTGACTCCCCCCGGACATCCCTGCGTCTGATTGCGCGGCTCATCAATCTGCGGTCACGTTGGACTGGAATCGCGACCGGGGACCAAGCGATGTTCATGCGCTACGAGACATTCCGCGAGGTTGGAGGTTTCCCAGAGATAGCACTCATGGAAGACGTCGCAATGTCAGCCCAGCTGCGACGCATCAATGCCCCCGTGTGCGTGCCTGACCTGGCTGTCACGTCAGCTCGACGCTGGGAGAAGCACGGCGTCTGGCGAACGGTCTTCCTCATGTGGAGGCTGCGCCTCGCATTCTTCCTTGGCGCCGACCCTAATCATCTTGCAGCTCAGTATGGATATCAACCTCTCCAGCGGTAACCCAAAGCTTGCCGACGTGCAAGTTGCAATCCTGGCCAAGGCGCCGCTTCCCGGCTATGCGAAGACTAGGCTGATGCCCGCCATCGGAGCAACTGGAGCGGCCCAACTGCAGCGAAGCTTCACGAAGCATGCTGTTCGAACTGCGCTCGAGGCGGGCCTCGGGTCGGTCACGCTATGGTGTGCGCCGAATTGGCATCACCCGTTGTTTCGCGCCCTAAGCAGAAGATTCGGCATCCGCCTACTCGCTCAGGCTGATGGAGACCTCGGCATGCGAATGCACACCGCTTTTCGACTCCATTGCCCTCGTGGACCCGTGCTCCTCATCGGCACCGACTGCCCGGCCCTGACTGCTGAGCATCTACGCGTCGCCGCGTATTCGCTGTTGAAAGATAAAGACGCAGTCTTCTATCCAGCGGCCGATGGCGGTTACGTGCTCGTCGGACTCAGGGAACCGCAGCACCAATTGTTCGAAAGAATGCCTTGGAGTACCTCCGAGGTCATGGAACAGACCCTAACTCGGGCGGCATCGAGCCGTCTTCGCACCAAGCTCTTTGAGCCCCTGGCTGACATAGACACTCCCGATGACCTTGAGAATCTTGGTCAAGTTGCCTCGGTCGGTAAGGACGTCAGGTGGCCACGCCAGCTCAAAGGGTTTCTGTCCAGCCCTCGGAGCCACGCGTGAGGCGGCTAGTCCTGCTCGGAGGCGGGCATGCGCACGTCAAGGTCCTGTCAGACCTCAGTAAGCGCCAGCTAAGCGGCTGGAGAGTCTCGCTGATTTCTCCTCACCCTCGCCATATCTATTCTGGGATGGTGCCAGGATGGATTGCGGGCCATTACAACATTGACGAATGCGCACTAAGGTTGGACGAACTTGCCGACCAGGCGGCGGTTAGCTTCCACTGTCAATCCGGGTCCGGTGTCGACATGTCCCGCAAAACTATCCTCTGCTCGGACGGAACGAAGTTGCCCTTTGATGTTCTTTCTATCAACACCGGGCCGGTCACTTCATTAGGGACCATCGCAGGGCGCACCGACCACATCCAGACCATACGTCCAATCGAAGTCTTCATCGCGGCGTGGCCATCGTTGGTAGACCAAATTCTCCGATGCTGTAGACGATTCGACTTAGTCATCCTGGGCGCAGGAGCTTCGGGCGTTGAACTCGCCTTCGCGATACACAGGCGCGCATTGAGGGATGGTTGGTCTCATCTGCGCATAACGCTGGTAGGTTCGGGTTCACAGCCGCTCGAAGGCGCCCCCCTTTCAAGCCGGATGAAAGTCTCTCAGCTTCTCGCCGAACGAGGCATCGCTTGGCGGGGCGGATGTCGTGTCGTCGCCGCCACTGCGAACTTTCTCGCTTTTGAGCATGGGCACCCCCAACAATTTGACGCCTGTCTTGCTACAACCGGCACCGCAGCACCTTCTTGGCTTCGGACGAGCGGGCTTGAGACTGACGAGCGTGGCTTCCTACGCGTTGGGCCCACGCTACAGAGCATTTCTCACCCTAATGTCTTCGCCGCTGGAGACGTTGCAGCGCACCTGGAACGCTTGCCCAAATCGGGGGTCTACGCCGTGCGGGCTGGCCCGGCCCTGTCAGAGAACCTTCGCTCTTACTGTCGAGGGGAGCAGCCTAGGCCCTGGGCTCCTCGCACCCGTGCGCTACAACTGATTAGCACTGGAAGTCGGCACGCGATTGCGACCTGGGGAACTCGAAGCATCAGCGGGCATTGGGTCTGGCTATGGAAAAACTGGATAGACCGTCAATTCATCCGTAGCTTTTCCGCTCCAAGCCCCAGGAGCAAACAATGAGGCTATGGGGCTCAATTTTTCGCGGCGGCGCTAAGTCTGCTTACCCCGTTCTTGCAAGCGACTACAAAGACCTCATGGCAAGCCTCCTGTCGCTCGCATGGGTGGTTGAGGCACGAGACCCGTACACCGGTGGGCATCTGTGGCGAGTGTCGCGGTACTGTGCACTGCTCTGTGAACGCGCAGGGTTGGCTCCTGAAACATGTGCCCAAGCCTCGCTTGGTGGTTTCCTTCACGACTTAGGGAAGATTGCTATCCCGGACGGGATTCTTCGCAAGGCTGGGCCTCTGTCGCCAGGTGAGATGGAAATTGTCAGAACGCACCCCGCCGTCGGCGCACGTCTCGTTGCAGCGCATCCGCTAGCCAAGCTCGTACGGGAGGCTATCTACTGTCATCACGAAACGCCTGATGGGCATGGATATCCCAATGGACTCAAGCTGGAGCAGATACCGATTGCTGCGAGAGTTGTTGGCATCTGTGACGCCTTTGACGCCATGACAAGCGCCAGACCTTATCGCAAGCCGACGACAGTGGAGCAAGCCCTAGGCAATCTGGAGCTCGGTCTAGCCACCCAGTTCGACGAGACGCTCGGTCGGTCGTTCATAGAGCTTGGCTCCGTCGGCGTGTTGGAGCACATCGCTGGCCATTGCGACGATGGCATACCCCTACAGATTTGCACCACGTGTGGACCAACGCTCGTAGTGCGTCGCGAGCAGCGACGAGGCGACTACGTCTACTGCAGAAGTTGCGGCGGTGAGTACATGCTGTATGACGGCGGCCCCGCCGCTCCACTTGTCCTCAGGCCTACTGGCGCGATTGGAAAGGCGGCGGACCTGGAGCCCTGCGCAGATACAGCACAAATTGATAGATTCATTGCTGACAATGCGCACTCCGCTGCGCTGGCGATGCCTTAGAGCACCGCCTCGGTTTCCTGCGCCGCTACGTACTGCTGAAAGAAGACTTCTGACGCCACTGGGTCGAGTGGACGGGAGATGAGGTATCCCTGCACAACGTCACATCCAATGTCGGCGAGAAGACGCAACTCACCCTCAGTTTCTACTCCTTCAGCCGTGACCGTCATATCCAGACTATGCCCCAGGTCAACGATGGTTTTTAGGAGCGTCTGCAGTTCCCGCCTTGCGTCAGCGCCCGAGACAAAGCTTCGGTCCACCTTTAGTTCATTGACGGGAAGCCGACTCAAGTACGCAAGCGACGAGTACCCGGTCCCGAAATCATCGACAGACAATTGAACCCCTAGCCGACGCAATGAGCGCAAAGATTCCATCGCAGCCTCCGCATCCTCCATCAAGCTGCTTTCTGTAATTTCGAGGCGGAGCCCCCGGAGCGGGGCTGAGTGTTGCCTGCAAGTTGCTTCGATAAACGAAGTGAGCGTTTGGTCTTTAAGGTCAACGGCGCTGACGTTAACGGCTATCGTCAGTTCCTTACGTTCGGCGCTCCACCTTCCAAGTTGCCTTGCAGCAGCGGCAAGCATCGCACGGGTGATGACACCAATGTGCCCGGTTCTCTCGGCGAATGGAATGAATTCACCGGGAGCTATGTAGCCCCATTCCGGGTGCTTCCATCTGGTGAGCGCCTCCGCACCAATTAGTCGCTTGGTGCGCATGCACTGCTTGGGCTGTAGCCACATCTCTAGCTGCCCCGCAGCGACTGCGTTTCGAATGTTCGATACCAAGCTCAGTTGCCGCGCCCTGGCATCATCCGCGTCAGCCAAGTACCACGAAGAATCCCGCTTAGCTCGCTTGGCTGTCTCGAGCGCCTGCTCTGCGCACCTAAGCAGGTCATCAATCTTCATGCCGTCACCAGGTCTGGAGGCCGCCATCCCGAACACCAACTGCACATCAATCTTGTTCCCGTCTATATCCACGGGCGAAACTACGGCTCCGGCCGCCAATGCTCGGAGCTCCTCGACATGGGTGACAGACGCGCTTGTGCAGATGACACAAAAAGTGTCCCCGGGCATCCTGGCAAGGATTCTCTCTTGTTCAGGAGACTTATCGAGTCTCTCTATGACGGTCCGCAATCGGTTCGCAATCTCCTGAAGCAATGCGTCGCCGGCCTCGTACCCCAGGACTTCGTTGACAGTTCTAAGTCGGGATACGTCCATCACCAGAGCTGTAGTAGCAACTACGTTCTTCTCTGTCAGGACGCGCCGCACCATTGCCCGATTGGGCAACCCGGTCAGCCTGTCGGTGTACGCAAGATTGCGAATTTCCGCCTCTCGCGCGGAAACAGCTGAAGCCATGGCGTTCATAGCGTTTGCTACTTGCGAGAATTCCTCCCCACCACCAATCTGGACGCGCGCCGAATAGTCACCAGCTTCAATCAGGCGAGCGGCCTCCTCGACGCGACGCAACGGCCGGACCACAGTCGCGGTAGTCCACCATGCCATGTACGCAGCTAGAGCCGCAGAGAATCCTGCAATGCACATCAGCAGCCAGCCCGTGAACTGCGCAGCCTCCATGGATTGCCGCTGGCGCCCCACCAAATCATCCTGCTCCAGCGAAAGCAGCGTCGTTGCCACATTCACGAGCGCATCAAGTGATGGCTTTCCTTCAAGCCGAAATGTGACTTTCGCACCTTCTTCGTCGCCAGACTCGAGCAACTCGACCGTTCGGAGGAATGCGCTTCGATATTGGTGATGACTTTTCGAGATGGCCATCGGTAGTTGAGCACTTACGCCTCCAGATAGGTCACGAGCAAGTCCTGAGAGCAGGCGTTCAACTGACTCATGCTCTTCGTCGATGAGCGTGTACAGCGCTTCTCGCTCAAGTCTTGTCGACGTCAGGAGGCGAATCATCGTGTTGCTAAGTCCATTGGCGTGCTGAACGACGCCTTGAACCGCAAGAAGTCTCGGAACGCCTACGGTCAACGACTCCTCTTGTTCTCTTGCAAGCCCGCGCAAACGGTAAGTCGCCACTACAACGAGGAGCAGCATCAACACGACCAAGGCGGAGAAAGCTCCTCCCAGACGCATACCAAGCTGGCCAGACTTCCATCGCCCCACTCTCCGCGAGCCTGAATCTTCAAACATGCCGCACCGTCAGTTGTTGGAAGCTGCCAAAGTCGCTCTTCCGATGTACTCAGCACCTTACGCCATGCCGGAATCAAGGACAGTCAACGCATGAGAAAGATAGACGGAAAGCCGGATTTTCGATACGCATAGAGTGGCGCCTCCTATGTAAATCCGCTTCTCGTAACCGCTGAAGGCCTTCACTCCGTGTAAGAAGATGGCAATTGAGCCGTCTAACTTGAGCTGACAGGGCACCATCCCTCCCAGCCCCTTACGGGGCTTTTAGGCCACGCTTGCGTGGCCTCTTTTTTTGTACGGTCACTCGATGAGTCGCGCATCCCAGAAATCGCACCTTGCGTGACAGCCGCAGGCGCCGATTGAGCGGACCACCCTCTTCGACGAGCCATTTGGCCTCATTTGCGAGACGCTCGGCCAAGTTGCGTCGAGTTGCGGCGTTGACCTACAACATTCCCGTTCATACGATGGAAAGGTTGCATGAGACTGCAGCTTCCACAAATCTTTCAGGCACGCGCTAGTGAAGCTAACGCTTGGTGTTCACACTGCAGCAGGAAGTTGCACACCATCCTTGCCACCTTGTGCAAGCACGGAACATTAGGTAATCCCTATCCAATGCCACGTCCGGACTGCTTGCGCTTGTCGAATCCAACCATTCAAAAGACTCTCTCGCGGCCATGGAGCTTCGGAGTACAAAGCATGAACTTAGAAGTGACCCTCGATGCTCAAGCGCCTGAATAGCCTGTCAATTGGCAACAAGATGGCCATTTGCGCAATTGGCGTAATGGTGGTCGTTCTCGCCACATCAGGGATTTTCGTCAGCAGCAAAATCTGGCGGAGCTCAGCGACTCTTGGTGCGGCCACGCTCGCTGAGTTCGCCGATTCGACCGTTGAGATTCTCCGTGTTTACGACGAAGCAGCGCGAAAAGCCGCCACGAAGGACATTGGCTTGTTCAAACGGGAGTTTCAAGGGAACTTCTCCGTCACTATGCCGGCTTCTGGCGAGATGAGTTCCCTGCCGCTGCTTCTTGATAGGGGCATTGCACTTAACGGGAACACCAAGATTGTTGATGAGTTCACTCAAGCAACAGGCGCAGTTGCGACCATCTTTGTTAGACAGGGCGACGACTTCGTTCGTATCACGACATCGGTCACGAAGGCAGATGGTGCTCGCGCTGTTGGAACGTCACTTGACAAGGCTCATCCGGCTTATCCGCTGATGATTTCCGGAAAGCCATATAACGGTCGGGCTACTCTCTTCGGGAAGACCTACGCAACTTACTATGAGCCGATAGTCCAGTCGGGACAGACGATTGGCATCCTTTTCATCGGCACCGACTTAAGCGAAGTCTTGGCCTCCTTAACGGAGCTGATGCGCTCACGCAGACCTTTTGAATCTGGAGCTGTCTACGCCGTTGACGCCAGCCCCGGTCCGGCCCAAGGACGTTTTATCGGACTTAACACTGACGCTACTGGACTTCAGGATGCTTCTCCGACAGATGGAGCGCCAGCTCGCTTTTCCAGGCGACTCTTGGACGGAGGGGTGCGTGGAGACTTCGAATCAGATTGGACGCCGAGGAGTCCCCGTAAGGCTATCGGCATCACTCGCATCTCCTATGCAAAGAGTGCCGCGTGGAACTGGATAGTGGTAAGCGAGGCACCAGCCAGTCAGGTGATGGCTAGCGCACGCGGCAACTTAGTCGCCTTATGGGCTGCTATCGCCGCCGGGATTTTTAGCTTGTTTGGAATGATTATCTGGCTCTCAAAACGCTTAGTAGCCAGGCCAGTGAGCGTCATGACTGCGTCGCTAAATAGACTTTCTGAAGGCGACCTGTCTTTCGCTTTGGAGTCGCGGAGCGGTGATGAGCTTGGGCGACTTACCGCCGACATGGAAGCCTTCCGCAGAAAGTTGCTCGAGACGTTTTCAAAGGTACGGGACAGCGCCTCAAACGTTGCATTGGCTAGTTCACAAATCGCAGTTGGAAATCAGGACTTGAGCCACAGGACTGAGCTTCAAGCAAACGCCTTGCAGCAGACCTCGGCAACCACAGATGAGCTGAGTTCCACTGTGCTTAAGAATTCAGACCATGCTCGTCGAGCCAGTCAACTTGCGCAGGGCGCAAGTCAGGTTGCGGCGCTAGGTGGAGAGGCCGTAGGGAACGTGGTTGCGACCATGCAGCGCATCTCGCAGAGTAGTCAGAGGATTTCGGAGATTATTGGCGTCATCGACGGTATTGCATTTCAGACAAATATTCTTGCCTTGAACGCTGCTGTTGAAGCAGCTCGCGCGGGAGAGAATGGACGCGGCTTCGCCGTGGTAGCAGCTGAAGTTCGAGGGCTTGCTCGTCGGAGTGCTGAAGCGGCCAAGGAAATCAAGACGCTCATCGACCACAGCGCGGCACAAGTCAAAGAAGGAACAACGCTCGTCCATAACGCTGGTCAGACAATGGACGAGATAGTAGTCTCGACCAAGAATGTAAGCGCCATCGTCGAACTTATCTCGACTGCGAGCTCAGAGCAAAGCGTGAGCGTTCAGGAGGTGGGAAAAGCCGTTGAACAGATGGACCGGGCGACACAGCAGAATGCCGCCCTTGTGGAAGAGAGTGCCGCCGCTGCCGAGAGTCTCAAAGGACAGGCGCAGCATCTCGTGCAGGCGATTGCCTACTTCAAGCTTTCCTCCGATGACAAGCCAAGCTAAATTCAAAGCAGTCGACTTTTGCAAGCTGCCGCCGAAGGCGATAGCGGTTTAGATGCGTCTTCATCGCACTGGCAGTCCTGTCTCTCAATCTCAGCAGAGCTGGTCGCATATTCAGACTACGCATTTGGCTCGCCCGATTGATAGTTCGCACAGTTAAGGGATGACAGACCGCTACGCAGATAGCGCGTTCACGCGCTCAACCATCATTGAGATTCAGAAGAGGGCAGGCAACCACTGCTCCAAGCCCGGCTGTGCATGCCTGACCACCGGGCCGAACGAGGAGCCCGTCGCATCCACGTCGATTGGCGTCGCTGCGCACATCAAGGCGAGGTCTCCGGGCGGCCCACGGTATGACCCGAACCAGACACCGGAAGAGCGGCGTTCAATAGAGAATGCAATCTGGCTTTGCCAGACTCACTCACGTGAGATTGATGTCGACCCTGGCGCCTACCCAGTTGAGGTTTTGCACCAGTGGCGTGCTCAGCGAGAGCTCTGGGCGAAGGCACACCTCGGAGTGCCGTTCCCCGGTGCCCACCTTGAAGGTCCCGCTTGGATTTGCCCGTTTTGCAGAACTCGTGTACCAGATGGCGACCATGTATGCCTCGGTTGCCACGCAGATGTGGGCTATGGCCTGAGCCGGGAGGACCGCGGCAACTGGGCAAAGATTGGGTTGATGGTCGGAGGCGCCGCTGGCGGTTTCGTTATGTGGGTGCTGCCTGGCTGGGTCAACTCCACTTTTGGGCTCGAAGTTGCTGACGGCTGGGGGCTTGGCATTTATTCACTGCTGCCGGTGGGAATGACGGCCGTCCTTGGCACATATGGCCTCATCAGCTGGCTCGAGAAGCGGGCTCGCCGTAAGCCGCCCAAGTTCTATCGGCGCTCTATCCACTGACGCTTGAGCAGTCTTGTGCGCTTGTTCTAACCCGCTCACGCAATATGCACTCGCCTCTGCCAATGTGCCGCTACGCAGCACATCAGGAGCGATGGCGCTCATCAAGCTCGGCAACGCAACCGCGCCGCGTGAACAACTCTCATGAGTGCTCCGGGCATCAG
This sequence comes from Roseateles sp. GW821-FHT03B02, assembly GCF_059421025.1. NCBI lineage: Bacteria > Pseudomonadati > Pseudomonadota > Betaproteobacteria > Burkholderiales > Sphaerotilaceae > Roseateles > Roseateles sp. GW821-FHT03B02. The sequence goes on from NZ_JBWKUV010000010.1 coordinate 74,690, forward strand.
TCCTGTGCAGGAATGACATCGACACGTGCGGCTTCTCCAGCCTGCCACGAACGCACACGAGCCTTGGCAGCGTCCTGTCGACGATGATGGATGCCGAGACTCTTGAGAGTCATTAGGAACGAGTTGTGGACGAGCCCGCGCAGTCAAGGAACGCAGACCCAACGCTTCTCACTGAGCAAGAGCTCATGGTCTACCGTGGTCTGCTTGAAGGCCCCTGCGGACCGGCAGGCGGTTCGAACAGAAGCGCTTGGAGTTTCCATACCTTGCCTACAAGGTTTCTAGACCACTAAGCACCTGACTGGCTACATAGGCCATCAGAACCACAGAAGGGGGAAGGATGCAGAAGAAATATTGGATTGCGACATTCGCAGCCGCCGTCGCTCTTGGTATTGGGGGCATGAACTATTTTGGAGCGTATCGTCCTGCGGCCAAGCGCCTTGCAGAGGACAGTCGCAACAGCAAGCTCAGTTTTTGGTTCCACTACCATTACGGCGTCGCCCCTGGCACGCTCGTCGTCGACCTGCGGAGCTTTGACGACGAAGCGGCCATGGTTGACATCATGCGGGCGCTTCTCCATAGCGCCGAGGGTCACAAGAGCTCCAACTTCGACCGCGTTGTTCTCGAGTACAGGGGGACGCCCAAATTCATGCTGGACGGAGGCTACTTTCGGAAGCTAGGCGAGGAGTTTGAGCACCAAAACCCCATCTACACGCTGCGCACTTTTCCGGGAAACGTCTACAAGCTTGATGGGTCCCTGGCCTACGGTCAGTGGACCGGTGGGTGGCTCGGCGTCGTTGGTAAGCAGATGGAAGACCTGAACCAGTTCGCGAAGGACTGGTACCTAGACGACGCGCTCCGAGAGCGTGCTCCTAGCTGACACCGGAGCGACGGAGACGATGTATCGACCAGACGATACAAGAAGGCGGCCAAAGCAAATGCCGAGAGCTCGGGAGGAGCTGCGGGCGGTGAGCACCTCGCAGGCGTCGTGTTGCCAGGCATCTTGCACTTGGCGGGGCACAGTGCGAAGACTCACCGTCTCGTCGGAGGTCAGCATGGACAACCTCTCCATCGGCCGTGAGGCCCGCGCCTTCGCTTCAACCAGCAGCCAGCGGCTGGGGTTTGTTGGCGTCGTGACGCCTGCATCTCAGCAAGGCTTCGGGGACCGTCGCTCATGAATGCTTGGGATGTCGGGACGGGCGCTCGAAGATGTGTCCGTTGAAAATTTTGGCCTGATAGAGGTGCGACGAGTCCGTTTGCTATACGCCTTATAGGAACAACTCAACTTCTCATGCCCATGTCTTGCCTTGCCAAAGTCATTCTCATCACTGATGTGGCCAATGCCCTCACGACGCATCTTGATGAAATCAGCTTCCAGCGTTTGCCCGTTAGGGGCGAGTTCATCTACAAGTACGACGGCATGGCCCAACCTGCCGAGACGGTTTACCAAGTGGTCGCGGTCTTGCACGATGTCTCGGGGCACGGCGTCACGCTACCTGCACAGGTCTACGTCCGAGCCAGTTCGAGTCCGGACTTCCGCAGCCTCATGCAAAACGAGGGCTGAGGAGGTCGCGGCGCCCGGCCTCTGAAGTGGCTTGGTGCATCGCTGGCCATCTGGAAATCGCTGAGTACGTACACGGCGCTCGACGCGCAGACCCCTGCAAATATCGCGCTCATGCTTGCCGAGCGAAGCATACTGACTGTCAATGCACCGACCGAGCGTTCGTCTAACTAGGCCACCACCCCGCCCTTTTCAGACGCCCTGCTGCATGTGCACAGGGCGTCTCTTCTTGGTCACCGCGGCCGTGGCGCGCAAGGTCGTATTCGAACGTTCAACGGTCTGACGCACACACGATGGTGCGCCCGCCTGCTGCGCGGTCCACCTTGGCCTTCACAACCGCAGCCCTCTCCTCGGCGGAGTAGTCGGAATCAAATCGCTTCCCTTTCTCCGGCTTGGTGACATAGCCATTCGCAGCGTCAGGCACGCGACTGGGATTGGGATGACCTCCCCTTCGTTGGCGCGCTGAAATATTCGAGCGTAGTTAAAGAACCCGACGCCGCCGACGTTCACCACGGCTAGGCCGTGCTTCGAAACGACGTACCACACGCCTTGGCGAGCTCTGCCAAAAGTAGGGCCTCGGCTGGTCCCTCGACAATAGCCACCCCTCGGCCGAAGAACAGGTTCGCCTTGGTGGCGTCCAGGAAGCGGCGCAAGGCGTCCCGAGCGCCCTTCCCGGGCGGGATTGCCGCTATTCCTTGACGATTCTCCAGGCCGGCCAGGTCGGCGCGACCATCTCTGCTACGAGAACCTTGGCGGCGACGCGCTCGTACTCCTCAGGCCGGTCAGGCGCAACGACGACCTCTGCACCGTCGTCTCGAACCAGTTCCCATCCTTGCCCAGGGCGCATGGCGTTCTCAGCAACGAGCTCGGGGTGGACGTCGAAGTAGTCGGCGGGGCGCTTGAGGGCAACCAGAACGCGAGCGGATTGGGGCGGCATGACTATTGAGTTCAGACGGGCTGGCTATGCCTCTCGCTCTTCGAGCCAGTGGCTACCTTCACCAGCGACTTCGCAGCCGCTTTCGATGATGATGGTCAGGTCGCGACGGTTCTCTGGCGTATCGGGCCACCAAAGACCGCCATCCGTCGGCCGGCCTTCGTCATCCTCGTGCAGACCGAAGAGCCAGCGGACGCGAATCTCCTTCACGATGCTGCCTCACTTTGCTGCTCAAGCGACGGCGAAGTCTTCGAGCTTCCTGCCGCTTTCGATAGCGGCCCGCAGCCAACGAGGCTGGCTTCCGCGGCCGGACCAAGCGTTGCCCGCATCGTCCCTGTACTTCGCGGCAATCTTGGTGCCCTTGGCAATGCTGGCGGCCTTCTTGGGCTTCGCTGATTGCGCCACCTTTGCTGGCTTCTCGGCCTTGGCGGGCTTGGCGCGTCCTGCCTTCTTCAATGCCTTCGCAGCCGTCCCGCGCGGTGCAGAGGCTTTCTTGGCTGCCGTCTTCTTGGCAGCGGCGCCGGTGCCGAAAATTTGCTCGGGCGTGATGCCGTAGTGCTCAACCGCAACCTTGATTTGGGCGATGACGCCGAGCGCTTCCTTTTGCAGCAGCGCCTGTTCTTGGGCTTGCAGCTTGGCGATTTGTTCGCGAATTTGGTCTACGGTCTTGGCCATCCAGAACTCCAGGGTTGTCCTACTCGAGAAGTCTAGTCTCAGAATCGCCTCAGAACGATTGCTGAACGGCTAAGTCGCGGTTAGACCCTAGGGAGCTGAGGTCTAAGAAGGGAGTAACCGGCGAACCAACCGTCGCGAACAGCTTCGGCAAGTGCTTTGACATCGCTGGGCTGCGGCTTAGCAGCGCGGACGACATCAAGTCCCTTGGTCAGCTGGCGGCGCGCGGAGCAGCTTTCATCGCCAGCAGCAGGCATGCCCGCCGTCCTTCTCTCTTCTCTTTCTTCTCTTTTCTGCACCACGCCCCTGAACTAAGGGCTCAAAACTTTGAGACGTTGGAAGGACTTGCGGCTTCCGTCATCGGCTGGCCAGGGAGCCAGAGACTATGAGGTGGGGAGCCACAAGCTAAGAGTCGGGGAGCTGCGGGCTAAGCCTGAGGGAGCAAGTGACTAAGTGTCGGGCAGCGTTTGCCATTGCCTCAGGGAGCGAGTGACTAGGTTCAAACAGCAACCGCCTCGGGCTCGGGGAGCTGTTGACTAGGTCCTTGGGGAGTTGCAGCGCGGCCTCAGCGCCGCGCTGACTTGCGAGCGCGCTTCGCAGCCAGCATGCGCTCGTCAGCCTCTTGGATGGCCGTGCCCGAGGATTCGCCTGGGGCGACGAAGACAGCGCCCGCGCTCGCGTCGAGCTGGCCGCCAAACCCGGACCAGTCCTGGCCACGAATTGCCGCAACGAGTTTCACGGCGACCTGGTCGACGTCAGCAGCGCTGGTCGGGCTTCGGACCAGGACGGCAAACTCGTCCCCACCCAAGCGCGCCACCGCATCTGTGCTCCGGACTGCCGCTGAGACCAGTCCGGCAACCCTGCATAGGGTCTCGTCGCCCGCGGAGTGGCCATGGTTGTCGTTGATGGCCTTGAAGCCGTCCAGGTCCAGATACACGAGACCCAGTGACAGATTCTTCGACTCGGCCTCGCGCACGGCCTCCCGCCAGGCTTCGTCAAACCCCTTGCGGTTCAGAACACCGGTCAGCGCGTCCAGGCGCACCTCCGTCTCAAGGGCTGCTGCTCGTGCTTCGGTGTCCCGCCGCTGCGCCTGGATGGTCTGGGCGAGCCGAACTGCATAGATTGGCGTAATGAGAGCCGTGGCTGCGAAGGCGACAGCAATTTCGGGAGCAAGCATCCATGCCGGCCCCCAGGACACGGCGCAGAACAACGACACGCCGCCGATGATGGCTGAGCAGATGCCGCGCCTCTGGCCAAAGCGAAGGCCATGTCCGATGCTTGTGGTGACCGGAACCCACGCGAGCACTGCAAGCACTCGGCCGCTCATGGCCAGGCCTGACGCGAACACAAGGTGGTCAAGGACCAGAGCGGTGCCCTGACGGTTGGCGTCACTGCCGATGCGACGCTCAACCAGCGAGCACCAGAGCTGGGAGTACGCGAGATAGCTGGCAATCGCCTCGAGTTCGCGGGCACCAACCAAGGTTGGCCGAACCATCCAAACGACCGCGGCGCTCACGAACACCAGCAGCGCAGCAGCCCTGCGGAAGTGAGCTTGACCGGCCTCCGACTCGATTAGAGGCCCTGAGAGCGTCCTGAACATCCTTGCAGGCCGCCCGTCGTCAGCGAACCTTCTCGAAGACCACGTCGACCTGGGCACCCTGGGTAACACCGTTCATCTCCTGCGGGGTCGCTCGCTGCGAGACGACACGCCAGCCGTGTTGGGCAAAGTCGCCGAAGAACACGCCGAGGCCGTTGCACATGAGCATCATGGTCGTCACGGCCTGGTCGGCGTACTGGTGGCCCCCGCATGCGATTTGCGTTCCCTTCGGCGAGCGGTCAAGGAGCGCAGCACGGCTTGCGGCGGCAGCCTGTTGCTTGGTGCGCTCAGCAGCAGCCTCGTCTGCCTGCTTCTTGAGGGCCTGTCGCTTCTCTGCCTCCCTGGCTTGCAAAGCGAGCGGTCCGAACTTTGCGAGGTCGTCGGCGGAGACCCAAGCGATGGCACGCGTGAACGCTCCGCCGACCGGGCCAAGCGTTTGCTGCTTGCTGTGAAGGACGTAAGGGCGTCCCTGGACCTGGCACACGGTCTCGTCTTCGTCGGTGTATCGCCGGGTGGTGACGTAGATGAGGTCCTGGACTGTCTTCACGGCCGCGCGCACGTCGTTGGGACTGTCAGGGCGCCAGGGGTTGCGGTAGAGCGTTCCCGACTTCAACGTACACCAGGCAGCGAAGTCATCTTGGGCGGTGGCGTTGGCGTCACGCAAATCTTTGAACGCTTGGGCCGTCGTCGGCAGGTAGCTGTCCGACCCGACGAGCTTCACCGCATCCGGGAACTTCGCGAAGAAGATGGTCTGCAGTGACGCGAATGGCGTGTCTGCCGTGACTGGTGGGGCGGGAGGATGAGCCGGTTGGCGCGCCGCCGGTCCTGCGCAGCCGGATGCGACCAAAAGCGCTGCGGCACAGGCGAAGGCGGGCAGGAGACGACTGAGGACGTTGGGCATGACAGGTCCCTTGTGATTCGAGTAGGTCAGATTCTGCTGTCAATTGACACGTGTCAATTGACAGCAAGGGGCGCGGCTGCAACGGCGCACCGCGAGCCGGCGGCAATCCGGAACAAATCCACACTCGGCGGCAGAGAGGCCAATCAGCGCCGTGGTGCTGCCGCGGAGGCGTTGGCTCTGCGCGGCGGGAAAAGGGCGGCTCGATGGGCGGCCTCGGTACACTGCGGCGCTCATGCCAATCAGCCAGCCCATCCGCCTCTATACGCTCGGATACGAGGGATTCGACATCGACTCCTTCGTGGAGCGAGTCGTGGCATCTGGCATCCAAACCGTCGTGGATGTCAGGGAGCTTCCACTCTCGCGCAAGAAGGGCTTTTCTAAGACGGCGTTTGCACACGCGCTGGCAGATGCAGGCGTTGCCTACTTCCACGTTCCGGCGCTTGGCTGCCCGAAGGATGTGCGCGACCGCTACAAGGCTGACCGCGACTGGTCGAGCTATACCCGGGACTTTCTCGCCTACGTCGACACCCAAGACGCCACCGTGCGCGAGTTGGTGAAGCTGGCGAAAGCCACCACCTCATGCCTGGTCTGCTTCGAGGCCGACTATGAGGCCTGCCATCGGACCTATGTGGCGCGCGCTGCTCGCAAGCTTGGCGGCCCGCTGGTGATGCACCTGACCGCTAAAACAGCGCTGCCTGATTCGGGTCTTCGTTCGGTGGCCTAGGCGGGCAGATGACGCTGACGGCCAGCCACTGGTCGGGAAAGCGGTGCATGGTTCCCATCAACAGCATCAGGTCGAGCTTTGGCAGCTCCTGCTCGTACTTTTGGCGGAACGGAGCTTCCCATCCGTTTGGGCCGAGCTCGCCCCGCAGTTTCCTGTAGAGAGCGCCTGCCTCCCAATCTGAAATCTTGTGCTTCCAAACGACGGGCTTGCCGTCGACAAGACATTCGTAGCGATAGTGGAAGTCGAAGGGAATCTTTTTTAGCAGTGCAACTTGGCGCTTGCTCTCTTCCTCGGAGAACAGACCAGCCTGCTTTTCCATCTGGAGCAGCTTGTCTCGCTCTTCTTCTGTCCAGTCCTCGCTCTTCGCCGCCTTGATGTCGAGGCCAAGGATTCGCGCGGGACGCAGCAAAGCAAGCGTGTTGCCGTGGGCGACCCGGTCTGCCTCAATGGCGGCGAAGTCCGAGTAGATGGGCACACGCCGGAGCGTTTCCATCCGGTGCGGCCAGCCTTTGCCGGCTGGCAACGGCGCGGGGTCGCATTCAATCTGGTCGACGAAGATGCGGTGGCTTTCTGGCCGATGGTCCTCACGGGCCTTCTCGACCAGCACCGTCAGCCATTGCCATTTGCGGAACTGCTGGTCGTCGGAAATCAGCCGGAACGGCACGGGGAAGAGTCGGATGAGCTTCCCTTGTTCGGTCATCCCTGCCACGCACGACGTCTCGGAGTACTTCGAGCTCGGGACCGGATAGGTCTTGCAGAGGATGAGGACGCGAACTCTGAAGGTCGCCATCTCAACGCGCCGCCAGGATGGGGTGACCCCAGGCGCTCGACCGCTGAGGGACCGAACGCGCAGGTGACAACCGCGCCGTGAGCGTCTTCTTCAGCTTCAAAGCATCCTCCCAGATGTTCTTTGCGCAACCGACGGCGATGGTACGAGAACGGCGTCGCGCATTTTGCTGTCAATTGACACGTGTCAAAAGGCAGCAGCGGGCCAACACTGCGGCCGCGATGAAACCGAGCAGTTTTCCGGGCCTTGTTGAGGCTCTCGGCGTGGAGGTCAAAGCACGCCGTGATGAGCTTGAGCTGACCCAGGAGGACCTGGCGGTCCGGTGTGGGCTCGACCGCCCCTATATCTCGCTGATGGAGGTGGGCCGGAAGCAGCCAACTTTGAGCGTGATGTTCCGCTTGGCCTACGGCCTCGACCTATCGCTCTCGGAACTGGCGGGTCGCATCGAGCGCCGATACGGGCGCCACACGATTGACTAGGCTGAGCGGGGCTGAGGCGGACCGAAGTTCCCGGCAAGCTTGGTGAGCAGCTGGTCCTGAGCCACCGGGTCGAGCAGGCCCTTAAGCCCGTCCACTTGCACGAAGTGCTGGCGTCGCTCCTCCTCGGACCAGAGAAGGGTTTCATCGTCAACGGCAATCCATGCAGCTGGCTTGGCCCAACCGACGTGGAGCCGCACTATTTCTGCCTTCACATGGCGCCAGTAGTCGGCGCTGCCCAGAGGCTGGCCACGCGGCCCCAGCTGAGCTTTGGCAGTGAGGTCAGCGTAGGTGAACCCAAGCACGCGCGAAGCGACTTCCGGGCCTAGGTTGAAGAGGACGGAACTCAAGCCATCTCGCCAGGGCAGGGTCGAGGTGAGGATGATGCGGGCGGAGGGCCAGTCCTTCAGTAGTTGCTGCACTACTGGAGCAGCCTCGTATTCAGAATGACCATCCTCTTCAGGGCTGCGTCCGAAGACCGACTCGTAGAGCGGCCGGCTTGGATGAAATACGCCGGCGATGCCAAGGTAGATGGCATGCAGTGGTGAGGGATGGTCGTCCTGCATCAGCTACGCCGCAAGCAGCGGCGCCTGGCCAACACGGGTCAGGAGCCAACCCTTCTCGCGCGCCCCGGTGGGCAGAAGGCGAGCATCCCGCAGGGTGACCTCGCCCTGCACCTTGAAGAAGAGCCGGCAGCCTTCCGGGAGCATCCAGTCGCACCACACCTCGTCGACCCGCGTGAACTTCCAGTCGTTGGATGGGCCGTCGTCGGCGTCGAAGCGCATCAGGCTCACGACCTCGTCACCCTGCAGGTCGCTGAGCAGCTCCACGAGCATGGACTCGCAAGCAATGAAGAGCGTCTCCTGCCTGGCGGAGGTGCGACGGCGGATATTGACCAGGTACCACGGCACGGCTTTGGGTAGAACCGCAGCGCCCCAGTACTGAAACCCGGACGCTCGGGCTTGCACCGGCACGCGGCCCTCAAGTGCATCAAAGGTCAGGAACATGGCTTTCTGCTGTCTTTTGTTAACAGTCCGATTCTGACTTACCCCGCGGAAAGTGGGAAGTGCCATGGCGAGTCCCTGACCTTTCAGACTTTCACCGCTGAAAGCGCAGGAATGCTTTCACGCCTGAAAGGCAGCGCGGGATAGGTGCCTTTCAGACTTTCAGCGCTGAAAGACTGGGTGGCGGCCGGCCGCGACCTGGCTGAGCTGCGAAATCCGTCACGCACGAGGCCGGACATTCGCCTTGGGCGCTCGCCGGCATGGTTAGAGTTGCCCTCACTGCATGAAGCAGCACCACCGGCAAGGGCACGCCCCGACGCCACCAGAGGCCACTGAACGACAGCAAGCTCGTTCAACCCTCGCTCCCGGTTCGTTCTGAACCGAGGACACCCCGAGAAACCACGACACCCGAAGTCCGTCTGTGACTTTCCTGGCCCAGCGCCTTGCGCTCGACCAGTTGCTCTTTAAAAAGCTTTTAGCAGCCCATTGACCCGCAGAGCCGAGTAACCGCCTGTAGGGAGTACTAAAAAAACAATAGCTGTCGGCTGCGACGGACCCGTCCTTCTGTGACGACCGATTTCTCCTTCTCACCGAGAAGGCACAAGACCCGACCCGAGTCGGGCGCCCCCTGACGAACCGAGAGCCACCTGCACGGTTCGCAGCACCCCACATCAACGCTCGCACTCGCCGAGCGCAACACGAGATACCGATGCACAACAACAACCACATCGTCACCCGTGACCACGCTTCCGCGGCAACGCCCGCCAACCGCAACGCCGCCGCGAGCGCTTCGTCGAAGCGACACGCGACGCTCACCCTGGCACCTTGCAAGAAGCAGCGCCACAACCGCGAACCCGGCAAGGCCTTCGGCGGCCGCCTCGAGTGCGCCGGCCACGCCATCTGGATTGAAGACGCCATCACCCTCGGCGTCGTCGCCTTCGTGCTGAATGTCGGCACCGTCGAGCTTCGACTGCCGACTTTCCCAGGCCGCACCTCGAAGCTGCGCGCCGACGAGAAGGGCCTGCCGCCTGATGTCATCGCGCTGGCCGAAGGCATCAGCTGGAGCCTGCTGAAGCGCCAGGACGAAACCGCTGAAGCACTGTTCGTTCGCCGCTTCGCGACGGCACTGCGCCTCTGCACGCAGAGCAAGAGCGAGGTCCAGTCCCTGGTCGCCTGGTACCGCGCGAATCTGCTGCCCGCTGCTGTGCGCGCCGTGCCCCGCGACCTGCGCGTCAACGAGCGCATTTAAGCCGACCACGCTATTTCGAAGCAGTGCTTGCCCGTCATCCCGGCGCGCAGGCACTCAACCCCAATCAAAGGATTACCTCTCATGACCGTCATCTACCTGAACGCCTCTGACAACAAGGCACCGAAGCTCACGCTGACTTTCTTCCTAAACGACAACGCGGTGCCCGTCGCCGACCTCTACCTCGGCGAGCGACGCCTGCTCGCGACCACGCACCCGGCAACCATCGTCGCGGCGATGTACGCCATGGACATGACGGAGCTGACGGTGGTCACGCATGCCGGCAGTCACACCGGTCAAGTCGAGTTCATCGAGCCCGGCGAAGACGCCTGGCCGCTCCCGGCAATCAACCTGCGACTGCGGCTTAACCCGCACCTCTATCAGTTCCGCCACCTGGCTCCGGCCGACAACTACGGTCTGCTGCTCGAAGGGCTGGACCTCTTCTCGTATGAGCTGTGGCACACGCCGACGGCGCTGGCCGACGAGCACCTGCGCACGGCGCATCACCACCTGCCGAAGGACCTCATCAAGCGCCCCCTGACGACTCGGGACCCCAAGGGCTGGAAGAAGACGTTGAAGAACCGCAACGACTTCATCTACTTCCCGTTCTGCTGATAGTGGCACCCATGGAAGAAACTACGTTATCGCTGCTGCCCGATGAGGCGAGGGGACTCGCAGAGGGCGCTATCCGGACGGTGACGAGAGTGCTTCGGCACGTTCCCGAGCAGCCACTTCGCTGCTGCTTTGCAGGCAACTTCGCAACCAACCAGACGCAGCTCATCGAGTTCGAGGACACCTCGGCGGAGGCTCTGACCCTCGCTGCGAGGGTGGTGCGCCAGAAGGCGGCTGAGTTGGAAGCGCACTATGTGATGACGGTGCTCGACATGCCGGGGCCGCCTCGTGCTGTCACCATCGGTGTCGAGACTCGAACCGGGACCTACGTCGCCAAGTGCTCAGTCTTCCGAGAAAACCCTGGCGACTGGGGCCTGACGCTTGGTCCTTGCCAGTTCTCGGAGGGAGAGCTGCCAAGCCCATTCGACACCCTGCTGCCGGTGCCAGTCGAATCCTGATTTCACTTGGGGCGACCTAAATCTTCGCCCCCGTTTCACCAGTGCCTATACATCGCAACATCAGCTCGGTGAACGGAGTTTCAAGCAGATGTGGTTCAGGGGGAGTCGCTCACGCGCTCCCCCCTTTTTTACTCGTCTGACGGTGCTGTGTTCAGGGCCGCCCAGTCGGCTTCGAGCCGGTCAGCGCGCAGGTCCTCGATGCTCAGGCTGCTCTTCTTGGCCTTGCCATCCCAGTAGCGCGGCTCAGCCCGTATGCGGTCCCACAGGTCCCGTTCCGGCTTGGTGAGCAGCGTTGGGTAGACGAGCGCCAGCTTGACCAGGCGCACGCTCTCCCGCTCGTCCCAGACCCTGGGAAGCAGGTAGACGGGCAGCTCTTCGTCCGGCAGGTCGACGAAAAGGCCGCTGTTCTCAGAACCCAACGCATCCGTAATCGCGGCAACGATGACGTCCGTCATCGGCACCCGCTCGCGACGGGCAATGAGCTCAATGCCGAAGCGCAGCTTCGCCGGCAGGCGCACGCTAAGGACCGAATCGCGCGGGCCGCCTTTCGCCTTCTTGGGCATCTCTTCTTTCTCTCGTGCTGACCCCGCATTTCAACATAAATGTAACGCAGTCTATTGCACTACGGTATTGCAATAGATAGGATGGCGTCATCGCGCTTCCGAAGCGCCTTGCTCTTTAAAACTGCCAAGCGCAGGCCGACCCCGGGTTCGTCTCCGGAGGAGCGGCGCTGCCAACCGCACCGCCGGTGACCGTGAGGTCGAGCGGCCCAGGCTCTCCGCCTGGCGACGCCTATGTGCGTCCGATGCCCTCCCCGGGCATCACCAAGAACAAGAAGACAAGACGGGACGAGACAACACATCAATCGCTGCAGTCCCACAGCGCAATCCCAACACCGAGCAAGACATATGAATACGAACCCGTCGGCAAGAACGGACCAAGACAACGCCTTTGCATTCGGCGCGCAGACGCCAAAGCAAAGCCAAGAGCTACGCACCGTCCACGTCGTACTCGCATCCCGCTATGAGGTCTGGCAATTGGCCAACTTCCTCTCTCCGATGTGCCTGGACCTGGAACTGACCAACGCGTCCTCCAGGGGCATCGAAATGCGGGTGACGCTGGAATCCAGCGAACTCGGGCTGCCTGAACTTCGCTGGCTGCTTGAGAACTTCTTCCAGGTCGCCGACGGCGCCGAAGCACTTCAGCTGTCCGAAGCGCAAGCGCGCCTGGCCGCCCGGTCACCACGCCTCGACCTGCTGACGGCCTTTACCAAGCTGGTCCACGAGTACCTCTCCCTGTTCGACGTGCCGGGCATCGTGAAGTTCCTGATGCCTGAGCCAGACCGAACGCACGTCGACGTGGTCCTGCGAAACGTCCCGTCGCCAGAGCACGACGCCAGTGGTTTCAGGCGCCACCTTCGCACCTGCATGAACTGCATCCGCGTCGCCTACGTCGACGCCCGCTTCCAGCGCTGAGCCGAAGTTCGCTCGGCACCGCACAGAACCAACAAGCAACACGCAATGAACAACGCACAAACCGCCGCCACCCCCACTACCGCCAACCACGCCTCTCACATCGTTAGCGACGGCTGGCTCGCTATCCAAGACGAGTTCTACGCAAGCCGCCGCCTTCCCGAGCCCACGCCGGAGGGGGCCGAAGACCGGACGTACTGCTTCCGCGTCGAGTTCAGCCACGACCTGCTGCCGCTGCGCTGGATGCTTAACTGGGCCATCGAGAAGTGGTGGTCCAGCCCGGTCTGCCCTGGCGGCGACGCCGACGCCAAGGTGACCCTGAAACCCGGTGCGCTGACCCTCAAGGAAATCCGCTGGCTCTTCGACAAGGTCGCGGACTGCCACGTGGCCGTGCAGACGGTCGCGCCGGAGGACAACTACACCGGCGAGCGGACCTATCTGGAAGCAAATGAGATGGGCGCAAAGGTGCCGCGCGCCAGCACGCTGAAGAAGTGCCTGGAGGGCCTCGCCGAGTGGCGGGAGGGCCTGGCCGCCAACGCCGACCGCGCTATCGAGGCTGAGGTCGAAATCGAGTTCGCCATCGAAGCGCAGGTCGCGCTCAAGGCTGAACGCAAGCAAGCAAAACGCTAATCAACCAGAGAGGAGTCGTTCCATGCCTAAACGCAAGAAGGTTACCGAGGCCGATATCCGAAAGCGCATACGCGATGGTTTTGGCTCGGGCGAAGGCTTGTCGTACAAGCCGTGGGAAACGGTCCACACGTTCAGCTCGAAGGGCAACTCACACCGCATTCACAGCCCGAAGACGGGGCGGGTGCACAACCTCTTCTCGAACATCGAGCGAGCGCTCTTCCTGAAGGCGGAGTACGGCAAGAACTTCGTCGACTTCCAGGAGCAGCGCGCCATGGAGCGCGAGCACACGCTGGCCATTGCCAACGTCCTGGGCGTCAAGCATTCCGTGTTCATCGGCACCAAGGTGCCGTTCGTGATGACCCTGGACGCCGTTGTCGTGCGTCGCGATGACGAGGGCAATCTTTATCGCGAGGTCTACGACGCCAAGGAGTCCACCGCGCTGCTGGACCAGCGAGTCCTGGAGAAGCTGTCCATACATCGGATGTACTGCGAGCAGCGGGGCTGGAAGCACAGCATCGTCACCGATGAGACCTTTGACCGGCAGGTCATCCGCAACCTCGAGTGGATACGGGCCGGCGCCCGCAAGCCCCTTGAAGTCGTCACCGTCGAAGGCCTCTTCGACGAGCTACCGGCGCAGATGCTCTTCGACATCCACGCGAAACAGCCGCGGGCTTTGGTCAAGGACTACTGCGCTGAGTTTGATGCTCGTTGGGGACTGCTCCCCGGCTGCGGCCTGCGAGTGATGCAGCTCCTGCTATGGGACCACAAGCTGCAGGCGGATTTGTCCGGCGGCCCCATCCACCTGGCCTCTGTGGCGTCGCTTCTTCCCGAGGTCGCAGCGCAGCGCGCCCAGAAGGCTGCCTGAGGAGTTCCATGTATCCCATTCGCACCCTGCTTAAAGCTCGCGATGGCCGGCACCTGCGCGTCATCGACTTGCTGGCGGACACCGGTGAGGTCGTCACCATCGACACGCAGTCTGAGAACGCCAATCCCCAGGTCTGGCAGCCGGCCGACTTCGAGCTGGCGGCAAAGCAGCAGGGCTGGGTGCGGGTGGCGGGCTCCCAGCTCAAAACCGAGGGCGCACTGGCCGCGCCCACCAAGCTCACCCAGGCCGCGCTCACCCTGCGAACTGCCCGCTGGGCCGTTGTCAGCAACCACCTGCGCGACAGCCGCCTCTACCGCCGAGAGACGCGCCAGTACGCTGTCGATGAAATCGCCGACGAGCACAAGGTGAGCGGTCTGCACGTCCGACAGCTCCTGCGCATGGCCTGGCAGGGCGGCATGACGCCGGAGGCAATGACACCAGAGCTGCACAAGTGCGGCCGCAGCGTCCATGACGGCAACCCGCGTGGTCGCAAGCCCATCTATGCCGACTACGAGCCCTACGTCTGGACCAATGAGCTCCGGGCCAAGGCCGTCAAGATGGTGCGAAGCGTTTACCTCGAAGACTCCACGGTGAGTCTGCAGGAGGTCTACGACAAGCTCATGCTCAAGCACTACAGCTTCGTGGACCCGGACGGTGTCATCCGGCAGTTTCCGCTGGGTGAGCGCCCGACAGAGCGTCAGCTGCGCTCAGTCCTCGAGGCGGAGCTGACGGATTCCGAACGTCACGCAGCGCGTCACAGCCAGGCCGACTACGACAACAACTGGGCGCCGACCATTGGCCACGTCCTGCAAGACTGCCAAGGCGCCGGCGACGTCTATGAAATCGACGCGTCGCAGGTGGACGTCTGGCTGGTCGCCCGCGAGGACGGTCGCACCATCATTGGCAAGGCGACGATGTACCTGGTCGTCGACCGCTTCAGCCGCCTCATCGTCGGCTTCTACGTCTCCCTGGACGCTCCTTCCTGGGCCGGCGCGACCCAGGCGGTGCTGTCCATCTTTGCGGACAAGCGCGAGCTCTGCAAGCGGGCCAAGGTGCCTTACAACGAGGCCGACTGGCCGGCCCACGGCCTGATGCCTCAGCGCTTCTTCGGCGACCGTGGCGAGATGGTGAGCCTCGCAAGCGACACCATTGCTACAGGCCTGCACACCACCGTCACGAACGCCCGAGCGCTCTGGTCCGCCGGTAAGGGGCTGGTCGAGTGCTCGTTCAAGCTCGTGCACGTGCCGATGAAGCGGCTGCGCGCTGGTTATGAGCCCGCTCGCAACACGAAGGTCCGGCGGGGCAAGAAGTACTACCGCGACGCAAAGATGACGCTCGACCAGCTGCGTCATCAGTTGCTGCGCATCGTCATCGACCACAACCGCAAGGCGCACACCACCTACAAGCTGCCGCCCACGGAGATTCGCGCCGGCTACCAGCCTATTCCCTGCGAGGTCTTCACCCGCAGCATTCGCACCCACATGGGCTTGCTGTCGCACTACGACGAGCAAGACGTGCGCTTCAACCTGCTGCTCGAAGACACCGCGACGGTGACACAGGACGGCATCAGCTTTGGCGACTGCCTGTACACAGCGGCCGAGGCGGTGGAGCGCGATTGGTTCACGCGCGCCCCAAAGCGTGGCACGTTCGATGTGCAGGTCCGCCACAACCCCGGCTTGGTCGACAGCATCTACATCATCGACCCGTCCGACACCTCACGCTACTTCCTCGCTGAGCTGACCGAATACAACGAGCACTACAAGGGCTACAGCAGAGCCGAAGTGGCAAGCCTGACGCACAACGGCAAGAGCAACGACGTTGAGGGCTCAGAAGACAACCTGACGCTGCGCCTGAACAAGTCAGTGGCCGACGAGCGAGATGGCCTGACGACCAAAGGCAAGCCCGCCGTGCGCGGCAAGGCAGGTCCCGCGGCCCGAGCCGTCAACACCAGGGCCGACCGCTCGGTTGCGCAGGCTCTTCCGTCGCCGAACGGCGAGGCCGCCGCACCGGCGCGCGCCTCGCCGCCGGCGACGACGCCAGAGCCCGCCGAAACCACTCTCACGCAGAACGAAGCCCTACCGG
Source organism: Roseateles sp. GW821-FHT03B02 (assembly GCF_059421025.1). Taxonomy (NCBI): domain Bacteria; kingdom Pseudomonadati; phylum Pseudomonadota; class Betaproteobacteria; order Burkholderiales; family Sphaerotilaceae; genus Roseateles; species Roseateles sp. GW821-FHT03B02. Next base: position 90,708 of record NZ_JBWKUV010000010.1, read on the forward strand.
CCCCCACGCCCGTGGGCATGAAGGCCGCTGTCCTGAACAAACTCTTCGAAGGAGATGACGATGACCTCGAATGAAGCTAGCAAGCCACGCCGACAGCTCGCTCACCGCTACGTGGAAGCGACTTACCAAGACCACCCCAACCCGGAATATCACGGCAACCCGCTCATCTCCGCGCTGCCTTTCTATCTGGACAACGATGAGCTCATCGCCGGGCTCGAAGACTTGCCTCTGTTCGATGAGTCGGAGCGTAGTCAACCGGACGCAGTTCGGAGCACCTACATCGGTCGCCTGAGCCGTTGCCTGGTCGCCTTGCCCCGCACCACTGCGATGGCCCGCGCGCTCCTGGACTTGATGATGGAAGGCTACGTGGGCCGCGAGCCTTTCCTGCCCGAACACAGGCAGAAGCTGCAGCGCCTCTACGAAGCCAAGAAGAGCGGAGTCAAGTTTCAGGACCTGCCAGAGGCTAAGTCAGCCAAGGCACTTCGCTCACGCGACGCCGGGGCGGAGCTTTCCACAGCCTTCATCGGCTCTTCCGGTGCTGGCAAGACGCAAACGATGAAGCGAATTGCAGGCCTCCTCCCAGACGTCATCGTGCACGACTCCATGTGGCAAGTGCCAGCACTCATCTTTGAGATGCCGCCGGGCGGCCAGAGCGAACACGGCCTGGCGACTGCAATCATTGACGCGCTGCATCGGCGTCTGCCGTTTGCCGGATATGCGGATATCTACCTGCGCAATGTGAACCGCAAGAACGCTGGCGAGCGCATCTACGACGCCGCTAGCCTCCTGACCAAGCATGGCGTCGGCCTGCTCATCGCGGACGAATCACAGAAGCAAAAGCCGACTGAGGACCAACTCAAACGCAAGGCACAAGAGGCCGAGCCGAAGCACAAGAAACTGTCGCACGAGCATGAAACCCCGCTCATCCAGCTGCTGATTGCCGCTTCGAACAAGCTGGGCGTGCCATTGGTGCTCGTCGGGACCAATGAGCTGCACGACGTCATGTCCGGGCGGTTCTCGAAGGAACGGCGCTCCGTTGGGCACGGCACTGAGTACTGGGGCTTCCTGGAACGCAGCGGCGACGTCCGCAAGCCCAACGAATTCGAGGCGCTGCTCCGCAAGCTCTGGAAATACCAGTGGGTTCGCAAGCCGGTGAAGCTCAGCGACGAACGCGCCAACCTGTTTTTCGAACTCACGCAGGGCAATCCGGACATCATGGTCAAGCTGTTCGCCTCGGCTCAGCGCAAGGCCATCCACGACGGCGTCGAAGAGCTGACGGAGGTGGTCATTCGCGAGGCGTTCCGACTCGGCTACAAGGCCGTGAAAGAGGCGCTTGAGGCTCACGAGGCCCAGGACCCCGAGACCCTGGTGCGGTACCCGGATATCGCACCGGTGGAACTGCGCGCCGGGCCGACCTACGCGAAGGTGGCGGCGGAGATGAACGAGCGCAACCTCAAGCGCAAGCTCCGTGCCGAGGCCGACGAGAAGCGAAAGGCCAAGGAAGCCCAGTCGCCGCAGGCCGCTGAACTCGATATCCCGGCCAAGCTGGTGAAGCTCACCGACGCCCTGAAGGGCGACGAGGGGACGGTGCATTCCAGGCTGACGAAGGCCGGCGCTCTGGCCACCAAGCACGACGACGTCTGACATCGCCCCATGCTGCTCCTGGCCCGTCCGTACGCCGGCGAACTCGTATCGAGTGCGCTGGTCCGAGGCTGCCGCCACTATCACCTGACGCTGAGCCAAGTGCTCAGGTCCGGTCAAGCCGCGGGCGGCGGTTCAGGAGCAGCATTCTTCGGCTTCACACCTCTGCCCTATCTGGCCGAGCTGTTCGACATGGCGCCGACTGACTTGCTGGCAGGCCACACCGTGCTGGCCTTCGCAACCGCGTTCTCGGCGCGCGGCGTCTGGGAGCGGGCTGTTGCCAATGCGCTGAGCGGCGTCTGCGGCGGCCAGGCACTCGGGTCGGTCATGCGTACAGCCGTCCAAGGAACGTCGCATCGCCGGTACTGCCAGGACTGCGTCGCCGAGGACCTGCGCTCCATCGGCGAGTCGTATTGGCGAACCGCTCATCAGCTGCCGGGCGCGCTGGTGTGCCACGCTCATGGAAGGGTGTTGCTCTCAACCGAGCTGCGTATCGTGGGCGGAGGTATCAGCTACGACCTACCGCGGAACTGTCGCGGCCGGCCCTGTGTTGCCAAGCCGGTCGACCAGCGGTGGGTCAAGGTGGCGGCGGACGTTGCTCGGCACGCCCACCGCGGGCTTGAGCCGCCAGTCTCTCCGCCCAGCACCCACTATCGGGATTTGGCTGTCGAGCGTGGATGGCTGAAGCCAGATGGGGATGTGAATATCCAGCGGCTGAACGAGCACGTCGTTGCGGTGTTTGGCAAAGAGGCGCTGTCGGCGTGCGGGCTGGTTCCTGACAGCAAGGCCAGCTGGGCCGCGCAGTTGTTGCAAACAAAGACGACTAGGCCGACGGCGACGCTCAAGCACCTCCTGATGGAGCGCTTTCTCGCGGAGCCGGCCATTGACCTCAGTCACAAGCGCAAAGGCCTGGTCGCTCGGTCGCGTGTCGATGAGGACAAGGCGTTGGCGGCAGCCTTCTATCGCGTTGCCGACAGCTACGCTGCGAGGAAGCAGCGGGTGTCGGTGGCCACGGTGCTGAAGGAGGTTGGGGGCTGGGGCGTCTTTCGCCACAAGCGAGCCGCGCTTCCACGCCTGCAGCAGGCAGTCCTGGCTTTCCGAACGTCCAAGCATGGGCGTCGGCCCCAGGCGGGCCAACTGCTCGAGGTGCCGGGCCAGGCTGGTGCCGTTGCCACCAGAGGCGACCTCATCAACGCCGGGCACCTCATCTGCGGCGAAGACGCCGCGGCGAAGCTTGGCATCCCCGCACGAGCGTTACCGCCTCTTTACCGAGGCGGACGCATCCTCGCGACCTCCTACAAGGGGCATCGCCTTTGGTATCCGGCGTTCTGGTTCGACGGCCGCGTGAAGCATGCGGTGCTGGAGGCCGCGTTCGCCAAGGTGGCGAAGCGACCGTTCGCTGAGCAGTGGTCGACGCTGGTGCAGCTTTGGGACGGGGCGCCTAGCCTGACGCAAACGGACGACTAGCGGGCTCGATAAACCGCGTTGCTACACGTCGCCTCAAGAGGCAAGCCCTCGCACGCGCCGGAGATGATTCATGCAGGCTGTCACCCAACCCCAAGTCGAAGACTCGGTTCTCGACGTGGTCTACGCGGACATGCGGCGCCGCGGCATCCTCTTGCCGACGACGCCCAGGTTCCAAGCAGCGATGGCCGCCTTATGCGGCCAGCTTCAAGAGCCGGGTGTAGGCGGCATCCCCGGTGAAGAGCGGAATCCACTTGGTATGCGGCTCTGAGTCCGGATACGTCGCCATCGGATGCACTTCACGCGGGTCTCGACCCTTCTGCACTGCCAACGTCATCATCAGCGTGAAGTCGATGACCTGCATGTCTGGCAGCGTCAGCCAAACGTGAAAGGCGCCAGAGTCGCACAGGTCCGTCAAGGTCATTCCGCCATTTGCGTTCCAGAGGAGACGACCTTGCATTTCCACCGTGCCGATGGTGAGCAGCGCCTGCACCGACGCCACATCACCGACGTGCTTTCTCATTTCGAAGCTGACTCTTGCGCACTGGAAAGCGATGTCCGCAGGTGAAAGCGCAGCACCTTCTGCAAGACCTGCAAGGCGGTCCATCAGCTCGAAACCATGTTCCTCGGTCATCGGCTTGAGAACCGATGAAAAAGCGAGTTCACCAGACGGCAAGCCCGACGCACGTGTGCGCGCCATGGCGGCCAATAGTTGTTCTTGGTACGTCATATCAGCACGTTAGCAGCGCACCGGCCGGACTCCGAGCGCGGCAGGCGTCGTGTTTTGGATTGCGTGCAGCATTCCACGAACACTGTCTCACCTTTCTCTCGGGACTGCAGCAGCCTCCAACTTCTGCCGCCATGGGGAAAGTTGTGAAAGACAGGTGACTACACGAAGGAGGACAACTTCGTGGAATCGCTATGCCCCTGAAACGAAAGCCGGCAGAACCTAAGGTCACCTTCTCGCTTCGCATCACCCGGCGCACGCGCTTTGGTCTCATCGTCCAGATGCGGATGCGCGACAGGACCTCGCTGGACAAGTCGGCCTACGTCGAGGACCTGGTCCTGGCTGTACTGAACGCTGACAAGCCCCGCATCGAGGAGTTCTCGCTTCCCGTCTTCGATGCACTATGGGACGACCGCCAGTGGGTTCGCCTGCAGAACCTGCAGAAGTTCAACCCGGACCTGCTGAATCGCTACGAGCAGCATGCGCTGGGTGAGCTCGAGTGGGCAGATGAGCCTATCACCGAGGACTATTGGGCGCCGATTTCAGACCGCTACGCCCTCGATATTTAAGGTCAGCTTTGACCATTCCACCGGCCCTCCTTGAGGGCCGGTTTCCTTTTCACATAGACGCCACCACTGGCCTCTTGCTTCAACCTTGCTCGCTGCGCCGGCGGTAGCATGGAGGCAGACATGGGTTGGATAGTTGGAGTTCGAAACACCGGGGCAGCACCGCGCCTGGTCGAGTGGAGCAGCGACGGCACGCGTGAGGTCAGTGCCGTAGAAGCTTCTCTTCTTGTCGACGCGAAATCAAGGAAGTACTCAAGATACGTCGAATGTGACCTTGCGGACCTGAAGCGACTGGATGTCGACGAGGCGAGGGAGATTGCTGCCCTCGCAGGCATCCACGAAGACGTGGCTCGCGCACAGTCGTTCTGGGTTCTGGCGGTGGGCTCGCGCAATCTCTTTGTGCCTGCTCAGGTCCTCATCCAGGCGTTGGTTGGCATGTACAGGCTTCAGCGGGAGGCAATGTTCTCGCCCGTCGGGTATCAGCTGAAGACGGTTCTTGTCGAGGAACGAGATGGCCTTCAAGCCAAACTCTCTTCAAGCCGCACAACGAGAACGCTCGACGACACCCCTGAGCTGGCCGTCAGCATTCTTTGGACGAGTTGCTATCCCAGTGCTCGGAAGATGCATGCGAGCGTTCTTCGATACGCGCTCAACGGGCGCTTTGATATCGAGCTTCCCCGTGCCCGCCTGACGATGTCCTTTGTCGGCCAGGAGCTGGGGCATTGTTCGGTTCTGGCCACGCGTCTCTCCATTGCTGCCATAGTGCCGCTCGAGGCGCCGATGGCCCATGCCGCTGGCAAGGTTCCGGCTAAGTTCGTCATCCGCGACGTTGACCAAATCTCCCCCGCGAGGCGCAAGAGCAGCTGGGACAAATCCGCACGGAGGGGACCACAGGACGGCGGCTATGACGCCGATATCCGGGATGCACGCTTTAGAACGCCTCTGTCGGACGAGGAGTGGCACTCGGTGCGTCACGTCCTGTTCAAACATGCCAGCAGGATGCGGTTGCATGAGGCCCGCGCTCGAGGGAAGGTGGACCTCATCTTGCTCAAGCGGTCTACCGGGGATAGCTGGCAGTCGGTGGCGAGTCCATCAATTACCAAGACTACGCTGGAGGCCTACTTCAGCCATCTGGTCCTCACCGGCAAGTGGGAGTTGCTGCGTGCTCAAGTCGTGAAGGCAAAGGGTGGCCGCGCGGCGACTCGCCGTTCCCGGACGTCGCGCTCCGGGGAGGACGACGCGGCACCAACTGGCGAGCAGCTGCGAGCGTTGCGTATTCAGCGCCTCAACATGACCAAAAAGGCCTTTGCTTGCGCATTGGGCGTCTCGGCGACGACTGTCAGCGCATGGGAGAACGGGGAAAAGCCACCGAAGCCAAACATGCTGGCGATGCTGCGCGTGCTTGAAGCGAGGGGGTTAGATGGCCTCGAAGAGGTGCAGAAGATGCGCCCCGGCAGGAAACCCCGAACCGTCATCGACTGAGGGAAGCATCTTCCTTACCTTCGGATGCCCGATAGGTCCTCCAGAAGCCCACGCGCTTGGTCGTAGCCGGGCAGGTCCGAGCGGAGGCTGCGCACCAGCTCTTCGACGTGCTCTGCCACCTGGGCACGGATGGTGTTCTCTGACGGGCTGCCAACTGGGCGGAGACGCAAGAACGGAATGCCGGCGGCCGCGAACAGGCGGTCTTTCTTGTCGTCATTGCGCTGCTGGCGCTCGGTGTCATGCCATACGGAGTCGACTTCGATGGCCAGCATCGGCAGGTAGGTCGTAGATGAGACGACGACGATGTCTACGCTCGCCCGGAGGTAGTAGCCGAAGTCGTCTTCGCTGGCTAACTCCTTCATGCGGTCAAAGCTCATCACGCTTTGAAGCGAGCAATTCGGAAAGACGAGGTGGTTGGGACACAGCTGCACCAGGACTTGGTAGATGGTGAACTCACGCTGGCTGTTGAAGACCTGCTTGACCGCGCTGGTGCCTTGGGCGCGGACGATTCGGCCGACGACGGCGTGCTGAGCCTCACGCTCAAGCAACGGTGCGATGTGCGGGTTGATTCGGAAGTGCTTTTCGGTGGTCAAGAGCATCCCGAGGTCGACCAGCTTGTCGTAGTGCTTCTCAGCCCACTTCAGCTCCATGCCGGCATATTCGGCCACCTCAGCCAAGCCGTTGTAGCTTTTGATGGCGCCAAACACGCTGAGCAACTTGCGCGCCGGCGCGGTCAGCGTCGGCCACCGGGTCACCGCGGTTCGCTCGAACTGGTCCTGCTTGTTCAGGGCGGCGAGGCGCGCCTTGGCATCAGTGAGCAACTCGCGGACAGCGTCGGCACGGCTCGATGCGTTCAGGTCCTCTTCAAGCGTGTCGACGAGCTGCTGAACCTCATCGAGGCTTTCGGAGTTGGCCCAGAGTAGCTTGGCGTTGTTGATAGCGCTCGCTGGGTCGTCGGCGACCTGAATGTAGGCGAGGTAGTAGCGCAGCGCTTTTACTGGGTCCCCGGCCACCTGCTCAAGGTAGGCCAACCTGAATGCGTGCCCCATTTCAAGCAGGTCATCGCGGAAGAAGCGCGCCAGCGGCAACAGGCGCTTTCGGACCTTGTCGCCAAGCTTGGACAACGCGCTGAAGATGTCGCCGGCGACCGCGAGCCACATTTGCTGCGTCTTTGAATCCATGCTCTCGCGCACCGCTGCTAGCTTTTCCAAGGCCTCGAGCACCGGCCCAGCTTCGGGTTCGTCAAGGCCTTCGTCGAGGTCACCCGAGTAGTAGTTCTGGGGCGGCGGCAGCCCAGCTTCCGTGGTGCGACGCATGGCATCGAGGAGCAATCGCATACGGCCGGCAACGCCTTGTATGGCGTAGGCCGCAGCGAACTGAAAGGAGATGCTCTGCTCGCACAGCCATGCGAGGCCTGGCATGCCTTCGTCGGCATCGTCCTCATCTTCCAGCGCCGAGAACTGAACTGCAGCGCTGTAGATGCGGTAAAGCGCCCGTAGCTCGGGGAGTCTCGGAAAGTCCTCCGGGGCTTGCTCGTACAGGCGCAGGAGCATGTCATCCACCGCGCCCATGTGCAGATTGGCCGACCCTAAGTGGATTTCGCGAACGCCGTCGCCCACGGTCATGGTCAGGTACTCGCCGAACCAATACGGGCTATCGTTCGCAAAGCGCATCAACAGGCGCACCGCAGTCGCCATGTTCTGGTCGACGTCGCCAATACCGTGCAGCGCGCACATCACACGGCGAAGGCCTTCACAAGGGTCGCACGCGAAAGGTTCCGGGAACCGCTGAAGCAGGTCCCGCATACCCTCAGCGGAGGCATGCTGGAGCATCCACATGAACGCCCATGCCCGGGGGGTCAATTTCAGCCGCGAGCCGTCCGAGGAATCGTCGGTGTACATCCCAGCGACTTCAGCCTCAGTCGGGCTCGGCAACCGGAGAAGTGCTTCACCCACCCGCTCGTAGTCCCACGCGTCTGCCATCATGAGGTCAAGGTCGAGCCGCATCACTTTGACGACAGCCTGTCCCTCGTCATCGAGCGCACCACCTTGCTCTGCGGCGGCGAACGCTTCGCTCAGGGTCAGAGTGAGGTCCGGCAACGCCGCCATGATTTCCTGGTCGGCTGCGGACAATGGGTCGCCGGGGTTCTCTTGCGCTCTGAGCAGACCGAACGTCCTGTTTCGCAGTTCGCGCAGCCAATGGAGATTCGTCATCTCCATGCAGGCGCGCGACAGGCGTCGGAAGGCCTCCGCACGGTCGCCAACTGACCAGCCGAGGGTCTCGAGATACTGATTGAACTCAGGCAGCGTATGGAGCGCGTCGACCTTGGCAGCCAGCCCCTTTAGAGCTGCTATGTACTCCTCGCGCACCTCTTTCGGCATGAAGTCGATGTGCGTTGTCGAACCGGGCGGTTTGAGGCCAAGAATCTTGGCGCGAAGGAGCCACACCTCTGCCGACTTACGGTCGTCCTCGTGGATGTCCGCCAAAGGCACACGGCCCAACGCCGCGATTTCTGACCAGGCATGGTTGTCGATATGCGCTGCTGCAGCTGCCCTTAGGTCGTCCAGTCGCAGCTGTGGCGCCTTCGACGCGGCAGGCGCGATAGCGATGTCGCTGTCCGCATCCGCCATAGCCGTCGTCTTCGCCTGCGACTTCTGCTTCGACTTCTTGTTCATGCGCCCTCCTCAAGGCGGTCGATGTCCAGATAGATGGCGTGGCCAAAGGCGTAGGACCAGGTGTTCGGCACCTTCTCAATGACGCCTTCGGTTGGAACCAGGTGAGGCATCACTCCAACGTATATCTCCAGGCCCAGCGCCTCGAGCTTCAGCCGCAGCTCCTCGCCGTCTCCGGCGTAGCAAAGGTACGGCAGCGGGTCGTCGGGGTCTGTGAGTTGACCCAGCTGCTGCATCCTTTGCACTCGGATGGAGGCGCTGAAGTCTTCGATGGCATCGCGGATGCCTTGGACTTGGTCGGGCTCGAGGTCGCGTGGCGACCGATACCGCACGAAGTCCACACGCGGCATCAGCGAGCGGATGAGGCTGTCGTCGGTAGCCTTGACCAGCTTCGCCCGCGGCGGCGAGGCAAAGAGCCTGTTGGGGTCCGCGAGCTTGAGGTGCTCAGCCAGGGTCATGACGAAACCGACCGCCACGTCGGGCGTCTTGGCCTGCTCGATGCCCTTCTCAGCGCAAAACGAGTCCCAGTCGTAACCGGCGTCGTTCAGGGCATGGAAGACCCGATTGAGGTCGACGCGATAGGTGTCGTCCGGGCCGCTCAGGTACTTGAGCTGCTTCGTGACGTGGTGGTGCTTCACTTTGCCGCCAAGGATGCCCCGCGCGAGGTGGTAGCGCCGCAGGAGCTTGGCGGTCTCGGCGTCTGTGAGTGAGGCTTGAACCGACCGTGGCGCATAGTCGTCCGGGTAAAGGGTTGTGAGCTGCCACACGTAGCGCCCCATCCCGACCCACCACGCGCCTGCTTCCATAGAGACTTCAAGGGGCAGGCCCTTCGCCTCGCTCTTCACGGCCAGCTCGAGTTGCGACCAACACGTCATCTCGTCACCACGGGCGATTTCGAAGCTGCTCCCCGGGCCGTCGTCCTCACGAAGTAGCACGAGCTCCGAGTTGCACGCGTCGTCAAGCGTCACGGGCCCTGGCACTGAGGACAGCCTGCCCGCGACCTCCAGCGCGAGGCGGCCACACACCTGGAGCGCCGCAACGCCGTCCAAGATGGCTTTGCCGGTCTCCTCCAACCGCCGGCGAACGAGCTCAAAGGCTGCGCTGGCGTCATCCAGCCAGCCCTCGAAGTCTCCAATCGGCGTAACGGACAGCGCTGGCATCATTTCGGTCTCCCCGGCCGTGCTGTCCTGCTTGGGCTCTGGCACGCATACGAGGATGAAGTCGTTCCCGAAGCGGACCTCAAACACGGTGGTGGGCTTGACCTGATGCCAAGCCTCCAGCCACTGCGCCAACCGCGGCGCCAGCTCGTGCCAGGTTGAGAACTGCTCCTCAGGCGCTTTGGCGACGACGGCGAGATTGAGCTTCGGAACGGCCGGTTCTCGATTGAGGGCGTGCCAGCTCGAGCGTCCCAGGATGCGCGAGGCGGCGTCCAGAGCCGCCGTGTGCTTCAGGGCCACACCGGCGTCGCTCAGGGCCTTGCGCAGCCGTTTGGCCAGGGCCTTGGGGTCTTCGTCGGGCTTTGGTTGCAGCCCCTCAACCACCTTGAGCGCGGCTTCCGAGGTGAAGCGAGGAACCTTGAGGTGGACAAAGGTCCACAGGGCTGCGGCCGTAGCCTGCAGGTCGGAAGGGGAAGCGGGATGCGCCGTCGGCGCAGCAGCGGCTGCCATAGATGAACTCCCGGAGAGCATCAAGGGACGGCACGCGTTGTCCGGCTCCCCAAGTGGAGGTCATCGAGCCGGGAAGGGAGTCTTGCGATTCGAACTGGCTTTGCCGTGTCGGTGAGGACCGATGCGTGCACTGACGGGCGCCAACTTGCCCGCGGTTCGGCTTGAACCGCGCGCAAATGGTAAGCAGCAGCGCCGAACGCTGTCAACAAGGCCTGCGGTGTTGAGCTCGCCGACCCGGCCCGCAACCGGTGGGCACAATGTGCGGATGGAACATTCGGAAGACACCATCCAAGCCGTCCGGGCGCTGATTGAGGCGAAGAAGGCAGAGCTGCTGGAGGCTGAGAAAGTGCGCGATGAATTCGCTCGCCAGGCCGCCGATGTTCAGGCCGAGGTTGATGCACTGAACCTGGCGCTGGTTCGCCAAGGCGAAGCAGATGTGGGTGGTGAATTCGAGGCCACCGGGAACGATGTGCGCCGCGAGCTGCTGCACTGACCGCTGACCACGGAGCCGTCACCGCATCATGACCAAGCGGATATTTCATCGCGTCGCTACAGGTAACCACAAGCAGGACTTCTTTACGGTCATCGCCCAAGTCCACACCGGTGAAATCTGGGGCAAGGAGGCGATGTACGGGAACGACCACCCCGTGGTTCGCGCCATGCCAGGCCCTTTGAAGGATGGAGTCGACGGGATTGAATTCGAGACCGACGTGAAGCCCACGCCGTTCTGTGAGACTCCCTCGGAGGTGTACTGGCATCTTCATTCGGATAGCCCCTGGGTCGAGGACCGAAACGGCGGTGAATTTGCTTGCATCACCGTGGAAATCCGAAAGGTTCGCTACACGAAGGCGGAGAGCCTAAAACCCCGCTTCGAATGGACGCCTGATGCCAGCTGATTCCAACCCGTCGGTACGACCGGACAAGGTGCCGCCCATCAAGGCCGCGGAGCCAGCGTCCTTCGCTGACTACAACTTTTTCCCAGCGGTTCAGTTCCAGGCAACAGAGGCGACCGTCGCGACCCTGGCGAAGTTGTTGAAGCGGCATGACGCATCAGGCGAATGCCGGGTCGCCCACATGAAGGTCGACGGAACCGCCGTGTTCCTGTACCAGGCTGAAAACCACGCGAGTACCGACTGGCTCGTCTACGTGGACATGCGCGGTGCGGTGAGCAAAGGGCAGAAGCCAATACAACTCGGACGGACGGTGGCCGAGTACTTCACACAGAAGCCCGTGAGCTGGCTCAACGACGGCCTCGACGCCCTCGCGAGTCGGCGCGCTGCGGAGAAGCGCCGTTCGAAGCCCGCGCCTGCCACGCTGCCAGCCAAAACGACGAAGCCAAAGGTGGGTTCCATTGGCGGCAAGTTTCCGGGGCTTCGACCCGGCTCGACCGGCATCCTGCAGGCGGTAGCAGCAAAGAAGGCAGTTCCGGCGCGGAAGGCCGCCCCAGCGAAGAAGGCAGCTCCTGCAAAAAAAGCCGCTCCACCCGCGCGAAAGGGTGCTCCCGCAAAGAAGGCCGCGCCCCCCGCTCGAAAGACGGCGGCTCCGGCAAGAAAAGCCGCCCCCTCCAAGAAGGTCGCTGCGGCGAAGAAGGTGGCGGTTAAGAAGGCAGCCGCAAAGAGGGCGTCAGCCAAGAAGGCTGCCCTGTGAGCGCCAGAACGGTCGTTTTCTAGCGTTCAGCGTGTAAATCCAGTTCGAGCTGGAAAAGTCCACCTGCGCAACCTGAAGGCGCGCTGCGCCTGCCAGCCGGCACTGGCTACCCCGCCTGTTCGAAATGACTTTATTGCCGGAGATGCAGCTCAATTTCAGGCCCGTCCGAAACAACTATTTGTCCTGTCCCCTGCAAGAACGGCTTTTCGCGTGGGGCGCTGCAAAACGCGTTTATTGGCGGCCACCACGTCCTACGACGGGGCCATCACCGTCGAAGCACAATGCCGGCATGGATGCCCATGAGTTCAAGGTCAGCGAGGAGCTGCGTTTCTCGAACCCGCCGACGCGCATGTTCGGCGCCTGCGCCGACTGCGCCGCCGGCCGCTGCGCGCCGCCCGCCCAGCGCGGCCGGCGCCTGTTCACCGGCCTGCTCGGTGCGGCGGCCCTGTCGCCGGCCCTCACGCCCGCCTGGGCGCGCGAGGGCGTGGACGTGGGCCCCAAGAGCAAGTTCACCGGCTTCGTGTCCGCGGAGCAGCTGGAAGGTGCCGGCGGCCAGCAGTACGCGCAGATGATGCGCGAGGCCGCCCAGCAGCGCGGCCTCGCGCCCATGGAGCACCCGCAGCTGCAGCGGCTGCGCTACATCGCCCAGCGCATCATCCCCTTCAGCTACGAGTGGAACGACCGCGCGCGACAGTGGAAGTGGGAGGTCAACCTGCTGGGCAGCCCGCAGCTGAATGCCTTCTGCATGCCGGGCGGCAAGATCGCCTTCTTCTACGGCATCCTGGAAAAGCTCAAGTTGGAGGACGACGAGGTGGCCGCCATCATGGGCCACGAGGTGGCGCACGCGCTGCGCGAACACGCCCGCGAGCGGGTCGGCAAGTCGGCAGTCACCAACGGCGTCATCGAGCTCGGCTCGGCGCTGCTGGGCCTGGGCAACCTGGGTCGCGGCCTGGCCGGCCTGGGCGGGCAGCTGGTGAACCTGCGCTTCAGCCGCGACGACGAGAGCGAGGCGGACCTCGTCGGCATTGAGCTGTCGGCCCGCGCCGGCTACGACCCCGCCGCCGCCGTGCGGCTGTGGGAAAAGATGATGGCCGCCAACAAGGGCGCGCCGCCGCAGTGGCTGTCCACCCACCCGTCCAGCGGCACGCGCATCACCGACATCCAGGCCAACCTGCCCAAGGTGGCCGGCCTCTACGCCCGCGCGCCGCGGCCCGACAAGCGCTTCCCCATCGCGCCGCCGCTCAAGGCCGCGGCGTCGAACTCACCAGCGGGCGGGTAGGGTCTTCAGGCGCTGGTATTCGCCGGCGGCGACGCGGCGCAGGTAGCCGCCCAGCTCCAGGTCCTTGACGAGCTTGGACACCATCTCCCGCGAGCAGCCCAGGCGCTGGGCCATGCCCTGGTGGGTCAGCGCCAGGTGGCGGCCGTCGCCGGTGGACTCGTCGACGAGATTCTTCAGCCGGCCGTAGACGTCGTTCAGCGCCAGCTGCTTGGTCGACAGCGTGGCCGCCCGTGCGCGGCGGATGACCTTGGTCAGCAGCTCGAAGGCGAACTCGGGGTGCTCGCTGATGTGGGTCAGCAGGCTGGCACGCGTGACCATCACGAGGCGGCTGGCCTCCTCGGTGATGACGCTGGCCGAACGCGGCCCGCCGTCCAGGCTCATCTCGCCGACGTATTCGCCGGCGCCGTAGACGCCGTAGGTGATCTCGCGGCCGCGGGCGTCACTGCTGAAGGCACGCAACGAGCCGGACAGGATCAGGTAGAGGTTGTCGCCGACCGAGCCCTCCTCGATCAGCACGATGCCCTTGCGGTAGCTGCGCGCCATGCCGCGCGCGGCCAGCAGCCGCAGCGACGGCGGCAGGGCTTGGTAGTCGTTGTCGAGGGAGTCGTCAGCCATCGGGGAATGTTAGCCCCTCGCCCAGTCCGGCCCCGCTGAACGCGGGCCGGCTTGGGGCGGCCCCGCGCTCAAACGCGCGTCAGTTGACGAGCTTGGCCGGCCGCAGCGACGACACCAGCGGCGGCAACAGTGCCAGCTGGCGCATCAGCTCACCAATGCTGTCGGCGCCGCTCTTGGCGCGGATGCTCTGGATCTGGCTGCGCACCGTCGAGATGGCCACGCCCTGGCGCTGGGCGACCTCGGTGGGCTTGACACCGTTGGACAGCGCCTTCAGCACCTCGGTCTCGGCTGGCGTGAGCTGGTAGCGCAGCGCGAACCACTGCGCGGCCAGGTCGCCGCAGAGCTGGCGGCGTTCCAGGATCAGCAGCACGGCGGCCTGGCTGACGTCGCGGTTCAGCGGCACGACGACGACGTTGGCGCGGCCACACTCGGCGCGCTCGTCGCCCAGGCGCAGCAGGCAGCGGCGGCCGCTCGCCTCGGCGCCCTCCAGCGCCTCGGCCAGCGGCACGGCGTCGGTCAGCAGGCGGGCGCGCAGGTGCTGGCCGACGAGCTCCAGCGGATGGTTGTCATCCAGCGAGGCCCGCGCGGCGAGATTGGTATGCAGCACCCGGCCGGCACCATTGAGCAGCACGACGCCATGGTCGAGCTCCTCCAGCACGAGGCTCATCCACTGGTTGGACAGCGAGGCCGCCGCACGGCGCTCTCGGGGACGGGAACCGGGCGCCTGGCCCGGCTGCACAAACTCGGACATCCACATCTAAGCACTCCTCGGCCCACCCCATGCGAGCCATCCTCAAAGCGTAGGAGAGCATGTTTGGGCACGGGCGTAAATGTTGCTGGATGCGTTTGTGAACGAATTACAGCGAAGCGTTCCGTGGCTCAGACGCCATCTGCAACATAGGGATTGCTGCGGCGTTCCGTTCCGATGCTGCTCTCGGGCCCGTGGCCGGGAATGAAGACGGTGTCATCGCCCATGGGCCAGAGCCGGGTGCGGATGGCGTCGAGCAGTTGCCGATGGTTGCCGCCGGGGAAGTCGGTGCGGCCGATGCCGCCGGCGAACAGCACGTCGCCAACGAAGGCGCGCCGCGCCGAGGCCGAGTGGAAGACGACATGGCCCGGCGTGTGCCCGGGACAGTGGCGCACGGCCAGCGTCTCCTGGCCGATCTGCACGGCGTCGCCATCGTCCAGCCAGCGGTCGGGCTTGAAACCCTCGACCGGCGGAAAGCCGAACATCTTGCTCTGCTGCGGCAGGCCGTCGATCCAGAACTGGTCGCCCGGGTGCGGCCCGATGATGGGCAAGCCCTGCTCGCGCGCCAGCTGTCCGGTGCCGCCGGCATGGTCGATGTGGGCATGGGTCAGCCAGATGGCCTTGAGATTCAGGCCACGCTCCTTCACCGCGGCCAGCAGCCGCGGCAGCTCACCGCCGGGGTCGATGACGGCGGCGTCCCGGGTGACGTCGCACCAGACGATGGAGCAGTTCTGCTGGAAGGGGGTGACGGGCAGGGTCAGGTACTGGAGCATGGCTGCATTGTTGGTGGCTAATAACAATGTTTTGATCTTGGCGTCAATGTGTTGATCCGGTCCTCAAGAGGCGTGCGCCACTTGCTGTCAAAGTTTTAACTCTCCCAACAGGGATGAGCCCGCTGGGCTTGGCCGCCCTTGGCCGCCAAACGGAAAACAAATTCATTGACCCACAGAGACCAACGGCCGCTGAGAACGACTGCTCAGCCGCATTCATCCCATGCGAATTCGGCATGACGTTATGTCAGATGCGACGAGCGACCTTGATGCAACGCCTGATCAGTGCAGTTGAGTTGGTACCCAATCCGACGTTTCCGCAGCTTTCAAGCGTGACGGTCAAGACGGATGCCGAGGATGCCGCCGCGCAAGGCGCAGGAGCTGGCGGCGCCGTCGACGGAGATAACGAGGATGACGACCTGAAGCCCTTCGAGCTCGAAGACGACGACGAAGCAGAACCGGGCGGCAAGAAGAAGTCCAAGAAGCGTGGCAGCACCTACCATGCGCACGTGGAAGGTGCCGTCACGTCTAACCAAACCCTCATCAGCTGGATCCCGAAGAAGCGGTCGGTGGCCGAACTCTGGGAAGTCACGGCGGAGCAAAAGACGCTGTCGCTGGCCGAGGGTTCCAGCGCTGAGGTTCGGGTGGCCTATCAGACCAAGGTTTCGGTGACGGTGGGTGCGGCGACCTCGCAGCTCTGCGGCCGCACGCTTGAGGAGGCCTTTGGTCTTGAGAACGCCGACTGGTGCCAGGCAGAGGTCAACCGGGCGGTCGGCCTAAAGCTCAGGCGCGCGCCGAGCAGCCCCGAGGAGCTGGCTGAGAAGTTGCACGACAGAGTGGTCGGCAAGAACTTCGACAAGACCCGCTTTGCACTGGAGGTCCTCGCAAGTGGGCCGCTCAATGGCTGGAAGGTTCCCGCGTACATCGCCGAGGGCTTGACCTGGCTCGAAGCCAAAGTGGCCCACGAGCTTGAGGCGGACGCGGCCATCGCCACGGAGGTCGCGACGAGTGAGCCGACTGCAGCCGGTGTTGTCGCTGTCATTGCTGGCGAGGGGCAGACGGCATGAGCAGGCGAGTCGATAGCCCGGACACCGACGCCGATCGCGAGATCCACGCGTGCATTGCCGCGACGCCGCCGCAGCCCTTCGTGGTCCGTGCCGGCGCTGGTTCCGGCAAGACCACCTCCCTCATCAAGGCGCTGGACTGGGTGATGTCGGAGCACGGCACCAGCATGCGGTCGAAGAAACAGAAGGTCGCGTGCATCACGTATACCGACCTCGCCGCCAACGAAATCCTGGCGGACGTCAACGGCGACCCGCTGGTCCATGTCTCGACCATCCATAGCTTCTACTGGTCCATTGCCAAGACGTTTCAGGCCGACATCAAGGTTTGGCTTCAGAACGACATCCGCAGGCGGATCTCCGAGGTGGAAGAAGAGTTCGAGAACTACTGCTCGCGTGTTCGGCAGACCAGGCGCGACAGGAACAAGGCCGACCAGGAGCGCTATGCCCGAAGCCTGGAGGCTGTGGCTAACGTCAAGACTTTCAACTACGGCGTGGGCAGTGACTACGCGAAGGGCATCCTCGGTCACGAGGACATTCTTCAGCTCGCCGACTTCCTGTTGCAAAACCGCCCGCTGTTCCGACGGGTCGTGGCGCTGAACTACCCATTCGTGTTCATCGACGAGAGTCAGGACACGTTCCCGGGGGTGGTGAAGTCCTTCAAGGAAGTGGAGGCTCAGATGCGGGGCAAGTTCTGCCTCGGTTTTTTTGGCGACCCTATGCAGTCGATCTTCATGAGAGGCGCGGGGGACATCCCGCTCGAAGACCATTGGCGGGCCATCACGAAACCGGAGAATTTTCGCTGCGCCAAGCAGATTCTTGACGTCGCCAACGCCGTGCGCGCGCAGGGCGACGGCATGGAGCAAGTCCGCGGGCTGCACGAGCGGGTCGATGGGGACCTCAAGCCGGTGGAAGGCTCAGCCCGGATGTTCGTCCTGCCGAACACGCTGAACCGAACGGAGACCCTGGCAAGAGTCCGGGCGTGGAACGCGGCGACGAACAACGACGGGGGTTGGACGACCCCAGACAACGCGGTCAAGATTCTTGTCATCGTGCACCGCATGGCCGCCAACCGGCTCGGATTCGGCGGCATCTACTCGGCGCTGAACGACAAGACGTCGGAGGCCATGAAGCAGGGGATGCAGGACGGCACCGGTTGGCCCGTTCGACCCTTCCTCAGTTTCGCGCTACCGATCGTTGCAGCCGTGAAGGCCGGCAACGAGTTCGCAGCAATGAACCTGCTCCGAGAGTTCAGCCCGCGCCTGGCGCCTGACGCACTGGTCGGCCGCCGTGCCGCAGATGTGCTGCGACAGCTGCACGCAGCCGTTTTGAGACTTGTCGCCATGCTGGATGAGGCAGGCACCACCGTTGGCGATATTGCTCTCCATCTCCGCGACGCCGGCCTATTCGGGTTCGACGAGCACTATGAGCGTGTACTTGGGTTCGTCGGAGGCATTGGCGATGTTGCTCAAGAGGCCGAGACCGCCGGTGCAGCGCCTACCGAAGGGCGATCATCGGATGGGGCAATGCTCAAGTTCTTCGGGTGCGCTGCACAAGAGCTTCGGCCCTATGAGCGCTATGTCTCAGAAGGCTCCCCCTATGCCACGCAGCACGGCGTGAAGGGCGCCCAGTTCGACCGCGTCATCGTCGTGATGGACGAGGAGGAGAGCGACTACCGAACCTACAACTACGAGCGGGTCTTCGCCAGCGCTGATGCCCGTGCTGCAGATCGTGCACGAGCCCAGGACGGTGACGAAAACACCTGGAGCCGAACGCTGCGATTGCTGTACGTATGCTGCACTCGCGCCCGGCGAGGGTTGGTGCTGACGTTCTTTGTTGCCGACCCGGCGACCATCGTAGAAAACGTCGTGGCGAGTGGGATCCTGCCGCGAAGCGCAGTCTTCAAGCAGGAGGCACTTACTGCGCTGCCGCCAGCTAGCGAATAAGGGGGATCGTTGCTACAGCGGCGGTGCGGCACGCTAGATGCTTTGTGGGCTTAAAGAATTCGATAGGGGTTGCTAGCTCACGCCATGAGCTATCGACAACGTCCTAATTGAGCGCCGATGCGTGTCGGCTTGACGTCCATCCGCACCGTTCGTTTCTCGTCGACTTCGCCGCTACCGCCTGGGAGGAGGTTCCATGAAGGAAGAACACACCAAGCTGTTCAGCCACGTGACGGCTGACAAGGCTCGCATCTATCGAAGTATTTTGGGTGTCTTCGCCTCGGCACGACGTCAGTTCAGGCTTTCTCTGAGGCCGGACGAGATTTTGCTGGAGGGCGCTTGGGGTGATGCTCGACCCACGCCCGAGGAGCTTGCGCTAGCGCTGCAGCAGCTGACGGACTGGGGCAATTTGGAGTCCCAGCCGGATACCACGCGGGTCTCGAACTTGGCCGACTTCTACCGAGCGCGCTTCCTTTATCGACTCTCGTTGGGCGGCGAAGCCGTTGAATCGTCGCTTGAGGTGTTCTCAGAGGCAATGAAGCGCCGCGCCGAACTTCAGTCGGTAGCGCTCGAGGATATCGCGACGCGGCTAAAGGCACTTCATTTCCTCGTCACCGAGGGCCCGCCTGATGTCATCAAGGTCCATGAGGGGCTGCGGGACCTGGTGCACCGGTTCGAGGGATTGGCTGAGAACGCGCAGGCGTTCATGTCGGGAGTTGCTCGCGGAGTCGATCTGCAGCGCGCGGAGGCCACGACCGTGGCACGCTACAAGAAGCAGCTCATCGACTACATCAACCGCTTCCTGGGTGATCTCGTGCGGCGCTCGGAGAGCATCGGCCAGTTGATTGTTGCGCTTGAACCCTTCATGCGATCGCTTCTCTGGGAGGTTGCGCAGCGCGAGGCGACGGATGCGGCACCCGGCAATGAAGCCGATGCCCTGGATGCGACGACTCGGCATTGGCAGACTTGGACCGAGCGCTGGAAGGGACTTCGCGGCTGGTTTCTGAGCACCGGCTACGAGCCCTCCCAATCAGATCACTTGCGAGCGCGGGCAAGGACGGCCATTCCGCAACTGCTCAGCGCGATCGGCGCCGTCAACGACCGGCGCAGTGGGCGTAGCGACAGATCTGCGGACTTCCGCGCCCTGGCCTATTGGTTCGCCGCCTGCGAGAACGACTCCCAGACGCACCGGATGGCGCGCGCGGCTTTTGGGCTTAACCCTGCACGGCACTTCTCGCTGGTTCCGGCCAGCGACGAAACCGTTTCTCCGAACACGTCTTGGGCTAAAGGGCCATCGCTTGCCATTCATCCGCGCTTGCGTGAATACGGCGAGGCCAGTCCTCGCGGTGTACTGCCGCGTGAAAGAGACCGGTCTGAGGAACGCAGAGCCCTCGCCAATCAATTTCGGCAGGAAGCCATGCAGGTCGAAGCTGCTCGGGCGCGTCTGGCAACCGGTCGGGCCGGCAAGTTGTCCGAATTAGGAGTCCTCAACCGCGAAGAGTTCGCGCTCTTTCTTAGCCTGCTGGCGGAGGCACTGTCCGAACAGCGTCGGCCTGACATGGCCGTGGAGCGCCTGACGGGCGATGGACTGCACAAGATCAAGCTGGAACCCCTTGGTGCCAACACGCGGGCCGTCATCGAAACTGAAAACGGTTGGTTCAGCGGTCAAGACCACTTGCTCACGATCTCCGATGCATGAACAAGATGAAGAAGTCTCTGGATAGCCGCAGTATCGGGCGCTTGCAGCAGCACCGGCAGCAAGACGAATTCCGCGCGGCAGTTCGCGCGACATTGATGACCCCCTTGATGTCGTCAATGCATCCTGACTTCGCACTGGTGCGCCGGCATGCCGATGCACTCGGCGATTGGTATATGCGAGAGGCCGGCTGGCCGCTACTCAGCTACCGCGAAGGCGTGCGGCTGCAGAAACGGCCGGGCGATACGGCTGACGACACGCGTGGACTATCGGGTTTCGATCGACGTCGCTACGTTCTGTTCAGCCTCGCCTGCTACGTCCTCGAGAGAGCGGATGTTCAAGTCACGCTCCGTACGCTCGGCGAGCAGCTGCTGGTCGCCGCGGCTGACCCACTGTTGGAAAACAGATCCTTCACGTTCGATCTCAAGTCGCACCATGAGCGCAAGGAGCTGGTGGCCGTCTGTAAGACGCTGCTGGAGTTCGGGGTGCTCTCGAGAGTGGCCGGCGACGAGGAGGCCTTCGTCCAGGTTTCAAGTGGTGAGGGTGATGCGCTCTACGACGTCAACCGTCGGCTGCTGGCCAATGTGCTTGCGTGCGCCCGCGGCCCGTCGACTTGGCCAGAGGATGAGCAGCCTGTGACGTTCGATGACCGGATGGCTGCCTTGTGCGCCGAGTACGCACCAGACAGCGAGGACGGTCGTACGGCTGTTCTGCGGTTTGCGCTGGCACGTCGGTTACTCGACGATCCGGTCGTCTACCTGGACGAGTTGGACGATGCGAGCCTCGCATACTTCACCAATCAACGGGGGGCAATGGCGCGGCGTATCTGCGACGCGACGGGTCTCTCCCCGGAGCAGCGACTCGAAGGGACCGCACTCGTCGACGTCGACGGTCAGCTGACCGACGTCTCTATGCCAGACGAGGGCACCGATGCACACGTGACGCTGCTCGTAGCCGAGTACCTGTGCTCGCTCTTGAAGGCCTCAGAAGCGAACGGCCCTATCGAAGCGCCCACAGCGACCATTGACCAAGTCGAGAGCTTCATTGCCGGTGTGCGTGAGAGGTTCGGGAAGCTCTGGCGTGTGGCCGCGCGACAGGCAGGCTCTGAAGGTGACTTGGCCAAAGAGGCGCTGGACCGGCTCGAACGGCTGCATCTGGTGCGGATCGACGATGGTTCAGTCATTCCGATGCCGGCGATGTTTCGGTTTTCGCTGAAGGATGTCGTAGTGCAGGGGGCAAACTCAAAATCTGGCTCCGCATCCCCTAGTCTTCTGTCTGGTGAGTTTGACCATGATTGATGCTCAAGAGGCGCGGACCGTCGATCTGCCCATGCCAACGACGCGGAGGTGGAAGCCGCTTCGGCTGGGTCTGATCGCGCTGTTCCACTACGACAGTGAAGAGTTCTGGTTCAACGACGGGCATTTGCTTCTGAGAGGCAACAACGGCACGGGCAAGTCCAAGGTTCTCTCTCTGACGATGCCTTTCCTGCTGGATGCGAACTTGAAATCGTCACGCATCGAACCGGACGGCGACGGTGGCAAGAAGATGTCGTGGAACCTCTTGATGGGCAATGCCTATGACCGGCGCATCGGCTACGCCTGGATCGAGTTCGGTTGCCTCACGGCAACTGGCGAGCCTGAGTTCGTAACGCTGGGCGCTGGGATGCTGGCGACTGCGGCCAAACCTCAGCCGGATGCCTGGTATTTCATGCTGGACGGGGGCGCCAACTCGCCGCGCATGAACCGCGATCTTTGGCTGTTGTCGACGGAGCGGCAGGTGCTCAACAAAGAGCGCCTGAAAGGAGCCATCCAAGGCCACGGGCAGATCTATCCAACGGCCACTGCCTATCGCCGGGCCGTCGATGAACGCCTGTTCGGGCTTGGCACGGCTCGCTATGACGCGCTCATCGACACGTTGATCCAGTTGCGTCAGCCCCAACTGTCGAAGAAGCCCGACGAGGCCGCGTTGTCTGCGGCGCTGACTCAGGCACTCCCGCCGATCGCTGACAAGATGCTGGTGGATGTCGCCGATGCCCTCGGAAAGCTCGAGGACGAGCGTCAAACGCTAGAGCAGTACAACGCGCTGTCGGTGGCGGTGCGGCATTTCGAGCAACGCTACCGGGCCTATGCAGCAACGCGGACTCGACGCGAGGCAAGGCTGCTGCGAAAGGCCAATACGGACTTTGACAACGCAAGCAAGGCCCGCAACGATGCCGAGGAGAAGGCCGTCGAGGCAGCGGAAGAGGAGCGGATCGCCATCGCGGACGAGGCGCAGGCCGATCTCGCCCTCGCAGATGCCCGCAAGTCGTGGGAAGTGCTGAAGGAAGACCCTGCCAACGCGGATGCCACGCGCCTTGACCGCGCTCAAGCACAGGTCACGCGCAGCAGGAGTGAACTCGCAGAAGCCGCGAGGGCCGTGGAGCAAGCCAGGAAGAAAGCGGACGCCGCCTCATCGCGGTTTCAGGAGTACTCAAACCGCGTGGACGTGCATGTCAAGAGCGCTGACTTGGCTTCCGGGGAGAGCCTGACGGCGGCCAGTTCAGCGAAGCTCGGGGATGACGTGCTCGAGAACGTGCTTCTCGTGACGGGCGGCGCCCACTTGCACACGCTCGAACCTAGCGCCTACGAGCGAGAGCGAGCCGCGTTGCACGGTGTTGCCACGGAGCGCCGCAAGGGCTTGAGCGTGGTTCGCTCACTGATGGCTGCAGTGGACCGTCAGCGCGCCAACTTCGATGGTCGCCAGCGACGACGCGACGAAGCGCTTGATGACCTCCAGGCAGCCCGTGAGGAGCGCGCTGAGACCGAGGAGAAGTTTGACCAAGAAGGGCGCTCACACGTCGAGTCTTGGAGCGAGCATCTTGGCAAACTGCGTGAGCTTCGCGTCAACCAGGACGACACGTTGACCGCAATCGGCGAGTGGGTACTTAACGTGCCGCCGGAACATCCAGGCCGGCAAGCCCTGGACGCAGCCCATGCCTCGGCCGTAGTCACTTTGTCCGACGACGAGGCGGCGATCAAATCGGAGCGCCAATCCGCCCAGCGTCAGCTCCAAACCTTGCAGACCGAACGCAAAGCGCTGCTGCTCGGAACTGACCCCGAGCCACCGGCACCGACGGCCAGAGATCCACAGGCACGTGCTCAGCGGGACGGATCACCGTTCTGGAAACTGGTCGACTTTGCAGAGGGGCTACCCGTTGAGAAGCGGGCACCGCTGGAAGCGGCGCTAGAGGCTTCGGGAATTCTGGATGCCTGGGTATCTCCGAACGGGGAACTGGTAGCGGCAGATGGCGAGATGGCGGTGCTTGACACGACGTTGGTGGCTCGAGCTCCCAAAGTGAGCTCACTGGCGCATTGGCTGGTGCCTGTTTCCGTCGAGGGTCAAACCACTTCGGCCGCCGTTGTGCAACGCTTGCTCCAAGGCATCGCCTGCGATGAGGCTGACTCCGGAGACGAAGCGTGGGTCGGTCTTAACGGGCGCTATCGAATTGGCCCGGTTTCCGGGGCTTGGCACAAGTCCGAGGCCTCCTATATCGGCGCCACGTCCAGAGCGCTGGCGCGGGCACGCCGGATCGCGGAGATCGACGCTTTGCTGGACGAGCTTGACCAGACGATAGCCTCATTGGAGGCACGCATCGAGGCGATTACCGCTCGCAAGGATGCCGCGCGCTCTGAGTTGCAGTCCGCGCCCTCCGAGTCGCTGGTTCGGTCCTGGCATCACAAGTGCGTTGCGGTGATTGAAAGCGAGAGACGTGCCGCCGTCCGGCTCGACCAAACCGAGCGCGAACTCGCCGAAGCCAAGGAACACCTTGATGCGGCCATCAACAAGCTGGAATTGGATGCTGCTGACTTGTGCTTGCCCACTAAGGCGGAAGCCCTGGTGGCCATCGAGGAAGCATTGCTGACCTACGAAGCCAAGTTGACAAAGTTCCTTGACGCTGCCCAAGCGCTGAGGACGCTTCGACCGGAGCTTGCGCTGCAGGAGCAGCGACGCGACGAGGCCCAGGCAGCGCTCGAAGAGGCGTCTGGAAAGGAGTTTCAGCGGCAAGAAGAATTGACCATCGCTGACGCGGAGCTTCGAACGCTGGAGTCGACCGTTGGATTGAAGGTTAAGGAGTTGATGGCTGAACTCGAACGCCTGAGGCTGCTGGTCGGGCAGTGCGAGGAAACGCAAGACAGCGCACGTGATGCCAATAAGCGAGCTGGCGAGAAGAGAGCCATCGCAGCCCAGCACTTCGAAAACAGGCAGGCGGAACTGAACGCGCAGACGACAACACGTGCGACCGTGGTGTCCCAGCTGCAGCAGTTTGCGGTCAGCGGCATCTTGGCTGCCGGAGCGCCCGAGATTGCGGTACCGGAATCTGTCGCCCCCTGGACTGTCGAGCCGGCGCTGACCCTGGCGCGGCGACTCGAGCAGGCGCTCGCGCACGTCAACGATAGCGACGATGCCTGGCACAAGGTACAGAAGCACATCAACGATGACCTGAGCGCTTTGCAGACCGCGCTGTCTGGCTTGGGGTACCAATGCACAGGCGAGCAGACCGACTTCGGCCTGGTCGTTCGTGTGGTCTATCAAAACAAGTCCGAGCAGCCCGGCCGCCTGGTCAAGTTGCTCGAACGCGAGATCGCTGACCGCAGCGAGCTCCTAACCAACAAAGAAAAAGAAATCCTCGAAGGCCATCTTCAGGCGGAGATCGCTGCCGAGGTGCAGCGCTTGCTCAAGATGGCGGACGACCACGTAAGCGCAATCAACGAGGAACTGAAGAAGCGACCGACATCGACTGGCGTGAAGTTCAGATTGCTCTGGGAGCCGTTGTCTGAGGCGGAAGGCGCCCCCTTGGGGCTGACCGAAGCCCGCAAGCGTCTCTTGAACAAATCCTCTGACCTATGGTCGACGGAGGACCGAGAGGTCGTCGGTCGAATGCTGCAGGAGCGCATCAAGGCGGAACGAGAGCTGGCTGAGTCAGGTGCTCAGGCGAGCACCTCGCTCAGCGACCAGCTGGCTCGCGCCCTTGACTACCGCAAGTGGCATCGCTTCAAGGTCGAGCGCTGGCAGGCCAATCAGTGGAAGAAGTTGTCCGGGCCGGCTTCAAGCGGCGAGCGCGCTCTGGGTCTGACGGTGCCACTCTTTGCCGCCGTCGCGAGCTTCTACGGCCGCGCGGAGGGCGCGACGGCTCCCAGGCTCATGCTGCTAGATGAGGCATTTGCCGGCATTGACGACGCCGCTCGGGCGCACTGCATGGCCCTGATCCGCGAGTTCGATCTGGACTTCATCATCACCAGCGAGCGCGAATGGGCCTGCTATGCAGAATTGCCCGGCGTATCCATCTGCCAGCTCCAGCGCAGGGACGATGTAGACGCTGTCTTCGTCTCGCGCTGGACCTGGGACGGGAAGGCCAAGAAACAGCAGCCCGACCCTGACAACCGTTTCCCAGCGCGTCCATGACCGCCGACTCTCGCCTCCATCGTTTGCTTGGTTCGCCAGATCTGGCTCTACTGCGTCAGCGACTGAGGCGTCGTCTCGAGGACGAGGGCAACTTGCCAAGGCGGGTGCGTTTGCTCAATCTGGTACCACACGAGCGAACGGCGCTGGCAGCGCTGACAGGCGCGGCCACGCGTGCTACGAACTCTTTCACGCTCGATGTGCCTACGGTGGACGCGATGCTCGTCGAAGCGGGCTTGGCGAACTCGTTGCGAGACGCGCTAGAGAAGCTCGACGGGCAGATAGTCAATCGCGCAGCGCTCGCAGACGAGCAGCGCGCTGGCTGGGCTGCGGTCTTCGAGGGCGTCAGCAACCATTCTCTGTCGTCATGGCTGGCGAGCGCGCTGAACCGGGGGCTTGTGAAGCGTCATTCGGGGACGCGAAGCCAGGTCGCCGCTCAACTTCTGAGCCGCGTCGAGCTGGTTCTCAAATTCCTTCCGGCCAGCGGGATGACACGCTCGCAATTAGCTGCGGCGGTCTTGGGTGACGCTCACGCGCTGGACCCCGGGCGGCCTGAGTCCTCGATTGTCCTAGCCGTTCTCCGCCACGCACGCCGCGCCAGCGACGAGGAACAGGACATCGAAGAAGATCGTCGCGAGACATGGGCGACAGCGGGTGTACTGGTCAACGAACTGGCACGGCCGGCACTGTTTCTGAACTTGCCGGTGGTTCCAAGCGATCAAAGTGCGGGGCGGCACCAGCTCGGACCGCTCGGCGAACCCGATTTCATTTCACTTCGCTGGCTGTTGCGGTCGACGCCAGCGTGGAACGTGGCAGAGCGAGACGTCTTCGTCTGCGAGAACCCCAACATCGTGGCGATCGCAGCCGATCAGCTGGGACACGATTGTGCGCCGTTGGTTTGCACGGACGGAATGCCTAGTGCCGCCCAGCGCACGCTGCTGTCCCAGTTGGCCGCAGCGGGTGCACGCCTTTGGTACCACGGAGACTTTGATTGGCCCGGTATCGGGATAGCCAACCTAGTTATCCGTGAACACTCGGCGCGGCCATGGCGGATGAGTGCTGACGACTATGTGAGCGCCGCCGCGACTGTGACGACGCCGGTGTCTTTGGCCGGCGCCATGGTCGCAGCAAGCTGGGATGATGACCTGTCGGCACAGATGATGGCGCTCGATGTCAGGGTAGCCGAGGAAGCAATTGCTGATCGCATGCTCATTGATCTTGGGGGTGGAGCGCTGCCTGCGTCGCCGTAGCTGCAGCGTCTCTTGGCCTGGGCGGGTTGCAAAAATATGGCTCAGTCCCTGAATGCAAGCGGCCAACGTTTGCTCTACCTGGCCGTCAGACTGCGGCGGGCTCGTTCGAAACATTGACATTGGCCTCAGCCGCCATGCGAATCGAACGGCATCCAAAGTTCAATACTTTGCAGCTCCATATTTCCTGGAAGTCGACTTCGCTTTCATAGGCGACGGAGTTCGAAACTTTGTTGTCAGCTCCCTATTGTTCGTGCGCTAAGGTGGCTGCATGAAGACCCTGCGCGATCTCATGACGCCGCCGGCCCATGTCCAGGGCCGTGTCGAGACCATCGTCGTGCGTGCCGCGCCGCGCGACCGGGCGCGCTGCATCGAGCAGACGATGGCGTTGGCCGGCATCGGCCTGGCCGACGACCGCCTGGGCCGGCGAGGCGAGGCCGAGCTGTCGACGCGCCAGCTCACGCTGATCCAGCAGGAGCACCTGCCGCTGATCGCGGCGTTCTCACGCAGCGGCCCGCTGGACCCTGCAGACCTGCGCCGCAACCTCGTCATCTCCGGCATCAACCTGCTGGCGCTGAAGCATGCCAAGCTGCGCGTCGGCGCGGCGCTGATCGAGATCGTCGGCCCCTGTGCGCCCTGCTCGCGCATGGAAGAGGTCATCGGCCCGGGCGGCTACGCCGCGATGCGCGGGCATGGCGGCATGACGGCGCGCATCCTCGAGGGCGGTGCCATCCGCCTCGGCGACACCGTGAGCGTCAGCTGACGCGGCTGCGCGCCCGCTCGACGATGCGCTGTGCGGTGGTCGCCGCGCCGAGTTGCTCGCGCAGGAACTCCGCCACCCGCGGCTCCTGGCTGAAGGCGGCGTTGAAGCGCAGGTGCGGGTCGCGTGCGCCGTCGGCCGCGAAGGTGGCGCCGCGCACCAGCAGGATGCCGCTGCGAAAGGCCTCGCGCACGACGCCGTCCACGTCCACGCCGGCAGGCAGCGCCCCCCACAGGAAGAGGCCACCCTCGCCCGGGTGCTCCAGCAGCACGCCGGCCTGGCGCAGCTGCTGCGTGGCCGCCGCGCGCGCCACGGCCAGGCGCTGCTGCAGCCGGTCCAGGTGCTTGCGCCAGCGGCCGGCGGCCAGCACCTCCAGCAGCACGAACTCGTTCAGGGCCGAAGTCGTCAGCACCGATAGGATCTTCTCGCGCAGCAGCGCCTTGATCAGCGCCGGCTCGGCGGCCATGTAGCCCAGGCGCAGGGCCGGGCTCATGGCCTTGGCGAAGCTGGAGTAGTAGATGACGCGGTCCAGCCCCGACAGCTGTGCCAGCCGTGTCGGCGCGCCGGGGTGGAAATGGCCTTGCACGTCGTCCTCGGCGATCAGCAGGTCGTGGCGCTGCGCCAGCATCAGCACGCGGTGCAGGTTGGCCGCCGTGCTGCCCCAGCCGGTCGGGTTGTGCAGCACGCTCTGGAGGAAGAGCAGGCGCGGGCGGTGGCGCGCGCAGGCCGCGTCCAGCGCGTCGAGGTCGATGCCGTCGGGTCGGCGCGGCACTGGCATGACGTTCGCGCCAGCCTGGCGCAGCCGGTCGAACAGCAGGAAATAACCCGGCGTTTCGACGGCGACCGAATCGCCGGGCCTCAGCAGGGCGCGGCAGATCAGGTCGATGGCCTGGGTGCCGCCGTAGGTCGTCAGCACGCGGTTGGCGTCCACGGCCAGGCCTTGGCTGCGAAGCAGCATTGCGATGCGCTCGCGCAGCTCCGGCAGGCCCTGAGGCGGGCAGCGCGAGGCCATGCCAGCGCTGGCGCGTGCCAGGCCGCGCTGCACGGCGGCGGCGGGGATGGCGTCTTCCAGCCATGCGGCCGGCAGCGCGCCGCTGCTGGCCAGCAGCACGCCGGCCTTCTGGTCGTTGGCCTGCTGGGCCAGCCAGACGGCCTCCTGCTCCTCGCCGGCCTCCACGCGCGCCGCGTCGGGCAGCGCATCGGCCGGTCCGTCGGTGACGAAGAAGCCGGCCGTGCCGCGCGAGTCGACGAGGCCGGCGGCGACCAGCCGGTCGTAGGCGACGACGACGGTATTGGGGCTCACGCCCAGCCGCGCGGCGAGCTGGCGGATGGAATTGAGCCGCGCGCCGGGGGGCAGCTGGTGCGTGGCGATGAGGCCGTGCAGGCGCTGCTCGATCTGGTCGGCCAGCGGGAGGGAGGAATCGCGGTCCAACGAAAACATCAGCGCAGCAGCATCAAGGCGAGCACGACCAGGGAGATGGCCATGATGGCATTGAAGACCCGCCGCCGCGCCGGGTTGGACAGGAAGCGGCCGATGCCGGTGCCGAACAGGGCCCACATCGAGATGCAGGGGAATCCGACGATGGCGCCCAGCCCGCTGACCAGCAACGCCCCCGCCACCAGGCCCAGCTGCGTGGGCATGAAGACCGAGGCCACCGTCACCGCGCGTATCCAGCTCTTCGGGTTGACGAGCTGGAACAGCGCAGCCCGCGCGAACCCCAGCTCCTCGGGCGGACGATCCTGGGCCGCCGGGCTGCCGGCCAGGCGCCAGGCCAGCACCAGCATGTAGAGGGTGCCGGCCAGCTTGAGCGCCACGTGCAGGGTCGGCCAGGCCACGAAGAGGGCCCCCAGGCCCATGCAGCTCGCAAGCGTCAGCGTGGCCACGCCGCTCACCATGCCGAGGATGGCCGGCAGCGTGCGCCGGTAGCCGTGGTGGGCGCCGCTGGCCACCAGCATCATGTTGTTGGGGCCGGGCGTGCCGGACATCAGCGCGCAGTAGCTCAGGAAGGGCAGCATCTCGTTCATGCGGCCATTGCAGCGCCCGGCGCGCGCCGCGTGAAGCTACAGCGGGCAGCGCCGCGCACTGCGCTGTATCAGCGCGGCGACCGACACAATCAAGCCATGACCCCTCTGATCCGGACCGCCTTGCTGGCTGCGGTCGCCCTCGTGCAGACGGCCCGGGCCGCCCAGGCCGGCAGACACCCGGTGGGCGCGCCGATCGACCTGGCCCAGGACGGGCAGGGGCGGCTGTGGATCACCGAAGACCGCAACGGCAGCCTGCTGCTGGCGCCGGTGCGCTGACGTGGACTCGCTGATCTCCGCCGCCGCCCGCGCGCTGGCCGCGGGCGATGCGCTGGCCGCGCTCAAGCGCGTGGCCCTGCGCGAGGACCCACCCGCCCTGGCCCTGCGCGGCATCGCGATGGCCCAGCTCGGCGAGTTGGCCCGCGCCCGCGAGCTGCTGCGCGGCGCCGTGGCCGGCTTTGGCGTGCGCGAGGCCACGGCGCGGGCGCGCTGCGTCGTCGCCGAGGCCGAGGTGGCGCTGGCCCTGCGTGACTTCAGCGCCGCCCCCCGCACGCTCGAAGCCGCGATGGCCGTGCTGCAGGCCCACGGCGACGCGGCCAACGCATTGCAGGCGCGGCTGATCGCGGCACGGCGCTGGCTGCTGCTCGGCCGGCTGGATGCGGCGGCCGAGCTGCTCGCGCCCGTCGACCTCGCCGCGCTGCCGCCTCTGCCCGCGGCCGTCGCCGCCCTGGCCCGCGTGGAGCTGGCCTTGCGCTCGCTGTGGCTGGACGAGGCCCGGCAGGCCCTGGGCCAGGCGCAGCAGGCGGCGGCCCGCGCCGGCGTGCCGGCCCTGCAGACCGAGATCGCCGAGGCCGGCGCCGCGCTCGACCACACCGCCGCACGCCTGCTGCGCGACGGCGCCTGGCAGCCGCTGCGCCTGCACGAAGTGGCCGCGCTGATGGACTCGGGTGCCCTCGTCGTCGACGCCTGCCGGCATGGGCTACGCGCTGGCGGGTGGCAGCTGCCGCTGGCGCGCCGGCCCGTGCTCTTCACGCTGCTGCGCGCGCTGGCCGAGGCCTGGCCGGGTGATGCGGAGCGCGACGTGCTGATCGCCCGCACCTTCCGGCTGCGCGAGTCCGACGAGACGCACCGCGCGCGGCTGCGGGTCGAGATGGGCCGGCTGCGCAAGCTCGTCGCGCCGGTGGCGGGCATCGAGGCCACGGCACGCGGCTTTGCGCTGCGGCCGTTGCACGAGCGCCGCGTGGCCGTGCTCGCGCCGCCGGTCGAAGGCGAGGCCGGCGAGCTGATGGCCCTGCTGGCCGACGGCGCGGCCTGGTCCACCTCGGCGCTGGCCCTGGCCCTGGGCGACAGCCAGCGCACCGTGCAGCGCGCGCTGGCCGAGCTGGAGGCGGCGGGCCGCGTGCGCGCCGTGGGCCAGACGCGCACGCGGCGCTGGCTGGCGCCGCCACTGACAGGATTCACGACGATCTTGTTACTCCCCGCCGCGCTGCCGCTTGGCTAAGGTTGCGACATCGCCAGGAGCAAGCCATGAGCATCGATACCCAGCCCGCCGAGATCGTGCGCGAATACGGCCCCTTCGAGGGCACGGACCGCGTCGCCGGAGTCACCCATGACGGCCGCCAGGTCTGGGCCGCCACCGGCAACGCCCTCGTCGCCTTCGACCCCGCCAGCGGCGCGGCCACGCAGCGCATCGCCCGGCCCTGCGACGCCGGCACCGCCTTCGACGGCCGCTACCTCTACCAGCTCGCCGAGGCCCGCATCGACAAGATCGACCCGGCCAGCGGCGAGGTCGTCGCGTCCATCCCGGCGCCCGGCCAGGGCGGCGACTCGGGCATGGCCTGGGCCGAGGGCAGCCTGTGGGTGGGCCAGCACCGCAGCCGCAAGATCCACCAGATCGACCCCGCCACCGGCGCCATTCGGCGCACCATCGAATCCAACCGCTTCGTGACCGGCGTGACCTGGGTCGACGGCGAGCTCTGGCACGGCACCTGGGAAGACGATGCAAGCGAGATCCGCCGCATCGACCCCACGGACGGCACGGTGCTCCAAAGCCTGCAGATGCCGGCGGGCACCAACGTCAGCGGCCTGGAGTCTGACGGCGCCGCCCTGTTCTACGCTGGCGGCGGCGGTACCGGCAAGGTCAGAGCCGTGCGCCGCCCCAAGCGCCAGGCCACGGCCTGATTTCTCCCTGAGCAGACCCCCACCCGGCCCCGGGTGGAGCCGCTGCATTGCCCGTTCCCTTCCTCACTCCACGGAGTCTCTCGATGAACGCACCGACTACACCCCACCCCATCGTCACCCGCGACCGCTGGATCGCCGAACGCAAGAACCTGCTCGCCCGCGAGAAGGAGCTGACCCAGCTGCGCGACCGCATCGCCGAAGAGCGCCGTGCCCTGCCCTGGACGCGGCTGGCGCAGGACTATGTGTTCGACACGCCCGCCGGCCCGCGTCGATTGACCGAGCTCTTCCAGGGCCGCCGCCAGCTACTGGTGCAGCACTTCATGTTCGGCCCCGGCTGGGAGCAGGGCTGCAAGAGCTGCTCCTTCATGGCCGACCATCTGGACGGCATGGCGCCGCACCTGGCCCAGCGCGACATCACGCTGCTGGCCGTCTCGCGCGCGCCGCTCTCCAACATCGAGGCCTTCAAGCGCCGCATGGGCTGGCAGTTCGCCTGGGCCTCGTCCCACGGCAACGACTTCAACCGCGACTTCCACGTCAGCTTCCGGCCCGAAGACCGCGTCGACGGCGAGGTGTTCTACAACTTCCACATGACGCCCTTCCCGCAGGAGGAGGCGCCTGGCATCAGCATCTTCTGCAAGGACGAGGCGGGCGACGTCTTCCACACCTACTCCACCTTCGGCCGCGGCGTGGAAGTGATGATGGGCACGTACCACCTGATCGACCTGACGCCGCGGGGCCGGGACGAGGCGGGCCTGGGCTACACGATGGAGTGGGTGCGCCACCACGACCGCTACGAGGCCACCGCACCCGCGCCGGCCTCCTGCTGCGGCAGCCAGAAGGCCTGAGCCTCGTGAGCGGCATCTGGCCCTGGCTGGCCGTCGCAGCGGCCGGCGCGCTGCATGGCCTCAACCCGGCCACAGGCTGGGGCCTGGCCGCTTGCTCGCGCGATGCGCGGCGGGCGCTGCTGCCGATCGCGCTGGGCCATGCGGCGGCCGTGGGCGGCGTGGCGGTGCTGGTGGCGCTGGGCGGGTCGATGTCGGCGGCGCCCTGGCTGTGCGGCGGGCTGCTGGCCCTCGCGCTGCTGCGGCGGCGTGCCCGGGCGGGGCTTGCGCTGTGGTCGGGCCTGGTGGCCAGCCTGCACGGCAGCGGCCTGATGCTGGTGCCGGCGCTGGTGCCGCTGTGCCTCAGCGCCTCGCCGGCGCGCGAGATCACGGCCACTGGCTCGCTCGCGCTGGCGCTGGCCGCCGTGGTCGTGCACATGGCCGCCATGCTGGCCGTGACGGCGGCGCTGGCACTCGGCGGCCAGGCCGCCTGGCGACGCTGGATTCCTATACTCGACCGCCATGAGCCCAGCACCTGCCCCAACGCCGATCCCGCCCGCCCCCGGCGATGAACTGAGCGCCGTCGTCGAGGCCCTGCGCGGCGTGCGCCAGCGGTGGCGAGAGGCCCACCGCCGCGGCGGCGACGGCCGCGAGCTGCCCTCGCGCGAGCTGCTGGCAGGCATGGTGCAGTGCCTGTCCGGCGCGCTCTTCCCGATGCGCCTGGGCCCGCCCACGCTGCAGCCCGAGAACGAGGATTTCTACGTCGGCCACACCCTCGGTGCGGCGATGACGACGCTGCGCCAGCAAGCAGCGCTGGAGCTGCGCCACGACGCCCGCCAGCGCGGCCTGGAAACGAGCATGAACGCCCCCACGGCGGACGCCACCGAGCTAGCCCGCCGCTTCCTGATCACCCTGCCCCGGCTGCGCCAGCTGCTGGACAGCGACGTGCTCGCCGCCTACCAGGGCGACCCCGCCGCGCGCAGCGTGGACGAGGTGCTGCTGTGCTACCCGGGGCTGCGCGCCCTCATCAGCCACCGCATCGCCCACGAGCTCTACGGCCTGGGCCTGCCGCTGCTGGCGCGCGTGGTGGCCGAGCTGGCCCACGCCGACACCGGCATCGACATCCACCCCGGCGCCACCGTCGGCAGCGGCTGCTTCATCGACCACGGCACCGGCGTCGTCATCGGCGAGACGGCCATCCTGGGGCGAGGCGTGCGCATTTACCAGAACGTCACGCTGGGCGCCAAGAGCATCCCCACCGACGGCGACGGCCTGGCCGTGAAGGGCCAGCCCCGCCACCCGGTGGTAGAGGACGAGGTGGTCATCTACGCCGGCGCCACGGTGCTGGGCCGCGTCACCATCGGCCGCGGCTCGGTCATCGGCGGCAACGTGTGGCTGACGCGCAGCGTGCCGCCAGGCAGCATCGTCACGCAGGCGGATTCAGTCGGCTGCGGCTGAGTTCAAGCCCAGCCAGCGCGCCAGCGGCGCCAGCGTGGGCCCCTGGACGAGCAGGGACAGCAGCACGACGACGAAGGAGACGTCGAAGAAGCGCCAGCCATCGGGCAGGCCGGCCAGCACCGGGTAGGTGGCCAGCACGATGGGCACCGCGCCGCGCAGGCCCGACCAGGCCACGAAGCACTGCGCGCGCCAGCCGAAGCCCAGCGGGCCCAGGCACAGCAAGACCGCCGCCGGCCGCGCGACGAACATCAGCCCCGCCGCCACCAGCAGCGCTGGCCCGATGAGGCGCCAGACCTCATGCGGCGTGACGAGCAGGCCCAGCAGCAGGAACAGCACCGCCTGCGCCAGCCAGGTGTAGCCGTTCAGCCCCGGCAGGCTCAGCGCGGCCACGCGCCCGGCGCGATGGCGCACCAGCAGGCCAGCAAGGTAGACGGCCAGGAAGCCCGAGCCGCCGCTGCGGTTGGTGACGGCGAAAAGCAGCAGGCCCAGGGCCGCCATCAACAGCGCGCTGAGGCCGTCATGGTCATCACCGATGGGCAGGTGGCGCACCCACCAGGCCGCCAGCAGGCCGCCTGCCGTGCCCATCAGCAGCCCCAGGCCGAGCTGCTCGCCCAGCAGCGGCGCCAGGTCGGCCAGGCCGGCCACATGCGCATCGCCCGCCTGGCCCAGCGGCGTCAGCCAGGCAATCAGCCCCAGCGTCAGCACCATGGCCATGGGGTCGTTGAGGGCCGACTCAACCTCGATGGTGGCCGCCAGGCGCGGCGCGAGCCTGAGCCTGCTGGCGCGAAACTGCGCGAACACGGCCGCCGCGTCGGTGGACGACACCGCCGCGCCGAGCAGCAGCCCCTCGGGCCAGGACACGCCCAGCACCATGCGCCCAAGGCCGGCGACGACGGCGGCCGTGGCCGCCACGCCCAGCGTGGCCAGCAGCCCGGCCGGCAGCATGCCGCGGCGCACCTCGTCCCAGCGCGTGCGCAGGCCGCCGTCGAACAGGATGAGGGCCAGGGCGAGGTTGCCGACGTTGACGGCCAGCCGGTGGTCGTCGAAGGGCAGGCCCAGCGGGCCGTCGACGCCGGTCAGCATGCCCACGCCCATGAAGACGAGCAGGTGCGACAGCCCGAAACGGTGGCTGTAGAGCGCGCCCGCGATGGCAACCAGCACCAGCGCGGCGACGGCCGCGGTCAGCAGTTCGGGCCCGGCGGCGACGCTGTGCAGCATGCGACTCAACCGGCCGCCGCGGGGACGACGTCGGGCGCGTCGGGCACGGCGCCCCGGGGCGGCTGCAGGCCCACGACGTTGACCATGTTGGTCACGAACGCGAAACGGATGCCGCGCTGTTGAAGCGCGCGCATCAACGCCAGGTTCAGGGCCTGCTGGCGGTCCATGTAGACGTCGTAGCTCGGGTCCTTCACGCGGTAGACGACCTCGAAGTTCAGCGCGCTCTCGCCGAAGCCCTTGAAGTGCGCGCGCACGAGT
The DNA here is from genome assembly GCF_059421025.1 of Roseateles sp. GW821-FHT03B02. Lineage (NCBI taxonomy): Bacteria > Pseudomonadati > Pseudomonadota > Betaproteobacteria > Burkholderiales > Sphaerotilaceae > Roseateles > Roseateles sp. GW821-FHT03B02. The sequence goes on from NZ_JBWKUV010000010.1 coordinate 126,090, forward strand.
TCGAGCAGCGGGTCGGCGGCGATCAGCGCCTTGACCAGCGGCGGCACGGCGGCCACCTCGTCGGGCGAGGCGTCATAGGTGATGCCGAAGGTGAACAGCACGCGCCGCGTCTGCAGGCGCTTGAAGTTGGCCACCGTGCGCTTGAGCAGCTCGGCGTTGGACATGACGATCTGCTCGCCGCCCAGGCTGCGGATGCGCGTCGTCTTCAGGCCCACGCGCTCGACCGTGCCGGTCACGTCGCCCACGGTGATGGAGTCACCCACCTCGAAGGGCTTGTCCACCGCAATGGCCAGCGACGCGAACAGGTCGCCGAGGATGTTCTGCACCGCCAGCGCCAGCGCGATGCCGCCGATGCCCAGGGAGGCGACGAAGGCCGTGATGTTGACGCCCAGGTTGGACAGCACCGCCAGCATCACCACCACCCACAGCGCGCCGCGCAGCCCCCAGCCCAGCAGCGTGGCCGAGGCCGACAGCGCGCCGCCGCCCTGGCGCTGCTGGTGGGCCGCCAGCAGCCGGGCCACGGCCTGCTGCGCCCACAGGCCCAGCTGCAGGGCCACGACGGCGAACCACAGCTGGCCCACGCGGGCCTGCCAGCGGTCGTCCAGCGGCAGCAGCGTGAGGCCCAACAGCAGGCCCACGGCCCAGATCACGGCGCCATGGGTGCGTTCCAGCACGCTGACGAGGTTGTCGTCCAGCGAGGTACGGGTGCGCGCCGACAGCGTGCGCAGCCGCTGCACCCCGAGGCGCAGGCCGGCCTTCAGGAGGACGATGCTCAGCACGCCGGCCAGCACGGCGGGCAGCACGTCCATCCAGCCCAGCCCGGGCCAGGCGGCCTCGGCGCGGGCGAGGATGTCATGCCAGGTCATCGAGAGCTCCGTTCGATCGTCATGCCCCGACGCTAGACGGGCAGCGGGCGATCGTCTGTCAGCCGGCGGCCGCTGGTCCTGTGGGCCTGGGCTGACAGCGGCCGCCAGCGAGGCCGCTTGCATCGCCCCTACTGTTCGACAATAATGGAAATATGGATGAACAAACCGTCGTCAAGGCCCTGGCCGCGCTCGCCCAGCCGCTGCGGCTGCAGGTATTCCGCGCCCTCGTCGTGGTGGGTGACGCCGGGCTGACGCCCGGCGCCATGCAGGAGGGTCTTGGCGTGGCCGCCGCCACGCTGTCCTTCCATCTGAAGGAACTCGTCAATGCCGGCCTGGTGACGCAGGAGCGCGCCAGCCGCAACCTGATCTACCGCGCCCGCTACGACAGCATGAACGCGCTGCTGGGCTATCTGACCGAGAACTGCTGCCAGGGTGCCCCCTGCACCGTAGAGAGCAGCGCCGCCCCCTGCGGCTGCTAACCCTGTCCTGACATGCTCGACAACACCTTCAACGTCCTCTTCGTCTGCACCGGCAACTCGGCCCGCTCCATCATGGCCGAAGGCCTGATGAACAGCCTGGGCGACCGGCGCTTCAGGGCCTACTCGGCCGGCAGCCAGCCCGCCGGCGCCGTCAACCCGATGGCGCTGCAGACGCTGGCCGCGCTGCACGTGCCCACCGAGGGCTTTCGCAGCAAGAGCTGGGACGAGTTCGCCACGCCCGGCACGCCCATCATGGACTTCGTGTTCACGGTCTGCGACTCGGCCGCGGGCGAAGTCTGCCCGGTCTGGCCCGGCCAGCCCATGACCGCCCACTGGGGCGTGCCCGACCCGGCCGCCGTGCAAGGCAGCGACGACGTCAGGCGGCAAGCCTTCCTCGACGCCGCCATCACGCTGAAGCGGCGCATCGAACTGCTGCTCGCCCTGCCCCTCCCCAAGCTGGAGCCTCTCGCCATCCAGCACGAAATCCACCAGATCGGCACCCGCTGAGTCCCGCAATGACCACACACGTCCTCATCCTCTGCACCCACAACTCCGCGCGCAGCGTGCTCGGCGAGGGCATGCTCAACCACTGGGCGAGGAAGCTCGGCAAGGATCTGCTGGCCCACAGCGCCGGCAGCGCGCCCAGCGGCCGCGTCAACCCCTTCGCCGTTGAAGCGCTGCAGAACGCAGGCGTGGACACGGCCGGCTATCGCAGCAAGAGCTGGGACGAGTTCACGGCGCCCGGCTCGCCGCCGCTGTCCATCGTCATCACCGTCTGCGACAGCGCCGCGGCCGAACAGTGCCCGGTCTTCTTCGGCGGGAGCGGCCAGCCGGTCAAGGTGCACTGGGGCTACCCCGACCCGTCCAATGCCGAGGGCGGCGACGAGGGCAAGCGCCGCGCCTTCGAGCTGACGCGCCAGGCCATCGGCTACCGCATGCTGCAGCTGCTGCAGCTGCCGCTGAACACGATGAACCGCGCCAAGCTGCAGCAGGCGCTGGCCGAGATCGCCCATGACTGAGCGCGTGGGCCTGCATCGCCAGCTGCTCGCCGAGGGCTTGGGCACGGCCCTGCTGCTGGCCGTCGTCATCGGGTCCGGCGTGATGGCCGAGCACCTGTCCGGCGGCAGCGTCGCCCTCGCGCTGCTGGCCAACACGCTGGCCACCGTCGGCGGGCTGTACGTGCTGATCGAGGTGTTCGGCCCCGTCAGCGGCGCGCACTTCAATCCTGCCGTCAGCGCCGTCATGGCCTGGCGCGGCGAGTTGGCAGTGGCGGCGCTGCTGCCCTACGTCGCCGTGCAGCTGCTCGGCGCGATGCTGGGCGCCTGGCTGGCACACGCGATGTTCGACATGAGCATCCTGCAGTTCTCTACCAAGCTGCGCGGCGGCACGGGGCAGTGGATCGCCGAAGCCGTGGCCACCTTCGGCCTGCTGCTGGTCATCCTGCGCGCACCGGCCGGCCGCGCGCCCGCCATGGTGGCCGCCTACATCGGCGCGGCCTACTGGTTCACGGCGTCCACGTCCTTCGCGAACCCGGCGGCGGTGTTCGGCCGCCTCTTCAGCGACAGCTTCGCGGGCATCGCGCCCGCCAGCGCGGCGGGCTTCGCCGTCGCCGAGCTGGCCGGTGCTGCGCTGGCCGTCGCGGTGAACCGGCTGCTGGCCGAGCCGACCACCACCCCGCGCACGACCTGAGGGCGGCATGAACCCACGGGGCCTCGGCCCCGTTCTTTGAATCCATGTAGTTGCTATTGACAACCAATGGAACGACTTCCAAGATGCACCTCGCCCGTTGCCACCGCCACGCCCATGCCCCAGTCCACCGCCGGCCCCCTGCTGCGCGAAGTCGCCCGCCTCTACACCCGCGCCCAGCGCGTGGTGGCCGACTGCTGCAGCACCACCAGCACGCAATGCCATCTGCTGACCGAGCTGGGCCGGTCCGGGCCGCTGCCGCTGTCGGAGCTGGGCACGCGGGTCAGCCTGGAGAAGAGCTGGGTGTCGCGCGCCGTGGAGGCCATGGCAGCCCGTGGCTGGGTGAGCAAGGCGCCGAACCCGAGCGACGCAAGGAGCTGGCTCGTCACGCTCACCGCCGACGGCGAGCACACCGTCCGTGAGCTGAACCAGACCCTCGACGACCATGCCCAGCAACTGCTGGTGTCCTTGAGCGAGCGCGAGCGCGCCGCGGTCGAGACCTCTTTGCTGACGCTCCTGAAGGCCTTGCGCGACGACCCGGCAGCCAACTGCTGCCTGCCGCCCACGGCCGTCAGGGAGCCCACCCGGGATTCCAAACCATGCTGCTGAACCCATCCATCTCGCTGCGCCAGGCCGGCCCCGCCGACTGGCCCGCCGTCCAGGCCCTGCTGCTCGCCAACAAGCTGCCCACCGAGGGCGCCGAGGCCCACCTGAGCACCTATCTGCTCGCCGTCAGCCAGGGCGAGGTCGTCGGCTGCGCCGGCGCCGAGGTCTACGGCAGCGTCGCGCTGCTGCGCTCGGTCGCGGTCGCGCCAGGCTTGCACCGGCAGGGCATCGGCCGGCAGCTCGTCGAGCGCCTGCTGCTGGAGGCCCGCTCGCGCGACATCGCCACGCTCTACCTGCTGACCGTCAGCGCGCCCGAGTACTTCGCGCAGTACGGCTTCAAGCGGCTGAAGATCGAGGACGTGCCGCCCGCGCTGAAGGCCTCGGCCGAGTTCCAGGGCGCCTGCCCGGCCAGCGCCGCGCTGATGGTCTTGCCGCTGCGCGAGCCCATCGTGGCCGATGCGGGCCTGCCCGTGGCGGTACTGGGCGCCGGGCCCGTGGGCCTGGCCGCGGCGGCCCAGCTCATCGAGCGCGGCCTGCCCTTCGTCGTGCTGGAGGCCGGCGCCTCGGTCGGCGCCAATCTGCGCGACTACGGCCATGTGCAGCTGTTCTCGCCCTGGCAGTTCAACGTGGACCCGGCGATGGCGCGGCTGCTCGCGCCCACGGGCTGGGCGCCGCCGCCCGCGGCCGAGCTGCCGCGCGCCGGCGAGGTGGTCGACCGCGTGCTGCTGCCCTTCGCGGCCCTGCCCCAGGTGGCGGCCGCGCTGCAGCTGGGCGCCCGCGTGACCGCCGTCAGCCGCGAGGGCTTCGACAAGGTCAAGAGCGCCGGCCGCGACGAGGCAGCCTTCGTCGTTCGCTACGCGCAGGGCGGCGCGCTGCACGAGCTGCGCGCGCGCGCCGTCATCGACGCCACGGGCACCTGGAACCAGCCCAACCCGGTGGGCGCCAACGGCTTGCCGGCCCTTGGCGAGGCCGAAACGGCGGACCGCATCTTCTACGGCATCCCCGACGTGACCGGCGCGCTGCGCAGCCGCTACGAGGGCCGGCGCACGCTGGTGGTCGGCGCCGGCCACTCGGCGGCGAATGCCTTGCTCGCACTGGCCGAACTGGCCAAGCAGTCGCCCGGCACGCAGCTGGCCTGGGCTGTGCGCTCGCCGGCGCTGCAGCGCGTGTTCGGTGGCGGCAGCGCCGATGCCCTGCCGGCCCGCGGCGCGCTGGGCGCCTCGCTGCGCCGGCTGCGCGACGGCGGCGCGCTGGCATTCTTCGGCGGCCTGCGGATTGCGCGCATCGAGCGCGTGGGCGAGCAGCTACGGGTCAGCGGCCTCGATGCGAAGCAGCAGCCGGTCGTCGTCGAGGCCATCGACGAGATCATCTGTGCGACCGGCCAGCGGCCCGACCTGAGCCTGGCCAGCGAGCTGCGCATGAAGCTGGACCCCTGGCTTGAGTCGACCGAGGCCCTGGGCCCGCTGATCGACCCCAACCTGCACAGCTGCGGCACCGTGCGCCCGCACGGCCACCGCGAGCTGGCCCACCCCGAGCCGGGCTTCTACACCGTGGGCGTGAAGAGCTATGGCCGCGCACCGACCTTCCTGATGGCCACGGGCTTCGAGCAGGCGCGCTCGGTCGTCGCGGCCCTTGCGGGCGACCTGGCCGCGGCCGACCGCGTCGAGCTGGCGCTGCCGGAGACGGGCGTGTGCTCGACCGACCGCAGCGACGACGGCGCGGACAGCAGCTGCTGCGGGCCGGCACCGGCCCCCGTCGCCGTGGCCCTGCCCCAGCGCGGCTGCGCGCCCCAGCCCGCGGCACAGTCCTCGCGCTGCTGCGGCTGACGATGGCGAACGCCCGGCTGCGCGTCGTCGCCACACTGGGCAGCGCCCAGACGCTGGCCTGGGCCTCGTCCTACTACCTGCCCGCGCTGCTGGCCCGGCCCATGGCGGCCGAGCTGGGCGTGACGGAGCCCACGGTGTTCGCCGCGTTCTCCGCGGCGCTGGTCGTGTCAGCCTTCGTCGGGCCGCATTCGGGCCGGCGCATCGACCGCTGGGGCGGCCGCCCGGTGCTGATGGCCACGAGCCTGCTGTTCGCGCTGGGCCTGGCGATGCTGGCGCTGGCCGGCGGGCCGGCGGGCCTGTTCGCGGCCTGGCTGGTGCTCGGCGCGGCCATGGGCAGCGGCCTCTACGAGGCCGCGTTCGCGTCGCTGGTGAGGCTGTACGGGCAGGACGCGCGCAGCGCCATCACGGGCATCACGCTGATCGCCGGCTTTGCCAGCACGGTGGGCTGGCCGCTGACCGCCGCGCTCGAACACGCCTGGGGCTGGCGCGGCGCCTGCTGGGCCTGGGCGGCGCTGCACCTGCTGGCGGGCCTGCCGCTGAATGCCTGGCTGCCGAAGCTGGCATCCGCCCCGGCCCCCGCGGCAGGCGCACCGGTAACGGAGCCGGCGGCTGCGCCGACGCAGCCGCCGCTGCGCACGGCTGCACTGCTGGCCTGGGTGTTCGCCGTGACCCTGTTCGTCAGCACGGCCATGGCGGCGCATCTGCCACGGCTGTTGGGCGCAGTGGGCGTGGCGCCGGGCGCAGTCATCGCCATCGGCGCGCTGGTGGGGCCGGCCCAGGTGGCCGGGCGGCTGGCGGAGTTCGGCTTCCTGCGCCGGCTGCACCCGCTGATCTCGGCGCGCGCCGCAGCGCTGATGCACCCGCTGGGCGCGACCCTGCTGGCGGTGCTGGGCGCGCCGGCCGCCATCGCCTTCGCGGTGTTGCACGGCGCTGGCAACGGTGTGCTGACGATCACCAAGGGCACGCTGCCGCTGGCCCTCTTCGGCACCGCAGGCTACGGCCATCGGCAGGGGCTGCTGATGCTGCCGGCCCGGCTGGGGCAGGCGCTGTCGCCCTGGCTGTTCGGCCTGCTGCTGGCGCGCTTCGGCGCGAGCGCGCTGTGGTTCTCGGCCGCGCTGGCCATGAGTGCGGCGGCCGCACTGGCGTTGATCCGCATGCCCGCGGCGGCGCCCGTCAGCGCCCCGCGTTGATCTGCTGGATCAGCGCCCGGTGGCTGGGCAGGTCGGCCATGGCGCGGTCGGCAAAGCGCTGGATCTTGGCGAACAGCCTGTTGGCTTCCTCGACCTGCGGGAAGTCGCTGCGGCCGGCACCTAGATCGGTGGCAAAGCCCATGCCGTAGAGGATGTACTGGTAGTTGAAGAAGGCGAAGGTCTCGGTGTCGAGCACGAAGTCGAAGCGGCCGGGCGGGCGCAGCTTCCATTCCTCCAGCAGGCCGGCGAGGCGCTCGGGGATGCTGGCCGGTGCCGCGTTGTCGCGCCAGAAGGACTCGGGGCGCTGGCTCAGGCAGTAGTGCAGCTTCAGGAAGTTGATGATGTTCTCGAAGCGGGCCGTCATCAGCTCGTTGAAGCGCCGCGCCGGGGCATGGATGGGGCCGCTGTGCGGCAGCATTTCGGCCACCATGCCGACGGCGGCCTCGATGAGGACCAGGCCGGTCGCTTCCAGCGGCTCCAGGAAACCGGCCGACAGGCCGATGGCGACGCAGTTCTTCACCCACTGCTGCTCGCGGTAGCCTGGCGTGAAGGGGATGCTGCGCATCGCCAGGTCCTCGTTCGCCGCGCCGCAGTAGCCGCGCAGGATGTCGGCGGCGCGGTCGTCGCCGAGGTGGTCGCTGGAGTAGACGCAGCCAATGCCGCGGGCGCCGTTCAGGCCGATCTCCCACAGCCAGCCGGCCTCGTGGGCGGTGGCGATGGTGCAGCTTTCCATGACGGCGTCGGCCCCCAGCGGCACCTTGCAGGCCAGCGCGCGGTCGGCGAAGAGCTGGCCGCGCGCCGACTTGAAGGGGCTGCCCAGCGCGCGGCCGATCAGCTCGGCACGCAAGCCGCTGCAGTCGATGTAGAGGTCGGCCTCGAAGCGCTGCTGGCGGTCGGTGTCGAGGTGGGCGATGGCGCCCGCGGCGTTCAGCGCGACGGCATTCACCGTGCCCTGCACGTGGCGCACGCCGAGCTGGCAGGCACGCTCGGCGAGCAGCCGGGCGAGCTTGATGGCATCGAAGTGGTAGGCGTAGTTCAGCGGCGCGGCATAGGGCGCCTCGCCGGCCCGCTTGGGCGCGCGCTGCGCCTCGGCCACGCGCGCCTGCAGAGTCATGGCCTCGGCGAAGGGCGCCCGCGTGGCCTCGTCCTGCAGCAGCCAGTAGGGCACGAGGTTGAGGTCCCCGGCAAAGAACGGGGCCTCGAAGGGATGGAAGAACTGGTGATGCCGGCCGGCGCCGGGCGCGCGCGCCCAGTCCACGAAGCGGATGCCCTGCTTGAGCGTGGCCGAGGTCTCGCGGATGAAGTGCGCCTCGTCGATGCCGAGGTATTGCAGCGTCGTGCGGATGGTGGGGAAGGTGCCCTCGCCGACGCCGACGCTGCTGATGTCGGGCGACTCCAGCACGGTCACTTCGAGATGGGGGCGCTCGGGCAGCTTCAGCGCCTTGGCCAGGTAGGCGGCGGTCAGCCAGCCGGCCGTGCCGCCGCCGACGATGAGGATGCGTCGCTTGGGGGTCATGCTCTTGTGTAGAGATTCTTCAGCCACTGGTGGCCGGTCTGGGCGCCGTGGGCCCAGTCCTCGTCCTCCTCGCTGGGCTGGGCGACGTAGCCGGAGGGGTTGAGCAGCTTGACGCGGCCGGCGCGGAAGGCCGAGACGCGGTGGGTCACGAAGGTCAGACCATGCACCAGCGCCGTCGCGGCGAGCAGGCCGTCGCGCGTGTTGGCGTAGGGCAGCTGGGCGCGGCGGCGCACGATGGAGGCGTCCACCGGCAGCACGCGGCCCTCGAAGGCAGGCATCACGCGGTTGTCGATCCAGTCGCGCACGACGAGGCCGGCCGCGCGGTCGCGGCGAGCCAGGCGGGCCGCGGCGTTCTCGATCTCCAGCAGGTTGAGCGCCGAGATGAAGAGCTTCTGGCGCGGCAGGCCGGCGGCCCAGGCAGCAAGTCCCGCGTCGGACTGGCCCGCCTTGGCCTTGCGCAACTCAAGCACGATGCCGGTGTCGAGCAGAAACATAGCCGGGCTCAGGCGAGGTTCTCGCGGTGGTCCCAGGCACCGTCGGCCGACGCGTCGCCAGCATCCAGGGCCACGGCCTCGGGCATGGCCAGCAGTTCCAGGATGCTCTCCCCCTCCCCGGTCAGGCGGCGGTACTCGGCGATGCTCATCAGCACATGCGTGGGCTGCCCCCGGTCCGTGATCAGTACGGGCTCCACCTGGGCGGCGCGCTTGGCGAGGCTGACGTCGCGGTTGAACTCGCGGCTGGAAAGGAGCTTCATCGTGGCCGGGGATCGTACCTACGTACCTTCCTGCGCGCAAATCCGATGTAGGTACGTAGGCTCACGACTGCTCGACCCAATGGACAGCGCAAACCCGGCTGGCACAGTGCATGCCAGCCGATCACCTTGATGTGGGTCAAGCGGAGACAACGTTGTCGCGCCCTGAGCGGTGCGCGACGAGCCAGCACAAATCGAAAAAGCGACAGCCCCATGGACTTCGACCTTCTTGCCATCCTCGGCGACGTGTTCGCCAAGCACGGCCCCCCTGCGGCCGCGGCGGCCAAGACCTATGCGCCGGGCGACTTCAGCGTTCACTTCTTCCTGCAGCTCGGGCTGATCATGCTGGCCTGCCGCGTGGTCGGCTGGGCCGGCCGCAAGTTCATGGGCCAGCCCCAGGTCGTCGGCGAAATGATCGCGGGCGTCATCCTCGGCCCGTCGCTGCTGGGCCTGTTCTTCCCGCAGGTGCAGGGCACCATCTTCCCGAAGGAGATGCGCAGCGTGCTGTATGCCGGCGCCCAGCTGGGCGTGGGCCTGTACATGTTCCTGGTGGGCACCACGCTGCGGCTGGACCACTTCGCCACCAAGGCGCGCAGCGCCATCGGCGTGTCGGTGTCGGGCATCGCGGCGCCGTTCTTCATCGCCCTGCTCATCACGCCCATCCTGCTGACCATCCCGGGCCTGTTCGCCGAGGGCATCTCCACGGCCAACGCGACGCTCTTCATGGGCGCCTGCATCGCGCTGACCGCCTTCCCCATGCTGGCCCGCATCATCAACGAGCAGGGCCTGGCCCACACCTCGCTGGGCACGCTGACGCTGACGGCTGGCGCCTTCGACGACGCGGCTTCGTGGTGCGTGCTGGCCCTGGTGCTGGCGGCGTTCGGCGCCGGCCCCGGCGTGGCCGTGCTGGCCATCGGCGGCGGCGTGCTGTGGGCGGCCTTCGTGCTGCTATTTGGCAAGAAGCTGCTAGCGCCGCTGGGCCGCAGGGTGGAGCGCGACGGCCACATGAGCCACACGGTGCTGGGCATCACGCTGATCGCCTTCTGCACCTCGGCCTTCATCATGGACGCTGTCGGCATCCACGCCATCTTCGGCGGCTTCATCCTCGGCGCTGTCATGCCGCGCGGCCTGTTCGCGGCGGAGCTGAAGAAGAAGGTCGAGCCGATCACGGTCATCCTGCTGCTGCCGATGTTCTTCACCTACTCGGGCCTGAACACGCGGCTGGACATGATCAATTCGGTCGAGCTGCTGCTGATCGCAGCCGGCGTTCTGGTGGCCTCGGTGCTGGCCAAGTTCGGCGCCTGCTACCTGGCCGCCCGCCTGGCCGGCGAGGACAACCGCACGGCCCTGGGCATCGGCGCGCTGATGAACTCGCGCGGCCTGATGGAGCTGATCATCATCAACATCGGGCTGCAGAAGGGCATCATCGGCCCGGCCCTGTTCTCGATGCTGGTGCTGATGGCCGTGGTGACCACCATGATGGCCACGCCGCTGTTCGAGGTCTTCTACGGCCGCAAGGCGCGCGAGTCGGGCGAACTCGGCGCCATCCCAGGCACACCCGCCAGCCACCCGACCTGAGGGTCGGGCCCATCTCCGCGCCGCCACCGTGAGGATCGGCGGCGTTTGCCGGAGGCGGCGTCACGGGCCCGCCCTCCCTTTTCCTGACCGGGCCGGCGCGCTCCTTGCTAGAACTCCGTGACCTGCCAAGGACACTCATGAGCGAACTTGCTCCCGGCGTCGGGGCACGGCCCGCCGAGCCTGCGCCCATCATCAGCCGCCCACCCAGCCGCGCGCCCGGCTACGGCCTGCGCGCCGGCCTTGTCGCCTGCGCGGGCGTCTTCGCCATCATCGCCGTGCTGGCGATGGCCTCCTTCAACCTGGGCACGCTGCTGCTGCTGGGCTCCTTCGGCTCCACGGCAGTCATGGTGTTCAGCTTCCCGGAACTGCATTTCTCGCAGCCGCGCAGCGTCATCGGCGGCCATGTCATCTGCACGGCGGTGGGCCTGGCGGCACTGGCGCTGCTCGGCCCGAGCTGGTGGTCGCTCGCCACGGCGGCGGCGGCCTCGGCGGCCCTGATGATGCTGACCCGCGCCATGCACCCGCCCGCGGGCTCCAACCCCATCATCGTGTTCCTGGCCGCACCGAAGTGGAGCTTCCTGCTCTTCCCGACGCTGTTCGGCGCGATCACGATGGTGGTCGTGGCCCTGCTCTACCACCGCGCCACCAAGCGGGTCTATCCGGTCTACTGGTACTGAGCCGCGGTGTAATGCGGTGCCCCCCCCAACGGCGACTGCTCCGGATGGCCCGCCCGCGCACCACCTCCCTCGTCCTGCTTCCCGCGCTCGCCGCACTCGCCGCGCTGATGGGCGGTTGCGCGGCCCGCGGCCCCGGCGAGGTGGTGCTGCCCGGGCAGCAGGCCTGGGTGGACGGCCGCCGCGTCGACTACGTGACGACGGACATCTCCGACGCCGCCATGGCCGCGCAGGCCGGCGTCAACCATGTGCCGCGCCTGGCGGGCGCGATCGGCAGCGGCAGCGCCTCGCTGACCGAGCGCGTCTACAAGTTCGCCGACGCCACGCAGATCAGCGTCTTCGCCTCCGGCCCGGCACCGGTGGGCGCGGCGCGGCCCGACCCGAACTACAGCCCCCTGTGGCGGCTGGTGCTGGTGCGCTGGCAGGCCGGCAAGCCGCCGCGCGAGCTGCGCTCCGAGGAAGACGTGCTGGCGGCTCAGGCCTCGGGCGAGGTCGAACTCGACGTGACCGGCATCGTCGTCAACTGCCCCATCACGCGCGGCGTGGACGGCAGCGCGCTGCGCGGCGCACGCTGAATGCCCAGCAGCAGTGCCAGGCCGGGCACGCGGCGCGCGCCCAGGTAGGCCAGCAGGCAGACCGCGAAGGTAAGCCCGATCAGCAGCAGCGCCTCCAGCCCCCAGGGCAGGGCCAGCGGCTTGAGCGCCTGCGTCAGCAGCACGATGACGCTCTGGTGCAGGATGTAGAGGCAGAACACCGCCCGGCTGGCGGCCCGCAGCCCCGCCGACTCCCGCGTGAACGCGCGCTGCGCCCAGCCGCAGGCGGCGACAATGGCCCACCAGGTCAACGCGCCGCGCAGCGTGCGCGCGGCCGGCAGCAGGCCGCCGATGTCCTTCCACGCCTCGTCGTGGCTGTTGAAGACGAGCAGCAGCGCCCAGCCCGCGAGCGAGACGCCCAGCGCCACCCAGCGCAGTCGCAGCGCGGCGGCCCAGAAGCCGGCCGCCAGCGGCGTGCGGCTGGTCCAGCCGATGGCGAACAGCAGGCCGTACTGCAGGTGGTTGTAGAGGTCGTGCACCAGGTCGTGCTCGATGGGGAACAGCGGCTTGACGAACACGCGCAGCAGCGCCAGCGGCAGGGCCGGCAGCAGCAGCCAGGCCCAGGCGCCCCAGGTCGCCTCCAGGCGCAGGCGCACGAACCGGGCCAGCAGCGCCCCCAGCGATGCGTACAGCCACAGATAGGGCAGAAACCACAGATGGTTCCAGGTCGGCACGTCCATGCAGTCGTTGCCGCGGCAGTACTTGCCGCCCTGCAGATAAGCCGCCCAGAAGTCCAGGTAGCCGCCATCGCCGGGCAGTTGCGCCGGCACCTTGGTCAGCACCTCGTAATAGGCCTGCGGCGTGACGATGACGGCCATGCCGAACACCAGCGGCAGCAGCAGGCGCAGCGAGCGGTCCTTCAGCGTGCCCAGCGCCCCGCGCCGGGCGAACAGGCCTTGGGCAGCCGCACCGGCGATGAGGAAGAGCAGGCCCAGCCGCCACGGCGAGCTGAGCTGCATGAAGGGTTCCAGCGCGCTGCTGGCGGCCGGGCTCTTCACATGCCAGTCCCAGCTCACGTAGTACATGCCCACGTGGTACGGGATGAGCAGCGCGAAGGCGGCCACGCGCAGGCCGTCGAGGAAGGGCAGGCGTGATGAGGCGGCGGAGGTGTTCATGGCCGCCAGCTTCGCGGCCGGCGCCGCGCGCGGCGAGCGGGCTGGGGCGAGTGGCGGCGGCTACGGGGCGAACGCGTCCAGCGCCGCGCGGTAACCGCGCGACACGCGCAGCGTCGCGCCGCCGTCCAGCACCAGCAGCGCCTCCCCGCTGGAGAGGCGCTCGATGCGCCGCACATGGGCCAGGTTGACCGCATGGCTGCGGTGCACGCGCAGGAAGCGCGCCGCCCAGCCGGGGCGGGTCAGCGCGTCGGCCAGCGTGGCCCGCTCCAGCAGCGTGCGCGGCGGCAGGTGCAGCTCGATGTAGTTGTCGGCCGCCGCGATCCATTGCACCTCGGACAGGCGCAGGCGCTCGCCGTCCACCCACCACTCGCCCACCGGCGCTGCGGGCCGCGCCAGCAGCTCGCGCACGCGCACCAGCGCGGCGGCCAGCCGCTCGGCCGTGTAGGGCTTGAGCAGGTAGTCCAGCGCCGCCAGCTCGAAGGCCCGCAACGCATGCTCGGCATGCGCCGTCGAGAACACGATGGCCCGCACGCCGGCCTCGCGCAGCGCAGCGGCCAGCTGCACGCCGTTGCCGCCCGGCATCTCAATGTCCAGCACGGCCAGATCGGGCGGCACGGCCAGGCCGCGCACAAGCGTCAGCGCCGCCGGCGCATCGGGTGCCTCCAGCAGCTTGGCGACGTCGACCTCGGCCGACAGCAGCCGCCGCAGCTTGGCGCGCGCGGCCGGCTCGTCGTCGACGATCAGCACACGCATGGCAGCTCCAGGCTCAGCGTCATGCCCTGGCCGCCGGGCCCGAATTCGACGCGGGCCGCCTCACCGTGGCGCGCAGCCAGGCGCTCGCGCAGATTGCGCAGGCCGAAACCGCCGTCGGGATCGGGCGGCGACTCGGGCACCGGGGTGTCGCCCTGGTTGCTGACGCTGAGGTGCAGCCGCTCGCCGCGGCATTCGGCCCGCACGCTCACCATGACCCGCCCGCGATGCCGCGCCACGTCGTGCTTGACCGCGTTCTCCACCGGCGCCAGCAGCAGCAGCGCCGGCAGGCGGCAGGCGCGCGCGGCCGTGTCGGCCTCGATGCTCACCACCAGCCGCTCCGGCCCGAAGCGCGCCTGCATCAGCGCCAGGAACGGCGCTACCAGGGCCAGCTCCTCGCCCAGCGTGTGCTCGGCGCGCTGCTGGGCGGCCAGCGTCTGGCGCAGCAGGTCGGCCAGCTGACACAGCAGCCGGTCGGCGCGCGCCACGTCCTCGTACATGACCGAGGAAATCAGGTTCAGCGTGTTGAACAGGAAATGCGGCTGCACCTGGTCGGCCAGGCGCGCCAGGCGTGCCTCGGCCAGCTCGCGGCGGGCACGGTCCAGCTCCTGGGCCCGCGCCGCCGCCGCCTGGGCCATCCAGACGCCGCGCGAGATCAGGCAGAAGCTGATGTAGCTGACCGCGTCCTTGCCGCCCTCGTAGACCAGCAGCACGGGCAGCGTGTCGGGGTGGTAGGCGACGCCGACCAGCCCGTAGACGAGCAGGCGCAGGCCGAACATGCCGCCGATGTGGGCCAGGCTGAACAGCGGCAGCGCGACGGCATGGGCGGCGAGCTGGCGCGGCCAGGGCCGGCCGCGCAGCCTGCCCATCAGGGCATGCACGCCCAGCACCAGCACGCCGATGACGCCAACGGAGCTGAACTCCCACAGGAAGGGCTCCCAGGGCCGCGTGCCGCCGGACAGGCGGTAGGCCTGCAGCGCCGACGCGCTGAGCAGCAGGCCGACGGCGATCAGCAACGCGACATAGGGCAGGCGCCAGCGGCGCGGCAGCAGGTGCATGGCCGCCAGTGTGCCGCGGCCGGCGCTGCGGCGGCCGCCATTCACCCCACGGGGCCAGCGACTGGCCCCGCGCCGGTCACTGCGCCGTCAGCTTCGCAGCGAAGGCCTTGTGCACGCCCAGCAGCGCGCCCGCGCGGGCGGTCTGCACCTGGATCAGCGCGTCCGCCGCGGCCAGGCGTTCCTGCTCGGCGCTGAGCAGCGCGTAGAAGTCGGTCACGCCGGCTTCGTAGCGCTTCAGCGCCAGGTCGCGGGCGCGCTGCGTGGCCTCCGCCGCCGCGGCCTGCGACGCGGCCTGCAGTTCGGTCTCGCGCAGCGTGGACAGGCTGCCCTGGGCGTCCTGCAGCGCCGTCAGCTGGGCCTGCTCGGCGGCGGCCACGGCGCCGTCGAAGCCGGCACGGGCGGCGCTCTCCTCGGCCTTGCGGGCGCCGAAGTCGAGGAAGTTCCAGTTCAGCGCGGCGGCGAGGCTGTGGATCTGCGTGCCGCTCTTGAACAAATCGCCTGCGCTGCCGGCACTCCAGCCGATCTGGCCGGTCAGGCCCAGCGTGGGCCAGCGCGCGGCCCAGGCAACCTGGGCCCGCGACGCAGCGGCCTGGGCGCGGGCGGCGGCGGCCTTCACGTCGGGGCGGGCAGCCAGCAGTCCGGCCGGGTCGGGCAGCGTGCCCAGGCTGATCAGGCGCGGCTGGGGCATGGCGGGCAGTGGGTCGCTGTCGGCCTTGTCACAGTCGGCCGGCGGCTGGCCACGCAGCACGTCGAGCTGCAGGCGCGTGAGGCAGGCGGCATTGCGCAGCGCCGGCACGCCGGCCGAGGTCTGGGCGACGAGGGCCTCCGCACGGGCCTGGTCCAGCGCCGTGCCGCGGCCGGCGCCGACGCGCGCCTTCACCAGGTCGAGCAGCTGGTTCTGCACGACCAGCGTCTCCTTGGCGAGCTGCAGGCGATGGCCCAGGCCGATGAGCTGGGTCTGCAGGTTGAGCGCCGTGCCGGCCAGGCTGAGCGCGGCGGCGTCGCGGTCGAGTGCGGCGCCCTGGGCGTCATAACCGGCCGCCTGGGCGGTGGCCGAGGCACGGCCCCACAGGTCGACCTCCCAGCCGGCCGTCGCGTTGACGCCGTAGCTGCTGAAGTTGCGGAACTGGCCTTGGTCGTTGGGCGCGCGCTGGCGGCTGGCGTTGGCGCCCGCGCTGGCCGAGGGCAGGCGGCGGGCGCCGGCGGCATCGGCCAGCGCCTCGGCCTGCCTGAGCCGCGCGGCGGCGGCGCGCAGGTCGCGGTTGTTGGCCAGCACCTCGTCGACGACGCGCTGCAGCTGCGCGCTGTCGACGAAGGCGGCGGTCATCGTCGCGGCGCCGGGATTGGCGGCCGGGAGTTGCGCGAACTTCTCGGGAGCCAGGTTGGCCGGGCCTTTGGAGAGGCCCGGTGCCGCGCAGCCCGCGAGGGCCACGGCGAGGGCGAGGGGGGTCAGGCGGACGAGCATGTCAGTGGCCCTCCTTCTGGGTCGGGGGGAGATCGTCATCGATGCCCGGATGGAAGGCATGGGCCGAGGCCTCGACCTGGGCGCGCAGCGCCGCGGCGCGGGCGCGG
This sequence comes from Roseateles sp. GW821-FHT03B02, assembly GCF_059421025.1. Classification (NCBI taxonomy): domain Bacteria; kingdom Pseudomonadati; phylum Pseudomonadota; class Betaproteobacteria; order Burkholderiales; family Sphaerotilaceae; genus Roseateles; species Roseateles sp. GW821-FHT03B02. Next base: position 142,350 of record NZ_JBWKUV010000010.1, read on the forward strand.
CGCTTCTCGGTGCCGGCGCGCAGCAGGCTGTAGAACACCGGCGTCAGGAAGATGCCGAAGAAGGTCACGCCCAGCATGCCGGCGAACACGGCGATGCCCATCGCGCGGCGCATCTCGCTGCCGGCGCCGCTGCCGAGGATCAGCGGGATGACGCCGGCGCAGAAGGCGATAGACGTCATCAGGATGGGGCGCAGCCGCAGGCGGCAGGCCTCGATGACGGCGTCGCGGATGGAGCGGCCCTGCTCCTCCAGCTCCTTGGCGAACTCGACGATCAGGATGGCGTTCTTGCAGGCCAGGCCCACCAGCACGACCAAGGCCACCTGCGTGAAGATGTTCAGGTCCCCCGCCTGCATGAAGGGCGGGAAGTGCGACAGCCACACGCCGAACAGCGCCGACAGGATGCACATCGGCACGATCAGGATGATGGCCAGCGGCAGGCTCCAGCTCTCGTACTGGGCGGCCAGCACGAGGATGACGAGCAGCACCGAGAACAGCAGCACCGCGGCCAGTGTCGGGATCTTCACCGTCGTGCCGGGCACGGCGACGTCGCGGGTCAGGCGGTCCTGGTAGCTGAGGTCGGTGAACTCGTAGCCGAAGCCGCGCGGCAGCGTCTTCAGCAGGCGCTCGATCTCGGCCTCGGCCTGGCCCGACGAGAAGCCGGGCTTGGGCGCGCCGTTGATGTCGGCCGACGGGAAGCCGTTGTAGCGCGTGACGCGCGTCGGGCCGAAGGTGGGCTCCACGCTCATCAGCGAACCCAGCGGCACCATGTCGCCGGCGGCGTTGCGGGTCTTGAGCTGCACGACGTCCTCGGCCTTGGCACGGAAGGGTGAGTCGGCCTGCACGATGACCTGGTAGGTCTTGCCGAACTTGGTGAAGTCGTTGACGTAGAGCGAGCCGAGGTTGATCTGCAGCGTGTCGTAGATGGAGCCCAGCGGCACGCCCATCTGCTTGGCCTTCACACGGTCGACGTTGGCGAACAGCTGCGGCACGTTGATGTCGTAGTTGGAGTACGGCGTGCCGATCGACGTGTTGGGGTTGCCGTAGATCTGGCCCAGCGTGCCCCAGGTGGCGCCGTACAGGGCCTGCTCGCCCTGGCTGCTGCGGTCCTGCACCTGGATCTTGAAACCGCCGGCGATGCCCAGGCCGTCCACCGGGGGCGGCGGCACGACGAACATGCGCGCGCCCTGGATCTGCTGGATGGCGCCGTTGACCTGGCCGAGGATGGCTTCCTTGCTGAGGCTGCGCGAGGTGCGGGCGTCGAATTCGTCGAGCTTGAAGAAGACGATGCCTTCGTTGGGCGAGGCCGAGAAGCCGGCGACCGACAGGCCGGGGAAGGCCACCGAATCGGTGATGCCGGGCACCTTGAGGGCGATGTCGCTCATGCGGCGGATGACCTCCTCGGTGCGGTCCAGGCTGGAACCGGCCGGCAGCTGGGCCACGCCGATCAGGTACTGCTTGTCCGGCGCTGGCACGAAGCCGCTGGGGAGGCGCGTGAACAGCAGGACCGTGGCACCGAGCAGCAGCGCGTAGACGATCAGGGCCAGCGACTTGCGCTTGAGGATGCCCGTCACGCCGCGGCCGTAGTCCTCCGAGCGGCGGTGGAAGAAGCGGTTGAACCAGTGGAAGAAGCGGCCGAACAGCTTGTCCATGACCACCATCAGCCGGTCCTTGGGCGCGTCGTGCGGGCGCAGCAGGATGGCGGCGAGGGCCGGCGACAGCGTCAGCGAGTTGAAGGCAGAGATCACCGTCGAGATGGCGATGGTGACGGCGAACTGCTTGTAGAACTGGCCCGACAGGCCCGGCACCAGCGTCAGCGGGATGAACACGGCACACAGCACCAGGGCGATGGCGATGATGGGGCCGGAGACCTCCTGCATGGCCTTCACGGTGGCCGCATGCGGTGTGAGGCCGTCCTGGATGTTGCGCTCCACGTTCTCGACCACCACGATGGCGTCGTCCACCACGATGCCGATGGCCAGCACGAGGCCGAACAGCGTCAGCGTGTTGATGGAGAAACCCAGCGCCAGCAGCACGGCGAAGGTGCCGACGATGGACACCGGCACGGCGACCAGCGGGATGATGGAGGCGCGCCAGGTCTGCAGGAAGATGATGACCACCAGCACCACCAGCGCGATGGCCTCGAACAGCGTGTGCACGACCTTCTCGATGGAGCTCTGCACGAAGCGCGTCGGGTCATAGACGATGGCGTAGTCGACGCCCGCGGGGAAGCTGGGCTTGAGCCTCTCCATCGCCTTGCGCACGTTGTCGGAGATGGCCAGCGCGTTGGAACCGGGCGCCTGGAAGATGGCGATGGCGGCGGCCTCCTTGTTGTTCAGCAGGCTGCGCAACGCGTAGGTGTTGGCGCTGATCTCGACGCGGCCGATATCCTTCACGCGGACGAAGGCACCGGTCTTGGGTTCGGTGCGGACGATGATGTTGCCGAACTCCTCCTCGCTGACCAGGCGGCCCTGGGCATTGATTGAGAGCTGGAAGTCGGTCCCCTTGGGCGACGGCGACGCGCCGACCACGCCGGCCGCGACCTGGGAGTTCTGCTCGCGGATGGCGCCGACCACGTCGGCCGCGGTCATGCCGCGGGCGGCGAGCTTCTGCGGGTCCAGCCAGATGCGCATCGCATAGTCGCCCGCGCCGAAGCTCAGCACCGAGCCCATGCCGGGCACGCGCAGCAGGTCGTCGCGCACGTTCAGCGTGCCGTAGTTGCGCAGATAAAGTGCATCGCGCGAGTTGTCCGGGCTGACGAGGTGGACCACCATCGTCAGGTTGGACGCCGCCTTCTCGGTCGTCACGCCGATCTGGCGCACGATGTCGGGCAGACGCGGCAACGCACGGTTGATGCGGTTCTGCACCGCCGTCTCGGCGGCCTCGGGGTGGGTGCCGATCTTGAAGGTGACCGTGAGCGTCATGCCGCCGTCGCCGGTGGCCTGGCTCTCGAAGTAGAGGACGTTCTCGAGGCCGTTGATCTGCTCTTCCAGCGGCGTGGCCACGGTTTCGGAGATCACGCGCGGGTTGGCGCCGGGGTACTGGGCGCGCACGACGACCTGCGGCGGCGCGACCTCGGGGTATTCCGAGATCGGCAGCAGCGGGATGGCCAGCGCGCCGATCAGGAAGATGAAGAGGGACAACACGGTCGCGAAGCGCGGCCGGTCGATGAAGAAGCGTGAGATGTCCATGGGCTACCGCCTTGGGATTACTTCGAGGCGGCGGAGGCCGGGGCCGTCGCAGGCGCGGCGCCCTGCGGGCCCGGCGGCGCGGCGGGGATGGGCATGCCCTTGTCGTCCACCTTCAGCACCTGGGGCGTGACCGGCGCGCCGGGGAAGGCGCGCAGCAGGCCGTCCACGATGACCAGCTCGCCGGCCTTGACGCTGTCGACGACGCGCATGCCGTCCACCAGCGCGCCCGGCGTGACGGGGCGTGGCTGCACGATGTTGTTGGGGCCGACGATCAGCACGATCTTGTGCGTCTGGTCGGTCGTGATGGCGCGGTCGGGCACGACGACGCCCTGGTAGGAGCCGCTGCCGCCCAGCTTGACGCGGGCATACAGGCCCGGCGTGAACTGGCCACCCTTGTTGTCGAACACCGCCCGGGCGCGGATGGAGGCCGTCGCCGGGTTCAGGCGGTTGTCGACGAAGTCCAGCTTGCCGGTGTGCGGGAAGCCCTGCTCGTTGGACAGGCCCATCTGCACGGCGGTCTGGACGGGCTTGGCCGAGCGCATGTACTTCAGGTAGGTGGCCTCGCTGGCGTCGAAATAGGCATAGACCTTGTCGCTGGAGACCAGCGTCGTCAGCACCGCGTCGCCGACGCCGACAAGATTGCCCGGCGTCACGTTGGCGCGCGAGGTGCGGCCGCTGACGGGCGCCGTCACGTTGGCGTACTCGACGTTCAGGCGGGCCTGCACCAGCGCGGCCTCGGCGGCCTTCTGGTTGGCCTCGGCCGAGCGCAGCGCCGAGCGCAGCTGGTCGATCTCCTGCTGGCTGACGGCGTTGACGCTGACCAGCTTCTCGGCGCGGGTCAGGTCGGCGCGAGCCAGCTCGGCCTGCGTCTTCAGCGCGGCGATCTGCGCCTCGGCACGCGCCACCTCGGCCTTGAAGCCGCGGGCGTCGATGGTGAAGAGCGGGTCGCCCTTCTTCACCAACTGGCCTTCCTTGAAGCGCACGGCCTCGACGGTGCCGGCCACGCGGGCGCGCACGTCCACGGTGTCGGGCGCCTCCAGACGGGCCGTGAACTCGTCGAACTCCTGCACCTCGCGCTGCGTGGCGGGCGCCACCGACACCGGCGGCGGCCCCCCGGCTTGGCCGCCGGGTGCGCCCTGCTGCTGGCCGCAGGCAGCAAGCAGAACGGCGGCAAGGAGGGGCGTCAGGTTCAGCGCCAGGCTTTTCTTCGTCATGGAGGGCTCCGAATGCAAGCGGGCGACTGTAAGCACTTCACCCCCCGCGCCGTCACCCCGAACTTGAAAGCCCATTCAAGCTGCTGACATTCCTTGTCAACAGCCGCGACCCGTGCACAAAAAAGGGGCCGCCGGGCTGGAGCGCGGCGGCCCGTCGGTTACGCACGGGTTTCATGCCCCGCAGGCTGTCGGCCTGCAGGCCGGCAGCCCTGGGCCGGGTCTCAGTGAACGCCGTGCATCCACTTCTTCATCAACGGGCTCAGCAGCATCAGCACGACGCCGGCGCCGATCGGGATGGCCGTGAAGATCAGGAAGAACACCGACATCGAGTACTGGTTGGAGATGGCGTCGATGTAGGAACCGGTGGAGCCGGCGATCTTGTTGGCTATTGCCGTATTCAGGAACCACACGCCGAACATCAGGCCCAGCAGGCGGGTGGGCGCCAGCTTGGAGATGTAGGACAGGCCCACCGGCGACAGGCAGAGCTCGCCCATGGTGTGGAAGAGGTAGGCCACGCTCAGGTACATCATGCTGATCTGGGCCGTCTTGGCGCCCTGCGGGATGCCGGCCGAGCCGTAGGACAGCACGGCAAAGCCCAGGCCCAGCAGTACCAGGCCGACACCGAACTTGACCGGGCCGGACGGGTTCCAGTGCTTCTCCCACAGCTTGGAGAACATCGGCGCCAGCACGACGATGAAGAGGCTGTTCAGTACGCTGAACCAGGTGGCCGGCACCTCGCTCTGGTCCATCGCGAACTCGCGGCCCAGCATCCACAGGCTCAGGCCCCAGATGATGGCGAAGGCGACGGCCAGCGACACGTTGGCCATGACGTAGTTGCCGCCGGTGGAGCGGTAGAGCTTGAACAGCAGCCAGGACAGGATGGCTGCCGGGATCAGCGTCATCGCCGTGTTGACGACCTTGAACGCGAAGCCCGCGGTGCCGACCAGCGTGCGGTCGGTGTAGTCGGCCGCGAAGATGGTCATGGAGCCACCGGCCTGCTCGAAGGCGAACCAGAAGAAGATCGTGAAGAAGGAGAACACGACGATGGCCTTCAGGCGGTCGGCCACGACGTGCGCGGGCGTGTCGTCGAGCTTCTCCTCGACGGCCTTCTTCGCCGCGTCGACCTTGTCGCCGATGGCGCCGAACAGGCCCTGGCTCAGCCAGAACTGGATGGCGCCCAGGATCATGAACACGCCGGCCAGGCCGAAGCCCAGGTTCCAGGAGATCTTCTCGCCGATGTAGCCGCACAGCGAGATGCCGAAGAAGGCGCCCGCGTTCACGCCCATGTAGAACAGCGTGTAACCGCCGTCGCGCTGGCCTTCGTTGCCGGGGCCGTAGAGCTGGCCGACGATGGCCGAGATGTTGGGCTTGAACAGCCCCGTGCCCAGCACCACCAGGCCCAGGCCGGCGTAGAAGCTCGGCACCGTGTCCATGAAGAGGGCGACGTGGCCAGCCGCGATGATGAAGCCACCCAGCAGCACCGAGCGGCGCGTGCCCAGCAGGCGGTCGGCGATGTAGCCGCCCAGGATGGGCGTCAGGTAGACCAGGCCCGTGTACCAGCCGTAGAGGTTCGTCGCGTCGGCCCGGCTCCAGCCCCAGCCGCCCTTGCTGGCCTCGGTGACGAGGAAGAGCACGAGCAGCGCCCGCATGCCGTAGTAGGAGAAGCGCTCCCACATCTCGGTGAAGAAGAGCACGAACAGCTGGTTGGGCTGGCCGAGGATGGCGGCGCCGGTTTGCGGGGTCGCCGCTCGGCCCGGCATGGGGGCAGTGGTAGTCACGTTGATCGTTCCAGGTGAACCGGGGAGCGGGCGGTGGCCCGCGCGGAGGCCCGGAATTGTCCCGCCCGCAGGGCCATTTCCACGGTGGGTCGCCCCAGGGATTGCCCTGGGTCCGCCTAAACTCGTTCGATGACCAAAGCCGTGATCCTTGCCGGGGGACTGGGCACTCGCATCGCCGAGGAAACCCATCTGCGCCCCAAGCCCATGATCGAGATCGGTGGCCAGCCCATCCTGTGGCACATCATGAAGATCTATGCCGCCCACGGCATCCGGGACTTCATCGTCTGCTGCGGTTACAAGGGCTACGTCATCAAGGAGTACTTCGCCAACTACTTCCTGCACAGCTCCGACGTCACCTTCGACCTCGCCGAGAACCGCATGGAAGTGCACGAGCGCCACGCCGAGCCCTGGCGCGTGACGCTGGTGGACACCGGCCTGGACAGCGGCACCGGCGGGCGACTGAAGCGCGTGGCGGGCTATCTGAAGGGCGAGCGGGACTTCTGTTTCACCTATGGCGACGGCGTCGCCGATGTGGACGTGACCGCCCTGCTGGCCCAGCACCGCGCCAGCGGGCTGGCCGCGACGCTGACCGCCGCCGTGCCGCCGGCCCGCTTCGGCGCGCTGGACATCGACCCCGCCACGCAGCGAGTGCTGCGCTTTCGCGAGAAGCCGCAGGGCGAGGGGGGCGGTGTCAATGCCGGCTTCTTCGTCCTCAAGCCCGAGGTCATCGAGCTGATCCAGGGCGACGCGGACATCTGGGAGCAGGCACCGCTGGAAACGCTGGCCGCGCGCGGCCAGCTCGGCGTCTACGAACACCCGGGCTTCTGGCAGCCCATGGATACCGTGCGTGACCGCACTCATCTGGAACGGCTGTGGGCCGAGGGCCGCGCGCCATGGAAGCTGTGGTGAACGCGGCTTCCTGGGCCGGCCGGCGTGTCCTCGTCACCGGCCACACCGGCTTCAAGGGCGGCTGGCTGGCGCTGTGGCTCAAGCGGCTGGGCGCGCAGGTCAGCGGCTATGCGCTGGCGCCGGAGGCGGGCGGCTTCTACGAGTCCGTCGGCGTACGGCAGACGCTGCAGGCCGAATGGATCGCCGATGTGCGTGACCCCGCCGCGCTGCTCGAAGCCGTCATCACGGCGCAACCCGAGGTCGTCTTCCACCTGGCCGCACAGCCGCTGGTGCGAGCCTCCTATGCCGACCCGCTGGGCACCTTCGCCACCAACGTGATGGGCACGGCCAACCTGCTGGAGGCCGTGCGCCAGCAAAGCCGGGTGCCCGCCGTCGTCGCGGTGACCAGCGACAAGTGCTACCGCGATCTCGGCCCGCCCTGCCGCGAGACCGACGCGCTCGGTGGCCACGACCCCTACAGCGCCAGCAAGGCCGGTGCCGAGATCGTCGCGGCCAGCTACGCGGCGTCGTTCATGCTGCCGCTGGCCACGGCGCGGGCCGGCAACGTCATCGGCGGCGGCGACGTCAGCACCGACCGCCTCGTGCCCGATCTGCTGCGCGCCATCGATGCCGGCGCCCCGCTGCACCTGCGTCACCCCGATGCCGTGCGGCCCTGGCAGCACGTCATGGAGCCGCTGGCCGGCTACCTCGCGCTCGCCGAGCGGCTGCTGGACGACGCCCCCGGCTTCAGCGGCGCCTGGAACTTCGGCCCTGCCGACCTGCACGGCCAGCCCGTGCGCAATGTGGCCGAGCTGCTGCTGGCGCACGCTCGCGCCGACGGCACGACCACGCCCCCGCTGACCTTCGGCGACGGCAGCGGCGTGCACGAAGCCGGCGTGCTGCTGCTGGACTCCACCAAGGCCGCCGAGCGCCTGGGCTGGCAGGGACGCCTGCCGCTTTCCGCGGCGCTGCACCTCACCTGGCAATGGCACCGCGCCCACCGCGCGGGTGCGGACCTGCAGGCGCTGACCCTGCAGCAGATCGACTCCTACCTGGCTTTCCCATGACACCCGACCAACTCGCGCTGCGCCAGCAGATCCTGCAGCTCGTCGAGCAATACGCAGCGGCGGCGCCCGCACCCGGCGCCTTCAAGCCCGGCGACACCGTCATCCCGCCCTCCGGCAAGGTCGTCGGCGCACCGGAGATGAAGCTGATGGTCGAGGCCTCTCTCGACGCCTGGCTGACGACCGGCCGCTTCAACGCTGCCTTCGAGGCCCGCCTGGCGCAGGTGCTGGGCGTCAAGCATGTGCTGACGACCAACTCCGGTTCGTCGGCCAACCTGCTGGCTTTCTCGGCATTGACCTCACCACTTCTGGGCGAGCGTGCGATCAGGCCGGGCGACGAGGTCATCGGCGTGGCGGCGGGCTTCCCGACGACGGTCAACCCCATCCTGCAATGCGGCGCTGTGCCGGTGCTGGTGGACGTGCACCTTCCGACCTACAACATCGACGTCACCCAGCTCGAAGCCGCGATCACCCCGCGCACCAAGGCCATCATGCTGGCCCACACGCTGGGCAACCCCTACAACCTCGACGCCGTGACCCGGCTGTGCCGCCAGCACGGGCTGTGGCTGGTGGAGGACTGCTGCGACGCGCTGGGCTCCACCTACAACGGCCGGCTGGTCGGCAGCTTCGGCGACATCGCCACGCTGAGCTTCTACCCCGCCCACCACATCACGATGGGCGAAGGCGGCGCGGTGTTCATGAACGACGACACCCTTCGGCGCGCGGCTGAATCGCTGCGCGACTGGGGCCGCGACTGCTGGTGCGCGCCGGGCAAGGACAACACCTGCGGCAAGCGCTACTGCTGGAAGCTCGGCGCCCTGCCCGAAGGCTACGACCACAAGTACACCTACAGCCACCTGGGCTACAACCTCAAGATCACCGACATGCAGGCCGCCTGCGCGCTGGCGCAGCTGGACCGGCTGGACGGTTTCATCGCTGCGCGCCGCCGCAACTTCGCGCGGCTGCACGAACGGTTGCAGGGCTGCCAGGAATTCCTGCTGCTGCCCGAGGCCACCCCGGGCAGCGACCCGTCGTGGTTCGGCTTTCCCATCACCATCCGCCCCGAGGCCAACCTGCGCCGCGTCGACCTGCTGAACCATCTCGACGCCAAGCGCATAGGCACGCGGCTGCTGTTCGCCGGCAACCTGACCCGCCAGCCCTACATGCAGGGCCGCAACTTCCGCGTTGCCGGCCCGCTGACGAACACCGACATCGTCATGAACGACACCTTCTGGATCGGCCTGTACCCGGGGCTGTCCGACGACCAGCTGGACTACGCGGCCGACGAGATCGCCGGCTTCGTCGGAGGCGGGCTGTGAACGCTGCCGAGCGCATGGCCGGCTACCTGGCAGGCCGGGGGCTGGCACAGGTCTTCGCCGTCACCGGCGGCGGTGCGATGTTCCTCAACCAGGCCCTGGCCACCCAACCCGGCCTGACCTGCAGCTTCATGCATCACGAGCAGGCCTGCGCGATGGCGGCCGAGGGCTATGCCCGCATCGACGGCCGCCCGGCCATAGTCAACGTGACGACCGGCCCCGGCGGCCTGAATGCGCTGAACGGCGTGTTCGGCGCATTCACCGACTCCATCCCGATGCTGGTGCTGTCCGGCCAGGTCAAGCGCGCGACGGCGCTGGCGCACACGCCCGTGCCCGGCCTGCGCCAACTGGGCGACCAGGAGGTGCCGATCACCGCGATGGTGGGGCCCGTCGTCAAGCGCGCCTGGGCCATCGGCTCGCTGAACGAACTGGCCCGCGCGCTGCCCGAGGCGCTCGCCCTCGCCACCAGCGGTCGCCCCGGCCCGGTCTGGCTGGACATCCCGATCGACCTGCAGTCATCGACCGAGCCCTTCGATTTCGTCGAGCCGGCCGCACCGCCCGCTCCCGCAGCGCCGGACGTGGGCATCGCCCTGCAATGGCTGCGCGAAGCCAGGCGCCCGCTGATCCTCGGCGGCACCGGTGTTCGCCTGGCCGGCGCCGTCGACGAATTGCGCGACCTCGTCGAAGCCAGCGGCATCCCGCTGACGACGGCCTGGACCCACGACCTCATCGAGTCCGACCACCCCCTCTTTGCCGGTCGCCCCGGCACCATCGGCACACGCGCCGGCAACCTCTGCCTGCAGGCCGCCGACCTCGTCATCGTCATCGGCTCGCGGCTCAACATCCGCCAGGTCAGCTACAACTGGGGCAGCTTCGCCAAGGAGGCCCGCGTCGTGCAGGTCGACATCGACCCGGCCGAGTTCGACAAGCCCCTGGTCAAGCCCACGCTGACCATCACCTCCGACGCCAAGGCCTTCATCCAGGCCCTGCGCGCCGGCATCACGGCGCCGGCCTTCTCCCCTTGGGCCGCCTGGTGCCGCGACATCGCAACGCGCTATCCGGCCATGGAGCCCGGCAACACGAGCGCACCCGGCCTCATCAATCCCTACCGAGCCGTCGAGGCCCTGTTCGAAGCGCTGCCAAATGACGGCATCGTCGCCAGCGGCAACGCTTCGGCCTGCATCCTGCCCTTCCAGATCGGCCGGCTGAAACGGGACCAACGCCTCTTCAGCAACTCCGGCTCGGCCTCGATGGGCTACGACCTGCCCGCGGCACTGGGCGCGTCCATCGCGGCTCCGGGGCGCCGCATCGTCTGCCTGGCCGGCGACGGCAGCCTGCAGATGAATGTTCAGGAGTTGCAGACGCTCAAGACGCTGCAGCTCGACGTCGCCATCGTCGTGCTCGCCAACGACGGCTACCTGTCCATCCGCCTCAGCCACGAGAACTTCTTCGGCCGCGTCATCGGCGCCGACCACGCCTCGGGTGTGGACTGCCCGGACTACGTTGCGCTGGCCCGCGCCTACGGCATTAAGGCCGTGGACATCGCCAGGCCGGAAGACCTGGCCGGCCTGCCCGCGCTGATCCAGGGCAGCGGCCCGCTGCTGGTGCAGATCCATGTCGACCCGGCCCAGGGCTTCTCACCCAAGCTGAAGTCCCGCGTCGACGAGCAGGGCCGGTTCCTCACGCCGGAGCTCGACGACATGCATCCCTTCCTGCCACCGGACGAGCTGGCAACCGTCCGCGCCAGCGCCCTCGCGCTGGCACGCTGAGGCATCAGCGCCGCGGCCGGGCCGCGATGCCGTCCAGCGCTCGCCGCCAGGCCAGCAGGGCGGCCGCGGGCCGGAAGCGCTCGAGGAATGCGCGCGCAGCCGCACTGCGGCGCTGCGCCAGCTCTCCCCCCCCGGGCGCCAGGCGCTCGGCCAGCGCCGCGGCCAGCGCGGCGGGATCCTCCGGCGTCAGCCAGCCGCGCTCGCCGCCGCCCAGCATCTCGGCCGGCCCCGAAGGGCAGTCGTAGGCGACGACGGGAACGCCGAGATCGAACGCTTCGAGGATGACGGTCGGCCAGGCCTCGTAGAGCGAGGTCAGCACCAGCGCATCGGCGCGCTCCAGCAAGGGCAGCGGGTTGGGGTCGGCACCGAAGGCGTGCAGCCGGTCCCGCACGGGCGAAGCCGCCAGGGCAGCGCGCAAAGCCTCTCGCTCCGCGCCGTCGCCCACGAACACCCATTGCGCCGCCACGCCGGCCCGGTGCAGATGCTCGGCCGCGGCGAGGGCGTCTTCCCAGCGTTTCTGGCGCACGAGGCGGCCCAGGAACAGCAGCACCGGCTCGCCCCTGGCCTGCACGGCCTGGAACTGCTGCAGCTGCTGGCTGTGTGCGGCGAAGCTCGACGGCAGATAAGGGTTGGGCAGCGTGAGCCAGCCCGGCCGGGGCGCGCCCAGGCCGCGGCTCGTCGCCATGCTGGCCCGCGTCGAGTCGCTGACGAAGGCGAGATGGCGCAGACGCGGCATGAAGCGGTAGTACAGCAGGTTCTGCAGGCTGTCGCGCAGCCAGCCGCCGGTGGCCCCGAGGCGCTCGCGGCGGCGCCCGAGCGCGTCGTAGTGCACCCAGCCGATCACGGGCTTGCCCGCGCGCCAGCCGGCCCAGCTGGCGATCAGGCTCGTGGGTGGGCAGGTAGCGAGCAGCACGTCCGCATCGCGGGCCAGGCGGGTTGCCGCGCGGAACACGCTCAGTGCCTTGCGCAGCTTGGTGACGAGGGATTCGCCACGCCCGAGGGTGCGCGTGGGCCAGACGAAGCGCGGATCCGAGTCGGTCAGGCCGGTCTTGTCCGTCATGCACACCAGGCCGCGGCAGTCGAGGCCGGCGGCCGGGCCTGCATCCATCAGGTTGAGCGCGATGCGATGGGTGCCGCTCAACTCCAGGTTGTCGAAGAGCACGAGGACGCGCAGCGGCGGCATCAGGCGACATCGCGGCTGCGCAGGCGCGTCAGCCGACGGGTGAAGAGGATGGAGATGAGCTCCAGGCCCGCGCGCATGGGCAGATAGGTCCATTGCCAGGCCCTGGATACCGGGCGCCAGCCCGCGTCGAGCAGCGCCAGCTCCAGGTCCGCCCAGGGGATGCCGAGGCGAAAGAGCTGCTGCAGGAAAAGCCGCTCGCGACAGGGCTTGAGTCGGGAGTAGCGGCGCAGCAAGAAGCCGTCCAGGCCGGTCGAGCCCAGCAGCTCGCGGCGCTGCCTGAAGTCGTTGACGATGTAGCGGATCAACATCGAGGGATGCAGCGACGCGTTGGCACCGATGTAGTAGTGCAGCAGCGGCTCGGGGATGCGCGCGCAGGGCGCGTGCTGGCAGAAGCGCTGCCAGAAGGCGTGGTCCATGGTCGGGTACCAGCCGGCATCGAAGCCGCCCAGGTCCAGTGCCAGCTGGCGGTCCATCATCACGCCGGAGGCGAAGAACGGATTGCCCAGCAGGAAGTGGGCCGGCTGGATGCGGTAGGGCTTGAGCCGCGCCGGCAACGGCGCCCGGTCGCCTGGCATGCCCTCGTCGCGTTCGATGGCGGCGCCGGTGCCGACCAGGCGCAGGTCCGGATGGGCCTGGACCAGGTCCAGTGCTAGACGCAGGAAGCGCGGATTCATCCAGTCGTCGTCGTGCAGGATGACGACCCATCGGCCCCGGGCCAGCGCCAGGCAGCGGTTCCAGTTGCCCACCATGCCGAGGTTGCGCTCGTTGCAGACGTAGCGCAGGCGCGCATCGGGCAGGCCGGCGCACAGGACGGCCGCGGCCGTCGGCCCCGCGCCAGGGCGGTCCTCGTCCGGGTTCTCCAGCACCAGGACTTCCAGCCCCTCGACGCCCTGCTGGCCCAGCGCGCTATGCAGCGCCCGGCGCAGGAGATCGGCGCGCCGGAAGGTCGGGATGGCGATGCTGACCAGCGGCGTCTCATTCACACCCGCCTCCAGGCTGCTCTCATCAGTTCTCCGTAGCTGGTTTGGAAGGCGCGCAGGCATTCCAGCGGCCATTTCCAGTTGTTGTAGGCCGCCTGCACGAACAGCGGCACGGCGATGGCGCCGACCAGGCCGGCGGACGTGGCCGTCAGCACCCAGCTGGACAGCAGCACGATGGCCGCCCCGGACAGCAGGGCCGCCGGCACGAAGGGCACGCGGTTGTCGACCATCAGCAGCGTGGCGCTCATGCTGTGGTTGAGTTCGAGCAGGCCGGCCAGCAGCAGCAGCGCAAGCGGCAGCGCGGGCGGCAGCGCATCGGGCTTGCCGAGCCAGGCCAGCAGCGCGGGGCCGAGGCTCCAAAGGCCCAGGGCGACCACGGCGTAGCTGAGCCAGCCGATGGACAGGACACGCCCGACCAGGGCCCTGAAGGCCTGGGCCCGGTCCTGCGTCCGCCACAGGTAGAGCTGCGGCAGGCGTGCCATCAACGGCGCCTGGGCCAGCTGACCGATGGCGTCCAGCAACTGCATGGCCAGCGCGAGACGGCCCGCCGTCTGCAAGCCGAGCGCCGCCGAGACGATGGGCAGGTTGGCCTTGGCCACCAGATAGCCGCCCAGGCGGCCCAGCCACAGCGCCACGCTGCCTTGCAACAGCATGCGCAGGCGCCCGGCCGTGGGCCGCGCGGCGGGCGCCGGCAGCAGCCGGTCGGCCAGCCACATCGCCAGGCCAGGCCCGGCCCAGGCGCCTGCGATCTGGGCCAGCCCCAGCACCTCGAGCCGTGGCGCCACCAGCAGCCCCAGCGCCGCGATGAGGCCGAAGGCCAGACGCTGGGCCGTCAAGGCCCTGAACGCCAGATCGGCACGGCCGCCGCCCTGCAGCAGCGGCACCGCGACGAAGCAACGGCAGCCCAGCCACTGGCCCAGCGAGAACAGGGCCCAGGCCGCCATCAGCTGCACCGGGTCGCCCAGAGGCTTGCCCAACCAGGCCAGCCCTGCCGCACCGGCGCCGCCGACCAGCACCAGGTTGATCCAGGCCAGGCGCCGGTAGAGCCAGCGACCGCTGCCGGCCAGCTCCGCCATCAATGCAGCGTTGACAACGCCGCTGCCAGGCGCAGCCGCTTCGCCATGCGCGGGCAAGGCGCTCACGCCGCTGCGGGCATAGCTCAGGTAGCGCGTGACGGCCGGCTCCAGCGCCCCCTCGGCCATCGCGCCCAGCTGGCCCGCTGCCAGCATCAGGTACCACAGCGCCAGCTGTTCCAGCGACAGCCGCCAGAGCACCAGCGGCAGCAAAACGGCGCTCAGCGGCAGGCCCGCGAACTGGGCGGCATAGGCCCAGAAGGAGGCTCGATGCAGCCGCGTCATGGCGGCGAGGCCGCCGCGGCGTCGGCCAGCAGTGCGACGAGGCCGTCTTCCAGACTCACCTGCGGTGCCCAACCCGGCAGCGGCGCCAGCGCCCGCCAGGGCCGCATGATCTCGTTCTCGCGGTAGGGACGCGCGCCCCAGGCAACAGGCACGGGCTGCCCGCGCAGTGAAGCCAGCAGGGCCACGATCTCGCGCAGCGAGCGATCCGGCACGCCCGCCAGGCCATAGCGGGCATGGCCGCCCGCACCTGCCGTCAGCCCGGCCGCCACCAGCAGCGCCTCGACAAGGTCGCGCACATGCACCAGGCAAAGCCGCTGTTCACCGCCCGACAGCGCCAGCGGGGGCGCGTCCGGGCCGAGGCGCAACAGCAGGTTGAGCAGCTTGGGGCGCGGGTCGGCGGGACCGTAGGAGTCGAACAGGCGCAGCGACACCGCGGACAGCCCGAGCAGTTCGGCGTAGTAGTCGACGATGGCCTCGAAGGCCTGCTTGGTGGCGGCGTAGAGGTTGGCCGGATGCGGCTCGGCGCGGTCCGGCAGGCGGTACTGCCAGCTCGTGGCGGCGTTCACCAGCCGGCGTGTGCCCGCACGCGCCATGGCGTCCAGCAGCCGCGTGCCCAGCTTCAGATTGGTGTCCAGCAACTCGTCCACCTGGTCGGCGCGGTGCTCGGCCAGGAAAAGGGTCGCCAGGTGGAAGACGACGTCGGGCCGCACCGCCTGCAGCAGCGCGTCCCAGTCCGCCATCGCGGCGCCGGCACGGTGGAAATACACCCCGGCCCGGTCGGTGGGTGGATGCCGGCTGATCACGTGCACCTGCCAGCCGTCCCGGGCCAGCCTGGCCACCAGATGCGAACCCAGGAAGCCCGTCCCGCCGGTCACCAGGGCAACCGGCGCTTGCATGGACGTGGAGGCGGCTGGGGGCATCAGGCGAAAGGACTGTTGAACTCGGCCAGCGGCGGCAGGCCGAGATCGCGTGCCGACAAGGTGGGCGTCGCCTCGGGCCAGACCAGCGGCGTGGAATCCCAGCGCACGCCATGGTCAGTGGCCGGGTCGTGCGCGAATTCGGTCTTGTACCCCATCACCGCAAACTCGCTGAGCGCCAGGAAGGCGTGGGCGACGCCGGCCGCCACGTACAGCGCATCGCCCCGCTCGGCATCCAGCTCGAAGACCTCGACCTGACCATGGCGGGGCGAGCCGAGGCGCAGGTCCAGCAGTGCGTCGAACACCCGCCCCTGGACCGGATAGACCAGCTTGGCACCGGCGCGCGGCGGCGTGACGACATGGAAGCCGCGCAGTACGCCGCGGCGCGACACCGAGAAGAAGTCCTCCTCGAACCGCGTGCACAGCCCCTGGGCTGCCCACGACGGTGCATGAAAACTCTTCACGAAGCAGCCGCGCGCGTCACGATGCAGCGGCAGGTGCAGACGGAAGCAGCCGGGCAGGGAGACGGGCTCGAACATGTCACTCATGAAAACTCTGCAAGGACGGGATGCCCCGATTGCCGGGCGGCAAAGCGCTGCCGCCAGCGCCGGGTTTGCAGGGCCAGGCCCCGGCGCATCAAGGCCGCGCCGCCGGGCAGCGCCAGCAGCACCCGCAGCACCGGACCGCGCCAGCTCGACGGGTCCAGCCGGCTGGCCTGCCGGGCCCAGGCGCGCGCTGGACCGTTGTCGCCGGACCAGGGCCCGTGGTGCTGCACGCCCACCTCGACGGCCCAGGCGCGCAGATGGGCCGCGCGCTCCGCGGCCGCAAGCGCAAGGAAGTCTGCGTCTGCGGCGAGGCGCGCGTAAAGGCGGCAGGACGAGGCGTGCATGAGCTCGGAGGGCCGGCTCAGGCTGCCGGGCCTCACGGTGTACGCCACCAGCTCGCCGGGCACATAGCCCATGCGGTGCAGCGCCGTGAAACGCAGCCAGAACTCCAGATCCTCGCGGGCCCGGAATCCCTCATCGAAAAGCCCTGCCTCCAGCACCGCCGCGCGACTCAGCAGTGCCGCGTGCGGCGGGAACGGATGCCCCCTGAGCAACTGCCGGCGCAGCTCGGCCGCGCCGGCAGCGCTGAACAGGCCGGCCGGGGACTCGGCCGAGATACGGTTCAGACGCCGGCCCTGCAGCGTCACCAGATAACCGTCGGAATAGACGCCGCCCAGCTCGGGGTGGGCGCACAGGTGCGCGAGCTGACGCGACACCTTGCCGGGCAGCAGGCGGTCGTCCGCATCGAGGAACACCAGCAGGTCCCCGCGCGCGGCGCGGATGCCGGCGTTGCGCGCGGCGGCCAGGCCGCGGTTGTCCTGGCGCAGCACGATGACCCGGGGGCCGAGGCCCTGCAGACGCAGGGGCGTGTCGTCAGTGGAGCCGTCGTCAACGACGACCACTTCGAGGTCGTCGTGATCCTGCGCCAGCGCCGACGCGACGGCATCGCCCACGCACCAGCCCATGTTGAAGCAGGGGACGACGACACTGACTTTCATACCGGCTCGCGCTGGAGAAGACAAGGCTGCTGCTCGCGCTGAGGTTGCCAAAGCATGGGTGGGAAGGTGCACCATGGCTTGCTGCATGGCATGCGCGGAATTATGTCGGCCCGCACCGGCCGGTCGCGGCGATAGGATTCGAGCCCGCGTGCCGAGGGCACGCCGAGGCGAGAAAGTAGAGCATGACCGCGATGCAACGCGTTTTCAACGACCTGTTCGTTCTGGAGCTGGCCAACAACCACTGGGGCCGGGTCGACCGCGGCCTGGCCATCATCAATGCCTTCGCCCAGGTCGTGCGCTTCAACAACGTCCGTGCCGCCATCAAGCTGCAGTTCCGCGACGTCGACCACTTCATCTCGCCGAGCTTCAAGGGCCGCGAGGACCTGCGCTACGTCAAGAAGACGGAGGCGACCAAGCTCGGGAAGCACGAGTACGCGACGCTGATCAACGCCATCCGTGACCAGGGCTGCATCCCGATGGCGACCGCCTTCGACGAGGCCTCGGTGGATCTGTGCGAGGAGTTCGACCTGCCCATCATCAAGGTGGCCAGCTCCGACCTGAACGACTGGTTCCTGCTGGACCGCATCGCCAAGACGAGGAAGCCCGTCATCGTCTCGACGGGCGGATCCTCCGAGAAGGACCTGGACGACCTCGTCACCTTCTTCGCCAACCGCCACATTCCACTGTCGCTGAACCACTGCGTGTCGCTATACCCGTCGGAGGACGACGAGCTGGAGCTCAACCAGATCGACTACCTGCGCCAGCGCTACCCCGGCCTCGTGATCGGCTTCTCCACGCACGAGTACGGCGACTGGAGCAGCTCCATGCTGATGTCCTACGCCAAAGGCGCGCGCACCTGGGAGCGCCACATCGACATCGAGGCCGACGGCATCGCCGTGTCGCCCTACTGCTCGCTGCCGCACCAGATCGACGCCTGGTTCAAGGCCTATCACAAGGCCCGCGAGATGTGCGGCGCCAGCGGCCAGGCCAAGCGCATCCCGAGCAAGCGCGAGATCGAGTACCTGGACCAGCTGGTGCGCGGCGTCTACCTGAAGCGCGATCTGCCGGCCGGCTACGAGTTCCACCACAACAGCGTGGACCGCGACTTCTACCTCGCCATCCCGCTGCAGAAGGGCCAGCTGTCCTGCCGCGAGGTGATGAACGGCCAGCGCTCGGTGCGCGAACTCAAGGCCGACTCGGCGCTGATGATCGACGACCTGGACAGCCCCTACGCCAGCACGCCGGCGCTGCGCAACCTGATCTACAACCGCGGCCTGTGACGGACCTGGCGGCCTTCCTGGCCGACGACTTCGCCCGCATCGAGGCCCAGGCGCCCGGCCTCGACGCGCTGGATGGCCAGCGCCTGTTCATCAGCGGCGCGACGGGCTTCTTCGGCAGCAACCTGCTGGCCCTGCTGGCCCACCTGCAGGGCCGCGGCCTGCGCTTCGAGGTGGTCGGCCTGAGCCGCGACCCGCAACGCTTCCTCGCCGCCCAGCCCTGGGCCGCCCGCCTGCCCTGGCTGCGCCTCGCGCAGGGCGACGTGCGCACACCCTGGCCGGGCGATGGCAGCTTCGACCTGCTGCTGCACGCCGCGACCGACACCCACGCCAGTGCCCATGTCGATCCGCAGGCCGTCTTCGACGGTGTGCTGGCCGGCACGCGGCACGCGCTGGCCTTTGCCGCGGCGCATGGCGTGCGTCGCCTGCTGCTGACCGGCTCCGGCGCACAGTACGGCGCGCTGCCGCCCGAGCCCGTGGCCGAGGACGCACCGCTGGCCTGCGACCCGGCCCAGCCGGGCAGTGCCTACGGCGAGGCCAAGCGCGCATCGGAGCTGCTGGCCGTGCTGCATGGGCAGGCTCATGGCTGCACGCCCGTGCTGACACGCTGCTTCGCCTTCGTCGGCCCCGGGCTGGACCTGGACGGCCACTTCGCCATCGGCAACTTCATCCGCGATGCGCTGGCGGGCGGTCCGCTGCGGCTGAGTTCGGCGGGCCACGCCATGCGCAGCTATCTGTACGGCGCCGACCTGGCCTGGTGGCTGCTCGCGCTGCTGTTGAAGGCGCCCGGCGCCTGGCCCGTCAATGTCGGCGGCGCGCAGGGCCTGCGCGTCGTCGAGCTGGCGCGGCGCACCCGCGACCTGCTGGCCCCGGCGGCGGCCGTCCAGGTCGGCCCCGAGCAGCCAGGCGAGTCGCGCCGCTACTACCTGCCCAGGCTCGACCGCGCGGCGACGCTCGGGCTCGCGGCCTGGACGCCGCTGGACCTCGCCATCCAGCGCACGGCGCGCTGGCATTCGCTGCAGGCCTAGCCTTCCATGCCCCGTCTCGCCACCACCTGCATCTGCTGCGGCGCCGACCGGCTGGAACGCCAGAGCGCCGTGCTGATGCCCTTCGTCGCCCAGCGCGCCCTGGGCTGGGAGCCCTGCGAGATCACGCCCGACTGGGGCCTGCGCGACCTGCCGCTGGGCCATGCGCAAGCGCTGTGCACCAGCCTGCACTGCCCGGCCTGCGGATGCCTGTTCCTGGACATGCGCTTCGACGATGCCGAGATGGCGCGCCTCTACCGCGACTACCGCGGTGCCGACTACGAGTCCCAGCGCGAACGCTTCGAGCCCGGCTACACGGCGCGCAACCGCGCGCTGCTGGCCGGCGACGCCCACATCCCCGAGGTCGAGGCGTTTCTGAGGCCGCGGCTGCCAGCCCGGCCCGCCGTGCTGGACTGGGGCGGCGACACCGGCCAGAACACGCCGCTGCGCCGCGAGGCGCGGCTGCACCATGTGCTCGACATCTCCGGGCGGCCGCTGGTCGCGGGTGCCGTCGCCGTGGCGGCGCCGCAGGTAGCCTACGACCTCATCGTGCTGGCCCATGTGCTGGAACATGTGCCCGCGCCGGCCTCGCTGGTCAACGCCATCGTGCGGGCCATGGACGCGGGCACGGCGCTCTACGTCGAGCTGCCCTTCGAGGCCTTGATGCGCGAGGCCGAACAAGACCCGGCGGCCTGGCGGCGCAAGCGCCACTGGCATGAGCACATCAACTTCTTCAGCGCCGAGGGCCTGCGCCGCCTGCTGCAGGGCTGCGGCCTGGCCGTGCAGGCCGAGACCCGCCTGGCGCTGGGCACAGGCATGGCCATGGCCGTGCTGTGCCGCCGGGCCTGAAGGGCGCTCAGGCCGGGTCCGCCGAGGTGGCGGCCGGCCGGCGCATGTAGAGCCAGGCGCAGGCCGCCAGCAGCAGGTAGAGGGCCAGGTTGGCCGCGAACACCACCCAGCGCTCTCCGCGGACGGTGTAGATGACCAGCGGCAGATACGCCACCGACAGGCGCAGCGCCAGGGTCCGCGCGGCGTCGCCGGGCAGCATGAAGGCGAACCCCATCATCCACGTCAGGTACCACTCCTGGTTGGACGTGTTGACGAGCACGAAGTACAGCAGCGTGGCCGCCAGGCACATCTCGACGCCTGCCTGGAAAGGCTCGCGCCGCAGCCGCGGCCAATAGCGCCAGCACAGCAGGGCGTACAGGCCCATGTAAGCCAGCCGCAGCGTGCCGCCCAGGTCCTGGGGCGTGATCTGCGCTTCAGGAATGCCGAACAGCGCCGGCAGCAGGTAGCGCGTCAATGCGTCGATCAGATGGAAGAGGCTGCTGCGGTAGACGCCCACGCCGGTGCTGAGCAGGTGCGACACATGCTCGGTCGACGCCGGGTAGAGGCGCTGCAGCGCCAGCAACGCCAGCACGAAGCCGCCACCCAGCAGCGCGGGGGCGCGCAGGTCCCGCCAGGCCAGCCGCGCCTGCGCGTGCTGCAGCAGGGCCATGACCAGCAGGATGGGTAGGAAGACGAGGGGGAAGTACTTCAGGCTGACCGCCATGCCGAGGGCCACGCCGGCGGCCAGGGGCTGGTCGCGCCGCAGCAGCCACAGCGACGCCAGGATGCAGACGTTCATCAGATGGTCGTTGTGCGCGCAGGTGAGCACGCTGAACAGGATCAGCGGGTTGGCGGCATAGCCGAACAGCGCCACCTTGCGCCACCGCGGCGGCGCCAGCTGGAACACCAGCGCGCTGGCCGCTGCATGCAGGCCCAGGTAGAACAGCTTGTGCAGCGCCAGGGCAAGCTTGTCGTTGCCGCCCGACAGCCAGGCGATGCCTGCCGCGATCTTCTGGAACAGCGGACCGTAGGACGTCGTGCCTTCCAGAAACAGGGGGAAGACATTGGCGAACATCACGTCGTTCGCGAAGCCCGGCACCTGGTTCATCGCGTAGCGATAGGGGTTGAGGCCGTAATGCGCGTCCACCCAGCCGGTGCCGATGTAGAAGAACACGTCGGGGCTGACCCAGGGCATGCCGATGGCGAAGGCCAGCGCAACGAGGGCGCTGCCCGCGGCGAGGCGCCGCGTCGGCACGGCGTCGGGCTGGCGGCTCAGCCCCAGCAGCAGGGCGGCATACAGCGCACCGAGCCCGGCGAACAGCAGCAGGTGCAGGGCCCGCCCCTGCAGCACACGCTCGGCGGCGACGCGCGACCCGCTGCCTTCGAACAGGCCGAGGAAGTAGTCGAACTCGTGGGCCGTCAGGTGCAGCGGCGACTGCCACCACAGCCGCGCCGAGACCGCCATCGTCAGCAGCACCGAAGCCAGATAGGCCGCGAACAGCCAGCTCCAGCGGCGCCCGGCGGGCGGTGCGGTCATGCGCGCGGCTCGCCCGAATGGCGCGGCAGCGCATCGCCCGGCGGCAGGTTCACGCGCTCCCTCTCCACCACCAGCGGCCGCTTGCTGACCTGGGTGTGGATGGCCGCCACGTACTCGCCCACCAGGCCGATGAAGAAGAGCTGCACCGCGCCAAAGAAGAACAGGCCGATGATGACCGGCGCGGTGCCGACGGCGAAGTGCTGCCAGAACAGCAGTTTGGCCAGCAGGTACCCGAGCGACACCAGCAGGCTGACCGCACTAAGCGTGAAGCCGGCCAGCGTGGCCAGGCGCAGCGGCAGCTTGGAGTGGCTGGTCAGGCCCAGCATGGCCAGGTCGTAGAGGGTGTAGAAGTTGTTCTTCGTGATGCCGCGCACGCGGGCGGGCTGCTCGAACTCGACGGTGGCGTAGCGGATGCCCAGCTCGGCGATCAGCCCTCGGAAATAGGGATAGGGATCGCCCAGCTCGCGGATCATGTCGATGACCGAGCGGTCGTAGAGGCCAAAGCCGGTGAAGTTGGCGATCAGCGGCACGTCGGCCATGCGGCCCAGCGCGCGGTAGTAGAAGCGCCGGATCACGGCCATGGCCCAGGTCTCACGCGAGCGCGGCTTCACGCCCAACGCGATCAGCTCGCCGGCGCGCCAGTGGGCGACGAACTGGCCGATCAGCTCCGGCGGGTCCTGCAGGTCGGAGGCCATCGTGATGACGGCCTGGCCGCTGGCTTGGTACATGCCGTGCAGCGGCGAGCGCACATGGCCGAAGTTGCGCGCGTTGACGATGAGCTTGACGCGCGGGTCGGCCGCGGCCAGCAGCTTCACGCGGGCGACGGTGTCGTCGGTGGAGCCGTTGTCCAGAAAGATGTGCTCGAACTCGAAGTCAGCCGCGGGGCCGCCGGGCTCGAACTGGGCCTTGATGCGCTGGTGCAACTCGGCGACGTTGTCGGCCTCGTTCAGGCAACTGGTGACGATGCTGATCAGGGTCATGCGGCCGCATCCTAGGGCCTGGCCGCAGGGCCAGGAACTCAGGGCGCCGCGGCAAGAACGGATTCACGCTCGGGCAGGATGTAGACGAGGCTGCTGCCCCCGCCCAGCGTGGGCAGCACGACCTGGTCGAAGAAGGCCGGCTCGACGACGACGCAGCCCAGCGTGATGCGGCGCTGCCGCAGGTCGGCGGAGACCAGGCGTTCGGCGCGGCGCTGGCTGGCTGGCGCCGGGCGCAGGCGGTGGATGGCGAGGTTGGCCTCGTAGTCGATCCAGACGATGCGCTCGCCGCTGAGGTTGCGGCCCGGCTGGGCCTCGAAGCGGCCGGCCGGCGTCACGCGTTCGTGCGGCAGCAGGGCCGACGGCACCTTGCCGCGGGAACTGGCCGGCTCGGCGTCGCCCGGCGCCAGGCCGAGCAGTGCCGGCGTGCGGCCGACGAGGCGGCCGTCGGCGGCATAGACGGACAGCGTGGCCTCACGTTTGTCGACGATGGCAAACGGCCGGCCGTCACGGGCATCGCCCGCCACCGGCCGGGTGACGGCCTGCGCACCGGCCGCCACGCTGCACGCGCTGACGATGCCGCACACCCCGGCCCTGACCCGACCCGACCAACTGCTGCCCACTCGACGCCCCCTGTCCCGGGCGGCGCAACCATCGCGCCAGCCCTGCGGGGCAGTCTAGGAAGCGGGGCCTGTCACCGACAGGCGAGGAGTTCACGGTTTGGCGCTGTTACCTGGCCTGGCGCCGGCCAGCAGCTGGGGCGGCGCGGCGGCGGGGAAGAAGGCGGTCAGGGGGCGGCGTTCGGGCAGCACATAGACGACCGCACGGCCGCGGCCGAGGTGGGGCCAGACGGTGCTGTCGAAGAACCCGACCGGCACGTTGATGCAACCCCAGCTGATGCGGTTGTCGGCAGCCGTCGGCGTGGCCAGGCGCTCCAGGCGGCGCTCCTTGGGATCGGTGGCGCGCACGCGGTGCATAGAGACGGCGGCGCCGTAGTCCACCCAGACGACGTCGTGGCCCAGCGAGTTGCGGCCCGGCTCGGAGACGAAGCGGCCGGCCGGCGTGGTGCGCTCCTGCGGCCTGATCTCGTCGATGGATTTCTGGCCGATGCCGGCCACGGACAGGTCGCCGGCCGCGTAGCCCAGCAGCACGGGGCTGGTGCCGATGAGCTGCCCGCTGGCGGCGAAGACGTACACCCTGGCACGGCGCTTGTCGACGATGGCGAAGGCGCGGTCGCCGTTGTCGGCCTCGCGGACGGCCCACGAGGCCACGCGCATCACGTCGCTGGGAGCGCGGATGCTGCCGAAGTCCAGCCGGCGCTCGATGACGGCGGGCGGCACCGTCGCGGGCGCCGCCGCAGCGGCCTGGCGCGGGAGCGGCGGCCTGTGCCTGAACCGATCGGCGAAGACCAGGAACGCGCCGGCCAGCACCAGGGCGGCGACGAGGCTCCCCTGGCCCAGGCCGGCGAGGATGTCGCGCCGCCGGGCGGCGGCGGCGCGATCGGCGCTTTCTCCGAAACGCATGGCGGGTGACGGAGAAGGCGCCCGGCCGATGCGATCAGTTGCGGTCGGCGCGCGGGGCAGGCTCGGCCCGCGTCGTGCTGGCGGGCGCGGCGTAGCTGCTGTCCGTGGCGGGCTGGGCCGGGGTCGCGCCGGGCAGCGGGGTGCTGCTGTCGGCCGGCGGCGCGGCCTGGGGCTGGTCGGAGGCCAGCGGCATCTGCTGCTGCGCGGTGGTGTCCGCCGGCGGCAGGGCGTTGGGATCGGCGGGGGTCTGCTCGCTGAGGCCGGCGGTCGCCGTGGCGGCCATCGGCTCGGCCGGCGGCTGCTGGTCTTCGGTCTGGGCGACAGCCAGGCCGATGCCGGTCACGAGGAGGGCGGCCGTCAGCACGCTGGTGGCGGTCTTGAGGTGGGACATGGGGGACTCCTTTCAAAGCGGGGACCGGCGGGGCCGGGCGGCGAGGCCGGGCATTTCCACCGGCTGGAATCCACTCTAGGC
Organism: Roseateles sp. GW821-FHT03B02; assembly: GCF_059421025.1. NCBI lineage: Bacteria > Pseudomonadati > Pseudomonadota > Betaproteobacteria > Burkholderiales > Sphaerotilaceae > Roseateles > Roseateles sp. GW821-FHT03B02. The sequence continues at coordinate 167,187 of NZ_JBWKUV010000010.1, forward strand.
CGCGCCCATCCCGCGCGACGTCGGCCCGCCGTCCAATGCGCTGTAGGAGGCACGCCCAGCCCGTAGCCGCCGGTTACGCGGCGGCGTGCGGCGGTCACAGTATGGGCAGGAGACTTACAGCGAAAAGTCGTAGTCGATGGTCAGCGGCGCGTGGTCGCTGAACATCTGGCCCGTGTAGATGGCCTCGCGCCGGGCCAGCGCGGCGATGCCGGGCGTGGCCAGGTGGTAGTCCAGCCGCCACCCGACGTTGTTGGCGCGCGCCGCACCGCGGTTGCTCCACCAGGTGTATTGCTCGGACTTGTCGTTGAGCGTGCGGAAGACGTCGACGACGCCACCGTCGTCGAGGAGCTTGGTCATCCAAGCGCGCTCCTCGGGCAGGAAGCCGCTGTTCTTCTGGTTGCCGCGCCAGTTCTTCAGGTCGATCTGCTTGTGGGCGATGTTGACGTCGGCCACGAGGATGAACTCGCGCTCGGCCTTCAGCGCGAGCAGGTGCGGGTAGACCGCGTCGAGGAAGCGGTACTTGACCGCCTGGCGCTCCTCGCCGCTGGTGCCGCTGGGGAAGTAGACACTGATGAGGCTGAGCTTGCGGCCGGGCTTGTCGAAACGCTTCTCGACCCAGCGGCCCTCGCTGTCGAACTCGGGCAACCCCAGGCCCGTGACGACATCGCTGGGCTCCTCACGGGTGTAGAGGCCGACGCCCGAGTAGCCCTTCTTCTCGGCGTAGTGGAAATGGCCGTCGAGCTTGTCGCAGCTGCGGAACTTGGCCTCGACGACGTCGGCCTGCGCCTTGAGCTCCTGCACGCCGACCGCATCGGCCTGCTGCTGGTCCAGCCAGTCGAAGAAGCCCTTGCTGGCGGCGGAACGCACACCGTTGAGGTTGGCGGTAATGAAGCGCATCGGAGTTAGGGAGAGGGTTGACCAGTAGAAGTATGGCAGTGCAGCAAAAGCACAACACAGCGCACGCCGTCATCATGGAACAGTCACATGATATTTACGATCCCGTAGGAATTAGAGGCGCCACGAGCGCCCTTCACCCCTCCCGCAACCCGAGGATTTCCCATGCAGACACACCGCATTTCCCCGACCCTGCTCGCACTGGCGCTGGGCGCGGCCTTCCCGATGCAAGCCGCCGTGGCCCAGGCCGGCTCGGCTCCCGAGGCCAAGAAGGACGTCAGCCAGCTGGAGGCCGTCATCGTGACCGGCAGCCGCCGCGCCGAGAACCTGAAGGAAGTGCCGCTGTCGATCTCGGCCATCAAGTCGGAGGAGCTGGACACCTACAACGCCAGCGGCCAGGACATCCGCGCGCTGTCGGGCAAGGTGCCCAGCCTGAACATCGAGTCGGACTACGGCCGCACCTTCCCGCGCTTCTACGTGCGCGGCCTGGGCAATACCGACTTCGACATGAACGCCTCCCAGCCGGTGGGCCTGGTCTACGACGACGTGGTGCAGGAAAGCATTGCGCTCAAGGGCTTCCCGGTGTTCGACATGGCCCAGGTGGAACTGCTGCGCGGCCCGCAGGGCACGCTGTTCGGCCGCAACTCGCCGGCCGGCGTCATGAAGTTCGACTCGGCCAAGCCGGGCAAGAAGTTCGAGGGCTACGCCAACATCGGCTATGGCCGCTGGAACTCCGTCAACCTGGAGGCGGCCGTCAACGTGCCGCTGAGCCAGGACTGGCAGATGCGCGTGGCCGGCATCGTGCAACGCCAGGATGACCGCGTGCACAACCCCGTTGCCGCAACCAAGGGCGGGACGGCGGACCTCGAGGGCTACAACGACAAGGCGCTGCGCCTGCAGGCCCTGTACAAGAACGGCAACTTCGAGGGTCTTTTCAAGGTCCAGGCGCGTGACTTCAAGGGCACGGCCACGACCTTCCGCGCCAACATCATGAAGCGCGGCACCAACGACCTGGTCGACGGCTACGACGACAGCTCCTACCCCACTGACGGCTACAACTCGCAGACGCTGAAGTCCAGCGAGGTCAGCGCCCGCCTGCGCTGGGACTTCGACGGCGTGTCGCTGTACTCCATCACCGCCCACGACCGCGCCAAGTTCTACAGCCGCGGTGACGTGGACGGCGGCTTCGGTTGCCGCTTCTGCGGCATCCCGGACGGCCCGCAGTACTACCCCTCTGGCTCCACCACGCCCTACCCCTCCGTCATCCCGTTCGACGCGCAGACGGCCGACGGCATCCCCTATCTGCGCCAGACGACGCAGGAATTCCGCCTGCAGTCCAACACCGCCGACGCACTGCAGTGGATCCTGGGCGTGTACTACTTCAACGAGAAGCTGCAGGTGGACAGCTTCAACTTCGACAGCTTCGCCGTCGGTGATCCGCAGAACGGCTACGCCGTGCAGCATCAGAACGCCAAGTCCTGGGCCGCCTTCGGCAACGTGAAGTACGCCGTCACGCCGGACTTCAAGCTCACCGCGGGCCTGCGCTACACCGACGACAAGAAGGACTTCGACGCCGTGCGCACCTGGACGCCGGGCAAGGCCAACAACGTCGACATCATCGGGCCCTTCTACACCCACCCCAAGTCCACCAACTGGAGCTGGGACCTGGGCGCCAACTACAACCTCGACAAGGCCACCAGCCTGTTCGCGCGCGTCGCCACCGGCTATCGCGCACCGTCCATCCAGGGCCGCGTGCTGTTCGGCGACGCCATCTCGGTGGCCAACTCCGAGAAGGTGCTATCCGTCGAGGCCGGCTTCAAGGCCGACCTGCTCGACAACACCGCCCGCATCACCGGCACGGTCTTCAAGTACCGCGTGAAGGACATGCAGCTGACGGCCGGCTCGGGCTCCACCAACCAGAACCGCCTCGTCAACGCCGCCAAGGCCGAAGGCCAGGGCTTCGAGCTCGACGCGCAGGCCATCATCGCCCGCGACTGGCGCACGACGCTGGGCTTCTCGTACAACGACACGAAGATCAAGGACGCCAACCTCTTCGTGCAGCCCTGCGGCAACGCGAACTTCCAGTTCCTGACGCCCAACACCGGCTGCACGGTGCTCGACCCGGCTGGCCCGCTCGCAGGCACCGTCAGCATCAACGGCAACCCGCTGCCGCGCGCACCCAAGGTGGTGTGGAACTGGACGCTGAAGTACAGCACCGAGATCGGCGCCGGCGAGCTGACCGTGCTGACCGACTGGGCCTACAAGGACAAGTACAACATGTTCCTGTACGAGGCCGTCGAGTACCGCGCCAAGTCGGCCCTGGAAGGCGGCCTGCGCGTGGGCTACGGCTGGAACAACGGCAAGTACGAGGTGGCGGCCTATTCCCGCAACATCACCAACCACCGCCAGGTCGTCGCCGCCATCGACTTCGACAACCTGACCGGCATCGTCAACGAGCCGCGCAGCTACGGCGTGCAGTTCAAGGCCTCGTTCTAAGCCCTCGGGCCGGGCACCGGGCCGCTCCCGGGCCGGCCCGCCTTGGCCGAGCGGCACCCAAACCCTCGGTGAAAACCATCGACGGCCCGGCCCCTTCTAGGGGTCGGGCCCGTTTTTTTGACCCCTAGAATCTTTCTCATGTCCGCCGCGCCGTCCGTCGATTCCCTCGCCCAGTCCTTTGTCGCATTCGCCGTGGAGGCGGGCGTGCTGCGCTTCGGCGAATTCAAGACCAAGGCCGGCCGGCTCAGCCCCTATTTCTTCAACGCCGGCCTGTTCGACGACGGCGCCAAGCTGGGCCGCCTCGCCGGCTTCTACGCCGAACGCCTGATCGCATCGGGTCTTGCCTTCGACATGATCTTCGGCCCGGCCTACAAGGGCATCACGCTGGCGGCGGCCGTGTCCATGGAGCTGGCGCGGCGCGGCCATAACGTGCCCTTCGCCTACAACCGCAAGGAAGCCAAGGACCACGGCGAGGGCGGCACCCTCGTCGGCGCGCCGGTGAAGGGCCGCGTCCTCATCATTGACGACGTCATCTCCGCCGGCACCTCGGTGCGCGAGTCCATCCAGATGATCGAGGCCGCCGGCGCCACGCCCTGCGGCGTGTCCATCGCACTGGACCGCCAGGAGAAGGCCGCCGAAGGCGGGGTCGACAGCCCGCTGTCGGCCGTGCAGCAGGTGCAGCAGCGCTACGGCCTGCCGGTCGTCGCCGTGGCCGGCCTGGCCGACCTGCTGGCCTATCTCGACGACGCGCCCGAGCTGTCCGCGCACCGCCCGGCCGTGCTGGCCTACCGAGAGCGTTACGGGGTCTGATGCGCGTCCTGCCCGTCGTTGCAGCGCTCCTCGCCGCCAGCTCCGCGCTGGCGCAGGATGGCACGCCCGCCAAGGGCATCTACACCTGCACGACGGTCGATGGCCGCAAGCTGACCAGCGACCGGCCGATTCCCGAATGCACGTCGCGCGAGCAGCGCGTGCTCAATCCCGACGGCTCGCAGCGCACGACGCTGCCGCCCTTCCTCAGCCCCGAGGAGCGGGCCACCAAGGAGGCCGCCGACCGCCGCGCCGCCGCCGAGCGCATCGCCCAGCAGGACGCCATTCGCCGCGACCGCACGCTGATGCTGCGCTACCCCAACGAGGCCGCCCACCAGCGCGCGCGCAACGCCGCGCTGGACGACTCGAACAAGGCCATGCGCATCTCCGAGCGCCGCATCAAGGACCTGACCACCGAGCGCAAGCCGCTGCTGGACGAGGCCGAGTTCTACAAGGGCAAGCCGCTGCCGGCCAAGCTCAAGCAATCGCTGGACGCCAACGACGCCAGCATCGAGGCCCAGCAGGTGCTCATCGAGAACCAGAAGGCCGAGCTCGTGCGCGTCAACAAGAGCTTCGACGCCGAACTGGCACGGCTGAAGAAGCTGTGGGCCGGCGCCACGCCGGGCTCGATGCCGCCGCTGGGCGAGCTGCAGCCGACGACGCCGGCGCCGACGCCCAAGCGCTGAATTCGGCCTCGGAGAAACCCTGGGGCCACCCTCTCAGGCTCGCCGCCACGAGAGGGCGGCCCGTGGTCCTTCGCCAGGCGTCGGACAGTCCTCAGGACTGTCCTTGGCCCTGGCTCAGCTTCTTCTTCAGCAGCTCGTTGACGAGCGCCGGGTTGGCCTTACCCTTGGTCGCCTTCATCGCCTGGCCGACCAGCGCGTTGAAGGCCTTGTCCTTGCCGGCGCGGTACTCCTCCACCGACTTCGGGTTGGCCGCCAGCACCTCGTCGAGGATGGCCTCGATGGCGCCGGTGTCGCTGACCTGTTTCAAACCCTTGGACTCGATGACGGCGTCCACCGACGCCGACTCGCCCGACCACAGCGACTCGAACACCTGCTTGGCGGCGTTGTTCGAGATCGTGCCGTCCGAGATGCGGCCGATCAGCCTGGCCAGCAGCTCTGGGCCGACGGGCGCGGCGTCGATCTCGCCACCGTCGGCGTTCAGGCGCTTGCTGATCTCGCCCATGACCCAGTTCGCCACCAGCTTGGGCGTCGCGCCGGCGGCCTTGGCGGCCTCGTAGTAGCGCGCCGTCGCCAGGCTCTGCGTCATCATGGTCGCGTCGTAGGCCGGCAGGCCGTCCACGCTCTCGAAGCGCGCCGCCATCACCGACGGCAGCTCCGGCATCTCGCCCCTCACACGCTCCACCCACTCCGGCGCGATGACCAGCGGCGGCAGGTCGGGGTCGGGGAAGTAGCGATAGTCGGCCGAGTCCTCCTTGCTGCGCATCGCGCGGGTCTCGCCGGTGTCGGGGTTGTAGAGGACGGTGGCTTGCTGGATCTTGCGGCCGTCCTCGATCTCGTCGATCTGCCAGTTCACCTCGTAGTTCACTGCGTCCACCAGGAAGCGGAAGCTGTTGAGGTTCTTGATCTCGCGGCGCGTGCCGAAAGGCTCGCCGGGCTTGCGCACCGACACGTTGACGTCGCAGCGGAAGGAGCCTTCCTGCATGTTGCCGTCGCAGATGCCCAGCCACATGACCAGCGCGTGCAGCGTCTTGGCGTACTCGGCGGCTTCCGCGCCCGAGCGCATGTCGGGCTCGGAGACGATTTCCAGCAGCGGCGTGCCGGCGCGGTTCAGGTCGATGCCCGACTGGCCGTGGTAGTCCTCGTGCAGGCTCTTGCCCGCGTCTTCTTCCAGGTGGGCGCGGGTCAGGTTGACCTTGTGCTTGACGTCACCGACGAAGAACTCGACCGAGCCGCCCTGCACCACCGGGATCTCGAACTGGCTGATCTGGTAGCCCTTGGGCAGGTCGGGGTAGAAGTAGTTCTTGCGGGCGAAGATGGACAGCGGCGCGACCTTGGCGCCGACCGCCAGGCCGAAGCGGATGGCGCGCTCGACGGCGGCGCGGTTCAGCACCGGCAGCGTGCCGGGCAGGGCCAGGTCCACGGGCGAGGCCTGCGTGTTGGGCGCCGCGCCGAAGGCGGTGGAGCTGCCGCTGAAGATCTTGCTCTGCGTGGAGAGCTGGACGTGGTTTTCGAGGCCGATGACGACCTCGTAGCCGCGGATGAGTTTGGGCGTTGTAGGCATGTTCAGAGTCCCGAAGGCGCGGCGAGGTGCCAGTCGGTGGCTTGCTGCAGGGCATGCGCGGTGTGCAACAGCTGCCCTTCCTTGAAGTAGTTGCCGATCAGCTGCAGGCCGACGGGCATGCCGCCGGCGCCGAGGCCCACCGGCACGCTCATGCCGGGCAGGCCGGCCAGCGAGCCGGGCAGCGTGAAGATGTCGGCCAGATAGGCCTGGGTCGGGTCGTCCTTGCCCTCGCCATGCTTCCAGGCCACGGTGGGAGCCACCGGGCCGGCGATCAGGTCGCACTGCGTGAAGCACTGCTGGAAGTCGTCCGCGATCATGCGGCGCAGCTTTTGGGCCTGCAGGTAGTAGGCGTCGTAGTAGCCGTGCGAGAGCACGTAGGTGCCGATCATGATGCGGCGCTTCACCTCGGGCCCGAAGCCCTCGGCGCGCGTCTTCCTGTACATGTCCAGCAGGTCGTCGTACCGGGCCGCGCGATGGCCGAACTTGACGCCGTCGAAGCGCGAGAGGTTGGAGCTCGCCTCGGCCGGGGCAATGATGTAGTAGACGGGGATGGCCAGCTCGGTGCGGGGCAGGCTGACGTCCACCAGCGTGGCGCCCAGCTTCTCCAGCTCGGCCAGGCCAGTACGCACGGCGGCGTTCACGTCGGCCGACAGGCCGGCGGGGAAGAACTCCCGGGGCAGGCCAATGCGCAGGCCCTTGAGCGGCTGAGCCGCCGTGGCGCCTTCGCGGACGCTGAGCATCTGCGCATGGAAGTCCTGCGGCGGCTGGTTCACGCTCGTCGCGTCGCGTTCGTCGAAGCCGCTCATGGCGGAGAGCAGCAGCGCGCAGTCCTCGGCCGAGCGGGCCATGGGGCCGGCCTGGTCCAGGCTGGACGCGAAGGCAATCATCCCGTAGCGCGAGCACACGCCGTAGGTCGGCTTGATGCCGGTGATGCCGGTGAAGCTGGCCGGCTGGCGGATGGAGCCGCCGGTGTCGGTGCCGGTCGTGGCGGGCACCAGGCGCGCAGCCACGGCCACCGCCGAGCCGCCAGACGAGCCGCCCGGCACGCGGCTGGCGTCCCAGGGGTTGCTGGCGGGGAAGAAGGCGCTGTTCTCGTTGGCCGAGCCCATGGCGAACTCGTCGCAGTTCAGCTTGCCCAAGGAGACCGTGCCGGCCGCATTCAGCCTGGCGACGACGGTTGCGTCGAAGGGGCTGCGGTAGCCGGCGAGGATCTTCGAGCCGGCGGTGGTGGGCATGTCGGCCGTGACGTAGATGTCCTTGTGCGCCAGCGGCACGCCGGCCAGCGCGCCGGCACTGCCCGCGGCGAGCAGCGCATCTGCAGTCGCCGCGCGGGCCAGGGCGCCCTCGGCGTCGACGTGCAGGAAGGCACCCAGCGCCTTGTCGTGGGTGGCGATGCGGTCCAGCAAGGCCTGCGTCGCCTCGCGGCTGGACAGGGCACGGCTCTTCAGGGCGGCGGCCAGCTCGGCCACGCCCATGTCGTGAACGGGCTTCATTCGATGACCTTGGGAACGAGGAAGAGGCCGTCCTCGACGGCCGGGGCGCTGCGTTGGTTGAGCTCGCGCTGGTTGCTCTCGGTGACCACGTCGTCCCGCAGGCGCAGCTGCACCTGCTGGATGGCCGACAGCGGCGTGTACAGCGGCTCGACGCCCGCCGTGTCCACGGCGCTCATCTGGTCCACGATCTTGAAGAAATCGTTCAGGTTGCCCAGCATCGCCTCGGATTCGGCCGGCTGCAGTTCCAGCCGGGCCAAGTTGGCAATGCGGCTCACGTCGTCAGGGGTGAGGCTCATGAAGGGTTTTCAGATGTAAGCCGGATGCCAGAAACCTAGTGCTGGCGGGCTAAAAAACAGGGTGATCGGTTATTATCGCCGCCCATCTTCATGGCCTTCGAGGCTGCCCCTTCAGCGACGCGTTTCGTCGCCGGCCGGGCGGCCTCTGGCTTTCCAGCCGCCCGATTTTTCGAGTCGCGCCCCGCCGGCGAGGCTCCCTGCGCCACACCATGTTCGCCTCCCTGCGCCGCTACTTCTCGACCGATCTCGCCATCGACCTCGGCACCGCCAACACGCTGATCTACGTGCGCGGCAAGGGCATCGTCCTCGACGAGCCCTCCGTCGTGTCCATCCGCCACGAGGGCGGCCCCAACGGCAAGAAGACCATCCAGGCCGTCGGCCGCGAGGCCAAGGCCATGCTGGGCAAGGTGCCCGGCAACATCGAGGCCATCCGCCCGATGAAGGACGGCGTCATCGCCGACTTCACGGTGACCGAGCAGATGCTCAAGCAGTTCATCAAGATGGTCCATGACTCGAAGACGTTCAAGCCGTCGCCGAGGATCATCATCTGCGTGCCCTGCGGCTCCACCCAGGTCGAGCGCCGCGCCATCCGTGAGAGCGCCCTGGGCGCCGGCGCCAGCGAGGTCTACCTGATCGAGGAACCGATGGCCGCCGCCATCGGCGCCGGCCTGCCGGTGGCCGAGGCCTCGGGCTCCATGGTCGTCGACATCGGCGGCGGCACGACGGAAGTCGGCGTCATCTCGCTGGGCGGCATGGTCTACAAGGGCAGCGTGCGCGTCGGCGGCGACAAGTTCGACGAAGCCATCATCAACTACATCCGCCGCAACTACGGCATGCTGATCGGCGAGCCCACCGCCGAGGCGATCAAGAAGAACATCGGCAGTGCCTTCCCCGGCTCCGAGGTCAAGGAAATGGAAGTCAAGGGCCGCAACCTCTCCGAGGGCGTGCCGCGCAGCTTCACCATCTCCTCCAACGAGATCCTGGAAGCCCTGACCGACCCGCTCAACCAGATCGTCTCCGCCGTGAAGAACGCGCTGGAGCAGACGCCGCCGGAACTGGGCGCCGACATCGCCGAGCGCGGCATGATGCTGACCGGCGGTGGCGCCCTGCTGCGCGACCTGGACCGCCTGCTGGGCGAGGAAACCGGCCTGCCGGTGCTGGTGGCCGAAGACCCGCTGACCTGCGTGGTGCGCGGTTGCGGCATGGCCCTGGAGCGCATGGAGCGCCTGGGCAGCATCTTCACGTCGGAATAAGCCGCTAACCCCGCCAGGCGCGCAATGCCCCTCGGCACCCTAGACCGTACCCCCCCGCCGTTCTTCCGCCAGGGTCCGTCGGCGCTGACCAAGCTCGCGCTATGTTCGGCGCTGGCCCTGCTGCTGATGGTGGCGGACGCCCGCTTCAAGCTGATGCAGCCGGCCCGCGCCGCGCTGGCGCTGGTGCTCCACCCGGTCCAGCGCCTGCTGCTGACGCCGGTGGACGCCTGGGAGACGGCCGGCGACTACCTGCGCGGCACCAAGCGCGCGATGGAGGCCGAGGACGAGGCCAAGCGCCAGTTGGCCCGGCAGGCCGAACGGCTGTCGCGCGCCGAAGCCCTGCAGGCCGAGAACGAGCGCCTGCGCAGGCTGCTGGGCCTGCAACCCTCGCTGAGCGTGCCCTCGGTGCCTGCCGAGGTGCTCTTCGAAGCGCCCGATCCCTTTTCCCGCCGCGTCGTCATCGACCGCGGCGCGACGCAGGGCGTGGCCGCCGGCTCGCCCGTCATCAACGAGGCCGGCGTGCTGGGCCAGGTGACGCGCGTCTACCCGCTATCCAGCGAAGTGACGCTGCTGACCGACAAGGACGCTGCCATCCCGGTGCTGAACGCCCGCACGCAGATGCGCAACGCCGCGGCCGGCCGGTCCGACGGCTCCGGCATGGAGCTGCGCTTCCTGGCCGCCAATGCCGACATCAAGGTCGGCGACCTGATGACGACCTCGGGCCTGGACGGCGTCTACCCACCGGGCCTGCCGGTGGCCAGGGTCGCCGTCGTCGAGCGCCGTGGCGACTCCAGCTTCGCCCAGGTGCTGCTGGCGCCCATCGCTCAGCCGGACAGCGCCCGCCATGTGCTGGTGCTGCTGCCGCAGGACCGCCACCTGGCCGCCAAGAAGGAGGCCGAGGCCGCCGCGGCTGAGGAAGCGGCTTCGGCCGCCGCGACCAAGGCCGCCGTGCGCGCGGCCAAGAAGGAAGAGCGCGCCGCCAAGGCGGCGGCGAAGGCCTCGGGAGCCAGCCAATGATCATGCTGGGATGTCAGCCCCTCGCCGCATTGCGGCGGCCCCCCGAGGGGGCCAGGCCTTGCTTGGGACGGCCCGGCGCGCGGCCTGAAGGGAGCGCGTCATGATCATGCCGCGCGCCGCCGACCAGCTGCTGCTGCCGGCCAACCCCTGGTTCATAGGCCTCACGCTCATCGTCGCGCTGATGATCGACATGGTGCCGGCCGGGCGCATGGCCGCCATGCCCGACGTGCTGGCCGTCGTGCTCGTCTTCTGGGGCGTGCACCAGCCGCGGCGCATCGGCGTGCTGTGGGCCTTCGTCTTCGGCCTGCTCATCGACGTGCACGACGGCGCGCTGCTGGGCCAGCATGCGCTGGCCTACAGCGGCCTGAGCTTCGGCGCCATCATGCTGCACCGCCGCCTGACCTGGTTCCCGCTGGGCGCCCAGGCCGTGCAGGTGCTGCCGCTGTTCCTCGCGGCCCATGCGCTGGCGCTGATCGTGCGCATGCTCGTCGGCGGCATGTGGCCGGGCTGGGGCGTGCTGCTGGCGCCGGTGTTCGAGGCGGCGCTGTGGCCGGTGGCGAGCGTGCTGCTGCTGGCCCCACAACGCCGGGCGCCGGATCGCGACGCGCACCGCCCTCTGTGATCGCTTGAGAACCTCGTGGTCGTCCTGAAGAACCTCCACCAGGAGCTGTCGCGCTTCCGACTGCGCGTGCTGGCCGCGGGCGCGTTCGTGCTGTTCTGCTTCGGGCTGCTCGTCGCGCGGCTGCTGTGGCTGCAGGTGGTGCAGTACGACAGCTTTGCCGAACGCGCCGAGTCCAACCGCATCGCCGTCGTGCCCATCGTGCCCAACCGCGGTCTCATCAAGGACCGCAACGGCGTCGTGCTGGCCAGCAACTACTCGGCCTACACGCTGGAGATTAACCCCGAGAAGGTCGCCGACCTAGACGCCACCATCGAGGCCCTGGCCCAGGTCATCGACATCCAGGCCCGCGACAAGCGCCGCTTCAAGCGCCTGCTGGAAGAGGCCAAGCACACCGACTCCCTGCCCATCCGCACCAAGCTGACGGACGAGGAGGTGGCGCGCTTCACGGCCCAGCGCTTCCGCTTCCCCGGCGTGGAGATCAAGGCGCGGCTGTTCCGCTCCTACCCCCTCGGCGACATCGGCTCGCACCTGATCGGCTACATCGGCCGCATCAACCAGGCCGAGAAGAAGCAGATGGACGACTGGGAGGAGGAGGACCTCGCCAACTACCGCGGCACCGAATACATCGGCAAGCTGGGGCTGGAACAGGCCTACGAGAAGGAACTGCACGGCGTGACCGGCTTCGAGCAGGTCGAGACCAGCGCCGGCGGCCGCGCGGTGCGCCGCCTGGACCACAAGCCGCCCACGCCGGGCAACACGCTGAACCTGTCCATCGACATCAAGCTGCAGGCCCTGGTGGAAAAGCTCTTCGGCGAGCGCCGCGGCGCGCTGGTCGCCATCGACCCGCGCAACGGCGAGGTGCTGGCCTTCGTCTCCAAGCCCACCTTCGACCCCAACCTCTTCGTCGACGGCATCGATGCCGACAGCTGGCGCGACCTCAACGAGGACATCGACAAGCCGCTGCTCAACCGGGCCCTGCGCGGCACCTACCCGCCGGGCTCCACCTTCAAGCCGCTGATGGCCATGGCCGCGCTGAACAGCGGCAAGCGCGCGCCCGGCACGGTCATCATGGACAACCTGACCTACAGCTTCGGCGGCCGCACCTTCGGCAGCCCCGAGACCGACCGCGCCGGCCCCAAGGACATGCGCCTGGCCATCGTCAGCTCCTCCAACGTCTACTTCTACAGCCTGGCCAACGAGATGGGCGTGGACCTCATCCACGACCAGCTGGAGCCCTTCGGCCTGGGCCGCAGGACCGAGATCGACGTGCAGGGCGAGGTCACCGGCGTGCTGCCCTCGCAGGACTGGAAACGTCGCTACTTCGCCAAGAGCCCGGCCAACCAGAAGTGGTTCCCGGGCGAGACGATTTCGCTGGGCATCGGCCAGGGCTACAACAGCTTCACCATGCTGCAGATGGCCACGGCCTACTCGACCATCGCCTCGGGTGGCCAGCGCTACAAGCCGCGCCTGGTGCGCGAGATCGAGGACGTGGTCCGGCACGAGCAGCGCCGCGTCGCCAGCGACGCGCTGCCCGCCCTGCCGCTCAAGCCCGCCGACGTCGCCGTCATCCAGAACGCGATGAACGGCGTGACGCTGGAGGGCACCTCGCGCCAGGTCTTCCTGGGCGCCGGCTACCAGAGCGGCGGCAAGACCGGTACAGCCCAGGCCATCGGCCTGAAGGCCGGCGAGAAATACAGCAGCATCAAGGCCGACGAGCGCAAGCGCGACCATTCGCTCTACGTCGCCTTCGCGCCGGTGGACCAGCCGACGGTGGCCCTGGCCGTCATCGTCGAGAACGCCGGCTGGGGCTCGGCCTCGGCCGCCCCCATCGCGCGCCGCGTGTTCGACTACCTGCTGCTGGGCCAGTACCCCAGCGAGGAGGACATCGCGCTGACGCAGAAGGGCCAGTCCTTCGCCCCCGTCGGCACGCCGCGCAAGGCGGCCGACGTGCCGCTGACAGGCTGGCAGCCACCGGCCGCCACCGCCTCGGCGCCCTCGGCCCCTGCATCGGGAGCTTCGCGATGACCGTCATCGAACGCCCGCCGCTGATGAGCCGGCTTAAGCCCTGGCTCAGCGGCTTCGACATCCCGCTGCTGCTGGCCGTGCTGTGGATGTGCGGCTGGGGCCTGCTGTGCATGTACTCCGCCGGCTACGACCACGGCACGCGCTTCGTGGACCACGCCCGCAACATGGTGCTGGCCCTGGGCCTGATGTTCATCGTCGCACAGGTGCCGCCGCAGAAGCTGATGGCCCTGGCCATCCCGCTCTACACCTTCGGCGTGGCGCTGCTCGTTGCCACGGCCCTGTTCGGCGTCACGAAGAAGGGCGCGACGCGCTGGCTGAGCATCGGCGTCACGCAGATCCAGCCGTCCGAGCTGCTCAAGCTGGCCACGCCGCTGATGCTGGCCTGGTGGTTCCAGAAGCGCGAAGGCCTGCTGCGCTGGCCGGACTTCATCGCCGCCTTCGGCCTGCTGCTGGTGCCCTTCCTGCTGATCGCCAAGCAGCCGGACCTCGGCACCGGCATCCTGGTGCTGGCGGCCGGGCTGTACGTGATCTTCTTCGCCGGACTGCCCTGGAAGCTCATCGTGCCAGCCGTCGTGCTGGCCGCGGCTGGCGCCACCGCCCTGGTGCTCAGCGAGGACACCATCTGCGAGCCCGACCTGAAATGGCCGGTGCTCAAGGAGTACCAAAAGCACCGCATCTGCACGCTGCTGGACCCGAGCAAGGACCCGCTGGGCAAGGGCTTTCACATCATCCAGGGCGAGATCGCCATCGGCTCCGGCGGCGTGACCGGCAAGGGCTTCATGCAGGGCACGCAGACCCACCTGGAGTTCATCCCCGAGCGCACGACCGACTTCATCTTCGCGGCCTTCGGCGAGGAGTTCGGCCTGATGGGGGCGCTGGCGCTGCTGGCCGGCTTCACGGCGCTGATCCTGCGCGGGCTGATGATCGCGTCTGACGCGCCGACCCTCTTCACGCGGCTGATGGCCGGCGCGGTGACGCTGTCGTTCTTCACCTATGTTTTCGTCAACATGGGCATGGTCAGCGGCATCCTGCCCGTCGTGGGCGTGCCGCTGCCCTTCATCAGCTATGGCGGCACGGCGATGGTGACGCTGGGCCTGTCGCTGGGCCTGCTGATGTCGATCGCGCGGGTCAGGAAGCTCGTCAAGACTTGATGGCCGCCGCCAGCGCTGCGGGGAAACGGATCGTGAACCGCGCGCCCGGACCCTGACCGTCGGGCGACTCGCCCCCCGCCGCGCGGCGCACGCGGGTGTCGTCCAGCGTCAGCTCGGCCTCGTGCTGCTGCACGATCTCCTGCACGATGGCCAGGCCCAGCCCCGAGCCCTCCACGCCGCTGCCCAGCGACCGGTAGAAGGGCTGGAAGACCTTCTCGCGCTCGCCTGGCGGGATGCCCGGCCCGGTGTCCTCCACCTGCAGCACCACGACCTGGCCGAAGGGGTCCTCGACGACACGCACCGTCACAACGCCGCCCGCCGGCGTATAGAGCAGCGCGTTGTCGACGAGGTTGCGGATCAGCTCGCCGATGAGCACGGGCTGGCCCTGCACGCGCAGCCGGCTCTCGTCGGGCACGACGCCGTCATAGCCCAGGTCGATGCGCCGCTCCAGCGCCCGCGGCACGAAGTCGCGCACGGTATCTATGGCGATCTCGGCCAGGTTGACCGGCTCGCGGCGCATGGCCTGCTCCGCGTCCTCGGCGCGTGCCATCGCCAGCAGCTGGTTGACCATGTGGGCCGCACGTTCGCTGGCGCGGGCGATCTGCGCCAGCGAACGCTTCAGCTCCTCGGGCGAGGAGCGGCCGGCGTCTATCTCGCGCTGCACCAGCTCGGCCTGGGTGCGCAGGCCGGCCAGCGGCGTCTTGAGCTGATGGGCCGCGTCGGCGAGGAAATGCTTCTGCCGGCTCATCGAGGAGTCCAGGCGCATGAGCAGGTCGTTGATGGCCTGCACCAGCGGCGCCACCTCGTCGGGCACGCGCTGCTCGTCGATGGGTGAGAGGTCCGAGCTCTCGCGCGAACGGATGCGCCGCTGCAGTTCGTTGAGCGGCGAAATGCCACGCGCCAGCGCCAGCCAGACCAGCAGCACCGCCAGCGGCAGGATGACGAACTGCGGCAGGATGACGCCCTTGATGATCTCGTTCGTCAGCCGGGCCCGCTTGCCCAGCGTCTCGGCGACCTGCACGAGCATGGTCTTGGTCGAACCCGCCTGGCCCTCGGGCGCCACCCAGAGATAAGCCACGCGCACGGCGTCGCTGCCCACCTCGTCGTCGCGGAAATGCAGCTCCCACGGCACGATGGGCGCCTCCTCGGACGGCACCGGCAGCGTCGCGTCGCCACTGAGCAGTTCGCCGCGCAGACCCAGCACCTGGTAGAAGACCGTGTCCGACGCGTCGGCCCGCAGCAGGGCCGCGGCCTCGGGCGCGAGGGCGTAGCGGTCCTTGCCCTTGCCGATGCTTGGCGGCGCGGTTTCCGCCGCCACCTGCAGCCCGAGGCTGCGCGCCATTTCGCCGAGCTCGCGGTCGTAGGGCCGGCTGGCAATGCCCTGCGCAACCAGCCAGGTCAGCGCGACGCTGATCGGCCAGATCAGCAGCAGCGGGGCGAGCATCCAGTCGAGGATCTCGCCGAACAGCGAGCCCTGCTGGGGGCTGACGCCGTCTTTGTTGGGCATCGATTAAGAGGCGATCTTTTCGAGGCAGTAGCCCAGGCCGCGCACGGTCGCGATGCGGATCGGCCCCTGCTCGATCTTCTTGCGCAGCCGGTGGATGTAGACCTCGATGGCGTTGTTCGACACCTCCTCGCCCCACTCGCACAGCCGCTCCACGAGCTGATCCTTGCTGACCAGGCGCCCCGCACGCTGCAGCAGCACCTCCAGCAGCGACAGTTCGCGCGCCGACAGCTCCAGCATCTGCTCATTGATGTAGGCGACGCGACCGGTGGCGTCGAAGGTCAGCGGCCCATGCTTGATGAGGCTGCTGGCCGTGCCCAGGCCGCGGCGCGTCAGTGCCCGCACACGCGCCTCCAGCTCCTGCAGCGAAAAGGGCTTGGCCATGTAGTCGTCGGCGCCCAGGTCCAGCCCCTTGACGCGCTGCTCGACGCTGTCGGCCGCGGTCAGGATCAGCACCGGCATCGTCGAGCCGCGGGCGCGCAGCTTGCGCAGCACCTCCAGCCCGTGCAGGCGCGGCAGGCCCAGGTCCAGGATCACCAGGTCGAACTCATGGGTTGCCAGCGCCGTATCGGCCTCGGTGCCGCTGCTGACCCGGTCCACGGCATAGCCCGAAGCGCGCAGCGCGCGCAACAGCCCGTCGGCCAGTACTTGATCATCTTCCGCAATGAGGATGCGCATCGTCTTGTCTCCTGCGCCGATGTTATGTGCCCAGGCCCCGTGGCCAGCTTGCGAAAGCGCAAGCCTGGCTCACGTCATGAGCCACCCGGCGCGCAAACTCTGCTCAATCCTGAGACGGCTCGCTGCCGCACATCGGGGGACAAACCACTGTACAAACATACAGATTGCCCCATAATTCAGCCATTCCCCACGGAGATTCGCATGGACGCCCCGGTCAAAGCCCTCAACACCGAAAAAGCCAAGGCCCTGCAGGCCGCCCTCGCCCAGATCGAAAAGCAGTTCGGCAAGGGTTCCATCATGCGCCTGGGTGAAGGCGAGGTCATCGAAGACATCCAGGTCGTCTCCACCGGCTCGTTGGGCCTGGACATCGCCCTGGGCGTCGGCGGCCTGCCGCGCGGCCGCGTCGTCGAGATCTACGGTCCGGAATCGTCCGGCAAGACGACGCTGACGCTGCAGGTCATCGCCGAGATGCAAAAGCTCGGCGGCACCGCCGCGTTCATCGACGCCGAGCACGCGCTCGACATCCAGTACGCGCAGAAGCTCGGCGTGAACCTGCAGGAGCTTCTGATCAGCCAGCCCGACACCGGCGAACAGGCGCTGGAGATCGTCGACGCGCTGGTGCGCTCCGGCTCGGTGGACCTCATCGTCGTCGACTCGGTCGCGGCCCTCACGCCCAAGGCCGAGCTCGAAGGCGAGATGGGCGACAGCCTGCCCGGCCTGCAGGCCCGCCTGATGAGCCAGGCCCTGCGCAAGCTCACCGCCACGATCAAGAAGACCAACTGCATGGTCATCTTCATCAACCAGATCCGCATGAAGATCGGCGTCATGTTCGGCTCGCCCGAAACGACCACCGGCGGCAACGCGCTGAAGTTCTACGCCTCCGTGCGCCTGGACATCCGCCGCATCGGCTCGATCAAGAAGGGCGAGGAAGTCATCGGCTCCGAGACCAAGGTCAAGGTTGTCAAGAACAAGGTCAGCCCTCCGTTCAAGACGGCCGAGTTCGACATCCTCTACGGTGAAGGCATCAGCCGCGAGGGCGAGATCGTCGATATGGGCGTGGTCGCCAAGATCGTCGACAAGTCCGGCGCCTGGTACGCCTACAACGGCGAGAAGATCGGCCAGGGCAAGGACAACGCCCGCGAATTCCTGCGCGAGAACCCCGACATCGCCCGCGAGATCGAGAACAAGATCCGTGAATCGCTGGGCGTGGCGTTGCTGAGCGCGCCGGCCGAGGAGTAAACCCGGCTGCCGCTGGTCATGGCGCGCGCGCCGCTATCGCTGAAGGCCCGCGCCATCGGCCTGCTAGCCCAGCGCGAGCACAGCCGCGTCGAACTCAGGCGCAAGTTGCTGAGCATCGAGCGCCGCGCGCGTGCGGCGTCCGCCGCTGCCGGCGCGGCAGACGCGCCTGAAGAAGAAGCCGCAGAAGCCGGCGAGGCCGCCATCGATGCGCTGCTCGACGCGCTCGCTGCGGCCGGTTACCTCGACGAAACACGCTTCATCGAGTCCCGTCTGCATGTTCGCGCCGGGCGGTTCGGTGTCCAGCGCATCCAGCAGGAACTGGCCCAGCACGGCCTGCGGCTGGACGCCCAGCAACAAACAGAACTGCGCGCCACCGAAATGGAGCGAGCCCGCGAGGTCTGGCTCAAACGCTTCGGCCCGGAGCCGGCCCGGAACGCCGCCGAGCAGGCGCGGCAGACCCGCTTCCTGCTGGCACGGGGGTTTTCCCCCGAAGTGGTGCGCCGCTTGCTGAGGGCCTAAGGGCCGCTTGACCGAGCGCGCAGGGGTAGTTTTTACCCTACGTGCTACATTGCCGGCTGCCGCCAGAACGGTGGTTCATCCGGTTACAAGCCATTGGCTTCTCGGCAAAGCGGCCGTGAGTGCCGATAAAAGCCGCCCCGGCACCGGCCGGGCTGTTCCGTCCACACCCCGTCCATGCCCCCCGCCATCCCGTCCGTCACGCGCCGCCCGCTTCATCGCCGCGCCCTCGATGTGCAGGTGTTCGCCCGCGATGACGGCCTGTTCGACGTCGAAGCCGGCCTTACCGATACCAAGACGCACGACGTGCCGCTGGCCGGCGTGCCGCGCAAGGCCGGCGACCCCATCCATGAGATGCGGCTGCATCTGACGGTCGACGCGACGCTGACCATCACCGCGGCCACGTCCGAGACGCTGTGGATGCCCTACGTCGGCGCGTGCAATGAGCACGGCGACGCCTATGCCCGGCTCGTCGGCCTGAACCTGATGAAAGGCTTCCGTCAGTCCGTCCAGGAACGATTGGCGGGCACGCGCGGCTGCACCCATCTGACGGAACTCTGCCAGGTGCTGCCCACCGCCGTCATCCAGGCCATGGCCGGCTCCGTCATCGACACCCGCGAGGGTGACGCCGCCGGCAACCCGCCCTTCCAGCTCGACCGCTGCCACGCCCTGCGTCGCGACGGCACCACCGTCGCCAAGTTCTATCCGCGCTGGCATCTGGCCATCCCAGAGTCCGCCGAAACCGCTTCCTGACTTCCCCGACCCGAGAGACCCAGCCATGAAAATCCACGAATACCAGGGCAAAGAAATCCTGCGCCAGTTCGGCGTGCCGGTGCCGCGCGGCATCCCGGCCTTCACCGTGCAGGAGGCCGTCGAGGCCGCCCAGAAGCTGGGTGGCCCGGTCTGGGTGGTCAAGGCCCAGATCCACGCCGGCGGCCGCGGCAAGGGCGGTGGCGTCAAGGTTGCCAAGACCATCGAAGACCTGAAGGAAAAGGCCGAAGGCATCCTGGGCATGCAGCTCAAGACCCACCAGACCGGTCCCGAAGGCCAGAAGGTCCGCCGCCTCTACATCGAGGACGGCGCCGACATCGGCAAGGAGTTCTACATCTCCCTGGTGACCGACCGCGCCACGCAAAAAGTGGCCTTCATCGCCTCCAGCGAAGGCGGCATGGACATCGAAGAGGTGGCCCACAGCACGCCCGAGAAGATCATCACGGAGATTATCGACCCGCTGACCGGCATCACCACCGAGCAGTCGAAGAAGATCGCCGCCGCCATCGGCATGGAAGGCCACACGGTCGACCAGGCCGTCGACCTGTTTGCGAAGCTCTACAAGTGCTACATGGACACGGACGCGTCGCTGGTGGAAATCAACCCGCTGAACCGTGACAGCAAGGGCAACCTGATGGCCCTGGACGCGAAGTTCAACTTCGACGCCAACGCGCTGTTCCGTCACCCCGAGATCGTGGCCTACCGCGATCTGGACGAAGAAGACCCGGCCGAGATCGAAGCGTCGAAGTTCGACCTGGCCTACATCTCGCTGGACGGCAACATCGGCTGCCTGGTGAACGGCGCTGGCCTGGCCATGGCCACGATGGACACCATCAAGCTGTTCGGCGGCGAGCCGGCCAACTTCCTGGACGTCGGCGGAGGCGCCACGGCCGAGAAGGTGACCGAGGCCTTCAAGATCATGCTGAAGAACAAGGCCGTGAAAGGCATCTTGGTCAACATCTTCGGCGGCATCATGAAGTGCGACACCATCGCTGAAGGCGTCATCACCGCCTGCAAGGCCGTGAACCTGCAAGTGCCGCTGGTCGTGCGCATGAAGGGCACCAACGAAGAGCTGGGCAAGAAGATGCTGGCCGAATCCGGCCTGCCCATCATCGCCGCCGACACCATGGCCGAAGCCGCGACCAAGATCGTCGCCGCCGTCGCCTAAGCCAGCCCAGAGGAATCAGACATGTCCATCTACATCAACAAAGACACCAAGGTCATCACCCAGGGCATCACCGGCAAGACCGGCCAGTTCCACACGCTGGGCTGCCAGGCCTATGCCAACGGCAAGAACGCCTTCGTCGCGGGCGTGAACCCCAAGAAGGCTGGCGAGAAATTCTCCGACATCCCCATCTACGCGACCGTCAAGGAAGCCGCTGGCCAGACCGGCGCGACCGTCTCGGTCATCTACGTGCCGCCTGCAGGCGCTGCTGCTGCGATCTGGGAAGCCGTCGAGGCCGACCTGGACCTGGCGATCTGCATCACCGAAGGCATCCCGGTCCGGGACATGCTGGAAGTGCGCAACAAGATGAAGGCCAAGGAAGCCGCTGGCGGCAAGCGCACGCTGCTGCTGGGCCCCAACTGCCCGGGCCTGATCACGCCGGAAGAAATCAAGATCGGCATCATGCCCGGCCACATTCACCGCAAGGGCCGCATCGGCGTGGTCTCGCGCTCCGGCACGCTGACCTATGAAGCCGTGGCGCAGCTGACCGAAATCGGCCTGGGCCAGTCGTCGGCGGTCGGCATCGGTGGCGACCCGATCAACGGCCTCAAGCACATCGACGTGATGAAGGCCTTCAACGATGACCCGGACACCGACGCCGTCATCATGATCGGCGAGATCGGCGGCCCGGACGAGGCGGAAGCCGCCCGCTGGTGCAAGGCCAACATGAAGAAGCCCATCGTCGGCTTCATCGCCGGCGTCACCGCCCCTCCGGGCAAGCGCATGGGCCACGCCGGCGCGCTGATCGCCGGCGGCGCCGACACGGCCGATGCCAAGCTCGCCATCATGGAAGAGTGCGGCTTCACCGTGACGCGCAACCCGTCCGAGATGGGCAAGCTGCTCAAGGCACTGCTCTAAACCCGCCTCGCGCAGCTGACCGAGGGCCGTTCGCAGAACGGCCCTTTTCCTTTTTGCGGCCTGCGTAGTTGCACGCAGGCGCGGCCCACCCGGGCGGACCGACACTCGGGCCGTCAACCCCCGCTCCTGCCATGGATTTGCTGAACGCCGCCTTCTTCATCGCGCTGCTGAAGATCATCTGGGTCAACATCCTGCTGTCCGGCGACAACGCGGTCGTCATCGCGCTGGCCGCGCGCAACCTCGCCGCCGACCAGCAAAAGCGCGCCATCATCTTCGGCAGCGGCGCCGCCATCGTGCTGCGAGTGGTGCTGACGCTGTTCGCCGTGCAGCTGCTGCAGCTGCCCTGGCTCAAGCTGGTCGGCGCCGTGCTGCTGCTGTGGATCGGCGTCCAGCTGCTCGCCGACAGCGAGGACGACGCCGAGGTGCATGCCAGCAACAGCGTCTGGGTGGCCATCCGCACCATCCTGGTCGCCGACCTGGTCATGAGCCTGGACAACGTCATCGCCGTCGCGGCCGCCGCCAACAGCGCCCCCGAAGGTGCCCGCGTGCTACTGCTCGTCATCGGCCTGGGCCTGTCCATCCCCCTCATCATCTTCGGCAGCACCCTGCTGCTGAAGCTGATGCAGCGCTTCCCGGCCATCATCACGATGGGTGCGGCGCTGCTGGGCTTCGTGGCCGGCGAGATGGCGACGACCGACGCTGCCGTGCACGACTGGTTCGAGGCCCACATGCATGGCCTGGACTACGCGGTCAGCATCAGCTGCGCGGTCTTCGTCGTGGCCGTCGGCCTGGCCCTCGCCCGCCGCGGCAAGCGCGAGGCGCCCTAAGATCGGCCGCATGGCAAGCGGCGACAAACCCGGCAAGGCCGGCGGCTTCTGGCAGCGCCTCATCGGTCGTGTGGTCGATGCGGACGATGCGCCGCCCAGCGAGCCCTCGACGCTGCCGGCCGTGCAGCAGACCCAGGCACCGGGCGCCTCGCCGCCCCAGGCCAAGGGCGGCACGCCGCCGGATCTGCGCGATTTCGACATCGGGGCCGAGATTGGCCGCGGTGCCATGGCCGTCGTCTACAAGGCCACGCAGCGCTCCACCGGGCGCCAGGTGGCGATCAAGCGCCTGGCGCTGAGCCGCGAGTTCTCGTCCGAGGATCTGGCCGACGTGCGCGACCGCTTCATGCGCGAGGCGCGTGCGGCGCGTGCGCTGGAACACCCCGACATCCTGCAGGTCGTCGACGCCGGGCAGGACGGCAACGACGCATGGATCGCCCTCGAGTACGTGCTGGGCCGCGACCTCAGCCTGTTCACCAAGCCCGGTCAGCTGCTGCCGGCGCGCGAGGTGGTGCAAATCGGGGCCCGTCTGGCACGGGCGCTGCACTATGCCCACAGCCAGGGCGTTATCCACCGCGACATCAAGCCCGCCAACGTCATGCTGGACCGCGTCAACGGCAGCCTCAAGCTGATGGATTTCGGCATCGCCCGCGTCGGCGACGGCAGCCGCACGCGCACCGGGCTGGTTCTCGGCACGCCATCCTTCATGTCGCCCGAGCAGCTTGCCGGACTGACGGTGGACGGCCGCAGCGACCTCTATTCCCTCGGCGTGCTGCTCTACCAGCTGCTGACCGGCACCTTGCCGCACCAGAGCGACTCCATGGCCCGGCTGATGCAGCAGATCGCCACCGAGCCCGCCGCCGACGTGCGCACCCACCGCCCGGGCCTGCCGGAATCGCTGGCCCTGGTGCTGGCCGTCGCCCTCGAAAAGCGCCCTGAGCTGCGCTACGCCTCCGGCGAGCAGATGGCGCGCGACCTCGAAGCCGTCCTCGTCATGGCCCTGCAGGCCGAGCCGGCCTTGCCCGAGGCCGTCAAGTCCCCGGAGGATGCCGCCTTCGCACAAACACTGCGCTTGACGCCCGAGGAAGCAGGGCAGAATCGCCGCTCCCATGCCCCCGGCGCCGAGCCGTCCGATCCCTCTCAAGCCTCATGACCCTGGAGTTCTTCAGCGCCACCGACGTGGGTCGTGCGCGCGACAACAACGAGGACTCGGTCGCCCTCGACGAGGCTGCCGGCCTGGCCGTGCTGGCCGACGGCATGGGGGGCTACAACGCCGGTGAGGTGGCCAGCCAGATGCTGACCAGCTTCGTCGCCACCGAACTCGGCCGCTGGCTGAAGGACGCCGGCCGTGAAGCCCGCGCCGGCGAAGTCAAGCGCGCCATGGACATCTGCGTGGACAACGCCAATCGCGCGATATTCAACGCCGCCAACACCAACCCACGCTACGCCGGCATGGGCACGACGCTGGTGCTGGGCGTCTTCCGCCCCGAAGGCCTGCTGCTGGGCCATGTCGGCGACTCGCGGGCCTACCGCCTGCGCGGCGGGCGCCTGATGCAGGTCACGCGCGACCATTCCCTGCTGCAGGAACAGATCGACGCCGGCCTGCTGACCGTCGAAGAGGCGGCCTTCTCCAGCAACAAGAACCTCGTCACGCGCGCCGTCGGCGTCGAAGACACGGTGCTGATGGAGCTGCATCTGCACGAAGTCCAACCCGGCGACACCTATCTGCTGTGCTCCGACGGCCTGTCCGACATGCTCGACGACGACAGCCTCGCCAACCTGCTCAACGGCAATCCGGCCTTGCCCGAAGCTGCACGTGCGCTGGTCAACGCGGCCAATGACGCCGGCGGGCGCGATAACATCGCGCTCATCCTGGCCCGCGCCGAGGGCCGCCAACGTACTGAAGGACGAGGCTGGTGGCCTTTCGGTCGACGTGGCGGCAAGGACTCCGTTGCCTGAAGAGTCGCGGCAAGCACAACAGAACTTGAGGTCATACATGGGCAAACTGGTGGTGTCGCTCGACGGCGTGGTGATCAAGGAAGTCCAGATCACCAAGGACAAGACCACGCTCGGTCGGCGTCCGTACAACGACATCGTCATCGACAACCTCGCGGTGTCGGGCGAACACGCCGTGCTGCAGATGGTCGGCGCCGACGTCTTCATCGAAGACCTCAACTCCACCAACGGCACCTACATCAACGGCAAGGCGATCAAGAAGCAGTTGCTGGCCGACAACGACACCGTCGAGATCGGCAAGTACAAGATCAAGTTCCTGCTGAACGACGGTGGCGACTACGAGAAGACGATGATCCTCAAGCCCGGGGCCGGCGCACCGCCCAACCTGGGCCTCACCTCGTCCTTCGGCTCGCTGGGCAACGGCACCGTCATCGGCCCGGCCTCCATCAAGGTACTGACCGGCGCAGCCGCCGGCCGCGAGGTGGCGCTGACCAAGGTCGTCACGACGCTGGGCAAGCCCGGCGTGCAGGTCGCCTCCATCACCAAGCGCCCCACCGGCTACGTCTTCGCCCATGTCGAGGGCGCCCAGCGCCCCAGCGTCAACGGCATCCCGCTGACGGGCGAATCGATTGCATTGCGCACCGGCGACCTGATCGAGCTGGCCGGCACGCAGATGCAGTTCATCCAGGGGTAACGAACCTCCCCCTGCGGCATTCGGCAGGAACAGGGAGTCCTCAGCGCTCCTGATGTCCGGCTCCAGCCCTCTCAAGGGGCTATGCCGGCCGCCCGGCAGAGCTGGATCGGCGGGAGTTGCCGGAGGGAGCAGCCGGCTTAGCGGCTGCTGTGACATCCTCACGGAGCGGATGCCCCCAAGTCGGTAATCCGACCGTCATACGGCGCCGGGGGCTGCGTACATTCTTGGCTCTGCCTCGCCCGACGCGCGGCACCTCAATCCGAGCCACGCACCGCATGAACATCCGCGTCCTGGGCTGCTCCGGCGCCATTGCCGCCGGCTACAAGACCACCGCCTTCCTGCTCGACGACGATGTCCTCATCGACGCCGGCACCGGCGTGGGCGACCTGCCGCTGGATGCCCTGGCGGCCATCGACCACATCCTGCTCAGCCACTCCCACCTGGACCACGTGCTGGGCATCCCGCTGCTGGCCGACGCCGTGCTGCGCCTGCGCGTCGCGGCCGGCCGCCCCCCCATCCAGGTCCATGCGCTGCCCGAGACGCTGCAGGCGCTGCGCCAGCATGTCTTCAACGGCGTGATCTGGCCCGACTTCACCGCGCTGCCGACGGCCAAGGCCCCGGTGCTGTCCCTGCATGCCTTCCAGATCGGCGAGCGCCTGAACCTCGGCGGCCGCGCCATCGAGGTGCTGCCGGCGGTGCACACCGTCCCTGCCGTCGGCTTCGCCGTGGACGCCGGCCCTGCCGGCGGCCATGCCCACTGGGTCTTCACCGGCGACACCGGCCCCAACCCGGCCCTGTGGCGCCGGCTGGCCGACCTGCGCCTGTCCCACCTCGTCATCGAGACCGCCTTCAGCGACGACGAGGCCGAGGTCGCACATGTCAGCCAGCACCTCTGCCCAAGTGAGCTGGGCCATGAACTGACCCAGCTGGCCGGCAGCGTCGATGTGCGCATCACCCACATCAAGCCGGGCGAGGTCGAGGCCGTCATGCAGGGCGTGCAGGCCCTGAACAGCCCGCATCGCATCAGCGCGCTGCAGGCGGGGCAGGAGATGCGGCTCTGAGTCCGCCCACCCCGTCGCCGGCGCCTTCGAGGCGCCTTTTTTACGCCTGACGTTTCTCGGCCCGACGAGCCGTCATGACAGAACCTGTCAGCCCAAAGTGACGTTTTTTGTCAGCCGACGCCATCTGGAATCCCGATTCGTGTGCTTTTGCACGGGCCGACCGTGCTCGGAGGGCTGGCACGCCCCCTGCATTCAGGGGGTGAGCCCTCCTCCCACTCACTTTCGCCGGAGCAATGACATGAACCTGAAAGCACGCGCCCAACAAGGCTTCACCCTGATCGAACTGATGATCGTCGTGGCCATCATCGGCATCCTGGCTGCGGTCGCGATCCCGCAGTACAAGGACTACACCGCCAAGGCCAAGGCCGGCAACGCCATCGTCGCCATCGACTCCTTCAAGAACGCCGTGGCCCTGTGCGGCCAGGAAGAAGGCGCGCTGACCAACTGCAACCAGGCCGGCATCCTGAGCGCCGCCACCTTCACCCCGACCAACGAAGTCGCCTCCGCCACCATCACCGGCTCCGGCGTCATCACGCTGACCTTCGCCGCCGCTTCCAAGGTCGGTAACGACCTGGGTGGCAAGACGATCACCTTCACGCCCACGCTCGGCAACTCCGCCGTCAACTGGACGATTGTGACCAACGTCACCGCCCCGGTGCTGAAGCAGGCCATCGAGAAGAACTCGTACTCCTGATCGGCTGACCGCCCGATGGACAGGGGCCCTGGCCCCTGTTTTTTTAGGCTGTGGTGCGTACGGGCCAACTGAGCGCAAAAAGCTGGCACGGCACCTGCATCCACCAAGTTCGTCTTCACTTCCATTCACTCTTGCTGGAGTCCTGATATGAATCTCAAAGCACGCGCCCAACAAGGCTTCACCCTGATCGAACTGATGATCGTCGTGGCCATCATCGGCATCCTGGCTGCGGTCGCGATCCCGCAGTACAAGGACTACACCGCCAAGGCCAAGGTCGGCAACGCCATCGTTGCCATCGACTCCTTCAAGAACGCCGTGGCCCTGTGCGGCCAGGAAGAAGGCGCGCTGACCAACTGCAACCAGGCCGGCATCCTGAGCGCCGCCACCTTCACCCCGACCAACGAAGTCGCCTCCGCCACCATCACCAGCACCGGCATCATCACGCTGACCTTCGCCGCTGCTTCCAAGGTCGGTAACGACCTGGGCGGCCAGACGGTCACCTTCACGCCCACGCTCGGCAACTCCGCCGTCAACTGGACGATCTCCACCAGCGTCACCGCGCCGGTGCTGAAGCAGGCCATCGAGAAGAACTCCTACTCTTGATCTGCAAGCGCTGACCGCAAAACAGGGGCTTCGGCCCCTGTTTTTCTTGGCCGTCGGCACGCGACAGAGGGCCGCCGTCACGCAGAATTCGTTCCCTTGTCCTCCCCCGCAATGCAACGAATCCCGAGACCACCTGCGCTGGTGGTCGGTCTGGTCGGCTCGGCCCTGTACCTGCTCGCCCGCGGCTATGAAGGCCTGCAGCACGACGGCATCCTCTACAGCGGCCAGGCCCTCGTGCGCGGCCGCGTGCCGGTCCTGCGGGCCGACCCCTTCTTCAGCGGCGGCTCCCAGGACGCCTTCTCGCTGTACTCCGTCCTCATCGCCCCGCTCTACGAACTGTGGGGGCTGAACGCGACCCACCAGGCCCTGCTCCTGCTCGGGCTGGCCGGCACGGCGCTTGCCGTGCTCGCCCTGCTGCGCAGCCTCGGTCTGCGGACCTGGGCGCCCTGGGGCCTGCTGGCCGTGGCCGTGCTGTCGCCGCTGTACGGCGGCATGCGCATCTTCAGTTACACCGAGCCCTTCCTCACCGCGCGCAGCCTGGCCGAGCCCCTCGTGCTCGTCAGCCTGATGGTCGGCGTGCAGGGCCGCCTGGGGCTGGCCCTGGCCCTGCAGATCCTGGCCCTGGCCCTGCACCCGCTGATGACCCTGCCCGCGATCGCCATGACCTGGATGCTCGCCGTCGGCGAGAACAGACGCTGGTTGTGGGCCCTGGCGCTGCTGCCCGCGCTGCTGCTGCCGGCGGCCTGGGGCGTGCCGCCGATGGACCGGCTGCTGCAGTTCTACGACCCGTCCTGGTGGTCGCTCGTCGCGGGCGTCAACCGCCAGGTCCTGCTGACCAACTGGGACTTGCGCGACTGGTGGAGCGTGCTGGCCGACGCCGGCGTGCTGGCCTGCGCGATGGCCTTGTTCGCACCGGGCGAGCGGCGCCGGCGCTTCGTCGCGGCCGTGCTGGCGAGCACCGCCCTGCTGCTCATGCTGAGCTGCGTCGGCACGGTGCTGCTGCACAGCGTGCTGGTCACGCAGATACAGCCCTGGCGAGTGCTGTGGCTGACCCATCTGCTGGCCGTCGCGCTGGCCCCCTTCGTGCTGTGGAAGTTCTGGCAGCGCCAGGGGATGTGGCGTCTGACGGCGGCCTTCATCGTGCTGGCGCTGCTGGACGCCCAGTCCAGCCCCGGCTACGGCGGCCCGCTGTTGCTGGGCGGGCTGCTCAGCGCGACCCTGGCGTGGCGCGGCGTGACGGTGTCGCGAGCCGTGCTCCACCTGCTGCTCGGCCTGTGCCTGCTAGCCATCCTCGGCTACAGCGGGGCACACCTGGCACTGCAGTTGCAGCGCATCGCGTGGCTGCAGCCCCACGCCGGCCTCGTGTCGCGCGCGGCGCGCGTGGCCACCGAGCCCCTGCTCGCCGTCGCCATGGCCGCGTTGCTATGGGTCTTGGCCTCACGCGGCGCCTGGGCCCGGCGCACGGCCCTGGCGGCCGGCGGGCTCGGCCTGTGCCTGGCGGTCGCGGCCTGGGATCGCCGGGACGAGTTCTCGACGCTCGTCGAAGCCTCGCCGCCCCGCCCGCCGTTCACCGCCCTCATCCCCACGGCCGCGACGGTGTACTGGCCGGACAACCTCGGCGCGGTCTGGGCCCTGCTGGGCCGCGCCAGCCACTTCTCGCGGCTGCAGAGCGCAGGCATGCTGTTCAGCCGCACGACGGCCCAGACCCTCGCCCCGCTGCGCCAGGCCTACCGGCACATCGACGAGGCCCGCGAGCAGTGCGAGATGGGCGCAGCCCTGGGTGGAGCCCGGGAGGCCCTGGCCGCCTGCGCCACGCCGCGCATGGAGCTGATCGCCGAGCTCTGCGGACAGGCCGTGCACCCGGACTTCATGGTCTTCGGCACGCCCCTGCCCGTACCGCCCCTGTCCGTCCTGACGACGGGGGCGTCGCGCTTCTCCCTCTACGCTTGCCGGCAGTTCCAGCCGCCCGCCGCCACCGGGAACGCCGCGCCATGACGCCGCTCACCGCCTCCGCCACGCCCTCCCCCGCCGGCCGCCCACCGCTGCCGGCGCGGCTGCTTGCGGTCTGGCGCGAGGGCTGGCGATACGGTGTCACCAGTGCCGTGGCGCTGGCGGCCGACACCGCCGCCTATGCCCTGGCCTACCGGTCCGGGGCACCGCTGGCCATCGCCATTGCCCTCGGTTTCGCCGTCGGCCTGACGGTCGCCTATGCGGGCAGCGTGATCTGGGTCTTCCACCAGCACCGCCTGCGCGACCGCCGCGCAGAATTCGCTGCCTTCGCCCTGATCGGCCTGCTGGGCCTGCTGCTGACACAGGCCAGCCTCTGGTGGCTGGTGAGCCGGCACCAGTGGT
Organism: Roseateles sp. GW821-FHT03B02; assembly: GCF_059421025.1. NCBI lineage: Bacteria > Pseudomonadati > Pseudomonadota > Betaproteobacteria > Burkholderiales > Sphaerotilaceae > Roseateles > Roseateles sp. GW821-FHT03B02. Next base: position 196,463 of record NZ_JBWKUV010000010.1, read on the forward strand.
CGCCCGTGCCGGCCAAGCTGCTGACCGCCGTGGGCGTTTTCGCCTTCAACTTCACGCTGCGCAAGCTGCTGCTGTTCTCGCGCCCGATGCCCCGATGACCACCACCTCCCCTTCCGCCCTGATCATCGGCGCCGGCCCCGCCGGCCTCACCGCCGGCCTGGAGCTGCTGCGCGCGGGCTACCCGCAGGTGACGATCCTGGAGGCCACCGACGCCATCGGCGGCATCTCCAAGACGGTCAACTACAAGGGCAACCGCATCGACATCGGCGGCCACCGCTTCTTCTCCAAGTCCGACTGGGTCATGGACTGGTGGCGCGGCGTGCTGCCGGTCGCCAGGCCCGCGGGCGGCAGCAGCGACACTCGCCTGGCCTACCAGGGCCAGCAGCGCCTGCTCGGCAGCCACGCGGCCACGGCCAGCGAGGCGGACGACGAGGTGATGCTGATCCGCAGCCGCCAGTCGCGCATCTATTTCGGCGGCAACTTCTTCGACTACCCGCTCAAGCCCGGCCTGGACCTGGTGCGCAACATGGGCCTCGCGCGCTGCCTGCAGTTCGCCGGCAGCTACATGGCCGCCGCGGCCCGGCCCATCAAGCCCGAGCAGACGTTGGAAGATTTCTTCATCAACCGCTTCGGCCGCCAGCTCTATCTGCAGTTCTTCAAGGACTACACCGAGAAGGTCTGGGGCGTGCCCTGCCGCGACATCAGCGCCGACTGGGGCGCGCAGCGCATCAAGAGCCTGTCCATCGGCAGCGCCGCGAAGCAGGCGCTGAAGAAGATCGTCACCGGCAGCACCGACACCCAGCACACCTCGCTGATTGAGAGCTTCCTCTACCCCAAGTACGGCCCCGGCCAGATGTGGGAAACCGCGGCGCGCGAGTTCGAGCGCCTGGGCGGGCAGCTGCTGCGCGGCCTGAGCGTGGACGAGATCCACCGCGAGGACCGGCGCGTGACGCGCGTGCTGGCACGCGACGAGGTCGGCCAGCGGCTGGCCTTCGACGCCGGCGCCGTCGTCTCGACCATGCCCATCCGCGAGCTCGCCCAGGCCCTGCGCCCCGCGGCCGACGCACCGGCCCTGGCCATCGCGTCCGGCCTCGAATACCGCGACTTCATCACCGTCGGCCTGCTCTACCGCCGCATGAGCGCCAAGGTCGCCGGCAAGGCCCGCCACGTGAGCGACAACTGGATCTACATCCAGGAACCCGGCGTCAAGGTCGGCCGCGTGCAGGTCTTCAACAACTGGAGCCCCTACATGGTGGCCGACCCCGACACGGTCTGGCTCGGCCTGGAGTTCTTCGCCCGCGACGACGACGCGCTGTGGGCCATGAGCGAGGACGCGCTGAAGGCGCTGGCCGTGCGCGAGATGCAGCAACTGGGCCTGGCCGACGAGACCGAGCTGCTCGACGCCACCGTGCTGCGCCAGCCCAAGGCCTATCCCGGCTACTTCGGCGCGGCCTTCCAGCGCTTCGACGAACTGCGCACCTGGCTGGACGGCCTGGACAACCTCTACCTGTGCGGCCGCAACGGCATGCACCGCTACAACAACCAGGACCACTCCATGCTGTCCGCGCGCCTGGCCGCGCAGGCCATCATGAACGGCGGCGCCGGCCGCGACGCGATCTGGGCCGTCAACATCGACGACGACTATCACGAGGAAGCCGAGACCAGGCGCTGAGGCTGCCGTGCCATCATCCGCGCCCATGTCTGCCGCGACGTCCTCCTCCCATCCCCAGGCCGCCCTGCTCGGCCTCGTCATCGCCGCCGCCCTGCCACCGCTGCTGGCCTTCAACCAGACGCCGGCCGCCACGCTCTACAACCAGCTGCTCGCCCTGGCCGGATGGGGGCTGGCACTGCTGCTGTGGGCCCGGATGACTCCCGGCTGGCGCGACGGCCTGAAGAGCCCCGCCGCCATCGCCCTGGCGCTGCTGGTCGTCGCGCCGCTGAGCTCCGTGCTCTGGCGCGACCTGCCCGCCTCGCTCGGCCTGGGCGCCGCCGCCATCCTCGGCGCCGGCCTGGCCGTGCTGCTGGTGGCGCAGGGCCTGCCGCGCGGCCTGCGCGCCGCCGCCGGCGAGGCCCTGTGCTGGGGCCTGCTCGCGGCCGGCCTGGCCAGCATCGCCATCAGCCTGGTGCAGGTCTTCGCGCCCGGCTGGGCCGACGGCAGCCTCATCGCCCGCTCGGGCATCCCGGGCCGCGCCGTCAGCAATCTGCGTCAGCCCAACCACCTGGCCAGCCTGATGATGTGGGCCTCGGTTGCGGCCGTCTTCATCACCGAGCGGCGCGGCTGGCGCTGGCTTCTCGCGCCGCTGCTGTTCGCCTGTGTCTTCACCGTCGTGCTGAGCGCCTCGCGCACCGGCTTCATCGGCATCGCCATGCTGGCCATCTGGGGGCTCGTCGACCGCAAACTCTCGCGCAGCGCCCGCCTGGCCCTGCTGGCAACGCCGCTGATGCTGGGCCTCGCCTGGTGGCTGATGGCGCAGTGGTCGGCCGAGGGCCATGCCTTCGGCGCCGCCTCGCGCCTGTCCGAAGGCGCCGGCTCGCCGTCGCGCTTGGCCATCCTGCGCAATGCCTGGGCGCTGACGCTCGCCAACCCGCTGCTGGGCGTCGGCTGGGGCGAGTTCAATTTCGCCTGGAGCCTGACACCCTTCCCGACGCGCCCCATCGCCTTCTTCGACCACACCCATAACCTGCCCTCGCAGCTCGCCGTCGAGCTCGGCCTGCCCTGGGCCGGCGCCGTGCTGGCCCTGCTCGGCTGGGCGCTGTGCAGGGCCTGGCGCGGCGCGGCGCGCGCGGCCGATGACGCGCCGCTGCGCCGCGCGGCGCTGATGATCGTGCTGACCATCGCACTACACAGCCTGCTGGAGTACCCGCTCTGGTACGCTTACTTCCTGCTGCCGGCCTGCTTCGCCTTCGGCCTGGCATTGCCGGCCGACGCGCCCGCCACGCCGGCGCCGGCGCGTCCCTGGCAGGTCGTCGGCGCCCTGCTGGTCGCGGGCAGCCTCTTCGCCGTCTGGGACTACCAGCGCATCGTCGTCATCTACGCCCCGACCGAGGATGCCGCGCCGCTGAACCAGCGCATCGCCACCGGCCAGCGCTCGGTCTTCTTCAGCCACCAGGCCGACTACGCCGCCGCCACCAGCTTTCCGCCCGGCAAGCTGGCCCTCGCGGCCACGCGCCGCACGGCCTTCAGCCTGATCGACGCGCGGCTGCTGATGCACTGGTCGCGCTCGCTGGAGGCCACCGGCGACACGGAGGGTGCGCGCTTCTTGGCCGACCGGCTGCGGGAGTTCCGCAACCCGACGGGCGACACCTGGTTCTCGGCCTGCGCCGAAGCCGCCTCGGCACCCGAGATGCCGCAATGCCAGCCGGCCTCAGGCGTGCGGGACTGGCGGACGCTACGCTGACTCGGCGGCGTGCCACTCGCCCGACTTGCCGCCCTGCTTCTCCAGCACGCGCACGTTGCCAATGACCATGCCGCGGTCGGCAGCCTTGCACATGTCGTAGATAGTGAGCAGGCCCACCTGCACGGCGCACAGAGCCTCCATCTCCACGCCCGTGCGTCCCAGCGTCTCCACCTGGGCGCGGCACAGCACGCGGCTACCCGCCTCGTCGAACTCGAAGTCCACCGCCACGCGCGTGATCGGCAGCGGGTGGCACAGCGGCACCAGGTCGCTGCAGCGCTTGGCGCCCTGGATGGCGGCGATGCGCGCAACGCCCAGCACGTCGCCCTTCTTGGCCGTGCCGCTGGCGATCAGCGCGAAGGTGGCGGGCTGCATGCGGATCTCGCCGGCGGCGACGGCGACGCGGTGGGTCTCGGCCTTGGCCGACACGTCCACCATGTGGGCCTGGCCCTGGGCGTCGAAATGGGTGAGAGGGTTGCTCATGTCGTCCATCGGTTTGCGTCTGTCGGGCCGAGCGCCGGGCTGCTCCCAAGCCGACCCGCGCCGGCGATGTGCTGGCGGCTCAATGCCGCAAGCGTCGCCGTCCCCTCGGGGGGCCGCGCAGATGCGCTCGCGTTCAGCGATGCTCGGCTGGGCGAGGGGCGCCGTGAGACCTGGAAACAAAGGGGCAAGGTGTTGCAGGCATCATAGGAGGCTCGTTCCCGGCTCGCGCCACCGTCCGATGAAGAAGCTACTGCAACGCCCCCTGCTCAGCCTGCTCGCCGCGGCAACGCTGGCCCTGCCCGGCGCGCCACTGAACGCCCAGGTCAACCTGCCGGCCCTGGGCGACTCGGTGTCGCAGGACTTGGACGTCGGCGCCGAACGCCGCCTGGGCGACCAGGTCATGCGCCAGATCCGCATCGACCCCGACTACGTGCTCGACCCGTTGCTGCAGGAATACCTCGACGGCATCTGGGACCCGCTCGTGAAGGCGGCGCGCAAGCTGGGCCAGATCGGTGACGAGACGCAGGCCCGCTTCGCCTGGGAGCCTTTCCTTGTGCGCGACCGCAGCGTCAATGCCTTCGCGCTGCCGGGCGGCTTCGTCGGCACCCACCTCGGGCTGATCCAGATGACGGTGTCGCGGGACGAGCTGGCCTCGGTGCTGGCGCACGAGCTCTCGCACATCACGCAGCGCCACATCGCGCGGCGCATCGCGGGCGATTCGAAGAACAGCATGATCGCTGTCGCCGGCCTGCTGCTGGGCATCCTGGCCGCCTCGCGCGGCAACATCGACATGGCCAACGCCGGCATCGTCGGCGGCCAGGCCGCAGCCACGCAGCTGTCGCTGAACTTCTCGCGCGACATGGAGCGCGAGGCCGACCGTGTCGGCTTCAACGTGCTGGTGGAGGCGGGCTTCGCCGGCAGCGGCATGGTCAGCATGTTCGAGCGCATGGAGCAGGCTTACCACCTGATGGACAACGGCGCCTACCCGTACCTGCGCTCTCACCCGCTGACGAGCGAGCGCATTGGCGACGCGCGCACGCGGCTGGCCCTCGAACCCTTCGCCCGCCCTCGCGGCTTGGCCGAGCACGCGCTGATGGCGGCGCGCTCGCGTGTGCTGATGGACCCGCGCGTGGACGCCTGGAAGGTGCTGGAGAACTACGACGCCGGCGCCCGCAACATCCGCGAGAGCGGCGGCTACGAGCAGCTCGGCGCCCGCTACGCCGCCACGCTCGCCTCCATCAAGCTGCGCAACTACGACCGCGCCGAGGCCACGCTGCGCAGTGCCGAGGTGACGCTGCAGCTCATCGCCCCCAGCGCTGCCGAGACCGTCGCGGCCCGCCGGCTGCTGACCTATCTGCGCGCCGAGCTGGCCGAGGCGCGCGGCCGGCCGATGGAGGGCATCGCCGCGCTGGACACGCTGCAGGGCGAGAAGTCCCGCCCGATGCTCATGCAGCGCGTGGGCCTGGCGCTGGCCTCGGGCCCCGCAGCCACGGCCGGCGCCGCGCTGCGCGAGGCCGCCGACGCGCTGCAGACCCACGTCAGCCTGGAGCCGACCGACGCACTGGCCTGGCACGAGCTCGCGCTGATCTGGGAAAAGCTCGGCCAGCCGCTGCGCGCGGTGCGCGCGCAGGCCGAGACGCGCGCCGCCGCCGGCGACCTGAACGGCGCCATCGACCGTCTGCGCTCCGGGCTGCGCCAGTCGCGCGGCCCGGACGCCGACCAGGTCGAGGCCTCGGTCATCGACGCCCGCCTGCGCACGCTGGTCTACGAGCGCCAGGCCATCCTGGGCGAGATGTACCGGGGCCGCTACATCCCGCCGGACGTCGAGCTGCCGAACTGAGGCGGCCGGCGCACGGCCGGGCCGCCTAGAGCGCGGTCACGCAGACGATGTAGAGATTGAGGGTGATGGGGGCCGTGTTCACGTTGCTGACCCACAGCCGCCAGGTCGTGTCGTTGACCGGATAGCTCACCCGCGGCACCACGTTGACCGCCTGGGTGCCGGTGACACCGTCCGGCAGCTTGTAGCCGCCGCTCAGCACCCGCTTGCCCGACGGGCAACCAATGTCGAACTGCGAGATGAAGCTGGCGGGGATGGTGCCCGTCGTCTGCACCTGCTGGTAGCCGGATACGCCCGCGGCACCGGTCGGACCGGCCGGCCCGGTGAGTCCCTGCTGCCCCATCGGGCCGGTGGCACCCGTGGCGCCGGTCGCCCCCACAGCGCCCGTGGCACCGGTGGCGCCCGTCGCGCCGCGGGGGCCGGTGTCGCCCTTGTCGCCCTTAGGCCCCTGGTCGGCCAGGGTCAGGTCCAGCCGCGCCACATGGGCCGTGGCCGTGTTTTCCTTGCTGTCGAGGAAGACCACGGTGCCCGGCGCCGTCAGGGCCGGTGTCAGCGCGAAGCCGAAGTTGCTGGCGGGGTTGGTGATCCAGGCCCTGACGGCATTGGTCACGTCCACGCTGACGAACTGGCCGGCGGCCGCGACCGGCAGCGTGACGCCGCTGCCGGCCCCCGACAGGGCCGGAGCCGCCGCGGCCGTCACGCCGGCCTCCGTCCAGGCGCTGTTCACGGTCTGCAGCTCCACGGCACCAGGCGCGCCGACGCGGTTCACGTACAGCACGAGGTTGGCCTTGACCAGCTTGGCGGCCGTGGTCGCAGCGGGCAGCGTGCCCAGGTCGAAACGCAGCAGCGCCGTCGAGCCGCCGCCGACGTTGAGCGTGGGCAGGCTGCCGAAATTCACGGCCGGCTGGGTGCTGGCCATGTGGGCGTCCGCGGCCAGCGGTGCCTCCAGCGCCAGGGCGGGCAGGGAGGCGGCCAGCCCCGCGCCCAGCAGCCAGGCGCGGCGGCGCCAGATCAGTCCGGCCAGCCCCAGCACCAGCAGCAAGCCGGTCGCAGGCTCCGGCACCGCGGCGGCCTGCAGCGTCAGGGCCCAGTCGCCGGTGCGCGTGCTGCCGTCCACATTGATGAAGCGCAGGCCCGGCTGACCCAGATAGGCCAGACCGGTGTAGTCGGGCTGGCCCGTCATCGAGAAGCCATCGGCCAGGTCGGGGCCCAGCGGCAGATTGCCGTCCTGGGTCAGCACCAGGGTGTAACTGCCGGCGCCGAGGTCGAGCGCGAGCCGCGCGTCCCAGCAGAAGCTGCCGGCGCCGCTGCACACATGGCTGCTGCCGGCGTCGAGCTGGATCAGCTGGCCGGCAGCGTCGAAGAGCGACAGCACCGGCGCGAAGCCGCCTGCGGCGAAGGATTGGGTGTCGACCTGCACCGGTCCGCCGGCGGCGAGAGTGAAGCCGAGCGAGAAATGCTCGTCGTCGGCACCGAACCGGCCGCCGTAGCTGGCCGAACCGGCCGCCGCCGCCGCGCTAAGGGCCAGAAGAACCAGGCTGATGAGCCAACGCATCGCAATCTCCTGCAGGTCGAGGCCGGAGCGGCCCCTCCTGTACAAGACGCCAACGCCCGCCGGGCTGCGACAGGCGATGTGCCGCTCATCCGGGGGGGTCAGGCGCGCCGGCGCTGCTCCTCCTGGTACAGCGCGAACTCCTCGCCCAGCGCGCGCGCCACGGCCTCGCGCTGGTTGATGCGGCGGTGGTAGGCCCTGACGGCCGGCCAGGCCGCCAGGTCCACGCCGGCGTAGGGCGCCCAGTTCAGCACCACGGCGAGGTAGATGTCGGCAATGCCGTAGCCGCCCTCCAGGTGCTCGTGCCGCTGAAGATGCGCCTCCAGCGTGGCCAGGCGCAGCGCGGCCTTGTCCATCGCGTAGGCCTTCACGTCGGCGCCGGCCTCGGCGTCCAGCAGCGGCACGAAGACCGCCTTGTGCAGCTCGGTGCCGATGAAGCCCAGCCACTGGCGCACGCGGGCACGCGCGTCGGCCTCGGCAGGCAGCAGACCGGCCTCGGGCCAGGCCTCGGCCAGGTACTGCAGCACGGCTGGGTTCTCGGTCAGCACCCAGCCGTCGGACGTCCGCAGCGCCGGCACCTGGCCCATGGGGTTGATCTGCCAGTAGTCGCGCCCGTCCAGCGTGCGCTTGGCCTTGCTGTCGACCTGCGTGAAGCGGGCTTCGGCACCCGCCTCGTAGAGCACGGCGCGGCTCGCCAGCGAACAGGCCATGGGGGAAAAGAACAATTCCATCTGGATCTCCAACAGTGTTTTTGTACTGTATTGAATAGAATTAATCGTCGTCAATGAATTTCATTCATCGTGGTACAAAAATCTGAAGACGCCGCGAAGACGCCTGCGCCGCGCCGCCGCGGCCGGCCGCGCAGCTTCGACGCGGGCACCACCCTGGCCCAGGCCACACTGACCTTCTGGCAGCGCGGCTACGCGTCCACCTCGCTGGACGACCTGAGCGCCGCCACAGGCCTGAACCGGCCCAGCCTCTATGGCGCCTTCGGCGACAAGCACGCGCTCTATCTGCAGGCGCTCAAGCTCTACACCGAGCAGTCCCATGCCGCCATCTCAGCCGCCTTCGAGGGTCGATCGCTGCGCGAGGGCCTGGCACGGGTCTACGAGCTGGCCCTGCAGCTCTACTGCCCCACCGGTGCGGCGGCGCGCGGCTGCCTGCTGATCGGCACGGCCGCCACCGAGGCCCCGCGTGACGAGGCCATCCGCCAGCAGCTGGGCGAGTCGTTGCGCGGCTTCACCGCCGCCTTCGAGGCGCGGTTGCGGCGCGCGGTGGACGAGGGCGAGCTGCCGCCCGGCACGGACGTGGCCATGCGCGCCCAGCTGGCCTCGGCCGTGCTGCATTCGATGGCGCTGCGCGCCCGCGCCGGAGACGCCCGCGAGGAACTGGCCGCGCTGGCGGCGGCCGGGGTGGCCCTGGTGCTCAGTCGCCCGGAAACAGCCGCTCGATGACGACGTCGATGACCATGCCGCACAGGCTGTAGATCAGCGAGCCGACCAGCGCCGCCCAGAAGCCGGTCACGGCCAGGCCGTCCAGCACCGAAGCGGCAGCCCAGAACATCAGCGCGTTGATGATGAAGAGGAACAGGCCCAGGCTGAGCACCGTCACCGGCAGCGTCAACAGCACGAGGATGGGCCGCAGCAGCGTGTTCAGCAGGCCCAGCACCAGCGCCGCGATCAGCGCCGAGGTGAAGCTCGTCACGACGACGCCGGGGTAGAGGTGGGCCACGAGCAGCAGCGCCCCGGCCAGCAGCAGCCAACGGATGAGGATCTTCATGCGCCACAGCATATCGGGCGCAGCCCGCGGCGGTGTGGCATGGCTGCCGCAGCTTGACATTCATCAAATAAGAATCGTTCGCATTCGTGTTAACATTTTTCTTGATCGAATCGAATGCGCTGTCCGTGAAGCCCCTTGCCTTCGTCGCCCCCACGCTGGTTGCCGCCCCGTCTCGGCCCGCTGTGCAGCGCGTGCCGCCGCAGGCGAGCTATGCGGAGCTCTCCAGGCCGCCACGCAGCCGCCGGCTGCTGCTGGTGGGCGTCGCCGCCCTGCACTTGCTAGGGTTCTGGGGCCTGAGCCAGGTCCAGGACTTCAGGCGCACCGTGGCCCAGGTCGCGCCGGTCGTGGTGCGCCTGGTCGCCCCGGCCGAGCCGCCGAAGCCCCAGCCACGCACGCCAGTCGCGATGCCTGACATGAAGGCGCCGGCGCTGACACTGATCGAGCCGCCGCTCATCGCCGTGGCCGCCGCGCCCGCGCCGTCACCCGTCGTCGCCGCCCTGCCGCCGCCACCGCCTACGCCGGTGCAGGTCCAGCCGGCACCCGCGCCCGTCGCCCAGGTCGCGCCGCCACCGGCACCGCCCGCCCTCAAGCGCATCCCGGCCAGCGCCGTGCGCTACGTGCGCGAGCCGCGCATGACGGTGCCGCTGATGTCCAAGCGGCTGCGCGAGTCGGGTGTCGTGCACCTGCGTGTCGTCGTGGACGTGAACGGCCTGCCGCGCGAGGTCGCGCTGGCCAGGTCCTCCGGCTTCGCCCGCCTGGACGAGCAGGCGCTGCAGGACATGCGCAGCGCCCGCTTCGCGCCGCAGACCGAGAACGGCCAGCCCGTCGAGTGGGAGGTCATCGCGCCGATGTCCTACGAAGTCGACCGCTGACCCCGCCCCTTTCCCCCCGAGTAGCCATGCCGTGGGCGGCGCCCGATGCCGTCGTGGGCAAAGCCATGCCCAGTCATCACGATCCATCGGAGAGTTCCATGCCCCTCAAGAACAACAAGTCCAAGCCGCCGTCGCTGCTGCCCCTGGGGGCGCTCGCCGCCGGCTTCGGCCTGGCCTCGGCCGCGCTGGCGCAGACCGCCACGCCGCCCAAGGAAGACAACGTGCTGCCCACCGTGCGCGCCCGCGCCAGCGCCGAGCCGCAGGGCAAGGATGGCTACCAGGCCACCGAGACCCGCATCGGCAAGAGCAAGCAGGACATCCGCGACATTCCGCAGTCCCTGACCGTCGTCACCGAGAAGCTCATCGACGACCGCAACCTCGACAACGTCAAGGAGGTGCTGAAGAACACCGCCGGCATCAGTTTCATGGCGGCAGAGGGCGGCGAGGAGGACATCCGCATCCACGGCATCTCGCTGCAGAGCACCGGCGACATCTTCATCGACGGCATGCGCGACCCGGCCTTCTACGACCGCGACACCTTCTTCCTCGACAAGGTCGAGCTGCTGCGCGGCTCCGGCGCGCTGATGTTCGGCCGCGGCAGCAGCGGCGGCGCCGTCAACCAGGTCACCAAGCAGGCCGTGCTTGCCGACCAGAACCAGATCGACATGACGATGTCCAGCCACGCCGGCCTGCGCGTAGTGGGCGACCTGAACCAGCGCCTGGGCGAGACGACGGCACTGCGCGTCAGCGCGATGAGCACCACCGCCGACAACGACGGCGCCGGCTCGTCGCAGGACAAGCGCGGCGTCGCCGCCAACCTGCGCTGGGGCATCGAGGAGGCCGACGAGTTCAGCCTGACCCTCTACACCCTGGACAACAACAACGGCATGAACTACGGCATGCCCTGGATCAAGCCCTCGCCGAGCGCGCCCACCAGCGCGACGACGCTGCTGCCGCTGGCCCCGACGGCCTACTACGGCATGGCCAGCGACTACAACAACGGCACGGCCAACTACGGCATGCTGACCCACACACACCGCTTCAGCCCCGCGGTGGAGCTCGTCACCAAGGCCCGCTACGCGAGCTACACGCGTGACCAGCGCGCCGGCACCGTGCGCTTCGCGGCCGCGGCGCTGCAGCCCACCAAGGTCGCCGTGTCGCTGGAGACCTTCGGCCCCGACACCGTCGTCAACCGCGGCACCCAGCTCAAGGTGCAGGACATGCAGACGGTCACCGTGCAGAGCGACCTGAGCGCCCGGTTCAAGGCCGCCGGCATGGCGCACAGCCTGCAGACCGGGGTGGACTTCGCGCAGGAGAAGAAGCAGGTCTACGCCGCCTATGCCGCGGCCCAGGGCGGCATCGTGCCGGCGAAGCCGACGACGACCATCGGCCGCCCCGACGACGGTGCCGCCATCGACGAGAGCCTGCGCAGCTTGCGCACCAACAACGACTACGTCTCCAAAGGCTATGGCGCCTACGTGCAGGACATGGTGCAGGTCGCGCCGATGTGGAAGCTGATGGCCGGCCTGCGCTACGACAAGCTCGACGGCGACTACAAGGTCTACAACATCCCGGCCAACGCGCCCACGCCGGTCACGACCCAGCCCTACGCGATGCGCATCGCCGAGTGGAGCAAGCGCGCCGCCGTGCTGTTCCAGCCCAGCGCCCAGGTGTCGCTGCACCTGATGGGCGCCACGTCCTTCAACACCTCGGGCGACACCTATTCCTTGAGCGCGGCCAACCAGGACATCCCGCCCGAGAAATCCGTCAACCTGGAACTCGGCGGCCAGTACGACTCGGCCGACGGCAGGCTCACCACCCGCTTCGGCATCTTCCGCGCCACCAAGCTGCACGAGCGCAACACCGACCCGCTGACCGCCCTTGTCACGCTGTCCGGCAAGCGCCACGCGGCCGGCATCGACATGGACATCACCGGCCGCATCACGCCCGAGTGGGAGATCTACGGCAGCTTCACCTGGATGCCGGTCGCCAAGATCGACATCGCCGCCGAGGGCGCCGAGGGCCTGGGCACGCGCCCCTCGCTGACGCCGCAGTACTCCGGCAGCCTGTGGACGACCTACAGGCTGAACGCCCAATGGCGCGTCGGCGGCGGCTTCAACGCGCGCAGCGGCCAGCAGCCCAACCGCAACCCCGGCTTCTACGCACCCAAGTTCATCGTCGGCAACCTGATGGCCGAGTACACGGTCGTCGAGGACGCGCTGATCTTCCGCCTCAACGTCGACAATGTGGCCAACAAGCGCTACGCCGACACGCTCTACACCGGCCACTACGTGCCCGGCAAAGGCCGCATCGTCGCGCTGACCGGCAGCTACAAGTTCTGACCTGACGACGGACCACGCGACGCCATGCTGCTGAAGATCCCCCAGATCCTCGACGCCGCCGGCGTCGCCCGGGCCCGCGAGCTGCTGGCCGCGGCCGCCTGGGTCGATGGCCGCACGACCGCGGGCAGCCAGGCCGCGCAGGTCAAGAACAACCAGCAGCTGCAGCCCGGCAGCGAACCGCACCGCGAGCTGCAGGCGCTGGTGCTGCAGGCGCTGGACCGGCACCCGGTGTTCTTCTCAGCCACCCTCCCCAAGCGTGTGCTGCCGCCGCTGTTCAACCGCTACACCGGCGCGGCCAACGCCTACGGCAGCCATGTGGACCAGGCCGTGCGCTACCTGCCCGGCGGCATCCAGCGTGTGCGCACCGATATCTCCTGCACGCTGTTCTTCAGCGACCCGGCCGACTACGACGGCGGCGAGCTCGTCATCGAGCACAGCTATGGCGAGCAGCGCGTCAAGCTCGCCGCCGGCGACATGGTCGTCTACCCCGGCACCAGCGTGCACCGCGTCGAGCCCGTCACGCGCGGCGCGCGGCTGGCCAGCTTCTTCTGGATCGAGAGCATGGTGCGCGCCGACGAACAGCGCCGCCTGCTCTACGAGATGGACATGAGCCTGGTGAAGCTGCGCGGCGAACTCGGCGAAACGCCCGAGCTGGTGCAGCTCACCGGCACGTATCACAACCTCTTGCGGATGTGGGCCGACACATGAGCGCTCCGCTCATCGAGAAGCTGCCCGACGGCATCGCCAACCTCGCCGACTTCGAGGCCCCGGCAAGAGCCCGCCTTGAAGCCAGCGGCAGCGCCGCCGCCTGGGCCTATCTGAACGGCGGCGCGGCCGACGAGATCACGCTGCGCGCCAACCGCACGGCCTGGGACGCGATCCGGCTGCAGCCCCGCGTGCTGCGCAGCCTGGCCGGCGGCCACACCCGCGTGACGCTGCTGGGCCGCGCGCTGCACCATCCCGTCCTGCTCGCGCCCATCGCCTACCAGCGCCTCTTCCATGCCGACGGCGAATTGGCCGTCGCCCACGCCGCCGCCGCGCAGGAAGCCGGCCTCGTGCTCAGCGCCCAGGCCAGCATCGACATGGAAGCCGTGGCCGCGCCCATGCTCGCGGACCCCGCGGCCGGACCGTTGTGGTTCCAGCTCTACTGGCGCGACGACCGCGACTTCATGCGCGCGCTGCTGCGGCGCGTCGAGGCCGCCGGCTTCCAGGCTCTGGTGTTGACCGTCGACGCACCCGTGCACGGCGCCCGCGACCGCGAGCGCCGCGCCGGCTTCCAGCTGCCGGGGCACATCCGCGCCGTCAACCTCGGCGGCGTCAAGAAGCCGCTGGACCTGCAGCCCGGCCAGAGCGCACTCTTCGATGGCCTGATGCCACGCGCCGCCAGCTGGGCCGAGATCGACTGGCTGCGCACCGAGAGCTCCTTGCCGCTGCTGCTCAAGGGCGTGACCCACCCCGACGACGCCCGTGAAGCCCTGGCCCGGGGCGTGAGCGGCTTCGTCGTCTCCAACCACGGTGGCCGCGCGCTGGACACGCTGCCGCCCACCACCGAGCTGCTGCCGCCGCTGCGCGCCGCGCTGGGCCCCGACGTGCCCCTGCTCGTCGACGGCGGAATCCGCCGCGGCACCGACGTGCTCAAGGCCATCGCCCTGGGCGCCAACGCCGTGCTGCTCGGCCGCCCCTACGTCCACGCCCTCGCCGCCAGCGGCGCGCTGGGCGTGGCCCATGCGCTGCGCCTGCTGCGCGACGAGCTGGAGATCGCCATGGCGCTCTCCGGCTGCAAGACCCTTGCCGACGCCGGCCCGGCATTGATCTGGCCCGGCAACTCCCGTTGAAGGACTCACCATGAAAACGCTCACCGCCCTCGTTCTCGCGTTCACCGCCTCCGCCGCCTTCGCCCACGGCAATGTCTCCTGCCCCGCCGTGCCCAAGGATGAGAAAAAGCCGCAGATGGAGCTGCAGAAGAAGCTCGAAGCCGAGGGCTGGAAGGTGCGCCAGGTCAAGAACTACAACGGCTGCTACGAGGTCTACGGCTTCGACGGCCAGGGCAAGAAGGCCGAGGCCTTCTACAACCCCAAGACCTTCGAGCGCGTCTACCCGGAAGGCGAGCAGGCCGCCGACAAGAAGTAAGGCGGCATGCGCATCCGCGTCTGGGACGGCCTCGTCCGCCTGCTGCACTGGACGCTGGCCGGCGCCGTCGCGACGGCCTGGATCAGCGGCCACTGGCTGCCCGAGGACTTCGACGCGGCGCACCACACCGCGGGCTATGTCGCCCTCGCGGCCGTCGCGCTGCGCCTGATCTGGGGCTTCACCGGCAGCCGCCACGCGCGCCTTGCGCAGTTCCTGCGCCGACCGCGCGCCGTGCTCGCTTACGCGCGCGCGCTGCGCGCAGGCCATGAGCCGCGCTACATCGGCCATAACCCGCTCGGCGGCTGGATGGCACTCACGCTGTGGCTGTGCGCGGCGGCACTCTCCATCACCGGCTGGCTCTACACGACCGAGTGGCTGTGGGGTTATGCATGGCTCGAAGCTCTGCACGCCGCGCTCGGCTGGCTCGTCGCGGCCCTCGTTGGCGCGCATCTCGGCGGTGTCGTGATGACGAGCTGGCGGCATCACGAGAACCTCGTCGGCGCGATGTTCAGCGGCGCCAAGCGCGCGCCCGAGGGCAGCGACATCGACTGAGCGCGGCGTCGAGCAGCCCCAAGCAAGCTCGCGCCAGCGCGGCAGGACAGGCCGCAGGCCGAAGGGCGCACCAGTGAATGCAAGGCTCGCGAAGGCCCGAGTGATGCGGCCTCGCGACATGCAAGGCACGAAAGGCCCGATTTCATGGGCCTCTGCGGGTCATCCCCTCTATGAAAGCCTTCTCTTCCCCTGGGGAGCGCAGTACCATCGCCGTCGCAGGGTGCTAGCGAGTATTGAAGGCTTACGCGGCCTTCACCCAGACCCGGCACATCAACAACCTTTGATGGAGTGAATCGACATGGCAACTGCGAAGAAGGCCGCGCCCGCGAAGAAGGCGGCACCGGCGAAGAAGGCCGCCCCGGCAAAGAAGGCGGCAGCGCCCGCCAAGGCGCCTGCGAAGAAGGCTGCGGCTCCGGCCAAGAAGGCCGCCCCGGCGAAGAAGGCAGCTCCGGCCAAGAAGGCCGCAGCCCCCGCCAAGAAGCGCACGCCCAACGCCGCCTTCATGAAGGCCCTGACCCCCAGCGCCGCTCTCGCGGCCATCGTCGGCGCCAGCCCGCTGCCGCGCACCGACGTGACCAAGAAGGTCTGGGAGTACATCAAGAAGAACAAGCTGCAGGACGAGCTGCAGAAGCGCGTCATCAACGCCGACGCCAAGCTGAAGGAAATCTTCGGCAAGGCCAAGGCCGACATGTTCGAGATGACCAAGCTGATCAACAGCCACCTGAAGTGATGCGGCGCCGCGCCAGCGGCTCTGCGGAACGAAGCCCGGCAATGCCGGGCTTTTTTTCGTCAGTTGTTCACGTGCGATGCGCCATCCGCAACGGATGAATCTGGGGTATTTCGAGCAGCAGCCGGGCCGAGCGCCGGGCCGCCCCAAGCACATCGCCGCCCCCACGGGGAACCCACCAGACTCGCTCGCTTGCAGCGACGCGTGGCTGGGCGAGGGGCAATGCCCGCTCAGCCCAGCAGCCGGTGCAGCGCGGTCTGCATCTGCGCGACGTCGATCGGCTTGAGCCAGTAATCGTGGAAGCCCGCTGCGCGAGCAGCGCGCACGACATCGCTCGGGTCGTCCGCCGACAGCGCGACCCAGCGGGTGTCCTGCAGCGCCTCGGCAAGATCGCCATCCGCTGCCACGCAGGCGCGCAGGCCCAGGCCCGTCATGTCGGGCAGGTTCATGTCCACCAGCACCAGAGCGGGCCGGCACTCGGCCAGCGCGGCCAGCGCCTCGGCCCCCGTCTCGGCACAGCGCAGCTCGCAGCCGGGCAACAGCCGGAAGACCTCCTCCATCAGGATCGTGTGGATGCGGTCGTCTTCGACGTAGAGCACCAGCGGCGGGGCGCGATTGGGCATGGCGGATTCGGGTACTGCGGAAAGCGGTCGGCACGATAGCAGCAATGCCCGCCCCGGCGACACAGCGCCGCGGCCATCGTTTCCGGGGCTTTGCGTGATTTATCTCACCCGCCGGACACCCCCGCTTTGCGGGTCTTCAACGCGTACAAACCCTAGGAATCTCTAGTATCTGTCCCGTGCGCCCGACCTCGGGCGCTTTCCCTTTTTTGGACCGCGCCATGTCCCTGATCGCCACTCTTGCCCTCGCCGTTTCCGCCGGCTCCACGCTGCCGCAGTGCAGCTGGGACCGTCCGGGCGTCAACCCCTTCATGGGCGACGTGGTGGCGGCCGTCGATCGCTACCAGGACATCCCGGCGGCGACCCGCGAGAAGCTCAAGGCCCGCATGAAGGCGCGCAGCTACGACGACATCGCCGTCATCGAGCGCGACGCCATCAAGGGCAAGGGCAGCTATGACCCCGAGATCCGCGACATGCATTTCGGGCCCGGCGCCGTCTGCCGCACGGTGACGCGCACCAAGTGGACGGCCACGACCCAGGAGCGCGGCCTCGTCTACTGCGAGGACGGCCAGTGCATTCTGGTGCCGACGGTCTGCCGCAACGTCAGCCGCATCCGCCGGCTGGACAAGCCCGCCGCCGCGCCGGCCCAGGCCAGCAACGTCGCCTCGTCCACCCGCGCGAGCGAGGACGCACCGCTGGAATTCGAGGCGCCGGCCGCCGGCCCGATGGCCGCCGCGCCCGAGACCTTCGCCTCCGCGTCCGGCGTGCCGACGCTGGGTGGCGCCCCGGCCCCGAGCGGCTTCAGCCTGCCCGGCGGCAACGCCCCCACCCCCGCCACCGCGCCGGGCGGTGCACCCGGCCTGGTCAACCTCGGCATGCCGGCGCTGCCGCCAGGCCGCGTGTCCACGGCGGAGGCCCCGCTGCCCGGCGACAGCGTCCCGGCGGTGCCCGAACCCGGCTCCTGGGCCATGATCGCCCTGGGCCTGCTCGTGGTGGTCTTCCGCGCCCGCCAGCGGCGCTGATCAGCGCCTGATCAACGGCGGAGCAGCGGCGCCAGGTAACGCCCGGTGTGGCTGGCCTCGCAGGCCGCCACCGCCTCGGGCGTGCCGGCCACCAGCAGCGTGCCGCCACCCGCACCGCCTTCCGGCCCCATGTCAATGAGCCAGTCGGCCGTCTTGATGACGTCCAGGTTGTGCTCGATGACGACGATGGTGTTGCCCGCGTCGCGCAGCTGGTGCAGCACCTTCATCAAGAGGGCAATGTCGGCGAAGTGCAGGCCGGTGGTGGGCTCGTCGAGGATGTAGAGGGTCCGCCCCGTGTCGCGCTTGGAGAGCTCCAGCGCCAGCTTCACGCGCTGCGCCTCGCCGCCGGACAACGTCGTCGCGCTCTGGCCCAGCTTCACGTAGCCCAGGCCCACGTCCAGCAGCGTCTGCAGCTTGCGCGCCAGCGTGGGCACGGCGTTGAACAGCTCGAAGGCGTCCTCCACCGTCATGTTCAGCACCTGGGTGATGTTCTTGCCCTTGTAGAGCACCTCCAGCGTCTCGCGGTTGTAGCGCCGGCCCTGGCAGACGTCGCAGGGCACGTAGACGTCGGGCAGGAAGTGCATCTCCACCTTGAGCACGCCGTCGCCCTGGCAGGCCTCGCAGCGGCCGCCGGCCACGTTGAAGCTGAAGCGGCCGGCGCCGTAGCCGCGCTCGCGGGCCGTGGGCATCTCGGCGAACAGCTCGCGGATGGGCGTGAACAGGCCCGTGTAGGTGGCCGGGTTGGAGCGCGGCGTGCGGCCGATGGGGCTCTGGTCGACGTTGATGACCTTGTCGAAGGCGTCCAGGCCCTCGATCTCGTCATGGGCGGCCGGGTCGGCGTGGCTCTGGTAGAGCTTCTTGGCGACGGCGGCATAAAGCGTGTCGTTGACCAGCGTGCTCTTGCCCGAGCCGGACACGCCGGTCACGCAGGTGAACAGGCCCACGGGCACCTCGACCGTCACGCCCTTCAGGTTGTTGCCGCGCGCGTTGACGATGCGCAGCTTCTGCTGCGCGACCGGCTCGTGGCGCCGGACCGGCACTTCGATGCGGGCCGCACCGCTCAGGTAGCGGCCGGTCAGCGAGTTCGGGTCGGCCGCCACCTGGTCGGGCGTGCCCTGGGCCATCACGCGGCCGCCGTGCACGCCGGCGCCGGGGCCGAGGTCCAGCACCCAGTCGGCCGCGCGGATGGCGTCCTCGTCGTGCTCCACCACCAGCACCGAGTTGCCCAGGTCGCGCAGCCGCCGCAGCGTGGTGATGAGGCGGTCGTTGTCGCGCTGGTGCAGTCCGATGCTGGGCTCGTCCAGCACGTACATGACGCCCGTCAGGCCCGAGCCGATCTGCGAGGCCAGGCGGATGCGCTGGGCCTCGCCGCCGGAGAGCGTGTCGGCGCTGCGGTCCAGGCTCAGGTAGTTCAGGCCCACATCATTGAGGAAGCGCAGCCGCGACGCGATCTCGCGGATGACCTTGTCGCCGATCTCGGCCTTGTTGCCCTTGAGCTTGAGCCCCTCGAAATAGTCCAGGCATTCGCGCAGCGTCGAATGCTCGACCTCATAGATGGGCCGGCCGCGCACGCCCGACGGCGCATCGGCCGGCTGCAGCACGACGTTGCGCGCTTCACGGCGCAGGCGCGAGCCCTCGCAGGCCGGGCAGGGCCTGGCGGCCATGTAGCGGGCCAGGTCTTCCCGAACGGCGGCCGAGTCGGTTTCCTTGTAGCGGCGCTGCAGATTGGGCAGGATGCCTTCGAAGGGGTGGCTGCGCTTGACCGAGCGCTTCTTGCCGCTGGCCGACTCGGCCTGGTAGACGAAGGCGATGTCCTCCTGCCCCGAGCCGTGCAGCAGCACCTGCTGCGCCGTGGCCGGCAGCGTCTCCCAGGGCGCCTCGACATCGAAGGCGTAGTGCGCCGCCACCGATTCCAGCAGCGAGAAGGTGTAGGGGTTGCGCCGGTCCCAGCCCTTCACCGCGCCGCTGGCCAGGCTCAGCGTCGGGAAGGCGACGACACGGTCCTCGTCGAACACCGTCACCTGGCCCAGGCCCTCGCAGCTCGGGCAGGCGCCCACCGGCGAGTTGAAGGAGAACAGGCGCGGCTCCAGCTCGGGCAGCGAGTAGGAGCAGACCGGGCAGGCGAACTTGCTGGAGAACAGGGTCGTCTCGTTCGAGTCCATGTTCATGACCAGTGCGCGCCCGTCGGCTAGCCGCAGCGCCGCCTCGAAGCTCTCCGCCAGGCGCTGGCGCAGGCTGTCGGCCGCGTCGTGGCGCAGCTTGATGCGGTCGATGACGACGTCGATGTCGTGCTTCTCGGCCTTCTTCAGCGCCGGAACGTCGGGCGCCTCCACCGTCGCGCCGTCGACGCGAAAGCGCACATAGCCCTGGGCCTGCAGGTCCTGGAACAGCTCGACGAACTCGCCCTTGCGGTCGCGCACGACCGGTGCCAGCAGCATCAGCCGCGACTCGTCCGGCATGGCCAGCACGGCGTCCACCATCTGGCTGACCGACTGCGCCTCCAGCGGCAGATCGTGGTCGGGGCAGAACGGCGTGCCGGCGCGGGCATAGAGCAGGCGCAGGTAGTCGTGGATCTCGGTGACGGTGCCGACGGTGGAGCGCGGGTTGTGCGAGGTAGCCTTCTGCTCGATGGAGATCGCCGGCGACAGGCCCTCGATGATGTCCACGTCGGGCTTGTCCATCAGCTGCAGGAACTGCCGCGCGTAACTGGACAGGCTCTCGACGTAGCGGCGCTGGCCTTCGGCATAGAGCGTGTCGAAGGCGAGCGAGGACTTGCCGGAGCCGGACAGCCCGGTGATGACGACCAGCGCGTGCCGCGGCAGGTCGACGTCGATGTTCTTGAGGTTGTGGGTGCGTGCGCCGCGCACGCGGATGAATTTGGACTCGGGCAGATCCGGGGCAGCCATGGCAGTTTTCACAAGCGAACCGGCCATGATAGGCCGCCACAATCCGGCGCTCCAAACCGGAGCCCCCCATCCATGAAGCACCGCCTGGCCGCTGCCCTGTTTGCCATCGCCGCCATGCTGGCGCCTGCCGCAGGTGCGGTCGAGGCGCCGCCCTCCGCCGCTGCCTTCTTCAAGCGCGCCGCCATCCGCGCGCCCAAGCTCAGCCCTAGCGGCCGCTTCCTGGCCATCCAGGCCGCCGGCAAGGGCGACCGCATGTGGCTGGCCGTGCTGGACCTGCAGACCCTGCAGGCGCCGAAGTTCATCGCCGGCTTCAACGATGCCGACATCGCCACCCAGCACTGGATCAGCGAGGACCGCCTGGTGTTCGACGTGTCCGATTCGCCCGACGGCACGACGCGCGTCGGCGGCCAGGGCCTGTGGGCGGTGGACCGGGACGGCGGCCAGCTGCGCCAGCTCATCAAGACCGACAAGCCCTTCCTCACCACCGCCACGCTGATCGCCGACCGCCGGCTTGACGTGAACTGGACGCTGCACAGCGTGCCGCCCGGCCTGGACGGCGGCGAGGTCGTCGTGCTGCGCCGACCCTGGTCGAACGAGCGCGCCGCGACCGGCGTGCAGCTGGCACGCCTGGACACCCGCAGCGGCCTCACGCGCACACTCAGCGAAGGCATGCCCGACCACAGCCGGCACTGGCTGCTCGACTGGCGCGGCGAACCCCGCGTCATCGACACGCTGAACCAGGGCAAGAGCCGGCTGTACCGCCGCGACGACGCGGGCCGCTGGCAGCTCTGGTACGAGGACGACCCCGAGGCGCGCAAGCGACCCTGGCCGACCTGGCTCGGGCCGGACGGGTTGACGCTGGGCACGCAGGGCCACCGCGGCTACGACGCCGTCTTCCGCCTCGATCCGGCCAGCGGCCGCGCCGACGGCGGGCCACTGGTCTCCACGCCGGGGTACGACTTCGCCGGCCGCCTCGTCACCGAGCCCGGCAGCGGCCGACTGCTGGGCGTGCGCTTCGAGACCGACGCGCCCGGCACCGTCTGGCTGGACAAGGCGATGAAGGCACGCCAGGCCGACATCGACGCTAGCCTGCCCGGCAGCGTCAACCTCATCGAATGCCTGCGCTGCATGGACGCCAGCCACTACGTCGTCACCTCGCTGTCCGACAAGCGCCCGCCGCTGTACTACCTGTACGAAACCGCCAGCAAGCAGCTGCAGCCTCTGGCCGGCACCCGGCCCGACCTGCCCGCCGCCGCCATGGGCCAGCGCGACTACCACCGCATCAAGGCCCGCGACGGCCTGGAGCTGCCCGTGCTCGTCACGCAGCCCGCTGGCGGCCTCAAGGGCAGCGCGCCCACCGTCGTGCTCGTGCACGGCGGGCCCTATGTGCGCGGCACGCACTGGCCGTGGTCGCCCTATGCCCAGTTCCTCGCCAGCCGCGGCTACCTCGTGCTGGAACCCGAATTCCGCGGCAGCACGGGCTACGGCTTCAAGCATTTCCAGGCCGGCTGGAAGCAGTGGGGCCTGGCCATGCAGGACGACCTCGCCGACACCCTGGCCTGGGCCGTCAAGCAGGGCTGGGCCGACCCCGGGCGCGCCTGCGTCATGGGCGCGAGCTACGGCGGCTACGCGGCCATGATGGCGGCGGTCACCCAGGGCGAGCTGTTCAAGTGCGCCGTCAACTGGGTCGGCGTGACCGACATCGGCCTGCTGTCCAGCATCAGCTGGAGCGACATGTCCGACGAGTGGAAGGACTATGGGATGAAGCGCCTCGTCGCCGACCCCGACAGCGACGCCGAGCAGATCAGGAAGACCTCGCCGCTGGCACGCGCCGGCGAGATCCGCATGCCGCTGCTGATGGCCTATGGCGGCGAGGACCGGCGCGTGCCGCTCAAGCACGGCACCGCCATGAAGGCCGCGCTGCGCGCCGACCAGCCGCTCGAATGGGTCGTCTATCCCGACGAGGGGCATGGCTGGTTCAACCTCGGGACCAACGAGGACTTCTGGGGGCGCGTGGAGCGTTTCTTGGCCCGGCATCTGGCGCCGGGGAACTGACCGTTCATCGCGGCCGCATGCAGCTCGCGGCCAGCGTCCGGCGATTCATCGCAGCGCCGTGGCGGCGCCCTGCTCCGGTGACGAAACTGCTTCCATCGACACAGCAATCCCGCTGTGACACCCCCGAAAGGAAGCCTCATGAAAGCCACCGTCCTGATCCAAGCTGCCGCCGTCGCCGCCTTCGCGTTCACCGCCTTCGCCGCCAGCGCCGGCCCGCAAGAAATGCAGAAGCTGCCCCGCGTCGTCATCACCGGCAAGGCCACGCAGGAAGTCGCCCAACTGCCGCGCGTCGTCGTCACCGGCTACGCCACCCGCGAGGTCGCCCAGCTGCCGCGCGTCACCATCACCGCCCGCCGCGCCTGAGTCTTCGCATGACGATGCGAAGCACCGAAAACACCCGAGCCGAGTCGCCGGCGCAGCAGGCCGGTGGCCGGGCCTGCGCCGACGAGTCGGCTTGGCGTCAGCGAAATCGCGGTCTCTGAAAGACAATCCGGGCTTCTTGAACGGAGCCCGCTTGTGAAAGAAGAGCTGCGCAAACGCCGATCCTGGCTGGATGGCTTCATGGCCTACCCGGCCCCTGCCGGCCTGAGCGAGACCTCGCTGCGCGACAACATCATCCTGCTGGACCAGGCGCTCTACGCGCTGTGGAACCTGGGCGACAACCTCATCTACGCCTGGACGCCCGAGCCGCGCGGCCTGCGCGTGCTCGTCGCGCCGCACCAGATGCTGACCGAATACGCCCTGGGTGACGGCACGCTGGCGCAGACCGAGATCACCCGCCGCACCCGGCTGCTGGACAAGCTGCTGTCCAACCAGGAGCACCTGGACGCCCAGGCCTTCGACGCCGTCAGCGCGGCGCTGGCCATCACACCGCGCCTCATCGCGCTGCCCTTCTCGCCCGAGCGGGGCCTGGGCCTGCCGCTGATCGCCGCCATCGCGGCGCGCTACGGCATCCGCCTGGTGGAAGACCGCGCCGTCATCCTGTTCGACGCCGTCGGCTTCTCGCTGCTCACCCCCCTGCAGCAGGTGGTGCAGCTCAACAGCCTGTCCTGCTCCGTCAACGCCGCCTACGCCAAGCTGCTGGACCGCGAGATCAACATCAACTTCGCGCGCACGACGACGGGCGACGGCTTCTACATCTGGAACCGCATGCGCGGCGTGGAAGCCAACGTCGAGCTCTACCAGCTGATGCAGTTCATCCTGGCCGACAACGCGCTGGCCCAGGAGCGCGCGACGCGCTCCGAGTCGGTGCCCAAGCTGCGCGCCTGCTTCCACGTCGGCTCGCACTACGAGTTCTACCAGTCCGAAGGGCTGAACCCGACCTCGTTCAGCTACTTGGTGGGCCAGGTCACCATCGAGCTGGCCCGCATGATCGAGCGCGCCGAGCCGGGCCAGATCCTCGTCGGCAAGTTCAACACGCTGATGCACGACGAGGCCACCGGCGAGGACGTGCGCATCGACAGCCTGGACTTCGTCGAGCGCACGCGCGCGCCGCTGCGCAGCCTCAACGGCCTCAAGCTCGCCGGCTCCGAGGTCGACGAGATCGCCTGCTACCTGACCGGCCGGCGCGACGCGACCGGCCTGTGGGGCATCAGCGAGTACCAGATGGCCGACAAGCACGGCCTGATCCACCGCGTCTACAACGCCAAGATCAACATCCACCGTCGCAACGGTGAGCCCATCTACCTCGGCCTGCGCGAGGAAGACCTGCCCCCGGACGCGACGCGCACCACGGCGGACACCGACTTCACGCCCCTGCAGGGCTGACGCAGGCCGGGCGGGTGCAAACCCGCCTGGAGCAGCGCCTCCAAATGCCCGTGTTTTTGCAGCCGGCCCGGGCTGCAGCAGCTAGCATTCCCGGCGTTGTGACCGAGTCCTTCGCCTCCACCGCCGCCAGTCCCAACGCCGTCGGCCAGCGCCGGCTGCTGACCCTGCTGTTCGTCGACCTGAGCGGCTCCACCGCCATGGCCGAATGGATGGAGGCCGAGCACTACGCCGCCATGCTGGGCGGCCTGCGCGAGCTCTACGAGCGCATCGTGCCCCACCACGGCGGCGTCATCGCACGCATCCAGGGCGACGGCATGCTGGCCGTCTTCGGCCACCCCGAGGTGCGCGAGGACGACGGCCGCCGCGCCACCGAGGCCGCGCTGGAACTGCACGCCGCCGTGCGCGGCCTGCTGCCACCCGGCCCCCGGCCGGCCGACTTCCCCGGACTGGCGCTGCACAGCGGCATCCATGCCGGCATCGTCCTCGTCACCGAGGGCGACCAGATGCGCGGCCGCTTCGAGCTGCTGGGCAACGCGCCCAACATCGCCGCTCGGCTGTCCGAGGCCGCCAGGCGCGACGAGATCATCGCCAGCGAGGAGAGCCTGGGCCTGCAAAGCCAGTTCTTCGAGACCGGCCCGCGCTTCTCGCTGCAGCTGCGCGGCCGCGCGACGCCACTGGCCGTCTACCGCGTGCACGGCCGCGCACCGGTGGGCCGACGCTTCGAGGCCAGCGTGCGCCGCGGCCTGGCCCCCTTCGTCGGCCGCAGCGGCGAGCTCGCCGCGCTGGACACCGCCCTGGCCCGCACGCTGTCCGGCCAGACGCTCTGGCTGGGCCTGCGCGCCGGCGCCGGCGTGGGCAAGACCCGGCTCACCGAGGAATTCCTGCGCCATGCGGCGGATCAGGCCGATCAGCGCGTCCAGATCCACCGCGGCTACTGCGAGAGCTATCTCAGCGCCGAGCCGCTGCAGCCCTTCCTTCAGATGCTGCGCGCGCTGGAGGGCCTGCACGACGCGCCGCCCGAACTCTTCGCGGCCCAGCAGTGCACCCCGGCCCAGCGCGCCGACGCCCTGCTGGCCCTGCTGCTGGCGCTGGCGCGGCACACGCCCCAGCTCGTCTGCATCGACGACCTGCAGTGGGCCGACGACGCCTCGCTGCGCCTGCTGCACCGGCTGCGCTCCGCGGCCCAGGTGCAGGGCCTGCCCCTGCTGCTGCTCAGTGCCAGCCGCCCGCCGTCCGGCGCCACCGCCCTGCCCGGCGCCAATGACGGCGATGCCGACCTCATCGAGCTGCCGCCGCTGACCGAGGCCGAAGCCGCCCGCGCCGTGCAGCAGCTGCTGCCGCAGACCGACCCCTTCATCGCCTCCGAGGTGCAGCGCCACGCTGGCGGCAACCCGCTGTTCATCGAGGAGCTCTGCCACGCCGCGGCCGACAGCGGCAGCGGCCTCGTCGAGGGCCAGAGCAGCTCGGCCTGGCTGGCCGCCCTGGTCGAGTCGCGCGTCGGGCGCCTGCCGCCCGAGCAGGCCCAGCTCGTGCGCGTGGCCGCCGTCATCGGCAACGTCATCCCGGTCTGGCTGCTGGAAGCCATGACCGGCTGCGGCGAGCGCCACCCCGATGTGCAGGCCCTGGCCGCCCAGGACTTCATCTTTCCCGACCAGCGCCCGGGGCGCCTGCGCTTCAAGCACGGCATCACGCGCGACGTCGTCTACGAGGCCACCGGCCTGCACGAGCGTCAGGCCCTGCACCGTCGCATCGGCGCCGCGCTCGGCAGCCACGGCGGCGCCTACACCCAGCTGCACGAGCAGCTGGCCTACCACCACGCCGCCGCCAACGACTGGCCCGCCGCCGCCCACCACGCCGAGGCCGCCGGCGACCAGGCCCTGGCCGTCTCGGCCCTGGACCGCGCCAAGAAGCAGTTCCGCGCGGCGCTGGCGGCCCTTGAATTCCTGCCCGACGACGACGCCCGGCGCCGGCGCTGGATCGGCATCGCCCAGCGCCTGGGCATGGCCTGCGTCTTCGACGCCTCGCAGGACGACTTGCGCGTGCTCAGGCACGCCGCCAGCCTCGCCCTGACCGACGGCGACGCCAGCCTCGTCGCCCGCACCGAGTACTGGCTGGCCTATGTCGGCTACGCGCTCGGCGAGACGCGCAACAGCCTGCGCCACGCCCGCGCCGCCGTCGAGACCGCCCAGCAATGCGGCGACCACGCCCTGCTGGCCCAGCTGCCCGGCACCGTCGGCCAGCTGCAGGCCGCCGCGGCCGACTACGCCAACGCGCTGCCGATGCTGGACCTGGCCATCGCCCGCCAGCGCGGCCGCGCGAGCAAGAGCCCGGCCAACCAGATCGGTCTGTCCTACTCGCTGTGCTGCCGCGCCTACGTGCTGGGCGACCAGGGCCATTTCGAGCAGGCCTACGAAGTCTTCGCCGAGGCGCTGGCGCCCTTCGACGGCAGCGGCCATGCCGTCGAGGCCAGCATCCAGGGCTGGCGCGCCGCCGTGCTGCTGTGGCAGGGTCGCTGGCCCGAGGCGCGCGAGGCCGCGGCCGTGGCCCACCGCGTCGGTGCCCAGGTGCGCAGCATGTTCACCTGCGCCATGGGCCACGCGGCCGGCGCCTACGGCGCCTGGATGCAGGACGGCGACCCGGCCGCGCGCCAGCACATCCTGGACGCCACCGCCTGGCTGGCGCCGCGCGGCGGCGGCCTGTACAGCAGCTTCAACCACGGCTGGCTGGCCGACATCCTTGCCACCCAGGGCGACGCCGGCGCGGCCCGCCACCATGTGGCGCTGGCGCTGCGGCGCGGCCGCCAGCACGACTGGATCGGCGGCGCCATGGCCTACCGTGCCGCCGCCCGGCTGGCGGCCCGCGTGGGCGACGACGACCGCGCCAAGCGCTACCTCGGCCTGGCGCGCGGCGCCGGCGAGCAGCGCAGCTCGGCCCACGAGGCCGCCGTCACGGCGCTACTCGAAGCCGAGCTGCGGCTGGATGCGCGCTGGCAGGCCGCGCTGGACTTCGCCCGCGCCGAATTCGCCCGCCTGGGCATGACCGGCTTCCTCGAACGCGCGCGCTTCCTCTGAGGCCGCCCCTCTCCGCCATGAAACTTCTCGCCCCCCTGCTGCTCATGCTGGCCGCCACCGCCGGCGCAGCGCCTCGGCCCTTCACCGGCCCCGACTACAGCGGCCGCTACGAATGCCAGGGCCTGGACGACCACGAAGGCCCCTACACCGGCACCGTCACGCTGGCCCTGGTGCGCGAGCAGAGCAGCGGCCGCCACGGCGCCTATCGCTTCGAGCTGGAGGTGCCCGGCTACGGCCGCTACCCCGGCCAGGCGGCCAGCGACGGCGCCCGGATGGCCATCCACTTCGCGCTGACCGACCAGGCGACCAAGGACTACGGCACCGGCATCGCCACCTTCAGCAAGACGCGCGACGGCCGCTGGCAGTTCAGCAAGTGGTACTACGAGCCGGAGTTCAAGGGCGGCAACTTCGGCAGCGAGACCTGCACGCAGCAGAAGTAGCCGGCATCACACGGCCAGCGCCACCACCGTCGGTGCCCCCGTGAAGCGCATGACCCCGGCGTCCAGCACCGCCGCGATGACGCCCAGCATGACGCCCATGCCCATGCCGTAGCCTGGGCAGGCATGCGGCGGCGGCCCCGCGGGGTCGGCGCGGTCGCCGCCGAAGGCGACGTGGTGGCGCAGCGGGTCCTGCTGGGTGGCAGACCCCAGGCCAACGATGAGGGTGTCGCTGGTCGTCACGTCCACCTCGCCCAGGCGGTGCGCGCCGAGCACACGGCGCCAGATCTGGAAAGGCGTGGGGCGCAGGTTGATCGTCGCGACCACGGCCGGGCGCAGGCGGGCGACAGCCTCGGTGTAGCGCTGGGCGTCGGTCACGGCCTCGGACACCTCGTGCCAGACGGGTTGCAGCTCCCACAGCTTGCGCGTCTGCACCCAGCCGGCCAGCACGGTCAGCAGGTTGGCGTGCGTCGTCGGCGGGAAGCCGAGCATGACGCCGGCCAGCGTGCGCGCGGGCAGGTCGGCCGGCGCGCCGGGCACGGCCTCGGCCGCCTTGACGATCTGCTCGGTCAGCGCCGGCCACTGGGCGCGCGGCGTGGCCTGCAGCCAGGCGGTCGTGGCCTGCAGGAAGCTCTGGCCGGCCTTGCGGCCGGTGTCGCTGACGAACGCGCTCGGGTGCGGGCCGAAGACGTGGCGCGAGACCTGGAACAGCGCGCGCGGGCAGCGCGGCAGCTCGGGGCTCGTCGGCGGATGCAGCTCCGTGCCCCACACAAGGCGGCCGTCGGGCAGGCCGAACCAGGTGCGGCACAGGGCCGCCAGCACGCCTTCGCTGAGACGCTCCAGGTCCAGCGGCGTGTCCGCCGGGATGCCGTCGGGCTTCTGGCCGGGCGGGAAGGCAGCAAGCAGCCCGCGGGCCTCGGCCTTGAGCTGCTTCATGCCGCCGCTGGCGACCTCGTAGGCCTTGGCAAAGGCCTCGGCCTCGCTGATGGCCTCCAGCGCCCGGTTGACCTCGGGCGCCTGCTCCTTGTGGCCGTTGTCGTCGTCCATGCCGAGGAAGCCCTCGCCGATGGAGTCGCGCATGCGCTCGCCGTAGCCCTTGTTGGAGTAACGCGCGCCGGCGTTGCGCAGTACGTCGCAAACGCGCTCGGGCGCACCGACGAGCACGCCGTAGGCCGTGCGCACGACGCCGCCGGGCTGGGCGCGCACCCAGGCCCAGGCGGCGTCGCGGGAGTTGGTGTCCTCCAGCCAGCGCTGCCAGGCGGCGAAGTCCTGCGGGTCGGGGGCCCGCTCGGGCACCGGCACGGGGGCCGGGAGCGGCAGGGGCAGCTCGGCCAGGCCGGGCAGGGCCTTCAGCGCCGCGATCGAGGGCACGAAGAAGTAGGCCCCCCACTGCAGCGTGACGAAGGGCAAGGGGCCGAGTTCGATCTCGTAGGGCTTGCCGGCGTGCTCGAAGGGATAGAGCCGATTGCCCAGGCTTGCGTCGGCCACACCCAGCAGCGGGTCGCTCTGCGCCGAGTAGCCGCCACTGGCATTGGCGCCGGCCATCCAGCGCTGCACGACCTCGAACTGCTCGGCCAGGTGGGCGTTGTAGGCCATGAAGACGAGGCCGCGGTCGTCGCGGTCGTTGGGCTTGAGGCGGTCGGGCGGCGGGCCGTAGCTCATGCCACGGCGCAGCAAACGCGGCATGCGGCCGGTGAGCGCCGAGTCCCCGGCCTGGTCGCGCGGGTTGGCGCGGCGGATGTGGGCGTGGAAGGGGCACATCGAGCCGCGCCCGTCGTGCTCGTAGTTGAAGTCGTTGCCGTCGGTGCTCTCGTCGGCCAGGGCCCTGCCGTCCAGGCGGCGGCCCATCAGCTTGGCCATCAGCAGCTCGGCCGGCAGGTTCATGCGCCGGGATTCGTGTTCGATGCGGTCGTGCAGCCGGCCGGTGTACTGGCGCAGCTTGCGCACGACGAGGAAGCTGCCGCAGTCCAGCAGCGCGTCGGCCTGCTCGGGCACTGGCCAGCCCTTGTCGCGCAGCGTGGCGAAGCCCTGCACGATCTCGCCGGTAGGCACCTGGTCGTTCCAGTGCCGGTGGGCGGCCGGGTCCAGGCTGGGCTGGCTGATGCCGTCCTTGAAGCCGAAGTTCTCCTTGTCGGCGAGGTTGCTGCGCATGGGCTCGACGGCCATCAGCGACAGGCCGGTGCCGTCGGTCAGTAGCCGGGCGGCGGTGGCGATGCGGGCACGGTCCTCGTCCGTGACGGCCTCGCCAGCGGCCGGGTTCTCGAAGCGCACCTGCACCAGCACATGCGCGCCGGCGGGGTCGAAGCGGTCGCGCTGGTTGGCGTGGGGCGCCAGCGCCCAGTGCGCCGGATGGTTGTGGCGCACGTCGCCCAGCAGGCCGGCGCGGGCGGCCATGCCCTCCTTGAAGGCCTGCGGGAAGCGCGCCAGGCGCGCCTCGGGGATGCCCAGCGCCTTCAGGCCGGCCAGCGTCAGCGCCAGCTGGCGCCAGACGCCACCAGGCCCCGCCTTGCCGCCTTCGGCCTCGACCGGCGCCGTGGCCAGCCAGGCCAGCGCACGGGCCGGCTGCTCGATGCGCAGCAGCAGCAGCGCACCGCGGTTGGCGGGCAGCTTGGTCAGCATGCCGGCCTGCAGCTGGCTGCGGTCCAGCGTCAGGCGGGCGGGTGGTTCCTCGACGGGTGGCAGCGCGGTCTCGAACCAGGCCAGCATCTCGTGGTGGCGCAGGCGCAGGCGCTCGCCGGGCGTCAGCTGCTCGGGCGGCTTGCCCGGCGCGGGGACCGGGAACTGGCTGCGGGTGCCCAGCTGGGCGAGTTCGAACAGCACATCCTGCGTGGCGCGCAGCAGGCAGCCGCCGTCGGGCGCACCGGGGCGGAAGAAGCGCTGCAGCGTGAACAGCCCGGCCAGCGGCACCAGGCCGCGCGCGGCCATGGCGAAGCGCTCCTGCGGCTGGTCCTCGGGCGGCAGGGGACGCACCTGGCCGGACGACGGGGCACGCTGGCGGTCGGCCTTGAGCTCGTCGGCATGGCCGCGCTGGGCGGCCTCCAGCAGCGCCAGGTATTCGGCGTCGGCCACCGTGCGGCCGGACTCGATGAAGAGGAAATCCGCCGAGATCTCGTGCGCGCGCACCCAGCGCGAGTAGGTCTCGAAGCTGCAGCGGTTGGAGAGCGGGTAGCCCTCGGTGTGGCACAGCATCAGGTCCAGCGTGGAACCGAGCTGGTCCCAGATGACCCGCATGTAGGGCTCCCAGCCGCCGTCGAAGTTGACGCACAGCAGCAGGCGGTCGGGCGCGCCGTCCTGGCCCTCCACCACCGCCCAGCGGAAGGAGTGGACGATGCGCCAGCGGGCGACGATGTCGGTGTAGGGCGAGGCCGGCGCGCTGGACTCGCGCGAGCCCAGCCGCAGGCCGTTCAGCGTGCGCAGCACCTTGCGCAGCCGGTCCACGTAGGTGACGACCTCGAGGGCGTCGACAAAGCCCCGCTTGATGTCGGCCAGCAGCACCAGGTCGGTGATGCCGCCGAGTTGGACGTCGTTGCCGCGTGCCATGACTTTTCTCCC
Organism: Roseateles sp. GW821-FHT03B02; assembly: GCF_059421025.1. NCBI lineage: Bacteria > Pseudomonadati > Pseudomonadota > Betaproteobacteria > Burkholderiales > Sphaerotilaceae > Roseateles > Roseateles sp. GW821-FHT03B02. The sequence goes on from NZ_JBWKUV010000010.1 coordinate 227,562, forward strand.
CTGAACGTGAGGGAGAAGTATCCCGGCACCGCATGACGGTGGCGTCAGGGTCGGCCCTCAAGTCTGACGACGGCCGCCGTTGATCTGCGCCAGCCGCAATTCATCCGCGAAAAGCCGCAACCTATCGCAAACCCTTAGATCGCAGGGCCGCTCACGAACACACTGGCGGCACAGACAGAGAGGAAAGCACCATGAACCGCATCAGCACCACCACCACCCGCACCGCCCGCCTGCAGGCCGTCAGCGCCGCCGCCCTGGTCGCCATGATCGCGCTGACCGGCGCCGCCTGGATGACCATCACGGTCCCGGCCGAAGCCCCGGAGGTCGTGAAGCTGGAGCGCGTCGTCATCAGCGGCGTCAGCACGCCGGAGCCGACCGTGGCCCAGCTGCCCCGCGTCGTCATCGAGGGCCACCGCAACGTGGCCGGCGGCGCCACCCAGGTCGCCAGTGCCTGCGTGGCACCGGCCCTCTGCTAACGACCGAGCACGCGCAGGATCTCGCGGCCGTAGGCTTCGAGCTTCTTCGCGCCCACCCCGCTGATCTCGCCCAGTTCGGTGAGGTCGCCCGGCACGACGCGCGCCATCTCGGCCAGCGTCGTGTTCTGGAAGATCACATAGGCCGGCAGGCCATGCTCCTTGGCCACCTCGGAGCGCCAGGCCTTCAGCGCCTCGAAGCGCTCATGCCCCTCGGCATCCAGGCCCAGCGCCGGGTCGGTCCTGGGCTTGGCACTGGCGCGCGAGGTCTTTGATTTGCCGCGCGGCTTCCTCTCCTCGGCCTCGCGCAGCCTGAGCTCCACCTCGCCCTTGAGCACGCCCCGCGCGCTGTCCTGCAGGGCCAGCGTGTTGAACTCGCCCTCGGCCGCCACATGGCCCAGAGCGATCAGCTGGCGCAGCACGGCCCGCCACTGCTGCTCGGACAGGTCCGCCCCGCAGCCCCAGGTGGAAAGCCTGTCGTGGCCGTATTGCCGAGTCTTGTCGGTCTCCTTGCCGCGCAGCACGTCGATCAGGTGGCCGGCCCCGAAGCGCTCGCCGCGCTGATGGAAGCGGTAGATGCAGGAGAGCAGCTTCCTCGCCGCCTCGGTGCCGTCCCAGGTCTGCGGCGGGTTCAGGCAGTTGTCGCAGTTGCCGCAGGGCTGGCTCTGCTCGCCGAAGTAGGCCAGCAGCCGCACGCGCCGGCAGTCGGTCGCCTCGGCCAGCGCCAGCAGCGCGTCGAGCTTGCCGCGCTGGCCCTGCTTGAAGACCTCGTCGGCCGGGCTGTCGTCGATCATGCGGCGCTGGTTCACCACATCGGCCAGGCCATAGGTCATCCAGGCCTCGGCCGGCGCACCGTCACGGCCGGCGCGGCCCGTCTCCTGGTAGTAGCTCTCGATGTTCTTGGGCAGGTCCAGGTGGGCGACGAAGCGCACGTCGGGCTTGTCGATGCCCATGCCGAAGGCGATGGTGGCCACCATGACCAGGCCCTCCTCGCGCAGGAAGCGGTCCTGGTGGCGGCGGCGCACGTCGGCGTCCAGGCCAGCGTGGTAGGGCAGCGCCTTGATGCCTTCGCTCTCCAGCCACTCGGCCGTCTCGTCCACCTTGCGCCGGCTCTGGCAGTAGACGATGCCGGCCTCGCCCTCGTGCTCGTCGCGGATGAAGCGCAGCAGCTGCTCGCGCGGCGACGCGCTCTTCTCGGCGATCAGGTAGCGGATGTTGGGCCGGTCAAAGCTGCTGATGAAGACGCGCGCCTCCTGCAGCTGCAGCCGCTCGATGATGTCGGCGCGGGTCAGGTCGTCGGCCGTCGCGGTCAGCGCGATGCGCGGCACGTCGGGGAAGCGCTCGTGCAGCAGGCTCAGCTGCAGGTACTCCGAGCGGAAGTCGTGCCCCCACTGGCTGACGCAGTGCGCCTCGTCGATGGCGAACATGGACAGCAGGCCGCGCTCGTGCAGCGAGGCGAGCTGGGCCAGGAAGCGCGGCGTCGTGATGCGCTCGGGCGCGGCGTAGAGCAGCGTCAGCCGCCCGCTCATCATCTCGCGCTCGATGCGGCTGGCCTCTTCGCCGGTCAGGCTGGAGTTCAGGAAGTTGGCGTGCACGCCGGCCTCCTCCAGCGCGCCGACCTGGTCGTGCATCAGCGCGATCAGCGGGCTCACCACCACCGCCACGCCCTGGCCGCGGGCGTGGCGCACGATGGCCGGCACCTGGTAGCACAGGCTTTTTCCCCCGCCGGTGGGCATCAGCACCAGCGCGTCGCCGCCGGCAGCCACCTGCTCGACGATCTCGGCCTGCTGGCCGCGGAAGGCGGTGTAGCCGAAGACTGCTGACAGGACCTGGCGGGCTGCGGATTGCAGGTCGTCGGTGGGTTCGGGAAGATGCACGGGCGGATTCATTCGACCGCCATTGTCCCCGGAGACCCTTCATGCCCCCATCCGACAGAGCCGCCGAACTGCGTCAGACCCTGATCCGCAATTTCAACGATGCGCCGCGCGAGCGCTTTGTGCGCGCGCCCCGGTACGACAGCGAGACCGCCTCGATGACCAAGGGCACGGCAGCCCGGCAGATGGGCGCCAGCTTCGACATCGTGGCACCCGGCCAGCAGAGCTGCCCCTACCACTACCACTACGCCGAGGAGGAGATGTTCGTCGTCGTCCAGGGCGAGGGCACGCTGCGCGTGGCCGGCGAGATGGTGCCCATCCAGGCCGGCGACGTCATCTCCATCCCCGCCGGGCCGGAGTACCCGCACCACATCATCAACACCTCCGACGCGCCGCTGCACTACCTGTCCATCAGCACTCAGAAGGAACCCGAGATCTGCGTCTACCCGGACTCGGGCAAGGTCGGCAGCTTCGCGCCGGGGCTGCGGCTGCTGCAGCGCCGCGAGGCGGGGCTGGACTACTGGGACGGCGAGGCCTAGTAGTGCGGCGGCAGCTCGTCGCGCAGGCTGCGCACGCCGCCCGGCTCGACGGCCGAGGCGGCCTGGCGGCGCAGTTCCACGAGTTCGCGGATCAGCCTGTCGATCTGCTCCTGCTGGCGCACGACGACCTGGTTGAGCTGCTCGATGGTGTCCTCGGCGAAGCTGGCCTTGATCTCCAGGTCGGTGATGCGCTGCTCGATGCGTTCGGAAATGTCCATGTCCGTATTGGGCCCGAATTCAGCGCCGGTCGCCCTTGGCGCTGATCGACCCCATGCCCGACACCGAGCGCTGCACGGCCGGGTTGCCGAAATAGTCCACCGAGCCGATGCCGGAGATGTGGGCGTTGAGGTCGTCCGTCACCCACAGCACCACGTTGCCCAGGCCGCTGACGCTGACCCGCGCGCGCTGGGCCTGCAGCCGGTCGGCGATGACCTTGCCCTTGCCCGAGATCTGCAGGGCCATGTCCTCCACGCGGCCGCCCAGCTGGCCGTCGCCGGCGCCGGAGATGGCGAAGGTGAGCTGGCGCACGTTGAGCTGGTCCAGCCTCACGTTGCCGGCGCCGCTGATGTTGAGCTTGAGCTGGTCGGCACGCAGCTGCCCGGGGGCAGAGACGTCGCTGGCGCCGGAGATGATGAGCTGGCGCAGCTCGCGCACCTCCACCTGCACCTGCGGCTTGCTGCTGTGCCAGAACTTCCAGCCGCCGGCCGGGCGGATGATGAGCAGCCGGTCCACCAGGTCCACCTCCACTCCCTTCTGCGCCTCGGCGTCGCCGACGACGAAGGCCTGGTCGCGATCGCCCTGCACGAGCACCACGCGGGCCGCGCCGGCCAGCTCCAGTCGGTCGAAGGCGCCCGGCGCGTAGAGGCGGCCGGCCTCCGCCGGCGGGGCGGGGCGGGCGGGCGCCGCCGGGGGCGCGGGCGGTGCCGGCTGGGCCTGCACCAGACCGGCGGCCAGCAGCAGCAGCGGCAGGAGAAGGGTCTTGTTCACAGCGACTGCTCCCTCAACATCTTGGAGACCTCGCGGTTGGCGGTGATGCGCGTGCCGTCGCGCAGCTGCACAACGAGCTGGGAGTTCTCGTCCGGGGTCATGCTGTCGACGAAGTCCAGGTTGACGATGCAGCCGCGCTGCACGCGCAGGAAGCGCGCCGGGTCCAGCCGCGTTTCGAAGTCGGCGATGGGCAGCCGCACGAGGAAGCTGCGTCCGCGGCTGGTGATGGCGGTGTATTTGTTGTCGGAGCGAAGGCACTCGATGTCGGCCACCTGCAGCGGGAAGATCTTGCCTTGGTCGCGCACCAGCAGGCGCGTCAGCGGCGCATCGGCCGGCGCGCCCAGGGCCTGCGCCACGTCGGCAGCGCTGGGCGCGGCGTCGCGCAGCACGTGGGCCACCGCCTCGTCGAAGCGCTCGCGCGAGAAGGGCTTGAGCAGGTAGTCCACCGCGTGCAGCTCGAAGGCCGTCAGCGCGTGCTGGTCATAGGCCGTCGTGAAGATGATGCGCGGCTGGTGGGCGTCCCCCTGCAGCGCCTGCACCACCTGCAGACCTGTCAGGCCGGGCATCTGGATGTCGGTCAGCACCAGGGCGGGTTTCAGCGCGCGGATCTGGGCCAGCGCGTCCTCGCCGTCCTCGCAGACGGCCACGAGCTGCAGGCCCGGCGTGGCCCTGACCCAGTCGGCCAGCGCCTCGGCTGCCAGGTGTTCGTCTTCGGCGATGAGAACGGTGGTCATGGTCAGGTCTGGGGAATGAAGAGGTCGACGCGAAAGCCCGCGCCGGGAGCGGTGTGGATGCGCAGGCGGGCCTGGCCGTCGTAGTCCAGCGCGAAACGCTTCTTCAGCGCAGCCAGGCCCACGCCGCGGCGCTGCCCCGGCATGGGCTCCAGCGCCTCGGGCTCGCAGCCCGGGCCGTCGTCGGCCACGGCCAGGTCCAGCCCCTGGTTCAGCGCGTTGCGCCGGGCGGTGATGGTCACCTTGCCACCGCCCTTGCGCGCTGCCACGGCGTGCAGGATGGAGTTCTCGACCAGCGGCTGCAGCGTCAGCGGCGGCAGCTCGTCGGCCATGACGCGCTCCTCCAGGTCCCAGTCCACGCGCAGGCGCGGGCCCAGGCGCAGGGCTTCCAGGGCCAGGTAGTCGCGCAGGAAGTCGATCTCGTCGGACAGCATCACGCGGTCCTCGGCGCCGCGCTTGGTGTCCAGCACGTAACGCAGCATGGAGGCGAACTTCAGCAGCGAAGCCTCGGCGGCGGCGGGGTCCTTGCGCGTCAGCGCGATTAGCGAGTTCAGCGTGTTGAACAGAAAATGCGGGTTGAGCTTGCCGCTGATGGCCGACAGCTCGGCCTTGGCCAGCGCGCTCTCGGCCTGGGCCGCATGCACGGCCGCGGCGCGGGCGGCGCGGGACTGCAGCACGGCGGTGAAGGCCGTGGCGATGGCAGCGTAGACCACCAGCCCCCACACCGAGCGCCACAGCAGCCCGGCCAGCAGCACGGCGCCGGCGTGGTCGGCGCCGAACAGCATGGAATTGACGGCGAACTCGCCCGCCTGCCACAGCGCCGCAAAGCCCAGGGCGGCAAAAGCATGCGCCAGGGCCGTGGCGGCCGGGCCGGCGTCGCTGGCGTGCAGGCGACGCGCCACCGGCCAGACGGCCACGCCCAGCAGCATGGGCGCCCACAGCATGGTGGTGGCCTGGTAGACGGCCAGCCAGAAGGGGTCCAGCCCACGGTCGAACTCGCTGCCGGCCAGCACGAACAGGCACCAAGCCAGGGCGCAGCCGCCGGCGTACGCCAGCCACAGCCGCGCATTCGGGCGGCGATTGGCGTGAGAGGAGCCGAGGCTGTTCATGGCTTCATCTTAGGGAGGCCCGCCGGGCGCCCGGCGGGCGGGGAGACGAAGTGCGGGCCCCGGGGTACCGGATGCGGTCTGCGGGGTGTTGCTGACGGCTCCGGGCGGGGGTGCCCGGCATAATTCGTCCCTTCCCCCATCGAATTCAGGCGAGCGTCATGGCCAGCGTCAACAAAGTCATCATCATCGGCAACGTCGGCAAAGACCCCGAAGTTCGCTACAACCCCAGCGGCGGCGCCTGGGTCACCCTGAGCCTGGCCACCACCCGCAACTGGAAGAACCGCGAGACCGGCGAGCGCCAGGAAGAGACCGAATGGCACCGCGTCGTCTTCAACGACCGCCTGGCCGAGATCGTCGGCGAGTACGTCAAGAAGGGCCGCCCTCTCTACGTCGAGGGCCGCCTGAAGACGCGCAAGTGGCAAGACAAGGAAGGCCGCGACACCTACACCACCGAGATCATTGCCCAGGAGATGCAACTCCTCGGCGGCCGTGACGGCGGCGGCGACGAAGGCAGCGGTGGCGGCGGCTACAGCCGTGGCGCCGGTGGCGGTGGCGGCGGTGGCGGCTATAGCCGCGGTGGCGACGACGAGGGCGGCGCCCGCCCGGCGGCGCGTCCGGCTGCCCCGCGCCCGGCCCCCCAGCGCGCGCCGGCCCCGGCGCCCAAGGCGGCGACGGGCTTCGACGACATGGACGACGACATCCCGTTCTGAAGCCCGGCTCCGGCCGCCAGTACCAGCAGCCCGTGGCGCGAGCCCCGGGCTTTTTTTTGCCGCCGCGGCCCGCCGGGGCATCGGCCCCTGTCCCATCAACAGGGGAGCCCGGCTCCGCAGCAGCGGGTGGTTTCAGCAGAATCAGCGCTTCCACGGCCAGCCAGGCGAGCGCCATGAAGACTCTGCTCATCTACGACGACCTCGTGCCCCTGAACCGCGACCAGCACCGCCAGCTCAAGCTGGCGCAGGGTCCGGGCGCGTTTGCCTTCGCGCGCGGCACGAACTCGGTGCTGATCGCGGCCAGCGAGCTGCCTCTGGCAGCGCTGGACTTCCCCTGCGTCTTCATCGAGGCGGACGGCGGCCACAGCCTGGCGGCCATCCTCGGGCTGCGCGACCACGAGAACCTCTTCGTGCAGCCCGACGGCGGCTGGGCCGCGGGCGCCTACCTGCCGGCCTTCTTCCGCCGCTACCCCTTCGTGCTGGCCGAGGCCGAAGGCAACGCCAGCTTCACGGTCTGCCTGGACCGCGCCTACGCGGGGCTGAACACCGACAAGGGCGAGGCCCTGTTCGACGCCGAGGGACACGAGACGCCCTGGCTGGAGGACATCAAGCGCTTCCTGCTGAACTTCCGCCAGGAGATGCTGGACAGTCGCGACTTCGCCAACCACCTGGCGGCGCTGGAGCTGCTGCAGGACGGCAGCATCGACTACGTCGTGGACGGCGAGAAGAGCACGCTGCGCGGCTTCAAGACCATCGACGAGGCGCGGCTGCGGGCGCTGGACGGCGCGACGCTGGCGCACCTGTCGGGGCGCGGCTGGCTGGGTCTGGCCTACGCGCACCTGCTGTCGGTCCACCAGGTGCAGCGCCTGGCGCGCCGGCTGGACGAGCGCCGCGCCATCGACCGCGCCGAGCGGGACGCCGCACCGGCGATGCACTGACGAGCCTGCGGCTACCGCGCGAAGGCCGCCAGCAAGGCCTCGTGCAGGGCGTCCGGGTCCAGCGGCTTGGTCAGGAAGGCGGTCATGCCGGCGCGCTCGCACTGCTCGCGCTCCTGCGGCATGGCGCTGGCCGTCAGCGCCAGCACGGGCGCACCGACGCCGGCCTCGCGCAGGCGGCGGGTGATCTCGAAGCCGTCCATGTCGGGCAGGTGAAGGTCCATCAGCACGGCATCGAAACCGCCGGCCGCGGCCTCGCGCATGGCGCTGGCGCCGTCGTCGGCGACGCGCACGTCCAGAGCCCCCTGGGCCAGCACGGCCAGCGCAATCTCCTGGTTGACCGGGTTGTCCTCGACGAGCAGCACGCGCCGGCCGTGATGCCGCAGCCGCATGCGCTCGGCCGCGGGCAGCCGCGCCGAGGCCGTGTCCGGCCCGGCGCTGGCCGGGCGTTGATCGCGCGCCAAGCGGGCGGTGAACCAGAAGGTCGAGCCGCGGCCGGGCTCGCTGCTCAGGCCCACCTCGCCGCCCATCATCTCGGCGATGCGCCGCGTGATGGCCAGGCCCAGTCCCGTGCCGCCGTGGCGGCGCGCGACGGTGGCGTCGCCCTGCTCGAAGGCGCTGAAGAGCCGCTGCGCCGCCTCGGGGCTGACGCCGGGGCCGGTGTCGCTGACCTCGAATCGCAGGTGCACCGCGTCGGCGGCCTCGTCGGTCACGCGCACGCTCAGCACAACCTCGCCGTGCGCCGTGAACTTGACGGCATTGCCGACGAGGTTGAGCACCGCCTGGCGCAGCCGCGTCGGGTCGCCGAGCAGGCGCTCGGGCAGGCCGGCGGCGCACAGCCGCAGCGCGACGCCCTTGGCCTGGGCCTGCAGGCCGAACAGGCCCAGGGACTGCTCCAGCAGCTCGGGCAGGGCCAGCGGCAGCTGCTCCAGCGTCATGCGGCCGGCCTCGATCTTGGAGAGGTCCAGCACGTCGCCAATCAGCGTCATCAGGTGATCCGCGGCGACCTCGATCTTGGCGATGCGGCCGGCCTGCTCGGGATCGACCGCCGAGCGCGACAGCAGCCGCGTCAGCCCGACGATGGCGTTCATCGGCGTGCGGATCTCGTGGCTGATGTTGGCCAGGAAGGCCGACTTGGCCTCGCTGGCCGCATGGGCCTCGGCCGTGGCCCGCTCCAGCGCCTGCGTACGCTCCTGCACCCGCGCCTCCAGCTCGCGGCGCGAGGCCTCCAGCGCGTCGATGGCGAGCCGCCGGTCGGTCACGTCCAGGTGGATGCCCAGCGCCCGCAGCGCGCGACCCTCGGCGTCGCGCTCGACGACCTGGCCGGCGTCCAGCACCCAGATCCAGTGGCCGTCGCGGTGGCGCAGCCGGTGCTCGCAGCGGTAGCTGTCGGTCTCGCCGCGCAGGTGCGGCAGCAGCGCGGCGTCGATGGCCACCCAGTCGTCGGGGTGGACGAGGGCGCGCCAGCTGTCCAGGTGCGGTTCGATCTCCTCGACGCGGTAGCCCAGCATGCTGGCCCAGCGTTCGTTGACATGGACCTCGCCGGTGGCGACCTGCCAGTCCCACAGCCCGAGTGCCGCGCCACGCATGGCCAGCGACAGCTGCTGCTCGTTGCGCGTCAGGCGCTGCGCGTCCTGGCGCTGCTCGGTGACGTCGCGGGCGACGAGGTAGCGGGGCTCACCGTCGCCGGGCAGGCGGCCACGGTGCACGCGGTACAGGCGCGGGCCGGACGGGGTCGGCCAGAGCTCGGCATCGGCCCGCGCGGCGGGGCCGTGCAGCATGACGTCGGGCAGGCGACCCGCCAGCGGGCTGCCGGGCGCGGGCGGCACGGCCAGGCCGGCCACGCGCGCCGCCTCGGCATTGCACAGCAGGCAGTGGTCGTCGGCGTCGCTCACGATGACGATGACGCCGGCCTCGGCCAGCACGGCGTCCAGCATCTGCAGCGCCTGGCCGCTCAGCGCGCGAGCGCAGCGCCGCGGCCGGCGCAGTCGGCCGGCGTCCAGCAGGCGCCGCCACCAGCGCGCGGGGCGCACGGCAGGCAGGGACAGCACGTTCACGACACGACCCCCACCAGGCCGGCCAGCGCCGCCAGGCGCAGCTGGGCCTGCACGCGCGCCAGCAGCACCAGCGGGCGCAGCGGCAGGCCCAGGCAGTCCGCCGCGCCCAGCGCCAGGGCCAGTTCCTCGTCGCCGCCACCGCTCACGAACAGCACGGGAATGGCGCGCGTGGCCGGGTCGTCCTGCAGCCGGCTCAACAGGCTCAGGCCCGGCTGGTCGCCCACGGTCTCGCCCAGCAGGATCAGGCGCGGCCGGGGCTCGTCGGCGGCCAGGCGTAGCAGGGCGGCGCCCGAGGCGGCGCTGCGCACGCGGCAGCCGGCCTCCTGCAGCAGGCCGGTGGCGGTTTCCGGGGCCGGGCCGGCCAGCAGGATGAGCGCGGCGTCGGAGGAGGTCGTTGAGGGCATGCCGGCATCTTGGCCGCCCGGTGCGGGCGCGGCGAGGGGGTGGAGGGGGGTTTCCGGCATCCCCGACAGGGTCGAACAAGAATCCCCTACACGACCCGCATGGCGCCGCTGCAGCGCTTCCCCGAAAGTGTGGCCATGGCCCAAATCAAGGAGGATTGCCATGCGCGACAACGGCCCCGTGACCCAGCAGGAATTCGAGATCAGCGCCGACACGCCGCTGGTGTCGACGACCGATCTGCAAAGCCGCATCACCTACTGCAACCCCGCCTTCATCGCCGCCAGCGGCTTCGAGCGCGATGAGCTGCTGGGCCAGCCGCACAACCTGATCCGCCACCCCGACATGCCGGCCGAGGCCTTCCGCGACATGTGGGACACGCTCAAGGGCGGCGAGCCCTGGACGGCCCTGGTCAAGAACCGCCGCCGGAACGGCGACTTCTACTGGGTGCGGGCCAACGTCACGCCGGTGCGCGACGGCGGCGGCATCTGCGGCTTCATGTCGGTGCGCACCAAGCCCAGCCGTGAGGAAATCCGCAGCGCCGAGGCCCTGTATGCGCAGATGCGCGAGGAATACCGCGCCGCCGGCGGCGGCAAGAACCCCACCCTGCCGACCCGCCTGCACAAGGGCAGCCTGCAGCGCCCAGGCCTGGCCGGCCTGCGCACCCGCCTGGCCCGCCAAGCCTCGCTGCTGCAGGAGGGCGCCGCCCTGCTGGGTGCGGGCGCGGCGTCGGGCGCCGTGGCCATGGCGGCCGTGGCCACACTGGGCCTGAGCCCGGCGCTGGCCGTCGCCGCCACGGCCGCCGTGACGACGCTGCCGCTGCTGGGCTGGCTGCGCCGCCGCAGCAACCGCGCCCTCGTCGATGCGGCCGTGGCCGCCGAGCGCCTGGCCTCGGGCGACCTGACGCAGAACCTGCAGACCCGCCGCAGCGATGCCCAGGGCCGGCTGCTGCGGGCGCTGGCCCAGCTCAACGTCAACCTGCAGGCGGTGGTGGGCGACGTGCGCCGCGAGGTGGACGGCGTGCACCTGGCCTGCTCGGAGATCGCCGCCGGCGGGCGCGACCTGGGCGAGCGCACCGAGCAGCAGGCCGGCAATCTGCAGCAGGCCGCCGCCGCGCTGGAGGAGGTGGCTGCCACCGTGCGCCACACGGCCGACGGCGCCTTCCAGGCCCGCGACCTGGCCCGGGACACGGCCGCCGCCGCGCGCAACACCGGCAGCACCAGCCAGCAGGCCAGCGAACGCATGGATGCCGTGCGCGAGGCCACCATGCGCATCCACGAGATCGTCACCGTCATCGACGGCATCTCCTTCCAGACCAACATCCTGGCGCTGAACGCGGCCGTCGAGGCCGCGCGCGCGGGAGACGCCGGCCGCGGCTTCGCGGTGGTGGCGTCAGAAGTGCGCATGCTGGCCGGCCGCACCCGCGAGGCGGCACAGGAGATCAAGCAGCTGGCCGAGGACTCGCGCAGCCGCGTCGAGGAGGGCGTGCGCATCGTGGCCGACACCGGCCGCTCGGCCAGGGAGGCCGAGTCCGCGGTGGACCAGATGAACGAGCTCATCGGCCGCATCAGCGTGGCCGTGCAGCAGCAGAGCGGCGGCATCAGCGAGGTCAACGGCAGCGTGTCCAGCATCGACGGCCTCACGCAGCAGAACTCGGCGCTGGTGGAGCAGCTGTCGGCCTCGGCCATGTCGCTCAGCCACCAGGCGGAGCTGGTGACGCAGGCGGTGCGCGTGTTCAGGCTCAGCGGCGGCTCTACAGTGGCTGCATGAACCAAGCCACGCGGCTGACCTGGCGCTTCGCGCTGCTGCCCGCCCTGACGGTGGCGGTGCTGACCTGCGTGATGCTCGCCTTCGAGCATCGGCTGCTGAACGCCGACCTGACCGAGCGCGGCCTGCTGCGTGCGCAGCAGCGCGCCAATGTGCTGGGGCTGCAGCTGCAATCCGAGCTGCGCGACTCGGTCAACGAAGTGCGCCTGCTGGCGCGCTCGCCGCTGCTGCGGCCCGGCGCACCGGCCGCGCGGGTGCGGGCCGAGCTGGACAAGCTGGTCATCGATTCGCCGCGCTTCGTGTGGATAGGCCTGGTGGCCCTGGACGGCCGGGTGCTGGCCGGCAGCCGGGGCTGGCTGGAGGGTCAGGCCATCGACAAGCGGCCCGTGTTCCTGCGCGGGCGCACCGGCATGGTCGGCGACGTGCACCCGGCCGTGGCCCTGGCACCGCTGCTGGCCCGGCTGCCGGGCAGCCCGGCCGAGCTGATCGACATCGGCGAGCCGGTGCTCGACGAGGCCGGCGAGGTCGTGGCCGTGGTGGCCGCCCACCTGGGCGTGGACTGGGTGGACAAGGTGATGGAGGTGGGCCTGGGCGAACCCGACGCGTCGCGCCAGCTGGGCCTGACCGGCCTGGTCATGACCACCCCCGACAATCGCAGCGTCGTGCACGGCGCCACGGTGCCGGCCGGGCTGCCGCGCGACATTCCCGCGGCCCGGGCCTGGCAGGCGGGCGACGGCGTGCGCTACCTGGTGGCCCAGTCGCCGCTGCGTGGCGAGGCCGGCGAGCCGGCGCTTCTGGGCTGGCGGGCCGTGGTGCTGCAGCGCGAGAAGGTGGCGCTGGCGGTGGTGGAGCAGCTGTCGACGTCGATGTTGCGCGTCGGCGCCGTGGCGGCGCTGCTGCTGGCCGCTGCCGGCGTCTGGCTGTCGCGCCGCATGCTGACGCCCTGGGGGCCGATGTTCGAGGCGGTGTTGGCGCACGAGCGGCTGGACGACCCGGCCGGCGTGGCCAGCCGCGTGCAGGCCCTGGTGGCCGGCCGCAGCGAGCCCACGCCGGTGGAGCGGCTGATGGGCTGGCTGGCGCGCGACGCGGGCAACCTGCGCCGCGCCCTGGACCACCTGCCCACGGCCATCGCGCTGATCGACCGCGACTACCGCGTCGAGTACGTCAACCCCGCCTTCACGCGGCTGCTGGGCTGGACGAGCGAGGGCACACGCGGCCAGCTGGCCGGCGAGTGCCTGGTGGGGCCCGCCGAGCGCGACGGCCTGCTGCGGCTCTACCAGCAGCTCGGCGACCCGCCGGGCGAATTCGCGGCGCGGCTGGAGGCGCTGACGCCCGGCGGCGAGCGCGTGGCCGTGCAATGGCATGTCGTGCCGATGTTCGACGCCCAGGGCGGGCGCGTCGGCGCGCTGTCCATGGTCTACGACATCCGCGCCGAGCGCATGGCACGCGTGCGCGCCGACGCGATGGCCGGTCGGCTGCGTGCCCTGGCCGATGCGGCACTGGACACGCTGCTGGCCACGCTGGACATCGACGGCAACGTGCTGGAATGGAGCCGCGGCGCCGAGCAGCTCAGCGGCTGCCCGGCCGATCTCGCCCTCGGGCGTCCGCTGGACGAGGTGCTGCCCTGCGAGCACCGCGCCGGCAACTACCTGCGCCAGACCCACATCGAGGGCCATTGCGACATCGGCTTCGAGATGCACGTGGGCCGCATCGGCATGCGCCGCTTCGAGGGCTCGATCTACGCCCTGGGCCTGGCCCCCGGCTCGGCGCGCTTCGGCGTCATCCTGCGCGACGTGACCGAGCAGCATCTGGCGCGCCAGGCCGTGAGCGACAGCGAGGCCCGGCTGTCGGCCATCATCGGCAACGCCAGCGACGCCATCGTCAGCGTCAACGCCGAGGGCCGCATCACGCTGTTCAACCCTTCCGCGGAACGCATCTTCGGCTACGGCGCCGCGCAGATGCTGGGCATGCCGCTGGACGACCTGCTGCCCGCATCGGCCCGCCCACACCATGGCGCGGCGCTGGCGGCGTTCTGCGGGTCTGGCGTCAGCCAGCGCGCCATGGGCGCCGGCCTCGTGCAGGGCCTGCACGCCGACGGGCGCGTGCTGCAGCTGGAGGCGTCCATCTCCCAGGCCGTCACGAACGGCCAGATCGTGCTGACCGCCATCCTGCGCGACGTCACCGAACGCGCGGCCCAGCAGGCCCTGCTGGAGCAGACGCGCGACGAGCTGGCCCAGCTCAACCGCCGCCTGCTCGACCAGGAGAAGCAGACCAGCCGCAAGCTCGCGCAGTCCCTGCACGACGAGCTGGGCCAGACCCTGGCCGCGCTGCGCCTGCACTGGGAGGCCTACGGCAGCGCCGCGGACGCGCAGAAGGCGCGCATGAACGAGCGCATCGCCAACCTGGTGGTGCTGGCCAACCGCCAGGTGCGCAGCGTGTTGTCCGAGCTGCGCCCGCCGCTGCTGGACGAGCTGGGCCTGGCCGCCGCGCTGGACAACGAGGTCCGCCAGCACCACCCCGCCGAGGGCGAGGCGCGGGTGCTGCTCGAAGCCGGCGACGACGCCCAGCTGCAGCGCTGGCCGGCGGACGTGGAGTACGCCGTCTTCATGGTCGCCCGCGAGGCTCTCATCAACGCGCTGCGGCACGCCTCGGCCCGGCACGTCACGCTCACCCTGGACGGCGACGAGCACCGCCTCACGCTCGGCATCCACGACGACGGCATCGGCATCGCGCCGGGCGCGCGCGTCGGCCGCCCCGGCCACCTGGGCCTGGTGGGCATGCGCGAACGGGCCCTGGCCATCGGCGCGCAACTTCACATTGACGGCACCCCCGCTCATGGCACGATGGTCACCCTGACATGGGACGCCGCCGATGAGCCGCATCTACCTGATTGACGACCACGCCATCATGCGCGACGGCCTGCGCGTCGTGCTCGAGACCGCCGGGCACGAGGTCGTCGGCGAGGCCGCAGGCCCCACGCCGGCGCTGGCCGACCTCGGCCGGCTGCTGCCCGACGTCGTGCTGCTGGACCTGCGCCTGGGCCAGCGCTCGGGCTTCGAGCTGCTGGCCGAGCTGCAGCGGCGCGGCATGAAGCTGCGCGTCATCGTGCTGACCATGTCCGACCAGCCCCGCCACGTCGCCGAGGCCCTGCGTCTGGGCGCCTCGGGCTATCTGCTCAAGGGCTCGGCCAGCTCCGAGGTGCTGCAGGCCGTGGAGGCCGTCGCGGCGGGCCGGCGCTTTCTCAGCCCGCAGGCCGCCGAGTTCGCTGCCTCCATGCTGACCGAGGGCGGCGCGGACGAGGAGGCCCTGTCGCCACGCGAACGCCAGATCCTGCTGATGGTGGCCCAGGGCGCCACCAGCAACGCCATCGGCGAGGCCCTGCACCTGTCGCCGAAGTCCGTGGACACCTACCGTAGCCGGCTGATGAAGAAGCTGGGCCTGAACGACATCGCCGGCCTCGTGAAATGGGCCCTCCGCGAAGGGCTGATCAGCCTGGACGAGAACTAGTCGGGCCCGGCCGCGCGGCTAGCCGCACAGCAGACGCATCAGGGCCGGGCCTTGCGCGCCGGCCGCCGGCAGCGGCAGCGCGTCGCTCTCGTCCTTCAGCGCCACGCCGCTCAGCTGGCGCGTTCGCGCCTCGCGCAGCAGCCCGTGCAGCCGGGCCGCCGCGGCGGGTGGCGCCAGGCCCGCGGGGCGGACGTTGGAGATGCAGTTGCGCCCGGCATCCACCAGGCCCACGCGCGGCGCCCAGCTGAAGTACACGCCCAGGCTGTCCGGTGCCGACAGCCCCGGCCGCTCGCCGATCAGCACGACGACGCAGCGCGCCCTCAGCAGCGCACCGACCTCGTCGCCCAGCGCCACGCGGGCCTGCGTGGCGACGACGGGCGGCGCCCAGGTCCAGCCGCCCTCGCCGAGCAGGCGCTCGCGCAGCGCGGCGAACAGCGGCAGCGCCTGGCGCTGCAGCGCGAGCGCCGAGAGCCCGTCGGCGAACACGAAGGCAAGATCCATCGCGCGGGCGTCCAGCGCGGCCAGCGCCGCCGCCGAGGCCGCGTCGAGGCGCCGGCCCAGGTCGGGCCGCTGCAGATAGGCGGCGCGGTCCGCCGCGCGGCTGTGCACCTGCAGCGGCACCTCGCCCAGCGCGCCAATCCCGGCCAGCAGCGCGTCGGCGTCCAGCGGCGCGAGCACGGCGTCGCGGGCCTCGGCGTGCGCCTGCTGGAAGGCCAGGTGCGCAGCCGTGGGCACGCTGACGCCGGCACGGCCCAGGCCGATGCGCGCGGCCGTGCAGGAGCGCAGGCGCGACCAGGGCTGCGCGACCACGCTCATGACGGCGCCAGCAGGGCCGCGAAGGACGGCGGCAGCCCGCTCGCCAGCCGCGGCACGTCGCCGGCCTCGAAGATGCCCATGCGCTGCAGCCAGGCCTCGAACTCCGGCGCCGGCCGCAGCCCCAGCAGCCGGCGCATGGCCAGCGCGTCGTGAAAACTCGTGCTCTGGTAGCCCAGCATGATGTCGTCCGAGCCGGGCACGCCCATGATGTAGTTGCAGCCGGCCGTGCACAGCAGCGTCAGCAGGCTGTCCAGGTCGTCCACGTCGGCCTCGGCGTGGTTGGTGAAGCAGACGTCCACGCCCATGGGCAGGCCCAGCAGCTTGGCCGCGCAGTGGTCCTCGAGGCCGGCGCGCAGGATCTGCCTGCCGTCGAACAGGTATTCCGGGCCGATGAAGCCGACGACGCTGTTGACCAGCAGTGGCTCGAAGTGGCGCGCGACGGCATAGGCCCGGCACTCCAGCGTCTGCTGGTCGCAGCCCTCGTGGGCGCCGCCGGACAGCGCGCTGCCCTGGCCGGTCTCGAAGTACATGACGTGGCGCCCGCCGCGCTTCAGGGCCAGCGCGGCCTGCCGCGCCTCCTCCAGCAGCGCCAGCGTGATGCCGAAGCCGCGGTTGGCTCCCTCGGTGCCGGCGATGGACTGGAACACCAGGTCCACCGGCGCGCCGCGCGCCATGGCCTCGAGGGTCGTCGTCACATGCGTCAGCACGCAGCTCTGCGTCGGGATCTCGTGGCGGGCGATGACGGCGTCCAGCATCTGCAGCAGGCGCATGACCTGCGGCCCGTTGTCCGTCGCAGGATTGATTCCGATGACGGCGTCGCCCGCGCCCATCAGCAGGCCGTCCAGCAGGCTGGCGGCGATGCCGGCCTCGTCGTCGGTCGGGTGGTTGGGCTGTAGCCGCGTGGCCAGGCGCCCGCGCAGGCCCAGCGTCGAGCGGAACTGCGTGACGACCTCGCAGCGCTGCGCGATCAGCAGCAGGTCCTGCACACGGCAGAGCTTGGTGACGGCCGCGGCCATCTCGGGCGTCAGCCCGGGCGCGATGCGGGCGGGCTCGACGTCGTCGGCCAGCAGCGCATCGCGCAGGCCGCCGACGGTGAGGTGGGAGATGGGCGCGAAGGCGGCGGCGTCATGCGTGTCGACGATGAGCCGCGTGACCTCGTCGCGCTCGTAGGGCACGACGGCCTCGTCGAGAAAGACCTTCAGCGGCAGGTCGGCCAGGGCCAACTGCGCCGCCACCCGCTCGCGCGCGCTCGCCGCGGCCACGCCGGCCAGCTCGTCCCCCGAGCGCCGCGGGCTGGCCCTGGCCAGCAGCGTGCGCAGGTCGGCGAAACGGAAGCGCTCGGCGCCAAGGGTGTGGGCGTAGGCCATGGCGCGAGTGTGCGCAAAAGCCGCTGCGGCTGCATGACAAACCCGTGATCAGACCCAGGTCAGGGCCACCGCGTCCCGCACGGCGCCCACGGCCGGCGCGGCCGTCGTCGCCGGGCTGCCGATCCAGCAGAACCAGGTCGGCGCGGCCCAGCCCGGCCAGATGCGGGCCTGGCCGGCGGCCTCCATCAGCGCGGCCTGGTCGCGCCGCACCATGCCGGCGCCCATGCCGGCCGCCACCATGCTGCGCACGGCCACCTCGGTGTCGGCCTGCAGGCCGACCTCCAGCACGGCACCAGCCTGGGCGAACAGCCTCTCCTGGTGGACGCGCAGGCCGCAGTCGGGCGGCGTCGTCACCCAAGGCAGGGCGGCCAGGCCGGCCAGGTCGGGCGGCAGGCCGCCGCTCAGCAGCAGGCGCTGCGGCACCACGGGCACGATCTCGCAGGCCTGCAGGCGCCGCAGCTCCAGGCCTTCGATCCCGGCGTGTTCGTGCAGCACGCAGGCGCAGTCCAGCTCGCCGCGGCGCACCGCGGCGATGGCGCGCAACGACACCAGCTGCTGCAGCTGAAGCTGCACCCCCGGATGGTGTTCGGCCAGGTGCACGAACACCTCGCCCAGGCGCAGCGCCACCGCGTCGCTGACCGTGCCCATGCGCACCAGGCCGCGCGCCTCGCCGCGGATCTGGGCCGCGGCGGCCTGCATGCCGTGGGCCGCGGCCAGCGTGCGCCGCGCCTCGGCCAGCAGCCGCTCGCCAGCGGGCGTGAGCGCCATGCCGCGGGCGCTGCGCTCGAAGAGCTTGACGCCGAACTCGTCCTCCAGCGCCCTGAGCTGGGCGCTGACCGCCGGCGGGCTGGTGAACACGCGCTCGGCCGCGCGGGTGAGGTTGCCCTCGGTGGCGACGGCGACGAAGGTCTTGAGCTGGTAGATCTCCATGGCCGGCATTCTGCGCAAGCGGGTCGGGGGCCGCTTGCGGAAATTCCGAACGGGGCGGTCCGCCGAAACGAATGGAGGATTTCGCGCGCGGCGCCCACAGTGACGGCATCCGTTTCCGCCTGGAGTCCCCCATGACTGCCAACACCCGCCCGGGTGCCATCACCGCCCTGCTGTTCGCCACCACCGCCTGGGGCAGCCTCTTCCTGATCGGCAAACCCATCACCGCCCAGCTCGACCCGGCCTGGTTCACCCTGCTGCGCTACACGCTGGCCACCGCGCTGCTCGTCGTCCTCGTGCAGCTGGCGGGCGATCGGCCCTGGGCCAAGCTGCGCCGCCACGCGCTACGCCACAGCCTCGTCGGCCTGGCCGGCTATGGCCTGTTCAGCATCCTGGTCTTCCACGGCCTGAGGCTGTCGCAGCCCTCGCACGGCTCCGTCATCATGGCCACCATGCCCTTCACGACGCTGGCCCTGCGCTGGGCGCTGGACGGCCAGCGCCCGCCGCTGCGCGCCGTGGCCGGCGCCGGCCTGGCCCTGGCCGGCGTGGCCACGGTGGCCCACTTGATCGGCCACGCCGGAGAGGTCAACGCCCGCATGCTGCTGGGCGACGCCATCACGCTGGCCGGCACGCTGGGCTGGGTGCTCTACACCCGCAACGCCGCCCGGCTGCCCGACCACAGCCCGCTGGAGTACACCGCGCTGACCGCCATTGCCGCCCTGCCCTGGCTGGCCGGCGGCACGGTGCTCGCCACGCTGGCCGGCCTCATCGAGGCGCCCTCGCCCGAGCTGCTGGTCGGCCTGGGCCCGAAGCTGGCCTACATCGCCCTCGGGCCCACCGTGGCGGCGGCCCTAGCTTTCAACGCCGGCGTGCGCAAGCTCGGCGCACCGATGGGGACGCTGTTCCTGAACATGGTGCCGGTGTCCGTCATCGCCGTGCGCGCCGTGCTGGGCGAGACGCCCCATGCCAACGAGATCGCCGGCGCCGCGCTCGTCGGCCTGGGGCTGGCGCTGACGGTGTGGACACCACGGGCCGCGCCGCAGCCGCGCGCCGTTGCGCTGGGCGCTGCGTCCTGCACGCGCTGACGAAGCTGCCGGGGGGCTCACCACGCTGTCATGCGGGCGGCCTAGCCTCGGGCCTCCCGCCCCGTGAAAGCCCCGCCGATGTCCTTCCCCGACCTGCCTGCCGCCATTCCGCCCTGGGCCTGGGGCCTGCTCGCGGCGCTGGCCCTGTCGGCCACGCTGATCGCGCTGCAGGGCAAACTGCTGTTCGGCCGCACCTGGGTCATCCGCCGCACCGACCCCGGCCCGGCGGCCGGCCGGCGGCGGCCCGAGGCCGTGTGGCTGGCGCGTCCGGGCGGCGTGCAGCTGCAGGGCTGGCTCACCGTCCCCGTGGGCGACGCCCCGCCACGCCGGCTGCTGCTGTGGTTCGGCGGGCGCAACGAGCACGTCGCCTGGACGCCCGACCTCGCCGGCTGGCTGCCCGACGACTGCGCGCTGCTGGCCTTCAACTACCGCAGCCTGGGTGCCAGCGGCGGCTGGCCGTCCGAGGCCGCCTGCGTGGCCGACGCCGAGGCCGCCGCGGCCTGGGGGCTGGCGCGGCTGGCCCTGCCGCCGGGCGCGCTGCACCTGGCAGGGCGCAGCCTGGGCACCGGCGTGGCCATGCAGCTGGCGGCGCGGCTGGCGGCGGCCGGCCGCCCGGCGGCCAGCGTCGCGCTGATCACGCCGCTCAAGAGCCTGCGTGCGGTGCTCAGGCGCAACCCCCTGCTCGCACCACTGACGCCCTGGCTGCGCTCACCGCTGGACAGCGTCGCCGCCGCGCGGGCGCTGAAGGGCGAGGTGCTGGTCCTGCTGGCCGAGCGCGACCGCCAGGTGCCGCACGCGCATTCGCACACCCTCGTGCAGGCGCTGCAGCGCGCCGGCGCGGCCGTGACCGTGCACCAGCTGGCCGGCACCACCCACCGCAGCCTGGCGCGCACGCCCGCGGCCATGCGGCAACTGGGCGGCTGGTTGCTGGAAGAATCGGCCGCACGATGAAGAAGACGCTCCATGCTCTCGCCGCGGCCGCCGCCGTGGCCGGCACGCCGGCCCTGGCGGCCGACACGCAGTTCGCCATCCTCGTGCTGGCCATGCCCACCAAGTACCACTACGAGTACATCCCGGTGGCGCACGAGAGCTTCGAGAAGCTGGCCAGGCTGCACGCCTTCGAGCTGACCTGGGCGGCCCAGCCCGGTGCCTTCGAGGGCGACCTGAGCAAGTACGCAGCCGTCGTGCTGCTGAACAGCTCGGGCGAGGAGTTCAACGAGGCGCAGCGGGCAGGATTCGAGCGCTACATGAAGGCCGGCGGCAACGCGGTCGTCGTGCACCGCGCCATCATCAGCAAGCCGGGGCTGTGGCCCTGGTACGAGAAGCTCGTCGGCCGCAGCTTCACCGTCCACCCCATGCTGCAGACGGCCGTCGTCAACAAGGTGGATGCCGGCCACCCGGCGACGTTCGGTGTGCCGGACCGCTGGATCTGGTCAGACGAGTGGTACGAGTTCAGCAACCCGCACGGCGTACAGATCCACCCCGTGCTGGCCGTGGACGAGCGCAGCTACGACCCCACCAAGATCTGGCCCGGCCAGGTCGCCAAGGGCATGGGCGCCGACCACCCGGTGAGCTGGTGGCATTCGTTTGAAAAGGGCCGCGTGTTCGTCACGGCGCTGGGGCACAACGGCGAGATGTACCGCGAGGGGCGGTACCTGGATCACTTGTGGGGTGGGGTGTGGTGGGCGACGATGGGGGGCAGATCACCCATCTAAGCACTGAAAAGACTACCCCAGTGATTTCGGTTGTACCGGAAATATCGAGACCGCCAGACGACGTCCCGCCGTGTTCGATTCAAGGCAGCACGCTGACGCCGATTGACCGCAGATAGTCGTAGGTTTCGTCGTAGTAGTGGGGCGCGCGGGTGGGATCTGCATCACTACCGGCTGGCACCACAATCACCATGCCTTGCCGAGCACGCGTCAGCAGCACCCGGTAAGCGTTCTTGAGATATGTCTGCCGGTCAACCTTGTGAATGGACTGCCAACGGTTGCCAACAAAGCTGTTGTGCTGCCATTGCCCTCGGTGGTGGCGCAAGTCGGCATCCCAGACAACACCTACCCAATCGAGTTCCAGGCCCTGCACTTGAAACTCGGTGGCGACGTCTTCTAGGTAGTAAGAAGAGCGCACATCGTCTCGGTCTTTCAGGAACCAGTTAACCGGATCGACAGGCGCGCGCACGTCGATGGCATGGGGCTTGAGCCGCACCGCTTGAGATGAGACGACAAGACCGAAGCGCTCAGACCCCCGTGCCTGCTGTCGAAGCCAACGTCTCGCTGTTTCGACAGATCTCGTCAATACGATCGGATAGCGGCAGGCGATACCTCGATAGAGGTCCCTGGCTTCTGCCGTTTCCAGGTCTAGAACTTTCTTGACGAAAGCCGAAACGTTCTCAGCTCTGAATGAGCGCATTGACGCTGCGAGGTGCAAAGCGTCGTTGAATTCCACATGGGGCCGCTTCGCCAGCGCTGCGATGCTGTCCTCGGCGCCGTACTCGTTGTCGTGCAATTGGGCGGAGAGGTAAACGCGCCAATCTGGGTACTGCCGTTGAATCACGTCCAGCCATTCGGAGATGCCCGCCTCACCGGTATTGATCTCCTGACCTCCGCCAACAAGGCAAACCACCGCGGCCCAATCTGGGTGCCGGTCAAGACAAGAGATCAGGAAATGTGGTTCCGATTGAGCAAAGCCGGGACGTCGCTTCTTGCGCTGCATGAAGTCAGCCGTTTTCGCCAAATTCCAAGCCCGTTGTGCTTCATCAAAGATGGCCACATGATCCGCAGGTGGGTGAGGGTCTTTCAAGCCTTCATCTCTGAAGTGGTGCACTGCCTGGACAAAAGCCTGGACAGCTTGGCGAGCTGCGCCGATGCGCATCACGCGGCCTTGAAGCTTTTCCTGCTTGACCTTGTCCCTGGCCAGCGCTTCGGTCAGAACCGCCACCAACGGACCATTACCCGACAAGTAGACGCTGTGCAGGTCGCTGGTTGCATCTTGGAATCGGGTCGCTACATCCAGGCCCACCAGCGTCTTGCCTGCGCCTGGGACACCAGTGACCAGACAAATGGCCTTGTGTCTTTTGTCCCGAGCATTCGTGATGATTTGAGCCACAGCCTCCGCGGTATGAGCCAAGTTCTTGGCGCCAGCGTCGTGACGGGCAATCTCTTTGGCTCTTTGCGCGTTGCCTATGGATGAGCGAATCGTCCAAGGGAGAGGCTGAGGAGTTGTTCCGGAGGGAGGTG
>NZ_JBWKUV010000011.1:0-185582 GCF_059421025.1 Roseateles sp. GW821-FHT03B02
CATCAGTTCGCCGCCAGCCGCGACTTCGCAGCCTCGCTCGGGCTGGTGCCGCGCCAGTACAGCACCGGCGGCAAGGCCACGCTGCTGGGCATCAGCAAGCGCGGCGACAAGAACCTGCGACGACTGCTCGTGCAGTGCGCCAGGGCCTTCATGCAGCGTCTGGACAAGTACCCCAGCCCGCTGGCCGACTGGGTGCGCTCGCTGCTCACGCGCCGGCACTCGAACGTCGTGGCCTGCGCGCTGGCCAACAAGCTCGCGCGCATGGCCTGGGCCTTGGCCCGCAGCCACACGGTCTATGACCCTGGCAAGCTGCGGCCGGAAGCAACGTCAGCCTGACCAACCAACACTCGCCCTTAACTCCTATCAACACCCAACAGGTTTTGCGACTGCTGTAGCAGTGATGACGTGAACGGCCCATTCGGCCTGGCAGGCATCCAGACACAAAAATCGGCTCTTGAAGCCGAGCGGCTTTTAAGGACTGCCAGGCGCGACTCTCATCGTGGCGCGGGAATCACCGATCCCCACCCAGACGCCGGATAGATTTACGCAAGCCACTTCACATCGCCGTCAGCGCTTGCAAAAGCGGGGTGACCATAGATTTTTGTTGCCCGCTCAGCGCGTGGCGGCCTGGCGCACCTTGTCGAGGTAGGCGTGCCCGTCCGGCGGCAGGCCGCTGCGCTGGGAGGCCCAGATCATCTCGCCCAGCGCTTCCATGGCGACGTGGTGGGCTTCATGGCGGGAGTTGCGCTTCGCCGCCAGCAGGTCCACCGCCTGGCGGATGCCGGAGGGCTGGTCGATGGCGTGCTGCTCCGTGATCGTCAGATGCATGGACAGGTGCAGGAAGGGGTTGGTGCGGCCCTCTTCCACCGTATAGACCTTGTCCAGCGCTGCGGCCTCGTCGGCGAGGTCGTCGTGGTACTCGGGGTGCTCGGCGATCCAGTCCGCGGCGATGGCTTCCATCGGGATCAATGGCGCGCCGTCGCGCCATTTGCGGTAGGTGGCGCAGAAGAAGCGCCGAACTTCGAGCTGGGAGGGGGCGAACATGGGCGCGATTGTCGCCGCCGGCCTCAACCCGGGCGCGCCTCCAGGGCTTGCAGCGCCTCTAGCGCTCCGCAGGCCATGCCCACGCCGAAGGCGGCGGCCACTTCCGGCTCGCGCACATTGATGCGCACGATCTGCCCGCCGTGGGCGGCGGCGACGAGCTGGCTGAAGTGCCGCACCGAGGGCACGGCGGTGCCGGCGCCGATCTCGACGACGACGGCCCGCTCCACACGGCCCAGCCAGTCCGACAGGCGCCGGGCCTGGGCCTCGTAGCGGTCGGGCACCCAGTCCCAGTCGCCGAACATCAGCACGTTGGGTCGTGCCAAGCCGCTGCAGCCGGGGCAGGCGGGCAAGTCGCTGAGCCAGCGGCACTCGGCCTCGTCGATGTCGGGCTCGATGCCGTCCGCCGGCCAGGGTTCCTCACCGCAACCGCGCAGGCACTGCAGCCAGTGCAGGGAGCCGTGGCATTCCTGGATGGGCATGCCGTCGAATCCGGCGCGCTGGAACTGCCCGTCGACGTTGCTGGTGAACACCGCCATGCCCTGCAGCATCTGCCCGCCCCAGCGCCGCAGCAGGCCGAAGCCGGCATGCGGCACGGTGCGCCGGTACAGCGCCAGGCGGTGGCCGTAGAAGCCCCAGGCCAGCTGCGGGTCGCGCTCGAAGGTGCGCGGCGAGGCGACGGTCATGAAGTCCAGCCCCGCGCGGCCCAGCGCCGGGTAGGCGCGCCAGAAGCCCTCGGTGCCGCGGAAGTCGGGCAGGCCGGAGTCCACGCCCATGCCGGCGCCGGCCGCGACGATGAGGGCGTCGGCCTGGGCGATCAGGTCGGCGGCGTGGTCCAGCGCAGCGTCGTTCATGACGGCGTGCCGCCTTCCCAGCCACCGCGCTGGGCGCGGCGGTGGGCTTCCTCGGCCTCGCGCTCGGCGGCCATCTGCTGCTCGAACTGCTGGCGGCCCAGCTTGGCGGCGGCGATCAGCGCGCCCTCGTCGCCCTGCAGCGGCACCATCTGGTTGAGCACGTCGATGTTGTGGCGCCGGAAGCGCATGGCCTGGCGGCGTGCGGCGTGGGGCTCCATGCCGGTCAGCTCCAGCACGCTGCGGGCGCTCATCAGCGCGGCGTCGAAGGTCTCGCGCTCGATGTGGCGCACGCCGGCCTCGTGCAGCTGGTAGTAGTGCTGCACGTTGCGCGCGCGGGCCACGACGGTGAGCTGCGGGAAATGCGCACGCGCCAGCTCGGCGATCTCCACGCTCTGTGCGATGTCGTCGATGGCGATGACGAGGACACGGGCCGTCGCGGCGCCGGCGGTCTTGAGCATGTCCAGCCGCGTTGCGTCGCCGTAGTAGACCGTCCATTCGAAGCGCCGCAGGCTCTCGATGGCCTCGGAGTCGTGGTCCAGCACGGTGGCCTCGATGCCGTTGGCACGCAGCATGCGGGCGATGACCTGACCGTAGCGGCCGCTGCCGGCAATGATGATGGGCGAGGGCGGCGGCGGCACCTCGTCGCGTTTCTTCTTCTGCCCGAGGCGGGCGAGCTTCTGCGACATCAGCCGGTCGCCGCCCGTCAGCAGCAGCGGCGTGAGCGCCAGGGACAGCGCCACGGCCGCCACCAGCGCCGAGTTCTGCGCCGCGGAGATCATTCCTTCACCCTGGGCGAGCTGGAACACGACGAAGCCGAACTCGCCGCCCTGGGCCAGCAGGATGACGAACGCTGGCCGCTCCACCAGCGGGATCTTCATCGCCTTGGCCATGCCTACCAGCACGAAGATCTTGCACACCAGCAGCGCCAGCACCAGCAGCGCCACGGAGCCGGGCTGGGCCGCCACGGCCTTCAGGTCCAGCCCCATCCCGACCGCGATGAAGAACAGGCCCAGCAGCAGGCCCTTGAAGGGCTCCAGGTCGGTCTCCAGCTCGCGACGGTACTCGCTTTCGGCCAGTAGCACGCCGGCGAGAAACGCGCCCAGCGCCATCGACAGGCCGACCAGCTGCATCAGCGCGGCCGTGCCCAGCACCAGCAGCAGCGCAGCGGCGGTGAAGATCTCGGGCGTCTTGCTGTGGGCAATCCAGCGCAGCGCCGGGCGCAGCAGCAGCCGGCCGCCGAAGACGATGGTGACGATGGCGCCCACCGCCTTGGCCGCCGCCAGCCAGGTCTTGCCGTCTCCGTCGTCGTGCGCGCCGCTCAGGGCCAGCACGGGCACCAGCGCGAGGATGGGAATGGCGGCGATGTCCTGCAGCAGCGCGACGGACAGGATGCTCTCGCCCGCCGTCGTGCGGCCGAGGTTGCGCTCGGCCAGCACGGCGAGCGCGACGGCGGTGGACGACATCGCCAGCCCCAGGCCCACGACGACGGCCAGCCGCCACGGGTAGCCCAGCGCGATGCCCAGCACCGTCAGCACCGCCGCACAGCCCAGCAGCTGCACGCTGCCCCAGCCGAAGATGGGCCGGCGCATGGCCCACAGCCGCTTGGGCTCCAGCTCCAGGCCGACGAGGAAGAGCATCAGCACGACGCCCAGCTCGGCCACTTCGGGGATGGCGGTGGACTCGGGGATCAGCCCCAGCACGGCCGGGCCGACAGCCAAGCCGGCGGCGAGGTAGCCGAGGATGGAGCCCAGGCGCAGGTAGCGCGCGAGGGGCACCGCCAGCACGGCGGCGGCCAGGAAGACCAGCGGCAATTGCAGCCAGTTGCCGTGGCTCATTGCTCGCCTCCAAGCGTCGAGAACAGGGCCGGGCGTTCGTCCAGCTCCACGGCTTCCTCGTCGCCCACCGGGGGCTCCAGAACCTCGTCGCACCACTCGGGGAAATGCGCCAGCCGATGCGAGAAGAGGTCGGCATGGGCCCGGATCTGCGCATCCGTCGCGCGGTGGGCGGCGTGCAGGATCTGCGGCGGCAGCCAGTTCATGCCGCAGGTGCGCGCCGACTGCTGGTAGGGCAGCAGGAAGTCCTCGATCGGATGGTGGTTGTGGCCGCCGGGCGAGTAGGCCTCGGCGCTGCCGCCGGTGGAGGCCACCAGCCAGAAGTCCTTGCCGTGCAGGGCCGTGCCGCCGGGGCCATAGGCCCAGCCCAGGCGCGGCACCTCGTCCAGCCAGAGCTTTTGCAGCGCCGGCATGCTGTACCAGTAGATGGGGTGCAGCATGACGACGAGCTTGGCTGATTCCAGCGCGCGCTGCTCGGCGTCCACATGGATGTGGAAGTCCGGGTAGAGGCGGTAGAGGTCGCGCAGCTCCACGCGGCCGGCCGCAGGCGAGGCGCGCAGCGTGTCGAGCACGGTGCGGGTTGCCTGGGAGCGGGCGAGGTCGGGGTGGGCGGCGAGGACGAGGATGTCGCGGGCGTTGCTGTCGGGCATGGCGAGCTAGGTTAACTTCCTGGCCCTGCACTGCCACCGAGATCAGCCCGAATGCGCATCTTCGAGACTCTTGCCGACCTGCAGGCCCTGACCGGCCAGCCCCTGGGCCACAGCGACTGGATCACCGTCGACCAGGCCCGCGTCAACGCCTTCGCCGAGGCCACCGAGGACCGGCAGTGGATCCATGTCGACCCCGAGCGGGCCAAGGCCGGACCCTTCGGCGGGCCGATTGCCCATGGCTTCCTGACCCTGTCGCTGATCCCGTATTTCTTCGAGACCGGATTTGCCGTGCGCGAGAGCCGCATGGTGCTGAACTACGGTCTCAACAAGGTGCGCTTCACGGCGCCGGTGCCGGTGGGCAGCCGGCTGCGTGCGGCCTTCAAGCTGCTGGCGGTGGAGGACGTGGCCGGCGGCGCCAAGCAGCTGACGGTGGAGGTGGCCATTGAGGCCGAGGGCGCGGCCAAGCCGGTCTGCGTGGCGGAGAGTCTGGCGCGGCATTACCGTTAGTTCGGGCGGGGCCGGCTAGCATCGCGGCCTTCGCAACGATTGCTCGCCCCATGGCCTCCAGCCTGCTCGTCCTGCTCGACGACATCGCCACCGTCCTCGATGACGTGGCGACCATGACCAAGGTCGCCGCCAAGAAAACCGCCGGCGTGCTGGGCGACGACCTGGCGCTGAACGCCCAGCAGGTAACCGGTGTGCATGCTGATCGCGAACTTCCCGT
This sequence comes from Roseateles sp. GW821-FHT03B02, assembly GCF_059421025.1. Classification (NCBI taxonomy): domain Bacteria; kingdom Pseudomonadati; phylum Pseudomonadota; class Betaproteobacteria; order Burkholderiales; family Sphaerotilaceae; genus Roseateles; species Roseateles sp. GW821-FHT03B02. Next base: position 5,102 of record NZ_JBWKUV010000011.1, read on the forward strand.
CGTCTGGGCCGTGGCGGTGGGCTCGCTGCTGAACAAGGCCATCCTGGTGCCCGCGGCGCTGGCCATCTCGGCCTTCGCGCCCTGGGCCGTCACGCCGCTGCTGATGCTGGGCGGCGCCTACCTGTGCTTCGAGGGCTTCGAGAAGCTGGCGCACAAGGCCCTGCACAGTGCCGCGGAAGACCAGGTCCACCACGACGAGCTGGTTAAGGCCATCGCCGACCCGCAGGTGGACATGGCGGCCTTCGAGCGCGACAAGGTCAAGGGCGCCATCCGCACCGATTTCATTCTGTCCGCCGAGATCATCGTCATCGCGCTGGGCACGGTGGCCACGGCCTCGCTGCAGCAGCAACTGGCGGTGCTGGTGGCGGTGTCCGTCGCGATGACGGTGGGCGTCTACGGCTTCGTGGCAGGCATCGTGAAGATGGACGACGTGGGGCTGTGGCTGTCGCGCAAGCCGGGCGCCGGCGCCCAGGGCCTCGGCCGCTTCCTGCTGGTCGCGGCGCCGCGGCTGATGGAGCTGCTGTCGGTGCTGGGCACCGCGGCCATGTTCCTCGTCGGCGGCGGCATCCTGGTGCACGGCATCGCGCCGCTGCACCATGCCATCGCGCATCTGTCCGAGGGGCAGGCCTGGGCGGTGGGCGCGCTGCTGCAAAACGGCGCGAATGCCTTGGTGGGCGTGGTGGCCGGCGCGCTCGTGCTGGCCGGCGTGATGGCCGTGCAGAAGCTGCGCGGGCGCTGATCAGCTGGCGCTGTAGGCCAGCCTGACGTAGATCGGCGCGAAGGCCTCGGCCTGCGTGATCTCCAGCAGCCGCTCCTTGGCCAGCTCCAGCATCGCGATGAAGGTGACGACGAGCACGGCCTGGCCCTTCTCGACGTCGAAGAGCTTCTCGAACTCAACGAAGCGCTGGCCCTGCAGCCGGCGCAGCACGATGCTCATGTGCTCGCGCACGGAGAGCTGCTCACGGCTGATCTTGTGGTGCTGGTTGAGCTTGGCGCGCTTGAGGATGTCCAGCCAGGCCTCGCGCAGGTCGGCGGTGGAGACGTCGGGGAAGGCCGGCGTCAGCGACTGCTCGATGTGGATCTGGGCGCGCAGGAAGTCGCGGCCCAGCACGGGCAGGCGGTCCAGCCGTGCGGCGGCCAGCTTCATCTGCTCGTACTCCAGCAGCCGGCGCACGAGCTCAGCGCGTGGGTCCTCGACCTCCTTGCCGTCCTCGCTCTTCTTGGGCGGCAGCAGCATGCGCGACTTGATCTCGATGAGCATGGCCGCCATCAAGAGGTATTCGCTCGCCAGCTCCAGGTTGTGCTTGCGGATCTGCTCGACATAGCTGAGGTACTGGCGCGTCACGTCGGCCAGCGGGATGTCGAGGATGTTGAAGTTCTGCTTGCGGATCAGGTAGAGCAGCAGGTCCAGCGGGCCCTGGAAGGCTTCCAGGAAGACCTCCAGCGCATCCGGCGGGATGTAGAGGTCCAGCGGCATCTGGAACAGCGGCTCGCCGTACAGGCGTGCCACGGCAACCGCGTCGACGACCTCGGGCAGGTCGGACTCGGCGAGGCCGGGTTCCTCAGCCACGGCCGTCAAGGCTTACTTGCCGGACGTTTGATAGACGTAGGGCTGCTGGGGCACGCGGGCTTCGTTGAAGCCGGCCTGGGCTGCGCGGTCCTGCTCCTTGTCCCACAGCAGGGCACGGCCGGCGCGCTGTTCGGCTTCCAGCGTCGGGCGCTGGGCCTTGAGCTGCTCGATGAAGGACGTGACTTCGGACTTGTAGGGCTTCCAGAACAGGGGCATGGCGGATCTCGCAGACAGGACTCAGGATTTTAGTTCGCCCAGCGAGGGCAGGATGCCGGCCTCGCCGAGCTCGTCGGCCAGGCCGGAGCGGCGCAGCAGGTCCAGCGGTTGCGGGTTCACGTTGGCGAGGACGAGGGCGGTGCCGCGCTTGAGCAGGGTGCGGTGCAGCTCGCGCAGCGCCTCCACGCCGGTCGTGTCCATGACGATCAGGCGGTGCATCTCGAACACCAGGGCCCGCGTGCCGGGCGGCAGTTGCTCCGGCACGGGCTCCAGCCTGCCTACGGCGCCGAAGAACAGGCCGCCATACAGCTCGTAGGCGACGACGCCGGCGGGCAGCGGCTGGTCTTGCACGCGCTTGAGCGTGAACAGCTGGCTCATGCGATAGACGAAGAACAGGCAGGACGCGACCAGCCCGACCTCCACGGCCACCGTCAGGTCGGCGACGACGGTCAGCACGAAGGTGCCGAGCAGCAGCGTCCGGTAGGTCAGGTTGAAGCGCCGCAGCCGGGCGAATTCATGCCACTCGCCCATGTTCCAGGCCACGACGAGCAGGATGCCGGCCAGCGCGGCCAGCGGCACGTGCACGGCCAGCGGCGCGGCGACGAGCAGGATGAGCAGCAGGATCAGAGCGTGCACGATGCCGGCGACGGGGCTGGTGGCGCCGGCGCGGATGTTGGTGACGGTGCGGGCGATCGTGCCGGTGGCGGGCAGGCCGCCGAACAGCGGTGCGGCGAAGTTGGCGATGCCTTGCGCCATCAGCTCCTGATTGGGGTCGTGGCGGGGCAGGTCGGGGGTGAGTTTGTCGGCCACGCGGGCGCAGAGCAGCGACTCGATGGCGCCCAGCAGGCCCAGCGTCAGTGTCGGGATGACGAGCTGCTGCATGCCCGTCCAGTCCATGGCCGGCCAGGCCAGGGCGGGCAGGGACTGCGGGATGCTGCCGAAGCGGCTGCCGATGGTGTCCAGCGGCAGTTGCAGCAAAGCCGTGGCGGCCGTCGCGCCGACGAGGGCGATGACGGTGGACGGCAGCAGGGCCATCCAGCGCCGCAGCCCGGTGAGCGGCCGGTCCTGCACGATGTTCTTGGGCCAGAGCAGCAGGATGGCCATGCAGGCCGCTGCCAGGGCCGGCGCGGCGGGGTTGAGGCTGCCGATGTGCTCGCGCAGCGCGGCGATCTGGCCGAAGAAGTCGGCGGGCATCCTGGTGATGCTCAGGCCCAGGAAGTCTTTCAGCTGGGCCAGCGCGATCAGCACGGCGATGCCGTTGGTGAAGCCGGTGACGATGGCCACCGGGATGTAGCGCACCAGTACGCCGAGCCTGAGTGCCCCCATGGCGAACAGCAGCACGCCAGCGCCCATCGTGGCCAGCAGCAGATTGGCCAGGCCGTGGCGCTGCAGGATGCCGTAGACGACGACGATGAAGGCGCCCGCCGGCCCGCCGATCTGCACGCTGGAGCCGCCAAACAGGGAGATCAGCAAGCCTGCCACGATGGCGGTGGCCAGGCCCTGCTCGGGCCGCAGGCCGGAGGCGATTGCAAAGGCCAGGGCCAGAGGCAGCGCGACGATGCCGACCGTCAGGCCGGCGCCGACGTCAGCCAGCAGATGGGCGCGCGGATAGCCCGCCAGCAGCGCGAGGCTGCGTGGGCGAAAGGGATGCAGGCGGGGCAGGGGCATGAGTCCTCCGGGAGATGGCACGCGACGCGAGGGGCGCGGAGGCCGGAGGGCCGCAGTGGTAGCGCTCGGCGATGAAGCGGCGGCGCCGCGACGGACCGAGCTGCGGGTTCATGGCCTCAGCGCACCCGCATGCCCGGCTGGGCGCCGGCGTGGGGCTCCAGCACGAAGATACCGGGGTGGGCCTTTTCATCGGCATGGCCGGCGGCCAGCACCATGCCCTCGCTGATGCCGAACTTCATCTTGCGCGGGGCGAGGTTGGCCACCAACACCGTCAGCTTGCCTTCCAGGTCTTCGGGCTTGTAGGCGGCGCGGATGCCGCTGAAGACGTTGCGCGTGCGGCCTTCGCCCGCGTCCAACGTCAGGCGCAGCAGCTTGTCCGAGCCCTCCACCAGCTCGGCCTTGACGATCCTGGCGATGCGCAGGTCGACCTTGGCGAAGTCGTCGATCTTGATCTCGGCCGCGATGTCTTCGCCGCCGGGGATGACCTTGGGCGCCGGCGGAGCCTCGAACAGCTGCTCGACCTTGGCGAGGTCCACGCGCTGCATCAGGTGCTGGTAGGCGCCGATCTGGTGGGCGCCCAGCGCCCGAGCGCTGTCGCTCCACTGCAGCGGCTCGACTTTCAGGAAGGCTTCGACCTGGCCGCTGAGCGCGGGCAGTACCGGCTTGAGGTAGATCGCCAGCAGGCGGAAGGCCTCGATGCAGACGCTGCAGACGTCGTGCAGCGCGGCGTCCATGCCTTCCTGCTTGGCCAGTTCCCAGGGCTTGTGCTGGTCGACGAACTCGTTGACCTTGTCGGCAAGCGCCATGATCTCGCGCAGCGCCTTGCCGAACTCGCGCGTCTCGTAGAGCTCGGCGATGCCGGCGCTCTGGGCGCGCAGCGCATCCAGCAGCGTTCTGCCTTCCACGCCGAGGTCGCTGCTGAGCCTGCCATCGAAGCGCTTGGAAAGGAAGCCCGCAGCCCGCGAAGCGATGTTGATGAACTTGCCGACCAGGTCGCTGTTGACGCGGGCGACGAAGTCTTCGGGGTTGAAGTCGATGTCCTCGACGCGGGCGTTGAGCTTGGCGGCGATGTAGTAGCGCAGCCATTCCGCATTCAGGCCCAGGCTGAGGTACTTCAGCGGGTCCAGGCCGGTGCCGCGGCTCTTGCTCATCTTCTCGCCGCCGTTGACGGTCATGAAGCCGTGCACGAAGACGTGGTTGGGCGTCTTGCGGCCGCTGAAATGCAGCATGGCCGGCCAGAACAGCGTGTGGAAGTAGGTGATGTCCTTGCCGATGAAGTGGATCTGCTCCACCTCGGGCTGGGCCATGAAGGCGTCGAAGTCTTTCCCGATCTTGCCGAAGTAGTTCTTCAGCGAGGCCAGGTAGCCGACGGGCGCGTCCAGCCAGACGTAGAAGTACTTGCCTGGTGCGTCGGGGATCTCGATGCCGAAATAGGGCGCGTCGCGGCTGATGTCCCAGTCGCTGAGGCGGTTCTTGCCTTCCTCGTCAGGCTCGAACCATTCACGGATCTTGTTCAGCACCTCGGGCTGCAGGCGGCCGGGTTCCTGTGTCCACTGGGTCAGGAAGTCGACGCAGCGCGGGTCGCTGAGCTTGAAGAAGTAGTGCTCGCTGGTCTTGAGCACCGGTGTGGCGCCGGACAGTACCGAGTAGGGGTTCTTCAGCTCGGTAGGCGCGTAGACGGCGCCGCAAACCTCGCAGGAGTCGCCGTACTGGTCCTTGGCGCCGCACTTGGGGCATTCGCCCTTGATGAAGCGGTCGGGCAGGAACATCGACTTGGCAGGGTCGAAGAACTGCTCGATGGTCTTGGTGGTGATCAGCTCGTTGTGGCGCAGCGCCAGGTACACGGACTTGGAGAGTTCGTGGTTCTCGGCGCCGTCGGTGCTGTGCCAGTTGTCGAAGCTGATGTGGAAGCCGTCGAGGTACTGCTTGCGGCCGGCGGCGATGCCGGCGACGAAGTCCTGCGGCGTCTTGCCGGCCTTCTCGGCCGCGATCATGATCGGCGCGCCGTGGGCGTCGTCCGCACAGACGAAGTGCACCTGCGAGCCCGCCATGCGCTGGTAGCGAACCCAGATGTCGGCCTGGGTGTACTCCATGATGTGGCCGATGTGGAAACCGGCGTTCGCATAGGGCAGGGCGGTGGTGACGAAGAGCTGGCGGGGCATGGGCGCGGAAACGGCGGGCTGACGGGAAACGACTGATTTTAGGTTTGCGGCTCGACGGGGCCGGCATCACCGGCTTCGGTCGGGGCTTCGGCGCCGGCCTCGGCGGGAGCGTCGTCCTCGGCCGGCTTGCCGCTGAGCTTGCGCTGGCGCTTCTCCTCGGCCTTGCGTTTCTTGGCCAACTCGCGCTGGCGCTTCTCGTAGCTGTAATTCGGTGTGGCCAAGTGCAGTCTCCTGGGAGCGCCCGCACGCGCGGGCATCGGCCAATGTAACCCGCGGGCCAGTCGCAGGGGCTTTCCCACTTGGCGCCGAAAGCTACAGAGCACCTCAAGGATCAACCGTAAGTCACTGATCCGTAACACTTCCGCAAACTATCCACCGAGTCTGTGGAAAACTTTGTGGAGAACTGGCCTCCATCGCAGCCAAGCCCTTGTGTGATGCGGTCCCGCTTAGGTTGCTGAATTTTTAAGCACCTCCAACTGGCCTATAAGAATCAATCACTTAGCTTCATGGCTCGGGTTGTGGAAGCGTTGCCGCTGCTCAGGGTCCAAAAGGCTTGACGCTTGCCAGATTTGGGGATAAGTCAAGCCGCGGCGGGCGGATGTCACGGGTCTGGATGACAGCGTCGCCGCGGTTGTCCCCGTCAGCTGTGGACAAGTCTGTGGGCCGGTTGCCGACAGCGGCGCTAAGTACTTGATCCGCCACTGCCCGGCCTGCGCTGCCCGTTTTTGAGGCGACTTGCGCGCGGCTTTTGGGGGCAGTCCCCAACAAGGCAGTCGAAGGGCGGCGGCTAAACTCGCGGCCTTTTGAAGAGGCGGCAGCGGCGCAGATGGCGGATTTGATGAAGGACAGCGGTGGGCGCAAGAGCGCTTCCCGCGCCGGCACTTTCGAATTGAAGTCGCGCCGCTTCAGCCTGTTGGGCTTGGTGCTGCACAGCGCCAACATGGCGGACATCGCTGCCGACTGGGCCCAGCGTGCCGGCGCCGGCGGCTTCGAGCATGAACCCGTCGTCATCGACCTGAGCCAGGTGCCGCGGGCGCCGGCTGCCTCGGCCGATGAGGGCCAGGCCGCGCTCGCGCTGGACGGTCCCGCACCCGTCGACCTGAAGGCCATCGTCGAGTTGCTGCGCGCCAGCCAGCTGCAGCCGGTGGCCGTGGCTGGCGCGACGGTCGAGGAACTCGCGTTGGCGCAGGCCCTGGGCCTGGCCGACGCGGCAGACGAGCCCGCCGTTGCGGCGGCCGCGCCCGTCGAGACCGTGCGCGAGGTGGTGCGGGAGATCACCGTCGAGAAGATCATCGAGAAGCCCGCCGCGCCCGCGCCGACTCTGGTCATCGACAAGCCTCTGCGCTCGGGCCAGCGCATCTATGCCAAGGGTGGCGACCTCGTCGTGCTGGCTCTCGTGAATCACGGCGCCGAGGTCATCGCCGACGGCAGCGTGCATGTCTACGCGCCGCTGCGTGGCAAGGCCATCGCTGGTGCGCGCGGCGACACGACGGCGCGCATCTACGCCCACAGCCTGGAGGCCGAGCTGCTGTCGATTGCCGGCATCTACCGCACGACCGAGAACCCGCTGCCGGCCGATGTGGCGGGCAAGCCGGCGCAGGTTTTTCTGGATGGCGAGAAGCTGCTGATGCAGCCGCTCGCCTTCTGAACACCCGATTGAACTGAACGAACAGGAAAGCTCCAGATGACCAAGATCGTCGTCGTCACCTCCGGCAAGGGCGGGGTCGGCAAGACCACCACCAGCGCGAGCTTCGCCACCGGCCTCGCCATGCGCGGCCACAAGACCTGCGTCATCGACTTCGACGTGGGCCTGCGCAACCTCGACCTGATCATGGGCGTCGAGCGCCGCGTCGTCTACGACCTGATCAACGTCGTCAACGAAGAGATCAAGCTCACGCAGGCGCTGATCAAGGACAAGCAGCTCGACAAGCTCTACATCCTGGCCGCCTCGCAGACGCGCGACAAGGACGCGCTGAAGCAGGAAGGCGTGGAGCGTGTGCTGGAAGAGCTGAAGGCGATGGAGTTCGACTACATCGTCTGCGACTCGCCGGCCGGCATTGAGACCGGCGCGCTGATGGCCATGCACTACGCCGACGAGGCCCTGGTGGTGACCAACCCCGAGGTCTCCTCGGTGCGCGACTCGGACCGCATCCTTGGCATGCTCTCCAGCAAGACCAAGCGCGCCATCGAAGGCGGCGAGCCCGTGAAGGAGCATCTGCTCATCACGCGCTACAACCCCAACCGCGTCGAAGGCGGCCAGATGCTGAGCCTGGACGACATCCACGAGATCCTGCGCACGCCGCTGATCGGCGTCATCCCCGAGAGCGAGAGCGTGCTGCAGGCCTCCAACCAGGGCACGCCGGCCATCCACCTCGCCGACACGGACGTCGCCGAGGCCTACAAGGACGTCGTCGCCCGCTTCCTCGGCGAGGACAAGCCCATGCGCTTCACGGAGGCCGTGAAGCCGAGCTGGTTCAAACGCGTCTTCGGCGCCAAGTGAAGGGAGCCTCGCGATGGGATTCCTGAACTTTTTCCTCGGCGAGAAGAAGAGCTCGGCCAGCGTGGCCAAGGAGCGGCTGCAGCTCATCCTCGCGCATGAGCGCAATGGCCGCAGCTCCAGCCCCGACTACCTGCCGCAGCTGCAGAAGGAGTTGGTGGCCGTCATCAGCAAATACGTGTCGATCAATCCCGACGACATCAAGGTCCACATGGAGCGCCAGGGCGATCTTGAGGTCTTGGAAGTCAAGATCGAATTGCCGGAAGCAGCTGCGGGCCGCTAAGGCCTGCCGGCGCGTGCCTGCTCGCGCCGCATGAACAGGTAGAGACTCTCCACCTTGGCGCGGGCCCACGGCGTCTTGCGCAGGAACTTCAGGCTGGACGCCACGCTGGGGTCGATGCGAAAGCACTTGATCTCGATGCGCCGGCCCAGCTCGACCCAACCGAAATAGGCGACCAGATCGGTCACGATGGCCTCGAGCGTGAGGCCGTGCAGGGGATCGTTGGCGCCGTTCATTCGTGTGTGAACTGGTCTGAGTTCTTGCCCTTGAACTGGGCGTAGTAGCGCTTGATGGCCGCCATGTCGGCCTCGACGTCGCCGGTGGGCGTGAACAGCGGCCCGAGGCCCACGAGCTTGCGCGGATAGTCCATGTGCGCCATCACGATGGGCAGCTTGGCCGTCACGGCGATCCAGTAGAAGCCTGTCTTCCAGTAGATGGTCTTGCTGCGCGTGCCCTCTGGCGGCACGATGAGCTGCACCGGCCCGTCGGCCGCCAGCAAGGCCTCGGCCGAGGCGGCGACGAGGTTGTTGGACTTGCTGCGGTCCACCGGGATACCGCCCAGCCAGCGCATCAGCCCGCCGAACGGAAACTTGAAGATCGAGGCCTTGCCCATCCAGTAAGGCGTCAGGCGCAGTGCGAAGGACGCGAACAGCGTGAAAGGCAGATCCCAGTTGCTGGTGTGAGGCGCGGCGATGAAGACGCTCTTGCGCGCCTCGGGCGGCAGGCTGCCCTGGACGGTCCAGCCCGCCAATCTGAGCCAGGCCAGGGAGACGCCGCGCAGCAGGGTGCTGATCACGGGCGTCGTGAAGATGGTGCGATGCATGGCCGCGATTGTCCCGCGGCACCGGCCTGCCTCAATCTGAGGCAGCGCAAGAAAAGCGCTGCTGTGCCAAGGACTTGGGCTTGCAGCTCGCAGGCTGTCCCCGGTGTTGTCCACAGCTGCTGTGGATGGACGCTGCGGCTCATGCCGTGAATCCTGCCGTTGGTCGCACGCCCGCTTGCCGCCGACGCTGCCTGCCGCGATGCTGCGCGCCGTTCCATCCACCCGTTTGCAGCCATGCGCACACCCTCGATTCCCGTTGCCGTCCTGTTGTCTTTGCTGCTGGGCGCGGCTCACGCCGGCCAGCCCGCCACGCCCGCCGCCATGAAGGCCTATGCCGACAAGCTGCTCAATGACAGCAAGCTCAGGCCGGACGGCCCTGGCGTGACCGTGCTGGTGGCGCGCGGCGACCAGCTGCTCTACAAGGGCGCCCGCGGCATGGCCAGCATCGAGCTCGGCGTGCCCATGCAGCCTGACCAGCTGATGCGCATCGGCTCCGTCACCAAGCAGTTCGCGGCCGCGGCCCTGCTCAAGCAGATCGACGAAGGCAAGGCCGGGCTGGACGACCCGTTGTCCAAGTTCCTGCCCGACTATCCCGATGGCGGCCGCATCACTCTGCGCCAGCTCCTCAACCACACCTCGGGCGTGAAGAGCTACACCGGCATCGCCGGCTATATGGGCAACCCCGTGCGCCGCGACCTCAGCACGGCGGAGTTGATCAAGGAGTTCAAGGACCAGCCGGTGGACTTCCAGCCCGGCGAGAAGTGGGCCTACAACAACTCGGGCTATGTGCTGCTGGGCGCCGTGGTCGAGGCCATTTCGGGCAAGAGCTGGCACCAGTCCATCGACGAACTGCTGCTCCAGCCGGCCCACATCAACAGCGTGCACTACCAGGCCGGCGACAAGCTCTTCAAGGGCATGGCCCAAGGCTACACGCTGAACGCCGAGGCCCAGGTGGCACCGGCCGGGATCCTCAGCATGACCCAGCCCCACGCGGCCGGCGCCTTGATCGCTAACACCGACGGCCTGTGGCGCTGGAACCAGGCCCTGCATGGCGGCAAGCTGATCAGCAAGGCCGGCTACGACGGCATGGTCACGCCCGTGGCGCCGGCTGCGGCGCAGCGCTATGGCTTCGGGCTCTTCACCGGCACGCTGCGCGGCCAGCCCATGCTCTTCCATGGCGGCGGCATCCATGGCTTCGTGTCGACGCTGAACTACCTGCCGCAGAGCCAGACGACGGTCGTTATCTTGCGCAACAGCGACGCGCCCGGCTTCGCGATGGACACCGTCGCGCGCAAGCTGGCCGCCTTCGCCATCGGCGAGCCCTTTGCCGAAGCCAGGCCCGTGGCCGTGCCCGCCGAGCAACTCAAGGCGGCACAAGGCGTCTATGCCGGCGAGGGCGGGCAGACCCGTACCCTGCGGCTCAAGGACGGCGTGCTGCAGAGCCAGCGCAGCGGCGGTGGTGCAATGCCCCTGACCCCGCTGGGCCAGGACCGCTTTGCGTTCGCCGACTCCTTGACCGAGCTGCGGCTGGAGCGTGGCGCCGGCGGTCAGATCGTGGCCGTACGGCTCTTCAACAACGGCGAGAACGATGGCGAGCGGTGGACGCGCAGCGGTGATGCGCCGGCCGAGCGCAGCTATCTGGCCTTGGCGGCGGCGCAGATGCAGGCCCTGGCCGGCGACTACCTCTCGCCCCAGCTGTCGGTGCGTGTCTACATCGACGACAAGGGGCGGCTGATGGGCCAGGCACCCGGCCAGCCGGCCTTCGAGCTCAGGGCCAATGCGCCGCGCCAGCTCTATGTGGAAGAGGTCGACGCCCTGCTCGACTTCAGCGCCGAAGCGGGGCAGCCGGCCTCGATGACGCTGACCCAGGGCGGCCAGAAGGTGCTCATGCAGCGCAAGTGAGAATCACATCGCTGCGCGCCTCGGCCACGCAGGGCAGGATCAGCCCTTCGGCCTTCTCCTCGCAGGACAGGCCCGGCCATTCGATCCGGTACTCGATGCGCCCTTCGACCAGACGCGAGATGCAGGTGCGGCAGGTGCCCGTGCGGCAGGACCAGGGCAGGGCAATGCCGGCGGCCAGGCCGGCCAGCAGCAGGGTCTGGTCGGCCGCGGCGGGAAAGGTCTCGCCGCCGGGCAGCAGCGTCACGCGAAATGTCTCGGACATGACCGCCATCATGCCGGCTGCCCGGTAGCATGCGGCCGCCGATTCGCAAGATCGGCAGCGTTCTCAGGGCGGGGCGGAATTCCCCACCGGCGGTAGGTGCGCAAGCACGAGCCCGCGAGCGCCTTCGCCGCTTCGGTGGCGAAGGGTCAGCAGACCTGGTGCGATGCCAGGGCCGACGGTCAAAGTCCGGATGAAAGAGATCGCGTCGTGTCGGCGTGCCTGCGTTGAGTAGGCGCGCCGCTGCTGCGTGCGCTTGCCCTGATTCTGGAAAAACCGTCTTTCAAGAGGACACCATGAATCAGACCCTCAACCCCAGCTTCAACCTGACCCGCCTGCCGCGCGTGGCCATCCTGGCCGCCAGCTGGCACAAGGACATCGTCGGTGTGGCCGTTGCGGCCATCCGCAGCGAGTTCGGCCGATGTCGGATCCCTGCGGAGCAGGTCACCGTCATCGACGTTCCCGGCGCCTTCGAGATCCCGCTGCACGCCAGGCGCCTGGCCCGCACGGGGCGCTTCGATGCCGTCATCGCCTGCGGCCTCGTCGTCGACGGCGGCATCTACCGCCATGACTTCGTCGCCCAGACCGTCATCCAGGCGCTGATGGACGTGCAGCTGGAAACGGATGTGCCGGTGTTCTCCGCCGTGCTGACGCCGCACCACTTCCACGAGCATGGCGAGCACAAGCGCTTCTTCGCCGAGCATTTCTCCACCAAGGGCGTGGAGGTGGCGCGTGCCTGCCTCGCGACAATAGCGAGCCTGGACCAGCTGAACACGCTGGCCGCCTGACCTCGCCCACGGCGCGGCGCCTCACCAGGCGCCGCGCCCTTTGAACCGATTGCATGCTTGCCGCCCGCTACCTCGCCGGCTATCCCCCCGAACTGATCGCCCAGGCCGAACAATTGCGCCTGGAAGGGCGGCTGGCCGACCATTTGGTCCGCCGGCTGCCTGAAGCCCACGAGGTGCGCAGCGACTCGGCCCTGTTCGACTATGTGCAGGCGCTGAAGAACCGCCACATGCGCAATGCCGGCCCCTTGAACTTCGTCGGCTACGACGCCAAGCTGCGCGTGCTGCAGCAGGCCCTGGGCACCCACACCCGCCGTACCCAGGTGCAGGGCGCCAGGCTCAAGATGCGGCGCGAGATCCGCGTCGCCACGCTGTTCAAGGAGGCGCCGGCCGCGCTGCTGCGCATGATCGTCGTGCACGAACTGGCGCACCTGCGCGAGCTGGACCACAACAAGGCCTTCTACCAGCTCTGCCAGCACATGGAGCCGGACTACTTTCAGCTGGAATTCGATCTGCGGCTCTACCTGATGAACCAGGAGAACCCGGCGTGATCCTGCTCGCGCCGATGGAGGGCCTGCTCGACCACATCCTGCGCGACGTGCTCACGCGCGTGGGCGGCGTGGACCGCTGCGTCTCCGAGTTCATCCGCGTGACCGACCAGCTGCTGCCCAGCCGCGTCTTCACGCGCATCGTGCCCGAGCTGAGGAACGGCGGCCGCACGGCGGCGGGCGTGCCGGTGCACCCGCAGCTGCTGGGCTCCGACGTCATGTGCCTGGCCGAGAACGCGGCCCGCCTGGCCGAGCTGAAGCCTGAGGGCATCGACCTCAACTTCGGCTGCCCGGCCAAGTGCGTGAACCGCCACCGCGGCGGCGCCGTGCTGCTGGACGAACCCGAGCTCATCCATGAAATCGTGGCCACCGTGCGCCGCGCCGTGCCGGCCGACGTGATGGTGTCCGCCAAGATGCGGCTGGGCTACATGGACGACAGCCGCACGCTGGACGTGGCCCGTGCCATCCACGCGGCGGGCGCCCAGGAGATCGTCGTCCACGCCCGCACCAAGGCCGACGGCTACAAGCCGCCGGCCTACTGGGAGCGAATCGCCGCCGTGCGCGAGGCCGTGCCCATCACCCTCATCGCCAACGGCGAGATCTGGACCGTGGAGCATGCCGAGCTCGCGCGCGAGCGCAGCGGCTGCGAGCACCTGATGCTGGGCCGTGGCATGGTGGCCGACCCGGGGCTGGCACTGCGCGTCGCGGGTGCCCGTGCGACACCGCTGGCCTGGGCCGAGTTGCTGCCGCTGATGCAGGTGTTCTTCGATCAGGTGCGCGCCACCGTTGCCGCCAGGCACCAGGGCGGGCGGCTCAAGCAGTGGTTGCACTACCTCAAGCGCGCCTACCCCGAGGCCGAGGCGGCCTACGCGGAGCTGCGCACTTTCAACGACGCGGACGAACTGGCCCGGCGGCTGTTCAAGCCCGCCGCCATCGCCTGAAGCCTCAGCTGCCCGCGCCCGTTGTCAGGTGGTGGGCCGCCCGATGCAGATGGGCCAGGAAGTGGCGCACGCTGGGCTTGATGGCCGTGTCGGTGCGTGCCAGCGCGGCCAGCGTCAGCTGCAGCGGGCCTTCCTCCACGCGCACGATCTCCAGGTGCTGGCCCGCGAACGGGTGCTGGGCGATCTGGCGCGGCAACAGGCCCACGCAGTTGCCGCTGGCGACGATGGACAGCAGGCCCAGCGTCGAGTTGACGATGGCGCCGGCCGGTGGCGGCCTCATGCCGTGGCTCTCGTACAGCGTCTTGGCATAGCCCGAGTCGGCCGTCGCGCCGGTGTAGACCCAGGGCTGCTCGGCAAGCTCGGCCAGCCGCCGCGCGCGGGCCGACGGGTTGCCGCGCCGCACGACGATGACCATGTCGATGGGCATCAGCGTCTCGACGGCGAACTCTCCCGGCGGCAGATGCTCGGGCAGTGGACCCAGCGCCACATCGACCTCGCCCTTGCGCAGCCGGGTCAGTTGCTCGATGTAAAGCTCTTCGAAGACACGTAGCTGGATCTGCGGAAATTCGCGGCCGAAGGTGCGCAGGGTTTCCGGCACCAGCAGCATCACCGCCAGCGGCACGGCGCCGATGGACAGCGTGCCCGTCATGCGGCCGCCGAGCTGCTGGATCTGGTCCACCGCCTGCGTCAGCTCGCGGTCCGCGGCAATGGCTCTTTCATAGAGGACCATGCCCTGCGCCGTGGCCAGCACGCCGGTCGTCGAGCGCAGCAGCAGCGTGGTTGCCAGCTCGCGCTCCAGCTCGCGAATCATCTTGGTCAGCGCCGGCTGAGACACGCCGATCTGCCGCGCCGCGGCGCGCAGGCTGCCCTGTTCGATGGCCGCCACCAGGGCGCGGAGATTGGTCAGCTTCACCGCCTCATGATAACGAGCGGTTATCGCGACCTCGTGTGCAGCATCTTCTGGCGCCCAGGCCCCGTTCCTAGACTGCGCCGCAACTTGACCTGGATCAAGTCCAAACCACAAAGCCGCCGCCACGGCGGCACGCGAGGAGACTTCGTTGGATTCACTTCAGCCCGGCGCGCAGCCCGTGATGCGCCGTTTGGAAAGGCTTTGCGACGCGAGCGCCGCCGTGGGCGCCCTCGTGCTCAGCGCCGTCGCGCTGATGACCACGGTCAGCGTCATTGGCCGCGCCTTCTTTTCCCACCCCATCCTCGGTGACGTCGAGCTCGTTCAGCTGGGCGGCGCTGTCGTCGTTGCGAGCTTCCTGCCCTACACGCAGTTCCGCCGGGCCAACATCATCGTGGACTTCTTCACCACCGGCGCTCGCGCTGCCGCGCAACGGCTGATGGATGCCCTCGGCACCGGGCTCTACACGCTGGTGCTGGCCCTCATTGCCTGGCGCGTCGCGGCGGGCGGCCTGTCCATGCTCGCGTCGCAGGAGCGCTCCATGCTGATGGACCTGCCGCTGTGGATTCCCTACCTGCTGATGCTGCCGGGCCTGGCGCTGAGCGTGGCCATCGGCGCCGTGCAGACCTCCCAGCTACTGCGCGCGGAGGTGGCGGCATGAGCACGATGTCCATCGGCCTGTCGATGTTCGGCGCCATGCTCGTGCTGATGGCCGTGCGCGTGCCCATCGCGATCGCGATGTTCGTGCCGGGCGCCGTGGGCTACGTCTTCCTGTCCGGCTTCGATCCGCTGCTGGCCCACCTCAAGGGCGCGGTCTACGGCCGCGTGTCGGTTTACGACCTGTCCGTCATCCCGCTCTTCATGCTGATGGGCGCGGTGGCGGTGCAGGGCGGGCTGTCCAAGGCGCTGTTCGACTTCGCCAACGCGCTGCTCGGGCGCTTCCGCGGCGGCATGGCCATGGCCGGCGTGCTGGCTTGCGCGGCCTTCGGCTCCATCTCGGGCTCGACGGTGGCCACCACCGCCACCATCGCGCAAGTGGCCTACCCGCAGATGCGCCGCATCGGCTACTCGGGCAAGCTCGCCACGGCGGCTCTGGCTACCGGCGGCACCATGGGCGTGCTGCTGCCGCCGTCAGTCACGCTGATGGTCTACGCCATCCTGACCGAGCAGAACATCACCAAGATGTTCCTTGCCGCTTATGTGCCAGCGCTGATCGCGGCCGTCGGCTACATCGTCGCCATCGCGGTGATGGTGCGCCTGAACCCGCAGGACGCGCCGGCCGCCCAGGCCGCGCCGCGCAGCGAGGTGATGGCCGCCGGCCTCAAGGTCTGGCCCATCGTCGCCATCTTCGCCGTCGTCTTCGGTGGCATCTATGGCGGCCTGTTCACGGCCACCGAGGGCGCGGCCATCGGCAATGTGATGACTTGCGCCATCACGCTGCTGCGCCGCGAGATGGACGGGCCCAAGTTCGTTGCCGCCATCCGCACCACGGCCCAGACCAGCGGCATGATCTTCCTGATCTTCATCGGCGCCGACATGATCAACGCGGCGCTGGCCCTGTCGCAGCTGCCCGCGCAGCTGGCCGAGCTGGTGGGCCACCTGCAGATCCCGCCGCTGCTGGTGATGGCCGGCGTGATGGTGTTCTACATCGTGCTGGGCTGCGTGATGGACGAGATGAGCATGATCCTGCTCACCGTGCCGACGCTCTTCCCGGTCATCATGGGCATGGACTTCTTCGGCCTCGGCGTGGCCGACAAGGCGCTGTGGTTCGGCATCCTGATCCTGACTGTCTGCGAGATCGGGATGATCTTCCCGCCCGTGGGACTCAACGTCTACATCATGAACGGCCTGGCGCGCGACGTGTCCATGGTCGACACCTACAAGGGCGTCGTGCCCTTCCTGATCACCGACGGCCTGCGCCTGTCGCTGTTGATCGGCTTCCCCGCCACGGCCCTCTGGCTCGTGCACCTGCTGACCTGAGACCCAGAACCTAGGAGACACCATGAAACTGAACTTCCTGGCCGCATGCGGCCTGGTTGCAGCCGCTGCATTGCCCGCGCAGGCCCAAGAGGTCACGCTGAAGGTGCACTTCTTCCTGCCGCCCACCTCGTTCGCGAACACGCTGTTCATCCAGCCCTGGTGCGACAAGATCGCCAGGGAGTCCGGCCAGCGCATGAAGTGCCAGCTCTACCCGTCCATGCAGCTCGGCGGCACGCCGCCCCAGCTCTACGACCAGGTGCGCGACGGCGTGGCCGACGTGGTGTGGACGCTGCCCGGCTACACGGCCGGCCGCTTCCCCGCCGTCGAGGCTTTCGAGCTGCCCTTCATGATGCAGAGCCCCGAGGCCACCAGCAAGGCGCTGTGGGACTACGTGCAGGCCCACGCTCAGCCTGAGTTCAAGGATGTCAAGCCGCTGGCCTTCCATGTCCACGGCGACGGCGTTTTTCACATGGCCAGCAAGCCGGTGAAGGGCATGGCCGACCTGCGGGGCCTCAAGCTGCGCGCCCCCACGCGCATGACCAACAAGTTCATCGCCATGCTGGGTGCCACGCCGGTCAGCATGCCGGTGCCGCAGGTGGGCGATGCGCTGTCCAAGGGCGTCATCGACGGCGCCGTCGTTCCCTACGAGGTCGTGCCCTCGGTCAAGCTGCAGGAGCTGGCCAGGTACCACTCCGAGACCGATCCCGCCGAGCCGGCCTTCTACACGTCCACCTTCATCTTCGCGATGAACAAAGCGAAGTACGAATCGCTGCCGGCCGATCTGAAGAAGGTCATCGACGCCAACAGCGGCCAGGCCCTGTCCGGCCAGATCGGCAAGGCCTTCCTGCAGGCCGACCACGAAGGCAAGAAGCTCGTGCCGCCGGCCTCGGTCAACGTGATCCCGGCGAGCGAACTGGCCAGCTGGAAGCAGCTCGGCAACAAGCTGGCCGCCGACTGGGTCAAGGACATGGACGCCAAGGGCTTGGCAGGCGGCAAGTTGCTCGACGACGCCAAGGCTCTGATCGCCAAGCACGCTGCCGCGCGCTGATCCGGCTTCCTCACAACCAGGCCCGCCAGAGGCCCCGGACACAACCGATGAAACGAATGTTCAAGCGCCATTCGCTGGCGCTGAGGCTGGCTATTGCCTGCGCCACCGTCATGCCCGCCGCCTGCGCCGCCGCCAGTGGCAACAGCGCCGACTACATCCTCTGCCTGGAGGAAGTGGGTGCCGCCGGCATCAGGGGCTCGGGCGCGTCCGCCGCCAGCACGATCAAGGACGACATGTTCGCGGCGGTGGCCTACTGCCCCATCAACAACTTCGGCAACGCCGACGACGGCTACGAGTTCGAGTACGGCGCCGTGCGCAGCGACAAGAACACCGGCGCGCTGGGCGGCGTCGCCTACTCGGCCGGCCTGCAGGCGGCGGCGTCCACGGCCATGGCGGCCAGGTTCGCCGCCTACGTGGCCGGTCTCAACCTGAAGAGCGACGTCGGCGCGGCGCTGACCGCGCAAGGCTTGCGCGACGCCACCCAGGCCTTCGTGAAGGCCGAGATCGAGCGTCAGATCGCCAAGGGCACGGCCGTGCCGCAGCTGGGAGGCAGCTTCGTCACCAGCCTCGCGACGCTGGCCAACGACTGGCTCGCGCTCAGCGGCACGGACAGCAGCGCTACCGCGGCGGGCATCGACTACGCCAGGTTCGTCGCCTACGTGGCCGCCAACCAGGCGCTGAAGACCGTCGTGGCCTTTGACGCGGTCGGCGTCACGGGCAACAAGAGCGCGTCCACCAGCGCGTGGAACGTCAGCGGCGAGACCAATCTGTTCGGCGCGGCCACGGCGCGCTACGCCAACTTCAGCGAATGGAGCTGGAACAACAACGCCGCCACCGGCGACGGCTCCGGCACCGACGACACCGGCCTGAGTTGGGCCCAGCACACGGCGCTGAGCTCCAACACGCTGGCCACGCAGATCAAGCTCATCAACCCGCTGGCCTACCTGGGCACGGCCGCCGATAGCGCGCCCTACTGGAATGTGCGCCACGGCATGGTGGACCGCGACACCGCGTTCGCCATGCAGACGCTGCTGTATTTCGCGATCAGGAACGACGCGTCGGTCAAGGACCTGAACTTCAAGATCCCTTACCTCGTGCCCCACAGCGGCAACTACGACGTGCAGGAAGCCTTCGCCTGGATCAAAGCCAAGCTGGACGCCAATCCCTAAGCCCCCCACCCGCGGCGGGCCCGGGCCCGCCGCCAGCCGTACACACCATGGCCCAGATCATCGGCGGCATCGCCGCCTCCCACACGCCGACCATCGGTTTCGCCTTCGACCGCGACAAGCGCGACGAACCCGCCTGGGCGCCCATCTTCAAGGCCTTCGAGCCCGTGCAGCAGTGGCTCGCCAGCGCCAAGCCCGAAGTGCTGCTGCTGATCTACAACGACCACGTCACGTCCTTCTTCTTCGACCACTACTCGGCCTTCGCGCTGGGCGTGGGCGAGCAGTGGGCCGTCGCCGACGAGGGCGGCGGCGCGCGCGATCTGCCGGCCATCCAGGGCCATCCGCGGCTCGCCGCCCACATCGGCCAGTCGCTGATGACGGAGGAGTTCGACCTGTCCTTCTTCCAGGACCGCGGGCTGGACCACGGCTGCTTCTCGCCGCTGTCGGTCATGTGCCCGCACGTGCCGGCCTGGCCGGTGCAGCTGGTGCCGTTGCAGATGGGCGTGCTGCAGTTCCCCATCCCGAGCGCGCGGCGTTGCTACAAGCTGGGCCAGGCCCTGCGCCGCGCCATCGAGAGCTACCCCGAGGACCTGCGCGTGGCCATCGTCGCCACCGGTGGCCTGTCGCACCAGGTGCACGGCGAGCGCGCCGGCTTCAACAACACCGACTGGGACGCGCGCTTCCTCGACCTCTTCGAGCGCGACCCCGAGGCGCTGGCCGACATGACCCACGCCGAGTACGCGGCGCTGGGCGGCCTGGAAGGGTCCGAGGTCATCATGTGGCTGGTCATGCGCGGCGCGTTGGCGGCCCAGGTGACGTGCCTGCACCGCGACTATTACCTGCCGTCCATGACCGGCATCGCCACGGCCATCTATGAGCCTGCCGAACAGGCCCTGCCGTCCGCCGTGCTGCAGCGCCACCGCGCACGCATGGCCGAGCAGCTGGAGGGCGTCGAGGCATTGCCCGGCACCTACCCCTTCACGCTGGCGCGCAGCGTGCAGGGCTACCGCATCAACCGCTTCCTGCACGCGCTGGTGCGGCCCGAGGTGCGCGCCGCCTTCCTGGCCGATGAGGAGGCCGCCTTCGAGCAGGCCGGCCTGAGCGACACCGAGCGCGACCTCGTGCGCCGGCGCGACTGGCGCGGCCTCATCCACTACGGCGCCATCTTCTTCATGTTGGAGAAGCTGGGCGCTGTCATCGGCGTGTCCAACCTGCACATCTATGCCGCCATGCGCGGCGAGGCGCTGGAAGCCTTCCAGCGCACGCGCAACACCCGGGCCCTGTACTCGGTCGCCGGCAAGCAGGCCGGCCCGCTGGACTGGAACAAGCCGGCCCAGACCTGATTCCCAACCACAACGAGGAGACCTCCCCATGATCAAGCACGCAGTCGCGCTGTCCGCGCTGGCCCTGGCCGCCGGCGCCCAGGCCCAGAGCAATGTCGCCATCTATGGCATCCTGGACGCCGCCGTCGAGCACCTCAGCAACGTCGGCGCCAGCGCCGGCAGCCTCACGCGCATGCCGGGCCTGACGGGCGGCATCTCGCCGTCGCGCCTGGGCTTTCGCGGCACCGAGGACCTGGGCGACGGCCTCAAGGCCGTCTTCACGCTGGAGCAAGGCCTGGGCGTGGACAGCGGCACGCTGAACCAGGGCGGCCGCGCCTGGGGGCGCCAGGTCTTCGTGGGGCTGCAGGGCAGCTGGGGCACGGTCTCGCTGGGCCGGCAGTACTCCATGCTGTTCTGGTCGCAGCTGGACGCCGACATCCTCGGCCCGGCCATGTTCGGCTCCGGCTCGCTGGACAGCTACTTGCCCAACTCGCGCGTGGACAACGCCATCGCCTACCGCGGCAGCTTCAACGGCCTGACCGTCGGCGCCACCTACAGCTTCGGCCGCGATGCGGTGAACGCCGGCCCCAGTCCCTCGGGCACCAACTGTGCCGGCGAGAGCACGGACAGCAAGGCCTGCAAGCAGTGGTCGGCGATGGCCAAATACGACACGCCCACCTGGGGCGTGTCGGCCGCGGTCGACGAGATTCGCGGTGGCACCGGCGCGTTTGCCGCGCTCACCAGCAGCGCCCTGACTGACCGCCGCAGCACCGTGGCCGGTTGGGTCAGGTTCGGCACGGTGAAGCTCGGTGCCGGCGTCATCGATCGCAGGAACGAGGGCAGCGCCACGATGCCCAAGAGCCAGCTCTGGTACCTGGGGGCCAGCTATCCCATCACGCCGGCCTTCACGCTGGACGGCCAGGTCTTCCGGCTCGACTACCGCAACACCGTCAACCAGGCCACGCTGTTCGCGCTGCGCGGCGTGTACTCGCTGTCCAAGCGCACGGCCGTCTACGCGACGGCCGGCCGCATCGACAACGACGGCGCGCTGGCGCTGGGCGTGTCCAACGCCGCTGCCGGCAACGGCCCGGCCGCGGGCGCCGGCCAGACCGGCCTGGCCCTGGGCGTGCGGCACAGCTTCTGAAGCTGCCGCGCCGCCAGGGAATCAGCGCGGCTGCTTGGTGATGCGCAGATAGGGCTTGGGCGCCTTCCAGCCCTGCGGGAACAGCGCCTTGGCGTCCTCGTCGCTGACCGAGCCGGCGATGATGACGTCCTCGCCGGGCTTCCAGTTCACCGGCGTGGCGACCTTGTGCCTGGCGGTCAGCTGCAGGCTGTCCAGCACGCGCAGGATCTCGTCGAAGTTGCGCCCCGTCGTCATCGGGTAGGTCAGCATCAGCTTGATGCGCTTGTCCGGGCCGACGATGAAGACCGAGCGCACGGTGGCGTTCGTCGCCGCCGTGCGGCCCTCGGACGTGCTCTCGATGTCGGCCGGCAGCATGTTGTAGAGCTTGGCGACGGCGAGGTCGTGGTCGCCGATCATGGGGTACTTGGGCAGATGGCCCTGGGTCTCCTCGATGTCGGCCGCCCAGCGGTGGTGGTTGTCCACCGGGTCTACGGAGAGGCCGATCAGCTTGGCGCCGCGCCGGGTGAACTCCGGCTCGATCCTGGCCATGTAGCCCAGTTCGGTCGTGCACACCGGCGTGAAGTCCTTGGGGTGGGAGAACAGGATGGCCCACTGGTCGCCGATCCAGTCGTGGAATTTGATCTGGCCTTGCGTGGTCTGGGCAGTGAAGTCGGGGGCGATGTCGTTGATGCGCAGGGACATGGTGGCTCCAGGTGTGGGGGAGGGCGGGCTGAATGATAGGAAGGGTCCGGGCACCTGTCCCGCATGAGCTTGCTCGGAACGCGTCTATCGGCCCGCCGTGCCGAAGCCGGCGTCGGCCGGCATGAGCCGAGGTCGCGGCTAGCATGTCGCGATGAAGATCCTCATGACCCTGCTGGCCGCCGCCTGCGTCACGAGCGCAGCTCCGGCCCAGACCCCCAGCCTCGAACGCCTTACCGCCGACCCGCCCCTTGCCGGCCGCCTGCCGCGCCAGGCCGAGATCTCGCCCGCCGGGCAATGGGTCAGCTTCCTGCGTCCCTCGGCGGCGGACAGCGAGGTGCTGGAGCTCTGGGCCCAGCCCAGCGCGGGTGGCGAGCCGCGCAGGCTCGTCGCCGCGGCCGACCTGCTCGGTGGCGCCGCGCAGCAGCTCAGCGAGACCGAGAAGATGGCCCTGGAGCGCCAGCGCATCACCCAGCGCGGCATCACTGGCTACCAGTGGTGCGGTGGCGATGACGGCGCGCTGCTCTTCCCGCTGTCCGGTGATCTCTACCTGGTGCGGCTGGGGGGCGGCGGCCCGCAGGCGCAGCGCCTCACCAGCACGCCCGACGCGCCCAAGCTCGACCCCCGCTGCGCGCCCGATGGCCAGAGCCTGGCTTATGTGCAGGGCGGCAATCTCTATGTGCTGCCGCTTGGCGCCGGCGCCAGGCCGCGCCAGCTGACCGAGGACGGTGGCGACACGCTCAGCTGGGGCCTCGTGGAATTCATCGCCGCCGAAGAGCTGGGGCGGCAGCGTGGCTTCTGGTGGTCCAAGGACGGCAAGTCGCTGCTGGTGCTGCGCGTGGACGAGTCGGGTGTCGGCATCAAGACGCGCGCGCAGATCTTTGCCGACCGCACGGCCATGACGGCGCAGCGCTACCCCGCTGCCGGTGAGGCGAATGCCAGGGTCACGGCCTTCGTCATCGACGCGGCGACGGGCCAGCGCCGCGCGCTGCCGCTGCCAGCCGCGGCCGAGTACATCGCCCGTGCCGGCTGGTTCGCCGACGGCGCGCCCTGGCTGCAATGGTTCACGCGTGACCAGACGCGGCTGACCTTGACCGAATTCAAGACAGCAGCCCGCGACATCACTGTCGAGACCGATGCCGCCTGGGTCGACGTGCACGACGACCTCATCGAGACGCCACGCGGCCTTCTCTGGTCCAGCGAGGCCTCGGGCCGGCGCCAGCTGCTGCTGATCGACCGCGCCACGGGCGCGCGCACGCCGCTGACGCAGGCTTCCGAGCCGGTCGCGCACGCGGTCTGCGTGGGCGAGCGCGGAGTCGTCTTCGCCGCCGCGGGCGACTTGGGCAAGAGCCAGGAGCTCTACCTCGTGCCGCTGGCCGGCGGCAAGGCGCAGGCCGTGCCCGGCACGGCCCAGCGCCAGTGGCGCGACGCGAAGGCCGACAGCGCCTGCGCGCGGCTGCTCGTCACGCGTTCCGCCTGGGGCGAGCCGCCGCGGCTGGAACTGCGCACGCTGGGCCGCGGCGATGCCATCTTGCTGGCCGGCGATGCGCCCGACCCGGCGCTCAGGGCCTTCAGCAACACGCCCCTGGTGCTGGCGCTCACGGCCGCCGACGGCAGGACTGCGCTGAACGGCTTCTTCTTCGCCGCCCAGGGGCCGCAGCAGGGCAGGCGCCCCGTCATCGTGCTGGCCTACGGTGGCCCCGGCGCCGCGACGGTGGCCTGGGCCTGGGGCCGAGACATGCCGCTGATCGCCTACTGGCAGCAGCGCGGCTACGGCGTGCTGATGCTGGACACGCGCGGCATGGAGCACCGTGACCGCGAGTTCAGGCGTGCCCACCATGCCGCATTCGGCAAGGTCGAGGTGGCCGACCTCTTCGCCGCCGTGCGCCAGTTGCCCGAGCGCGTGGCCGGCGTGGACCCGGCTCGCATCGGCTTCTTCGGCTGGAGTTACGGCGGCTTCCTCGGCGCCCGTGCGATGCTGGATGCCGACACGCCCTTCGCCGCCGCCGTGGCCGTGGCGCCGGTGACCGACTGGACGCTCTACGACACAGCCTATACCGAGCGCTACCTTGGCATGCCGCAAGCGGGTAAGGCCCCGACCTATGCCGGCGCCAACCTGCCCGCCCGGGCGGGGCTGCTCGCCAAGCCCCTGCTGCTGGTACACGGCACGGCCGACGACAACGTGCTCTTCGAGCACACGCTGCGCCTCGTCGAGGCCCTGCAGACCGCCGGCAAGACCTTCGACCTGCAGATCTACCCCGGCAAGGCCCACGGTATCGCCGGCCGCGCGGCGCGGCTGCACCTCTACCGCACGATGGATGCCTTCTTCGAGAGGCATCTGAAGCCATGACCCTGGTTTACTCCACCGACGTCGGCCGCGTCTGCCCGGGCTGCCGCCAGCCCGTCGCCCAGTGCGCCTGCAAGGCCAAGGCGCGCCCGGCGGGCGACGGCGTCGTGCGCGTCAGTCGCGAGACGGCGGGCCGCAAGGGCAAGGGCGTGACCGTCATCCGCGGCCTGCCGCTGGACGATGCGGCGCTGACCGCGCTGGCCAAGCAGCTCAAGGCCGCCTGCGGCAGCGGCGGCACGGTGAAGGATGGCGTCGTCGAGATCCAGGGCGACCACGCCGACAAGCTCGCGGCCTGGCTGCAGGCACGGCCCGAGGGCTGGAAGGTCAAGCGCGCCGGCGGCTGAGCCGGCGGCCCGGGCCGGCGCCGCGGCTGCCGGCTACTGCAGGCCCTGGCGCGCTCTTTCGCGGGCCAGGTAGTTGGCCTGGGCCTGGTCGCGGTCGCGCTGCACGCGGGCCTCGTGCGTCTCCCAGTCGCCACAGCTGAAATAGGAGCCGCCAAACAGCCAGCCGCCGAGGCTGGAGCTGTCGACGGCGCGGGCATCGCCGCCTGTGCAGACCATGGCGGCCTTGGAGCTGCTCTGCTCGGCCAGGGCTTCCTGCACGAGCATGGAGCGCGACATCAGCACCGAGGCCGGCATGCCGACGGCGAGCAGCACGCCGCCGATGACGACACCCTTGGCCCAGCGTGGCAGGCCGGGGGCGGCCGGCGCTTGCGCCGGCCTGGCCTGGGGTTGAGGCCGTTTGAAGGGCACGGTGGCCGTGAAGGTGGTGGCATCGGCGGCTTTGGTGCCCGCGGTGCGGGTGCCGCCGGCGCCGCTCAGCAGGCGGGGCTGGGCCGGACGGGAGGGCTGGGAGGATGGCTGGGAAGAGGGCGGGACGGTGGGCATGGGGCGGGCCGGCGACGGGACCAAAAGGCATGCTAGGGAGCCGCTTCCGGCGAGGTGTGAGCAATTGCAAGGCCGCCCGTCCGGGGGGCTGAATCCGCGCAGAAAGTCACACCCTCGACAATCGGGCCATGACCGATACCGCTTTCTCCCGCCTGCCCCTCAGCCCCGCCATGCTGGCCAACCTCGACCAGCTTGGCTACGCGCAGATGACACCCATCCAGGCCGCCAGCCTGCCGCTGGCCCTGGCCGGGCGGGACGTCATTGGCGAGGCCCAGACCGGCTCGGGCAAGACGGCGGCCTTTGCAGTGGCGCTACTGCACCGCCTCAAGGCCGACCTGCCCCGCGTGCAGGCGCTGGTGCTGTGCCCCACGCGCGAGCTGGCCGACCAGGTCACGCAGGAGATCCGCCGCCTGGCCCGCGCGGCCGACAACATCAAGGTGCTGAGCCTGTGCGGCGGCAGCCCGATGAAGCCGCAGATCGAGAGCCTGTCCTTCGGCGCCCACATCGCCGTCGGCACGCCGGGCCGGCTCATCGACCACCTGGAGCGCGACACGCTGGACCTGTCGGCGCTGAACACGCTGGTGCTGGACGAGGCTGACCGCATGCTGGACATGGGTTTCCTGGACGACATCAAGGCGATCGCCAGGCGGGCGCCTGCCAACCGGCAGACGCTGCTGTTCTCGGCCACCTTCCCCGAGGCGGTGATGGACATCGCGCAGAAGTTCATGCGTGAGCCACAGACCGTCAAGGTCGCCGGGGCCACGAGTGCCGCGGCCTCCACCATCCGCCAGATCGCCTTCGAGGTGAGTGACGCCGAGCGCCTGGACGCCGTGCCCCGCCTGCTGCGCGCCTTCCGGCCCGAATCGACCATCGCCTTCTGCAACACCAAGCAGCAATGCCGCGACCTGGAAGCCGTGCTGGCCGCCCAGGGCTTCGTCGCGCTGGCCCTGCACGGCGACCTGGAGCAGCGCGACCGCGACCAGGTCCTGATCCAGTTCGCCAACCGCAGCGCCTCGGTGCTGGTGGCGACCGACGTTGCCGCGCGCGGCCTGGACATTGCCAACCTGGCCTGCGTCATCAACGTGGACATCAGCGCCGACGTCGAGCAGCACGTGCACCGCATCGGCCGCACCGGCCGGGCGGGCGCGGAAGGCCTGGCGCTGAGCCTGGCCAGCCTGGACGAGATGGGCCGCATCGGCCGCATCGAGCAGTTGCAGGGGCGGGAGTTCACGTGGCAGCCGCTGGACGAATTGCGCGACGCGCCGGGCGGCCCGCTGCTGCCGGCCATGGACACGCTGCAGATCCTGGGCGGCCGCAAGGAGAAGATCCGCCCTGGCGACATCCTCGGCGCACTGACCGGCGAGGCCGGCTTCACCGCCGCGCAGATCGGCAAGATCAACGTGACCGACTTCCACAGCTACGTGGCCGTGGAGCGCGGCATCGCCAGGGAAGCGGTGCGCCGGCTGTCGCTGGGCAAGCTCAAGGGCCGCAAGGTCAAGGTCAGGCGCCTAGCCGACCTCGCCGACCCAGCGGCGTCCTAACTGTCAGTTTTAGGGATAAGCCGGCATTCCGCGGCCTGCGCGTGGCGGCTACATTGGCCCTCAGCCCAGGGCCCCACATGCTGCACCGACGCCATCTGCTCCGAGGAATGGCCGCGCTGCCGATCGCAGCGGCCGGCCCCGTTCGCGCGCAGGAGCTGACGCTGACGCTGCGCGCACCCGACAGCGACACCGACCTGCGCAACGCCTACATCCGCGACGCCGTGCAGCTGGCGCTGGACAAGACCCGCGCCAGCGACGGCGCCTACCGCCTGCAGCTCTCCGCGTCGATGAACAAGCGCCGCGCGCTGCTGGAGGCCGCCCAGCAGACCGTGCCCAACTTTCTGCTCGTCACCGGGCCGGACGCCGGCCGCGCCGCCGGCCTGGTGCCGGTGCTCTTTCCCATCCACCTGGGCGTCAACCGTTACCGCGTCTGCTTCGTGCACGCGCCGCACCGCGCCCTCGTCCGGGAGGCCGACACGCTGAGCGCCATCGCGCGGCTGCGCCACGTGCAGGGCCGCGGCTGGGCCGACGCCGACATCCTGCGCGCCAACGGCTTCACGGTGGCCGAGATCGCTACCTACGAGGCCTTGTTCCAGATGATCGCGCTGGGCCGTGCCGACCTGTTCTGCCGCAGCGTGCTGGAAGTGGGCGAGGAGGTGCGCGCCCATGCCGGGCTCAAGGGCCTGGCCCTGGACGACAGCCTTCTGCTGGCCTACGACCTGCCGCAACACATCTACACCCACCCCGGCAACCATGTGGTCATCGAGCGCCTCGCCCGCGGCCTGCGCCTGGCTTTTGCCGACGGCTCGCTGCAGACCCTGCTGCGTCAGCACCTGCAGCCCTCGCTGGCCCTGTTGAACCTGCCCCAGCGCCGGCTGATGACGCTGAACGTGCCCAGCCCCGCCATCGTCGAGATGAACGACCGGCCTTTCCAGATCGATGTGCTGAGAGCATCGCCGCGCCAGCCGTGACATCTTGGCGCGCGGACCGTCAACTGCGGGGGGCGGTGGCCGCGGTTGCGACCTTTTCACGCGCAAAGGCCCCGGGCGGCGCCTAGTCTGGTTGCAAGACGAGGTGCAACATGAACTCACGCCCCATGCCCCTGATGTGCGACGACTACGAGTTGCGGTTCGAGTCCCTGTTCCAGGCCGGCCGGGCGCTCGCCTTTCCCTGCGATGCCCATGGCGGCGTGCGCCTGGATTCCCTGAGCGACCGGGCGCGGCAGAACTATCTCTTCGCCCGCGCCGTCGTCGGTCGTGAATACGCCACGCCCGTCGTGCTGCGTCGCTGAAGGCGCCGTGCCGCGCTCGCCACGCAGCGCCTGAGCCTCACTTCGAGAAGCTGTCCTTCAGCCCGGTGATCTTGTTGAATACCGGCCGGTCGGCGCGGTGGTCGACGCGGTCGGTCACGAAGTAGCCGTGGCGTTCGAACTGCCAGCGCTGGTCGGCCGCCGCGCCGGCCAGCGAGGGCTCGACGAAGCCCTGCACCACGCGCAGCGAGTTCGGGTTCAGGAACTCGATGAAGTCGCGGCCGCCGGCATCGGGCTGGGGTTCGGCGAACAGGCGTTCGTACAGGCGCACCTCGGCCTGCACCGCTTCGTGCGCGCCCACCCAGCCGATGGTGCCCTTGACCTTCACGGCATCAGCGCCCGGTGTGCCGCTCTTGGTGTCGGGGATGACGGTGGCGAGTGCCGCGGTCACGTTGCCGTCGGCGTCCTTCTCGGCGCCGGTGCACTCGACGATGTAGCCGGCCTTCAGGCGCACCTTGTTGCCCGGGCTGAGGCTGCCGTCAGGCTGCCGTTGTGGCGGGTACAGGCGGAAATAGCCCTTGGGCGGCACTTCGACGAAGTCCTCGGCCTCGATCCACAGCTCGGGGCCGAGAGAGAACTTGCGCTGACCCAGCTCCGGCTTGTGCGGGTGGGCGGCCGTCTCGCAGGACTCGCGGTGGTCATTGCTGCCGAAGACCTCGGCGTAGTTCGTCAGCTTCAGCTTCAGCGGTTGCAGCACGGCAAAGGCGCGCGGGGCTTGTGGCTCCAGGTCGGCACGCAGGGCCTGGTCGAGGACGGTATCGTCGATCCAGGCATTCTGCTTGCTGGCACCGGTGGACTCCACCATCGCGCGCAGGCTGGCCGGCGTGAAGCCGCGGCGGCGCAGGCCCACCAGCGTCGGCATGCGCGGGTCGTCCCAGCCGCTGACGTGCTTCTCCTCCACCAGCTGGCGCAGTTTGCGCTTGCTGGTGACGACGTAGTTCAGGTTGAGGCGGCCGAACTCGATCTGCTGCGGCAGGGGCCGGGCCAGCAGCCCCAGGTCGGCAAGATGCTCCAGCAGCCAGTCGTAGAAAGGGCGCTGGTCTTCGAACTCCAGCGTGCAGATGCTGTGGGTGATGCGCTCCAGCGCGTCCTCGATGGGGTGGGCGAAGGTGTACATCGGGTAGATGCACCATTTGCTGCCGGTGGCGTGGTGTTCCGCGTGCTTGATGCGGTACAGCGTCGGGTCGCGCAGGTTGATGTTGGGCGAGGCCATGTCGATCCTGGCGCGCAGCACCATGTCGCCGTCGGCATGCCGGCCGTCGCGCATCTCGCGCAGACGGGCCAGGTTCTCGGCTGGGCTGCGGTCGCGGAAGGGGCTGTTCACGCCGGGCCTGCCGAAGTCGCCGCGGTTCATGCGCATCTCGTCGGCGCTCTGCTCGTCCACATAGGCATGGCCGGCGTTGACGAGCGCCTCGGCCGCGGCATACATAAAGTCGAAATAGCTGCTGGCTTCGTAGAGGTTGTCGCCCCAGCTCCAGCCCAGCCACTGCACCATCTCCTTGATGGCGTTGACGTACTCCACTTCCTCCTTCTCGGGGTTGGTGTCGTCGAAGCGTAGGTGGCAGGCGCCGCCGAAGTCGCGTGCCAGGCCGAAGTTCAGGCAGATGCTCTTGGCGTGGCCGATGTGCAGATAGCCGTTGGGCTCGGGCGGGAAGCGGGTGCGGATGCGCGCCTCGTCCAGCGGGCCCGCGGCGTGGTGGGCGGCGTCGCCCGGCGTGCCGGCGAAATGGCGGCCGGCGAACGTGCCAGCTTCGAGATCGTGCTCGATGCGCTGGCGCAGGAAGTTGCTGGCGGGGGCTGCGGAGGAGGCGGGCTGGCTCATGGCGGGCTCTAAAACGGAACCGGGCCACATGGCCCGGCGGAATGCGGCGATTTTACGGAGCCGGCGGGTGTGCCCGCAGCGGCAGCCGCACATGGGCCAGGCCGATGCTGATCCAGACGGCGACGCTGAAGTAGAGCGTCATCCAGACGACCTCGCTGCGCCAGTGCGCCCAGTCGTGCGACACGTGCCAGCGGTAGGCAGCATCGGCCACGCCAGCGGAGAGCGTCGGATAGACGCGGCCGGCGGCTTCGTCGGCCAGCCAGCGTTCCCAGTACATGGGCACGTCAACCGTGAACATGTAGGCGGCATAGAGGCTGCCTGCCATGATGGCCAGACCCAGCCAGCGCCTGGCCCGCACGGTGGTGCGGGGCCACAGGGCCAGCAGGGCCAGCACGCTGAGCAGGGCGACCGTGCCCCACAGCGTTTCCTCCACGACGTGGCCGATGTTGCGCGTCGTCAGCACGGCATACCAGGAGTGGCACTCGGCCAGTGTGATCAGCGGCAG
Source organism: Roseateles sp. GW821-FHT03B02 (assembly GCF_059421025.1). Lineage (NCBI taxonomy): Bacteria > Pseudomonadati > Pseudomonadota > Betaproteobacteria > Burkholderiales > Sphaerotilaceae > Roseateles > Roseateles sp. GW821-FHT03B02. The sequence goes on from NZ_JBWKUV010000011.1 coordinate 35,409, forward strand.
CACGGCGTGCGACAGCCACAGCCCGCCGCGGTGCCGCGTGGCCAGCGCCGCACCGCGCAGCAGCAGCGCCCATTGGGCGGCGAAGCTCAGTTCCGCCAGCGTCGCCACCGTGCGGCCGACGATGACGCTGGACGCCCACGAATCAACCATGACGAGGCGCGGTACGTCGAACACCGGCAGCAGGGAGCGGTAGCCGCAGCCCAGCACGTACAGGGCCGACAGCAGCAGCTGCAGGCGCTGGTGCGGCCAGGTCGCGCCGTCGGGCCGATTGCGGTGCAGCCAGGCGGTGGAGGCCGTCCAGGCGACCAGGTTGAGCCCCGCGATGGCGCAAAGCAGATGCCACCAGTAGGTTGCGTCACTCATGGGTGTCTCCTCGGCCCGCTTCCTCAGCCCGATTTGCGCGGCCGCCCGGTCTTGACGGGTTCCAGCCGGTCCAGCGCAGCGGCCAGGGCCTGGGCGTCCAGCTCGGCCAGCGCATGCAGGCCGGCACGCAGCAGCTCGCTCTTCTTGGCCTCGCGCCTGGCGTCGTGCAGCCGGTGCTTGAGCTGGGCGATCAGCGCGTAGTCGGCCTCGGGCATGGTGAAGCCGTCGCGCACGAGCTTGGCGCGTTCGGCCGGGGCGGGTTTGCGGGGCTGGCTCATAACGATGAAAACCGTTTATACAGTTTTCATCGTTGCTAGGCTACAGGGCTTTGAAACGATGTGCGTGCACGCGGCTGACCGTCAGCTTCTCGGGCCGGCGGCGCAGTTCCAGCTGCACGGTGCCGTTCTCCTGGCGCAGCGCCCGGGCGACGGCGTCGATATGGACGACGGTCGAGCGGTGCACCAGCCAGAAGCGCTCGGGGTCGAGCTGGGGCAGCAGCTCGCGCAGGGACACGCGCACCCAGAACTCGCGTTCGGGAGTCACGGCGCGCACGTATTTGTCGGCGGCTTCGAGGTAGGCGATGTCGTCCACGGGCACCAGCTCGATGGCCTCGCCGACGGCGGCCTGCAGATGGCGCAGCCGCGGTGCCGGCGCGGCCTGGGCCAGCAGCTGGCGCAACGTGGCCAGCGTGGCGTCGCCGGTGGCCGGCTCGGCGAGGCGGGCCCGCAGTCGCTCGACGCTCTGGGCCAGACGCCCGGGCGTGACCGGCTTGAGCAGGTAGTCGGCCGCGGCCGTCTCGAAGGCCTGCAGCGCATACTGGTCATACGCCGTCACGAAGACGAAGAGGGGCAGGGCGCCGGCGTCGTCCGGCCAGTCCTCGGTGATGGCCTGGGCGGCCTCCAGCCCCGTCATACCCGGCATGCGAATGTCGAGAAAGCAGACCTGGGGTCGATGCCGCAGCGCCAGCTCGACGGCCGCCGTGCCGCTGCCGGCCTGGGCGACGACGTCCAGCGCCGGCCAGGCCGTGGCCAGCTCGGCGCGCAGGTTCTCGGCGAGCAGGGGCTCGTCCTCGGCGATCAGGGCGGTCGGGGTCATGTCAGCGGCGCCCGGCCGCGCGAAGGCGCTGACGCGCCGCCTCGGTCGGGAGTGAACGAAGTGAGCGTGGTGGCTTCATGTCTGGATCTCGATGCGGGCGACGCTGCCGCCGCCAGTTTGGGACTGCAGCGCGAAGCGGGCGCCGCCGCCGTAGCGCTGCGCCAGCCTTTCCTGCACCTGGCCGAGCCCGAAGCCGGTGCCGATGGCGGCAAGCTCGCTGCCCGAAGCCAGGCCGACGCCGCTCTCGGCCACCTCCAGCACCAGACTTTGGCCGGCCCTGGCGGCGCTGACGCGCAGCTCTCCGCCCTCCACATGCGGCTCCAGCCCGTGCTTGATCGCGTTTTCCACCAGCGGCTGCAGCAGCAGCGGCGGGATGGCGATGCCGGCCAGCTCGGCCGGCAGATCCAGCTTCACGCGCAGCCGCTCGCCCATGCGCAGCTTCATCAGCGCGAGATAGTCCGACAGGCGCTGGAACTCGTCCGCGAGGGCGTGCTCGGACGCGCGGCTGGCCTGCAGCGTGGCGCGCAGGTAGTCGATGAGGCGGTCCAGCATGCGCTGGGCCTCGTCGGGGCGCAGCTTGATGAGCACGCGCAGATGCGCCAGCGTGTTGAACAGCATGTGCGGCTCCAGCTGGCTCTGCAGCAGCGTGAGCCGTGCCTCGGCGGCCTGCTGCAGCGCTTGCGCCTGGGCCAGCCGCAATGTATTGACGCGGAGCAGCGAGAAGAAGAACAGCGTGGCCAGCAGCGACATCAGCAGCGCGAAGCCGACCGACAGTGCGGCGCGGCCGCCCGGCAGCTGCCAGGGCAGGGGCTCGTGCAGGCCGGTGATGGCGTTGGTCAACGCCACGCCACCGGCATAGCCCGCCACCGACCCCAGGGCGACGCAGGGCAGCATCCAGCCCCAGCCCACCCAGCCCTGGCTCAGCGCCGGGCTGTCGCCGCGCCAGCGCCGCAGCAGCCGGCTCATGGCGGTGGACAGCAGCGAGATCCAGGCGGAGATCTGCGCGCCGATCATGAAGGAATACAGCATGGACAGCCCGAAGTGGCTGCCACGCACGAGGTAGTTCACCAGGCCGGCCAGCAGGCAGATGGCGGCCGTGCCGCCGATGTGGGTCAGCCAGGAGTGGTGGCGGGAAGGCGTGGTCATGCCGCCAGCATCATGCCGCGCGCGGCGCGTTGCCAGCGAGGCGCGACGAACAGGGCCGGCGCGGCGCCAGCCGCATTCAGCGGTCGCCGCCGGTGTCGAGCTTGAAGACGCCCACCACCTCGTTCATGCGCTGGGCCTGGCCGCGCAGGCTGTCGGCGGCCGCGGCGGCCTCCTCCACGAGGGCGGCGTTCTGCTGCGTGACGCGGTCCAGCTGCTGCACGGCCTCGCTGACCTGGCCGATACCGGTGGTCTGCTCCTGGGTCGCCGAGCCTATCTCGGCGATCAGGTCGGCCACGCGCCGGACCTGGGTGACGATCTCGGTCATCGTGCTGCCGGCCTCGCCGACGAGCCGCGAGCCGGCGTCGACGTTGTCCACGCTCTGGCCGATCAGGGCCTTGATTTCGCGCGCCGCCTCGGCGCTGCGCTGGGCCAGGGCCCGCACCTCGCCGGCCACGACGGCGAAGCCGCGGCCCTGCTCGCCGGCCCGTGCGGCCTCCACGGCGGCGTTCAGCGCCAGGATGTTGGTCTGGAAGGCGATGCCGTCGATGGTGCCGATGATGTCGGCGATTCGGCTGGAGCTGGCCGAGATGTCGCCCATCGTCGCGATGACCTGCTGCACGACCTGGCCGCCGCGCGCGGCCACGCCGCTGGCGGACTCGGCGAGCTGGGTGGCCGTCTGCGCCGTCTCGGCGTTCTGGCGCACCGTGGCGTTCATCTCCTCCATGGAGGCAGCCGTCTGCTCCAGGTTGGCGGCCTGCTCCTCGGTGCGCTGCGACAGGTCGGCGTTGCCGCTGGCGATCTCGCCGGCGCCGGTGAGGATGGAGTCGGCGCCCTGGCGCACCTGACGCACGATGTTCACCAGGCCCTGGTTCATCTGGCTCAGCGCGGCCAGCAGCTCGGCGATCTCGTCGCGCCCTTCGGCGGTGATGGCCGAGCGCAGGTCGCCACCCGCCACGGCCTGGGCGTAGCCGACGGCACGCCGCACCGGCTCCGTGATGGAGCGCGTGATCAGCCAGGCCAGGCCCCCGCCCAACAGCAGCGCGGCTGCGGTGAGCAGGGCGGTCGTGGCGACTGCCGCCCCGCGGGTGTCCTGCCCGCGCTGGTACTCGGCAGCGGCCTCGTCGACCTGCAGCTTGACGAGCTGGTCGGACAGCTCGCGCGCCTTGCTGCCCAGCGGCAGCGTCTTTTCTTCGTAGATCAGCTGCGCGCTGCTCATGCCCCCGGCGGACAGCGCCGCGCCCACCGGCAGCAGACCTTCGTCGATATAGGCCTTGCGCGCCGCGACGAAGCGTTGCGCCAGGTCTCTTTCCTGCTCGGTCAGCTGCGTGGCCAGGTACTGGTCCATCAGCGACTGGCCGCGCTGGAGGTTGGCGGCGAGTTCGTCGCTGCGCCGCTTGATTTCATCGAAGCCCGGCGCGCGCAGCATCTCCACGATGACGAGGCGGTTGCGGGTGGAGAGGTTGTTCAGCTCGCCGAGCTGGGCCAGCGGAATGGTGCGGTCACGGTAGACCGTCTCCAGCCCCGCGGCGACGCGGTAGATGCCGCGCACGCTGATGGCTGCGACCGCCAGCATCAGCGCCAGCACGACGGCGAACGCGACGCCCAGCCGGCTGCCAATGCGCAATTGCTTCAGAGCGTTCATGCCATCCACCCTTCTGTGAGGTCGTCTCCCGGATGCAGAGAGTCTGCATGAACGGGCCGTTCGCGTCGACCAGGGCCTTCGCGACCCATGCCGGGTTGCCAGCAGGCCCTAGCGTCGGCGGCTGCTGCTGCTGCCGCCGAGGATGCTGCCCAGCACGCCGCGGATGATCTCGCGGCCCACGGCCGAGCCGATGCTGCGCACGGCCGACTTGGCGGCCGCCTCGGCCAGGCCGGGGTGGCGGCCGCCGCGCGGACCGGTGGTGCCGAAGAGCACGTCCTTGAGGCCGTCCATCATGCCGCCGGCGCTTTCCGCCGGTGCCGGCGCGGCCGGGCCGCCCTTGAAGACGCTGCCGGCCTCGGCCGCCATGCCGCCGCCGGCCGGCGCAGGCGCCGCCTTTCCGGAGAGCTTCTCGTAGGCGGACTCGCGGTCCAGCTGCTTCTCGTAGACGCCGGCCACCAGCGAGTTGGCGACGAGCTGCTGGCGCTGGGCCGGCGTGATGGGGCCGATCTGGCTGCCCGGCGGCAGCACGAAGACGCGCTCGGTGATGCTCGGGCGGCCCTTCTCGTCGAGCAGGCTCACCAGCGCCTCGCCCACGGCCAGCTCGGTAATGGCCGCGGCGATGTCCAACCCCGGCTTGGCGCGCATGGTGTCGGCCGCGCTCTTGACGGCCTTCTGGTCGCGCGGCGTGAAGGCGCGCAGCGCATGCTGCACGCGGTTGCCGAGCTGGCCCAGCACGGCGTCGGGGATGTCCAGCGGGTTCTGGGTCACGAAGTAGACGCCGACGCCCTTGGAGCGCACCAGGCGCACGACCAGCTCGATGCGTTCGATCAGTGCGTCAGGCGCGTCCTTGAACAGCAGGTGGGCCTCGTCGAAGAAGAAGACGAGCTTGGGCTTGTCCAGGTCGCCCACCTCAGGCAGGGTCTCGAACAGCTCGGAGAGCATCCACAGCAGGAAGGTCGCGTACAGCCGCGGCGCGTTCATCAGCTTGTCGGCCGCCAGCACGTTGATGACGCCCAGGCCGCCCTCGGTCTGCATGAAGTCGGCGATGTTGAGCATGGGCTCGCCGAAGAACTTGTCGCCGCCCTGGGCCTCGATCTGCAGCAGGCCGCGCTGGATGGCGCCCACGCTGGCGGCCGAGACGTTGCCGTACTGGGTGGTGAACTGACTCGCGTTGTCGCCCACGTGTTGCAGCATCGCGCGCAGGTCCTTCAGGTCCAGCAGCAGCAGGCCGTTGTCGTCGGCGATCTTGAACACCATCTGCAGCACGCCGGCCTGGGTCTCGTTCAGGGCCAGCATGCGGGCCAGCAGCAGCGGCCCCATGTCGGAGACGGTGGCGCGCACCGGGTGTCCTTGCTCGCCGAAGACATCCCACAGTGTGGTGGGGCAGGCGATCTTCTCGGGCGCTTCGAGGCCGCGGTCCTTCAGCACGCCCAGAAGCTTCTCGCCGGGGTTGCCGGCTTGGCTGATGCCGGTCAGGTCGCCCTTCACATCGGCCATGAAGACCGGCACGCCCAGCCTGGAAAAGCTCTCGGCGAGCTTCTGCAGGCTGATGGTCTTGCCGGTACCGGTGGCGCCGGTGATGAGGCCGTGTCGGTTGGCCAGCGCAGGCAGCAGCAGGCACTCGGTTTCGCCGTGGCGGGCCAGCAGGATGGGGTCGGTCATGGGGGGCTCCGTTCGTTGATGTCAGTCTAGGGCCACCGGCACCGCCAGCCCCTGCGAACGCGGGGGGTGTTGGCGGCCACGGTTGAGGGTTAGCCCGCTGCCGGCGCAGCACTGCGTGCACCGAGAGTGCCAGTCTCGGTGCCAGTGGCCTTCGATCCGGGGCCACCGGTCTTTGGATTCCTTATGGAGGAGAAGTCCTGATGTCCCGTTCTGCTCGTTTCACCCTCGGCCTGCTGGCCGCCGCTGCTGCCTGCTCGGTGCAGGCCGGCACCTTCGTCCTGCAGGCGCCTGCCTGGGGCGCAACCCAGAAGGCTGCGGTCGAGGCTGCCGGCGGCAGCGTCGACTACAGCCATGCCTCGGGCCTGGCCGTCGTGTCTTCCGACGCGGCCGACTTCCTGGCCAAGGTGCTGCGCGGCGGTGCCGTGACCAGCGGCGCCCCGGATATGGTCCTGCAGCAGGCGCCGGTGCGCGTCGTCGAGTTGAGCGCCGAGGAAGCCGCCAGCGTCGTCGTCAGCGACAACTTCTATTCGATCCAGTGGGCGCCGCAGGCAGTCGGCGCGCCGACCGCCTGGGCGGCCGGCTACAAGGGCAAGGGTGTGCGCGTGGCCGTCATCGACGGCGGCATTTACGGCGCCCATCCCGACCTGAAGGCCAACATCGACACGGCGGCAGCACGCTCCTTCGTGCCCGGCGGCGCCTGCCAGATGGCCTGGAACTGCGACACCGGCACGTTCTGGCACGGCACCCACGTGGCCGGCATCATCGCCGCGCCGCTGAACGGCCTCGGCGTCGTCGGCATCGCGCCGGAAGCGACCATCGTGCCGGTCAAGGGCCTGCACAACGGCTCGGGCAGCTTCGCCTCCATCATCTCGGCCATCCTCTACGCCTCGACCGAGGGCCGCGCCGACATCATCAACATGAGCCTGGGCGCCGTCTTCAACCGCGGCTCGCGCGATGCGTCCGAGCTCACCTCGGCGTTGAATCGCGCGATCAACACCGCCAGCCGCAACGGCACGCTGGTGCTGTCCGCGGCCGGCAACGAGGGTCTGGACATGGATCATAGCCAGAAGCTGGACCCGGCCGTGACCGACGGCCTCACGGGCGGCAACCTGATCGCCGTGCCGGCTGAAAGCGGCAACGGCATGGCCGTGTCGGCCACCGCTCCGCTCGGCTTCGCCTATGGCGCCACCAACTATGCCCGCTTCTCCAGCTACAGCAACTTCGGCAACTCGCTGGTCAGCGTGGCCGGCCCCGGCGGCGACTTCGCCTGGCCGACCAACGAGAACTGCACGCTGACCCGTACCGACGGCGTTGCGCTGACGCGGCCCTGCTGGGTGTTCGACATGGTGATGTCGACCGTGCGCGGTGCCCCCGGTTCGGCGGGGGGCTATGGCTGGGCTGCCGGCACCTCCATGGCCACGCCGGCCGTGGCCGCGGTGGCCGCGCTGATCAAGCAGAAGTACCCCGGTGCCTCGGTGGGCGAGCTGAAGACCCGCGTGCAGCGCGCTACCGTGGATGCCGGCAAGCCGGGCAACGATCCCTACTACGGCAAGGGCTTCATCAGCGCCGCCAAGGCCATCGCCGACTGATCCGCGTCAAGCCCGCCCCGAGGTCCCGGGGCGGGTCTCCCGATGTCGGCCCGTTAAACTCACGGGCTAGACATCAGGAGCTGGGCGCACATGGCTGGTCATTCCAAATGGGCCAATATTCAACACCGCAAAGGCCGCCAGGACGAGAAGCGCGGCAAGATCTGGACGCGCATCATCCGTGAGATCACGGTCGCGGCGCGCCAGGGTGGCCCGGACATCAAGGACAACCCCCGCCTGCGGCTGGCCGTCGACAAGGCCAAGGCCGCCAACATGCCGGCCGACCGCATCAAGTACAACATCGACAAGGCCAGCGGCAACATCGATGGCCTGACCTACGAGGAAATCCGCTACGAGGGCTATGGCATCGCCGGCGCGGCCATCATGATCGACACGATGACGGACAACCGCGTCCGCACCGTGGCCGAGGTGCGCCACGCCTTCAGCAAGTACGGCGGCAACATGGGAACGGACGGCTCGGTGGCCTTCCAGTTCAAGCACTGCGGCCAGCTGCTGTTCGCGCCCGGCACGTCGGAAGACAAGGTCATGGAAGTGGCGCTGGATGCGGGCGCGGAAGATGTTGTCACCGGTGACGACGGCGCCATCGAGGTGCTCACTTCGCCGGCCGACTACGAGGTCGTCAAGGCCGCGCTGGAGGCCGCCGGCCTGGTGCCGGAGCTGGCCGAGGTGACCATGCGCCCCGAGAACACCATCGAGCTGACCGGCGAGGACGCCGAGCGCATGCAGAAGCTGCTGGACGTCATCGAAGACCTCGACGACACGCAAGCGGTCTATCACAACGCCGAGCTGAACTGATGCGAGTCCTTGTCATTGGCAACGGCGGCCGCGAGCACGCGCTGGCCTGGAAACTGGCCCAGGGCGAGCGCGTCAGCCAGGTGTTCGTCGCGCCCGGCAACGGCGGCACGGCCCGCGACGAGCGGCTGCAGAACGTGCCCATCGCCCTTGCCGACGTGAAGGCGCTGGCCGATTTCGCCGTCGAGCAGAAGATCACGCTGACCGTCGTCGGCCCCGAGGCGGCGCTGGCCGCCGGCGTCGTCGACGAGTTTCGCGCCCGGGGTCTGCGCATCTTCGGCCCCACCAAGGCCGCGGCGCAGCTGGAGAGCTCCAAGGCCTTTGCCAAGGACTTCATGAAGCGTCATGGCATCCCGACTGCGGCCTACGAGACCTTCTCCGACCCCGCCGCCGCCCATGCATACGTGGACGGCCGCGGCGCCCCCATCGTCATCAAGGCCGACGGCCTAGCGGCGGGCAAGGGCGTGGTCGTCGCGATGACGCTGGACGAGGCCCACGAGGCGATCTCGTGGATCCTGGAAGACAACAGGCTCGGCGTGACGCACAACGAAGGCGGCGCGCGCGTCGTCATCGAGGACTTTCTCGCCGGCGAGGAAGCCAGCTTCATCGTCGTCTGTGACGGCAGGAACGTCGTGTCCCTGGCCACCAGCCAGGACCACAAGCGCCTGCTGGACGGCGACGCCGGCCCCAACACCGGCGGCATGGGGGCCTACTCGCCCGCGCCGGTCGTCACACCCAACGTGCATGCCAAGGTCATGCACGAGATCATCCAGCCGACCATCGCCGGCATGGCCAAGGACGGCCACCCCTTCACCGGCTTCCTGTACGCCGGGCTGATGATCGACGACCACGGCCAGCCGCGCACCGTCGAGTTCAACACCCGCATGGGCGACCCCGAGACCCAGCCCATCATGATGCGGCTCAAGAGCGACCTCTTCGAGCTGATGATGCACGCCACCGACGGCACGCTGGACCAGGTCGAGCTGCAGTGGGACCGCCGCGTCGCGCTGGGCGTCGTGCTCGCTGCCGAGGGCTACCCGCTGGAGCCCCGCAAGGGCGACGCCATCAGCGGCCTGCCCGAAGACGAGGACGAGGCCATGGTCTTCCATGCCGGCACGGCGATGGTAGACGGCAACCTCGTGACCAGTGGAGGCCGAGTGCTCTGCGTGACGGCCCTGGGTGAATCCGTGCGCACGGCGGCGCAGCGCGCCTACGACGCGGCCTCGGGCATCCAGTTCGCCGGCCGCCAGTACCGTTCCGACATCGGCCACCGGGCCATCAAGCGTTGACCCCCAACCCCTCGATCCAGCCTACCGTCCTCAGCGGGCCGCTGCACCCCCACGGCCGGGAAAGCCGCCTGGCGCGCCGGGTGCTGCGCCTGTTCGGCTGGACGGTGGATGCGCCCGGCCTGCCAGCGGAGCAGGGCGTCATCCTGGTCTATCCACACACGTCCAACTGGGACTTCGTCATCGGCGTGCTGGCCAAGTGGACGCTGGGCCTGCAGCTGCGCTTCTGGGGCAAGGACAGCCTCTTCAAGGTGCCGCTGCTGGGCCGCTGGGCGCGCTGGATCGGCGGCGTGGCGGTGGACCGCAGCAGCCGCCATGGCATCGTGGGCGACACCGTGCAGCAGATGAAGGCGGCGGCCGCGCGCGGCGAGCGTTTCTGGCTGGCCGTGGCGCCCGAGGGCACGCGCTCGCTGACGACCGGCTGGCGCACCGGCGCCTACCAGGTGGCCGTGCAGGCCGGTGTACCGGTGGGGCTGTGCTATTTCGATTTCAAGGAACGTGTCGTGTCGCTGACCCGCTTCGTCAGGCTGACCGGCGACATGCAGGCCGACTTCGCCGCCTTTGCCGACTACCTCGGCCCGCGCACGGCCAGGCGCCCCGAGCTGGCCGGCCCCATCCGCCCGCGCCAATGAACACCCAAGCCGTCCGCGACTATCTGCTCGACCTGCAACAGCGCATCGTCACCGCGCTGGAGGCGGCCGATGGCAACGCCTTCCTCAGCGACGGCTGGACGCGTGAGCCCGGTGGCCGGCTGGAGGGCGACGGCCTGTCTCGCCTCATCGAGGGCGGCTCGGTGTTCGAGCGCGGCGGCGTCAACTTCTCGCACGTGAAGGGCCGTGTGCTGCCGCCCTCGGCCACCCAGCACCGGCCGGAGCTGGCCGGCGCACCCTTCGAGGCCATGGGCGTGTCGCTGGTCATCCACCCGCACAACCCCTTCGTGCCGACCGTGCACATGAACGTGCGTGCCTTCATCGCCCTGCCGCCCGCCGCGCCCGCCGTGACTTGGTTCGGCGGCGGCATGGACTTGACGCCCTATTACGGCTACGAACGCGACGCCCAGCATTTCCACCGCGTCTGCCGCGAGGCGCTGGCACCGCACGGGCCCGAACTGCACCCGAAGTTCAAGACCTGGTGCGACGACTACTTCTTCCTGAAGCACCGCAACGAACCGCGCGGCATCGGCGGCATCTTCTTCGACGACTTCAACGAGGGCGGCTTCGACGCGGGCTTCGCGCTGATCCGCTCGGTGGGCGACGCCTTCACCCAGGCCTACCTGCCCATCGTCGAGCGCCGCCAGGGCTATGCCTACGGTGAGCGCGAGCGCGACTTCCAGGCTTACCGACGCGGCCGCTACGTCGAGTTCAACCTTGTTTGGGACCGCGGTACGCTGTTCGGGCTGCAGTCCGGCGGCCGCACCGAATCCATCCTGATGTCCATGCCGCCGCAGGTGAGCTGGCGCTACGACTGGGCGCCCGAGGCGGGCACGCCCGAGGCGCGGCTTTACACCGACTTCCTGCGGCCGCGCGACTGGGCCGACGAAACCCCGACCGCACTCTGGCTGTGAAACTTGCCCTTTTCGGCGGCAGCTTCGATCCGCCCCATCTCGGCCACCTGGCCTTCGCCCGCTTCGCATTGGACGCGCTGGCGCCCGATCGCATGGTCTGGCTGCCCGCCGGCCGGCAATGGCAGAAGCCCGACCAGATCATGGCCGCCGCCGTGCACCGCGCCGGCATGATCAAGCGGCTGATCGCCGGCGAGCCGCGCTTTGTGCTGGACGAGCGCGAACTGCACCGCCGCGGCCCCAGCTTCACGGCCGACACGCTGCGCGAGTTCGCGGGCCAGAACCCGGGCGCCGAGCTGTTGTTCTTGATCGGCCAGGACCAGTACGCCCGGCTGCCGACCTGGTACCAGGTGGAAACCGTCGTGTCGCTGGCCACGCTGGTCGTCGTGCCGCGCGGTGGCGAGGCCGTCGTCACGCCGCCTGGCCTGCCGGCCCACCGCCTGCGCGTGCTGGCCCTGCCTGAGAACCCCCTTTCGTCCACTGCCGTGCGTGACGCCGTTGCGCGCGGCGAGGACATCAGCCCCATGGTGGGCGCCGAGGTGGCGAGCTATATTGCCTCGCACCGCCTCTACGAGAAGAAGCACTGAATGGACATCCGCAAGCTGCAACGCGCCATCGTCGATGGTCTCGAAGACGTGAAGGCACAGAACATCGTCGTGTTCAACACCGAGCATCTGTCGCCCCTGTTCGAGCGCGTCATCATCGCGTCCGGCACGAGCAACCGGCAGACCAAGGCCCTGGCCTCCAGCGTGCGCGAGACCGTCAAGGGCCGCGGCATGCAGGTCATGCGCACCGAGGGCGAGGACAACGGCGAATGGATCATCGTGGACTGCGGTGCCGCCGTCGTGCACGTGATGCAGCCCGCCATCCGCGATTACTACCACCTCGAAGAGATCTGGGGTGACAAGCCCGTCAAGCTCAAGCTGGGCAGCGGTGAGGTCAAGCTCGTGAAGGCCTCCGAGCCCGAGCCGGCTGCGAAGAAGGCGCCGGCCAGGAAGTCCGCCGCCCCGGCCAAGAAGGCACCGACCGCCAAGAAGGCCGCACCGGCCAAGAAGGGCGTCAGCCGCGTCGTCGGCGCCAAGACGCCGGCGGCCAAGACCGTCAAGGTTGGCGCTGCCAAGCCGGCGGCCAAGAAGACCGGTGCCAAGGCCGCTCCTGCCAAGAAGGCAGCGCCCGTCAAGCCGGTGGCCAAGACGGTGGCCAAGAAGGTCGTCGCCAAGAAAGCCCCTGCCAGGAAGGCAGCCGCGAAGAAGGGCTGATGCGCCTGCTGCTTGTCGCCGTGGGCCAGCGCCAGCCGGCCTGGGCCGACACCGCCTACGAAGACTTCGCCAAGCGCTTCCCGCCCGAGCTCAGGCTGGAACTCAAGGCCGTCAAGGCCGAGACGCGTGGCAGCAAGACGGCCGAGCAGCTGATGGCGGCCGAGGCGGCGCGCATCGAGGCGGCTCTGCCGAAAGGCGTGCGCCGCATCGTCCTCGACGAACGCGGCGAGCGCCGCACCTCGGTGCAACTGGCCGAACGGCTCAAGCTGTGGATGGGCGAAGGCCGCGACGCGGCGCTCATCATCGGCGGCCCCGACGGCCTGCATCCCGACCTCAAGGCCACGGCCGACGAGACGCTGCGGCTGTCCGACCTGACGCTGCCGCACGCCTTCGCCCGCGTGCTGCTGGCCGAGGGCCTGTATCGCGCCTGGACCGTCACGACCGGCCATCCCTACCACCGTGAGTAAGCTGCTCTATCTGGCGTCCCAGAGCCCGCGCCGCCGCCAGCTGCTGGAGCAGATCGGGCTCGGGCACGAGCTGCTGCTGCCGGGCGCTGACGAAGATGCGGAAGCCCTGGAGGCCGTGCAGGCCGGCGAACTGCCTGAGGCCTACTGCGCCCGCGTCACCGCCGCCAAGCTCGATGCCGCGCTGGCCCGCCTGGCTGCACGCGGCCTGCCGCCGGCACCCGTCCTGTGCGCCGACACGACGGTGGCCGTCGATCACCTCATCCTCGGCAAGCCGGCAGACGCGGCCGATGCCGCCCGCATGCTGGGGCTGATGTCGGGGCGCACCCATCGCGTCATCACGGCGGTTGCCGTCGCCGACTCCTCGCACCGGGCGGCTGCGCTGAACGTGTCCCAGGTCGAGTTCGCACCGCTGTCTGCCGCGCAGATCGAACGCTACGTCGCGAGCGGCGAGCCCTTCGGCAAGGCCGGCGCCTATGCCATCCAGAGCCAGGCGGCGGCCTGGATCGTGAAGATTGCCGGCAGCTACTCGGGCATCATGGGGTTGCCCCTCTTTGAGACAGCCCGGCTGTTGGGGAAATTCGGTTTTGAGTTTTGACGCTTGCGTGCGGGGCGCGCGCAAGGGTCAGCATTCAAAGGTTCGCGATGGAAGACATCCTGATCAACTGGTCACCGCAGGAGACGCGGGTGGCCGTGGTCGAGAACGGCGCCGTGCAGGAACTGCACATCGAGCGCACCCTGGAGCGGGGCTTGGTGGGCAACGTCTATCTCGGCAAGGTCGTGCGGGTGCTGCCCGGCATGCAGTCGGCCTTCATCGACATCGGCCTGGAGCGTGCTGCCTTTTTGCACGTGGCGGACCTGCACAGCGCCTCGCAGTTCGGCCATGGCCGGCACCAGAACGCCCATGGTGTGGAGGTGCCGCCAACGCCCATCGAGCGCCTGGTCTTCGAGGGCCAGCCGCTGACGGTGCAGGTCATCAAGGACCCCATCGGCACCAAGGGCGCCCGCCTGTCCAGCCAGATCAGCATCGCCGGGCGCATGCTGGTCTGTCTGCCACAGGACGAGCACATCGGCATCAGCCAGAAGATCGGCTCGCCGGAGACGCGCGAGGCGCTGCGCGCCCGCATGGTGGCGCTGGTGGGCACGAAGGAGCAGGGCGGCGGCGGCGGCTTCATCCTGCGTACCAATGCCGAAGACGCCAGCGACGAGGAGCTGGCAGCCGACATCGCCTACCTGCGCAAGACCTGGCAGCAGATCCGCGAGAAGGCCTTGACCATGCCGCCGGCCAGCCTGCTGCACCAGGATCTCAGCCTCGTCGAGCGCGTGCTGCGCGACCTGACGAGCGAGCGCACGGGCTCCATCCGCATCGACTCCAAGATGCAGTACGACGTGCTGCGCGCCTTCGGCGAGACCTTCATGCCGGCGGCCACCGCCAAGCTAGAGCACTACCGCGGCGAGCGGCCCATCTTCGACCTGTGCAATGTCGACGCCGAGATCGCGCGGGCGCTGGCGCGCAAGGTGGAGCTGAAGTCCGGCGGCTCGCTGGTGTTCGACCAGACCGAGGCGATGACGACCATCGACGTCAACACCGGCGGCTTCGTCGGGGCCAGGAACTTCGACGACACCATCTTCAAGACCAACCTCGAGGCGGCCGGCGCCATCGCGCGCCAGCTGCGCCTGCGCAACCTGGGCGGCATCATCATCGTCGACTTCATCGACATGACGCGCGAGGAGCACAAGGCCGCGGTGCTGGCCGAGTTCAAGAAGCAGCTGGCGCGTGACCGCACCAAGGTCACCGTCGGCGGCTTCACGCAGCTGGGCCTGGTCGAGATGACGCGCAAGCGCACGCGCGAGTCGCTGGCGCGCATGCTCTGCGAGCCCTGCCCGACCTGCGAGGGCCGCGGCCAGGTGAAGACGGCGCGCTCGGTCTGCTACGACATCCTGCGCGAGATCCTGCGCGAGGCGCGCCAGTTCTCGCCGCGTGAATTCCGCGTCGTGGCGGCGGCCAATGTCGTCGAGATGATGCTCGACGAGGAGAGCGCCCACCTGGCCGGCCTGTCGGACTTCATCGGCAAGCCCATCTCGCTGACTGCCGAGCCGACCAACCAGACCGAGCACTACGACATCGTGCTGCTCTGAGTCGCGCGGCCTTGTCTGACGTCGCAACTGGCGTGGCTGCGGCAAAATCGCGCGCCATGCTCGAATCCCTCTCACGCCGCCGCAGTCTCGCGGCCCTTGCTGCACTGGGTGCAGCCCCGGCCCTGGCCCAGGTCCGCATCGACATCGCCGGCGTCGGTGGCACCCGCATCCCCGTGGGCATCGTCGATTTCCGCGACGAGTCCAAATCGCCCCAGCCCATCGCCGCCATCGTGCGCGCCGACCTGGAGCGTAGCGGCCAGTTCCGCAGCGTCGATGCGCCGGGGGGGCTCAACGAGACCAGCAGTCCGGTCTGGCCCGACTGGCGTGCCCGCCAGGCCGACGCCCTGGCGGCCGGCTCCGTCAGCCGCCTGGCCGACGGGCGCCTGGACATCCGCTTCAAGCTCTGGGACGTCGTCAAGGGCACCGAGCTGGTCGGCGAGGCCCATGCCGTGCATCCCGACGATGCGCGCCTGGCGGCCCACCGCATCGCCGACACCATCTACCAGAAGCTCACCGGCGAGCGCGGCGTGTTCGCCACGCGCATGGCCTATGTCACCAAGGCCGGCCCGCGCTACAGCCTCGTCGTGGCCGACGCCGATGGCGAGGGCGCCAAGATCGCGCTGACCAGCCCCGAGCCCATCATCTCGCCGGCCTGGGCGCCCAACGGCCGCGAGCTGGCCTATGTGTCCTTCGAGAGCCGCAAGGCCACCGTGCGCATCCAGGACGTGCAGACCGGCAGCCGCCGCGTGCTGGCCGACTTCAAGGGCACCAACAGCGCACCGGCCTGGTCGCCCGACGGCCAGCAACTGGCGCTCAGCCTGTCGCGCGAGGGCGGCACCCAGCTTTTCGTCATCAACCGTGACGGCTCTGGCCTGCGCCGGCTGGCGCAGAGCGGCGCCATCGATACCGAGGCCTGCTATTCGCCGGACGGCAGCAAGATCTACTTCGTCAGCGACCGGGGCGGCGGCCCGCAGATCTACCGCATGCCCGCCGGCGGCGGCGCGGCCGAGCGCGTGACCTTCAGCGGCAGCTACAACATCAGCCCGGCCGTCAGCCCCGATGGCCGCACGCTGGCCTACATCACGCGGATCAGCGGCGCCTTCCGCCTGTCGGTGATGGACCTCGGCACCGGCCAGTCCCAGCAGATCAGCGAGGCCAATGACGACGAGAGCCCGGCCTTCTCGCCCAACGGCAGGCTGATCGTCTACGCCAGCCGCGCAGGCGGCAAGGAAGTGCTGATGACGACGACGCTGGACGGCAAGATCAAGACGCCGCTGCTCGTGACATTGGCTGAGGTTCGCGAACCCACCTGGGGTCCGTTTACACGCCAGTAACTTGACAGTTCGCACCATGTTGGACAATGCAGCGCCCGCGCCGCTGATGGTGCCGTGCCCCAATCCCCCCGCCCCCCGTCTGTTGTGGAGACCACTCGAATGAAACTGACCCGCTATGCGCTCACCCTGATTGCCGCCGCCGCTCTCGCCGGCTGCGCATCCAACGTCAAGCTGGACGAGCCCGCGCCGGTCGAGACCCGCCAGCCGACCGCTCCCGTGGCGACTCCGCCGCAGCAGCCGGCGCAGCCCGCGCAGTCCGCCGTGCCGACGGTGGACCTGTTCAGCCAGTACACCCAGCAAGTCGCCGACAAGCGCGTCGTCTACTTCGACTTCGACAGCGACGTCGTCAAGGAAGAGTTCCGCCCGCTGATCGATCTGCATGCCAAGCGCCTGAACGCCAACAAGAAGGCCGCCCTGAACCTGGAAGGCCACACCGACGAGCGCGGTGGCCGCGAGTACAACCTGGCCCTGGGTCAGCGCCGTGCGGAGTCCGTGGCCAAGTCGCTGACGCTGCTGGGCGTCGGTGCGGCGCAAGTCGAAGCCGTCAGCTTCGGCAAGGAGCGCCCGGCCGCACAGGGCAGCACCGAGGAAGCCTGGGCCAAGAACCGCCGCGTCGAGCTCAAGGACAAGTGACAGTGATGCGCGTTCTGCGACTGACGCTCGCGGCCCTGGCCGTGGGCGCGGCTTTTCAGCAGCCCGCGCAGGCGGGCCTCTTCGAGGACGACGAGGCCCGCAAGGCCATCATCGAACTGCGTGCCCAGGTCAAGGCCAACGAGGACGCCGCGAAGCAGCGGTCCGAGCAGCTCAATGCGCTGATCCAGGATCAGCTCCAGCCGCTGCGCCGCAGCATGCTGGACCTGAACGGCCAGATCGACGCCCTGCGCGCCGAGATCGCCAAGCTGCGCGGCGCCAATGAGCAACTGGCCCGCGATCTGGCCGATACCCAGCGCAAGCTGACCGATCAGTCGCAGTCCGTCGAAGCGCGCCTGAAGCCGCTGGAGCCGCAGAAGGTCAGCCTCGATGGCCGCGAGTTCCAGGTCAACCCGGACGAACGCAACCAGTACGAGGCCGCCATCGGTCTCGTGCGCCGTGGCGACTTTCCCGAGGCCGTGGCCGCGCTGAACGCCTTCCTGAAGCGCTATCCCGCCAGCGGCTACACCGACTCGGTGCGTTTCTGGCTCGGCAATGCCCAGTACGGCAAGCGCGACTACAAGGATGCCATCGCCACCTTCAAAGCCTTCATCGCCGGCAACCCCGACCATCCACGCGCCGGTGAAGCCCTGCTCGCGTTGGCCAACTGCCAGATCGAGCTGAAGGACAACAAGGCCGCGCGACGCAGCCTCGAAGACCTCATCAAGGCCTATCCCGGCACCGAGGCCGCGCAAGCGGGCAAGGAACGCCTCCACGCCTTGAAGTGACATGGATCAGCTCGACGCTGATCTGGAGCGCCGCTTCGGCGGCCTGCGCCGCCTGCACGGCGACGCTGACTACCTGCGCCTGCGCGCCGCGAGATTCGCGGTCGTGGGCCTGGGCGGCGTCGGCTCCTGGGCCGTCGAGGCGTTGGCGCGCAGCGGCGTGGCCGAACTGACGCTGATCGACCTGGACCAGGTCTCCGAATCCAACATCAACCGCCAGATCCAGGCGCTGGGTTCCACCGTGGGCATGGCCAAGGCGGAGGCGTTGCGTCTGCGCATCGCCGACATCCATCCCGGCTGCACCGTGCGCGTCGTCGAGGAGTTCGTCGAGCCCGACAACTGGCCCGCCCTCGTCGGCGATGCGGAGTTCGACGGTCTCATCGATTGCTGCGACCAGATCCGCGCCAAGGCCGTGCTCGCCGCCTGGGCGTGCGACCAGGGCCTGCCCTTCGTCACCGTCGGCGCCGCGGGCGGCAAGCGCGAGCCGCATCGCGTGGAACTCGGCGACCTCAGCGCGACGACACATGACCCGCTGCTCGCCTCGCTGCGCCAGCGCCTGCGCAAGCACCATGGCGCACCGCGCACGGGCCGGATGGGCGTGGCCTGCGTCTACTCCCGCGAGCCGGTGCACCTGCCGCAGCAGGGTGAGGGGGAGGCCTGCGACGTCGACGGCAGCCTGAACTGCCATGGCTACGGCTCCAGCGTCACAGTCACGGCGACCTTCGGACTGTGCGCTGCAGCCGAACTGCAGCGTCTTCATCTGGCTCGCTGGCGCCGGTCTGACGAGACTGAAAATATTATTGCAGCGCCCACAAAAACCTGCCTATAATGGCAGGCTCTGCTTGACGCGGGATGTTAGCTCAGTCGGTAGAGCAGCGGACTTTTAATCCGTTGGTCGCAGGTTCGAATCCTGCACATCCCACCAGATTTTCTGGCGGTGATTCGAAAGAATCGCGCTACAATCATTGGCTCAGCTAGGCACTGCCGAGTTGAATCAGGGCTCTTAGCTCAGTTGGTAGAGCAGCGGACTCTTAATCCGTTGGTCGAAGGTTCGAATCCTTCAGGGCCCACCAAATTCTCGAATGAAGACAAGGACTTGCCGCGAGGCCAGTCCTTTTTTCATGCCTGCTCGCAGCCCTCAGAGCCCCAGTAGCGCCTTGGCCCTGGCCAGGTGCTCCAGGCGATCGTCCAGCCCGTTGTAGCCGCCGTTGATGCGCTTGGTGACGGCTCGCGCGTCGTCGGCTTCGGCCAGGGGGCCGATGTTGCGGTCCTTCCAGAACCAGCAGGCCACGTCGACGCAGGCAAACGGGTCGGTCGCTACCCGGGTCGGGTCGCTGACGTAATCGATGCCGGTGAACTCGCTGTATTCCCGGTAGTTGTTGCGGCCGGTGAGCTGGATGAGGCCGCGGCCCTTGTAGCGCGGGCCGTCGCCGGGTTCGCTGTTGCCCAGATCCGTGCGGCCGTTGTAGGCACTGCCGTCGGCCAGTTCCTGCGAGTACAGCAGCGAGCCGGATTCATGCGCCAGCTGGGCGATGAAATGGGCGATCTGGCGCGGCGTGTCGATGCCGTAGCGCGTCATGCCCTTCACCAGCGGCTCGTAGTAAAGGTCGATGCGCTTGGGCATGGCCCGCGGCATCACGAGGCCGAGCTTTTCCTTGGTCGGTCCGGGCGGCAGGCCGGCCAGCAGGCGGGCCATCGTGGCGTCGCCGGGCGTCACCAGGCCATCCGATTCCGGCAGGCCCATGGCCTTGGTCTCGAAGTCGCGGATGGCGTCGATGGTGTTGGGGCCGATCTGGCCGTCCACGCCCAGCTGTTTGAGCGCCGCGCCGCTCCAGGCTTCACTATTCAGGTTGAGCAGCACCTGGACGATGCGGACGTCGGCGACGTCGTTGCGGGCAGCGAGCCCGACGCTCTTGGCAATGCACATGGTGATGAATCCTCGGCCGTTGATGCAGAACGCATCAACCTTAGGCGGACAGCCGCGCGCCGCGAATCCCCAATCGGCATGAACCCGGTCGCCTCAGGCCGGCACGGCCAGGGGCTCCCGCGGCAGCCGGTCCCACCAGGGCGTCCCGCCGATTTCCGCGCGCAGATGGCCGATGAAGAGCCGGGCCTTGGTGGCGTGGCTGCGTCCGGGCAGGCGCACGGCGTAGATTGCGGGCATGCCGGGCGACGCGGGTGCCTCGGCTGCCTCCGTGAAGGGGGCGACCAACTCGCCCGAGCGCAGGTAGTCGCACACCACCCAGGTGGCGATGTGCATGACGCCCATGCTGGCCTCGCCGACGCCCTATGTGCAGGCCGGACGCCTACAGCCCTTTGGGCTCGACGGCGAAATCCTGCCCGGCATGCGTGCGCTGGCAGCCCACGGCCACACGGCCGGGCACGCGTTCTACGGCATCGAGAGCCAGGGCGAGCGCCTGGTGCTGATCGGCGACCTGATCCATGTCGCCTCAGTGCAGCTCGCATCGCCCGAGGTCACCATCGCCTTCGACGGCGACGAACCCCAGGCCGCAGCCACGCGAGCGCGTGTGTTTGCCGAGCTGGCCCGGGACGGCAGCCTCGTCGCGGTGACGCACTTCAGTTTTCCCGGCGTAGGCCGGCTGCGCCATGCTGGCAAGGGCTGGCAGTGGCTGCCGCTGGACTACAGCAGCCAGGTGCGCTGAGCCAACCGGCTAGGGCAGGGGTCGGATGCTGCCGCCCAGGCTGCCGGGCGGGTGGTTGTCGGTGAACAGCTGCCAGACCCGCCCGGCCCTGGCCTGTTGCACGAAGGCCTGGCGCAGCCGGCGGCGGTCGGCCTCGATCAAGGTGTGGCGCGACAGGTAGACGCCGCTCTCCGACCAACCCAGCTCCTCCAGCGGCTCGATGCGCACCTGCTTGACGAGGGGCGTCAGGTCGGCGTCTTGGACCAGCGTGCCGATGAGGATGGACGCCGTCATCACCGTGCCCTGGGCCAGGCCCTGGCGCAGCGCGCGGGCAACGCCGGTCGCGTCGGACTCCTCGATCAGGCGCTTCTGCGCACGCAGCACGGTTACCGTGTTGTCGTAGGCCGCCCCGAAGCTGAAGCCGCGCACCACGGCCAGCTTGAAGTCGGGCTGCCCGACCAGGTCTGCCAGCGAGCGCGGTGCCGACCGCTCGCGCACCAGCGTCAACAGGCTGGCGCGCACCTGGATCAGTGGCACGAATTCCCCGTCACGGTCGCGCGCTGGCGAGGCCGAAGCGGGCAGCAGCAGGTCGGCCTGGCCGGACTCGAACATCTTCTGCAGTCGCGCTCGCGGCACGCGCTGCATCTGGAACTCGCAGCCCATCGCCGGCCCCATCTCGCGCAGCAGCGTCGGGTAGATGCCGGCGCTGCGATCACCGTCGAAGCTGACGCTGAGCCCGATGGGCGCCATCGGCACCTCGATGACACGTGAGCAGTCGGCCTCGGCCGCGCTTGCCGCCGCCAGCATGCAGGCGGCCCACCAGCCCGATCGCACCTTTGCGTTCATGCCCCTCGATCCTTGGATTTATGCGGCCCATTGTGCGCGAAGCGCCGCTCCAGACCGTCGAAAAGCAGCTGCACCGCGACGGCCAGCAGCGCCGCCGGCAGCGCACCGGCCAGCATCAGCGTGCTGTCGTTGACGGCCAGCCCGGCCACGATGCGCTCGCCCAGGCCGCCCGCGCCGACGAAGGCCGCGACGGTGGCCGTGCCGACGTTGGTGACGGCCGCCGTCTTCACGCCGGCCATCAGCGTCGGCAGGGCCTGGGGCAGCTCGATGGCGCGCAGCGTCTGCCCGCGCGTGAGCCCGAGGGCCAGCGCCGCCTGGGTCTGGCCGGCCGGCACGGCCAGCAGCCCAGCATGCGTGTTGCGCACGATGGGCAGCAACGCGTAGACGAACAGCGCCAGCAGCGCCGGCAGGAAGCCGATGCGGCCGACCAGCGCGATCAGGAAGGCCAGCAGCGCCAGCGAGGGCAGCGTCTGCAGCAGACCGGCCACGACCATGACCGGCGTGGCCAGCCGCGACAGGCGGTGGGCCGCGATGCCCAGCGGCACGGCCACGGCCACGGCCAGCGCCAACGAGGCCAGCACCAGGGCCAGGTGCTGGGCCAGCAGTGTCATCAGGTCGGGGGCCAGCAACCGGGCCAGCAGACCCTGGCGGGCGGAGCCAGCCGCATCGGCCTGCAGGAAGCCGCGTGCCACGGCGGCGAACGGCCGCCCGTCCAGCTCGGCGGCTGCGTTCAGGCGAATCATCTCGGCCTCGGTCAGTCGCCCGGCCAGGCTCTGCAGCGGCCGCTCATCCACGGCCGCGCGCATCAGCAGCACCGCGTCGTAGCGCGGAAAGAAGCCGCGGTCGTCGCGCAGCACGCGCACCGGTTGACGGGCCAGCTGGGCATCGGTGGTGTAGACGTCGATCAGGTCCACCTGGCCGGCGGCGAGCGCCGCGTAGGCCAGGCCATGGTCCAGCCCGGCGCCGGGCGAGAGCTTGAGGCCGTAGGCGCGCTGCAGGGCCGGCCAGCCGTCGGCGCGGGCCAGGAACTCGTGCGACAGGCCGGGCTTCAACGCCGGCGCCTTGCTGGCCAGCTCCGAGATCGTCGCGATGCCCAGCCGGGCCGCATCGGCCTCGCGCAGCGCCAGCGCATAGCTATTGTTGAAGCCCAGCGGCACGGCGGCCTTCAGCCCCAGTGGCTGCAGCCAGGCGTTGATCTGGGCCAGCGGCGCCTGCACGTCGGCGGGCGACTCGCGCTTGAGCAGCTCCCGCACGATGGTGCCGGTGTACTCGGGGTAGATGTCGATCTGCCCCTGCTGCAGCGCCGCCGCCAGGATGGCTGTGTTGCCCAGGCCCTGGCGGTGCTCGGCGGCCGTGCCCTGGGACACCAGCGTCTGCGTGATGATCTCGCCCAGCAGATAGCTCTCGGTGAAGCGCTTGGAGCCCACCTGCAGCGCGGGGCCGGCCTGGCTGGCGGTGGCGAAGGCTGCGGCCAGCAGCAGCCACAGGCTTCTGGCGAGTCGGCGTGTCGTCATGCGGGCATGGTGCCTCATCACCCGCGCGCCGCTGTCTGGCTTGGCAACAATTCTTTGCGCGCTTGCGCCAATCTGTCGTCTCCTGGAAAGCGCGCTGGTTGATCGCCTCGCGGGGCTCGAGAGTGGCCTCCGAGGAGACCACCCTGATGAATGATCGCAATCTGGTGCGCGGCCTGTTCCTGGCCGTGCTGGCCCTGGGCTTCGGCCTGGGCGCGCTGCGCTACCCCATCGGCACGTTCGCGCACGCCGGGCCGGGCCTGTTCCCGCTGCTGGTGAGTTCGCTGCTGCTGGTGGTGGCGCTGGTGACCCTGGTGCGCTCGCGCTTCGTGCCGCGCGTGCCGCTGGACTTCGGGCTGAGGAACATCGGTCTGCTGTTGCTGGCGCTGTGCGGCTTCGCGCTGGTCAGCCAGCACCTCAAGATGCTGGCGGGCATCGCCTTCATGGTGGTGGTGGCGTCGTTCGCGGCATCGTCCTTCTCGTGGCGCCGCAACCTAAAGATCGCCGCCGGGCTGATCGCCGTCGCCTTCGGCTTCCAGAAGTTCCTGGGCCTGAACCTGCCGCTGTTCTGAGGAGGCCGCCATGGACATGCTGCACAACCTGGCCTTCGGTTTCGAGCACGCGCTGACGCTCCAGAACCTGATGTTCTGTGCCATCGGTTGCATCGTCGGCACGCTGGTGGGCCTGCTGCCCGGCCTCGGGCCGCTGGCCACCATCAGCATGCTGCTGCCGCTGACCTATTCCATCCCGACCGGCGGCGCGCTGATCATGCTGGCGGGCATCTACTACGGCGCGCAGTACGGCGACAGCGTCAGCGCCATCACGATGAAGATCCCGCACGCCAGCTCCATCGTGGCCTGCATCGACGGCTACCAGATGACGCTCAAGGGCAAGACGGGCCTGGCGCTGTTCACGGCCGGCATCTCCAGCTTCATCGGCGGCACGGTTGCCATCTTCGTGCTGGCGGGACTGGCGCCCAGCCTGGGCGAGGTGTCGCTGATGTTCGGGCCCGCCGACTACTGTTCGCTGATGCTGCTGGGCTTCTTCTGTGTGAGCTTCGTGACGACGGGCAGCCTGCTCAACGGCCTGGCCATGTGCCTGGTGGGCGTGCTGCTGGGCCAGATCGGCACCGACGTGAACAGCGGCATGGAGCGCTACACCTTCAACATGCCCTTCCTGGCCGACGGCGTGGGCCTCGTGAGCGTGGCGCTGGGCTGCTTCGGCATCGCCGAGATCACCAAGAACCTGGACGCCCGCGAGGAGCGCACGCCATTCAGCGGCACCATCCACCTGATGCCCACCTGGGCCGAGTTCAAGCGCATCATCCCCAGCGCCCTGCGCGGCAGCGCCGTCGGCTCCTTCCTCGGCATCCTGCCCGGTGGCGGTCCCGTCATCGCGCAGTTCGCCGCCTATGCGCTGGACAAGAAGGTCAGCAAGCACCGCGATGAGATCGGCAGCGGCGCCATCGAGGGCGTGGCGGGCCAGGCCGCGGCCGACGAGGCGGCGGCGCGCACCAGCTTCATCCCGCTGATGAGCATCGGCATCCCCGAGAACCCGGTCATGGCGCTGATGATGGCCGCCTTCATCATCAAGGGCATCCAGCCCGGCCCCAACATGATCTCGCAACACGGCGACCTGTTCTGGGGGCTGGTGGCGAGCATGTGGGTGGGCAACGTCTTCCTCGTCGTGCTGAACGTGCCGCTGGTGCGCTACTGGCTGTCGGTGTTCAAGATCCCCTACAACGTGCTGTTCCCGGCCATCCTGTTCTTCTGCTGCATCGGCACCTTCAGCGTCAACAACAACCTCGAAGACATCTACACCACGGCCGCCTTCGGCCTGCTCGGCTATGTCTTCATGCGGTTGGACCTGGACGCCGCGCCGCTGATGCTGGGCTTCATTCTCGGGCCGATGCTGGAGGAGTATTTCCGCCGCGCCATGCTGCTGAGCCGCGGAAGCTTCATGACCTTCGTGACCCGGCCCATCAGCGGCACGCTGCTGGGCATCATCGTGCTGTTCATGCTGTGGCAGCTGATGGTCTTTGTGCGCGCTCGTCGCCGCGCGCCTGCGCTCGCCGCTGCCTAGTCCAGCGCGCGCAGGCGCTGGGCCAGCGCGTCGATCTCCGGCGCCACGCGGGCGGCGCGTGTGTCGGCCAGGTGGGCTTTCAGTACGCGCCTGAGCGTCTCGGGCTGCGGCGTCAGCGGGCCGGCGAAGCGCACATGCTCGTCGTCGGCGATGAGCAGCGTCGGGAAGGTCTCGATGTCCAGATCACCGACGAGCTCGGCCTGGTCCTCGATGTCGATCCAGCGCACGTGCAGGCCGGCCTGCGGCAGCTCGGCGCAGGCGACTTCGAAGACTTGCTGGTAGGACTCGCAGGTGCGGCACCAGGCGGCGCAGAGGCAGGCGACGTGGACGGTCATGGGCCGGCATGGTGCCACGGCCCGGCCATGAGCCGAGGTGGCGGGGAAATGCGGCGCAGTTGGCGGCTTCGGCCGAGCGGCGCGTCGGCAAGATGCCGGCGTGGTTTCCAGCATCAGCAACAACGCCCTGCTCAGCTATCTGTCGTCCCAAAGCCAGGACGGCACGGCGACGGCTGCCCAGGTGACGACGGCCAAGGCAGGCACGGTCACGGTCTCCAAGGCCGCGCTGGAGCGCGCGGCCGGCACGGCCAAGTCCGCTTCGGCGGCCCGCGATCTGGAGGCCGGCCAGAAGGCGCTGGCGACCGAGCTGCGCGCCGCGATGACCAAGGCGGCCGTCAAGCTGACCGGTGCCGTCGAGTTCGCCGTGAAGAGCGATGGCAGCGTCGAGACCAAGGGCTCGGATGCCGACAAGGCGGCGGTCAAGGCCTTCCTGGCCGCCGATACCCGCCAGCCCAGCTTTGCCAGCCGCATCGCCGGCCAGGCCCGCGACGCGTTGAAGCTCTCTAGCACCATCCAGCAGAGCGCTGCCATCTCGCAGGCCGCCAAGCTTGCCAAGAGCGCGGGCGGCGTGATGTCGCTCTACAACTCGCTGATGCAGCACACGGGCACGACGAGCGTCGTGTTCTCGGTGTCGGCAGCGGGCAGCTCGCTGACCTACCCGGGCTCGCTGAGCACCAACGCCTAGTAGCCGGCCGCGCGCGCCGCCAGCGTCCCCAGCTCGCCGTACAGCGGCAGCACGTTGGCGCCGGCCACCGGATGCACGCGGTTGGACAGCAACACGAAGAAGCTGCGGCTGGCCGGGTCCAGCCAGAAGGCGCAGCCGGTGAAGCCGGTGTGGCCGAAGCTCGTGGCCGGGTAGAGGCTGCCGCGCGGGCGGGCGTAGGGCGAGGCGATGTCCCAACCCATGCCGCGCAGCTCGGTGATGCCGGCCGGAGATTGGGGTGTGGTCAGCAGGGCGACGCTCTGCGCCGACAGCAGCCGCGAGCCGTCCTCCGCCATGCCGCCGGCCAGCAGCATGCGGGCGAAGCGGGCCAGGTCGGCTGTCGTCGTGAACAGGCCTGCGTGGCAGGCCACCCCTCCCATCTTGCGGGCCGTGGGGTCGTGCACCTCGCCGCGCAGCACCACGCCGTCGGGCAGGCGTTCGGTGGGTGCGATGCGCGTGGCGGCCATGCGCCGCAGCGGCAGGTAGCCGCTGTCGCGCATGCCCAGCGGCCGGAACAGGGACTCGTCGGCAAAGCGCTCCAGCGGCACGCCGGCCCGACTTTCGACGATGCGGCCGAGCAGGATGAAGTTGACGTCGGAGTAGCGGAACCCCGTGCCCGGCGGCGCTGTCAGCGGCAGGCCGCAGGCGATTCGTTCGGCCTCCGCCACGCCGGCCCAGTCGCCGGCGCCGTTGCCGGGCAGGCTGGCGGGCAGGCCCGAGCTGTGGGTGAGCAGCTGGCGCAGCGTGATGCCGGCCTTGTCTTCGCCGCCGCAGCCGGGCAGGTAGCGCTGCAGCGGCGCCTCCAGGTCCAGCAGGCCGCGCTCGCGCAGCAACTGCACCAGCGTCGCGGTGACGACGGGCTTGGTCAGCGAGGCGGCGTCGAAGACGGTGGCCTCGTCCAGCGGCTCAAGCTCGGGCTCGACGGCGCGCTGGCCGTAGGCGCGGTGGTGGCTGCCGTGGCCCATGCGCTCCATCCACAGCGCCGCGCCCGGCAGCTGGCGCTGGGCGACGAAGCGCTCGATGGCGGCATCAGCCTGGGCCAGCGGCTCGGGCTGCAGTGCTGGGTGGTGGGCGCAGCCGGCCAGCAGGGCGGTGGCGAGCAGGCTGCAGCGCAGCAGGGCCTTCATGGTCAGCTCGGCTCGACGACGCGCCAGTTCGTGCGGCGGATGCGACGCGGGCGGGTCTCGCGGTCGCGCTCGAAGAAACGCAGCGTCACCTCGTTCGCGCTGAGCTCGACGAGGCCGAAGTTCTCGATGTCATGGCCGTAGACCACGGCATCGCGCACCGCTGCGCCGGACGCCGTGGCCTCGTGCAGCGGCAGCCCATCGGTCTCGCCGTGGGAGGCGAAGGCGTTGTGGTGGACGTCGCCGCTTAGCATCAGGCAGCGGTGGCGGTCGGCGATGAGGTTCAGGGCTGTCCAGTCGTGCAGGTATTTCTTCCAGCCCGAGCTGGTCGAACCGCTGGCCACGAGGTGGACTGCGCCGGGCGCCGCGGCATCGGCGGTGGCGGCCAGCATGTCGAGCTGGCCCTGGCCGACGATGGCGCGCTTGTCCTGCGGCACTAGCCAGGTCTCGGTGCGGCAGCTGCGGCCGTCGGTCAGGTGCAGCCATACGTCGCCGCCGAGCTGCACGGCCTCGTACAGCGGCCCGTCGTCGCCGGGCGCGGGTGGCTGGGTGTCGTAGAACGAGGCGGGGAAACCGCCCGGCTCGACCAGGGCCTGGCGGAAGGCCTCGAACATCACGCGGCTGCGCGGGATCTTGCCGGCGTGCTCGGGGATGGCCGCGATGGCGGCGCCGGCGGCATCGTTCCACAGGAAGTCATGGTCGTCCCAGACGGCGAACACGCGCCGCCCGCCCTTGGCGGCCATGTGGCGCAGCAGCGCGTCGAACTCCGGCACGGCGAGCTGGGCGCGCCAGCGGGCGTGGCAGTGCTCGCCGAAGGCGGCGTCGTCCATGCGCTGCGCGTGCACGTCGATGTCGAGGTAGATCGAGTCGCCGAGCAGGACGAGGAAGTCGGGGTCCTGGGCCTGGATGCGTTGCCAGACCGGCTGCCGCTCGAAGCGCTGCTCCAGCGCGCATGACGTGAACGCGATCTTCATCCCCTGGCCTCCCGCCTCCGTGGCAAGCGGCAGAGGATATCGGGCTCAGGCCGTGCCGATGATGTGCCTCAACACCCGCTCCTCCAGCGCCGCAAAGCCCGGCGCCGTGCGCGGGCGCGGGCGGGGCAGGGCGACCGTGGCGTCCAGCGCGATGCCGCCGCGGTCGATGAGCAGCACGCGGTCGGCCAGGGCCACGGCCTCGGCGACGTCGTGGGTGACGAGCAGGGCCGTGAAGCGGTGGCGCTGCCAGAGCTGCTCGATGAGGCGGTGCATCTCCATTCGGGTCAGCGCGTCCAGCGCGCCCAGCGGTTCGTCCAGCAGAAGCAGGCGGGGGTTGTGGACCAGGGCGCGGGCCAGG
This sequence comes from Roseateles sp. GW821-FHT03B02, assembly GCF_059421025.1. NCBI lineage: Bacteria > Pseudomonadati > Pseudomonadota > Betaproteobacteria > Burkholderiales > Sphaerotilaceae > Roseateles > Roseateles sp. GW821-FHT03B02. Next base: position 63,749 of record NZ_JBWKUV010000011.1, read on the forward strand.
GCCACGCGCTGGCGCTGGCCGCCCGAGAGCGTGGCCGGCCAGTCGCTGCCGCGGCCGGCCAGGCCTACCTGGGCCAGTGCCTCCATCGCGCGCTCGCGGGCATCACGGCCTGCAAGGCCCAGCGCCACGTTGTCGACGACGCGCTTCCACGGCAGCAGCCGTGCGTCCTGGAACATCAGCCGGCGCTCGTGCGGCTCGCCCGCCTCGACGCTGCCGGCCGTGGGCGCGTCCAGCCTGGCGATCAGCCGCAGCAGCGTGCTCTTGCCGCAGCCGCTGCGGCCCACCAGGGCGACGAAATCGCCGGGGGCCACGTGCAGGTCCAGCCCCTGCAGCACATGGCGGGTGCCGAAGGACTTGGCCACGCCGCGCAGCCGCAGCGCCAGGCCCGGCGAGGGCGCGCGGGTGGGCGCGGCCTCGGCCAGGGAGTCGCGCGTCAGCTGCGGGTAGTCGAACTCATTTACCCACATCTCAAGTCCTCTCGGTGGCATAGCCGCGGTGCCAGGGCAGCCAGGCGCGTTCCAGCCCGCGGGCGACCACGTCGGCCAGCTTGCCCAGCACGGCGTAGAGCAGGATGCCGACCAGCACGATGTCGGTCTGCAGGAACTCGCGGGCGTTCATCGTGAGGTAGCCGATGCCGGCCTGGGCCGACAGCGTCTCGGCCACGATGAGCAGCACCCACATCAGCCCGAGCGAGAAGCGCAGGCCCACGAGGATGGACGGCAGCGCGCCGGGCAGGATGACCTGGGTGTACAGCTGCCAACCCGACAGGCCGTAGCTGCGTGCCATCTCGATGAGGTCGCGGTCCACGTTGCGGATGCCGTGGAAGGTGTTCAGGTAGACCGGGAAGAACACGCCCACGGCCACCAGCACCAGCTTGGCCGCCTCGTCGATGCCGAACCACAGGATGACGAGCGGGATCAGCGCCAGCGCCGGGATGTTGCGCAGCATCTGCAGCGTGGTGTCCAGCAGCGCTTCGGCCTGGCGCCAGGTGCCGGTCAGCAGGCCCAGCAGCAGGCCCAGGCCGCCGCCGAGCGCCAGTGCCGAGAAAGCCCGCGCCGCGCTGACTCCGACGTGGTGGGCCAGCTCGCCCGAGCGCAGCAGCTGCCAGAAGGCGGCCCCCACGGCGGCGGGCTCGGGCAGGATGCGCGCCGACAGCACGCCGCTGCGCGAGGCCAGCTCCCAGGCGATGAGAATGGCCGCGGGCAGCAGCCAGGGGATGAGGCGCTGCTTCATGTCAGCTCGCGGCTACCTGTTTCGGAACTATGCCGTGCGCCATCAGCTCGCCTGCCGGCCCGGTGAGGCGCTCGCGCAGCGTCAGCGGCAGCAGCGGGAACACCAGCTCGGCGAAGCGGTGAGCCTCGTCCAGATGCGGGTAGCCGCTGAGGATGAAGTGCTCCAGGCCGAGTGCGGCGTACTCGTTGAGCCGGTCCGCCACCTGCTGCGGGTTGCCCACCAGGGCCGTGCCCGCGCCGCCGCGCACCAGGCCCACGCCGGCCCACAGGTTGGGCGAGATCTCCAGCCCTTCGCGCACATTCGCCTTGTTGAACTTGCCACGGTGCAGCTCGGCCATGCGGCGCTGGCCGACGGAGTCCATGCTCGCGAAGCGGGCCTGCGCGGCGGCCACGGTGGCCTCGTCCAGCTGCGACACCAGCTCGGCCGCGGCGGCCCAGGCGGCGTCCTCGGTCTCGCGCACGATGACGTGCAGGCGGATGCCGTACTGCAGGCGGCGGCCCTGGGCGGCGGCCCGGCCGCGCACGTCGACCACCTTCTTGGCCACCTCGGCAGGCGGCTCTCCCCATGTGAGGTAGGTGTCGGCCTGCTCCGCCGCCAGGTCGTGCGCGGGGCCGGATGAGCCGCCGAAGAACACAGGCGGGTAGGGCGATTGCGTGGGCGGGAACAGCAGCTTGGCGCCCTTCACGCTGAGGTGCTCGCCGTCGAAGTCGAAAGGCCGGCCCTCGTGCGACCGGGCGATGACCTCGCGCCAGATGCGGATGAACTCGGCCGACTGCGCGTAGCGCTCGGCATGGCCGAGGAACTGCCCGTCACCGGCCAGCTCGTGGGCGTCGCCGCCGGTGACGAGGTTAACGAGCAAGCGCCCGCCGGAGAGCCGGTCCAGCGTGGCGGCCATGCGGGCGCTCTGCGTGGGGGCGACGAGCCCGGGGCGCAGCGCGACGAGGAACTTCAGCCGGCGCGTGGCATCGATGAGGCTGGCGGCCACCAGCCAGGAGTCCTCGCAGGACTGGCCGGTGGGGATGAGCACGCCCTCGTAGCCCAGGCTGTCGGCGGCGATGGCGATCTGCTTGAAGTAGGCGTGGTCGGCCACGCGCGAGCCGCGCGAGGTGCCGAGGTGGCGGCTGTCGCCGTGGGTGGGGATGAACCAGAAGATCTTCATGCTTTGACCTGTGCGAGGGCATCTGCGACACGGATGGGGCGGGGAATGAGGGCGAGATCGGCGAAGGCGTCGGCCACCTGCTGCTGTTCGGCCAGCAGCTGGGCGGTGAGCGGGCCGACCGGTGCCGGGCCGCGGCGCTCCACCATGCGCTGAACCACTGGTGCAGGCAGGCCGGCGAACTCGGCATAGCGCTGCACGGCGTCGCGGCGGTCGGCTTGCACGCGGGCGTCGGTGTCGGTGAGGGCCTGGAAGACGGTCCGCACCAGGGCCGGCTGCTGGCTGAGTGCGCGTGAAGCGAGGTAGAAGGTGTTGTTGCTGCTCAGGCCGCGGCTGGTCGCCAGCGCGCGCAGCTCGCCGCTGATCTCGGCGGCGGCGTAGTACGGGTCCCACACGGCCCAGGCGTCGACTGAGCCGCGCTCGAAGGCGGCGCGGGCGTCGGCCGGCGGCAGGTAGACAGGCTGGATGTCGGCCCAGGCCAGGCCCGCCTTCTTGACGGCCTGCACGGTCAGGAAATGAGCGCTGCTGCCCTTCTGCAGGGCAATGCGTTTGCCCTTCAGGTCGGCCAGCGTCTTCAGCGGCGAGGCGGGCTTGACGAGCACGGCCGAGCTGTCGGGCTTGGGCGGCTCAGCGCCGATGTAGACCACGTCCTTGCCGGCGGCCTGGGCGAACACGGGCGGTGCGTCGCCGGTGGCGCCGAGGTCCACGCTGCCCAGCGCGAGCGCTTCCAGCAGCTGCGGGCCGGCGGGGAATTCGGTCCACTGGATGCGGGTGCCGGGCAGGCGCTGTTCCAGCAGGCCATAGCTCTTCAACAAGGCGAGGTTGAGCGAGCCCTTCTGGAAGCCGATGCGCAGCTGTACGGGCGCCTGGGCCTGGGCGTGGCGCCAGGCGGCGGCGGTGACGGCGAGCAGCGCCACGGCGGCGCGGCGGGTCGTGTTCATCGTGCCGCCTCCGCGACGGTGGCGCTGCCCGGCAGGGCGTCGGCCACGCGGATGGGTTTGGGGATCAGGCCCTGCGCGTGGAAGGTGTCGGCGATCTTCTGCTGCTCGGCGGCGATGGCGGCGGTGAGCGGCTTCACGCCGAACTGGTAGCGCGTCAGGCTCTTCTCGACGACCTCGGGCTCCAGGCCCTGCAGCGGTGCGATGACGGCGGCCGCGGCCTTGACATTGGCCTTCAGCGCCGCGGCCTGGGCCTGGCTGTCGTCGAACAGGGCCTGGATGACCTTGGGGCTTTTCTCGGCGTAGCCGCGCTCGGCCAGGTAGTAGGCGTAGTTGTTGACGAGGCCGCGGCCGTCGGCGAGCACCCGGGCGCCGCTCTGCTTCTCCACGGCGGCGAGGAAGGGATCCCAGATCACCCAGGCATCCACCGCACCGCGCTCGAAGGCGGCGCGGGCGTCGGCCGGCGGCAGGTAGACGGGCTGGATGTCGGAGGGCTTCAGGCCCTGCTTCTCCAGCGCTTTGACGAGCAGGTAGTGCACGTTGCTGCCCTTGTTCAGCGCGACCTTCCTGCCCTTCAGGTCGGCGACCGAACGGATGGCCGAGTCCTTGGGCACGACGATGGCTTCGGCCTCGGGCGCGGCAGGGTCGAAGCCGATGTAGACGAACTTCGCGCCGGCGGCCTGCGCAAAGATGGGCGGGGCCTCACCGACGAAGCCCACGTCGACGGCGCCTACGTTCAGGCCTTCGAGCAGTTGCGGGCCGGCGGGGAACTCGACCCATTTGACGGCCACGCCCAGCGGCGCGAGCTTCTTTTCGAGCGAACCGCTGGACTTCTGGAAGGTCAGCAGGCTGGCGGATTTCTGGAAGCCAATGCGGAGCGTGGCCTGCGCGGTGGCGTGGAGGCTGAATGCGGCCAGCAGCAGCGGCGCGGTCCAGCGGAGGAAGGGGCGGAAGTGCATGGTGATGTCCTGTGCAAAAAAGATCCCGGCGCCCGGGGGGCTGTTGATCGGCGCAGGCGCGCCGAGCCGATCAGCGCCCGAGGCGCCGGGATGAAGTCGCCGATCCCGTGCGGGTGGCGAGGAGACAACTGGGGAGAGAGAGGCGCGGGCGCGTCAACAGCTCAGCGCGGGCTCGGGCTGCGGGCGCATTCGTGGCGCGAGTGGGGCCAGCGCGCGGTCCAGCCGCGCGATCAGGTCGGGCTCGGGCACGAAGCCGCCCGCTTCATGACGGCGCAACTGGGCGTCGGTGGCGAACACGCCGTCCAGCACGTAGCGGGCACCCAGGGCCGACAGCACGGGCTTGAGCGCGTAGTCCAGCGCCAGGAAATGCGCCGGGCTGCCACCTGTGGCCAGCGGCAGCACCAGCTTGCCCCGCAGCGCGTCGGGCGGCAGCAGGTCCAGGAAGACCTTCAGCAGCCCGCTGTAGGCGGCCTTGTAGATGGGCGTGCCGATGATGACGAGCTCGGCCTGCTCCACCGCGTGCACGGCGGTGGCGATGGAGGCGTCCTGAACGTCGGCGCTCAGCAGCGCGGCGGCGGGGAGCGTGCGGATCAGGATGTCGTCGTGCCGCGTGCCACGGCCTTCCAGGCGCGTCAGCGCGAACTGCGTGAGCCAGGCGGAGCGGGAGCGTTCGCTGGGGCTGGCGGAGAGGCTGGTTATGTGCATGGCGGCCTGTGTCGTTTCAGGCCGCAACGATAGGGAGAGCGCCTTGCTCGCGGAAGGAAGGAAAGCGGGGATGCTTATGTGGTCAGCGCGAATTGCATGCCAGTTGCCGCTTACTGTTGGAACGCTGGCAGCCCGCACGCGCGTCAGACCGAGGGCCTGGCCGTGCGGGTGAAGTATTCGTCGCGCACCCGTTGTCTGATGGACGTGAGGAGCTCACGGCCGCCGTCAGCCGCCATCGTCGAGGGCCGCAGGTCCACGAACCGGTTGCTGCCGGGCCGGGAGAGCCAAAGGTAGGAAAGCTGAAGCGCAGGGGCTTCGAGCATCCTCAGCTCGAAAGAGGCCTTCGAGCGCGTCGCAGCCTTCTCGGCGAATGCCACCGCGTCCACCACACTGCGCGCAAAGGCGCCGGTGCTGATGTCGCGAAAGAACAGTTGGCCGTTGTCCATGCCCAGCGTGACCAGCGCCACGTGCTGACCTGCGATGACCGGATAGCGCCAGCCGCTCAACCGGGCATCGGTCAGGTGAGCGGTCGCAAGGCGCTTGCTCACGCGCATGGCAAAGGTGGGGATTCCGGGCCCGATACCGGCCCGCGCCGACACCATGGCGCCAAACTTTCCGTGATGCTGGCGGGCCAGGAACGAGGCGGCCGCCAGGTCCTTGCCCTGCGCCGGCGATGGCTGAATTGAGATGTTCATGCACTACTTGGTCAGGTAGCTGTAGTCCCATCTACCATCGCCAAGGTAGCGGTCCTTGAACCGTTCGTAGGGACCCATGAAGTCATCGGGAGAGGCCGAGTCGCGGACGACGATGTCGCTGCTGCCTATGCCGTAGCCGACGATGACATTGAAGTGGCCGTTGGCGTTGGAAGCCAGCCCCTGCCAGGAAATGTGGCAGCACACGGGGCGATCGAGCCGAATCTGGGCGATGACCTCGCTCAATTCGAGCGGCCCTTGCCGGGGAGTGTCCAGGCAGCCGACCCGGTCGAGCGCCGCATCAAGCGCGTAGTCGCGATCGCAGAACGCGGACACGACCCCGCCTGGGCAGCAGTCGGATTGCCCCAGGCACAGCGAGGCGACACGGCAGGGCGTCCATGAGCCTTTGTTCTTGTAGGTGGCGACGCTGGCTGCGACGCTGGCCCAGCACAGATGTTTCGCCCCGGTGTGACTCTGCATCTGCAGCGGCAACACAGTCGCCATCTCTGCCGAACCTCCGAGTGCCGCCGGACCCCATTCCGTGCCGTCGAGCGATTGCAACTCGCCAAAGCACGCTGGGATCTCCAACTGCTCGCTCATGAGCACTTGTCCGGTTGCGATTTGCAGCGCGCGAGACGTTGCTGTTGTGCGATCAGGTCGGCTTCCGCCTTGAGCTGGTTGGCTCTCGCAGCGTCGGTCCCTTCCAACGCCGCAGCCGTGCCGATGGCGCCCGCGGCGCCGGACAACTTGTTGTAGGCCAGCGTCGTGATGCCGCCGGCATCGGTCAACAGCAGTTCAAACCCCTGCTTTCCAAAGAAGGCCGGATAAGGGATGGGCAACTCGTACTCCTCGGCGAGCGGAACCTGCACCAGACCTTCGTAAATCTTGCTGCCATCGCGGGTGACCTTGATGGTGCTGAGGCCGACCTTGTTCATCTTCAAAGCGACGTAGCTTTCCTTGTCACCGTCGGGAGGGCTGGTGAGCTCCAGCTTCTCCGCCGCGCCAACCTGTACCTGCAGCAGGGGAATCCGCGGCTGAATCCTGTCCAGGTATTTCTTGGGGATGGTTGCCGAGGGGTTCAGCGGCGGATTCGTCGTGCCGTCGTAGGTGATGGGGAGCGTGGCAAACGTCAGCGTCAAAGGTTTTGATTTGCCGTATTCCGCGATCGCGTCGCATGCATCCTTGGTGACTGGATCCACGCGATCAGTTGCCAGCGCGCCGCCCAGCGGCAGAGCTGCCACGGCAAGCGAAATTGCCGCCTTGGCGATGGCCTCTCCCTGTCCGGTCGAGGATTGATTGATGCCCTTCAACCGGCCATCGTCGAACCATGTCGCCTTGAAGTCGCTGTCGGAATACCAGCGGCTCAGCTTCTTGATCTTGATCTCCCGCGGCTTGTTGCGGTCGCTGGTATAGGTCGTGCCAACGGTGACGGATTCGACGGACGTCAGCACGGACCGGGCTTCATTGCAGTCCAGAGTTTGGGTCACGTTCACCACCGTGCTGGCCTTCGCCGGGAAATAGCGCAGCGTCAAGTCCGGCGTGCTTGCACAACCGGCAAGCGTGAGCGTCAGGGCGACCCACAAAAACCGGCCTGCTCGTTGCGGCACACCAGTACGCCTCGTCGTTGGCGCCCGGTCCTGGAGAGATGCCGGCTTGTTGGAGCGCAACTGGATTGCCATGTCCTGACCCTCGTCGGTTTGATCATCGAGCCGCTGCAACGGCCGGCCTCTTTGACCGGTGTCACAAAAGCAGGAGCGATGATGCCGTCGAAGCCCTGGAGCGATATCCACTCAATTGATGAGCGCCGCTACTTGGCGTGTGACGGACGCGGGATGGGCTTGCAGCCGCGGTCCCAGAGGCGCTGGAACCTTGGTCCCGCCGACAGGAATCGAACCTGTATCTGCCGCTTAGGAGGCGGCCGTTCTATCCATTGAACTACGGCGAGAGCCTCGGGAGCCTGTGGTGGCCACAGCCCTCGAGCGGCGCGCATTCTCGCATGGGGTTTCTGGCAGCATGGCGCTTCTGCAACCCGGAGGTCGACATGACGCATCACGGAAGCTGCCATTGCGGCCGCATCAGGTTCGAGGTCGAGGGCGAGCCCACATCCGCGCTGGCCTGCAACTGCTCCATCTGCCAGCGCAAGGGCTCGCTGCTGTGGTTCGTGCCGCGTGCTGCGCTCAGGCTGCTGACTCCCGAGGAGAACGCCAGCACCTACACCTTCAACAAGCACGTCATCCGGCACCGCTTCTGCCCAGTCTGCGGCATGCACCCCTATGGCGAAGGCCAGGGGCCGGACGGCTCGGCGATGGCGGCGATCAACCTGCGCTGCCTGGAGGACGTCGATCTGCAGGCCATTCCCGTCACGCAGTTCGACGGGCGCTCGAAATAGGCCGCTCAGGCGGCCTCGAACTGCGCGACCAGATGGGGCTGGCCGGCAACGCTCGTGAGCACGCGGCGGGGCCTGAGCAGGGTGCCGCCACGCGTCGCACGGGCCACGGCCGCATGCACCGCATCCAGCAGCGCCGCGAGGAAGGGGCGTTCGCCGTGGCAGCGCGAGCGGGCGATGACGAGTGCGAGGTCGATGCTGCGTGCGCTGCCGGCCTCCGCCGGGGCCACTTCCAGTCTGGCGTTGACGACCAGGGTGGACGGGGTGCGCAGCGCGACGTCGAGATCGGCATCGATGAACAGCCCGTCGGCCACGGGTAGCGGCGGCAGGCTGGGCGTGGAGTGCGTGTTGTGCAGCATGGCCGGCATCCTCCCGGAAGTCTGTGACAGCCGTTGTCGGGCGCGTCGCGACGTGCTTGTAGGACGTCGCCTGCCCGATCACCGGTCCGGGCGAAGAAGTCGTCGTGGCGCAGCTTGTCGCCTAGGGCATCCAGCCCGGCGGCGCGGCGGCGCGGCGGACGGCGGCTCATGTCCGCCGGTCCCGCTTCACGCCGTCAGTTCCACTTCCACTGCCAGATCAGGTCGAGCGCGTTGTCGTCGCCGCCCTGGGCGCGCAGCGTGAAGCGCTGGGCGATGCGGTAGATGAGCTGCCAGCTGCCCGTCGTCGCGTTCAGGCTGCGCTCGTAGCCCACGTACCAGCGCCGCGAGAGCTGCTTGCCCAGGCGCACGATGGTGGCGCGGGTGTCGTCGTCGCTCTGCGCCAGGGAGAGCTCGTCCAGCCCCAGGTTGCGCAGCACCTTGCCCGTCGGGCCTTCGCCTTCGCCGCTCAGCAGCGCGAGTGCGGCGCGCTGCAGCAGGGCGGTGTCGGTGCGGCCCAGGCCGTCGGGGCCGCGGCCCAGCAGCAGCCAGGCGAGCTTGTCGGTGTCGGCCATCTCGGGCTCGGCGTACAGGTTCACGCGCGGCGCTAGCGCCGTGCCGCCCACGCGCACGCCGACGCGCACGTCCAGGTTGGGCCGCACGGCCAGCAAGTCCAGCGTGGGGTTGTCGTAGGCGCCGGTGAAGCCGATGTCGCCGCGCTCGATGTCCAGCTTCTGGCCATAGGCGGCGTACTGGCCGCCACCGGCGGTGAGCTTGCCGGTGACGCGCAGCGGGCCGTTGTTCTGAGCGACCTGCAACTGGCCGCGCAGCGTCGTCGCGAGGCCGCGGCCGCGCACCTTGAAGTCGCGGCCGAAGTCCACCGCGAGGTTGACGGTGCTGTTGCGCGCGGCCTTCGGTGCCGGTGGCGCGGTGGGTGCGGCATCGCGCGTGCCGCGCAGCACGGTCACGTCGTCGGCCAGGGCCGGCGCGTCGCTGCGGGTGAAGTCGAACAGGCCCTCGTCGGCGCTGAGCTTGCCGTCGAGCTTGAGGCCCTTGGCATCGAGGTCCAGCGTGGCCGTGCCGCTGGCGACGAGCCGGCGGTCCACGCGCGACAGCACGCGCAGCTTGTCGGCCGTGATCTCGATGTGCGCGCTGGGCTGGGCGCCGAGCTCGGCCCGGCCGCTGGCGCGCAGCCAGCCGTCGCCGCCGCGGGCCTCCAGGCGCGACAGCTCGGCGTGCTGTCCTTTCAGGTCCAGCGTGAAGCGGCCCCCGGTCACGTCCACGCCGTAGAGCAGGTGACGCAGGGCCAGGTCCTCGCCCTCGGCGCGGCCGGTCAGGTCGGGGCCCCCCAGCCGGCCGCTCAACTGCACGGTGGCGGCCGCGCGGCCACCCAGGCGCCAGCCGGCCGGCACCCAACTGCCCCAGGTGCCCAGGTGGGCCACGTTGGCTTGCAGCACGCCCTCCACCGGTGTCTGCGCATCGGGCCACAGCCGGGCCGGGCGCAACGTCAGCGCGCCGCCCAGGCTGCCCAGCTCGGCGCCGGCCACGCCTTGCGCGAAGCGCCACACGCCGTCATTCACGTTCAGCGCCAGGCGCAGGTCGGTCAGGCCCAGCGCGCGCTGGCCGAATTCGTCGGTGACCTTCAGGTCGCCGCTCTGGCGTTCGATCAGCAGCTCGGCGGTGAGCTTGTCGTTGAGCAGCAGCGAGGCATGGCCCGTCACGCGCAGGTCGCCGCCCCAGCCGAAGTCGGGCTGCCAGCGCGCCAGCAACGGCGCGGCCGCGAGGTCTTCCAGCTGCAGGTCGGCCCGCAGTTCGGGGCGCTCGCCGCCATCCCAGCTCAGGCGCTGCCAGCGCACGAAGGCGCCGCCCACCTCGGCGCGGCCGGGCTCGGCGCTCAGCAGCGGGCCGCGGCTGTCCCAGCGCAGGGCGATGTCGCTGGCGGCCAGCAGCGGCGGCGTGTTGGGCCGCAGCGGGCCGATGGCGATGCGGGTGACGCGGCCGGCCCAGGCCTGGCCGTCCCAGCGGCCGCGGGCCTGGAGCTGGGCGTCGAGCGTCAGGTCTTGCGACTCGCGCGGGATCTTGCCGCTGAGCTGGGCCTTGGCCTCGTGGGCGCTGCGCCGGCCCTGCAGCTCGACCTTGGCGCTGGCGAGCTGGACCAGCGGGTCGCGCAGCTGAGTGATGTCGAGATTCAGCGCGATGGGGCCGTCGCCGTCCGCGCCGGGCAGGGGTAGGTCCCAGCGCCCCTTGACCTGGGCGATGGTGGTGCCCATGGCCTTGGCCTGCGCGAGCGCCAGGCGGCCGCTGCCGCCAAGCTGCCAGCCCTTGGCACCGCGCACCAGCTGATAGCTGCCCTCGCCCTCGCCCTGGCCGGCGATGGGGCCTTGGTCGAACAGCGCCAGCAGCGGGTTGAGCTCGGCCAGCGCGGTTGCCCTGACCGTGGCCGTGCCCTCGACGCTGCCGGAGCGCGCCTGGCCGCCGGTCTGCACGCGGTTGTTGCCCAGGCGGCCGTCGATGTCGAAGGCCGCGGCGTCGTTCGCGCGCTCGCGCTGCAGCTTGATGCGGCCTTCCAGCGGCAGGCCGGCGGCCTGACTCGGCAGCAGGCGCACGTAGGCGTTGCCGCTGAGCGTGGCAAGGGACTTGCCGCGCAGGTCCAGGTCGGCCTCGGCGCTGAGCCGTGTCGGGCCGGGCAGGCGGGCCCAGGCCGAGCCCGGCGCGCCGCGCCACAGCAGGTGGGGGTCAAACTGGCGCAACTGGGCCTTCAGGCGGGCGGCGCCGGTGGTGTCGACGTGGCCGCTGGCCTGCAGCGTGGCGTCGCCGCTGGCGAGCTGGGCCTCGGCGATCTGCCAAGCCGTGCCTTCGCCCTGCAGCTGGGCCTTGACGCGCAGCGGGCGCTTGTCGATCGTGCCGGCGAGATCCAGCCCGGCGCTGAGCGGGCCGGTCTTGCTGCCGGCGAGGGTGAGCGGGCCGTCCAGGCGGGCCGGGGTGGCGCGCGCGTCCAGCACCTCGGGGCGCAGCCCCTGGACGCGGGCGTCGAGCTGCCAGCGGCCGTCGGCCTCGCGCTGACCCTTGCCTTGCACGCGACCACCCCCGGGCAGCTCGGCGTCGAGGGCCGCCAGTCGCAAGCTGGTGGGCTGGTCGGGGCGGCCGGCCAGCGCGAGCACCAGGCGGGTGACGGGCAGGGCGCCCTGGTCCCAGCGGCCGGCGGCGGTGTTATGCAGGTCGGCCTGCAGCGTGGCCTCGGCGTCGCGGGCCGGGGCCAGGACCCGGGCGCTGCCGCTGAGCGCGGTGCGGGGCAGGCCGGGCATCAAGGCGGCGAGGTCGAGCTTTTCGGCGGCCAACTGCAGCGCATTGACGGGCCAGGCGGCGAAGGGCTGGATCTCGGCGTCGGCCTTCAGCGTCTGGTGGGCAGCTTCCAGCTCGGCCCTGGCCTTGAGCCTGGCCAGCGAGCCTGTGACGGCGGCGATGGCCGTCCACGGCAGGTCGGTGGCTTCGGTTTGCTGCACCGTCAGCGTGGCGTCGGTTTGCAGCGGTGCGGCGGTGGCGACGCGGGCCTTGCCGGCCAGCGTCAGGTGTTGCCAGCGTGCCGCCTTCAGCTCGATGCGGTGGGTACCGCGGCGCGGCAGGTCGAGCTGGGCGTCCAGGCCCAGCAGCGGGGCCTGCTCGGGCGACCAGCTCAGCTTGCCGACGCGCAGGCTGTGGATCTGCACGCCCAGCGGCAGCGAGAGGTCGGGCGGTGGCGTGAGGGGCTGGTCGCTGGCCAGGCTGCGGACGGCGATCTCCTGCACGACAAGTTCATCGGCCAGCAGCAGGCCGCTGCTGGCCGTCAGGCCCAGGCCCTTCCAGCGCAGCCCGCGCAGCTCGGCCGAGCCGCCGGTCCAGCTGATGACGAGGCGGCGCGCGCGGAACTCGCCCATCAGCGAGCCCTCGGGCGCCTCGATCTGCACGCCGGGCAGGTGGGCCATCAGCCAGGCGCCGCCGGCGGGGCGGTTCAGCAGCCAGGCGACGAAGGCCACGGTCAGAACGACCAGCAGGGCCAGCGCGATCAGCGTGGCACGCAGGATGCGCAGGGAGCGCTTCAAAGCGTGATGCCCACGCTGAAGTGCAGCCGCCATTTGCCGGTTTCCTGCGCACGGGCCAGGTCCACGCGCAGCGGGCCTACGGGGCTGCGCCAGCGCACGCCGGCACCGACGCCGACGACGGGCCGGTAGTCGGTCCAGCGCGACGCGGCGTTACCGGCGTCCACGAACAGGGCGCCCCACAGGCTGGGCATGCTCATCGTGAAGGGCCGGGCGATCTCCAGGCTGCCGGTGGCCAGCACGCGGCCGCCCACGGTCAGGCCGTTGCGCTCCACGCCGAGGCTGCGGTAGGCATAGCCGCGCACGGACTCGTCGCCGCCGGCGAGGAAGAGCAGCTTCTCGGGCACGCCGACGCGGTCATGTGCGACGACCTGGGCCAGCTCGGCGCGGGCCGACGTGTACCAGCCATCGAGAGGCTTGTAGACGCCGAGCTTGAGCTGCACGCGGCCGAAGGCGCCGCTGTCGTCCGTGCCGCCGCCCTTGGCGTAGCCAAGGCCGACGAGGGCCAGGGCCTGGTGGCCGTCGGTGGGCAGCAGGGAGCTGTCCAGCCGGCGGCGTATCCACTGCTGGTTGATGGACACGGCGAGGTTGGTGTTGATCTCGCTGCCGGCGGTCTCGCGGGCACGCAGCAGCTCGACGTAGCTGAGCCGCTCGTCGCGCGTGGATTCGTAGAGCCGGCCCAGGCGCAGGCCGAGGTTGGTGGCGATGGTGTCGCCCGAGCGGTCCTGCTCGAACTGCAGCGAGGCGAGGTTGCGGCGCAGGTCGGGCTGGGGGTGGGAACTCAGCTCCAGCTCGGCGCTGCGCAGGTCGCGGCTGAGCTGCAGCTTGCTGCGCGCACGCACCGGCAGGTCGAAGGGGCGGCGGTGCAGGTGCTCGACGCTGACGCTCTGGCCGGTGTTGCTGTGATAGCCGACGGCGACGGTGGCCTGCTGCAGCGCCGATTCCGTGACGCTGACCTGCACGGGCGTGGTGCCGTCGGCGTCCGGCGTTTCGGCCAGCAGCTGCACGCGCACGGCGTCGAAGAGCTGGGTCTTGGCCAGGCGCTCCTGGAACTCGGCGAGCTTCTGCTCGGTGTAGCCGTCGCCGGGCTTGAAGCCCGTCAGGCGCTCGATGGCCTCGCGGTCCTGGCGCTTGAGCCCTTCGATGCGCAGCGCGCCGAGCCGGGCGCGGTTGCCGCTGGCCAGCACGAGGTGCAGTTCGGCGGTCTGGGCATCGGGGTCGACGCGGGCGGCCGTCTCGCCCCAGCGCGCCAGCGGGAAACCGCCGGTGCGCGCGCGGAGCAGCAGCTCGCTCTTGCCGGCCGCCCAGGCGGCCTGGGTGTAGGCGGCGCCGGGCTTGAGCGGCCAGGTGCCGCGCAGGGACTCGCGCAGGGCCTTGGCATCGTCTTCGGCCAGGCCTTCGGTGAACTCGATGTCGAGCCGGCCGACCCGCGTGAGCGGACCGGGCGTGACGGTCAGGCGCAGCCGGGTCTCGTCCGCGGGGTCGCGGTCCACGTCGGCCTTGGCGCTGAAATAGCCCTCGGTCTCCAGCAGGGCCTCGGCCTGTGCGGGCGCGGCGGCCGCGAGGCGAGCCAGCTCGACGCGGCTCAGCGCAGCCTCGCTGGCGCGGTAGCGGGCGAGGTCGAGGTTGTCCTGCAGCAGCGTGCGCAGGGCGCCGTCATCGACGCGGATGTCCAGGCTGTAGACGGCCGGCGCGTCGGCCGGGATGCCGGGAGCGGGTTCGGGCTTCGGTGCCGGGGCTTTCGTCGCGCAGCCGGCCATCAGCACTGCGACAAGCAGTGCGAGGAGACGCGTCATTTGCTCAGCAGCCGCATCGCGCCTTCGAGGCCGGAGAGGGTCAGCGGGAACATGCGCTGCTGCATCAGCTGCTGGATCAGCGCGATGCTCTGCCGGTACTGCCAGACGCCTTGCGGCTCGGGGTTGATCCACGCGTACTTGGGGAAGGCGTGGGTGAGGCGCTGCAGCCATTCGGCGCCGGCCTCGTCGTTGTTGTACTCGACGCTGCCGCCGACCTGCAGGATCTCGTAGGGGCTCATGGTGGCGTCGCCGACGAAGATGAGCTTGTAGTCGCGGTTGTACTTGCGGATCAGGTCGAAGGTGTTGAGCTTCTCGGCGAAGCGGCGCCGGTTGTTCTTCCAGACGAAGTCGTAGACGCAGTTGTGGAAGTAATAGAACTCCAGGTGCTTGAACTCGGTCTTGGCGGCACTGAAGAGTTCCTCCACGCGGTGCACGTGCTCGTCCATGGTGCCGCCCACGTCCATCAGCAGCAGCACCTTGACCTTGTTGTGGCGCTCGGGCTGCATGCGGATGTCCAGCATGCCGGCATTGGCGGCGGTGCCGTGGATGGTGCCGTCCAGGTCCAGCTCCAGCTCCGAGCCCTCGCGGGCGAAGCGGCGCAGGCGGCGCAGCGCGACCTTGATGTTGCGCGTGCCCAGCTCCAGCGTGTCGTCGTAGTCGCGGTAGGCGCGCTGCTCCCAGACCTTGACGGCGCTCTTGTTGCCGCCCTTGCCACCGATGCGCACACCTTGCGGGTTGTAGCCACTGTTGCCGAAGGGGCTCGTGCCGCCGGTGCCTATCCAGCGGTTGCCGCCTTCGTGGCGCTCCTTCTGCTCCTCGAAACGCTTCTTCAGCGTCTCCATCAGCTCGTCCCAGCCCATCTTCTCGATGGCGGCCTTCTGCTCGGGCGTGAGCTCCAGCTCCAGCTGCTTGCGCAGCCACTCCAGCGGCACCTCGGCCGTGAAGTCGGTCAGCATCTCCACGCCCTTGAAGTAGGCGGCGAAGGCACGGTCGAACTTGTCGAACTGGGTTTCGTCCTTGACGAGGCTGGTGCGGGCCAGGTGGTAGAAGTCGTCGATGCTGGCGACTCCGCCGTTGTCGGGGCCGCCGATGACGCCGGCCTGCAGGGCTTCCAGCAGCGTCAGGTACTCGGGCACCGTCACCTTGAGCTTGGCGGCGCGCAGCGTGTAGAAGAACTGGATGAGCATGAAGCGGGGCGAGATCGGGTTTGCAGCCGATTATGCAGAGCCGACCCCGCCTCGCAGTGCTACAGCTTGTCCACCATGACGGGCTTGCCCGTGAGGTAGCCCTGGATCAGCCGGAAGCCCATGTCGCGGCAGATCTGGGCCTCGGCCTCCAGCTCCACCCCTTCGGCCAGGGGCACCGAGCCCAGCTCCAGCACCATGCGGACGAGGTCGCGCACCATGCGCTGCTTGCGCTCGCTGGCCTGGTGCAGGTTGCGCACGATGCCCATGTCGAACTTGACGAAGTGCGCTGGCACTTCGGCCAGCTCGTTCAGCCGCGCCTGGCCGGCGCCGAAGTCGTCGTAGGCGAACTTCACGCCGATGCTGCCCAGGCGCGCGGCCAGCTCGCGCATGCGCTCCACCTCGACCACCGCGCTCTCGTGCACCTCCACCACCAGGTGCGGGCGCCCGGGCAGGGCCAGCAGCCCGTGCAGGGACTGGAAGAACTCCTCGGTGAAGGTCTCGGTCGGGTGGGTGTTGACGAACACGCCCACGCCCTGCGCCTTGGGCGCCAGCGCCGCCACGCCGTGGGCGCGGAAGGCCGCGCTCAGCTCGGCCTCACGCCGCAGCGAGGCGGCCATGCTGAACAGGTGCATGGGCGAGCCGGGCAGGTCCGGGTGGGTGGAACGCCCCAGCAGCTCGTAGGCGAGCAGCTTGCCCGTGTGCGCGTCGACGATGGGCTGTGCCGCTGCGCTCAGGCCGCGTCCGGCCAGGAACTCCAGGAACTGCACCTCGTGGCGGACGAAGTTCTGGCTGAGCTGATGGGTGTCCGACACCATCTTCGTGCGGTCCTGGATGGGCTCCGCCAGGGTGGGGAGATCCTCCGAGGTGTCGCGTGTCAGGCGGAACTCGGCGTGGCAGAAATGGATGATGTCGTTCGGTGCCAGCGGCCGCGCCGCGGTCAGGCGCTCGCGATTGACGAAGGTGCCGTTGGTGCTGCCCAGGTCAACCAGCAGCAGGCCGCCGGCGTCGTCCGGCTGCAGCTCGGCATGCCGCCGGGACAGGCCGGCGCCCTCGATGGTCAGGTCATTGCCCGTGTCGCGGCCCACGCTGAACGGCAGCCGGTCGATGCGGCGCGTGACGCGCGAACCGTCGGCGACGATGCTTTCCAGGAACCAAGGCGTACTGCCCATGCCAGCCCTCCGGGCCCCTTGCCGCGGACTTGCGGCGTCACGCGCGTGCGTGCGTGTGTCGGGCCGAGCACATTCTGAAACACATCGCCGGGACTGACCAATCGGCCCTTCCCCCGGGTCAGGGGCCTCGCGGCACGCGCGCCGCGTGGAAATTCCGGGCCGGGCGCCGGGCCGCCTATCGGCAGGGCTCGACGCGGAACTCGACGCGACGGTCCAGCGCGTCCACTGCGTTGTCGCTGCCGCTGCCCACGAGGTTCTCGCGCCAGCCCATGCCGTTGGGCTTGGTGCGCTGGGCCAGGACCGGGGCCTCGGCCGTCAGGCGCTGCTGCATGAAGGTGGCGCGCTGCAGCGAGAGTGCGTCGTTGGTCTGCTCCGAGCCGGTGTGGCTGGTGTGGCCCACGATGACCATGCAGACCCGGGCGCCCGCGCCCTCCTTGGCGATCTGCCTCAGCCACATCGGGTAGGGGCCGCTGACCTTGGGGTCGGACCAGAACTCCGTGCTGCCGGGGTTGAAGAGGAATTTCACGTCCAGCTTGTTGGAGCGCAGCCCGTAGGCCACGATCTGGCCGAACGCGCCCTCAGCTTCGGCCATGCGGCCGAGCCGCACGTAGTTGAGGTAGATGCCGTTGAGCGTGCGCAGCTGCTCGCCGCCGGTCTGGCCGCGGGCCTCCTGGTACTTGGCCAGGGATTCCGGGTAGCGCTCGGCGTTGTAGAGGGTGCCGGCCTCGTGGATGACGCTGGCCACCGCGACGCGCTCCATGTAGACGGCGTTGGCCGCGTTGCCCGGCGCCGTCAGCGCCGTGCCGATGTAGCCGTCGACCACACGGTCCTTCACCAGCACCGGGCTGTCCTGGTAGATGGCCAGCGGCGTGTGGTTGAGGCCGTCGTCGCGGGCCAGCGCAGCGGCCTGCGCCACCACCTGGCCGGTCTTGATCTCCACCAGCGCCAGGTTGATCTGCAGGGACTTCTTGCCGGGCACGCCCAGGATGCGGGTCAGCGTGCCGGTCAGCAGGTACTGGACCCTGGACAGGTTCTCCGTCTTGAAAGGAAGCAGATCGAAGCTGCCCTCCTTGCGCGCAGCCAGGCGCTCGCCGATGCGGCGCTCCAGCAACTGGGTGGTCTGGGTTTGCTGGCCGCTGGTCGCGTCGATCATGGGGTCGACCACGACGCTCTTCTTGGCGATCTTGGACTCCACCAAGGACAGGAAGGCGGGCAGCTTCTGCGTCTGGTTCACTAGGCCGTCGGTGGCCACGACGATGGCCTCGCTGAACGACAGCTCGTTGGTCGAGACGGTCGGCTGTTTCGGCGCCGTCTCCAGGCAGCCGGCCAGCAGCACCAGGCAGCCCAGCACGGTGGCACGCCCAAGGCTCACTGAAAAACCGATGCGATTCGTGAGGCTGGCGCTACTCATCGGCATTCCTTCTTCAGGTAGGCGGTCTCACTCGCGGTCAGCGGTTCCAGTGAGGCTTTTTGCAGAATATCACTGCACCTTGCGCCTTTCGTGGCAGCGGGTGCCGGGGCAGGTGCGATGGGTCGTGGCTTGGGGGCTGCCGGTGCCTCGACCGCTGGAGCCAGCGCGGATGCGGGAGGCGTCGGGACAGCCGAAGCCGCGAGCGCCGGGGGGGCTGCCGAAGCCGCTGGGGTGCTGGAGGCCGCCGCCGCCGGGAGCGGCGCTGGGGAAGCGGACGCCGCCGGCGGCAACTCGGAAGGCGCCGGCGCGGAGAACAGGCGGTAGCCGCCCCAGCCTGCCGCGGCCAACCCCGCCATGCCTGCCAGGCTCAGGACGAGGGCGCGGCGCGGCCTGGGCGCCGGCGCGGCCATGAGGCCCGGCGCAGCCGGGCGAGGCGGGGGCGGGGCGGGCTGCACCGGGGCCGCCACTGCCGGCGACGGCACGGGCGTCGGCGAGGCAGCCCGAGGTGCCGGCTCCCGTGGCGTGGGCACGGTGCTGGCCGGCGCCACCTGGGTCGGGTCGAAGTCCGGCAGCAACACCGTCTCGTCGCCCGTGGGAACGCCCAGCGCCCTCAGCTCGTTCAGCTCCAGGGCCTGCGTGTCGTCGGCGGTAAGCAGGGCCCGGAACTCGGCGATGGACTGCGGGCGGTCCTTGGGATGGATGGCCAGCGCGCGGTCGACGGCGGCGAGGAAGGCGTTGCCGCAGCGACCGGCTGCCACCGTGGCCAGCGGTTGCAGCTGGTCGTTGAGCAGCCGCTCCACCGAGGCCACCGTGCGGCGGCCGCTGATGGCCGCGTAGAGCACGCTGGCCAGCGCGAAGATGTCGGTCCAGGGGCCTTGCGTCACGCCGGGCATGTCGCCGTACTGCTCGATGGGCGCGAAGCCCGGCTTGAGCATGGCGGTCAGGGCGTGCGTGAGATCGCCGATGACGCGGCGCGCGGCGCCGAAGTCCAGCAGCAGCGGCCCGTGGTCGGTGAGCAGGATGTTGTCCGGCGCGATGTCGCGGTGATAGCAGTGCTCGTTGTGCAGCACCTCCAGCGCGTCCAGCAGCGGCATCAGCCAGGCGCGCACCTCGGTCTCGGTGGGCACTCGCCCCAGCTGGGCGAGCGAGGCCTTCAGCGTGGGGCCCTGGTAGTAGGGCATGGCCATGTAGGCCGTGCCGTTCTGCTCCCAGAACTGGTGGACCTTGAGCAGCGAAGGATGGTCGAAGCGGGCCAGCAGCTTGGCCTCGTTGACGAAGCTCCTCAGCCCGATCTGGAAGGTCTCCTCATGCACCGGCGACTTGACCAGCACCGTCAGCGACTGGCCGGCGCGTGCGGCCATGGACGAGGGCAGGTATTCCTTGATGGCGACCTGCCGCTCCAGCACCACGTCGGTGGCGAGATAGACGATGCCGAAGCCGCCTTCGCCGAGAACGCGGTCGATGCGGTAGTCGTGGATGCGCGTGCCGGGCGGGATGGTGTGGCCCGGCGTCAGCGGCGTCGGCAGGGCGACGGTGGGCCCGGCCTGGTCTTCTGGCGCGCGACGTCCGGACGGATCGGCAGCCGCGTCGCTCATTGCAGCGCCCGACCGGACGCAAGCGCCTCATGCAGGCTTGGGCACACCGGCACCGCCACCTTGAGTGTGACGGTGTGCAGCGTGTAGAAAAATTGAATCAGCATGGGGCAGGGGCTGGTCCGAAAAGCCAGCGGGCAGGGCCTGCTGATTATGCAGAGCCCGCCCGCCGTGGCTCTCGGCGGAGCCCCTCCCCGCGTGATCCGCGCTTTGGCAGCGCCGAGATCCCCGCATTCAGTTCAGGGCGGCACAGACGTCGGTGGAGTTGCCCTGGATGGACAGCTGGCTGCCGACGCCAATCGCATCCACCTGCAGGCTCAGGTTCCCCGAGTTCAGGATGGTGCGCGGACCCGCGGGCATGTCGGTGGGGAACCAAATCAGGAGCGAATGGCCGCGAATGACGTACTTGGTCGAGCCGTCAATGTTGTTGATCTGGATGAGTTCGCTGCTGCCGTTGCTTTGCGTGCTCAGGGACTTGCCGGTCTGCAGATTGGTCAGGCGAAAGGCCGCACCCGTGCCGGCGATCAGCATGCGCGTGTAGCCGTTGCGGTTTCTTACGTTGCGGACATCGGCCTTGCCGTTCCAGAGCTCAAGCCGCAAATCGAAGTTGGCGCAGGCGACACCGACCGGAAAGTCCTGGAAGACGTCGGGCGTGCCGCTGGGATCGTTGGGATTGGCAAAGGCCGAGCCGGCAGCCAGCGCGAGGCCTGCGAGCAAGGA
Organism: Roseateles sp. GW821-FHT03B02; assembly: GCF_059421025.1. Taxonomy (NCBI): domain Bacteria; kingdom Pseudomonadati; phylum Pseudomonadota; class Betaproteobacteria; order Burkholderiales; family Sphaerotilaceae; genus Roseateles; species Roseateles sp. GW821-FHT03B02. Next base: position 84,125 of record NZ_JBWKUV010000011.1, read on the forward strand.
GCAGTGGAGCGAGCGCAGGGCGCCGCGAGTGGAACGAGTGGGCAGGCATGACATGGTTGATCTCCTGTGCAGTGGGTGGGCGGCTTCAGTGGCGAAGGTCGTCTGGATGCCGCGACTTGACTGTGTATCTGGTGCGGACTGCTTGTCCTTAACGCGCCTGAAGAAGGGCTGAAACGTTCTGAAGGCAGTCCGGTTCTGCTTTGCGTGAAGGAGCGGCGGCGCAGGCTGCGTGCGGCGATTTCGCCCTGGCTGAGGTTGGCGACCGAGGCCGTCGGGTCGATGAACTGCTGGGCCTGGACGACGCCGGCCGAGCGCTTTCAGAAGGCTTCAGGCCGGCTTCAGCAGTTTTCAGGACGGCCGGCCTGCGCGGCACCGAAAGTGGCTGGCATGCGCCCCACCCAACACCTATGCTGCGCCGTCGCCAAGCCCGTGGCGGCCGGCCCGAGGAGGACTGCATGACCCTTGCCCTGGCTCAGCCCCAAGTCGTGGCCTCGCCGCCGTGGGGCGGCGGCATCCGGCGGTGGCAGGCCTTGCTGCTGGCGTTCTGCCTGTGTTGCGCAGGGCTGCGCCTGTGGGCCTACGCCTACATCGAGCGCAGCATCGTGCCGGAAGCGGCGGGTGGGCTGGGCGCCAAGTTCAAGGGCCCCAGCCAGGGACTGAACTGGATGTTCACCGTGGCCAGCGTGCAACCCGACTCCGACTTGGCGCGCCAGGGCGTGAAGCCGGGGGACAGGATTTCCTACGACATCCCGGGCGATCGCTGGCGAGCCCTCGGCATCGGCGAGCCCATCGCCATCACCGTGGAGTCCGACGACGGCCGGTTGCGCCCGCTGACGGTGCTCACGGCGCCCAATCCGGCGCGGGTGACGCCGCTGGCCATCACCGCCCAGGTCGGCGACTGGGTGGACAGTTGCTTCGCCCTGCTCGTGGCAACCGTGCTCGCGTGGCGCCGTGCCGACAGCCCGCCGATCCGGGCGCTGAGCTTTGCCCTGGCGCTCTACAGCACGGCGAGCCTGGCCGTGGGCTTGCCCGGCGGGCAGTTGCAGTCCGTGCTCCGGCTGGCGAGCACCAGCGTGCTGTCCTACCTCGTCACGACCGGCTATCTCTATTTCGCGCTGACCTTCTCGGGTGGCCCTGGCCTGCTGCGGCGGCCCTTGCAGCGACGCGCACTGGTGGCGCTGGTGGTGATCGGCCTGTTCTTTCCCATGCTGGAGGCGGCGCATCTGCTGCGCTGGGTGCCGGTGGACGCGATCTACAAGAAGGAGATCGAGACCGTCAGCCACCAGGCCGCCAACGTCCTCACCGTGCTCGCCGTGATCTTCCTGTGGCTCGGCTGGCGGCGCACGACCGGCATGGCCCGACAGCGCGCCGGCTGGCTCGCGCTCTGCATCGGGCTGCTGCTGCTGAGCCAGGTGATCTTCTTCATCGTCGGGTCGCTGCCGGGCCGCACGCTGGAGCGTGAGTTCTTCGTCCAGGCCGTCAATGTGGCCCTGGACATTGCCGCCATGACGGGCCTGGCCTACGCCGTGCTGCGCTACCGCGTTTTCGGGTTCGGCTTCGCCATCAACCGTGCCCTGGTCTGGGGCTTGGTGCTGGCGGTGCTGCTGCTGGGCGTGGCCCTGTTGCACCGCCTGGGCGCGCACCTGCCCGTGATGGCCGACCCGCGCGTCGCGGCGGGCGTGACCGTGCCGCTGGCGCTGTTGTTCTCGGGCGCCGTGCCCCGCTTGCGTGGGGTTGCCGACGGCGTGGTCCAGCGGCTGTTCTACCGCGGCTGGCTGGCCAAGGAGGAAGCGCTCTGGGCGGCCGCCACGGCCGCTGTGGGCGTGCAGGGGCAGCAGGCCTTGATGAGCCACTACCTGCGGGCCATCGGCCGGTTTGCCGGCGGGGCGCAGGCGTCGGTCTACCAAGTCCGGCCGGAGGGCGCCACGCAGGTCTGCGCGCGCCTGGCCTCGACGGCGGCCGATGCGCCCGAGCCCCTGACGCTGAGCCGCGCCGACCTGCGCGCCATCCAGGCCCACCGGCTGCCCGCCGCGCTGGCTGCGCGTGCCGGGGCCGACGCGCTGGTCGTGCCGATCCTGCATCGCGACGAGCTGAACGGCTTCCTGCTGCTGCACACCCGGCCCGACGCCGCGCCCTACCGGCCCGACGAGGCGCGCGCGTTCGCCAAGGCTGTGGACCTGATGCAGGAAGACCTGCAGGCCGACGCCGCGCGCACGCAGGCGCAGTTGCTGGAGCAGAAGCTCGCGGCCGAGGCACAGGCCCGAGAGGCGGCGCAGTCGGCCAACGCGGCCAAGAGCGCCTTCCTGGCCACCGTCAGCCACGAAATCCGCACGCCGATGAACGGCGTCATCGGCATGAGCGGCCTGCTGCTGGGCTCACAGCTGACCGAGGACCAGCGCGACCACGCGCAGACCATCCGCGAGTCGGCCGAGGCGCTGCTGGCCATCATCAACGACGTGCTGGACTTCTCCAAGATCGAGGCCGGCCGGCTGGAGCTGGAGCACCAGCCCTTCGAGCTGCGCGAGTGCGTGCGCCTCGCACTGGACCTGGTGGGCGTGCGCGCCGCGCACAAGGGCCTGCAGCTGAGCTGCCACTTCGACGCCGATGTGCCGGCGGCCGTGATGGGCGACGCGGCCCACCTGCGCCAAATCCAGCTGAACCTGCTCAGCAACGCCGTCAAGTTCACCGAGCGCGGCGAGGTGGCACTGAAGGTGACCCGGCCCGCCGAGGGGCGGCTGGCCTTCGAGGTGAGCGACACCGGCATCGGCCTGACCGAGGAGGGCAAGGCGCGCCTGTTCCAGCGCTTCAGCCAGGCGGACAGCAGCATTGCCAGCCGTTACGGCGGCACCGGCCTGGGCCTGGCCATCAGCCGGCAGCTGGCCGAGCTGATGGGTGGCCGCATGGGCGTGGAGAGCGCCGGGCCGGGGCAGGGCAGCCGCTTCCATTTCGAGATCGACGCGCCGGCCGTGTCGCTGGACCTGCTGCCCCAGCGCGCACCGTCGACCGCGGCCGAGCTGGACCCGCAGATGGCCGCCCGCCACCCGCTGCGCATCCTGCTGGCCGAGGACAACGGCGTGAACCAGAAGCTGGCGCTGCGCCTGCTGGAGCAGATGGGCTACCGGGCCGACCTGGCCAGCAATGGCCGCGAGGCGGTGGACAGCGTGGCGCGCCAGGTTTACGACCTCGTGCTGATGGACGTGCGCATGCCCGACGTGGACGGCCTCGAAGCCACGCGCCAGATCGTCGCCCGCTGGCCGGCCGATCGGCGCCCGCGCATCGTCGCGATGACGGCCAACGCGCTGCACGGCGACCGCCCGCAATGCCTGGCCGCCGGGATGGACGAGCATTTGGCCAAGCCGCTGCGCGTGGACGCGCTGGTGCAGGTGCTGGCCACGACCGCGGCCAGGACGGAGGCCTGAGCATGCGCCTGCCCCGCATCGACGCCTTCGTCTTCGAAGCCCTGCAGGCCAATTCGGGGGCCGACTTCGCGTGCCAGCTGGTGGACGCCTTTGCCGAGGAGGCTCCGGGCCTGCTGGCCGGGTTGCGCCGCGCCGCTGCCGCGGCTGACGCGGAGGCCTTCGAGACGGCGGCCCACACGTTGAAGAGCAACGGCACCGCCTTTGGCGCGACGCGGCTGGCCGAGATGGCGCGGCGCGTCGAGTGGCAGGGGGTGGCGACGGCTGGTACCGAGGTCGATGCACTGGCCGCCGAACTGGATGCCACCTTGACGGCCCTGCGTGCCCTGGCGCGGCAATGAGTGCCGCGCCGACCGCCCTGGTCTTTGGCGCCATCGAGCTGCGGCTGGCTGAGCGCCTGCTGCTGGTGGACGGCCAGCCTGTCGGCCTGGGCAGCCGCGGATTCGACTTGCTGAAGGCGCTGGTGGCCAAGCGGGACCGCGTCGTCGGCAAGGACGAGCTGCTGGACGAGGTCTGGCCCGGCCTCGTGGTGGAGGAGAACAACCTGCAGGTGCAGATCTCGGGCCTGCGCCGCGTGCTGGGCGCGCGGGCCATCGCGACGGTGGCGGGGATCGGCTACCGCTTCACGCTGACGCCGGGGAGCGCGCAGAGCCCGGCCGCGGTGCCGACGACCGCGGCCGGTCCGGCGCTGCCGGTTGCGCGCGTGCTGGTGGCCGACGACAACAAGGTCAACCGCCTGCTGCTGTGCCGCTCGCTGGAGCTGATGGGCCACAGCGTCAGCAGCGCCGAGAACGGCCGCCAGGCGCTGGCGCTGCTGCAGAGCCAGCCCTTCGAGCTGCTGCTGCTGGATCTCGCCATGCCGGAGCTGGACGGTTTCGGCGTGCTGCAGGCGCGCGCGGCCGATGCGGCGCTGCGCGAGGTGGCGGTCATCGTGACCAGCGCGCTGGGCGGCGTGGCGCCGGTGGCGCGCTGCATCGAGCTGGGCGCCGACGACTTCCTGCACAAGCCGGTGGACCCCTGGCTGCTGAAGGCGCGCGTGGAGTCCAGCCTTGCGCGCAAGCAGCAGCGCGACCAGCAGGCCCGGGTCCTGCGCCGGCTGATGCCCGGCGGCCCGGCCCGGGCCAGCCGCCTGGCCGAAGCCTGCGTGCTGGTGGTGGGCCTGGACGCTGCGGGCCTGCTGGCCCAGGCGCCGGCGCAGACGCTGGAATTGCTGGACAGCTGGAGCACGCTGATGCTGGACGCCGTGGCCGGGCGCGGCGGCGAGGTGGCGCAGTTCCGCGGCGACGGCCTGACGGCCTTGTTCGACGAGCCGCAGGGGGCGGTGGCGGCGGCGCAGGACATGGCCGAGCTGACGGCCAGCTTCAACGACGAGCGCCGGGCCGCCGGCGAGGCCGCGGTGGCCATCGGTGTAGGCATCGCGCGCGGAGAGGTGGTGGTGGCGACCGTCACCACCGCCCAGCGGTCGGCCTATGCCTGCCTGGGCGCTCCGGTCCAGCGCGCCGAACAGCTGGCCGCGGCCTGTCTGCGGGACGGCCGGCAGATGCTGACGGATTGATGCCTAGCCAGCGTAGCGCTCCAGCCAGGCAAAAAACTCGCCGTACCAGAGCCGGCTGTTGCGCGGCTTCAGCACCCAGTGGTTCTCGTCGGGGAACCACACCAGGCGCGACGGCACGCCGAGGGACTTCAGCGTGTTGTAGTAGGCCAGGCCCTGGGCGTCGGGCACGCGGTAGTCCAGCTGGCCGTGGATGACGAGGGTGGGCGTCTTGAAATGCTTCGCAAAGGCGTGCGGGCTCTGCGCCGCGACGCGGGCCGGGTCTTCCCAGTAGGCCGCGCCCAGCTCCTTGCGGTGCCAGCTGTAGGCGTCGTCGGCGTACATGGCCTGCCAGTCGTAGCAGCCGGCGTGGCAGACATAGGCCTGGTAGCGGCCCGGTGCCACATGGCCGTTCATCCACGCCACCATGTAGCCGCCGTAGCTGCCGCCGGTGGCGACGATGCGCTTCTTGTCCACCCAGCGCTTTTTCAGCAGCCAGTCGGTGCCGGCCTCCACGTCCTGCAGCTCGTACTCGCCCCAGCGGCCGGTGATGCTGTCCAGGAACTCGTGGCCGAAGCTGGAGGAGCCGTGGTAGTTCACGCAGGCCACCACATAGCCTTGCGCGGCGAAGGCCTGGTGGTTCCAGCGCCAGTGCCAGCTGTCGCCGAAGGCGGTGTGCGGGCCGCCGTGGATGACGTGCATGACCGGCCATTTCTTCTTAGCGTCGAAGCCGGGCGGGTAGACCAGCCACATCTGCAAGTCGTCGCCGCGGGCGCCGGTGATCGTCACTTCCTCGTGGCAACCGAAGGCGTGGGCGGCGAGGCGCGCGTCGTTGAGCGACTCCATGCGGCGCAGGCCGTCCTCGCCCAGCACGGACAGCCGCGGCGGGAACTGCACGCTGTCGTGGTTGATGACGACGCCGTCGGCGGCACAAGCAAAGCTGCCGACGTGGCCACCCTCGAAGATGGGTTCGGCCAGGCGCTCGCCCAGCGCGAACTGCCACAGATGCCGGCGGCCGCGTTCCTCGGCGGCGAACAGCACGCTCTGGTCGTCGGCGGCCCAGCGCAACGGTGCACTGACCTCGTGGTCCCAGTCCTCGCTGAAGACGGCCCAGTGGCCCTGCTGGTCCAGCACGGCAAGCCGGTTGGGCTGGTTGTGGCCCAGGGCCTGGTGGCTGGCCTGGAAGGCGAGGTGGGCGCCGCCATGGCTGTAGCGCGGTGCGGCGAAGTCCCAGTCGCCGTCCTGCAGCAGCGTCCGCACGTGGCGCGTCTTCACGTCGATCTCGGCCAGCGCGAAGCGCGCGTCCAGCTTCTTCTCGGCGCCGGGGTCGAAGGCGAAGGCGATGCGGCGGCCATCGGGCGAGATGTCGAAGCAGTTCGCGTCGGGCTCGGCGCGGCTGAGCTCCCAGGCCGTGTCTTCGAAGAGGTCGCGGGCCTTGCCGGTGGCGACGTTCATCACGTGCAGATGCGGCACGCGGCCCATCGGGATGTGGTGGTCCCAGAAGCGGTAGAGCGCCTCGTCGGTGACGTAGGCGCTCTCCTTGCGCGACTTGAAGTCGTGCAGCGCCTGGCTCTGGGCAGCGGTCTTGCGGTCGGGCCAGACCCAGGCGACGAAGGCGATGTGCCGGCCATCGGGGAACCATTTGAACGACTCCACGCCCGTGGGCACCTGGCCCACGCGCCGCGCCTCGCCGCCGTCGGGCGGGATGACGTAGAGCTGGGTCTCATCGTCGCGCTGGCCCGCCTGCTCGCGCTTGGCCGTGAAGGCGATCAGGTCGCCGCGCGGGCTCCATTGCGGGTGGCCGTCCTTCTCGCCGGCCTCGGTCAGGCGGCGCGGCTCGCCGCCCAGCATGGAGAACAGCCACAGGCTGCTCTGCGCCTTGTTCTCCTCCATCGAGTGGCGGGTGACGCCGGCCACGGCCTGGGCGCCATCGGGGCTGGCGCTGGGTTCGCCGATGCGATCCAGGGCCCAGAGTGCATCAACGTCGAAGGCCCTGGTTTTTTGATTCATGTTCTCGGTCGTGTCAGTTGCCAGTTGAGATGGGCCTTGACCTCGGGCCATTCGCCCGCGGTCAGGCTGTACATGACGGTGTCGCGCACCGTGCCGTCGCGGCGCAGCGTATGGTGGCGGATCACGCCGTCGCGCTTGGCGCCCAGGCGCTCGATGGCGCGCTGGGAGGCGTGGTTGAAGTTGTCGGTGCGCCAGCCGACGAGCCGGGCGCCCAGCGTCTCGAAGGCGTGCGTGAGCAGCAGCAGCTTGGCCGTCGTGTTGACGGCGCTGCGCTGCACGCGCCGGGCATACCAGGTCCAGCCGATCTCGACGCGCTCGATGGCGGGCACGATGTCGTGATAGCTCGTCGAGCCCAGCACCTCGCCCGTCGCGGCATCCAGCACGGCGAAGGGCAGGCGGTGGCCGGCGGCCTGGCCCGCCAGCGCGGTTGCGACGTAGGCGGCGGCCTCGCCGGGCGCCGGCACGCTGGTGAAGCGCAGGTTCCACAGCTCACCGTCAGCGGCCGCGGCCTCCAGGCCGGGCGCGTGGTCCAGCGTCAGCGGCACGAGGCGGATGGGGCCGGCGGCCAGGGCGGCAGGCAGAACGGGCCTCACGGCTTGTCCTGCAGCATCAGCTTGCGCGCGACGAAGCGCCCCGCGCCGCAGCCGCCGACGATGAGCACGAGGCCGATCAGCTGCTGGGCGTTCCAGTCGGTGCTGGCGATGAAGTCGATGCCGAACTGCCGGCCCAGCCACCAGCCGGCCAGAGCACCGCCGACGAAGCCGACGGCATCCGCCAGCCCTTCGCGCATCGCGCGGTCGAAGTCCTGGGCCATCAGCGGTTGTTCCGCTGCATGAAGACGAGCTTCTCGAACAGGGTCAGGTCCTGTTCGTTCTTCAACAGCGCGCCCACCAGCGGCGGGATGCTGACCTTCTCGTCCTTGGCCTGCAGCGCGTCCACCGGCACGTCCTCGGCCAGCAGCAGCTTGAGCCAGTCGATCAGCTCCGAGGTGCTGGGCTTCTTCTTCAGGCCTGGCAGGTTGCGCACGTCGTAGAAGTTCTTCAGCGCCGCGGCCAGCAAGTCTTTCTTCAGCGTCGGGAAGTGCACGTCGACGATCTTCTGCATCGTCTCGGCGTCGGGGAACTTGATGTAGTGGAAGAAGCAGCGGCGCAGGAAGGCGTCCGGCAGCTCCTTCTCGTTGTTGGAGGTGATGAACACCAGCGGCCGGTGCCTGGCCTTCACGAGCTGGCGCGTCTCGTAGACGTAGAACTCCATGCGGTCGATCTCGCGCAGCAGGTCGTTCGGGAACTCGATGTCGGCCTTGTCGATCTCGTCGATGAGCAGCACCACCGGCTGGTCAGCCTCGAAGGCCTGCCACAGCACGCCCTTGACGATGTAGTTCTCGATGTTGCGGACACGGTCGCTGCCTTCGATGCCGGCGAGTTGGCTGTCGCGCAGCCGGCTGACGGCGTCGTACTCGTACAGGCCCTGCTGGGCCTTGGTCGTGCTCTTGATGTGCCATTGCAGCAGCGGCATGCCGAGGGCGGACGCCACCTCCTCGGCCAGCATGGTCTTGCCGGTGCCGGGCTCGCCCTTGATGAGCAGCGGCCTCTGCAGCGTGGCCGCCGCATTGACGGCGAGCATCAGGTCGGCGGTGGCGACGTATTGGTCGGAACCTTGGAATTTCATGGGGAAAACCGGGACAAAACCCGGGCTGGAAGGGGGCCGGACCAGTATAGGAGGCCTCCTATAATCGCCGCCGCTCAAGAACCCGAACCCTCACGAGACATGAAAAAACTGCTGCAGATCTCGCTTGCCCTGGCCACCGTCTTCGGCGCAGCCGTCGTCCAGGCCCAGGACGTGAAGGCGGGTGAGAAGAAGATCGCCATGTGCATCGGCTGCCACGGCATCGTCGGCTATCAGGCCAGCTTCCCCGAGATCCACAAGGTCCCGATGATCGCGGGCCAGAACGCGAAGTACATCGTCAGCGCCCTGCAGGCCTATGCCAAGGGCGACCGCAAGCACCCGACGATGCGCGGCATTGCCGGCTCGCTCAGCGAGCAGGACATGAACGACGTGGCCGCCTTTTATGAGCAGCAGGCCAAGCTGCCCGGGGTGGCCGAGAGCATTCCGGCGGCGCCGGCCAACGTGGCCGAACTGCTGACCAAGGGCGCCTGCGTGTCCTGCCATGGCGCCAACCTCAGCAAGCCCATCGACCCGAGCTATCCCAAGCTGGCCGGCCAGCATGCCGACTACCTGACGGTGGCGTTGAAGTCGTACAAGACCGAGAAGAACAACAACGTCGGCCGCAGCAACGGCGTCATGGCTGGCCAGGTCAAGCAGTTCAGCAACGCCGAGCTGAAGGCCATCGCGGCCTACATCGGCTCGCTGCCGACCGAGCTGGCCACCGTGCCCCAGGGCAAGTTCCGCTGAGCCCCGCCTCCTGATGTGAAGCCGCCCGCAGGGCGGCTTTTCTTTTTTGCTCAAGGCCGGCCGGGCGTGCATTGCTGCACGTCTCGCTGGACGCCCCCCCGGTGATACTTGGACGGCGGTGCGGCGCCATGCTCAAAAAGATACCAGTCTCTGAAGTGACGATCGGGATGTACCTCCAGTCGTTGGAGGGGTCCTGGCTTTCGCATCCCTTCTGGAAAACCAAGTTCGTGCTGGCCGACACGGCCGACCTCGCCGCGCTGAAACGCAGTGGCGTGTCGGCGGTCTGGATCGACGTAAGCAAGGGTTGCGATGTTGCGGTGCCCGGCCCGGCGCCGGCCGAGTCGCCCAGGGTCGAAGTCGTGTCAGCGCCGGCCCCGGCGGCACCTGGCCCTGCGCAAGCCTCGCGCGAACCCGGCGCCCGTTTCGAGGACGAGGTGGGGCGCGCGGCCGAGGTATTGCACCGCTCCAAGCAGGCCGTCACGGCACTGTTCAACGAGGCGCGGCTGGGCAAGGCCATCGACTCCGAGGTCTGCCTGCCCATCGTCGGCGAGATCGCCTCGTCGCTTGCGCGCAACCCTTCGGCCTTCGTGAGCCTGGCCCGGCTCAAGACCAAGGACGACTACACCTACATGCACTCCGTCGCCGTCTGCGGCCTGATGGTGGCGCTGGCGCGCCACATGGGTCTGCCCGACGAGCAGGCCCGCGAGGCCGGGCTGGCGGGGCTGCTGCACGACGTCGGCAAGATGCTGATGCCGCTGGAGGTGCTGAACAAGCCCGGCTCCCTGACCGACGCCGAGTTCGCCGTGATGCGCGGCCACCCCGAGCGGGGCTGGGAACTGCTGAAGGACGGCGTCAAGGTGCCCGCGACGGCGCTGGACGTCTGCCTGCACCACCACGAGAAAATCGACGGCACAGGCTACCCGCACAAGCTCGCCGGCGACCAGATCAGCCTGATGGCGCGCATGGGCGCCGTCTGCGACGTCTACGACGCGATCACGTCCACGCGCCCCTACAAGGCCGCCTGGGACCCGGCGGGCTCGCTGCAGCGCATGTCGCAGTGGAAGGGACAGTTCGATCCCATCATCTTCCAGGCTTTCGTCAAGAGCGTGGGCATCTACCCGGTGGGTACGCTGGTGCGGCTGCAGTCGGGGCGCTTGGCCGTCGTCGTCGACCAGAACCCGGCATCCCTGGTCTCGCCGCGCATCAGGGTCTTCTTCTCGACCAAGTCCGGCATGCCCATTCCGGTGCAGCTCGTCGACCTGGCCGCGCCGGGCAGCACCGACCGCATCGTCGGCCGCGAGCCGCCCGAGAACTGGAACTTCGGCCACCTCGAAGATCTCTGGAATCCCGGCTCGGGGCGCTGACGAAGGGGCATTGCGGCCCCTCCTAAACTGCGCGCCATGCAGTTGGGAGAACAGCGATGAAGCGATGGATTGGCGTGGCCTTGTTGGCATGGGCCTGCGGAGCCGCGGCCCAGACCCTGCGCTGGGCCAGCCAGGGCGACCCGCAGACCATGGACCCGGATTCCCAGAACGAGAGCCTGACCAACATGGTCAACGGCCAGATCTACGAGCGGCTGACCAACCGCGACGCCCGATTGGCCCTGGTGCCGGGCCTGGCCGCCTCCTGGGCCCAGACCGGGCCGCTGAGCTGGCGCTTCAAGCTGCGCCCCGGTGTCAGGTTCCACGACGGCACGCCGCTGACGGCGGATGACGTCGTCTTCTCGGTGCAGCGCGCCAAGGAGCCGACCTCGCAGATCGCCGTCTGGGCCAACGCCGTGGGCACGCCGAAGAAGATCGATGACCTCACCGTCGACTTCCAGCTCGCCACCTTCAACCCGATCTTCCTGCAGCACATCGACCAGCTCTGGATCATGAGCCGCAAGTGGTGCGAGGCACACAAGGTCACCCGGCCGCTGGACTTCAAGAACAAGGAAGAGAGCTTCACGGCGCTGAACGCCAACGGCACCGGCCCCTTCATGCTGGCCAGCCGCCAGCCGGGCATCAAGACCGTCCTCAAGCGCAACCCGAACTGGTGGAACAAGGCGGAGGGCAATCTGCAGGAGGTGGTCTACACGCCCATCGCCACCGACGCCACGCGCCTGGCCGCCCTCGTCTCGGGCGAGATCGACTTCGTGCTGGACCCCGCGCCGCGCGACGTCGCCCGCCTGCGCAACACGGCCGGCGTCAAGGTCATCGAGGGGCCGGAGAACCGCCTCGTCTTCATTGGCATGGACCAGTCGCGCGACAAGCTGCTCTACGGCAGCGTGCCGGGCGACAGGAACCCTTTCAAGGACGTGCGCGTGCGCCGCGCGCTCTACCAGGCCATCGACATCGAAGCCATCCGCAGCAAGCTGATGAGCGGGCTGTCCGTGCCCACGGGCGCACTGACGCCCTCCGCCAACGCCTCCTTCGACGACCTGGCGCTGCAGACCCGCCTGCCGCACGACCTGGCCGCGGCACGCAGGCTGATGCAGGAGGCCGGCTTCGCCGATGGCTTCGAGGTCACGCTGGACTGCCCCAACAACCGCTACATCAACGACGAGGAGATCTGCACGGCGCTGGCCTCCATGTGGGCGCAGTTGAAGGTCAGGGTCAAGGTCAACGCCATGCCGCGGGTGCTGTACTTCCCCAAGCTGGAGAAGTACGACACCAGCCTTTACCTGTACGGCTGGGGCGGCTCGGTCACCGATGCCGAGAGCATCCTGACGCCGCTGTACCGCACGCGCGGCGACAAGGGCGTGGGCAACTACAACTTCGGCGGCTTCCGCAACGACCGTGCAGACGCGCTGGCCGCGCAGTCCAGCGTCGAGCCCGATGCGAAGAAGCGCGAGCAGCTCATCCGCGGCGCGCTGGCCGAGTTGCGCGAGCAGGTCAACGTCATCCCGCTGCATCGCCAGGTCGTACCCTGGGGGGCGCGTGCCAACGTCGCGGCGGTGCATCGCCCGGACAACTGGCTGGAACTCGCCTGGGTGACGATCAGCCGCTGAACTTGGCCCGCCCCTACCGGCTGCGCCGGCCCCACACGGGGCGCTCCGCGCGGCCCGGCAAAGCCGGTTCCGCGGGAGCCGCTCGGTAAAGCCCTAAGTTCGCCCAGTTTTCCGGCGAACGCGAACTTGTGCTCTGGGCAAACTCGTCGAGCCTAGATCCACGCCCGCGCCATGCTGTACCGCCTCGCTGCTTTTGCCCTTGTCCTGCTGCTCGCGTCCTGCGGAGGCGGGGGGGGCGGTGGTTCGGACTCGTCCACGCCCGCCACCCCGCCCACGCTGCGCGGCGTGGCCGCCACCGGCGCGCCCCTCGTCAATGCCACCGTCAGCGTCGTGGACGGCCAGGGCAAGTCCGTCGGCACGGCCACCACGCATGCCGCCGACGGCAGCTACAGCCTGACGCTGAACACCACCAGCCCCGCCGCGCCCCTCTTCATCCAGGCGCGCGGCATGGACGCCGCCGGCACGATGCAGGTGCTGCACTCGGCCGTGCCCGCCATCGGCGCCGCCATGGTCGGCCACGTCACGCCGCTGACCAATGCCGTCGTGGCCCTGGCGCTGGGCACGGAGCCCGCGCCCGTCTTCGCGGCCGCGGCCACCAGCGGTAGCCAGCTCACGCAGATGGCCACGGCCGCGCCGGCGGCCGCCACCTTTCTCAAGACCCTGGTCAAGACCCAGATCAGCGACCTGAAGATCACCGACGCCACGGCCTTCGATCCGCTGGCCGACTCGACCTTCGCCGCCAACAAGGGCGCCCATGACCTGCTCATCGAGAGCGTGCGAGTGGATCTGGCCCGCTCCCGGCTCAACGTGCCGGTGCTGCAGATCGGCAACAAGTTCCTCGCCGCGCCCACGGCCGAGGTCGTCGTCGAGCTGCCGACGGCGCAGACCGAGTTGCTGAAGGCCAGCGGCACGCCCGCCAACGCCATCACGTCTACGCTGAAGGCCTCCACCAGCGCGACGACGCTGCTGGGTACCTTGGCCGGCCTGGACGACCTTGGCGCCGCGCTCAACCAGCTCATCGCCCAGGGGCGCGACGTCAGCACCATCCTGACCCACTCCCTCGTCAGCGGCTACGACAAGCACAACGGCCGCGGCAAGGCCGACCTCGCCGCCATCCTGTCCACCTACACGACGGGCAACCGCCAGTTCGGCCGCTTCCAGCTGCTGGGCTGCGCCGACGACGCGCCGGCCGCCGGCAACTGCGCCAAGGTGCTGGTGGGCGCCGTCATCAGCGACTCGACCGGCACCGTCGTGGACCTCTTCAGCGATGCCGTCAGCTACAACAAGGCTGCCACGACGACCAACAAGTGGAACCTCGTCGGCAACGGCAAGAAGCTGGCCGTCGCCGTGCACCCGCTGGGCTTCCTGGCGCTGAACGCCGACGCCACGGCCAGCACCGCCGTGTCGCCCAACCCCGGCATCGGTCTGCAGGTGGAGATCCAGGCGCAGACGCCCGACCCCATCCCGGTCAACCCGCCGGTGCAGCTAATCAGCTCGGCCACCGTGCAGCTGCCCGGCGGCTTCAGCATCCCGTTCGGCTACTGCAACCGTCCGAACTTGTGCGTGTCCTCGACGCCGGGGGCCACCAACCTGATCCCCACCGGCGGCGTCGGCGACCTCGCCATCCAGCGTGCGGCCGTGGGCTGGATCGGCAGCGTGGACAGCGTGCGCGGCGCCAAGTACATCGCCAGCTACACCATCTCCGGCGTCGCCGAGACGCGCAACGCCTGGCTGCGTGCCGACGTCCTCGGCGATCCGGCCGCGGCCCGCTTCCCCGCCCTGGACGGCGTGGCGGCCGCCAGCCCGCTGTTTGCGGCCAACCTGCAGAGCGGCACGCTGAGCATCAACTGGGCCACCTGGGCCGCGGCCAACCCCGACCTGCGCCTCATCGAGATCAAGCGCGTCTTCACGCCCACAGCCGGCGGCTCGCCCACGGTGGTGGACACGGCGGCCCCCCTGCCGCCCAGGACCGCCGCCACGCTGAGCACGGCCTACACGCCGGCCGGCGCCGTCACGTCGGAGCTGTGGCTGCAGGCCATGGATTCCCAGGGCCGGCGCTTGCACACGCGCTACACCGCCAGGCCCTGAGTTCGTTGCCGCGCGTCACGGCGGCGCGGGCGGCTCGCGCTCCAGGCCGTCGCCGGTGTAGCGGTTGCCGGGGTTCCACAGCATCCAGCCATGGGTGCCCGCCGCGTCGGCGGCCTCGATCTGGCGCCGTATCTCGTGCTCGCCGAAGGCCCGCCGGTCGAAGGCGTAGTCGCGGAAGGCCTGCAGCCAGGGGCGGAACCGCGACCCCGGCAGCCCGGTGCGCTCGATGGCGCGCTGCAGGCTGTGCTGGACGATGTCGTAGGGCTCCGCCACCGGGTCCCGGTGGCCGGGAATGCCGAAGCTGAAACCCGAGGGGTAGAGCATGGGGGACAGGTAGTCGACGCGGGCAGCCACGGCCTCCAGCTGCTGGCCGATGTGCGTGTCGCCGCTGTTCCAGGCCACGTAGCCGAAGATGTCGGCGGCGATGAAGACGTTGTGGCGGGCCAGGCGCTCGCGGGCGGCGTCGAGAAACCCGGTGATCGCGGCGACGCGGCCCGCCTCGGTGTCGGGTTCGGCAAACGTCAGCCCGGTGGCGTCGGGAAAGCGCAGGTAGTCGAACTGGATCTCGTCGAAGCCGAGCCGCGCGGCCTCCTCGGCCAGCGCGAGGTTGCGTTCCCAGGCCTCGCGCCGGAAAGGATCGATCCAGGCCAGCCCTTCGCGGTCCCGCCAGACCTGGCCGCGGGCGTCGTGCACCGCCCAGGCCGGGTGGGCCATCGCGTAGGGCTCGTCCTTGAACGCGACGATGCGCGCGATAAGGTAGAGCCCGCGCCCGCGCAGGTCCTGCAGCAGGGCCGGCATGTCGCGCACGGTGACCAGGGGCTGCGGCAGGCCGGCAGCGGCCACGGCCGCACTGGCGTAGGGCACCAGGCCGCGGTCGCCCTTCACGTCGATGACCAGCGCGTTCAGTTCCGTCTGGCGGATCAGCGTCAGCGCTTCGCCGCGCAGCAGCGGGCTGCCGATGCCGTAGGCGGACAGGTACAGCGCCTTGGGCCGCACGGGCCGCAGCGCCACCGCCAGCGGTACGGCCGGCGCGACCTCGCCGCGATGCCTGGCATAGCCGGCCGCGCGCACCGTGACCGTCAGCGGCTCGCCCGTGGCGTCCAGCTCGAAGCGGCCCTGGCCATCGCTGCGCCCCATCTGCCCGCCGGCGACGATGAAGGCCTGGGGAACGGGCCGGCCCGTTTCGGCGTCGCGCACGATGCCGGTCACGGCGCCCGCCTGCGCCTTGCTGGCCAGCAGCGTGCAGGCCAGCAAGGCGCCCGCCAACCCGGCGCGCGGCCTCACACCTTGCGCGGGCGCACCCGCGCGCCGTCCGTCACCGCTGCCGCCGGGTAGAGGATGACGGCCGTGCCGGCGGCGGGGCGCCCCCGCACCCAGGCGTGCGTGCTGCTGCGCGCGGCCACGTCCACGGGCTGCAGCCGCGCGCGTTCGCCGTCCAGCACGAACACCGCCATGCCGGGCGCGTCGCTGCGGGGGAAGACGGCCGCCAGCGGCACCTGCAACGCGCGCGGCTCGGACAGCGCGACGACGCGTACGCCCACGCGATAGGCGTCGCCCAGCTGGCGCCACTGCTCGGCAGGACTCGTCAGGTCGATCAGCACCCGCACGCGCTGCTCCTCCACGCCCAGCGCCGACACCTTGGTGAAGGCACCCGGCTCGACCAGCCGCACCCGGCCGAGTAGCTCGCCGGGGCCGCCCCAGCGCTCGATGTGCGCGGCCTGCCCGGGCTTGAGCTTCACGGCTTCGGTCGTCAGATAGTCGGCGACGATCTCCATGCGCGCGGTGTCGCCAAGCTCCAGCAACGGCGCGCCCAGCGGCACGCTGGTTTCGCTGGCCTGCACCACCCGCAGCACGCGGCCGCCCACCGGCGCGCGCAGCAGGAATGCAGGGCTGCCGCCGCGCTGCGCAACGCCCAGGGCGGCACGCGCCTGTTCGACCTCGTGGCTGGCGACATGCTGTTCGGCCGAGGCGGCCTCGTGATCCTTCTGCGCCGCCAGCAGCGCCAGGCGGTCGGCCTCCAGCTTGGTGGGCGCGACGAAACCCTGCCGCGCCAGTTCCTCGCTGCGCCGGGCCTCGTTGCGCGCCTGCAGCACGGCCACCTTGGCGCCTTCAACGCGGGCGGCCGCGCGCTCCATGCCGGCCTGCGCCGCCTCCACCCGCGCGCGCAGCTCGCGCAGGCTGCGTTCGTCCAGCAGCGGCGACAGCGACGGCGTCAGCGTGGCAACGAGCTCACCCGCCGCCACCGTGTCGCCCTCGCGCAGCGCGATGCGGTCCAGCCGCCCGGCCAGCGGCGCCGACACGACGTAGCGGTCCCGCAGGCGGGTGCGCGCGTCCTCGTCCACGGTTGCCTCGAAGGGGCCTTCCTTGACCGGCGCCGTCTCCACCTCCAGCGGGCGCGGCGCGAACGCCCAGGCGATGGCCAGCAGGGCGGCGACGGTGACGCCGGCGAGGGCCAGCTGGGTCGAGGTTTTCATCTTTACTCCCTGGTCTTCAGCACGGCCACCATGTCGAGCCGGTCGATGCGGCGGCGCACGACGGCGCCGCTGGCGATGCCGGCCGCCACCACGCACAACGCGGCCCAGGCATAGGTGCGCGCGCGGATGACGACCGGAAAAAAGAACTGGTCCGACTTCAGCAGCTCCGAGATGGCATGGATCAGCGCCCAGCCCAGCACCATGCCCAGCGGCAGCGCGATGGCGATGGTGATGGCCATCTCGCCCAGCAGCATGGCCGACACCTCCGCGCGCGTGAAGCCCAGCACCCGCAGGCTGGCCAGCTCCCAACCGCGCTCGGCCAGCACGATGCGGGCATTGTTGTAGACCACGCCCACCGCGATGACGCTGGCGAACACCGTCAGGATGGTGCTCATGATGCGCACGTTGCGCGCGCTGATCTCCTGCATGTTGCGCACCATCGTGGCCTTGCTGAAGGCGCCGGCCACGCGCGGCAGCCGCTGCGTGGCAGCCAGCACCTCGGCCTCGCGGCCGCGCTCGACGGCCAGCACGTGGCCGCCGCCGAGGTCGCCGTCGCCCAGGATCTGGTTCAGCGCGTTGCGGTCGATGTAGGCGTTCAGGCCCATCATGTCGCGCACCGTGCCGCCGACCTGCAGCTCGACGCGGCGCGGCTCGCCCTCCAGCACCTCGATCCAGACGCGGTCGCCCGGCTTGACCTGAAGCTTGGCGGCCAGCCGGTCGGTCAGCAGCAGGCCGCGGCCTTCGAGCGGGATCTGGCGGTTGTCCACGTCGATGATCCGGTACAGCTCGGGCCGCGGCGCGAAGCCCCGCACCAGCACCCGCTCGTGCCTGTGCCCGAAGCTCATCGCCACGGGCACGAAGCGCGTCGTCTCCACGCCGGTGACCCCGGGCAGCCGAGCCAGCGCCAGGCGCGCGCTGGAGGCATCGCCGGGCTCGGCCGTCCACACCGTCATGTCGCCGCGCAGCGAAAGCGTGAACTGCGTGTCGATGATGGCCTCCATCGCATCGCGGAAATAATTGCCGAGGATGGTGATGGCCACGGCCGCGGCAACGCCGCCAATGGCCAGCGCTGCACGCAGCGGCCGGCGCTCCATGTTGCGCACGGTCATGCGCAGCGCCGGGCCCATGGCCTGCATGCCCAGGCGTTCGAGCAGGGTGCGCCGGTAGCGGCCGGGTGCGGGCGGGCGCATGGCCTCGGCGGGCGCCAGGCGCACCGTGGCGAGGATGGCGCTCAGCGTGCCGAGCACCGCAGTGCCCACGGTGATGGCGGCGCTGATGAGCACCAGCGGCGCGGCGAGCCGGTGCTCGAAGCGCGGGAAGTGGAAGAACTCGGCGTACAGGCGCGTCAAGGCGCCGCCCAGCCAGTCGCCCAGCGCCAGCCCCAGCAGCAGGCCGGCCGCCACGATGGCCAGCACCAGCTTGAGGTAGTGGGCGGCGATGCTCGCGTTCGGGTAGCCCAGCGCCTTCAACGCGGCGATCTGCTCGCGCTGCGTGCCGACGAGGCGCGTCACGACGACGTTGAGCAGGAAGGCCGCCACGCCAAGGAAGATTGCCGGCAGCACCGTGCCCAGCACGCGCTGCTCCTTGATCTCGTTGTCCAGCATCTGGTGTGACACCTGGTCCTCGCGGCCATGCACGTCGCGTCCGCCGTAGCGGGCCAGCTGGCGCGCCAGGCCCGCCATGGTGTCGTCCGCCGACGCACCGGGCGCGAGCTTCACGGCCACGCGGTTGAAGGCGCCCTGCATGTCGTAGGCGGCGGCCAACGCGTCGCGGTCCAGCCAGAACACGCCGAAGCCGCGCAGGTCGGGCATGCCCCAGAGGCCGGCAAAGATGTACTCGGGCGACAGCGCCGTGCCGACGATGCGCAGCCGGCGCTGCTTGCCGTTGACCAGGGCGTCCACCACGTCGCCCGGCCGCAGGCCGCGGGCCTGCGCGAAGCCCTCGTTGACCAGCGCCGGCAGCGACCCGTCCGTGCCGGCGTCGCCGAGCGCGTCCAGGCGCAGCCCGGCGCTGACGCTGACGAGGTTCATGCGCGGCGGCTGCCGGCGGTCCAGGCCGATGAGCTGCCCGATGATGGGGTCCGCCAGGCCGGGAATGGAGACGCGCACGGCGGCTTCCACGGTGGTCTGCACGTCGGCCACGCCGGGCACCTCGCGCAGGGCCGCCTCCAGGGCACGGGGCGCGCGCTTCACGCCGGCGAAGAGATCGGCGAAGCGGCCCTCGGCGTAGAAGCGGTCGCGCGCCAGCGCCAGCGAGTCCACCGCCGACAGGCTGGTCACGAAGCCGGCGATGCCGCTGGCCACGACGAGGGCGATGGTCAGCGCCTGGCTCCACATCTGGCGCAGGTCGCGCAGCAGCTTGCGGTCCAGTGCGCGCATCACCAGCTCAGCTCGGAGGGCGAGAGCCGCCGCGCGTTCGTCTCGATGCGCTGGATGCGGCCGTCGCCCAGGTAGATGACGCGGTCGGCCATGGCCGCGATGGCGGCGTTGTGCGTGATGACGATGGCCGTCGTGCCGATCTCGCGGTTGACGCGCGCAATCACCTCCAGCACCAGCTTGCCGGTCTGGTAGTCCAGCGCGCCGGTCGGCTCGTCGCACAGCAGCACCTCGGGGCGCTTGACGATGGCGCGCGCGATGGCGACGCGCTGCTGCTCGCCGCCCGACAGTTGCGACGGGAAGTGGTGCGCCCGCGGGGCCAGGCCGACAAGAGCGACCGCTTCGTCGGCCGGCATGGGGTCGCGGGCGATGTCGGTGACGAGGGCGACGTTCTCCCGCACCGTGAGGCTGGGGATGAGGTTGTAGAACTGGAAGACGAAGCCGACATGCTCCCGGCGGTAGGCGGTCAGCACGGCCTCGCTGGCGCCGTTCAGCGCCTGGCCGGCAAAGCTGATCTCGCCGGCGGTCGGCGTGTCCAGGCCGCCCAGGATGTTTAGCAGCGTCGACTTGCCGCTGCCGGAGGCTCCCAGCAGCACGATGAACTCGCCCCGCTGCACGTCGAGATCGACTTCCCGCAAGGCCTGCACCTCGACCTCGCCGGTGCGATAGGTCTTGCTCAGGCCCCGGGCCTGGAACAAGGGCGGGGCGGCGGGCTCAGCCGCCATGGGCGTCCCAGCCGGCCGCCTGGGGCGGCTTGCCTGTCTTGCGGACGGGGATGTCGAGGGGACGATGCATGGCTTCGCCATGTTGCTCGGTCGCGCGGCCAGCTGTCTTGCGCTGGGTCAAGTCACGCCGGTCCGGATGCATCTTGAGGTCCGTCACCGTGTCGGCGCCGCCGCTGCGGCCGTACTGGCGGAGGCTGTGAGATTCGAACTCACGGGCCGTTTGACCGGCCGACGGTTTTCAAGACCGTTGGGTTAAACCGCTCCCCCAAGCCTCCGTGGGACGCGCATTCTACGAGCCCGGGCGCTGCGCCTGCTCGCAGCCCACCTGGATGATCTCGCGCCGCGTGCCGTCCACGCGTGCCGCGGTCAGCCGGCCGCCCCAGATGCAGCCGGTGTCCAGGCCGAGCAGGCGAGGGCGGTCCAGCAGGCCCAGCGTCGACCAGTGGCCGAATGCGATGGACGTGTCCTCGGTCTGCCGGCCCGGCACGTCGAACCAGGGCATGAAGCCTTGCGGCGCGGCGCCGGCGCCGTCCTTGGTCTGGAAGTCCATGTCGCCGTCAGCGCTGCAGAAGCGCAGCCGGGTGAGGGCGTTGACGGTGAAGCGCAGCCGCGAGGCGCCGGTGAGGGCAGGGTCCCAGCGGGCCGGCTCGTTGCCGTACATGGCGCGCAGGAAGTCGGGCAGGTCGGGGCCGCGCAGCACGGCCTCGACCTCGGCCGCCACGGCCAGCGTGTCGTCACGGCTCCACTGCGGCGCCACGCCGGCGTGCACCATCAGCCAACCGGCCTCGAAGACGGCCATGCGCTGCTGGCGCAGCCAGTCGGTCAACGCGTCGCGGTCGGGGGCGGCGAGGATGTCGTCCAGCGTGTCGCCGCGGTGCGGGCGGCGCACGCCGTGGGCGGCGGCCAGCAGGTGCAGGTCGTGGTTGCCGAGCAGGCAGGTGGCCGCGCTGCCGAGCCGGATGAGCTTGCGCAGCGTGGCCAGCGACTGCGGCCCGCGGTTGACGAGGTCGCCGAGCAGCCAGAGCCGGTCGCGCGACGGGGAGAAATCGAGGCGTTGCAGCAGCCGCTCCAGCGCGTCGCAGCAGCCCTGGACGTCGCCGATCAGGTAATTCATGTCGTGATTGTCCCGGCCCCCGAGCGAGGGATCGCACGGTGGGTTTGGTCATGGCCTTCTGATAGTCTCCCGGGCTTCGTTTTTAACCGCGCGCCGCCTCGGGTTTTCCCTTGATCTGGCGCCTTCGATGGACACCGCTCTCGTTCTCTTCCTGATCGTTCTCAACGGACTTTTCGCAATGTCGGAGATGGCGCTGACCGCCAGCCGCAAGGCGAGACTGCAGGTGATGGTGGAAAGCGGCGAGGGTGGGGCGCAGGCCGCGATGGACCTGCACGACAACCCCACCAAGTTCCTGTCGACGGTGCAGATCGGCATCACGGGCATCGGGGTGCTGAACGGCATCGTCGGCGATGCGGCCTTCTCCGGCCCGCTGTCGGTCTGGCTGAGCCAGACCTTCGGCCTGCACCCGCACGCGACCGAGATCGCCGCGACGGCCCTGGTGGTCGTCATCATCACGTTGCTGACCATCGTCTTCGGCGAACTGGTGCCCAAGCGCGTCGGCCAGATCTACCCCGAGACCGTGGCGCGCCTCGTCGCGCCGACGATGAACTTCATCTCCATCGCCGCTCGGCCGCTGGTGCGTTTGCTGAGCGTGACGACCGAGGCGACGCTGGGGTTGCTAGGCCTGCGCAACAAGGGCCAGCGCGGCGTGACGGAAGAGGAGATCGCCGCCAGCCTGGAGGAAGGCCTGGACGCCGGGGTCATCGAGGAGCACGAGCACCAGATGGTGCGCAACGTGTTCCGCCTGGACGAGCGCCAGATCGGCTCGATGATGATCCCGCGCGCCGAGATCGCCTGGCTGGACGTGGACGCGACGCCGGCCGAGGTGCTGGCCGTGCTGCGCGAGCATGGCTTCAGCCGCTACCCGGTCTGTCGAGGCGGGCTCAACGAGGTGCTGGGCGTGGCCAACGCGCCGGCGCTGCTGGCCGGCATGCTGGAGGGCCAGGCGCTGGACCTGACGGCGGGCCTGGAGCCGCCGCTGTTCGTGCCCGAGACGCTGTCGGGCATGGAGTTGCTGGAACATTTCCGCGTGTCGGACGCGCCGCTGGTCTTCGTCGTCGATGAGTACGGCGAGGTGCAGGGCGTGATTGCCGTGCGCGACGTGCTGGAAGCCATCGCCGGGGAGTTCAATGCCCCGAGCGACGGCGACGCCTGGGCGGTGCAGCGCGAGGACGGGAGCTGGCTGATCGACGGCCTGATCCCCGTGCCCGAGCTGAAGGACCGCCTGGAGTTGAAGGAACTGCCCGAAGAGGACCGTGGGCGCTACAACACCCTGGCCGGCATGATCATGCTGCTGCTGGGGCGCTTGCCGCGCACGACCGATGTCGTGGAGTGGGACGCGTGGAGATTCGAGGTCGTGGACCTCGATGGCAAGCGTGTGGACAAAGTGCTGGTCAGTCGCCTGGCCGAACCTGGAGAGAAAGAATCATGAGCAACCCCCCGATGTACGGCGAACTGCTGCCGCTGGACCGCGAAGTCCACAAGAACCTGAAGCTGGACACCGACCAGGCCGTTGTCAGCCGCGTGGCCGACCAGAACTCGGTCTTCCTGGCCGCGGTCGAGTTCGGCGACGCCTGCAAGGAGTACCCCATCGTCTTCGTGCGCGCCGGCAATGCCGGCCCGGACAGCAAGCCCGCCGTGGCGCCGCTGGCCGTGCTGGGCCTGCGTTCGGGCTCGAACCTCTTCGTCGAGGGCGACAAGTGGACGGGCAGCTACGTGCCCGCCTATGTGCGCCGCTACCCCTTCGTGATGGCTCGCCTGGACGAGAGCTCCAGCAACATGGCCGTTTGCTACGACACCAAGTGGCCGGCCTTCAACGAGACCACCGGCGAGGCCCTGTTCAAGGACGGCCAGCCCACTGAGTTCCTGCTGAACGCCAAGGCCTTCCTCGAAAACTTCGAGCAGGAGGCCGAGCGCACCCGCCTGATCTGCAACCTGCTCGTCGAGATGGAGCTGCTGCAGGACATGCGCTTCGAGGCGACGCTGCCCAACGGCGAGAAGTTCGACGTCGAAGGCTTCCTGGCCCTGGACGAGAAGAAGTACGCCGAGCTGCCCGACGCCAAGGTGTTGGAGCTGCATCGCAACGGCCTGATTGCGCTGATCGAGATGCACCGCCTGTCGCTGACCAACATGAACCGCCTGGTGGGCAAGTACGCGGCCTGAGCCGTCCTCACCTGCGCATGAGGCCACGCATTGCGTGGCCTTTTTCTTGCTCCGTCGCCTACCGCATCATCGACCTATGCCCGCCCCAGGAGAGTTCCATGCAAGCACCGACTGACGACGACCGCCGCGACGATTTCGACCATGGCCTGGCGCGCCGCCGCGAGGTGCTGGGCGACGTCTGGGTGCGCCGCGCGACGCTGGATGCGACCGCCTTCAACGCCGATTTCCAGGACCTCATTACCCGCTACGCCTGGGATGCCGTCTGGACCCGTCCCGGCCTGCCCACCGAGACGCGCCGCCTGCTCGTGCTCGCCTTCACGATGGCCCTGGGCCGCTGGGAGGAGTTCGAGCTGCACTGCCGCGCGACGCTGGCGGCCGGCGTCGCGCCCGAAACCGTGCGCGAGGTTCTGATGCAGGGTGGCATCTATGCCGGCGTGCCGGCGGCCAACACGGCCTTCAAGCGCACGGCTGCCCTGCTGGCCGAACTGGGCATCAAGCCCGAGCCGGCGCCGCTGTTGAAGTCGGTGCGCGAGCGCCGCCACACCACGTTCAGCCAGCCGCAGCTGTCCGTCGTCCTGCAGGGCGACGGCGACAAGGTCCCGGTGCTGCTGGCCCATCCCCTGGGCCTGAGCGAAGCCATCTGGCAGGGCCTTGCCAGCCGCCTCGCCGCTCGCGGCCACCCGACGCTGCGCTACGACCTGCGCGGCCACGGACGCTCGCCCCGGCCCGGCGGCGACTGGGGCCTGGCCGAACTGGGCGAGGATGCCGCCCGGCTCGTCAACGAATGGGGGCGCGGCCCCGTCGTCATGCTCGGGCTGTCGCTCGGCGGCCTGGTGGCCCAACAGCTGGCGGCGACGCGGCCCGCGCTGCTGCGCGGCCTGGTGCTGGCGCATTGCGATGCCCACTACCCCGAGGCGGCGCGCGCTGCCTTCGACGCCCGCATCGAGGCGGTGCGCAGCCAGGGCATGGCGGCGGTCTCGGAAGCCGCGCTGGCGCGCTACCTGAACCCGGCGCTGCGCGAGGCCAGCCCCGAGGTGGAGGCCCTGCTGCGGCACATCCTGCTGGCCCAGGACCCGGCAGCCTATGCCCAGGCCTGCGCCGCCGTGCGCGACGCCGACCTGCGTGGCGCCCTGGCCGGCTGGGCGGGCCCCACCCTCGTCATCGGCGGTGCACTGGATGGCGGCGTGCCGCCCGACCGCCTCGCCGCGCTGGCAGCCTCCATCCCCCAGGCCCGGCTTTGCATGCTGGACCAGGCCTCGCATCTGGGCCCTGTGGAGCAACCCACCACGTTCGAGGCCGCCGTTGTCGCCTTTTTGGGTGACGTGCAAACCCACGTCTGACTTGAAATTAGATGTATCGGTCTGTGAGCGGCGCTGAAATGGGTCGTTTCACTCCCTAGACTCCGCCCCTCGGCGCGTTGGGCGCCAAGGATGCTGTCAATGATCCCAAGCTTCTTCGAAGAAAGCCGCCGCACACCGCTCAACCCCCATGGCGGCCCGCCGCTGGAGTTGGACAGCGATTTCGGCTCGCTGGACGGCGATGCCTACGACCTGGTCGAGCGTCGCTACGGGGATCGTGGCCTGGCCGTCGCCAAGGAGCGCTACAGCAGCCGCAACGAGGCCGGCGACATCGTCTGCACGGCCCGCAACGGCGAGCAGATCGTCGGCACGCTGTCGGTGCGCTTTGATGGCAAGGGCGGCCTGCATGCCGATCAGCTGTTCGAGGCCGAACTGGCCGAATGGCGGGCCGCAGGCGTCAAGCTCTGCGAATTCGGCAGCCTGGCCGTCGACCGGCATTCCCACAATGCCAAGCGCGTGCTGGCGCAGATCTTCCACCTCGGCTACCTGCACGCCCACCGCAAGGCCCGCTGCGAGCGCCTCATCATCGAGGTCAACCCGCGCCATGTCGCCTTCTATCGCCGCTATCTGGGCCTGCTGCCCTTCACGACGGCTCGCCACAATCCGCGCGTGAACGCGCCTGCCGTGCTGATGAGCATCGATTTCGCGACGGTGCGCGAGCAGATCGCGCTGTGGGGCGGGCGCCCGGAGGTACTGACCCAGGCGCGCTGCCTCTACCCCTTGGCGTGGGACGAGGCCACCGAGGCCGCCATGCTGGCCAAGCTGCCCTGAGCGGACGTCCGCGCCCGCTTCAGAGCGCCATCGTCAGCAGCATCACCAGCGCCGCCACGCCCATCACGGCGGTGGCGAGCCAGCCCAGGATCTCCATCCGCCTGGGCACGACGAACCTGCCCATCAGCGCCCGTGAGCGTCCGATGACGAGCATGAGGGCCATGATGGGCACGGCGATCACGCCGTTGATGACGGCGCTCCACACCAGCGCCGACATCGCGTCCACCTGGAGCAGGCTGAGGCCGGTGCCCAGCAGCGTCGCGGCGAGGATGATGGCGTAAAAGCCGCGCGCGTCCTGGAAGCGCCTGGACAGGCCGGCGCGCCAGCCGAAGATCTCGCTGACTGCATAGGCAGCCGAGCCTGCCAGCACCGGGATGGCCAGCAGCCCCGTGCCGATGATGCCCAGACTGAAGACGGCGAAGGCGAAGTCGCCCGCGATAGGCTGCAGTGCCGCGGCGGCGTCAGCGGACGATTTCACATCGGCCTGCCCCTGCAGGTTGAGTGCCACGGCCGTCGACAACATGATGCACAGCGCGATGCCGTTGGAGAACAGCATGCCGACGAAGGTGTCCTGGCGGATGTATCTCAGATGCGCCTTCATGCGGCTGGGGCGGTGGCGCTGCTGATCGACCGCGGGCCGGCATTTCTGGTCTTCGACTTCCTGGGTGGCCTGCCAGAAGAAGAGATAGGGCGAGATGGTCGTGCCCAGCAGGGCCACGACCATGGCCGCGTAGTCCCTGGCCGAGCCACCGCCCAGATGGCGCCATGGCGCCGCGGCCTCCGACAGTGCCCGCGTCCAGGGCACCTGGATGACCAGCACCACGGCGACGTAGGAGAACAGCACCAGGGTCAGGTATTTGAGGATGCGCACGGTGCGCTCGTAGGAGACATAGACCTGGGCCGCGGCAGACAGTCCGCCGAAGGCGACGACATAGACCCACTGCGGGCCGTGAACGAGAAGCCGGGTGGCCTCGGCCATGGCGGACACGTCGGCAGCGATGTTGATCGTGTTGGCAACCACCAGCAGCAGCACGACCGCAGCCGCAAGCCAGCGCGGACAGACTCGCGCGATATTGGCCGCCAGCCCCTGGCCGGTGATGTAGCCGATGCGGGCAGACACCATCTGCACCGCGATCATCAGCGGCGTGGTCAGCAGCAGCGCCCAGATCAGCCCGAAGCGGAACTGGGCGCCGGCCTGGCTGTAGGTGGCGATGCCGCTGGGGTCGTCATCCGCCGCACCGGTGATGAGCCCGGGCCCCAGGCGCTTCAGCACGTTGCCGTCGTCCTCCGCAGGAGGCCTAGACGAGGGCTTGCGCCCTGGTTTCGAGGCTGGTCTGGCGGACTTCGTCATGAAGCCGCAGTCTTGCAGAAAGCAGCCTCGCGCCTCGACAATTTGATAGGAGCTACGTTCTAGCTACAGAAAAAGCCAGTTGACCTTTCGATCAACTGGCTTTTGAGAGTGGTGCCGGCAAGAGGAGTCGAACCCCCGACCTTCGCATTACGAATGCGCTGCTCTACCAACTGAGCTATGCCGGCTGATGCGCTGCCGGGCAGCGCGTCAAGCCCGCCATTATAGCGACTATTTTCGAGGTTCGTCGCGGTGGTACGCCGTGATGCGTTCGACCTCGTTCTTGGAGCCCAGGGCAACGGCCACGCGCTCGTGCAGTTTGGTGGGCTGCAGGTTCATGATGCGCTCGGCGCCGTTGGTGGCTGCGCCACCGGCCTGTTCGACGATGAAGGCCATGGGGTTGGCCTCGTACATCAGCCGCAGCTTGCCAGGCTTGTCGGGCTCGCGCTGGTCCCACGGGTAGATGAAGACGCCGCCGCGCGTGAGGATGCGGTGCACGTCGGCCACCATGCTGGCCACCCAGCGCATGTTGAAGTCCTTGGCGCGCGGGCCGGTGGAGCCGGCCAGGCATTCGTCGATGTAGCGGCGCATCGGCGGCGCCCAGTGGCGCATGTTGGACATGTTGATCGCGAATTCCTTGGTGTCCTCGGGAATGCGCACCTGGTCCTGCGTCAACACCCACGAACCCGTCTCGCGGTCCAGCGTGAAGACGGCCACGCCGTCGCCCACCGTCAGCACCAGCATGCTCTGCGGGCCGTAGACGCAGTAGCCGGCCGCAGCCTGCTGCTTGCCGGGCTGCAGGAAGTCGTCCTCGCTGACGCCGCGCGAGTGGCCCACCTTGCGCAGCACGCTGAAGATGGTGCCGATGGAGACGTTGACGTCGATGTTGCTGGAGCCGTCCAGCGGATCGAACAGCAGCAGGTATTCGCCCTGAGGGTAGCGGTTGGGCACGACGTAGATGCCGTCCATCTCCTCGCTGGCCATGGCGGCGAGGTGGCCGCCCCATTCGTTGGCTTCGATCAGCACTTCGTTGGCGATGATGTCGAGCTTCTTCTGCACCTCGCCCTGCACGTTCTCACTGCCGGCGGTGCCGAGCACGTCACCCAGGGCGCCCTTGTTGACGGCGATGGCGATGCGCTTGCAGGCGCGTGCGACCACCTCGATCAGCAGGCGTAACTCCTGCGGGATGTGGCCGTGCTCGCGCTGCTGCTCGACGAGGTATTGGGTCAGGCTGGTCTGGCGGGACATCACTCAGCCTCCCGACGCCAGGGCGCGCTCGACGATCTCGCGCACGTCGCTGGAGAGGTCGGGCTTGGCCGCCACGCGCGCCACGGCCTCGCGGGCCGCCGTGCGGTAGGGCTCGGCGAGGACGGCCCAGCGGTCCATCGCGCGGGCGATGCGACTGGCGAGCTGTGGGTTGATGGCGTCGATGGCCAGCACCTGCTCGGCCCAGAACACATAGCCCGCCGCGTCGGCGCGGTGGAAGGCGGCCGGGTTGAACATGCACAGCGAGGCCAGCACGCTGCGGGCCCGGTTGGGGTTCTTCAGGCTGAAGTCCGGGTGCTTGAGCAGGGACTTGGCGCGCGTGAACACGCGGCCGTCGGTCTCGGGCGCACGAGCCTGCAGGGCGAACCACTTGTCCACGACGAGGGCATCGTCCTTGAACAGCGCGTGGAAGCGTTCCAGCGCCGGCACGGCGAGCTCGGCGTTCGCGTTGACGAGCGCGGCCAGGGCGCCCAGGCGCTCCGTCATGTTGGACGCGTCCTTGAAACGCTGGTAGGCCTTGCCCGGCCACACGGTGTCGCCGGTCGTCTGCGCGTCCAGCACGAGCATGGACAGCGCCAGATTGGCCAGGGCCCGCTTGCCCGATGAGACCGGATCGGGCGTGTAGCCGCCCTGGATCTGGTGAGCCTCGAAGGCGGCGGCCCAGTCGCTGCGCAGCGCGCTGGCGAGCTGGGCCTGGGCGGTCATGACGGCGGCGTGGATGGCCTGCGGGTCCACCACGTCGAGCTGCTCGGCGATGTAGCTCTCGCCCGGCAGCGTCAGCGCCAGCTCCTTGAAGGCGGGGTCCAGCTCGGGGTGGTTGAGCACGCCGCGCATCGCTTCGATGAAGGCGGGGCTCAGCACCAGTGGCTGGCCGGCGCGCAGCGCCGACAGGATGCGGTTCAGCGCCAGGCGCTGGCCGGCTTCCCAGCGGTTGAAAGGGTCGCTGTCGTGGCGCATCAGCACGAGCAGGCCGGCGTCGGACAGGCCGTCGTCCAGCACGACGGGCGCCGAGAAGCCGCGCAGCAGCGAGGGCACGGGTTCGCTGTCAATGTTCTCGAAGACGAAGGTCTGCTCGGCCTGGTCCAGCACCAGCACCTGCTCGGTGTCGCTGGCAGCGTTCAGCGGCAGGGCTGCGCCGTGGCGGTCCAGCAGGCCCATCACGATGGGGATGACCTGGGGCTGCTTGTCGCTCTGGCCGGGCGTGGCGGGCGTGTGCTGGGTGAAGCGCAGCGTGAAGGTGCGGGAGGCGGCGTCATGCTCGCCGCGGGCGGTCACGCGCGGCGTGCCGGCTTGCGAGTACCAGCGCTTGAAGGCGTCCAGGCGCGTCGTCAGCTGCGAGCCGGGGTTGGCGTCGGCGATGGCCTGCGCGAAGTCGTCGCAGGTCACGGCCTGGCCGTCGTGGCGATCGAAGTAGAGCTTCATGCCCGCCTCGAAGCCCTGGCGGCCGACCAGGGTCTGGTACATGCGGACGACTTCCGAACCCTTCTCGTAGACGGTGGCGGTGTAGAAATTGTTGATCTCGCTGTAGCTGTCCGGGCGCACCGGGTGGGCCATGGCGCCGCTGTCCTCGGGGAACTGCATGGCGCGCAGCTGGCGCACGTCCTGGATGCGGCAGACGGCGCGTGCCGACGGCGTGCCGGCCATGTCCATCGAGAACTCCTGGTCGCGGAAGACGGTCAGGCCCTCCTTCAGCGACAGCTGGAACCAGTCGCGGCAGGTCACGCGGTTGCCGGTCCAGTTGTGGAAGTACTCGTGGGCGACGATGGACTCGATGCGGTTGAAGTCGGCGTCGGTCGCGGTGGCGGGCGAGGCCAGCAGGGCGCTGGTGTTGAAGATGTTCAGGCCCTTGTTCTCCATCGCGCCCATGTTGAAGTCGGACACGCCGACCACCATGAAGCGCTCCAGGTCCAGCGGCAGGCCGAAGCGGGCCTCGTCCCAGACGATGGAGGCGATCAGCGAGTTCATCGCATGCTCGGTCTTCTCGAGGTCGCCACGGCGGACATAGACCTGCAGCAGGTGGTCCTTGCCGGCGCGGGTGCGCACGCGCTGCTCGCGCGCGACCAGGTCACCGGCCACGACGGCGAACAGGTAGCTGGGCTTGGGGAAGGGATCGCTCCAGACAGCGAAGTGGCGACCGTTCTCAAGCAGGCCGCTGTCGGTCAGGTTGCCATTGGCCAGCAGGATGGGGAAGCGGGCCTTGTCGGCGCGCAGCGTGACCGTGTAGACGGCCATCACGTCCGGGCGGTCCAGGAAGTAGGTGATGCGGCGGAAGCCTTCGGCCTCGCACTGCGTGAAGAAGCTGCCGCCTGAGGTGTAGAGGCCGGAGAGGGCCGTGTTTTTCTCGGGGCAGCAGGTGTTGCGGATCTCCAGCGCGAAGTCGGCATCCGGCGCGCCTTCGATGATCAGCTCGTGCCCTTCCTGGCGGAAGGAGACGCTGGCGCCGTCGATCAGCACGCGCAGCAGGTTCAGTTCCTCGCCGTGCAGGCGCAGCGGGCCGTGGGGGACGGCGCGGTTGCGCTCGATCTGCATCCTGCTGGTGACCAGGGTCTTGGCGGGGTCAAGGTCGAACGTCAGGTCGACCTTGCGGATCCAAAACGCCGGCTGCTGGTAGTCCAGGCGTTGGATCAGGGTGGCGGTGCCTTCACGCATGAGGGGCTTCCTTGGGGTGAGGAAAAAGCAGGGCCGCCGCGGCGGCAGGAAAGAGAAGAGGCCGTGCTGGCGGCCCCCGGGGGGCGTCAGACGCCTTGCTTGAGGGACTCGGTGATGAACGGGTCGAGGTCGCCGTCCAGCACCTTCTGCGTCGCCGAGGTCTCGTAGTTGGTGCGCAGGTCCTTGATGCGGCTCTGGTCCAGCACGTAGGAGCGGATCTGGTGACCCCAGCCGACGTCGGTCTTGGTGTCTTCCAGCTTCTGCTGTTCTTCCATGCGCTTCTTCATCTCATGGTCGTAAAGCCGCGAGCGCAGCCGGCGCCAGGCGACGTCGCGGTTGCTGTGCTGGCTACGGCCGTCCTGGCATTGCACGACGATGCCGGTCGGGATGTGCGTCAGGCGCACGGCCGAATCGGTCTTGTTGATGTGCTGGCCGCCGGCACCCGAGGCGCGGAAGGTGTCGGTGCGCACATCGGCCGGGTTGATGTCGATCTCGATCGAGTCATCCACCTCGGGGTAGACGAACAGCGACGCAAACGACGTGTGGCGGCCGCCGGAGGAGTCGAAGGGCGACTTGCGCACCAGGCGGTGCACGCCTGTCTCGGTGCGCAGCAGGCCGAAGGCGTACTCGCCCTCCACCTTGATCGTCGCGCTCTTGATGCCGGCCACGTCGCCGGGCGTCTCGTCTTCCAGCGTGGCCTTGAAGCCCTTGCGCTCGCAGTACTTCAGGTACTGGCGCAGCAGCATGCCGGCCCAGTCGCAGGCCTCGGTGCCGCCGGCGCCGGCCTGGATGTCGATGAAGCAGTTGCTCGGGTCGGCCGGGTTGTTGAACATGCGGCGGAACTCGAGTTCCTCGACCTTGGCCTGCAGCGTGGCCGCGTCGGCCTCGATGGCCAGCATGCCGGCCTCGTCGCCTTCCTCCTTGCTCATCTCGAAGAGCTCGGCGTTGTCCGCCAGCGAGGTCGTCAGATGCGTGATCGTCTCGACCACGACTTCCAGCGTGCGCTTTTCCTTGCCTAGTTCCTGGGCCCGCTTGGGGTCGTTCCAGACGTTGGGGTTCTCCAGCGACGCGTTGACTTCGTTCAGGCGCAGGGCTTTGCGATCGAAGTCAAAGATACCCCCTTAGCGCGTCGGTGCGCGCTGCGAGGTCGGCGAGGCTGTTGCCGATTTGGTTGATGTGTTCGATGTCCATGTCAGGGCACGTCTTGTTCTGGCAAAACGCGGATTTTCTCATGGGAGAGAATGGCCGCCATGACAGCCCCGGCACCGCTGGACTACTGGCGCCGCAGCCGCCGCCTCACGGCCTGGCTGCTGCTGGCCTGGGCGTTCGTGGCCTTCGCGCCGGTGTACTTCGCGCGTGAACTCAGCGTCGAGGTGTTCGGCTGGCCGCTGGGCTTCTGGCTGGCGTCCCAGGGAGCGCTGCTCGGCTTCTGCGCCATCGTCATCGTCTACGCAGCGCGCATGAGCCGGCTGGAAAAGGACATGGGCGCGGAGCCTTGAGCCGCCGGGGCCGGTGCCCCGCCACCACCGCGGTCGTGGGCTTGTGGCTGCCCGGCACGCATGCTAGAACTTCAGGCAGGCGCATTGCTCGGAGTCGATGTGATGAACAAGCCGGTCCTGCAGTCGATAGCACTTGCCTCGTTGGCCGCTGGCTCGCTGAGCAGCGCCCGGGCGGCCCCCATCAGCCCCAGCTTCGCCTGCGCCGATGGCGCGGACGCGACGGCCGGCGGCACGGTCAGCTGGCCATCCGGCAGCGCCGTCGGGCCCACGCTGACCTTTGACTTCTACGACAACAGCGTCAGCCCCGACATCACCTCCAAGCTCGACTGCAGCGGCGGCGTGTTCTCAGAGACCGTGGTCGGGCGCAAATCCGGCGAGGGCCAGAAAGACTTCCTCAAGGTCACCCTCAAGGAAGTTCTCGTCGCGGGCTATGCACCGGCCAGCGACAGCCACATCAAGCTCGGTGTCACCCAGGTGCTCGGTGCTCTGCTCAACGGCGTGCAGACCTACGACACCTATTGGGACATCACCGGCGACTACCTGCTCAGCAATTTCGATGGTGGATCTTCGCAGCTGACCAACTTCCTGGGCATCAAGCTGCAGACCACGCACAAGTTCGGTGGCCTGTCTTCGCTGAAGTACGACTACACCTCGCGTGTCCTCGAGTTCTCGGCCGAACTGCCTCAGAGCGACGGCGTGCTCAGCCTGGTGGACAGCCCGCGCACGCTGCCCGAGCCCGCCTCGCTGGCGCTGCTGGGCACCGGCCTGCTCGGGGCAGCCGCCGCGCGCCGTCGGCGCCGTGGCTGGTAGGTCGCGGCGGCGCGCGTGGCTGCCACGATCTACGACCAGGTCCGCTATCCGGGCAAGTTCTATCCGCAGTCGTCCGCCAACCGGCTGGCGACGCTAGGGAGGCTGTGCGGCCTGCCGACGCCGCTGCCCGCCGGCTGCCGGCTGCTCGAACTGGGCTGCGGCGACGGCGGCAACCTGATTCCGCAGGCGGTGGCCTTCCCGGGCGCGCAGTTCTTCGGCGTCGATCTCGCGGCTTCGGCGGTGGCCGAGGGCCGCCAGACGATCGCTGCGCTGGGGCTGACGAATGTCGCGCTGCACGTCGGCGACATCGGCGGCTTCGACCCCGGCCCCGAGCCCTTCGACTTCATCGTGGCCCACGGCGTGCTGTCGTGGGTGCCCGACGACGTGCGCCAGGCGCTCCTGGCGCTGTGCGGGCGCTGCCTGGCGCCGCATGGCGTGGCCTATCTGAGCTACAGCGCGCTGCCAGGCGGTTATCTGCGCAACGTGCCGCGCGATCTGATGCGCTTTCGCACCCGCGCCATCACCGACCCGCAACAGCGCACGCGTGCGGCGCGCGAGGCGGTGGACTTCATGCGCGCCGCCGTGCCCGGCCAGGCCTTCACGCAGGAGCTGCTGGACCGCGAGATGGCTGGCTTCGACGGCAAGGACTATTTCCTGCTGCACGACCTGCTCGCGGACGACAACGAGCCGCTGTACTTCCTGGACCTGATCGACGCCGCGGCCGGCTGCGGCCTGCAGTTCCTGGCCGAGGCGGAGTTCGGCGCGATGTCGACGGCGGCCTATCCGCCGGCGGTGAAGCGTCAGCTGGATGCCTTGCCCCGGCTGGAGCGCGAGCAGTACATCGATTTCGTGCAGCTGCGGCGCTTCCGCCAGACCCTGCTGTGTCGCCAGGGGCCAGCCGTCGATCTGGTGGTGACGCCGCAGCGCTTGGCCGGGCTGCAGCTCTCGACGCGGGCACGGCGCGTGAGCGCCGCAGCCGATGTCCGCGCGGCGGGGCCCATGGAGTTCCGTCACCCCTACCAGGGCAGCTTCCGCGCCGACGAGCCGGCGGCCAAAGCACTGATGTGCGCGCTGGCCGATGGCGATCTGCGCGGCATGGACTTCGCCATGCTGGCGGCCTCGGTCGAAGGCCTGCTGCAATTGTCAGCGCCCGACCCCGGGCTGCCTCAAGCCGTGGTCTCGGCCCTGCTGTCGCTGCATGCGCGCGACCTCGTCGAGATTCATGCCGCGCGCTGGGATTTCTGCCCAGGCGTCGGCAGCCATCCGCGCGCCAGCCGTCATGTGCGCAGGCTGGCCGAGCGCGGCGCGCCGGTCGTCACCGCCGCTCACGGCACCTTCCTGTTGCCCACGCCGCTGCTGCGCCGCCTGGTGCCGCTGCTGGACGGCACGCGTGATCAGGGCGAACTGCTGGAGGCGCTGGTGGCCGCGACGCCACCGGCCGAGCGTGAGGGTCTGGACGCTGCCGCTCTGGGCCGGCGCCTGCAGATGCTGGCCGACAACGCGCTGCTGGTGGGCTGAGGGCCCGGGGCGGGTTAGCGCAGGAAGTCTTCCAAGGCCCGCGCCAGCGCCTCGGGCTGGTCGTGGTGCAGCATGTGGCCGGCGTCCTGCAGGACGGTCTGGCGCAGGTCAGGCACCAGGGCCAGCCGGGCCTCGAAATCGGCACGCGGGTAGCGTGTGCCCCAGAAGCGCGTCAGCTGGTCGTCGCTGCCCTCCACCCACAGCACCGGCGCTGCGATGCGCTGCCAGCAGGCCAGCACTTCGGCCTTGCGGTAGAGCATCGGGTTGGCGAGCTTGTGGGCCGGGTCCGCATTCAGCTGGAAGCCCTCGGGGGTCTCGCGCGACCAATGACCGGCCAGCCAGGCCGCCTTGTCCCCGGCCAGGCGCGGGTTGTTCTTCATCAGCCGTTCGGCCACGTCGGCCAGCGTCGCGTAGGGCCGCAGCGAGGGCGGGTCCTTCAGCTCATCCAGCCATTTGGCCAGGCGTTCGGGCGCCGCCGCGGGAGAAACGTCGGGCATGCCGAAGCCTTCGAGATTGACGAGGCGGCGGATGCGCTGCGGGCGGACGCCGGCGTAGCTCATCGCGACATTGCCGCCCATGCTGTGGCCGGCCAAGTCCACGGGCGCGCCGGGGCTGACGGCATCCAGCAATGCGTCGAGGTCGCCGAGGTAGTCGGGGAACCAGTAGCAGTCGGTGCCCGTCGTGGCGCTAAGGCCGAAGCCGCGCCAGTCCAGCGTAACGATCTCGCGATCGTCCCGCAGCGCGTCGACGACGAACTGGAAGGACGCGCCGACGTCCATCCAGCCGTGCACCATGACCAGCGGCGGGCGGCCAGGCAAGGGTTGACCCCAGCGCAGCACGTGGTGGCGCAGGCCGCGCAGGGTCAAGAACTCGCTGCGGTGAGCGCGGCGTGGGGTGTAGACATCGGGCATATCCGCACTTTAGGACACGGCAGTCCGCTGACAATGCGGCCACCATGCCTGAACCCCGCCACGACATCCGCCCTGCCGAGCCGCGCGACCTGCCTGCCATCGTCCAGCTGATCGGCGAGCTCGCCGAGTTCGAGCACCTGACCCATCTGCTCGAAGTGACGCCGGCCAAGCTCGAACCCCACCTCTTCGGCGACGAGCCGGTGGCGGAGTGCATGGTGGGCGAGGTTCGTGGCGAGGTCGTCGCCTTCGCCCTTTACTACACCAACTTCTCGACCTTCCTGGCCAAGCCCGGCCTCTACCTGGAAGACCTCTACGTGCGCCCGGCCCATCGCCGCAGCGGCCTGGGCAAGGCCATGCTGATCCAGCTCGCCCAGCTCGCCTGCGAGCGCGGCTACGGCCGCTTCGACTGGACCGTGCTGGACTGGAACGAGGATGCCATCCGCTTCTACCAGAAGCTGGGCGCCGAGGTCATGCCGGACTGGCGCATCTGCCGCCTCACCGGCGAGGCGCTGGCGCGCTACGCCGACGGCGACCGCCCCAGCATGTGGTCGCCCTCGGCCTGGCTGGGGCTGTAGCCGGCGCTCCCCGGGCAATCCATGAGGCCGGCGGTGGCGCCGCTGGCTAGCATTCGCCCCCTTGTCCCAACCGGGGGTGGCCCATGGTGGAAGACCGCTACGAGCAGCTGCACGCCGCTTTCCGCTGGCAGGTGCCGTCGGACTTCAACATCGCCGAGGCCTGCTGCGGCCGCTGGGCGCGGGACACACCCAACGCCACGGCCATCTTTTTCGACAGCGAAAGCGGCTGCCGCGCCCATTACAGCTACGGTCAGCTGCAGCGCGCCGCCAACCGGCTGTCCAACGCGCTGCTGAACCAAGGCGTGCGCCGCGGCCATCGCGTGGCCATCGTGCTGCCGCAGCGCTTCGAGACGGCCGTGGCCCACATCGCCATCCAGCAGATCGGCGCAGTGGCCATGCCGCTGTCCATGTTGTTCGGCGCCGAGGCGCTGGAATACCGGCTGCAGGACAGCGGTGCCGTGCTGGCCATCGCGGCCTGCGAGGCACTGCCGGCGCTGCGCGAGGTGAGGGCGCGCTGCCCGGCGCTGCGCCGCCTCGTCGTTGTCGGCGAATGCCCGGTCGATTGCGACGAACTGCCGTGGATGGAGGCCATGCAGGCCGAGGAAGCCCGCTTCAAGCCCGTGACGACCCAGGCCGACGACCCGGCCATCCTGATCTACACCAGCGGCACCACCGGCAACCCCAAGGGCGCGCTGATCCCGCAGCGGGCGCTGATCGGCAACCTGACCGGCTTCGTCGCCAGCCAGAACTGGTTCGGCTTCGACCCCTTCGACGCCAGCCAGCCCAGCGACGCCGTGTTCTGGAGCCCCGCCGACTGGGCCTGGACCGGCGGGCTGATGGACGCGCTGCTGCCCACGCTCTACTTCGGCCGGCCGATCGTGGCCTACCAGGGACGCTTCTCGGCCGCCAAGGCCTTCGAGCTGATGGCGGCCTACGGCGTCACGCACAGCTTCCTGTTCCCGACGGCGCTCAAGGCCATGATGAAGGCCGAGCCACGCCCCAAGCGCCACGGCCTGAAGCTGCGGGCGCTGATGAGCGCCGGCGAGGCGGTGGGTGACGCCGTGTTCGCCTGGTGCCGCGACGCACTGGGCGTGCCCGTCAACGAGATGTTCGGCCAGACCGAGATGAACTACGTCGTCGGCAACTGCCAGGCCCTGTGGCCGGCCAAGCCGGGCAGCATGGGTCGGGCCTACCCGGGCCACCGCGTGGCCGTCATCGACGACGAGGGCCGCGAGTGCGCGCCTGGCGAGACCGGCGAGGTGGCCGTCAACGCGCGCGACCGCCATGGCATGCCCGACCCGGTCTTCTTCCTCGGCTACTGGAACAACGAGGCCGCGACGAAGGCCAAGTTCACGGGCGACTGGTGCCGCACCGGCGACCTGGCCCGCAGCGACCGCGACGGCACGCTCTGGTACGAGGGCCGGGCCGACGACGTCTTCAAGTCCGCCGGCTACCGCATCGGGCCCGGCGAGATCGAGAACTGCCTGCTCAAGCATCCGGCCGTGGCCAATGCCGCCGTCGTGCCCAAGCCCGATGCCGAGCGCGGTGCGCTGGTCAAGGCCTATGTCGTGCTGGCCGAGGGCCACGCCGGCGACGCGGCGCTGGTGGAGGCGCTGCAGGCGCATGTGAAGGCCCGCCTGGCGCCCTACGAGTACCCCAAGGAGATCGAGTTCATCGACGCCCTGCCGATGACGACGACCGGCAAGGTGCAGCGCCGCGTGCTGAGGCTGCGCGAGCAGGAGCGTGCGGCAGCGGCGGCCTAGCCGGGCGAGGCGGTGGCCGTGGTGGCGCTGTCGCAGAGCCGCTTCATCCACCTCTTCATCGGCGGCACGGGCTGCCCGTTCCGGGCCTGTCTGCTGTGGCTGCGCATCAACCTGGCCATCGATGCGGCCGCAGGCGCTGGCGGCCGGGCGTTGAGCCTCACTTGCACTTGTAGGGCTTGCCCACCATGTTGATCGCCCGCGGGGCCACGTTCTCGTTGAAGCGGTCCGTGTCGGCGATGCGCGAGCGCAGCACCTCCATGCAGGTGTCGCCCCGGCGCAGCAGCACGCGGTGGTCGCTGGTGCGCTCGGCCACCCACTCGCCCGTGGCGCCGGCGGCATCGGCGATGCGGTCTTCCAGCGTGGGCCGGCGCGTGTTGCTGCGCTCGTCGCCGAGGGCCGGGTTGCGCGCGGCGGCGGTTGAGGCGGCGTAGCCGGGTGGCAGTGTCAGGCGCAGCGTGGTGCGCGGCGGCTCGGCGGGCAGGGCTTCCGCTGGCGGTGCGCCGGGCATTGCCGGCGCGGCGGGCGCCGGCGCCGCCTCGGCCGTGAAGGCCGGTGGCGCGATGACGGGGGGCGCGGGCGTGCGCGGCGACGGCCGGCGCACCTCAGGCGGTGGCGGTTCCACGCGCCTGGGCAGCACGATGCGCACGGTCGTCACGCGCCGCTCGCCCGGGCCGCCCAGGCCCGCGGGTCGGTGCAGCCACAGCGCCGCCATCAGCGCCAAGTGCAGCCCGAGGACGAGGCCGCGTGCAGCCCAGCGGTGGTCCATGCCGGACTAGAACTTCACGCTGAGCTTGCTGCCCGCCGGCGGCAGCAGGCGGGCCGTGTCGGGCCAGTTCTCCTGGCCGTTGAGCAGCGTGCAGGGGCGGCCCTTGTCGCCCTTGCCGGCGTCGGGGTCGCGTTCCCCAGAGGCCTGCGGCAGCGGCAGGCCCAGTAGTTGCCCGTTCTCCCGCCACTCCAGCTCCCAGGTGGGCGTGGCGCTGCAGATGCGCACGGCTTCGATGCGCGGGAACAGCCAGCGCAGATACCAGGGCAGCAGCTCCTCGCGCAGCGTGCGGGCCACGCGCATGACCTGGCGCACCTTGGCCAGCGTGAGCTGCTCCGGCGGCACGGTCAGCTCGATGCTGCCGCGCACGGCCATCCGGCCCTTGCCGGCGTTGGTGGCGAGGTCGGCCGTCCTGGCTTCGGCCTCGGGCAGCACGGGCAGGTCGAAGCGGCCATCGGCGTCGATCTTGAGGGGGTAGTCTGCGTCATCGCTGCGCACGGCCATGCGGATGTCGGTCAGCGGGATCTTGGTCTTCTCGGCGTCGACCTTGAAGTCCATGCGAAACAGGCCCTCGCCATGCTTGCCCAGCTTGGCCAGCAGGCTGTTGATCTGGCCGTAGGGCAGCACGCTGCCGTCGCGCTTGAGTTCGGTCTTGACCGTGGGCAGCACTTCGGTCTGGGCATGGGCGGCCGCGGTGGCGGCCAGCAGGCAGGCGAGCAGGATTCGCATGGAGGTCAGGGCAGGTCGTCGGAGGGTTCGGGGCCGGGTTCCCAGGCGAGCAGGTCGCCGGGCTGGCATTGCAGGGCCTCGCAGATGCGCGAGAGGGTGTCGAAGCGCACGCCGCGCACCTTGCCGCTCTTGAGCAGCGACAGATTGGCCTCGGTGATGCCCACGCGCTCGGCCAGCTCGCGCGAGCGCATCTTGCGGCGCGCAAGCATGACGTCCAGGGTCACGATGATGGGCATCAGATGAACTCTGCGTTCTCGTCGGCGACGCGAGCGGCTTCGTGGAGGACTTGCGCCAGCGCCAGCAGCAGCAGCCCGAACAGCAGGGCGAGGTAGTGATCGGACGACAGGCCGACCCACAGCTGGCGCTCACCCTTGGGGTTGCCCCAGGTCAGCGCGAGGATGGCCAGCGTGTGCCCCAGCGGCTGGGCCACCGACAGCGCGCACAGCCCCAGGCCCAGGTGCCGCAGATGCTGGGCCGGGC
Organism: Roseateles sp. GW821-FHT03B02; assembly: GCF_059421025.1. Taxonomy (NCBI): domain Bacteria; kingdom Pseudomonadati; phylum Pseudomonadota; class Betaproteobacteria; order Burkholderiales; family Sphaerotilaceae; genus Roseateles; species Roseateles sp. GW821-FHT03B02. The sequence goes on from NZ_JBWKUV010000011.1 coordinate 123,862, forward strand.
GGGTCGCCAGCAGCTCGCCCTGGGCGAAGCAGCCGAACAGCGACCACATCTGCCACAGCGCGAACAGGCTCACCGACGTCGGCAGCATGGACGCCGCCAGCCCCCACAGCCGCGAGCCCAGGTCGAGTTGCAGCTTGCTCAGGTTCCAGGTGCGGGCCGCCACCTCGGTCACCCAGTCCGGCTGGGCCCAGAAGATGAAGGGCAGGGTGCCGATGACCACCAGCCCGAACAGGCAGAGCAGCCGCACGATCCAGGCCAGGCGGCGAATGCGGCGCAGGCCGTCGGCGGAGAATGAGTCGGGCATGTCGGCCTTCGCAAAACAGGAAAAACTTACTGTAAAACAATAATTGCTTGCTGTTCGATGGCAATATGACCCGTCCCCGAGAATGAAGGGATGAGCAAGAAGAGCAGCCATGTCAGCGAGACCCCCGCTACCCAGGCCCTGAAGCGTGCCGGCATCGCCTTCACCGAGCATGTCTACGACTATGTGGAGCACGGCGGCACGGCCGAGTCGTCCAGGCAGCTGGGGGTGGACGAGCATGCCGTCGTCAAGACGCTGGTGATGCAGGACGAGCGCGCCGAGCCGCTGATCGTGCTGATGCACGGCGATTGCAGCGTCAGCCTCAAGGAGCTGGCGCGCCAGATCCCGTGCAAGAAGGTCGAGCCCTGCAAGCCCGAAGTGGCCCAGCGCCACAGCGGCTACCAGGTGGGCGGCACCTCGCCCTTCGGCGTGCGCAAGGCCATGCCGGTGTTCGTCGAGTCCAGCATCCTGGCGCTGGAGAAGATCTGCATCAACGGCGGCCGGCGCGGCTATCTCGTCGGCATCGAGCCCCGGGTGTTGACCGAGCTGCTGGGCGCCCGCTCCGTGCAGTGCGCCAACGCCGGCTGAAGCCATGGCCCGGGATCGTGCGGCCATTGCGGCGTTCAACAACGCGGTATGGTGCGACGCCGTGTGCCGCGCCTACGGCGGCACGACGTCGTTCGACACGGGGCTGTGGTGCCACGCCGACCCGAGCCCACCCTATTTCCCCGGCGCGGTGACGCTGGCCGCCGACCTGGATGAAGGCCGGTTGATGCACGCCCTGCAGGGGCGGCCCGAGGTCATCGGCGTCAAGGACAGCTTCTGCCGGCTGGACCTGCGCGAGCACGGCTTCTCGAAGCTCTTCGAGGCTCGCTGGCTGTGGCGCGAGCCGCGCGTTGTGCAACCTCGTCAGGCCCATTTGCGCTGGGCCGTCGTCGACACGCCGGCCCTTCTCGAACAATGGGCTGCAGCCTGGTGGCCCGAGCCGGGGGCGTTGCCGGCGGGGCCCGCCGTATTCGGTACGGCGCTGCTGGCTGAACCGGCGGTGCAGCTGCTGGCCGGCTTCGGCGGTGATCGGCTGGTGGCCGGCTGCGCCGTCACCTGCAGCGACGGCGTGGCAGGTTTGAGCTGCAGCTTCTTCCCGGCGGGCGAGGCCGGGCGCCTGCGCGGCGAGATGCTGGCCATCGTGCAAGCGCAGCATGCCGGCAAGGCGCTGGTGAGCTACGACCAGGGTGCGAACCTGGAGGCGCTGTTGGGCGAGGGCTTCGAAGGCGTCGGGCCGCTGCAGGTCTGGCTGGGCCGGCCGCCGGCCTGAGCGGCCGGGTTCTTCCCAGGTGGGCCCGGACGCCGGGCCAGGCCGGTGCGGCCCGACAATCGCGTCATGGACTCCCTCACTTCCCTGCTGGCCGCCGTCGCCGGCTACCTGATCGGTTCGCTTTCCTTCGCCGTCATCGTCAGCCGCGCCATGGGCCTGTCGGACCCGCGGTCCTACGGCTCGGGCAACCCCGGCGCGACCAACGTGCTGCGCTCGGGCAACAAGGCCGCGGCCATCCTGACGCTGGTGTTCGACGCCCTCAAGGGCTATCTGCCCGTGCTGGCCGTCTTCATCTGGGGCCCGCGTCTCGGCCTCGGTGAAGGCACGGCGGCGCTGGTGGGCCTGGGCGCCTTCCTGGGCCACCTGTGGCCCGTGTTCTTCCGCTTCCAGGGCGGCAAGGGCGTGGCCACGGCCGCGGGCGTTATCTTCGGCCTCAACCCGCTGCTAGGGGTTGCGACGCTGGCGACCTGGGCCATCATTGCCTGGTTCAGCCGCTACTCGTCCCTGGCCGCCATCGTGTCCGCCGCGTTCGCGCCGATGTATCAGTTGCTCATCTGGGAAGCCGGGCCGACCGCGCTGTGCCTGATCATCATGGGCCTGCTGCTGGTGTGGCGCCACCAGGCCAACATCAAGAAGCTGCTGGCCGGTACCGAGAGCAGGCTGGGCCAGAAGGCCGCGGGTGCCACGCCGCCGGCGGGCGCCAGCAAGAAGCATCCGCACGGCACCGGCCCGAGGCCGGCCGGGCATTCGCATCACCATCCCACACGAAAGAAGTGACCCCATGAGCAACAACATCGACCGCTTCGACGTCGGTCCCCGCATGTCCGAGATGGCCGTGCATAACGGCGTGGCCTACCTGGCCGGCCAGGTGCCCGAGGACACCACGGCCGACATCACCGGCCAGACGGCCCAGGTGCTGGCCGCCATCGACAAGCTGCTGGCCCGCGCCGGCACCGACAAGAGCCGCATCCTGCGCGCCGAGATCTTCCTGGCCGACCGCGCCGACTTCGCCGGCATGAACACCGCCTGGGAGGCCTGGGTGTCCGCCGGCCACACGCCGCCGCGCGCCACCGTCATCGCCGGCCTGGCACGGCCGGAGTGGAAGGTCGAGATCCTCGTCACGGCCGCCGTCTAAGGGCGTTCTGCCGGCGCCTGCGCGCGCCGGCGCCAGAACTCCACGTCGATGAGCTGCTCCGCGCCGGTGCGCGCGTTGACCAGCCAGAACTGACGTCCATCGGCGCTGATGCGCGCCACCTCGCCCTCGTGCCGCCCCGCGCTGACGCGCCGGCCGAGCGCATTGGCCGGGAAGCCCGGTTCGCGGGCCAGCGCCAGCAGCGGCGTCACCGCCCTGGTGTCGCCCGCCAGCCGCAACCGCTGCACTAGTGGCGCCAGCAGCGGGCTGGCCGCATCGGCCGGCGACACGAACAACACCAGCTTGGCCTGCGCCCGGCTCAGCGCGACGTTGAGCAGGCGCTGCGCTGCCTCGCCGTGCAGGAAGGGCTGGGCGCCGTCGGCCGGGTCGAACAGCACCACCGGCGCCTCGCTGCCCTGGGCGCGGTGCACCGTGCTGACGCGCAGCGATTCCGGCAGCCCCCGGGCGCGCAGGCGCTGGCGGATCAGCGCGCGTTGGGCGCGGAAGGGCGTCAGCACGACGAAGTCCTCGGGCCGCCAGTCGCCGCTGGCCAGCGCCTGTTCCAGCAGCCCGGCAATCGCCTCGGCCGACTCGCGCCGTACCGGCCCGCGCTCGGCGGCCACCCAGCCGCCGTCGGTCTTCAGCCGGTGCACATGCACGTGCACCTCGGCGGCGATGTCACCGAGCGGTCGCTGCCGCGCGGCCTGCCAGTCGGGCGAGGCCATCGCGTCGGCCGCCACGCGCAGCGCACCGGCGTAGAACAGCTCGCTGACCAGCTCGCCGATGGGCGGCGCCATGCGCGACTGTTCGTCCAGCAGTGCCACCGCGGGTCCGCCGCGCGGCATCTCGGCAAACGCCGAACGTCCCAGCCAGCGGCGGGCGAGACGGTCGTCGCTGCGCAGCACCGGCGAGAGCTGCTGCGGGTCGCCCGCAAACAGCCGTGCCCGGCCCAGCGACATCAGCGCGAGGGCGTGGGCGAGGCTGACCTGGCTGGCCTCGTCGAACACCAGCAGGTCGAAGGGCGGTTCGCCGGCGGGGCTCAATTCGCGCAGGGCTTTGAGCGTGAAGGCGGCGCGCGTCGTCGTCATGCCGGCCAGGCGGCAGCGCTGCAGCACCTTCAGCGACGCGGCGCGCAGCTCGTCGCGCAGCGCGGCCACGCGGTCCGCCCAGGCCTTGAGCGCCAGCGCGTCGCGGGCCGAGGGGCGGGCCGCCTCGGCGCGGGCCAGGCGGGCAATGAGCTCGCGGTCCTGCGTGGGCAGCAGGTGCTCGCGGCCCGCGTAGGCCGCGGCGTCGAAGCGCGTGCCCAGGCGCTGCACCGTCGCGCGCAGAGCCTCGCGCCGGCCCTTGAGCAAGGCCTTGTCGACGGCGAGCAGGGCCTGGTCCACCGCCTGGTTGGTGGTGGACAGCAGCAGCACGCGGGCGTGGGGGTGGCGGTCCAGGTATTCGGCCAGCAGCACGCCCAGCGTCGTCGTCTTGCCGGTGCCCGGCGGCCCCCACAGGAAGCTGCTGCTGTGGCCCACCAGCGCGAGTGCTGCGCGCTGGGCCGGGCGCAGCCAGCGGAAGGGCTCGCCCGTCAACGCGGCGGCGCCGGGCAGCGGCTGCGGGCGCGACAGGTCGGGCAGGCAGGCCAGGGCCCGCTCGGCCCAGGGCGTGTCCCACCATGCATCGGCCACGGCGTTCAGGAAGCGGGTGGGGTAGAGGCGAATCAGGTTTCCGGCCGGCGGCGGCGGGCTGCTGGCGTTCTGCAGCAGCAACTGGTCGTCCTCGGCCAGCACGGCCAGCACGCCGGCACCACCCTTGGCCGGCGCGCCCCACCAGGCGCTGGCGCCGTCCAGGCTGTCGTCCAGCAGCGCCTGGGCCGAAGCCGCGCCGGGCCGCTGGCCTTCGGCAAACACATAGCCGGGCTCCAGCGTGACGCGCCACAGCGCGCCGTCACGCTCGGCGTGCAGCACCTTGAAGTCGTAGTACTCGGGCGTGGCCGACAGCTCGGCGTTCAGGGCCGCTCGGAGGTCGGCGAGGCTCATGTCTCAGGCAGGGGCGGGGCGGGAAGGGCGCGACTGTAAAGGCCCCGGCCAAGACGCCTGAGCTTGACCTCGGACAAGTCCTGCCTGGCACCGGCCCGTTAGCCTGCCCGTCCCCCCACTGCCCGAGACCCCTGCATGTCCATCGAGTTGTTCCGCCAGGGCCGGCATGTCTGCGCGATGTTTTCCCGCCTCGGCGACGAGGGCGGCGACGCCGTGCAGTCCAACCAGTTCCTGCTCGTTAACGGCGACACCGGCGCCATCCTCGACCCCGGCGGCAACATCGCCTACAACGAGCTCTACCTCGGCATGTCGCGCTTCTTCCCGCCGCACAAGCTGGCCGCCGTGCTGGCCTCGCATGCCGACCCGGACATCATTGCCTCGCTGGACCGCTGGATGACGGCCACCGAGGCACCGGTCTACATCTCACGGCTATGGGAGCGCTTCGCGCCGCATTTCTGCAAGCCGGGCAAGACGGTGGGCCGCGTCGTCGGCCTGCCGGATGCCGGCGAGCGCCTGCGCCTGGGCACCGGCGCGGACCGCTTCGAGCTCTGGGCGCTGCCGGCCCACTTCCTGCACGCCGAGGGCAATTTCCAGTTCTATGACCCGGTCAGCCGCATCCTGTTCTCGGGCGACCTGGGCGCTTCGCTGGGCACCAGCCTGAACCCCGAGAAGCCGGTCAGCTCGCTGGCGGCCCACATCCCGCGCATGGAGGGCTTCCACCGTCGCTACATGGTCAGCAACAAGGTGCTGCGCCTGTGGGCCGCCATGGTGCGCCCGCTGGACATCCAGATGATCGCGCCCCAGCATGGCGCGCCCATGGTGGGCGCGGCGGTGGGCGAGTTCATCGATTGGGTCGAGCAACTGGAGTGCGGCGTGGACCTGTTCGGATCGGCGAACTACCGCGTGCCGGGCTGAGCCTGTTCCCGGGCCTGTAGCCAGGCCTGGGTCTGGGCGCCTCCTTATGGCGCCGCTGCGCGATGCGGGCGCGCGGGCGTGCGATTGTGGTGGGGGCGACGGCGTCGCTTGCCCTTCAGGGCTTGGCTTCGACGAGCAGCGTGGGCGTGATCGCCAGGGACAGCATCTCCATGTCCGCCGGGTTGTTGCTGCCCTTTTCGATCCGGGCCTGGACGCCGTTGCGCGTGATCAGCCGCGGCTTTAAGGCGACGGTCAGCGGGCTGCCCTTGCTGACCTCGGCCTGCAGCTCAATCCTGTCGTCGCCCAGGTCGCGGGCCACGATGGCGATGGCCAGGCTCTCCGGGGTGGGCGTGTCTGGCGTGCCGTTGAACATGACGGTCGCACGCTCACCGGCGCGCACGCGCACCGTGGGCTGGCTGGAGAGGGTCTTTTGGTCCTTGTCGGTGCCGGTGCGGTAGCTGATGTTCATCTTGAGCTCCAGCTGCGGCGCATTCGCGGGCGGGGCCTCGCTCTGTGCGGCGTAGGCGAGGCCGGCGACGGTGAGAAGCGCCGAGCCCAGGGCCAGGGCGCCGAGGCGAGACAAGGGGCGGGTTCGATTCAGCATGGCAATCCTTTCAACGAGCGGATGGGTGGTGCCCCAGCGGCTGGCCAGTGGCGCGCCGAAGTGCTGGAGGTCGTGTGCGGCGAGCAGGGCGCGGGTGTATTCGACCCGCGCGCCGGGGTGGGCGGCCAGCACGGCGGCGTCGCAGGCGAGTTCCTGGTCGGCCCGCAGGCGACGCGCGGCCCACCACGCTAGCGGGTTCCACCAGTGCAGCGCGGCCAGGGCGCAGGCGAGCAGGTTCCAGGCGTTGTCGAGCCGGTCGCGGTGCACCTGCTCGTGTGCCAGGATGAGCGTGCGCTGGGCGGGCGGGAAGCGTTGCTCGAAGTCCGCCGGCAGGGCGACGCGCGGCCGCAGCAGGCCCACGAGGGCGGGGCTGCTGCCTGCGGGCAGCAGCCCGCCGAGCCGGGCGAGACGCCACTGCTCGCTGGACTGACGCAGCGCCACCCCCGCCGCGCCGGCCAGCCACAGCACCAGCCAGACCGGCGCGGTGCCTGACGGCGGGGCGGACAAGGCGGCCGCAGCCGTTGCGGTGCGTGCGGGTGTCGCCAGCATGAGATGCAGCGGCTCGGCGGCCGGGCGGGGCAGGGCCGGCGTCAGCAGCAGGGCGGGTACCAGCAGCCACGCGGCGTACAGCGCACCGGCACCGGCGCGCTTGAACAGCGGGCGCAGCGCTGCCACCAGCAAAACGGCCAGGCTGAAAAGCGCGGCCTGCCGCAGCAGGGCGCCGAGCAGCGCCTCAGTCATGCCCCTGCTCCTTCAGCAGCGCCTTCAGCGCCGCGATGTCGTCGGCACCCAGCTTGCGCTCCGACGCGAACTGCGCCACCAGCGGGGCCAGACGCCCGCCGAAGAGGCGGTCGATGAGGGAGAGACCTGTGTCGGCCACCCAGGCGTCTTCGGGCACGGCCGGGGCGTAGAGGAAGCGCCGGCCGTCGCGCTCGGCCGTCACGGCGCCTTTCTTCAGCAGGCGGTTCAGCAGTGTCTTCACGGTGGCGAGCTGCCAGCCCTGCTGCGGGCCGAGGGCGGCAGCGATCTCGTCGGCGGCCTGTGGCGCGCGCTGCCAGAGCAGGCGCATGACCCGGGCCTCGGCGTCGCTGATGGGGGTGGGGGCCTTGCGCATGGATTACGTTTGTAAACGATGGCGAATGATTACGCCTGTAAACGAACTCGTCAAGCCCTTTGTCACGGCGTCGCCACGCCGTCGGCGTAGGCTGGCGGCTGATGCCGCCGTCGCGGCCAGGAGCCTGAGAGTGAGCCCCATCGATGACGAACTGGTGAAGCGCATTCACCGCGATCTGCAGGACGATCTCGACGAGGAGCTGGAGCTCGAACTGGAGGACCGCAACTACGGCGAGGTGCCGGGCGATGCGGGCGAGGGGCTGGAGCGCAGGCGCTATTTCCGCGAGCTGTTCCGGCTGCAGTGCGAGCTCGTCAAGCTGCAGGACTGGGTGCATCACACGGGCCACAAGGTCGTCATCCTGTTCGAGGGCCGCGACGCGGCCGGCAAGGGCGGCGTCATCAAGCGCATCACGCAGCGACTGAACCCGCGCGTGTGCCGCGTGGCCGCGCTGCCGGCGCCCAACGACCGCGAGCGCACGCAGTGGTATTTCCAGCGCTACGTGTCGCATCTGCCGGCGGCCGGCGAGATCGTGCTGTTCGACCGCAGCTGGTACAACCGCGCCGGCGTCGAGCGCGTGATGGGCTTCTGCACTGACGAGCAGTACGAGGAGTTCTTCCGCTCCGCGCCGGAGTTCGAGCGCATGCTGCAGCGCTCGGGCATCCAGCTCATCAAGTACTGGTTCTCCATCAGCGACGACGAGCAGCGCGTGCGCTTCCTGGGTCGCATCCACGACCCGCTGAAGCAGTGGAAGCTGAGCCCCATGGATCTGGAATCGCGCCGCCGCTGGGAGGAGTACACCAAGGCCAAGGAGGTGATGCTGGAGCGCACCCACATCCCCGAGTCGCCGTGGTGGGTGGTGCCGGCCGACGACAAGAAGCGCGCGCGGCTGAACTGCATCCACCATCTGCTGAGCCAGATGCCTTACCAGGAGGTGGTGCATGCCGACATCGAGCTGCCGGCGCGCGAGCGGCGCGAGGACTACATCCGCCACCCGGTGCCGGGCGACATCATCGTGCCCGAGGTCTATTGAGCCAGGGCTAGCATCCAGGCGTGCTGCCCCGCTCGCTGCTCGCCGTCGTCGCCTTGACCGCCCTGGTTTCCTGGGCCTGGCGCAGCCATGTCGCCGCGGATGACGGCCGGACGCTGAGGCAGCTGGCCCGGCCCGGCGACATCCGCATGCTGTCGTCCGAGACCTGCCCCTGGTGCCTGGCCGCGCGGCGCTGGATGACGCAGGAGGGCATTCCGTTCCAGGAATGCTTCGTCGAGCGCGACGCCGCCTGCCTGACCGACTACCAGGCCCTGGGAGCGGCCGGCACGCCGACGCTGGTGGTGCGCGGCCGGCGCATCGTCGGCTTCGACCGCGCAGGCATCGCCGATGCGCTGGCGGTCAGCCCGCCGGCCGGTCGTTGAAGAGCTCTTCGCACTCGGCCTGCAACATCCTGGCGAGGTCCGGCCCGGCCTGGGCCGGCGCTGCGGCGGGTGCAGGGGCGGCAGCGGCAGCGCCACCGGCCAGCCCTGGGTAGAGGGCCTGGAAGAAGCAGGCCATCACATGGCCTACGCCGCGCTCCGTCACCTCGCGCAGGTCGCCCTGCAGATACTGGCCGAACGACGCCACGTGGCTGACGATCTCGAAGGACGGGAAGTACAGCACCCCGTCGTCGGCCGCCGCCAGCTCGCCGCAGGCCGAGCGCAGCGTGGACTTGGAGTAGCTCGACGCCAGCAGCACATGCTCGCCCGAGTAGGTGGCCACCAGCGGCACGGGCGAGACCGTGAAGATGAAGCGCACGCCCGGATTCACGCGGCGTACCAGGGCGACGAGGCGCTGCAGGTCGGCCAGCACCTCGGCGTGGGTCAGGTTGCGGAAGGCGTGCAGCGCGGCGTCGTACTGCCCCCGGGCGGTGCCGGGGCAGACCGGGTAGGTGTGGCCGCGCCCGGCGTGGTACCAGGTCTCGGTCAGGCCCAGCGTGAAGACGAAGACGTCGCAGCTCTCGAACATCAGCCGCACGCGGCCGAGGTGGTAGGCGCGGTCGGCGCGGGCATGGGCGAGGTTGTCGAATCCGCCCTTCACGGCGTTGGGGCGCAGCAGGTCGTAGACGCGGCCGTCGTCCTCGGCGTAGTCGTCAATCTGAGGCCGCACGTCCAGGGCCTGCTCGGCCAGCTCCAGCGCCTGGCGCGGGCTGTAGAGGTTGCCGAAGCGGGCGGAGAAGGTCTGGTAGTCGCTGCCGTCGCGGCCGGCGGCCTGCTCCAGCGGGTGGGGCTGCTCCACCAGCATGGGCTGCATGCCGCGCAGCCGCATGTGCCGGGCGATGTGCTGGGCGAAGCAGCTGCCCGCGGTGGCCACGCGCGCGTCGGGCGTGAGCTGGAACTTCGGCCGGCCGATCAGGTCCAGGTCGCGCCAGGCGGTCTCGCTGACGGCACGCTTCCAGAACGCGCGGTCGGGTTGTTGCTGGTAGGGATGCATGGTCTTGCCTCAGGCCAGGTCGCGCAACTGCTGCAGCACCAGCGCGCCGTAGGCTTCGTTGCCATGGGTACAGCCCAGCGTCAGCGTGTCCAGCAGGGCGCCCTTCGCGTCCAGGCTGGCCGGCGGCGGCCCCAGGCATTCGATGCGCAGCGGCGCCAGCTGGCGGCGCAGCAGCTCGACGTAGAGACCGTAGTACTTGAGCCGGATGCTCAGCGGCATCAGGCCGTGGCGGGCGATCAGGTCGCCGAAGACTTCGGGCGTGTCGCGCATGCGCGCCTCGTTGGCCTGCGGCGGCGGCGGGGCCACATGCACGATGCGCAGTTCGGGGTGGCGCACGCGCAGCAGCGTCAGCTGGGCCAGGGTCTGCTGCAGGGCGCCGAGCAGTTGGGCCTCGACGAAGCCGACCGACACCGGCTGGTGGCCGGGCAGCAGTGCCGCTTCGCTGGTGGCGGGCCAGACGAAGTCGAAGGGCGCGGCCGGGTTCAGCAGCGACAGCACCGAATGCTCGTTGCCGCCGAGGAAGGACAGCAGCAGGGCGCCCGGGTCGACGGCGTTGACGATCTCCAGCAGGGCCGGGCTCGCCGCCACGGTGGGGCGGCCGTCCACCGCCTGGATGACGGCGCGGCAGTCGACCTGGGGCGGGATCAGGTGGGCGCGCAGCTCGACGCCGTTGCCCAGCACCCCCACCGGCTGGAAGCCCGGTTGCCCGGCCCGGGTGGCCCAGGACTCGTGGGAGACGCCCGCATCGGGCGCCAGGGCACGCAGCACGCTGATCGCGTGGCTCATGCCCAGGATGTCCATCTTCATCGCAGCTGCTCCGCCCATGCCAGGATTCTCCCCGGGCCGGGGCACCGGAGCCGCCCGAACTGCCGCCCTGCAGCAGGGCAATTCGCCGCTTTCTGCGGCGCGTGATGACAAGGCCGAGCCGAGTCGGCAACGCTGCTCAGCAGCGCTGGCGACTCGGCTCGGTGCGGAAAGAAAAAGGCGTCACGTGCATGGTCGGATGACGCCTGGTTCAGATGCGCTTGGTCGAGGTCTTGGCGGCGGCCAGGGTCTGGCGGGCCAGCGTGGCTTCGCTGTAGCCGACGACGACGACACGGGGAAGCTGGGCCACTTCACGCTGGGCGTAGCCGGTCACGACGACGCGCGGCAGCTGGGCAACCTCGCGGGTGGCCTTGCCGGTGACGACAACGCGCTCCAGCTTGACGGTGGGCTGAGGCGCGGCCTGGGCGGCGACGGCAGAGAAGGCCAGGACGGCGGCGGTGAAGACGGTTTGCAGGCTCATGATGGACTCCGTTTGGCTGGGTCTCGAACTGCGTGATTGCTTGTTCGATGGACTCAGTTTCGGCAACGGAGGCGCGCGCTTCCAGACCCCTGCGATCAAGCGCGGGCCGCGCTGGATGAACTGCAAAAGCGCTGGATGAGCTGCGGCGATGTACCGCAGCGCCTGGACCTCAGTCCAGCTGCAATCCCAGCCTGGCCAGGTCGCCGCGCCCCTGGCGCACCAGGATGGGCTCATCGCCCTGGCTGAGGTCCAGCACCGTGGTCGGCTGAGCCGGGCAGGCGCCGGCATCCAGCACGAAGGCGAGTTGGCGGTCGAGGCGCGCGCAGACGTCGGCGGCGTCGTTCATGGGCTCGGTCTCGCCGGGCGGGATCAGCGTGGTGGACAGCAGCGGCTCGCCGAACAGGGCTAGCAGCTCCTGGATGACCTTGTTCTCGGGCACGCGCAGCCCGATGGTGCGCCGGCTCGGGTGGGAGAGCCGCCGCGGCACCTCCTTGGTGGCCGGCAGGATGAAGGTGTAGGCGCCCGGCGTGGCGAGCTTGAGCAGCCGGTACTGGCGGTTGTCCACCATCGCGTAGGTGGCCAGCTCCGACAGGTCGCGGCACAGCAGCGTCAGGTGGTGCTTGTCGTCCACGCCGCGCACGCGGCGCAGCGCCTCGGCCGCGGCCTTGTCGTTGAGGTGGCAGACGAAGGCGTAGCTGGAGTCGGTGGGCACGGCGCCGATGCCACCGGCCTGCAGCATCTGGGCGCACTGGCGCAGGAAGCGCGGCTGCGGGTTGTCGGGGTGGACTTCGAAGAGCTGGGCCATGGTTGCAAGCGTATACCGGTTGCCGGGGAAAGGCGCCCCCGCCGAGGCCGCTCAGTGGATGCGTTCGGCCAGCTCGGCCCACACGGGCGTCAGCCGCGCGGCCAGCGGCGGCAGGGCGCCGAGGTTGATGCGGCTTTCCTCGGGCGAGTGGAAGTCGGAGCCGCGTGAGGCGAGCAGACCGAACTCGAGCGCCGTGTCGGCGTACTTCACGAACTCGTCCGGCGTGTGGCTGCCGGTCACCACCTCGATGCCGCGGCCGCCATGGCCGACGAACTCGGTGATGAGGGCGTATTCCTCGATCGCCGTGAAGTCGTAGCGGCCCGGGTGGGCGACGACGGCGATGCCGCCGGCGCGGGTGATCCAGCCCACGGCGTCCTTCAGCGCCGCCCAGCGGTGCGGCACGAAGCCGGGCTTGCCCTCGGTCAGAAAGCGGCGGAAGACCTCGGGCACGTCGCTGCAGAAGCCGCCGTCGACGAGGAAGCGCGCGAAGTGGGTGCGCGAGATCAGGTCCGGGTTGCCGACGTATCTCAGCGCGCCCTCGAAGGCGCCGGGGATGCCCGCCGCGGCAAGGCTGGCCGCCATATCGCGGGCGCGCGACTCGCGGCCGCCGCGCGTGGCGCGCAGGCCCTCGGCCAGTTCAGTCGCCCGGTGGTCGAAGCCCAGGCCGACGATGTGGACGACGCGGCCGGCGAAGGTCACCGAGATCTCGGTGCCGGTCAGGTAGGGCAGGCCGAGGGCCCGGGCGGCGTCGATGGCGCGCTGCTGGCCGCCGATCTCGTCATGGTCGGTCAGCGACCAGAGTTGCACCCCGGCGGCCTTGGCGCGTTCGGCCAGGGCCTCGGGCGTCAGGGTGCCGTCCGACACGACGGAATGGCAGTGCAGGTCGGCGTTCAGGGTGGAGTCGAGTTTCACCCCTCGATTGTGTCAGCCGCGCAAACGCCTAGAGCCGGAAGGCATTCACCGTCTCGTCCATGCCCTCGGCCTGCGAGCGCAGGCTGTCCGCGGCCGCGGCGGCTTCCTCGACGAGGGCGGCATTCTGCTGCGTCATCGCGTCGATGGCCCGCACGGCCTCGCCTACCTCGGTGGTCTGCTGGGCCTCGGCGCGCGTCTGCTCGGCCATCGAGTGGATCAGCGCGCTCATGTCCTGCACCTTGCCGAGAATGGCTTCGACGGAGTTGCCGGCCTCGGCCGCCTGCGCCGTGCCGGCCTCCACGCGCTCCACGGACTGGGCGATCAGCGACTTGATCTCGCGCGCCGCAGTGGCGCTGCGTTGGGCCAGGGCACGCACCTCGCTGGCGACGACCGCGAAGCCGCGGCCGGCGTCACCGGCACGGGCGGCCTCGACGGCTGCGTTCAGCGCCAGGATGTTGGTCTGGAAGGCGATGCCGTCGATGAGCCCGGTGATGTCGCCGATGCGCCGGCTGGCCTCCTCGATGCCCTTCATCGTGCCCACCACCTCGCTGACGACCTGCCCGCCGCGGGCCGCGACGTCGGCCGCCGAGCGGGCCAGGCCCTCGGCGTCCTGCGCCGAGGCGCTGCTGTGCTGCACGGCTGCGGTGAGGGCCTGCACGTTGGCGGCGGTCTGCTGCAGCCTTGCCGCGGCCTGCTCGGTGCGGTCGGCGAGGTCCTGGTTGCCGGCGGCGATCTCCTGCACCGCGTGGCGGATGCCGCCGGCGTCGCCGTGGATGCGCTCGACGAGGCCGCGCAGGCGCTGCTGCATGTGTTCGAGGGCGCCCAGCACGCGGCCCAGCTCGTCGCGCCGGCCCTGGGGCACGGCCTGGCTCAGGTCGCCCGCGGCGATGCGTTCGGTCACCTCCACCATCTGGCCGACCGGGATCAGCAGCTGGCGGATGGAGCGCACCATGAGGAAGATCATCAGCGCCAGCACCGCCGGCAGCAGGGCCATGACGAGGTTGCGGCGCAGTCTGGCGGCGTCGGCGCGCTCGGCCAGGCCGGCGTCCAGCGCCTCCATGACCTGCTGGCTCAGCCGTGCCTGCAGCGCGCCGGCTTCGGCCAGGCGGGTGGCGAGCTGTTCCAGCGGGAAGTTCACGTCCTTGGCGGCCGCGGCAAGCGTTTCGTCGACCTGCAGCCGCTGCGCCCGCGCCGACTCGGCCAGCGGCTTCAGGCGCTCGTTGAGGGCGCCGTCGCCGGCCTGCAGCGCGAGCTGCAGATGGGTCTGCATCTGCGTGCCGTGCTCGCGGTAGCGGGTGTGGGCGGCAGAGATGCTGGCGAGGTCGTCCACTGCGGCGGCGCGGGCCAGGGCGGCGAGCTCGGACAGGGCGTCCTGCACCCGGGGCGCGGCCTGCAGGCCGGCAATGATGGCGAAGTAGGACGAGGCCTCGGGGTCCAGCAGCAGGCCGGCGCCGGCGTTGAGTTCCGCGATGCCGTCGAAGGCCGCGTCGGCCAGGCGCGCCTGGGCGGCCAGCAGCCTGGGGGCGTCCAGCGGCCCCTCGGCCAGCGCCTTGGCGAGTTCGGCGTGCTGGGCGCGCAGCTGGGCGACGCGTTCGCGCTGCTGCGCGGTGAGGCGGGCGTCGAGGCCGTCGTCGGCGAGGCTCTGCTCCAGTGCCTGTAGCGCCTGGCCGGCCTTATCGGCGGCGGCCATGGCCTGAGGCTTGGCCTCGGGCTTGGTGCTCAGCGCCTCGGCGCCGAGGCCGCGCTGGTCCTGCAGTGCGGCCAGGGCGGCCTGCCAGGCGCGGTTGGCGGGCAGGGCATGATGTTCGGCGGCAACGATGCTCAGTTGATCGGCGTAATGGTTCAGCAGCATGCCGCTGGGCAGCAGGCCGAGCAGCAGGGACAGCATGGCGACGAGGGCGAGCCGCGTGCGCAGGCTCCAGTGTTCAGAGAATTTCAGCAGGCTCATGGGAGACGACGGGGGGGAGGCGATGCGTGGCGTGCTGGCGCCGGTCGATGAAGAAGCGGCTGCCGCCGGCGCGGCCCTTGGCGACGCGCTTGGGCTCGGCCAGGGCCGCGGCGAGGGCGCGGGCGCTCTCGAAGCTGCCGGCCTGGTGCAGCAGGGCGCCGCAGGAGATGGTGGGCAGCGGGTGAAAACTGGGCTGGTTCTGGCGGTTCAGCGTCACGTAGCCGCCGGCGGCCAGGTGCTCGGAGGAGAAGAAGCTGCGCACTCCGGCATCGAAGGCCCTGCAGACGCGGTCCAGCCGCTGCTCCCAGTCGGCGCTGCGCAGCACCATGACGAAGTCGTCGCCGCCGATGTGGCCGACGAAGTCGATCTGCGGGTCCGCGGCCTGGGTCAGCACCCGGGCGGCGAGGCGGATGATGTCGTCGCCGACGCGGTAGCCGTAGACGTCGTTGAAGGGCTTGAAGTGGTCGATGTCCCAGACCGCGGCCAGGAAGGCTTCGCCGCCTTCGATGAGGCGGTCGAGGTGGTTGTCGATGGGCACGTTGCCGGGCAAGAGTGTGAGCGGGTTGGCGTAGCGGGCGGCGTGCACCTGCAGGTCGGACACGGCCTTGAGCAGGTCTGAGCTGCGGCCCGAGCCGAAGTAGGCGCCGTCGCGGGTGACGATGAAGCCGTCCATCAGCAGGCGCTCGTCGAGGTTGGCCACCGCATCGCTCATCGCGCGCAGCGGTGTCGACACGTCGAACACCAGCGGGCTCGCGTCCATCAGCTCCACGCAGCTGCGCTTGGCGAAGATGTCCATGAAGTAGCGCTCGGTGCTGCGCTTGAGCACGTGCAGCGAGCGCAGCACGCCGATGGGGCGCTGCTGCTCGTCGAGCACGGGCACGGCCAGCAGCTGGTCGTCGCGGCGGAAGAGCTCGACGATTTCGCGGCAGGGGGCCGTCGGCGTCGTCGTCTGCGCGCGGCGCGCGAGCTGGGCGGCCGTCGTGATGGCGCCTTGTTCCAGCGGCAGCGCGAGGTCGTTCTGCAGCAGCCGCGGCTGGGCGGCGGCAGCCAGGCGGCCGCTCCACTGCGCGCCGAGCTGGGCGCGTGGCGTCGCGCTCGGGCGTGCGAACAGATAGCCCTGGCAGATGGTGATGCCCAGGCGGCGCAGCACCTCCAGATCGGGCTCCTGCTCCAGTCCCTCGGCCACCACCTCGCCGCCGCTAGTGGCGGCCATCTCGACGATGGAGCGCACGAACTGCTGCTTGAGCGGCTCCTGGGCGATGCCGTCGATGAAATGGCGGTCGATCTTGACGAAGTCGGGCCGCATCTCGATCCAGCGGCGCAGCGAGGCGAAGCCTTCGCCGAGGTCGTCCAGCGCGATGCGAAAGCCGTGGGCGCGCAGCGCCGCCAGCGTGTCGTCGAGCTGGGCCAGGTCCTCGATGGGGCGGGTCTCGGTCAGCTCGACGACGATGCGCGAAGTGGGCAGGCCCAGCTCGCGCAGCTCGGTGGCCAGCGCGCCGACGCGTTCGCGGGCGGCCAGCAGCGTGTCGGCCGTCACGTTCAGGAAGAGCTGGCCGGGCAGGCCCAGGGCCTTGAAGCGCTCGGTGGCGCGGCGCACGATGAGCTGCTCCAGCTCGATGAGACGGCCGCAGCGCGCCGCCGTCTCGAACAGCACCAGCGGCGAATGCAGCGGCCCGTCGGCTGGCGCCCGCGTCAAGGCCTCGAAGGCGAAGATCTCGGCGCGGTCGATGGCGACCAGGGGCTGGAAATGGATGTCAAAGTTGCGCTGGGCGATCAGGCGATCCAGCGCTGTGGCAAGGGGGTCGGGCGCGGGGTCGCGCATGGGCAGGGCTCCGGCGGGTGAATGCCCGCGAGATATCCGCAAGCACACCCGGAGCGCATTCTTGAAACCATTTGTGACGCTCAGGTGACCGCTTAGCTGTGCCGGGGGCCGCCGTGAGAACGTTCACATCTGCACTGCCTCGACGATGTACTGCACGCGCGGCTGGCCCTGCCACTCGTCCAGGCTGAGGCGGTAGGCCAGCGTGGCGCGCTCGGGCAGCATGTCGACGTGGTTGAACCAGATCGCGTCGATGAGTCGGCCGGCCTGGCGTAGGCGCAGCTTCAGATGCTTCTCGCCGACCAGGCGCTGCGAGACCAGCTCGAAGCGGTCGCAGAACACCGGCGGCTCGAAGCCCTGGCCCCAGACCTGGGTGTCCAGCAGCCGCGCCGTCTCGGCGTTGGCGGCCTCGGGCGGCAGGGCACCGTCGTGGCGCAGCGTGCGGGTCAGGTCCTGCTCGTCCAGCCATTCCTCGGCCACGCGGGCCAGGGCCAGCGCGAAGCGGTTCACGTCGCCGATCTCGCCGCTGGCCAGCGTTGCGCCGGCTGCCATCGCATGGCCGCCGAACTTGGCCAGCAGCTCGGGCTCGCGCTTGGCGACGAGGTCCAGCGCGTCGCGCAGGTGAAAGCCCGGGATGGAACGGCCCGAACCCTTCAGCTGGCCGTCGGCGCCGCGCGCGAACACGAAGGTGGGGCGGTGCACGCGGTCCTTGATGCGCGAGGCGACGATGCCGACGACGCCTTCGTGGAAGTCGGCGTCGAACAGTGCCACGGCGGGAGGCAGGGCGCCTTCGAGCGCTTCGACCAGGCTGTCCAGCCGCGCCTCGGCCATCTCGCGCATGCCGCTCTCGATTTCGCGGCGCTCGCGGTTGATCGCGTCGAGCTGGGTGGCCAGGGCCAGGGCGCGTTCGGGGTCGTTGGTGGTCAGCGTCTCGATGCCCAGCGTCATGTCGGCCAGCCGGCCGGCGGCGTTGATGCGCGGCCCGAGCGCAAAGCCGAGGTCGAAGCCCTGGGCCTTGCTCGCGTCGCGCTTGGCGGCCGAGAACAGCGCCATGACGCCCGGCTGCGCGCGGCCGGCGCGCATGCGCTTCAGGCCTTGCGCGACGAGGCGGCGGTTGTTGGCGTCGAGCTTGACGACGTCGGCCACGGTGCCCAGGGCCACGAGGTCGAGCAAGCCGTCCAGGCGCGGCACGTCCGTGAACGCTCCGCGCGCGCGGAGCTCGGCGCGTAGGCCCATCAGCACATAGAAGGCCACGCCCACGCCCGCCAGCGCCTTGCTCGCGAACGTGCAGCCGGGCTGGTTGGGGTTGACGATCGCGTCGGCCTCGGGGACGACGACGGCCCCGTCCACGACGGCGGGCAGGTGGTGGTCGGTGACCAGCACCTTCAGCCCCCCGGCTTTCGCATGAGCGACGCCGGCCAGACTGGCGATGCCGTTGTCTACCGTCACGAGCAGGGCGGGCTGCTGCTCCAGCGCCAGGTCGACGATGGTGGGCGTGAGGCCGTAGCCGTGCACGGCGCGGTCGGGCACGACGTAGCCGAGCTGCCCGGGCTGGGCGCCCAGCAGGCGCAGGCCGCGCAGCATGACTGCGCAGGCGGTGGCGCCGTCGCAGTCGTAGTCGGCCACGATGACGAGGCGTTCGCCCTGCTGGATGGCATCGGCCAGCAGCCGCGCGGCTTCGGGCAGGCCCTTGAGATCGGTGGGCGGGAGCAGCTGGGCCAGGCTTTCGTCCAGCTCGGCGGCCTCGCGCACGCCGCGGGCGGCGAGCAGGCGGGCCAGCAGCGGCGCGACGCCGGCCTGCTCCAGCGCCCAGGCGGTGCGCGGCGGTACATCGCGTTCGACGAGCTTCACAGCGCCTCCATCACGGCCGCCACGTCGGGCGCCCGCCAGCGGCGCTTCAGTCGGTCGACCAGCGACAGCGGTTGCGCGGTGAAGCGCCGAGCGAAGCGCTCGCCGCAGAGGGTCAGGCTGGTCAGCTCGTTCGCCAGCGGGCCGGCGTCCAGGCGCTGCCAGGCCTCGGCCCAGGCGGCGAGGTCGCCGTTCAGCAGCGGCTCGGTCAGGCGGGCGTCGACCGTCACGTCGGCCGCATGGCCGCTGCTGCGGCCGATGTCGCCGATCCAGACCGAGTTGATGGCATGTTCGCCACGCGCCTCGCGGTCCTGGTTCAGCGCATGGCCGTGCAGCAGCATCTGGGCCTCGTTCTGCCAGCGGCGCAGCACGCGGCTCTCGGGCAGCCAGGGCTCGATGGAGCGGCCGGCGGCGCGCTCAATGCTGGCGGCGCTCAGGCCGTCCAGTGCCGTTGGATGGCCGATGGCCCAGCGCGTCGCGTCGAGCAGCCGCCACTGCCAGCCCTCGGCCGCGGGCCAGAGCTCGTGCAGCAGGGCGGCGAAGCGGGCGGCGTCGGACTCCGACAGGCGCAGGGCCGCGGGCGGCAGCACGTCGACGCCGTCCGTGCCGACGGCCAGATGGACAGGGCTCATCAGCGCCCAGGCCAGTTCGGGGCCGGCCTGCACGGCCCAGGCGGCGGCGCTGGGCCCGGCCTGCCGGTGCAGCGCGGCCAGGGCGAGGTGGTGGGGCGGCTGGGGCGAGAACTCGTCGCCGCCCCAGGTCTCGGCGGGGCTGAGCCGGGCCAGCAGGGCGGCCAGGTTCGGCAGCTGCAGGGCGCCGAAGGCATGCCGGGCGGCCTCGTCCAGCGCGCTGGCATGGGGAATCATCAGGTGCATGGCGGGGGATTATCCAAAGGCGAAGGCTGGGCCGGCTTGCCCATACGCTTGTCACAAAGCGTTCATACACTTTTCACCATGACCGCCCCGACTCCGCTGAAGCTGCTCAACCGCGAACAGGCCATCCTCGAATTCAACCGCCGCGTGCTGGCCCAGGCGCAGCGGGAGGACGTGCCGCTGCTGGAGCGGCTGCGCTATGTCTGCATCGTGTCGAGCAACCTCGACGAGTTCTTCGAGGTGCGTTTCGCGGACATGCTGGACGCCGTGCGCGACCCGCTCAGCGCCGTGACTGGCCAGGACGTCGACCGCGTCGGCCGTGCGGCGCACACGCTGATCGACGAGCAGTACCTGATCTTCAACGAGCAGCTGATGCCGCTGCTGCAGCAGCAGCGCATCGTCGTCCTCAACCATGCCGACCGCGACGAACCGCAGCGGCGCTGGGTGCAGAAATTCTTCGAGCGCGAGGTCAAGCCGCTGCTCGTGCCGGTGGGGCTGGACCCGGCCCACCCCTTCCCGCAGGTGGCCAACAAGTCGCTGCACTTCATCGCGCGGCTGTCGGGCAAGGATGCCTTCGGCCGCGACAACCGCATCGCCATCGTCAAGGTGCCGCGCGTGCTGCCGCGCGTCATCAAGCTGCCGGCCACGCTCAGCGACGGCCGCCAGGCCTATGTGCTGCTGACCAGCGTCATCCGCGCCCACCTGGAAGAGCTCTTCCCGGGGCGCAAGGTCGAGGCCTTCTCGCAGTTCCGCGTCACGCGCGACTCCGATCTCGAAGTGGATGAAGAGGAGATCGCCAACCTGCGCCATGCACTGCGCTCGGGCCTGACGACGCGCCACTTCGGCCGCGCCGTGCGGCTGGAGGTGGTCAACAGCTGCCCGGCCGAGCTGTCGGAGTTCCTGCTGGAGCAGTTCGGCCTGCCCAACGCGGCCCTCTACCGCGTCAACGGGCCGGTCAACCTGGTGCGCCTGAACGAGCTGATCGACCAGACCGACGCGCCGGGCCTGCGCTTCAAGCCTTTCGAGCCGGCCTGGCCCACGGGCCGACTGCCGCGCCACAAGTCCATCTTCGAGAAGCTGAAGAAGAGCGACGTGCTGTTGCACCACCCCTTCGAGAGCTTCGAGCCCGTCGTGCAGATGCTGCGCGAGGCGGTGGTCGATCCCGACGTGCTGGCCATCAAGCAGACCATCTACCGCACCGGCGCCAAGTCGGAGCTGATGGACCTGCTCATCGAGGCGGCGCGGCGCGGCAAGGAGGTGATGGCGGTCGTGGAGCTGAAGGCACGCTTCGACGAGGAGGCCAACATCAACTGGGCCGAGCGGCTGGAGGCGGTGGGGGCGCAGGTGGTGTACGGCATCGTCGGCTACAAGACCCACGCCAAGCTGCTGATGATCACGCGGCGCGAGAGCGGCAAGCTGCGCCGCTATGCCCACATCTCCACCGGCAACTACAACCCCAAGACGGCCCGGCTCTATACCGACCTGGGCCTGCTGACGGCCGATGCCGACCTGACGGCCGACGCCGACTCGGTGTTCCGCCAGCTCGCGTCGCTGGGCAAGTTCAAGGCGCCGCGGCGCATGCTGCTGGCGCCGTTCAACATGCACGGGCGCATGCTGGAGCTGCTGGCCCAGGTGGAGCAGGCGGCGTTGGCCGGCTACAAGACGGCGCGCGTAGTCGTGAAGATCAACGCCCTGACCGACGCCGAGCTCATCCACGGCCTGCTGCGCACGGCCCGGGCCGGCGCCAAGGTCGACCTCATCGTGCGCGGCGCCTGCATGTTGCCGCCGGGCCTGCCGGGCGTCAGCGACAACATCGTCGTGCGCTCGGTGGTGGGGCGCTTCCTGGAGCACACGCGGGTGCTGTACTTCCGCTGGGGCGAGGGCGAGGACGAAACGGCGCTCTACCTGTCCAGCGCCGACTGGATGAGCCGCAACATGTTCCGCCGCATCGAGGTGGCCTGGCCGGTGCTGGACGCGCGCCTGCGCCAGCGCGTCATCGACGAGGCCCTGCAGCCCTATCTGCATGACACCATGGATGCTTGGCAGCTGGGCCCCGACGGGCGCTCGGTGCGCGTCAGCGACAGCGGCATCAGCGCCCAGCA
Organism: Roseateles sp. GW821-FHT03B02; assembly: GCF_059421025.1. Classification (NCBI taxonomy): domain Bacteria; kingdom Pseudomonadati; phylum Pseudomonadota; class Betaproteobacteria; order Burkholderiales; family Sphaerotilaceae; genus Roseateles; species Roseateles sp. GW821-FHT03B02. The sequence continues at coordinate 145,319 of NZ_JBWKUV010000011.1, forward strand.
GGCGCTGATGCGCCGCTACAGCGAGGGGGAGTGAGGCGAGCGATGGACCTGATCCTGTGGCGCCATGCCGAAGCCGAGGTCATCGCCCCGGGCCAGGACGATCTGCAGCGTGCGCTGACGCCCAAGGGCGAGCGCCAGGCGCGGCGTATGGCGGCGTGGCTGAACCATCGCCTGGCGGCCTCGACACGCGTGCTCGTCAGCCCGGCGCTGCGCTGCCGCCAGACGGTCGAGGCCCTGGGGCGCGAGTCGCGCATCGTCGCCTCGCTGGCGCCTGACGCGCCGATCGCGGCGCTGATCGAAGCGGCGCGCTGGCCCAGGTCGAGCGAGCCAGTGCTGATCTGCGGCCATCAACCGACGCTGGGCCGGCTGACGGCGCAGCTGCTGGCCGGCGTGGAACAGGACTGGGCCGTCAAGAAGGGCGCCGTCTGGTGGCTGCGCTGGCGCCAGCGCGACGGCGAGCCGGAGGTGACGCTGCATGCGGTGCAGGGGCCCGACGCGCTCTGAGCCCGGCCGTCAAAGGTGGCGGGTCTCTGGCGGCGTGTGCCACCAATTGTTGTGCAGGCCGTCGTAGTACTGCACCGGCGCGCCCACCAGCTCCGCGGGGCTGACGTCGTCCAGGCAGTTCAGCTTGACCGACACGAAGGCGCCGCCTGCTTCCTCGATGTAGCCGTGGCCATACGAGCGCACGCCGCAGGTCTTGCAGAAGAGGTGGTGGACGCTGCCGGAGCCGAACTGGTAGTCGCTCTGCGCGGCCTCGGCGGTGAGCAGCCGGAACGCATCGGGCTTGACGGAGGCGCTCCAGTTGCGCGTCTTGAAGCAGATGGAACAGTTGCAGCGGCCGGTGCCGGCGGCCAGGTCGAGGTCGACCTCGAAACGCACGGCCTTGCAATGGCAGCTGCCGGTGTAGGTCTTGAGCATGGCGGTCTCGCGTGGAGTGGAGGACGGACCATCCTCGCGAGCCACGCTGTCAACGCCTGACAGCAGAGGGGGCTGTTGCCGGCCGTTACGCCACCGTCAGTTCGATGGCGCCGCTGCGCCCCCAGGCCTCGGCCTCCTCCTTCAGCAGGAAGCGGGTGCGGGCGTGGCTGGTGCCCCAGCCCTTGGGGCAGCGCAGCGTCAGCTGCCTGCCATCGCGCTCCAGCTTCGGCGCGCCCGCCGGCAGCGTGCGCGCATGGCACAGGATGACGGCCAGGCGCAGCGCGATCACTTGCTCCAGCAGGCTGCCGTCGGCCAGCTGGGCCTCCATCTTGCGCAGGCCGCCACGCTGGCCCAGCGCGAGCGCGGCAATGCGCTGCAGCTGGTTGGTCGAGAAGCCGGCCGCATCGACATGGGCGATGACGTAGGCACTGTGGCGGTGGTGGTCGTGGTGGGACACCAGCATGCCGATCTCGTGCAGGGCCGCGGCCCAGCCCAGCTCGCGCAGCAGCTCGGGAGCGGGCCTCGCGTTGAGCTGGCGGTAGAGCTTCTCGGCCTGGCCGGCCACGCGGTCGGCCTGGGGCTTGTCCACGCCGAAGCGGGTCTGCAGCTCGACAACCGAGGCGCCGCGCGGGTCGCGCGCACCGCTGGGCTGCAGGCGCTCGGCCAGGTCGAAGATGACGCCCTGGCGCAGCGCGCCCTTGGTGGGCAGCAGCTCCTCGATACCGAACTGCGTCAGCAGCGTGTAGAGGATGCACAGGCCGCCGGCGACGACGGGGCGGCGGTCGTCCTTCAACCCGGGCAGCTGCAGCTTGTCCTGCGCGCCGGCGGCCAGGCAGCGCTCGATGCACCAGCGCAGCGCGGCCGGCGTGACGCGGCCGTCCGTCTGCCCCGAGGCGGCGAGGATCTGCGATACCGCACCCACCGTGCCCGAGGAGCCCAGGGCCTCCTGCCAGAGCTCGGGGCGGAAAAGAGTCAGCGCCTCCTCCAGCTCGGCGCCGGCGGCCACCTGGGCGGCGCGGAAGGCCTCGGCGCTGTAGACGCCATCGGCGAAGAAGCGCAGCGACAGGCCCACGCTGCCGACGCCGAAGGACTCGGCCAGCAGCGGCTTGCGGCCGCTGCCCAGGATCATCTCGGTGGAGCGGCCGCCGATGTCGATGACCAGGCGCGGCTTGGCCGACGGCTGCAGCCGGGCGACGCCGGCAAAGATCAGGCGTGCTTCCTCGCGGCCCGCGATGACCTCGATGGGGTGGCCCAGCACGGCCTCGGCGCGGGCCAGGAAGGCGTTGCGGTTGCGCGCCTCGCGCAGCGTCTGCGTGGCGACGGCGCGGATGCGCTGCGGCGCGATGCCGACGAGCTGTTCACCGAAACTCTTCAGGCAGGCCAGGCCGCGCTGCATGGCCGCCTCGGTAAGCATCCCGTTGGCGTCCAGCCCGGCGCCCAGGCGCACGCTCTCCTTGATGTAGCTGACGCGCTGGTAGCGCTCGCCGGAGAGGCGGGCGAGCTCCAGGCGGAAGCTGTTGGAGCCGATGTCGATGGAGGCCCAGATCTGGCCGGCGGTATCAGGGCGCGTCGTCATGGGGCGGAATTGTCGGGGCAAAATTTGACGCCCCTTCGTAACCGCCCCATCCGGGAGCCCCATGTCGAAAGACGAGACCGGCCGCCCTGCGCCGCCCAGCGACCCCGGTCGTAGCAGCTTCGCGGCCGCCGTGCTGCCGGTGACGGCCCACACCATCACCACCGACGCGGCGGGCCTGGACGCCGGCGTGGTGGGCATTGCCGTGGGCGACCTGCAGATGCCGGCCTACCGCGCCGCGCCGGCGGGCGGCGCGAACCTGCCTGTCATCCTCGTGGCCAGCGAGATCTTCGGCGTGCATGCGCACATTGCCGATGTCTGCCGGCGCTTCGCCAGGCTGGGCTATCTGGCCATCGCGCCCGAGCTGTTCGTGCGGCATGGCGACGCGGGCAGCTACACCGACATCCCGAGGCTGATCGGCGAGGTCGTCGGCAAGGCGGCCGACGCCCAGGTCAATGCCGACCTCGACGCCGCCGTCGCCTGGGCCGCGGCCCATGGCGGCGACACCGGCCGGCTCGGCATCACCGGCTTCTGCTGGGGCGGCCGCACGGCCTGGTCCTATGCCACCCACCAGCCCGCGCTGAAGGCGGCCGTCGCCTGGTACGGCCCGGTGGCGCGCAGCTACCACGCCGGCGACGACAGCATCACCGAGCGCGCAGCCGGGCTCAAGGCACCGGTGCTGGGCCTGTATGGCGCGGCGGATGGCGGCATCCCGGTCGAGACACTGGCCGCGCTCGAAGCCGCGCTGAAGGCCACCGGCAACACCCGCTGCGAGATCGTCGTCTACCCCGACACGCCGCATGCCTTTTTCGCCGACTACCGCCCCAGCTACCGCCCGGCGGCGGCCGACGACGGCTGGGCGCGCTGCCTGGCCTGGCTGCGCAAAAACGGCGTGGCTTGACAGCTCTGCTACGCTGGCTGCAGTCGGGCCGCAGCTGCGGCCCGTTGCTTTGCATGATCCCATGACCCTTCTCTACATCGTGCTCGCCACCTTCGCGGGCGGCCTGCTGTCGGTGCTGGTCGCCGCGAGCCTGACGGTGGGCGTGCTGACCCGCCTCGTCAAGAGCCTCGTCAGCCTGTCGGCCGGCATCCTGCTGGGCACCTCGCTGCTGAACGTGCTGCCCGAAGCCTTCGAGAGCCGCACGGCCGAGCCGCAGACGCTTTTTGCCGTGCTGCTGGCCGGCCTGCTGTTCTTCTGGCTGCTGGAAAAGGTGGAGCTTTACCGCCACACGCACCACCACGAGGACGACGGCCACCACCACCACCACCACTTCGACGCCGAGCAGGCCGGGCGCGGCGGGCTGACGGTGCTGGTGGGCGACAGCATCCACAACTTCTGCGACGGCGCCATCATCGCGGCCGCCTTCCTGGCCGACACGCGGCTCGGGTTCGCCACGGCGCTGGCCATCGTGGCCCACGAGATCCCGCAGGAGGTGGGCGACTACATCGTGCTGCTCAACGCCGGGTTGAGCCGCGCCAAGGCGCTGCTGTTCAACGCCATCTCGGGCATGGCCTCCGTCGTGGGCGGCGTGCTGGGCTATTTCCTGATCGGCAGCTTTGAAGGCGTGCTGCCCTGGCTGCTGGTGCTGGCCTCCAGCAGCTTCATCTACATCTCGGTGGCCGACCTGCTGCCCCAGCTGCAGCAGCGCCTGGCCTGGCGCGACACCCTGGCCCAGGTCGCCTGGCTGGCCGTGGGCCTGGGCGTGGCCTTCGCGGTGTCGCAACTGCTGCATGGCACTCATTGACGCGGGGCTGCGCGGCGCGCTGATCGCGCTGCTGGCCCTCGTCATCGCCGCGCTGCGGCCGCACTGGCGCCACGCCCGGCATGCCGACCTGGTGCGCACGGGCATCGCGCTGGCGGCCTCCCTCATCGTGCAGACGCTGTCGGCCTCGCCCTGGGTGGAGCACCAGCTGCGCTGCCAGCCGCAGGCGCCGGGCATCGGTATCTCGCTGGGCTCGGCCGTGCTGTTCTGGCTGTTCGCGCGCGCCGTCTTCGAGGACGGTTTCCGGCTGCGCGCCTGGCACGGCGGGCTGTGGGCGGCCGTTGCGCTGTTCGGCGCCCTGGTCTGCCAGTGGCACGCCTGGTGGCCGGGCTGGGCGCTGATGCGTGCCATCCCCGTCGTCTTCGCGCTGCTGGGCCTGGCCGCCGTCGTCGGGCCCTGGCGGGTGGACCTCATCGAGCCGCGGCGCCGGCTGCGCGGCGTCGTCGTGGGCGGCGGCGCGGCCTATGCCCTCGTCATGGTGGGCCTGCGCATCCGCTCCGCGGACGGCAGTCTCAGCGACGGCGCGGCCCTGGGCGATGTGGCCATGCTGCTGACGCTGACCGCCGTTGTCGCCGGCCGGCTGCTGGCGCCGCGCGCGCAGGGCTTGTGGGGCGAGGCCGCCGCGCCCGTGCCGCCGCCCGCTCCGGCCGAAGACCCGCAGGACCAGGTCGTCGCCGTCGCGCTTGCGAAGCTGATGGGCGAGGGCAGGGGGTATGCGCAGGAAGGCCTGAGCCTTGCCGGCCTGGCCAGTCAGCTCGCCGCGCCCGAGTACCGGCTGCGCCGCGTCATCAACCGGGGCCTGGGCCACCGCAACTTCAACGCCTACGTGAACGGCCTGCGCCTGGCCGAAGCCAAGCGTCGCCTCGCCGACCCGGCGGAGCGCGGCCTGCCGGTGCTGAGCATCGCGCTGGACGTGGGCTTTGGCTCCATCGGCCCCTTCAACCGCGCCTTCAAGGCCGACACCGGCGTCACGCCCACCGAATTCCGCCAGCGGAAATCGCTGGCCGATTCGTAGAAAGACGGGCCGAAACCTGCAAAACCGAGGTTTCGGCCAGACGTGGCGGGCTCGACGGCCGAGCCTGCGGACTTCTCAACCCCGAGGAGTCTTCGATGTTTTTGCTGAGAACCCTGCTTGCCGGCCTGGCCCTGTGCGGTGCCGCCCGGGCTGCCACCGTCGGCACGCTGACCCTGCCTGACGATGACGGGGGCGGCGCGGTCACGCTGTTCTATCCCACCGCCACGGCCGGGCGCCCCGAGACGCGCGGCGACCTGGCGCTGATGTTGGCGCCAGACGCGCCGCCCGTGCCGGGCAACGGCCGCCTCGTCGCCATCTCCCACGGCTCGGGCGGCGGGCCCTGGGTGCACACCGCGCTGGCGCAGGCGCTGGTGGAGGCCGGCTTCGTCGTTGCGCTGCCGCTGCACCGCGGCGACAACTGGAGCGACCCCGGCCACCCCGGCCCCGAGAGCTGGCAGCTGAGGCCCTCCGAGATCAGCCACGCCATCGACCGCGTGGCGGCCGACCCGCGATTCGCGAACCTGGAGCTGGACCGCGTGGGCGGTTTCGGCATGTCGGCCGGCGGGCACACCATGCTCACGCTGGCCGGCGGCGCCTGGTCACCGGAGCGCTTTCGCGCGCACTGCGACCAGCACCTGGCCGAGGACTTCAACGCCTGCGTGGGCCTGGCGACCGGCCTGACCGGAGGCTGGCTGGACGGCCCCAGGCTCTGGCTGGCCCGGCGCGTGCTGAGCTGGAAGTTCGGCGGCGACGCCGCGCCGCGCACCCACCACGACCCGCGCCTGGCCGCCATCGTCGCTGCCGTGCCCGCGGCGGCCGACTTCGACGTCGCCACGCTCGCCCGGCCGCGCGTGCCGCTGGCGCTTATCACGGCCGACGGCGACCGCTGGCTGTCGCCGCGCTTGCACAGCGACCCCGTTCTGGCCGCCTGTGCGGGCTGCGAGCGGATCGCCGAGCTGCATGGCGCCGGCCATGGTGCGCTGCTGGCCCCGCCGCCGCCCGCCGAGCGCCTGGGCGGCCTGGAATGCAGCCTGCTGTGCGACCCACCTGGCTTCGACCGCCCCGCCGCGACGGCGCAGTGGGTGGGGGCCACGGTGGATTTCTTCCGCCGCCACCTGCTGGCGACGCAGTGAGCTCTACTTGACGATGAGGACTGGCAGCTCGGTGTGGGTCAGCACCTTCTGCGTTTCGCTGCCCAGCAGCAGCGCAGCGACGCCGCGGCGACCGTGCGAGGCCATGACGATGAGATCGACTCCCTCGGTCTTGGCGTGGTCGATGATGGCTTCCCAGGCGTGCAGGGCCTCGACGGTGTGGCCCTTGCACGCCAGGCCCTGCGCGGCGGCCGTGGCGGTGACGGTCTCGACGCGCTGGGTGGCGACGCGCTGCTGCGCATCGATGAACTCCTGCGGCGGGACGGGCTGGATCTCGGAGACCGCGCTGTACGGGAAGGGTTCCATGACGCTGAGCGTCAGCAACTGCGCGCCATGTACCTTGGCGAGCTGAATGGCGGTGTTGACCGCGTTGGCGGTGATGTCGGAGCCGTCCGTCGGGACGAGGATGCGCTTGAACATTCGGTCCTCCAGTCGTTGCTGAGGACTGCAGTGTGGCCCATCAGGGCCTGGCGCGTTTGTCGGAGATCAAGCCGTTGCTCATCCCTTGGCGACGGGCCGGTCGGGGCTCGACGACCATTCGCTCCAGGAGCCCGGGTAGAGCAGGCCGTCGCCCCATCCCGCGTGGGCCATGGCCAGCAGGTTGTGACAGGCCGTGACGCCGGAGCCGCATTGGTGGACGACGGCGTCAGCCTGGTGCGGCGCCAGCAAGGCCTGGAACTCGGCGCGCAGCTGGACGGCGGGCTTGAAGCGGCCGTCGGCGCCGAGGTTGTCCTTGAAGAAGCGGTTGCTGGCGCCGGGGATGTGGCCGGCGGCCTTGTCCAGCGGCTCGACCTCGCCGCGGAAGCGCTCGGCGGCGCGGGCGTCGATGAGGCGGACGTTGCCGAGCTTCTTCAGCAGCTCAGCAGCGTCGACCTGACCGACGAGGGGGGCGCCGGGCTGCCAGTCGGTCGGCGTCGCCACGGCGGGCTCGGTCGTCGTGTCGCCGTCCCAGGCGCCGTCCAGCACGGCAACCTCGGCGTGGCCCAGCCAGCGCAGCATCCACCACAGGCGGGCGGCATAGGGGCCGCCCTGGCGGTCGTAGGCGACGACCTGGCGGCCGGCGGCCAGGCCCAGCCGGCACATCAGCGCGGCGAAGGCGTCGCGCCCGGGCAGCGGGTGGCGGCCGCGGAAGGCGCCATCGGGGCCGGTCTTGTCGCCGCAGAGGTCGCGGTCCAGATGCAGGTAGAACGCGCCGGGGATGTGGCCGGCGGCGTAGGCGCGCTCGCCGGCGTCGGTATCGGCGAGGTCGAAGCTGCACTCGATGACAAGCGGGTCGCCGAGGGCGCGCAGTTCGGTGGGGGAGATCAGCGTCGTGTAGGTCACGGTCAGGACTCGTTGGGGTTGAACTGGCTGTCCTTGGCCGGCGGAGCGACCTTGGCGCGCAGCAGCGTGGCGGCGATGCCCGCGCCGATGATCAGCAGCATGCCGATGGCGGCATGCCAGGTCAGCGCGTCCTTGAACAGCAGCATGCCGTAGATGAAGGAGAACACGATGCCGAGGTACTGCAGGCAGGCATTCACCAGCGGCCGGCCGATGGAGTAGGCCCGTGTCAGGCAGACCTGGGCGGTGGTGGCCAGCACGCCGACGGCCAGCAGCAGGGCGGCACCCCGCAGCGTGTGGCTCTGCAGGCCGCCCTGGGTGACGGCCGTGATGACGGCGCCGGCCACGCAGCCGCCGAGCGAGAAGTAGAAGACGACGCGCAGTTCGGGCTCGCCGGCCCGGCCCAGGGCCGAGACCTGCAGATAGGCCATGGCGGCGATCATGCCGGACAGCAGGCCGGCCAGGCCGTACCAGAGCTGCTGCTGGTCCAGCGTGGGGCGCAGGATGAGGGCGACGCCCACGAAGCCGAGCAGCACGGAGGCCATCAGCCGCCAGTCCAGGCGCTGGGCGCCCATCAGCACGGCGCCGCCCAGCAGGAAAAGGGCCATCCACACCGAGGACATGTAATTCAGCGTCATGGCCGTGGCCAACGGCAGCTTGCCGATGGCGTAGAACCACAGGCACAGCGAGGTCACGCCGGAGATGCTGCGCCACAGGTGCATGCCGGGCAGCCGCGTCTTGAGGCTGATGCCGTGGCGGTGCGACAGCAGCGCCATCATCACGGAGCCGACGATGCCCCGGTACATGACGATCTCGCTGGCCGCGTAGAACTCACTGGCCAGCTTGACGCAGACACCCATGGTGGCGAACAGCAGCGTCGCCGCCACCATGAGCAGGGGCGCCGGCATCAGACGCTATCGACCCTGTCCATGGCCATCTGCTGCCTGAACCACTCGTGGAAGTGCTGCATGCCGTCTTCCATCGGGCTCTGGTAGGGGCCAACCTCGTTGTCGCCGCGATCGAACAGGGCCTTGCGGCCGGCGTCCATGCGCTCGCCGATCTCGTCATCCTCGACGCAGGTCTCCATGTAGGCGGCCTGGTGGGCTTCGACGAAGTCGCGCTCGAAGGCGACGATTTCCTCGGGGTAGTAGAACTCGACGAGGTTCAGCGTCTTCTGCGGGCCCTGGGGATGCAGGGTCGAGACGACCAGCACGTGCGGATACCACTCGACCATGATGTGCGGGTAGTAGGTCAGCCAGATGGCGCCGGCCTCCGGCGGGCGGCCCTCGCGGTACTTCAGCAACTGGTCGTGCCAGCGCTGGTAGACCGGCGAGCCCGGGCGCTCCAGCGCGTTCTGCACGCCCACGGTCTGCACCGAGTGGTGCTTGCCGAACTCCCAGGCCAGGTCATCGCAGGTGACGAAGCCGCTCAAGCCGGGGTGGAAGGGGCCGACGTGGTAGTCCTCCAGATAGACCTCGATGAAGGTCTTCCAGTTGTAGTTGCACTCGTGCGCCTGGACCTTGTCGAGCACGAAACCGGAGAAGTCCAGCTGGGCACGCGGGCCGAGGTTGGCCAGTTCGGCGGCGACGTCATGGCCGTTGTCCTCGAACAGCAGGCCGTTCCATTCCTGCAGCTTGTAGCGGTTGAGGTTCAGGCAGGGGTCTTGGTCGAAATGCGGGGCGCCGATCAGCTCGCCCTGATGGGAGTAGGTCCAGCGGTGCAGCGGGCAGACGATGTTGGACTTCGTGTTGCCGCGTCCGCGCAGCATGACCGCCTGGCGGTGGCGGCAGACGTTGGAGATCAGCTCGATCCCCTGCGCCGACCTCACTAGTGCCCGCCCTTCGCCCTCTTGAGGCAGGGCATAGTGGTCCCCGATTTCAGGGACGGCCAGTGCATGGCCGACATAGCGGGGCCCTCGCTGAAAGATGCTGGCCTGTTCGCGCTGGAACAGTTCGGTATCGAAGTAGGCGCTCACCGGGAGCTGGGTCTGGCTGCGTTTCAGCGCCGAGACGGGGAGGCTCAGGTCGGACATGATCCAGGCGGGTCTTTCAGGCGAAGTAGGGGTGCTGCGTCCCTCCGGCGCATCTCGGGGGTGCCGAGTCGGCCAGGTTGCTAGGTGTGGAAAGGAGCCCGCGGCTGCGCGCGGGCGCGCTCGGGCGAGAGGTGCGGGATTCTACGCATGCCTGTGTCGCGCTGCCGACGGTAACCGTTGTCACGTCCGGTATGGGTTAACCCGCTGACTACAATTGCCGTTTCGCGTTTTGAAATGACAAAGACCTCCGCCCGCCCCAAGTCCACCGCTCCCGACGGTACGGAACTCAGCTACGAGCAGGCGCTCGACGAGCTGGAGCGCCTGGTGGCGGCCATGGAGGGGCAGCAGCTGCCGCTGGACCAGCTCCTGCACAGCTACAAGCGCGGTGCCGAACTGCTCGCCCTGTGCCGTGGCCGGCTGCAGGCGGTGGAACAGCAGGTCAAGCTGCTGGACGGCGCCGAACTGAAGGCCTGGGAGGGCCCGGAATCTTGAATGCACAAGACTTTGAGCGCTGGACGCAGGCGTCCCTGACTGCCTTCGAGGCGGCGCTGGACGACTTGGTACCGGCGGGCGCCCCGGCCGGTCTCGGCGAGGCGATGCGCTATGCCGTGCTGGGCGGCGGCAAGCGGCTGCGTCCGCTGCTGGTACTGGCGAGCTGCGCCGCCGTGGGCGGCGACAGCTTCGCGGCCATGCGTGCGGCTTGCGCGGTCGAGCTCATCCACGCCTATTCGCTGGTGCACGACGACATGCCCTGCATGGACGACGACGTGATGCGCCGCGGCAAGCCGACGACGCATGTTGCCTTCGGCGAGGCCCAGGCCATGCTGGCCGGCGACGCGATGCAGGCGCTGGCCTTCGAGGTGCTGACGCCGGACGCGGGGATTGCCCCTGCACTGCAGGCGCGGTTGTGCTCGCTGCTGGCCCGCTCGGCCGGCCACGACGGCATGGCTGGCGGCCAGGCCATCGACCTGGCCAGCATCGGCAAGCAACTGGACGAGTGCACGCTGCGCGACATGCACCGCCGCAAGACCGGCGTGCTGTTGCAGGCCAGCGTCATGATGGGCGCAGCCTGCGGGCCGGCCACCGCGCAGGCCACGAAGTCGCTGTCCGACTACGGTGCCGCACTGGGTCTGGCCTTCCAGGTCGTCGACGACATCCTCGACGTGACGCAGGCGTCGGAGGTGCTGGGCAAGACGGCCGGCAAGGACCAGGACGCCAACAAGCCGACCTATGTCAGCGTGCTCGGCCTGGAAGCCGCGCGGGCGCTGGCCCAGCAGCTGCGCGCCGAGGCCAAGGCGGCCCTGGCGGCCAGTGGTCTGGCGGATGTCAGCCACCTCAGCCTGCTGGCCGATTCTGTGGTCGAACGGGACAACTAGAAGGGCATGGCCATGGACTACACGCTGCTGAACGGCATCGACAGCCCCGCAGACCTGCGCCGCCTGCCGCGCACGGAGCTGCGCAAGCTGGCTGACGAACTGCGCGCCTATGTGCTGGACAGCGTCTCCAAGACCGGCGGCCACCTCGGTTCCAACCTCGGCACGGTCGAGCTGACCGTGGCGCTGCACTACGTCTTCAACACGCCGGAGGACCGGCTGGTGTGGGACGTGGGCCACCAGACCTACCCGCACAAGGTGCTGACCGGCCGGCGCGACCGCATGGGCAGCCTGCGCCAGCTCGGCGGCATCAGCGGCTTCCCGCGCCGCGGCGAGAGCGAGTACGACACCTTCGGCACCGGCCATTCGTCCACCAGCATCTCCGCCGCCCACGGCATGGCCATGGCCGCCAAGCTCAAGGGCGAGAGCCGCAAAGCCGTGGCCATCATCGGCGACGGCTCGATGACGGCCGGCATGGCCTTCGAGGCGCTGAACAACGCCGGCGTGGCCCACGGCGGCGTGCTGGGCGACGTGCTCGTCATCCTGAACGACAACGACATGTCCATCAGCCCGCCGGTCGGCGCGCTGAACAAATACCTCGCCCGGCTGATGAGCGGCAGCTTCTACGCCGCCGCGCGTGAGAGCGCCAAGAACGTGCTGAAGAACACGCCGCTGTACGAGTTCGCGCGCAAGTTCGAGGAGCACACCAAGGGCATGGTCGTGCCGGGCACCATCTTCGAGGAGTTCGGCTTCAACTACGTCGGCCCCATCGACGGCCACGACCTCGATGCGCTCGTGCCGACGCTGGAGAACCTGCGCGACAAGAAGGGGCCGCAGTTCCTTCACATCGTCACCAAGAAGGGTGCCGGCTACAAGCTGGCCGAGGCCGACCCGGTCAAGTACCACGCCGCCTCGGGCAAGTTCGACCCGGCCGTCGGCTTCGTCAAGCCCGCCACGCCGCCCAAGCTGACCTTCACGCAGGTGTTCGGCGACTGGCTGTGCGACATGGCCGAGGCCGATCCGCGCCTGGTGGGCATCACGCCGGCCATGCGCGAGGGCTCGGGCATGGTCGAGTTCCACAAGCGCTTCCCGCAGCGCTACCACGACGTGGGCATCGCCGAGCAGCATTCGGTCACCTTCGCCGCCGGCCTGGCCTGCGAAGGCATCAAGCCCGTCGTCGCGATCTACTCGACCTTCCTGCAGCGCGCCTACGACCAGATGGTCCATGACGTGGCCATCCAGAACCTGCCCGTGCTGTTCGCGCTGGACCGCGCCGGCCTCGTCGGCGCCGACGGCGCCACGCATGCCGGCAACTACGACATCGCCTACACCCGCTGCATTCCCAACATGGCCGTGCTGACGCCGGCCGATGAGGACGAGTGCCGCCAGGCGCTCTACACCGGCTTCATGCACGACGGCCCGGTGACCGTGCGCTATCCGCGTGGCGCTGGCGTCGGCGTGGTGCCGGTCAAGCAGATGACGGCCCAGGCCTGGGGCAAGGGCGAAGTTCGCCGAAAGGGTCAGCGCATCGCCGTGCTGGCCTTCGGCACGCTGCTCTACCCGGCGCTGGAAGCGGCCGAGCGGCTGGACGCGACGGTCGCCAACATGCGTTTCGTGAAGCCGCTGGACGCCGAGCTGGTGGCCGAGCTGGCGCGCACGCATGACGCCCTCGTCACCGTCGAGGACGGTTGCATCATGGGCGGTGCCGGCAGCGCCGTCGCCGAAGCGTTGAGCGCCGCCGGCATCACCATCCCCGTGCTGCAACTGGGCTTGCCCGACGAGTTCGTCGAGCACGGCGACCCGGCCAAGCTGATGAGCCTGTGCGGCCTGGACGCCGCCGGCATCGAGGCCAGCATCGTCAAGCGCTTCGGGGCGAAGCCGACGGTGGTGCGCGCCGCAGTGCGCTGAGCAGGCTGGCCACCAGCGGCTGCGCTGGCCGGTGCAGCGGAATCAGCGCACTGACGCGGTAGGGAATCGACACCGCCAGCGGTCGCGCGACCAGGCCTTCGCTGGCGCAGGCCGCCGCGGTCAACGGGTTGACGATGGCCAGGCCCAGCCCGGCGCGGACCAGCTCGCAGATGGCCACGGCGCTGTGGGTCTGCACGCGCAGACGGCGGGTGATGCCGGCTGCAGCGAAGCGGGCGTCGATCTCGTCGCGGTAGGGGTCGTCGGCCGCGAGGCTGACGAAGTCCCGGCCCTCAAAATCCTTCAGCGCCAGCCGTTCGAGTGACGCCAGCGCGTGGCCGGCCGGCAGCACGGCCACCTCGTCCGCCTCCAGCACCGGCTCCACGCGCACGCCGGGCAGCGGCGTGGCCTGCTCGGCCAGGCCCAGGTCGAAGCGCTGCTCGCTCATCCACGCGTCCAGCAGCGGGGGCTCGGCCGGCGTGATGTCGATGCGGGCGCCGGGGTGCTCGCCCAGCAGCGTGGCGAGCGCGCCAGGCAGCAGCGCGTGGCTCAGGGCCGGCAGGCTGAGCACGGTCAGCTCCGCGCCTTCGTCGCGCCCGAGCGCCTCGGCACGCTCGATGACGCGGGCCAGCCCCTGGAAGCTGCGTTCCACCTCGTCGAACAGCGCCCGCGCCCTGGCCGTGGCCTTGAGCCGGCCGCGCTCGCGTTCGAAGAGGACATAGCCCAGCAACCGCTCAAGCCTTGCCAAGTCGCGGGAGAGCGTGGGCTGCGAGGTGTGCAGCAGCGCGGCGGCGCCGGTGACGCTGCCTGCTGTCATGACGGCGCGGAAGACCTCGATGTGGCGATGTTGGATATCCATATCAGGATTGAATTGTCTCAGTACAAATTGCAATTTGATTGAATGGATGGCCAGGCGCATGCTGTGCGCCATGAACAAGCCCCTGCCCATTGCCTTCACCCCCGCCCGACTGCAGGCCCTCGCCGCCGAGCACGGCACGCCGCTGTGGGTGTACGACGCCGCCACCATCCGCGAGCGCGCAGGCTCGCTCAAGCGCTTCGACGTCGTGCGCTTTGCGCAAAAAGCCTGTTCCAACATCCACGTCCTGCGCGTGCTGCGCGCCGAAGGCGTCAAGGTCGACTCGGTCTCGCGTGGCGAGATCCTGCGGGCGCTCGCGGCGGGCTACGAAGCGGGCGGCGACGACATCGTCTTCACCGCCGACCTGCTGGACCATGCCACGCTGGCCACCGTCGTCGAGCACCGCATCCCGGTGAACGCCGGCTCCATCGACATGCTGGACCAGCTCGGCGCCGCGTCGCCCGGTCACGCTGTCTGGCTGCGCATCAATCCCGGCTTCGGCCATGGCCACAGCCACAAGACGAACACGGGCGGCGAGCACAGCAAGCATGGCATCTGGCATGCCGACCTCGGCGCTGCGCTGTCTGCCATCCGCCGCCACGGCCTGAAGCTGGTGGGCCTGCACATGCACATCGGCTCGGGCGTGGACTATGGTCACCTGGCCCAGGTCGGCCAGGCCATGGTGGGCCTGGTGCGCGAGACCGTCGCGGCGGGGCATGACCTGCACGCGATCTCCGCGGGTGGCGGCCTTTCGATTCCCTACCGGGAGGGCGATGCCCGCATCGACGTGGACCACTATTTCGGCCTGTGGGACACCGCGCGCCGTGACGCCGAGGCGCTGGTCGGCCATGCACTCAAGCTGGAGTTGGAGCCGGGTCGCTACCTGGTTGCCGAGAGCGCCGTGCTGCTGGCCGAGGTGCGCGCGGTCAAGAACGCCGGTGCCAACCGTTTCGTGCTCGTGGACGCCGGCTTCAACGAGCTGATGCGGCCGGCCATGTACGGTGCATTCCATGCCATGAGCCTGATCGGCGTCGGCGTCGGCGTCGGCGGTCAGACCCGGCCCACTGTCGTGGCCGGCCCGCTGTGCGAGTCGGGCGACGTGTTCACGCAGGGCCCGGGCGGCGAGGTGCTGACCCGCGAGCTGCCGCCCGCCAAGGTGGGCGACCTGCTTGTCATCCATGACGCCGGCGCCTACGGCGCGTCCATGTCCAGCAACTACAACAGCCGGCCGCTGGCGGCCGAGGTGCTGGTGGACGGCGACAGGGCGCGCCTCATCCGCCGCCGCCAGACCGTCGAGGAATTGTTGGCGCTGGAGAACTGACGCACTGCGGTCAGTCCTGAGGTCGGTCGATCATTTTCCGGGGATCATCCGGGGATGAAACTCGTCCCGATCCAACAGGTTGGCGCCCACATCAAGGCCGGGACGGCCCTGCCCTTCGGGGTGCGCGATGCCGAGGGGAAGCTGCTGCTGGCCAAGGGGCAGATGGTGCCCAGCGAGCAGATGCGGGAGGCCTTGCTGAACCGTGGCGTCTTCGTCGACGTCGATGAATTGCGCGATGCCTCGGCGCGGGGCGGCGATGGCGGCGCCGGGGGGGAGGACTTCTTCGCCCGCTGGGAAGCGCTGCAGACGCGGCTTTCGGTGTTGCTGCGCTCGCCACAGGAAACGCTCTTCCTGCCGCGCGTCAAGGAATGCGCCGCGCAGCTGATCGGCTGGGCCGAGCGCTTCACGGACCAGATCCTCTTCGTCATCATCCAGCACGACCACAACCGCCACGAGGTCTACGGCCTGGCTCACCTGCTGCACACGGCCGCGGTCTGCGCGCTGCTGTCGCGCCGCCTGGGCTGGGCGCCCGAGCGCCAGAAGAGCCTCGTCGGCGCCGCGCTGACGATGAACCTTTCCATCATCGATCTGCAGGGCCGCCTGGCCTCGCGTGGCGGCAAGTTGCTGCCGCCCCAGCGGGCTGCCATCGACCGCCACCCGGACGAGGCGGTGGCCTGGCTGCGCAACGCGGGGCTGGGCGATGCCGAATGGCTGGCCGCCGTGGCCGAGCATCATGAGCAGCCCGGCGGCGGCGGCTACCCGCAAGGCCTGCCCGAGCCCTGTGAGGCGGCGCTGCTGCTGCGGCTGGTCGACGTCTTCCTCGCCAAACTGGCCAGCCGCGGTGGGGGGCGGGCCGCGCTGTCGGCGCCGCAGGCCGCCAAGGCGCTCTATACCGGCAGCAACGGCCACCCTCTGGCGGCGCTGCTCGTGAAGGAGTTCGGCCTCTACCCGCCGGGCACGTTGGTCAAGCTGGCCAGCGGCGAGGTGGCGGTGGCCGTGCGCCGCGGCGCGTCGGGCAGCACGCCCATCGTCAGCGCCGTCATGAACCGACACGGGGATGCCCTAGGCTCTCCCGTCCGGCGCGACACGGCGGTGGCCGAGCACGCCATCGCCGGGGTGGTGCCCGCCCAGGTGCTGCGCGTGAAGCTCAGCCCGCATCAGCTCTACGACCGTCGCTACGAGGCTTGAGTCTGCCTATTGGGCGATAGGTTGGCTCAATAGTGCTGATTTGATTAATGTTTTCAACCGAAAACACTTGTTCGATATAGTTCTGCATATCCCATCAACCAGCCCCCCACGGAGCTTTCGAATGTCCCTGATCAACACCCAAGTCCAGCCCTTCAAGACCGAGGCCTTCCACAACGGCAAGTTCGTCACCGTCACCGAGGAGTCCCTGAAGGGCAAGTGGTCCGTGCTGATCTTCATGCCGGCCGCCTTCACCTTCAACTGCCCGACCGAAGTCGAAGACGCGGCCGACAACTACGCCGAGTTCCAGAAGCTGGGCACCGAGGTCTACATCGTCACTACCGACACCCACTTCTCGCACAAGGTGTGGCACGAGACCTCGCCGGCCGTCGGCAAGGCCAAGTTCCCGCTGGTCGGCGACCCGACCCACACGCTGACCAACGCCTTCGGCGTGCACATCCCCGAAGAGGGCCTGGCACTGCGCGGCACCTTCGTCATCAACCCCGAAGGCGTCATCAAGACGGCCGAAGTGCACTCCAACGAGATTGCCCGCGACGTCAAGGAAACCCTGCGCAAGCTGAAGGCTGCCCAGTACACGGCCAAGAATCCTGGCCAAGTCTGCCCGGCCAAGTGGAACGAAGGCGCCGCGACGATCGCGCCGTCGCTGGATCTGGTCGGCAAGATCTAAATGCCGTTGGCAAGGAGCCCGGGAGGGCTCCTTCCCTGCACAGAGCTGCCCAGGCTCTGCTGAAAGAGCCTCCGCCGTGGGGACTCTTTCAGCAGTGGCCCGCCCCGCCACGCCCCGCTGAAAGGAAATCACCATGTTGGACGCCGCACTGAAGACCCAGCTCCAGGGCTACCTGGACCACGTCAAGCTCCCCTTCGAAATCGTCGCCTCGCTCGACAACTCCGCCTCGAGTGACGAGATGCGCGAGCTGCTCGAAGAGATCGCCGGCATGAACGACAAGATCTCGTTCCGCGCCGACGGCGTCGACACCCGCACCCCGTCCTTCCTGCTGCGCCGCACCGGCACCGAGCAGTCGCTGCGCTTCGCGGCCATTCCGCTGGGCCATGAGTTCACGTCACTGGTGCTGGCCCTGCTGTGGACAGGCGGCCACCCGCCCAAGGTCGAACAGGCCCAGATCGACGCGGTGAAGGCCCTGGACCTGGATCTCGACTTCGAGATCTACATGAGCCTGACCTGCCACAACTGCCCCGACGTCGTGCAGGCCCTGTCGCTGATGGCAATAGTCAACCCGCGCATCCGCACCACCGTCATCGACGGCGGCCTGTTCCAGTCGGAAGTCGAGGCGCGCGAGATCATGGCCGTGCCGGCCGTGTGGCTGAACGGCCAGCCCTTCGCCTCGGGCCGCATGTCGCTGGAGGAGATCGTCGCCAAGCTCGACACCGGCTCGGCAGCGCGCGACGCGAAGAAGCTCGACGCCGAGGCACCCTACGACATGCTCATCATCGGCGGCGGCCCCGCCGGCGCGGCAGCAGCCGTCTACGCGGCCCGCAAGGGCATCCGCACCGGCGTGGCGGCCGAGCGCTTCGGTGGCCAGGTCAACGACACCCTGGGCATCGAGAACTACATCTCCGTGTCCGTCACCGACGGGCCGAAGTTCGCCGCCGCGCTGGAAGGCCATGTCAAGGACTACCAGGTCGACATCCACAACCTGCAGCGCGCCGAGAAGCTGACGCCCCCGGCCCAGCCCGGCGGCCTCGTCGAGGTCGAACTGGCCAACGGCGCCAGGCTCAAGGGCAAGACCGTCATCCTGTCCACCGGTGCGCGCTGGCGCAATGTCGGCGTGCCCGGCGAAGCCGAGTACAAGAACAAGGGCGTGGCCTACTGCCCGCACTGCGACGGCCCGCTGTTCAAGGGCAAGCCGGTGGCCGTCATCGGCGGTGGCAACTCGGGCGTCGAGGCGGCCATCGACCTGGCCGGCATCGTCAAGCATGTGACGCTGCTGGAGTTCGGCGCCGAACTGCGCGCCGACGCGGTGCTGGTCAGGAAGCTGCAGAGCCTGCCCAATGTGACCATCCTCGTGAACGCGCAGACGACGGAGTTCACCGGCGCAGGAGGCAAGCTCGACGGCCTGAACTACACCGACCGCGTCAGTGGCGAGGCCAAACGCGTCGAGGTGGACGGCTGCTTCGTGCAGATCGGCCTGGTGCCCAACACCGAGTGGCTGCGCGGCACCGTCGAGCTCAGCAGGCACGGCGAGATCATCGTGGACGCGAAGGGCGCCACCTCGGTGCCCGGCGTGTTCGCCGCGGGCGACGTGACGACCGTGCCCTTCAAGCAGATCATCATCGCGGCCGGCGACGGTGCGAAGGCGGCGCTGGGCGCCTTCGACTACCTGATGCGGAGCTGAGGCGCCTAGAGCTTCAGCTGTGCGAAGGCGGCCTGCAGCCCGGCAACGCCGCCGACGCGCTGGTCGTTGATGAAGACCTGCGGCATCTGCCGCACGGCCGGGCCGCACTTCTCGTAGAAGGCCAAGCGCTGCGTCTCGTCGTCGATCTTGATCTCCTCGAACGCGAGGCTCCTGGACTTGAGCAGGCTTTTGACGGTATCGCACTGCGGGCAGGCGGACTTGGAATAGACGACGATGTTGAGTTGCATGGCCGGTAGTTTAGAGAGCCGGCTTGATCTGCAAGGCGCGCCGGGTCTGCCACAGGCCCTCCGCGCTGTAGATGGCCAGGGCGCCCCAGATGCAGGCGAAGGCGACCAGCCGCGTCGCGTCCATCGGCTCCTTGAACAGGAACACGCCGAGCAGGAACTGGAGTGACGGCGACACGTACTGAACGAGCCCCAACGTCGCCAGCGGGATGCGCCGCGCGCCTGCCGCGAACAGCAGCAGGCTGCCCGCCGTGACCGGCCCGGTGCCGATCAGCCAGGCCCAGTCCACCGCCGTCTGGCCGGCCATGCTGCCGTCCAGGCTCCACCAGGTCAGGCCGGCGGCGGCCAGCGGCGCGAGGATCAGCGTCTCCAGCGTCAGCCCCTCGATGGCGCCCAGAGTGGCCGTCTTGCGCATCAGGCCATAGACGCCGAAGCTCAAGGCCAGCACCAGCGCCACCCAGGGGAGGCGGCCGGCCGCCACCGTCAGCCACAGCACGCCGAAGGCCGCCAGGCCGACGGCCACCCATTGCACCGGCCGCGGGCGCTCGTGCAGCACGGCGAAGCCCAGGGCCACGTTGACCAGCGGGTTGATGAAATAGCCCAGACTGGCGTCCAGCACATGGCCATGGCCGACGGCCCAGACGTAGGTCAGCCAGTTGATGGCGATCAGCGTGGCCGACACCGCGAAGCGCCGCCAGGTCGCCGCGCTGACCTCTCTCAGCCAGGCCAGATTGCTCGTTACCAGCAGCACGACGGCCACGAAGGCCAGCGACCACAGCGTGCGGTGAGCCACGATCTGCAGCGCGGGCACCGAAGCGATCTGACGGAAGTAGAGCGGGAACAGCCCCCAGCTCAGATAGGCGCCGAGGGCGAAGAGGACACCGGAATTCATTGACCGCATTCTGTCCTTGCGGGTAAGCCCGGGGATGTCAGGGGGATACACAGACGTCGAATTCGATAGCCGTCGTTCGTCGTCACTCCATGGCCCTTGTCGAATTCACGCCCCAGCTGCGCCGCTTCGTGGACGCGCCGTCCTGCCAGTGCGAGGCGGCCACGCTGGGCCAGGCGCTTGACGCCGCCTTTGCCGAGCAGCCGCGGCTGCGGGGCTACATCCTCGACGAGCAGGGCCATCTGCGCGTCAACGTGGTCGTCTTCATCGACGGCCGGCGTGCGCGCGACCTGCGCGGCCTGAGCGACCCTTTGAGGGCCGACAGCCGCATCCATGTCCTGCAAGCACTCTCCGGAGGTTGAGATGGCATCTGACCGCGCCTGGGCCGCCACCCGCAAAGGCCTTTTCGAGCTGCGCCGCCGTGGGGGCGCCTGGCAGATCGACAACCTCAGCTTCGTGGCCGACCCGGTCACCATGCTGCTGCCGCCCGACGACTCGGGCTTCATGCTGGCCGGGCTCAACCTGGGCCATTTCGGCGCCAAGCTGCAGGCCAGCGACGACGCCGGCAAGCGCTGGCGCGAGGTGTCGGCCCCGAGCTTCCCGGCCCAGCCCGAGGGCGCCGAGGGCCCGGCCTGGAAGCTCGACCACGTTTTCTCGCTGGAGCGGTCCGGCGACGCGATCTGGTGCGGCACCGTGCCGGGCGGCCTTTTCGTCAGCCGCGACAAGGGCGAGTCCTGGCGGCTGGACGAGACGCTGTGGAACGATCCGCGCCGCCTGCAGTGGATGGGCGGCGGCAACCCGGCACCGGCCCTGCATTCCATCTGCCCCCATCCGCAGAACGCCGACGAACTGCTGGTCGGCGTGTCCTGCGGCGGCGCCTGGCGCACCACCGACGGCGGCGCCAGCTGGGGCCTGCGCGCCAAGGGCATGCGGGCCGACTTCATGCCGCCCGAGCTGGCCGGCGACGAGAACTCGCAGGACCCGCACCTGATCGCCCGCTGCCGCGCCGTGCCCGACGTGCTTTGGTGCCAGCACCACTGCGGCATCTTCCGCTCGGCCGATAACGGCGCGACCTGGGACGAGCTGAAGGCCCGGCCATCGAGCTTCGGCTTCGCCGTCGCGGCGCATCCCGCCGACCCGCAGACCGCCTGGTTCGTGCCCGCCGTGAAGGACGAGCGTCGCATCCCGGTCGACGCGGCGCTGTGCGTGACGCGCACCCGCGACGGCGGCAGGAGCTTCGACGTGCTGCGCGCCGGCCTGCCGCAGCAGCATTGCTACGACCTGATCTTCCGCCACGGCCTGGCCGTGGACGATGCCGGCGAGCAGCTGATGATGGGCTCGACGACGGGCGGCCTCTGGGCCAGCGGCGACGGCGGCGACAGCTGGCAGGCCGTGTCGGCCCATCTGCCGCCCGTCTACGCCGTCAAGTTCGGCTAGCTCTTCAGGCGCTTGCGGATGGCGGCCAGGGCGGCCGCGTCGAGCGAGGGTGCGGGGTAGCTCATCTTCAGCGCCGCCAGCGTGTCGACGATGACCTGCGACACGATGAGGCGCGCATTGCGCTTGTCGTCCGCCGGCACGACATGCCAGGGCGCGGCCTCGCTGCTGGTGGCGCCCAGCATCTCGCCGTACGCCTGCATGTACTGGGGCCAGCGCTCGCGCTCGGCCATGTCGTCGGCGGTGAACTTCCAGTTCTTGCCCGGGTCGTCCAGGCGCGCCAGGAAGCGCCGGCGCTGTTCCTCCTCGGACAGGTGCAGGAAGAACTTCAGCACCCGCGTGCCGTTGCGGTGCAGGTGCTGCTCCAGGTTGTTGATGGAGGCGAAGCGTTGCGGCCACAGGGCCGGCGCACGCGTCGCCTCCCGGGGCAGGGACTGCGCCTTCAGGATCTCCGGATGCACGCGCACGATCAGCACCTCTTCGTAGTAGGAGCGGTTGAAGATGCCGATGCGGCCGCGCTCGGGCAGGCATTGCGTCGTGCGCCACAGGAAGTCGTGGTCCAGCTCCTGGGCGCTGGGATGCTTGAAGCTGAACACCTGGCAGCCCTGCGGGTTCACGCCCGACATGACGTGCTTGATGACGCCGTCCTTGCCCGCCGCGTCCATGGCCTGGAAGATCAGCAGCAGCGAGTAGCGGTTGTGGGCATAAAGCAGGTTCTGCAGCTCGCTCAGGCGTTCGACGTGCCGGTCCAGCTGGCTTTCGTAGTCCTGCTTGTCGAGGTAGAGCGGCGCCACGGCGGTGGGCCAGTGCTTGAGCTTCACCTTCTGGCCCGGGGCGACGCGGCTGGGCTGGGTGGCGATCTTCATGGCGGGGTCTCCCGAAGGCTGAGGGTGCCGAGCCTAAGCCCTGCGCGCGCGCTGCGGTGTCGGACGGCGGGCTATCCTCGCCGGCTCAACACCCAGGGCCGGGCCCGAGATGCTGCGACGACTGCTGTTCACGCTGATGCTGTTGGCCCCGCTGCTGGCCGCGGCGGCCTGCACGCGGCCGCTGCGCGTGCCCTTCGAGGACTGGCGGCCCTATTCCTTCATGGCCGACGGCCGGCACACGGGCCTGGAGACCGAGCTGCTGGCCGCGGTGGCCGGCGAGGCGGGCTGTCGCGTGACCTATGTGCGCGACGTGCCGCGCAACCGCCGCTTGCCCATGCTGCTGGCCGGCGAGCTGGACCTGCTGATCGCTGCCACGCCCCGCGCGGACGCCGCCTGGTACACCCGGCCCTACCGCGATGAAGTCCTGGGCGTCTTCATGCGCGCCGAGGAGGCCCGCATGGACGTGCGTTCGCTAGACGAGCTGCTGCGCGCTAAGCTGCGTCTGGTCACGCACCGCGGCCCGGTCAGCGTGCCCGTCGTCAACGACTTCGCCGCGCGCGGCCTGCTGACTTGGTTCGAGGAGTACGCCCGCGGCGTGCAGCTGATGCAGCTGGGCCATGGCGACGTGCTGCTGGGCGACAGCGTCGCCATCGCCTTCGCCGCCCGTGCTGCGGACGTGCCTCTCATCGAGCTGCCCGTCGTGCTGCTGCGCGACCCGGTCACCTACAAGCTCAGCCGCAAGTCGCTCACAGAGGCCGACCTGCGCGCCTTCAACCGCGCGATCCAGCGGCTCGAGGTGAGCGGCGAGCTGCAGCGCATCCGAGACCGCTGGCTGGGCATCGCCCCCAGGCGCTGAACAGGTTCAGGCCCGCAGGCTGGTAGGCCTGCGGTCCTTCGGTCAGCGTCGCTCAGCGCGCAGGCGCTGTGCTCGGTCCGACCTCAGTGTTTCGGTACGACGAGGATCTTGCCGTCGCGCTCGCCCGTCGCCGCAGCGGCCACGGCGTCCTTGATCTGCTCCACGGGATAGGTGGCGTGGATGCGCGCCTTCAGCTGGCCGGTGGCGATCAGCTTCGTCAGCTCGCCGTACAGCGCCTGCTGGGCCTCGCGCGAGGCGACGCGGAACCACTTGGCCAGCCAGAAGCCGCGCAGCGTCAGGTCGTTGAAGACGAAGGACTGCGGCGATACGACGCAGGGCTCGCCGCTCATCAGCCCGTAGTTGACGACGGTGCCGCCCTCGGCGATGCACATGGCCAGCCGGTTGGTGGCCTTGCCGCCGACGGCGTCGATGCCCAGGCGGATCGGTGCACCCGACACGGCGTCCTTGACGCGCTTGTGCAGGTCGTCGCCGTCCACCAGCACGACGTCGCCGCCATCCGCCTGCACCGCCGCCGCCGCGCCCTCGCGCCGCACGATGTTGACGGTGCGCAGGCCGCGCAGCTTTGCCAGCTGAGTCAGATAGCCGCCCACGCCGGAGTTGGCGACGTTCTGGATGACCCAGTCGCCCGGCTGCAGCGTGACGAACTCCGACAGCATCAGCGAGGCCGTGGCCGGGTTGACGGTCAGCATGGACAGCTGCTGCGCGTCCGCGCCCGGCGGCAGCGGCACGAGGCGCTTGGCGTCGGCCACCAGATGGCTTGCCCAGGTGCCGCTGCCGGCCGGCAGCAGCACGGTCTGGCCTTGCTGGAGGTGACTCACCCCTTCGCCGACGGACACGACACGGCCCACGCCCTCGCTGCCCCCCACGGCCGGCAGCGGCGGCAGGATGCCGTAGCCGCCGGTCAGCATCAGCACGTCTGACGGGTTGATGGGCGCGGCCAGCACCGCCACGAGCGCCTGGCCCGGCCCGGGCGCGGGCGGCTCGAAGGCCACGGCCCCGATGACGTCCTGCGGCACCGGGCCGCGTTGCTCGTATTGCGCCTTGATGCCCTGGATGGCCATGCCCGTCTCCTGTGGTTGGGAGCCGTTGATTCTCATCCCGATGCGGGCCATTGCCCATCCGGCGGCGCCTGCAGCAGCAGCGGGGCAGCCGTGACCGGGTGGACCAGGCTGAGCTCGCGCGCGTGCAGCCACAGCCGCTGCGTGCCCAGGAACGCCGCCACGGCGCGGTTCAGCGGCCCCTTGCCGTGCGTGGCGTCGCCGAGGATGGGGTGGGCGATGTGCTTGAGGTGGCGGCGGATCTGGTGGCGGCGGCCCTGCAGCGGCTCGGCCTCCAACAGCGCGACGCGGGTGTCGGGGAAGCGCGGGTCGGTGAGCAGCGGCCACTCGATGCGCTGCAGCACCCGCCAGCGCGTCTGCGCCGCCAGCATCGGCTGCCCGGCCGACGGCTGCTCGGGGTCGCGGGCCAGCGGGTGGTCGATCAGGCCGTCATCGCCGGCCGGCCAGCCGCGCACCAGCGCCAGGTAGCGTTTGCCCATGCACCCCTGCTCGAACATCGCGCCGAGCAGGGATGCGACCTCGGGCGACAGCGCGAACAGCAGCACGCCCGAGGTGCCGCGGTCCAGCCGGTGCACGGGCCAGACGGGCCGGCCCAGCTGGTCGCGCAGCAGTTGCAGCGCGGCCTCGCCCTCGCGGGCCGCGAGCTGGGTGCGGTGCACCAGCAGGCCCGGCGGCTTGTCGATGGCGACGAGGTGTTCGTCCTCGTGAAGCAGGGTCAGCGTCAATTTCGCAAGTCGCCGTCCATGTAGAACCACTCGCCGTTCTCGCGCACGAAGCGGCTCACCTCGTGCAGCCGGTGCGCCCGGCCGCCGAGCTTGCTGCGCGCGATGAACTCCACCGTGCCGTGGTCGGCGTCCTGCATCGCGGCACGCTTCACGTCCAGCCCCAGCCATTTCAGCCCCGGCTCGGGCGCTTCCAGCGCCGCCGGCCGCGTGCTGGCATGCCAGCTCGCCAGCAGATAGCTGCGCAGGTCCCGCACGAAGGCCGAATAACGCGAGCGCATCAGCGCCTCGGGCGTTGCCGCCGTCAGCCCGAGGCCGGCCTCGAAGGCGGCGTGCAGCGCGGCGCAGCAGCGGGTGTCGGTCAGGCCCGAGCCGCAGGGGCAGGGCTGCAGGGGCGGCGAATCGGTTCGGGTCGGCATGGCAGCCCGCACTCTATGCCCTTCCTGGGGGGCATCTGCAAGGCGCTTGATCTCGCGCAACTCGCCGCCGGCCCATGCGCCTAGTCTGGTGCTTCCATCTGGTTTGGAGGACCGCCATGACGAAGTCTCTGATGCTTGCGACTCTGGTCGCCCTGGGTCTGCCGGGCTTGGCCCTGGCAAGCGACAAGCTCGCGCAGGAGAAGCAGTGCCTGGCCTGCCATGCGATCAAGGAGGATGGCGCGGCGCCCTCGTTCAAGAAGATCGCCGCATTCTGGAAGGGGCGCCAGGGGGCCGAGGCCAGCCTAGTGCGCACCATCCAGCAGGGCAGCGCGGCTACGGGCGGCCCGCACTGGGCCAAGGCCAAGATGCCCGACCAGTCGGAGCGGCCTCAGGTGAACGAGGCCGAGGCCAAGCTGCTGGCGCGTTGGGTGCTGGCGCAGTGACGCCAGCGGGCGTTCAGCCGCCACCGGGCGCGTTGCGGATCAGCGCGTCCAGCGGCAGCGGCCGCCCCAGCAGATAGCCCTGGCCGAAGCGGCAGCCGCAGGCCTTCAGCACGTCCAGCTGGGCCGGCGTCTCGATGCCTTCGGCGATGACCTCTAGCTGCAGATGCTGGCCGAGGTCGACGATGGTGCGGGCGATCGCGCGGTCGCGCTCGCCGCTGGCCAGGTCGCGCACGAAGCTGCGGTCGATCTTCAGCGAGCTGATCGGCAGGCTCTTCAGCATGGCCAGCGACGAGTGGCCCATGCCGAAGTCGTCCAGCGAGATCTCGAAGCCGATCTCGCGCAGCTGGTGCATGACGCGCTTCACCTGCTCGGGCTGGCGCATCAGCATGCCCTCGGTCAACTCCAGCACGACCTGGCGGGTCGGCACTGCCAGCTCGGCGGCCATGGCCCGGAGCATGCCGGGCAGGGCGCTGCTGGTGAACTCGGAGGCGGCCATGTTGACGTGCACCTTGATCCCGGCCAGCGGCCCGCCCTGCAGGCTGGCCAGGTCGTGCAGGGCCTGGTCGAGCACGCGGCGGCCGATGTCGATGATCAGGTCGCTCTGCTCGGCGATCGGGATGAAGACGTCGGGCGGCACCGTCTCGCCATCGGGCTTGCACCAGCGGATCAGCGCCTCGACGCCATGCAGCCCGCCGGTGGCGACGTCGACGATGGGTTGGTAGACCAGGCGCAGCTGGTCGGTGCGCAGGGCTTCGCGCAGCTCGGCCTCCATGGCCAGGCGCCGGGCCAGCCGCGCGCGCTGCTCGGCCAGCATGTCGGGGCTGCTGGTCGAGAACACGTTGCTGCCGTTGCGGCCGTTCTGCTTGACGCGGTACATGGCCGCATCGGCGCTGCGCAGCAGTTCGGGGCCGGTCTGGCCGTTGTCGGGAAAGCGGCTGACGCCCACGCTGGCCGACACGTTCAGCGCCAGGCCCTCGTAGGCCACCGGCCGGCTGGCGGCGGCGAGCACGGCGTCGACCAGGGCGGCCAGTGCCGCGTCGTCGCTGCTGTCGGGCACCAGCACGGCGAACTCGTCGCCACCCAGGCGGCCGACGCGCGCCGGCGGCGGTGCCAGCGCGCGCAGCCGGCGCGCGAATTCCTGCAGCACCGCGTTGCCGGCCTCGTGGCCGAAGGCGTCGTTGATGGGCTTGAAGCGGTCCAGGTCGATGAAGATCAGCGCGAAGCGGCCACCCTGGCGCTGGCTCTGCGCGCAGTGGCGGTTGAGCTGCAAGTAGAAATGCGAGCGGTTGTCCAGCTCGGTCATCTCGTCCACCTGGGCCAGCCGGTGGATGACGGCCTCGGTCTCCAGGCGCTGGGCGGTCTGGGCGATCAGCGCGCCGATGGTGGTC
The DNA here is from genome assembly GCF_059421025.1 of Roseateles sp. GW821-FHT03B02. NCBI lineage: Bacteria > Pseudomonadati > Pseudomonadota > Betaproteobacteria > Burkholderiales > Sphaerotilaceae > Roseateles > Roseateles sp. GW821-FHT03B02. The sequence continues at coordinate 172,447 of NZ_JBWKUV010000011.1, forward strand.
GAGACCTTGGGCAATTGCGCCTCGGGCTGGCGGGCCAGGCTGCTGTAGAACTCCAACACGCCGGGCCGGTGGTGCTCGCCGTTGTCGGAGGCATAGGTGACCGGGAAGACATAGCCCGACCACAGCCCGCACATCTGCGCGCTGCCGCGGCGCAGGAAGCGCGGGTCGGTGCTCATGTCCTCCACCCATTCGGCGGCGCCGGTGGCCCAGACGCGGCCGACGAGGCCGTCGCCGGGGGCCATCGTCAGCGCGCCGCTGACGGCGCTGAACTGCTCCAGCCCGGCGTCGGGCTGGTGCCAGAAGTGGCGGCAATGCAGATGGCCGTCGCCCTCCATGCCCCAGAACGCACCCCATTCCCAGCCGAGGTTGCGGCAGATCAGCTGGATGACGTTGGCGATCGCGTCCTCCAGCGTGTGGGTGCCGATCAGGTATTCGGTCATCGCATAACCCAGGCGCTCGCGCACGGTGGCGTGGGTGAGGGCGGTCACGTCCTGCAGCAGGCCGTGGCGCCAGCGCGGCCGGGCCGGGTCGGGCGGCAGCGGCGTCACGCGCAGCCAGCGCATGCCCCGCGCCAGGCCGATGACGCGCACGTCCAGCGGGCGCTGCGGCGGGGCGCCGGTCCACAGGCGGGTCAGCGCGGGCAGGTCGTCTTCGACGACATGGCTGAAGCAGGCGTCCAGGCCGTCGGCCGAGCGGCTGGGCATTTCGAGGTATTCGGCGGCCGTTGGCGACAGCTGGGTGAAGCCGGTCTGCGGGTCATGCCACCACTGGCCGAAGCCGGCCGCCTGTTCGAGGTGCTGGGGGCAGGCAGCGGCCGGTGCCGGCAGATGCCGTGGCGGCCCGAACTGGATGGCTGCTGCCTGCATGCTGAGGCCCCGGTTGCTTGTCATGCGCGGGCAAGGCGCAATTCGCATGCCAGCGCAGGGCGAGGGCGGGGTGCGCAGAACCTCACGGTTGCTCTGGGCCCGGGCCGCCGGGCGGCCCCGTAAGCGTGCGGCGCCCGGCATGGGCCGCACAGCCCTGGTGCGGTGAGCCTAGAGCATCAGCTCCCAGCGCTCGCTGACGACCTGCTGCCCGAAGCTGTGCATGGGCTCGCTGGCGATCAGCCGATAGCCTTCGGCCGCGTAGATGGCGCGGGCGGCGGTCAGCGCGCTCTGCGTCCACAGCACGATGCGCCTGTAGCCAGCCGCGCGGGCGAAGTCGGTGCATTGGCGCACGAGCCGCTTGCCCACGCCGAGGCCGCGCGCATGCGGCTCCAGCAGCAGCAGGCGCAGCTGCGCGGTGCCGGGGCGCACGCGGCCGGTGGCGTCGTCGCGGGCCTGCACGAGCAGGACGCTGCCCAGCCGCTCCGCGCCGCGGACGGCGATCCAGCAGGCCTCGCGCTCGGGCTTGAGGCGGTCGACGAAATCGGCGCAGATGCGCGCCACCAGCGCCTCGAAGCGGAAGTCCAGGCCGTACTCGGCGGCATAGGTGGCACCATGGCGCTCGATGATCCAGCCCAGGTCGCCAGGCTGCTGCGCCCTCAGCGTCACGTCTGCCGAGGCCTCGGGCTCCAACACGGCCTGGATGCGCGTCATGGCACCGACGAGGGCCTGGCGCTGCGGCGCCGACAGCGGCGCCAGCAGCGCCTCGGTCTCGGCCTGGCTGCCGCGGTCCAGCGGCGCGAAGGCGCGCCGGCCAGCGGAGCTGAGCTTGAGCAGGGTCTGGCGGCCATCGCTCGGGTGGGCTTGGGTCGCGAGCAGGCCGCGGGTCTTCAGCCCGCCCAGCAGCCGGCTCATGTAGCCGGCGTCGAGCTGCAGTGTCTTGCCCAGGGCCGCGGCGCTGACCGGTGCGTGATGGGCCAGCTCCCACAGCACGCGAGCCTCGGGCAGCGTGAACTCGCTGCCGGCGAGCTTCGGCGCCAGCACTCCGATGCGGCGTGTGTAGAAGCGGTTGAAGGCGCGGACGTCCAGGGCTTGATCGGCGGTCATGTCCGCATCATCTTCAGAATGATTGCTTTTGGCAATCAGTTGCGCAGGCGCTAGGCTGTGGGCTTCATCGCACGGGAGACGCGCTTGGGCATCGTGGTCTATTGGCTGGAAGGCGAGGGCGAGGCTGCCGCGCCGGTCTGCCAGCTATTCGGCAGCAAGGAGTTGACGCAGGCCCTGGCCTGGGCCGAGGACAGGCGCCGGGCGGGGCATCGCCACGTCAGCATCTCCACGGAGCTGGAGGACCATGTCGGCCAGGCCGGCGTGGCGGCGGTGGAAGGCGGCAGGACGCCGGACGGCGAGACTTACGAGTGGTCCAAGGCGGGCCGGGCGGGCAAGGTGCGCCGCAGGTAGCGTCCTTAAAATGCGTCGATGACTTTTGCCCCCGTCGACGCCTCGGCCAGCCCGCTCCTCAAGAACCTCAACCCCGAGCAGCTCGCCGCCGTCACCGCCGCGCCGGAGCCGGCGCTGATCCTCGCCGGCGCCGGCTCTGGCAAGACCCGGGTGCTGACGACCCGCATCGCCTGGCTGCTGCAGACCGGCCAGGTCAGCCCCGGTGGCGTGATGGCCGTGACCTTCACGAACAAGGCCGCCAAGGAGATGCTCACAAGGCTGTCGACCATGCTGCCCTTCAATGTGCGCGGCATGTGGATCGGCACCTTCCACGGCCTGTGCAACCGCTTCCTGCGCGCGCACTGGAAGCTGGCGCACCTGCCGCAGGCCTTCCAGATCCTGGACGCCAGCGACACGACCTCGGCCGTCAAGCGCGTCATCAAGGCGATGAAGCTGGACGAGGAGCGCTTTGTCCCGAAGCAGGTCGGCTGGTTCATCGCCGGCTGCAAGGAGGACGGCCAACGCCCCGGCGACGTGGAGGCGCGCGACGAGCAGACCAGGAAGCTCGTCGAGATCTACGCCAACTACGAGGACCAGTGCCAGCGCGAAGGCGTGGTGGACTTCGCCGAGCTGATGCTGCGCTCCTACGAGCTGCTGCGCGACAACCCGGCCGTGCGCGAGCATTACCAGCGGCGCTTCCGCCACATCCTGGTCGACGAGTTCCAGGACACCAACAAGCTGCAGTACGCTTGGCTGAAGATGTTCGCGCCGCCGGGCCGCGACGATGGGCAGAGCGTGCTGGCCGTGGGTGACGACGACCAGAGCATCTACGCCTTTCGCGGTGCGCGCGTGGGCAACATGGCCGACTTCGAGCGCGAGTACCGCGTCAGGAAGGTCATCAAGCTGGAGCAGAACTACCGCAGCTTCGGCCACATCCTGGACGCGGCCAACGAGCTGATCAGCCGCAACACCCAGCGCCTGGGCAAGACGCTGCGCACTGACGCCGGCCAGGGCGACCCGATCCGCGTGCAGGAGGCGCCCAGCGACTTCGCTGAGGCGCAGTGGCTGATCGAGGAGATCCAGCAGCTGCATCGCGGCGGGCTGGACCGCCAGGAGATCGCTGTCCTCTACCGCAGCAACGCGCAGTCGCGCGTCATCGAGTCGGCGCTGTTCAACTCCGGCATCCCCTACCGCGTCTACGGCGGCCTGCGCTTCTTCGAGCGTGCCGAGGTCAAGCACGCGCTGGCCTATCTGCGCCTGCTGGAGAACGTCAACGACGACACCAGCTTCCTGCGCGTCGTCAATTTCCCGACGCGCGGCATCGGCGCCAAGACGCTGGAAAACCTGCAGGACGCCGCCAAGGCCAGCGGCCGCAGCCTGTACCAGAGCGTGGGCGCCATCGCCGGCAAGGGTGGCGCCAACCTGGTCGCCTTCACCAACCTCATCGACTCCACGCGCAACCTCACGCAAGGCATGACGCTGCGCGAGATCATCGAGCAGGTGCTGGAGACCTCCGGCCTGCTGGACTTCTACCGCACCGACAAGGACGGCGCCGAGCGGCTGGAGAACCTGGAAGAACTGATCAACGCGGCCGAGGCCTTCGTCATGCAGGAGGGCTTCGGCAAGAACGCCGTGGGCCTGCCGGTGGACGAGGTGGCCGAAGCGGGCACGCCGGGTGCGGTGCCCGATGCCGAGACCGGCGAGATCATGTCGCCGCTGGTGGCCTTCCTGACCCACGCCTCGCTGGAAGCCGGCGACAACCAGGCCCAGGCGGGCCAGGACGCCGTGCAGCTGATGACCGTGCACTCGGCCAAGGGCTTGGAGTTCGACGCGGTCTTCATCACGGGCCTGGAAGAAGGGCTGTTCCCGCACGAGAACTCCATGTCCGACCACGACGGGCTGGAGGAGGAGCGGCGGCTGATGTATGTGGCCATCACGCGGGCGCGCAAGAAGCTGTCGCTCAGCTTCTGCCAGACCCGAATGCTGCACGGCCAGACGCGCTACAACGTGAAGAGCCGCTTCTTCGACGAGCTGCCCGAGGAGGCGCTGAAGTGGCTGACGCCGCGCAACCAGGGCTTCGGCTCGGGCTTTGCGCGCGAGTACCAGCAGGCCTGGGAGCGCGGCAGCGGCCTGAAGGGCATGGTGGGCGCCGGCCGTGTGGCCGACCGCAACCAGCGCGCCGCCTGGGTAGAGCCGCCGGTGCCGGCCAGCATGAAGCAGAAGGTTTCCGAGGAGCACGGCGGCCTGCGCGTGGGCAAGGGCGTGTTCCACACCAAGTTCGGCGAGGGCGTGCTGCTGACGCTGGAGGGCACGGGCACGGATGCGCGTGCGCAGGTGAACTTCGGTCGGCATGGCACGAAGTGGCTGGCGCTCTCCGTCGCCAAGCTCCAGCCCATCGACTGAAACTCAACGGCCCACGATGACGACGTGGGCCTGGATCAGCGTGTCCAGGGGGCCGGCGCCGAAGCGCTCGGCAAAGGCACGGGCCACGTGCGCCGTCAGCTCGGGCAGCCGGCCCGGTGCGCGTGCCTCGATCTCGTTGCACAGCGGTGTGCCCTGGCAATAGCCCAGCGCGGCTGGGGACGGCGATTCGGCGCGGGCCCGCAGCGGCAGCGTGACGATGTCGGCCTCATGCTCGAAGCCGCCGGCTGCGAGGTCGCTGCGCAGCGCATCGATGTCGTGATAGCCGTGCGGCATGCGGGCCATGAAGAGCGGCGGGTCGTCCGGGAAGGCCTGGGCCAGCGCATCGGTGGCGGCCTGGGCCAGTTCGTTGCTGTCGATGTGGTCCCAGACGTTGAACAGGAAGACGCCGCCGGGCCTCAACACGCGGCGGATCTCGGCGTAGGCGCCGGGCTTGTCGGGGAAGAACATGGCGCCGAACTGGCACACCACCAGATCGAAGCTGGCGTCGTCGAAGGGCAGGGCCTGCGCGTCGGCCAGCCGCCATTCCACGGGGCGCACGGTGCCGATGGTGGCGGCCGTGTCGAGCATGGTGGCGTTCAGGTCGCTGGCGACGATGGCGGTCTCCGCCGGCAGCAGCGTGGCGAGCAGCCGGGTCAGCACACCGGTGCCCGCAGCGATCTCCAGCACCTGCGTCGGGTGCAGCGCCGCCGCCCGGGCCGCCAGGTCGGCGGCGTAGGGCTCGAAGATCAGCGGCACCATGTAGCGCTCGTAGAGCTCGGGGATGGAGCCCGTGAACCCCCGGTCGGCCAGTTCCATGAGCCGATTCTGCGGCGGTGCTAGGCTCGCCGCCGCCTGCGTCGCAAATCCTTGCAAATCGACATGACCGCACACCGCCCCTCACAGGCCGAGCTGGCCGCCTTCCTGTTGGCCGAGTTCCCGCAGAACCGCTGCACGCTGGAGGAACTGGACGAGGACGGCAGCGTCGTCGTGGCTCACCCAGTGGGCGAGGGCGAGCTGCGCCCGGGCGGCACGGTGTCGGGCCCGGTCATGATGACACTGGCCGACGTGGCCCTGTACATCGCGATCCTGGCGCGCATCGGCATCGTGCCGCTGGCGGTGACGACCAACCTCGCCATCAACTTCCTGCGCAAGCCGCGTGCGGACCGGCGCGTCGTGGCGCGCTGCCGGCTGATGAAGCTGGGCAAGGCGCTGGCCGTGGGCGAGGTCTACATCTATTCCGAAGGCGAGGACGAACCGGTGGCCCACGCCACCGGCACGTACTCGATACCCCGGGCTTAGACGGGCTTCTTCGCCAGGTTGACGCTGGAGACGGCGCCGGTCAGATAGCCGACCTGCGCGCCGAAGCGGTCCTTGTAGTTGGCGCGCACCAGCGGGTCCAGCGTGGCCTTGACCTTGTCGTGCAGGCCGGTGCCGGCGGCGTTGCTGATCCAGTCGCCGGGATGCTGGAAGTTGCTGGTGATGTAGGTCCAGCCGTTGAGGTCGTCCACCACGCCCAGGCCCGTGGCCTCGGCGCCCGAGGGCATGGAGGCCACGCGGCTCAGCACCTTCGTGTCGACGTTGTAGGCCCACAGGAAGTTGTTGACGTGGTAGCTGCTGTCCTCGCCGATGAAGAGGGTGCGCAGCTTCTCGGAGAACTTCAGGTTGTCGGGCGCGCCGACCTTGTCGGGGTTGGCCAGGTTGCCCAGGGCATCCGCCGTGGCGAGGTCTTCGCCGATCAGCAGGGTCTTGGTCAGGGACGGCACCCAGTCGCTCGTGATGGCCACGCCTGCCGTGTCCTTCTGGCCCGTGCTCAGCGTGTGCGCCAGCACGCCGCCGGCGTTCAGCACCTTGTCGATGCCGATGTTGTAGTCGGCGTTGTAGGCGGCATTGCCCTTGACCATGGAGCTCTGCATGTTCTGCAGGGCGGAGTAGGCGACCTTGTCCTTGACGTTGACGGTCGTGCCTTCCATCTTCGTGAAGGCCATGGAGCCGCCCTTGAGCGCGGCGTAGCGGTGGGTCTCCAGGAAGGCGGCCGCCTTGTCCATGCCGGCTTTCACGCGCACCCACTGCACCTTGCCGCTGAGCCAGATCTTGGTGAACGTGGTGTCCAGCGGGTCGGTGGTGGACACGTCCATGATGTCGGTGGCCTTGAGCGTGTCGGCCAGGGCCTTGATCTCGGCGCTGGTGGCCGAGCCGAGCTTGATCCAGGTGATGGGCGCGCCCGCAGCGGTCGGGTCCAGCGAGAAGCCGGCGCCGAACTTGGCCACGTACAGCGAACCGGCGGAGAGGTCCTTCTCCTTGTCGGCCACGAACATGAAGAAGCCGCCGTTGGTCGCGTCGTCGCCCATGATGGCGGTGCGGTTGTCGGGCATAACCTGGATCAGTTCATGCGAGATGCGGCCCAGGCAGTAGTGCTTCTTGATGGTGCCGGTGCCGTCGGGGTTGACGGTCACTTCGGGCAGGTGGCCGTAGTGGTAGGGGTTGGCCTTGGTGGCGTCGCCGAACAGGTTCTGGCTGTAGGCCTTGAACATGGTGTTGCTGGCGATGGTGAACGCGTCGGGCTCGTACTCTTCGCTGGACAGGTGGGTGCCCCAGGGCGACAGGCTGGAGCCGCAGGTGATCCACAGGCCCATGGCCGGCGTGGTGTCGACGTTGTGGTACTTCACGAGGGACAGCTTGCCGGTCGTCTGGTCCTGGTCCAGCGTCAGCACGGCGATGGGGGAGGGCAGCTTGCCGTACATGTCGGTCTTGCCGTCCTGCGCCCAGGTCGTGTACTCGAACTGCACGACGGCGAACACGGCCTTGCCCTTGATGCCGGTGACGGTCGGGGCATCGAGCTTGAGCAGCGAGGTGCCGTCCGGTGAGTCGCTGAAGAACTGCCGCTCCTTGCCGGCCACGGTCGCATCGACGATGGGCTTGCCGGCGAAGTCGACATAGCCGCCTGCCAGCAGGGTGCCGCCCTTGCCGTCGGGCACCAGGTCGCCGGTCGTGAAGAAGGGGGCGTAGGACAGCGAGAAGCCCTGCGAGCTGTCGTCGCTGAACTTGACCATCAGCGTCGAGTTGACGAGGGTCTTGGCCATGTCGGCCGGCGTGGCCAGGCTGGGGGCGGCCATGGAGACGAAGCTGGCCGATGCGAACGTGGCCTGGGGCGTTGCGTCGTCGCTGCCACCGCCGCAGGCGGTCAGCAGGCTGCCGACCGCGGTGCCACCCAGGGGCAGCATCAGCGGGGCGCCGAGGAACTTGAGGGCTTGGCGACGTTGGAGATCGTGGGCTTGGGACATGGAAGCGACTGCTCGTGCAATGACAAAGCACGTCAATCTAGGGAGCCTTCATGTCGCCTTCGTGAAACTGTCGCGGGCCTGTCAAATCCGCGTGCTGAGACTTCAGCCCTGCTTGTCTTCCAGCAGGTTCTGCGGCGCGCCGAACATGAAGCAGTCGACGAAGCTGAAGTAGAGCGAGGCGTAGAACACCGTCGACAGCATCAGCCCGGTGGCCATCAGCACCACCGGTGCGAACTGGGTGAGGCCGAGCAGGCCGAAGACCAGGCTGACGCTGCTGGCCACCGCCATCAGCAGCCCACCCCACAGCAGCATGTTGAGCGCGAACGCGGCCTTGTTGCGCCACAGCGCCAGCGTGCTGGAGAACAGCGACTGCGCCACGCCCTGGCCGCCCCAGTGAACCAGAGCGGGTGCATGCCAGTAAGGCACCGACAGCAGGCCCATCAGGCCCATGCGCGTGGCCAGGCCCCAGAACAGGCGCGGGTCGGTGGCGGCGTTGGCGATCGCTTCGTTGTCGGCGTTGTCGGCGATGAGCTTCTGCAGGTCGCGCGTGCTGCCGCCGTCGACCCAGTCGGCCAGCAGGCCGATGACCAGCATGGCGCCCGCATAGCCCAGGCACAGCAGCAGCTGGCTGCGGCGGCGCTCGGCGGTGAGCTTCAGCGGCGCGGCGAAGACGGCTGCCGTGGGGGTCTTCTTCTGCAGCACCATGTGAGTGGCCAGCATGAAGCCCAGCGACAGCAGCGGCAGCGAGGCCATGGTCAGCAACAGGCCGATGCCGGGCAGCAGCATCGCGACGAAGCCGAAGAACAGGAACAGGCCGAACAGCGCCGACATCGCCAGCGGCTGGCGCTGGAAGACCTTGAAGCCGTGGCGCATCCACAGCCGGCCGTTGCGCGCCGGCACGTTCTGCAGGTGCAGCTGCATGTTCATGCGCCTGCTCCGCCCGGCATGGCATGCCAGGGCTTGGCGATGCGCTCGCGCAGCACGCGCTCGAAGTGGCGCGGGTCGTGGGCCTTCAGCAGGCTGGCCTCGCGCGGCAGGTGCAGGTCGAACAGGCGGGACAGCCAGAAGCGCAAGGCGGCCGCGCGCAGCAGCGCTGGCAGCAGGCGATGCTCGGCGCCGGACAGCGGGCGCACGCTCTCGTAAGACGAGACGAAGACGGCGGCGCGCTCCTCGATGAGGCGGCCATCCGTCAGGTCGATGCACCAGTCGTTCAGGCAGACGGCGAGGTCGAACAGCCAGGTGTCGCAGCCGGCAAAGTAGAAATCGAAGAAGCCGGTCAGGCGCTCGCGGCCGGGGCCCTCGCCGGGCTCGAACATGACGTTGTCGCGGAAGAGGTCGGCGTGGATGGGGCCTGCCGGCAGCTGCGCGAACTCGGCGGAGGCGGCCAGGTGCTCTTGGTAGGCCATCTCGGCCGTCAGCAGCCCGGCCTGCGAGGCGTCCAGGAAGGGCAGCAGCTTCGGCGCCACCTCGCGCCACCAGGGCAGGCCGCGCAGATTGGGCTGGTGCAGCGGGAAGTCACGGCCGGCCAGGTGCATCTGCGCCAGCGTGGCGCCGACCTGCTGGCAGTGGAAGGCGTCGGGCGCCAACTGGTGGCCGCCGTGCAGGCGGTCGACGATGGCCGCGGGCTTGCCTGCCACCTCAAAGAGGATCTCGCCGCTGGCGTCGGCGTGCGGCTCGGGCACCGGCACGCCGCGCTGGGCCAGGTGCTGCATCAGCCGAAGGTAGAAGGGCAGCTGCTCGGCCGTCAGGCGCTCGAACAGCGTCAGCACATAGCGGTGCAAGTGGCCGCCATTGGGGCCGTCGGCCTGCGTGCAGTCGACGAAGTAGTTGGTGTTCTCGATGCCGGCACCGATGCCGCGCAGCGAGGCGAGCTGCCCCAGTTGCAGATGGTCAAGCAGGGCTTGGGCCTGCGCGGGGCTGACTTCGGTGAAAACGGCCATGAAGAGGTCGTGCAGGCGACCCGAGGGCCGCGCGGGATCAGAAATTGAGGACGCGCCAGACCCGTGTGCCAGCGCCGCTCTTGGGCAGGCCGGTGCCGGTGCCGCCGGCCGACTCGCGGCCCGCATCGGTGACGACGATCTCGTAGTCAGGTGCCTTGGTCTTCTTGTTCTTGACCGTCACCTTCTTGGCTTCGCCGCGCACCTTGAGCTCCTCGATGCGCACCTGGTCGTCCTCGGCCACGGTCTGCTCGACCTTGGGCTCGGGCGGTGGGTCGGCAAGGGCGCTGCCCGCGAGGACAGCGATCAGCAGGGGTACGGCGAGGCGCAGCATGCTGCCGATTCTAGGTTGGACCTGTCCGAGAATCCGTCGCCATGAGTAAACCCATCCTGCTGCTGGTCGACGGCTCCAGCTACCTCTACCGCGCCTTCCACGCCATGCCCGACCTGCGCGGCCCCGAGGGCCAGCCCACCGGCGCCGTGCACGGCATGGTGGCCATGCTGAAGAAGCTGCGCAGCGACGTCGGCGCCGAGCACGCCGTCTGCGTGTTCGACGCCTCCGGCCCGACCTTCCGCGACGAGTGGTACCCCGAGTACAAGGCCCAGCGTGCGCCCATGCCACCCGAGCTGCGCGCCCAGATCGAGCCCATCCACGAGGTCGTGAAGCTGCTGGGCTGGCCGGTGCTGACGGTGCCTGGCATCGAGGCGGACGACGCCATCGGCACGCTCAGCCGCGTGGCCGTGGAGCAGGGGCACCGAGTCATCGTCTCCACCGGTGACAAGGACCTCGCTCAGCTCGTCAACGCCGATGTGGAGCTCATCAACACGATGAGCAACGAGCGGCTGGACGAGGCTGGCGTCGTCGCCAAGTTCGGTGTGCCGCCAGACCGCATCATCGACTACCTGACGCTGATGGGCGACACGGTGGACAACGTGCCGGGCGTCAGCGGCGTGGGCCCAAAGACGGCGGCCAAGTGGGTGGCCGAGTACGGCTCGCTGGACGGCGTCATCGCCGCGGCCGAGGGCGTGAAGGGCAAGGCCGGCGAGAACCTGCGCGCCGCACTCGACTGGCTGCCGATGGGCCGCAAGCTGGTCACCGTGAAGCTGGACTGCGACCTGGCCGGTCACATCGTCGGCTGGCCGACCTTGGAGCCGCTGGCGCTGCGCGAGGTCGACAAGGACGCGCTGGCGGCCTTCTACACGCGCAATGGCTTCAAGACCTGGCTGAAGGAGCTGACCGGCGAGGTGCCGGCGCCCAAGGCGAAGGCGGCGCCAACGGCCAACCCCGGACTGTTCGACGAGCCCGAGCCGCCTGCCGGTGCCGCCGACATCGCCCGCCGGTACGACAGCATCCTCACCTTCGAGCGGCTCGACGCCTGGATCGCCCGCCTGCGCGCCGCGCCGCTGTGTGCGCTGGACACCGAGACCGACTCGCTGGACCCGATGGCCGCGCGCATCGTCGGCATCTCCTTTGCCGACAGGCCGGGCGAGGCCGCCTACGTCCCGCTGGCCCACAGCGGCCCGGACGCGCCGGAGCAATTGCCGCTGGACGAGGTGCTGGCGCGGCTCAAGCCCTGGCTGGAGGACGAGGCCGCCAAGAAGATCGGTCAGAACCTGAAGTACGACCGCCATGTGCTGGCCAATGCCGGCATCGCGCTGGCGGGCGTGCAGCACGACACCTTGCTGGAAAGCTATGTGCTCGAAGCGCACAAGACCCATAACCTCGAAGCCCTGGCTGAGCGCCACCTGGGGCGCAAGGGCCTGAGCTACGAAGACCTGTGCGGCAAGGGCGTGCACCAGATCCCGTTCGCGCAGGTGGATGTGGCCAGGGCCACGACCTACTCGGGCGAGGACTCCGAGATGTGCCTGCACCTGCACGGCGTGCTGGGGCCGCAGATCGAGGCCGACGCGGGCCTGACGCGCATCTACCGCGACATCGAGATGCCGTCGGCCGAGTTGCTGTTCCGCATCGAGCGCAACGGCGTGCTCATCGACGCCGCGCGTCTGCAGGCGCAGAGCCACGAGATCGGCCAGCGCCTGATCGCGCTGGAGCAGCAGTGCTACGAGATCGCCGGCCAGCCGTTCAACATCGGCTCGCCCAAGCAGATCGGCGACATCCTGTTCGGCAAGCTGGGTCTGCCGGTCGTCAAGAAGACGGCCACCGGCGCACCGTCCACAGACGAGGAGGTGCTGACCGAGCTGGCGGCCGACTTCCCGCTGCCAGCCAAGATCCTCGAGTACCGTGGCCTGGCCAAGCTCAAGAGCACCTACACCGACAAGCTGCCGCTGCAGATCAACGCTGCCACCGGCCGCGTGCACACCAACTACGCCCAGGCCGTGGCGGTGACAGGGCGGCTGTCCAGCAACGAGCCCAACCTGCAGAACATCCCCATCCGCACCGCCGAGGGCCGGCGCGTGCGCGAGGCCTTCATCGCGCCGCCGGGCTGCAAGATCGTCAGCGCCGACTACTCGCAGATCGAGCTGCGCATCATGGCCCACATCAGCGAGGACCCCGGCCTGCTGAAGGCCTTCCAGGAAGGCCAGGACGTGCACAAGGCGACCGCCAGCGAGGTCTTCGGCGTCCCGCTGGCCGAGGTGTCCGGCGAGCAGCGCCGCTATGCCAAGACCATCAACTTCGGCCTCATCTACGGCATGGGTGCGTTCGGCCTGGCTTCGGCGCTGGGCATCGAGCAGAAAGCGGCCAAGGACTACATCGAGCGCTATTTCACCCGCTTTGCCGGCGTGAAGCGCTACATGGACGAGACCAAGGCCTCGGCGGCCGAGCTGGGCTATGTATCCACGCTGTTCGGCCGGCGCATATACCTGCCCGAGATCCGCGGCGGCAACGGCCCGCGCCGCGCCGGCGCCGAGCGCCAGGCCATCAACGCGCCCATGCAGGGCACGGCGGCCGACCTCATCAAGCTGGCCATGCTGGCCGTGCAGGCCGAGCTGGATCGGGCCGGCAAGCAGTCCAGGATCGTCATGCAGGTGCATGACGAACTCGTCTTCGAGGTGCCCGAGGCCGAGCTGGACTGGATGCGCGCCGAGGTGCCCAAGCTGATGGCGGGCGTGGCCCAGCTCAAGGTGCCGCTGCTGGCGGAGGTGGGCGTGGGCTCGAACTGGGAAGAAGCCCATTGATTTGGCTCTTTGCGCGTTGCCTATGGATGAGCGAATCGTCCAAGGGAGAGGCTGAGGAGTTGTTCCGGAGGGAGGTG
>NZ_JBWKUV010000012.1:0-70040 GCF_059421025.1 Roseateles sp. GW821-FHT03B02
TTGAGGAAAACAGCAAAGGCGCCTATTGAAAACGGTCCGAATCAACCTGCTTGATCAACTGGGAAGTCCCTGTAGACCTGTTAGCCCTCATACCCATCGATCATCGTCTGGAGCTGCTGTCGCTCAGATGGCGTGAGGTTGGACGCAAGATCGACAACCAATCCGTTAGCCAAGTGGTATTCCGTCTCTGTCTTGATGGATCCACGCTTCACGATCCTTCGAAACGTTGATGAGTACCGCCTGCGCAGTTCTGAAAGGGTGACCAGCCCGGCGGCCCGCAGGGCCTCGTCGACGATCGTCACGTTTTCGGGCTTGAGATAGGCCAGTTCCTCGATCGCGTCGTTTACGGCTTGACGGGCACCTTCCAAGGCTTTGGAGCGCCCATGCTCTCTTGCAATCTGCTCGGAAACCGAGCGGACCGTGAGTCCGGGAGGCGGGGCGACTCGATTCCTTTGCAGGTGCTCCATATGGAATTCAAGAAATGCCAGCAGCTCTTCGAACTCCTGCTCGCGCTCAGTGGACAGGCGGCGACTCATGAGGGCTAACTGCTAGTTTAGCCAGCGCGTCGTGCCGCATAACTCCGACGGCTGCTGCTTAACCAAGGCCAAGCGATTCACGGCAAGGCCTTGTGGCGAAAAGAAAATTCACCCGGCAGCCCTGAAGTCAGCGTCATTAAATTGATGTGGAAAGCGGCGTTCAACGATGTAACTCTGCCAGCTGCTCCAACCCGGCGCAACGGTGGAAATTCCCGCGCGGCGATCTGGTGACCGGACCTCTGCCGAGCGGACATGCTGGCCGCCCGCGGATGACGGCTCCTGGCCGCAAGCCGCCCGATTCCACCTCGGCAGCAATCCAGCGCGAATCGCGCAGATTGCGCGGCTTCAGCGGTGCAGCAGCAGCGCCTTCGCCGCCTCGACGCGCAGCGCCAGCGGCGCGCCTTCGTCGTTCAGCACGCGCTCCAGGAACTGGCGCGGATCCACGTCGATGCCGGCCTCGCCCGGGGGCGCTGCAGCGGGCGCGGCCGGCTGCAGCGTCTGCATCGCGGCGTCGAAGGCGGCGGGCGGGATGCTTTCAAGCTTGGCCAGCAGGTCGGCCTGGCCGTCGGCGCCGGGCTCGATGTCTAGCCAGGGCGTGTCGGCGAAGACGGGCGCCAGGTCGGGCGCGACGAAGGCGGACCAGTTGCCCGTCGCTGCGTCCTGCGCGGGCACCCGGGGCAGGCCGCCGTCGGCCCGCAGGCGCAACCGGGCGGGGGCGAGCTCGGGCAGGTAGCGCGCCTGCAGCCGGGCGAGGAAGTCGGTGGCGCGCGCGGCGCTGACGGGTTGCTGCAGCGAGAACCACAGCTGCAGCCCGTCGGTGCCGGACACGGCGATGCCGGGCGCGGGCAGCGTCAGGTCGACCTGCACGCCGCGCCACACCGCGCCCAGGGCGGCCCAGTCGGCCGGCGCGGCGATCTCGAGCAGCAGCGCCCGGGTGCTGCCCGGCTCGGGCGAGTGGTAGAGACGATGCAGTTCGGACGGCAGGCGGCGCATGGTGCGCGGGAATCTACTACGCGCGCCGCCGCTGGCCCGCGCCGCTACTTGCGGCGGATGAACTTCACCGCGACGAGCACGCCCAGGGCCAGGGCCACCAGGGGCCAGCTGCCGGGCTCCGGCGTCGGGCAGGGCGGCGTGCCGGGCTGGCCGCAGTTGACCTGGGCGCCCGACAGCGCGGGGATGAGTGTCAGGGCGGCCACGGCGATTCGGGCCGTCAGGGTGGACAGGGTTCTCATGGTGTCTCCTAGCCCGGATTCCCTCCGGTGCGCAGAGCTTGGGCGGTGCCAGGGCCGGTTTCAAATCCGGGCTGTCCTGCAAACCGGTGGCAAACCCCGCGGATCGGGGGCTGCAGCGGCGCCAGGCCGGTATGGCCGCGCCGCGTCAGGTGCTGTCGGCCGGCCGGCGCCGCGGCTTCAGAAGTCTCCGCCGCCGAAGCGCGTGTCGGGCAGCTGCGTCAGGCTGCGCAGTTGCAGGCGCGTCGAGGGCCAGGCCCGCGGCGGCGTGTTGACCGAGTCCAGATGGGCCTCGCGGGCCGCGGCCAGGCCGCCGCGGTGGGCCAGCTCGACGAAGGCCTGCGTGGCGTCGGGCGGCAGTGCCTGGGCGAACAGGAAACCCTGGCCCAGGCCGCAGCCCAGCTCGGTCAGCACCTGTTGCTGCTCGGGGGTCTCGATGCCCTCGGCCACGGTGTGCAGGCCCAGGGCCTGGGCCAGCTCGTGGATGGCCGAGACGATGGCGCGCGCCGTGGGGCCGGCGCGCGGGTGGTCGAGGTCGGCGATGAAGGCGCGGTCGATCTTGAGCTGGTCCAGCGGCAGGCGGCGCAGGTAGGCCAGCGACGAGAAGCCGGTGCCGAAATCGTCCAGCGCGATGCGCACGCCCACGGCGCGCAGCCGGGTCAGCAGGTCGATGGCGCGCTGGCTGTCGTGCAGCAGGGCCGACTCGGTGAGCTCGATCTCCAGCTGGTCGGCGCGCAGGCCGCTGCGCTCCAGCGCCTCCAGCACATGCAGCTCCAGCGGGCTGCGCTCGAACTGGTGGGCCGAGACGTTGACGGCCACGCGCAGCGTGCCGGGCCAGCGTGCGGCATCGCGGCAGGCCACCAGCAGCGCCCAGGCCCCCATGGCGACGATGAGGCCGCTCTCCTCGGCCAGCGGAATGAAGACCGACGGCGGCACCAGGCCGCGCGCGGGGTGGCGCCAGCGCATCAGCGCCTCGAAGCCCAGCAGTTGGCCGCTGGCGAGCTCGATCTGCGGCTGGTAGTGCATCTCGAGCTGGCCGCTGTCCAGGGCCAGGCGCAGGTCGGCCAGCAGGGCCAGGCGGTTGTGGGCCTCCTGTTGCAGCTCGGGCTCGAACAGCATGAGGCGGTCGCGCCCGGCGGCCTTGGCGGCGAACAGGGCCAGGTCGGCAGCGCGCAGCAGCGGGTCGGGTGCCTGCGCGTGCCGCGGTGCGCAGGCCGCGCCGATGCTGGCGCGCACGTCGATCTCGTGGCCGTCGATGACGACGGGCATGTGCAGCGCCGAGCGCAGCTGCGTGCCCAGGCGCTGGATGCCGTCGGCGTCGAGTTCGCCGCGCAGCAGCAGCGCGAACTCGTCGGCGCCCAGCCGCGCGACGAGGTCGCCGTTGCCGCGCCGTGCGGCGAGGCTGTCGGCCAGGCGCTCGCCGACGGTGGCCAGCAGGTGGTCGCCGGCGGCGTGGCCCAGGCTGTCGTTGACCTGCTTGAAGCAGTCCAGGTCCAGCAGCAGCACGGTGCAGGGCGAGACCGGCCCGCCGCCGCCGAGGTAGAGGGCCAGGCGGCGCTGGAACTGGTGGCGGTTGGCCAGGCCGGTGACGGCGTCCTGGTCGGCCATGCGCAGCAGCTCGCGTTCGCGTTCGCGCACTTCGCTGACGTCGCTGCCCACGCCGCGCCAGCCTTCGTCGTCCAGGCGCCTGCCGCTCAGGGACCACCAGGCGTCCTCGCCGGCCAGCTGCAGGTGCAGGTCGTGGTCGTGCAGCGGCTCCTGCGCCGCGAGGGCGCTGCCCAGGCGGTCCAGGCGCTCGCGGGCATCGGCATCGCCGGGCGGCAGATGGCGGGCCAGCAGCGCCAGCAGGGGCTGGTCGATGAGGGCTTCGGCTGGCTGGCCCAGGCGCTCGGCGAGGCGGCGCGACACATGGCGCAGCCGGCCATCGCGGCCGATCTCCCACAGCCAGTCGCTGGCATGCTGTTCGAAATCGCGCAGCAGCAGCGACACGGTCAGCCGGTCACGCGCGGCTGCGTGCTGGGCATGCCGGCCCAGCAGGAAGAGCCTGGCGTTGAGCAGCGCCGACATGCACAGCACGATGGCATACAGGGGCAGCAGCGGCAGCAGCCCGTCCATCCAGGCCAGCGGCAGCAGCACGATGCCCGTGGCCAGCGCGCCGCAGGAGCCCAGCACCCAGGCGAGGGCGACGGCCGGCAGCAGCGCGAACATCCAGGCGGCGCTGGCGATGGCGCCGGCCAGGCCGGCCACGAGCGGCGCATGCAGGCCGGACGGGATCTGCTGGCCGGCCTGCAGTACCAGCACCGCGTCCAGCACGCCGCCGACGAAGAGGTCCAGCGCCAGCAGCAGGCCGGCGCGCACGCCCCGCAGCGGCGCACCCTGCGGGCGGCGGTAGCGCTCGTGCCACCACAACGCGAAATTGAAGCCGTTGAGCAGTGCCAGTGCCGCCAGCGTGGGCGCGAGCGCCGCCCAGTCGGCCTGCGCGCCCAGGGCGGCCATCAGCAGCGCGATGGCGATGGCGGTGGCCATGGCCGAGGCGGGCAGCTGGTCCACGGTGGCGCGCCATTGGTCGTCGCGCAGCCGGGCCACGGCCTCGGCGCTCTCGCCCGGCACCTGCCAGGCTGCCGCGATCAGGCCCTTGAGCCCCGCCAGCGGACGCCAGCCCGGTGTCGCGGGCACGGCGAAGGTGGGCATTGGCTCGGCCATGGCCGGGCCATCCTAGGCGGGCCGTGTCCGGCGTGGTTGTGACGCAATTCCTGATTCGGCGCTGAATCGGCGGCCGGCCGCCGGGCTCAGCGGTCGGTCGTGTTCTCGCGCAGCATGCGCTGCATCAGCGTGAAGAAGCGGTCGTAGAACTCGCCGGCGGGGATGGTCTCGGAGGCGACCTTGACGAGGGAGTCTTGCGTGGACGACAGCGGCACCGAGATGGAGCCCAGCGCGCTGACGCCCAGGCTGGCCGCCTGCGGGCTCTTCTTCAGCGCGTAGCGGTCCTGCTGGGCACTGACATAGGCGGTGGCGATCTGCTGCTTGGGGCCGTCGCCGACGCAGACGACGTTGAAGGCGATCTCGACATGCACCTCGCCCTCGGGCTGGAAGTGCTTGGCGCCGCGCACCAGGCCGCCGTCGGCCTTGCTGATGACGTAGCCCTGGCTCAGCAGCGCACGGCGCGCGGCCTCGCAGGTGGCGTCCACGTTGGCGTCGAACAGGCGCGAGAAGGTCTCTTCGGCGGCAAAGCTCTCGCTCCTGTAGACCTTGCTGGATTTCTCCGGGATGCTGGCGGGCAGGCCGCCACAGCCGCTCAGCGAGGCGCCGAGCAGCAGGGGCAGGAACAGGGAGCGAAGGCGATGCATGGGAGGATTATTCCGTCGTCGGCGGACCGCGGCTGATGGCAGGCGCCAACGCGCCGGGCGCGCCTTGCGATGACAGGAGCAACCCCAGCCCGGCGCACCGGCAGGGCGCGTTCCAGAATCGTGGCATGGAAATCCGCAGACGCCCGGTCCTCTTGCTCTTCATTTCCTTGGCCGCTGGCCTGCCCGCCGTGGCTGGCGCCGAGTCCGCCATCGGTGGCCACGGCATGGCCGTCTTCGGCGGACGCGAGGGCCTGTACGCCTCGCACCTGCCGATGTTCCACGCGCCGCACGACAGCCAGGTGCTGCTGCGCTTTCACCTGGCCGACGCCGCCGCCGACCGGTCCCTGCGCGACGCGTTGGCGCGCGAGCCCCGCCTGTGGACGCTGGACCCGGAGACCTTCGACCTGCTGCGCCTGGCACCCGGCCATGCCCAGCCGCTGCGCGGGTTCAAGGCGCGCTTGTTCGAGGGCCATTTCGAGCGCGGCGGCAAGCTGCAGGCGGGCGAGCAACGCGTCGTCGTCGACGAGGTGCTGCTGTTCCGCCGCCTGAGCGCCTTGCCTCGCGAGGCCGCCTCGGGGCGCTATCGCCTGATCGGCAAGGGCAGCGAGTGGTTCGCGGTGAAAACCATCGACCGGCGGCCGGATTTCGACCACATCGTGCGTCTGGATGCGCCGCAGCTTCGCAGCCAGGTCGACGTCGCGCTGCAGGGCATCGGTCGGCCCGACGTGCAGCAGGCCTTCAAGGCCAGGGGCTTCACCGAGATCTACTTCGAGACCGACGACCTGCGCTGAGAATGCCGGTCCAACCAGGAGGCCCCATGGACCAACCCAGCGTCACCCTCATCCAGCGCCAGGGCTACCAGTTCGAGCATCACTACGCGCCGGGCATCGCGGTGCTGCTGTCCGACGAACCGGCGCCCATCGGCGCGGGTCTGGGCCCCGACCCGGTCGAGCTGCTGGCCTCGGCGGTGGGCAACTGCCTGAGCGCCTCGCTGTGGTTCGCCTGCCAGAAGTACAAGGACGACCCCTCGCCGCTGCGTACCGAGGTGAAGGCCACGGTCGGGCGCAACGAGAAGGCGCGCAACCGGGTGCAGGGCCTGGCCGTGGACCTGCACCTCGGCAAGCCGGCCGGCGAACTCGGCCACATCCAGCGCGTGCTCGACACCTTCGAGGACTACTGCACCGTCACCCAGAGCGTGGCGCCTGCCATTGCCGTGACGCTGCGGGTGCTGGACAGCACGGGCACCGTCCTCAAAGGTTGAGGCCCAGCTCCCTCAGGATGGCTTCCCGCAGCGCGTCCATCTCCGGGCTGATCAGGCGCCGCGGGTGTGGCATGTCCAGCCCGAAGCGGGCCTGGATGCGCGTGGGTCGCGGCGACAGCACGAGGATGCGGTCGGCCATGTAGAGGGCCTCGTCGACGTCGTGCGTGATGAGCAGCACGGTGTGCTTCTCTTCGGCCAGGATGCGCAGCAGCTCGTTGCGCATGCGCAGATTCATCAGCGCGTCCAGCGCCGAGAAGGGCTCGTCGAGATACAGGATCTCGGGCTTGACGATGAAGGCCCGCGCCAGCTCCACGCGCTTTAGCATGCCGCCCGAGAGCTCGTGCGTGTAGGCATTCTCGAAGCCCTTGAGGCCCACCATGGCGGCGTAGTGGTCCGCCAGCTCGGCATTGGCCGCGCCGCCGGCCTTGGCGTCCAGGCCGAACATCAGGTTCTGCTGTACCGTCAGCCAGGGAAAGACCGAGCCGTACTGCGAGATGACGATGCCCTGCGGACTGGGGCCAGGGTGGGGCCTGCCGTCGATGAGCAGGCGGCCGGCATCGGGCTTCTCGAAGCCGGCCAGGATGTTCATCAGCGTGGACTTGCCACAGCCCGAGGGGCCGACGATGGCGACGAACTCGCCCTCGGCGACATCGAAGTCAACGCCATCGATGACGGGCAGCAGGCCGCCCTTGGCAGCCTTGAAGCTCTTGCTCAGGCCCTGGACGGCGATCTTGGGAGGCTTGTTGTTATCGGACATAGCGCCACCGCACGGTCTTGAGTTTTTCCAGCAGCCGGGTGATGCCGTCCAGCAGCAGACCAATGACGCCGATGAGGATCATGCTGGCGATGACGAGGTCGTAGCGGTTGCCGGCGTTGCGCGAGTCCATGATGAGATAGCCCAGGCCCGAGCGCAGGGCGATCATCTCGGCGGCCACCACCACCAGCCAGGCCACGCCGATGCCGATGCGCATGCCGATGATGATTTCCGGCAGCACGGCCGGGATGACGACGCGGCGGAACATCACGCTGCGCGACACACCGAAGTTGGCCGCCGCGCGCAGGTAGCGCCGGTCGATGGTGTGCACGCCCGAGGTCGTCTGCACGATGAGCGGGAACACCGACGAGATGAAGATCAGGAAGATGGGCGACACGTCGCCGACGCCGAACCACAGGATGGCCAGCGGGATCCAGGCGATGGGCGAGATGGGCCGCAGCATCTGGAAGATGGGGTTGAAGGTGCGGTAGGCCCCGTCCACCCAGCCCATCCACAGGCCCAGCGGAATGCCCACCAGCATGGCCAGGCCGAAGCCGATGCCCACGCGCATCAGCGAGGCGGTGATGTGCTCCCACAGCGTGCCGTCCCGGGCCAGCTCCAGCGTGCCGGTGACCACTTGCCAGGGCGTCGGGAAGATGGGGCTATCGGTGTAGACGACGATGCCCCACCAGGCCGCGATGACCAGGGCAATGACCGCCAGCGGCGGGAGGATTCGGTTCAGGCGCAGGTTCACCGCACCTCCTTCCAGTGGTTCTTCATGAAGCGCTGCCAGCGCCATTGCAGCGCCGGCCAGCCGCGCCCGGGCATGGGTGCGACGACGATGCTCATCTGCCCGCTGGCATGCGCGCTGCAAGCGAAGCTGTAGGTCGACGCGACCTCGAAGGGCAGCCGAAAGCTTTGCCCCGGCATGATGAGCACGGGCCCGAACTGCTGCGGCACCTCGTCGTGGTTGCGCAGCAGCAGCTGGTCGTTCAGGCCCAGCGTCAGGTCGATGCGGTCCGGCAGGATCTCGACCTTGTCGCCCGCCATGCGCCGGGCATAGGTGCCGGGCGGGATCTCGAACAGCTCGTCGCGCGTGGGCAGCTCTATGGGCGCGAGCGCGGCCCAGACGAGCGGTGCCAGCATCACCGCCGGCAGGAGCCAGAGCAGGCGCTTCACTTCGCGGCCAGCAGGATCTTCAGGTCGTGCACGAAGTCCCTGGCCTCGTGGCCGTAGGGCATCATGGCCCGCAGCTTGCCGGCGCGGTCAATCAGCCAGACCGACGTGGAGTGATTCATGCCGTAGGCGTTGGGCTGCTTGGACGCGATCTTCTCGGCGACGACGCCGTAGCGCTGGCGCATCGCGGCCAGCGTGGCCGGCGCTTCGGTGCCGCCGATGAAGCTGGTGTCGAAGGCCGCGAGGTACTGGCGGATGCGCGGTACGTCGTCGCGCTCCGGGTCCACCGTCACGTAGACGACCTGCACGTCGGCGGCGTCCGGGCCCAGCCCCTTGCGCGCCTGGGCCAGCGTGGCCAGCGTCGTCGGGCAGACCTCGGGGCAGTGCGTGAAGCCGAACACCAGCAGCACCAGCCGGCCCTTGAAGCGGGCGAGGTTGAGCGCAGCGCTGTCGCTGCCCTTGAGGGCGAACTCGGGTGCGGGCTGTGCCGGGTCGAACACGCCGGCCTTCAGCCGCCCCGGCTTGTCGTTCGTGGCCGCAGCGCCCAGCGGCAGCGCGGCCAGCATCAGGGCGCGGCGCTTCATATCGGGATGGGCGCGGCCTTGGCCGCCTTGACGAAGCTCTCGTCTACGTACTTCTCGTAGGCCACCGGGGCCTTGAGCGTGCCGGCCTCGATGGACAGCTGCATCAGCTCGTCGAACTCGGCGCGGATCATGCGCAGGTCGCCGTAGGTCACGCGGTCGGTCGGGTTCTCCATCACGAAGCGCAGGATGGCCGGGTCCTGGTTGAAGAACTTGCGGCCGGCGGCGATTTGGATGGCCTTCTCGCGGTTGGCCTGTTGCTGGTCCAGCCAGTTGCCGGCGCCCTGCACGTGGTCCACGAGGTTCTGCACCAGCGGCCGGTTGTCCTTGATGAGCTCCTCGCGCACCGTCAGCACGCAGCAGATGTAGTTGCGCCATTCGTCGCGCGTCATGCGCAGCGGCCTGGCGTAACCGGCGCGCTGGGCGGCGGCGCCGAAGGGCTCGCCGGTGCAATAGCCGTCCACCGCCTTGGCGTAGAGGGCCGCCGGCATGTCGGGGGGCGGCATCTCGACGATCTGGATGTCCTTCGGGCTCATGCCCTCCTGCGCCAGCATCTTGCGCAGGAACAGGAAGTCCACCGCGAAGCGGCTCGGGATGGCGATGCGCTTTCCGCCCAAGTCCTTGAACTTCCTGTAGGGCGAGTCGGTGCGCACCATGATGACGGCGCCCGAGCGGTGGCCCAGCGAGACGATCTTGACCGGGATGCGCTTGTCCGCGAGGTCCATGACCAGGGGCGCCAGCATGTAGGCCGCCTGGATGCGGCCCGTCATCAGCGATTCCTTGATCTCGGGCCAGCCGTTGTACTTGCTGTACTCGAACTCGAAGGCCGAGCTGCCGCCGGCCTTGTTGGAGGCAGCGCGCGCCGTGCAGGCGACAGGCAGCGTCAGATTGCAGGTGACGGGCAGGCCGCCGACGACAAGCGGCCCCGACCCCGCCGCCGCGGGCAGGCTCAAGGCCGGCAGCGCGGACGCCAGCGCCCCGCGCAACAGTTGCCGGCGATCAAGATCTGCGGACGGGAAATCGGGTAAGGGAGGCGTCATGGTCCAGGGCGCACGACTTTGCCCACTTGCCGGCGACTGTCCATGCAGACTGACCGTGTTGTGCCTACGTACCTACCTGGAAATGACGCCGCCGCCAGGCCTTGCGGCACTGGCGGCGGTCGGTTGGCCTGGCAGGCCCGGGCAGTGGGCTGCCCGGGGGTGCGTGGTCGTTCAGGGTTTCACGGGTAGAGGCCGCGCTCCTCGCGCGCCTGCAGCACCCGCGTGCAGGCCACCGTGAAGGCGGCCGTGCGCAGCGTGATCTTGTGCTGCTCGCTGGTTTCCCAGATGTGCTTGAAGGCACCGATCATGATCTTGTCCAGGCGCACGTTGATCTCGTCCTCGGTCCAGAAGAAGGACGAGAAGTCCTGCACCCACTCGAAGTAGGACACCGTCACGCCGCCGGCGTTGGCGATCACGTCCGGCACGACGACGATGCCGCGGTCGGCCAGCACGGCCTCGCCGTCCGGTGTGGTCGGGCCGTTGGCGCCTTCCAGCACGAGGCGGGTGCGCACGCGCTTGGCGCGCTCGGCCGTGATCTGGCCTTCCAGCGCGGCCGGGATCAGCACGTCGCTCTGCACGTCCCAGAAGTTCTCGTCGTCGATCTTGTCGCCGCCGGCAAAGCCCGCCACACCCTTGTAGGTGGCCACATGCTCCAGCAGGCTGGTCATGTCGAAGCCGTTCTCGTTCAGGATGGTGCCGGTGTGGTCCTGCACGCAGACGATCTTGGCGCCGTTGGCGGCGAACAGCTTGGCGGCGATGGAGCCGACGTTGCCGAAGCCCTGCACCGCGATGCGGGCACCGTCCAGCGGCTGGTTCAGGCGGCGCATCGCCTCGCGGCCGACGACGAACACGCCGCGGCCGGTGGCTGCCACGCGGCCCAGCGAGCCACCCAGCGGGATGGGCTTGCCGGTGACGACGCCGGTCGCCGTGGCGCCGGTGTTCATCGAGTAGGTGTCCATCATCCAGGCCATGATCTGGCCGTTGGTGTTGACGTCGGGCGCCGGGATGTCCTGGTTGGGGCCGATGATGATGCCGATCTCGCTGGTGTACCGGCGCGTAACCTTTTCCAGCTCCTTCATCGACAGCAGGGACGGATCCAGGCGGATGCCGCCCTTGGCGCCGCCGTAGGGCAGGTTGACCGCGGCGTTCTTGACCGTCATCCAGGCCGACAGGGCCATCACTTCTTCCAGCGTCACGTCCGGGTGGTAGCGCACGCCGCCCTTGCCGGGGCCGCGGGTCAGGCTGTGCTGGACGCGATAGCCCTCGAAGTGGGCGATGGTGCCGTTGTCCATCTCGATGGGGATGTCGACGATCAGCGCGCGCTTGGGGCGGCGCAGCGTCTCGATCCAGCGGCGCAGGTGGCCCAGATAAGGCTCGACGGCATCGATCTGCGACAGATATGTTCCCCACGGGCTGTTGCGCGTGGGCGAAACAAACGACAGGTTGGGCATGAAATGCTCCGTAACTTTGAGTGGGGCGAACGGTATCCCGAAGCTCCCCCTTCTCGCCAGGACTTGTCTAGCCAAGTGTTCATGCCCTCATGCACGCAACGCATGGCATCGGTTTCCCGTGGTGGATTTCACACCCATCGGGTGTGGCGGGGAAACCCCAGGCGCCCGAATACCATCGCCCGGTGACTTCCCTCGACCTCGCCCTGCTCTACCTCGTCGCCGCGGTGTTCGGCGTGGTCGTCTGCCGCAGCCTCAAGCTGCCGCCCATGCTGGGCTATCTGGCCGTGGGCGTGCTGATCGGGCCGAACGCGCTGGCCTTCGCCCACGATTCGGCCAGCATCCAGTACCTGGCCGAGTTCGGCGTGGTCTTTTTGATGTTCGCCATCGGGCTGGAGTTCAACCTGCCCAAGCTGCGTGCGCTGAGGACCGCCGTCTTTGGCCTGGGCATGTCGCAGGTGCTGCTGACCATCGCCGGCGCGCTGGCGGGCAACGCGCTGCTGGTGGCCGGCTTTTCCCTGCTCGGCCGGGCCTGGCAGCTGGAGTGGGAGGGCGCCCTTGTGCTGGGTGCGGCCATGGCCATGAGCTCGACCGCCATCGTCGTCAAGCTGATGGCCGAGCGGCTGGAACTGGAGAGCCCGCACGGCAAGCTCGTCATGGGCGTGCTGCTGTTCCAGGACCTGGCCGTGGTGCCGCTGCTGGTGCTGATCCCGGCGCTGAACAGCAGCGGCGGCGAGATGGCCAATGCCCTGGCCTGGGCCGGGCTGAAGGCGGTCGTGCTGCTGACGCTGCTGCTCTACGGCGGACAGAAGCTGATGCGCTGGTGGCTGACGCTGGTGGCGCGGCGCAAGAGCGACGAGCTCTTCATGCTCAACCTGCTGCTCGTCACACTGGGCCTGGCCTGGATGACCGAGCACGCGGGCTTGAGCCTGGCGCTGGGTGCGTTCGTGGCCGGCATGCTGATCGCCGAGACCGAATACAAGCACCAGGTGGAGACCGACATCCGGCCCTTCCACGACGTGCTGCTGGGCCTGTTCTTCATCACCATCGGCATGAAGCTGGACTGGCGGCCGCTGGTGGACAGCTGGTGGCTGGTCATCATGCTGACGGCGCTGCCGGTGCTCGCCAAGTTCGCCCTCATCGCCGGCCTGGCGCGGCTGTTCAAGTCGCCGCCCGGCGTGGCGCTGCGCACGGGCCTCTATCTCGCCCAGGCCGGCGAGTTCGGCTTCGTGCTGCTGACGCTGGGCGCCCAGCACAAGCTCATCGCCCCGCAATGGGTCAGCCCGGTGCTGGCGAGCATGGTGCTGTCCATGCTGGCCACGCCCATCATCGTCATGTACAGCAACCGCATCGTCATGAAGCTGTCCAGCAGCGACTGGCTGATGCAGTCGGTGCAGTTGACGAGCATTGCCAAGAAGAGCATCAAGACCGAGGCCCACGTCATCATCTGCGGCTACGGCCGCTCGGGCCAGAACCTGGCGCGGCTGCTTGAAGGCGAGCACATCCCCTACATGGCGCTGGACCTGGACCCCGACCGTGTGCGCCAGGCCGCCGCCGCGGGGCAGAGCGTCGTTTTCGGCGACGCCGCCAAGGTGCAAAGCCTGATGGCCGCGGGCCTGGCGCGCGCCAGCGCCGTCGTCGTCAGCTACCACGACACCCCCTCGGCGATGCGCATCCTGCACCTCGTGCAGACGCATGCGCCCAAGGTGCCGGTGGTCGTGCGCACCATCGACGACAGCGACCTGGAGAAGCTCAGGAGCGCCGGCGCCACCGAGGTCGTGCCCGAGGCCATCGAGGGCTCGCTGATGCTGGCCTCGCATGCGCTGGCGCTGGTGGGCGTGCCGATGCGCCGCGTCATCCGCATCACCCGCGATGCCCGCGACAAGCGCTACGGCCTGCTGCGCGGCTACTTCCACGGCGCCGACGACGACACCGCCGACGAGATCGAGCAGGCGCGGCTGGCCTCGGTCACGCTTCCCAGCGCGAGCGTGCTGGCCGGCCAGCCGCTGGACGAGCTGGAGCTGCAGGCCATGGGTGTCGCCGTGGTGTCACTGCGCCGGGCCAACGGCAAGGCCGTGCTGGTCGATGGCCGGACGGCCCTGGCCGGCGGCGACACGCTGGTCATCAGCGGCATGCCGGCGGCGCTGGCCCTGGCCGAAGCGAAGCTGCTGGCCTGATGCCGCCTGCGTGACAAGCGGCGCGGCCTTGCTGCGCCACACTGGCGCACCCGCTTGAGGAGCCGCGCCATGAACTTCGACTACAGCCCCAAGGTCCAGCAGATGCGCGAGCGCCTGCTCGCCTTCTTCGACGAGCACATCTACCCCAACGAGCGTCGCTATCTCGAAGAGGTCGAGGCCAACCGCCGCGCGGGCAACGCCTGGCTGGCAACCCAGGTCATCGAGGAGCTCAAGCCCAAGGCCCGTGCCGCCGGCCTGTGGAACCTTTTCCTGCCCAAGAGCAGCCGCGCCCCCGAGGGCCTGTCCAACCTCGAATACGCGCCGCTGTGCGAGATCATGGGTCGCGTGTTCTGGGCGCCCGAGGTCTTCAACTGCTCGGCCCCCGACACCGGCAACATGGAGACGCTGGAGCGCTATGCCAGCGAGGCGCTGAAGGACCGCTGGCTGGAGCCGCTGCTGCGCGGCGAGATCCGCTCGGCCTTCCTGATGACCGAGCCTGCCGTGGCGTCGAGCGACGCCACCAACATCGAGTGCCGTATCGAGCGCGACGGCGACGACTACGTCGTCAACGGCCGCAAGTGGTGGAGCTCCGGTGCCGGCGACCCGCGCTGCGCCGTCTACATCGTCATGGGCAAGACCAACCCCGACGCCGGCAAGCATGAGCAGCAGTCCATGATCGTCGTGCCGGCCGACGCGCCCGGCATCACCGTCGTGCGCCCGCTCTCGGTCTTCGGCTACGACGATGCGCCCCACGGCCACATGGAGGTGGAGCTGAAGAACGTGCGCGTGCCCGCCAGCAATATCCTGCTGGGCGAGGGCCGCGGCTTCGAGATCGCCCAGGGCCGCCTGGGCCCGGGCCGCATCCACCACTGCATGCGCTCCATCGGCGCCGCCGAGCGCGCGCTGCAGCTGCTGTGCGAGCGCGCCATCGCCCGCACCGCGTTTGGCAAGACCATCGCCCAGCAGACCGTCACGCAGGAGCGCATCGCCGAGTCGCGCTGCAGCATCGAGCAGGCGCGCCTGCTGACGCTCAAGGCCGCCTACATGATGGACACCGTGGGCAACAAGGTCGCCAAGGCCGAGATCGCAATGATCAAGATCGTCGCGCCCAGCATGGCGCTGAAGGTCATCGACTGGGCCATCCAGGTCTTCGGCGGCGCGGGCGTGTCGCAGGACACTCCGCTGGCCATGATGTGGGCCCACCAGCGCACGCTGCGCCTGGCCGACGGCCCGGACGAGGTGCACCGCAACTCGCTGGCCAAGCTGGAGCTGGCCAGCCACATGAAGCTGCCCAAGGACAGGATCGGCATGCCGATCACGCGCGGCGCCTGAGAGGTTGAGCGCCTACTCGTAGAGCAGTGCCCCGCCGGCGGGGCCGCCGCTCGCGTCGTCGCCGCCGAGGATGAGCACGCGACCGTCCGGCAGCGCCGACACGGTGTGCCAGGACCTCCCGGCCGGCATCGCCGCCAGGCTGCGCGCCGCCGTGCCGGGCGTCAGCGCGCTGGCGGAGCGGGCGGCGAGCTCAGTCGCGGTCTGGCCACCGAACAGGCGCACCTGGCCGTCCTGCATCAGCAGGCTGCGCACCAGGCTGCGCGGCGTGTCCAGGCGGCCCTGCGGTGAGAGCGTCAGCGCCGCCGGGTCGAACATCAGCAGGCTGTCCAGGGGCTGCAGGTCGGTGCTGGTGCGTATCTCGCCGCCCAGCACCAGCACGCGCCCGTCCGGCAGCGCATGGGCGGCATGCATGGCACGCCGCTCGGCGTCCAGCGGCGAGGCGACGGGCTCGAAGGTCTCGGTGCGCGGGTCGAACACCTCGGCCAGGCGCTGCTCGGGCCCGGTGTGGTCGCCGCCGACGATAAGGACCCGGCCGTCGGCCAGGCGCGTGGCGGTCGGGAACTCGCGCGCGTTTTTCATGCGCGCCGCGACGAGGCGGAAGCGCCGCGTCGCCGGGTCCCACAACTCGACGCTGTCGTTCTGGATGCCGCCCACGACCAGCACACGGCCATCGTCCAGCACCACGGCGTCATGGCGCAGGCGCGGCCGCAGCGGCCGGCCGGCCGGCTCGGCGACGCCGGTGCGCAGGTCCACCAGCTCGGCGTAGCCGCCGACGCTGAGGCTGGTGGCGCCACCGATCACCAGCGCGCGCTCGTCGGCCAGGCGCAGCACGACATGCTGGGCGCGGCCGGTCGCCATGCTGCCGATGCGGGTGAAGCTACGCGTCGCGGGGTCGAAGCGGTCGATGGCCTCGGACAGTGCGCTGAGGCCGCGCGAGCCGCCGAAGACGACGACGCTGCCGTCGCCGGCGACGACGGCGGCGTGGTACTGCAGGGGCTGGGGCGTCGCGATGGGCAGGTAGCGGTCGCGGTACTGCGGCAGCACGTCCAGCTCCCGGCGCGCGGCTGGCTGGCCCGGCGCCTGGACGATCAGCGTGTAGCGGCGCGGCGCAGCCAACACCGGCGTGGACACCGCCACACCGCTGCGGACCGCGCCGATGTCGGGTTCGATGCGGCCCTCGCCGCCGCTGAAGGTGGCGGTGAGGCGGGTGGCCTCACCCACGACCGCCGGGGACGCGGCCAGGTCCTGGATGGCCGGGACCGGCGCGGGATCAGGCGCAGTGCCGCCGCCGCCGCAGGCGGACAGGCCGAGGGCGGCGCCGGCGGCCAGGAACTGGCGGCGGCTGGAGGCGGGCTGCCGAGGGATCAGGGCGGGCATCGAAGGGCTCCGGGGCGGCAAGGGCCTGCATGCTGGGGGGTGCCGGCGTCACCGTGAATTCCAGAATTGGTGATACCTTTTCGGCATGAATCCGGCCGGTCACCGCAGCATCGACATCCGCCAGCTGCGCTACTTCCTGGTCGTGGCCGAGGAGCTCAACTTCCGTCGCGCCGCCGAGCGCCTGCACCTGACGCAGCCGCCGCTGTCGCGCCAGATCGCGGCGCTGGAGCAGGCCCTGGGCCTGGCCCTGCTGGACCGCAGCAGGCCGGGCACGCGGCTCACGCCGGCCGGGGAGCAGGCGCGCGGCGCCTTCGAGCAGGCGGTGCGCGCCTTCGATGCGGCGCTCGCGGACGTTGCCGCGCGCGCCGCTGCGCCGCGCCGGAGCCTGCGCCTGGGCCTGCCCTGGTGGATGGACATGAGCGCCTTCGCCACGCTGGACCGCGACTGGCGCCGGGCCACCGGGCTGGCGCCGCTTGAGCCGCAGCTGGAGATCGGCCCGGAGCTGCTCGCCGGCCTGCTGCGCCAGACGCTGGATGCCGCGCTGATCGCGATGCCGCACGACCTGCAGGGGCTGCGCCATGTCGAGGTCGCGCGGCTGCGGCATGTGGCCGTCGTGCCGGCCGACAGCCCGCTGGCGCGCAGGCGGGCGCTGCGCCTGGCCAATCTGCAGGACGGCCCCGTCTTCCTGCGCTTTGCCAAGCGCGCCAACCCGGCGCTGTGGACGCATTACCAGCGCCAGTACGACGCCCTGGGCTTCAGGCCCGCCCGCGAGGCCGACGCACCAGGCACCTCGGCCACCATCGCGCAGATCGCGGCCGGCCGCGGCTGCACGCTGCTGCCGACGGCCCTGGCCCGCCAGCGCTACCCGGGCGTGGCCTACCGCCGCCTGCTCGACGAGGTGAGCGTGGACCTGCACCTCGTCTTCAGCGAAACGCTGGAGCCTGCCCTCGCGCAGGCCCTGACCGAACAGCGCGACCTCTTCCGGGTCGCCATCGACTGACCGGCGCCGGACGCGACGCCACAATGCCGCCATGGCCAAGACTGCACCCCGACTCAGCCCCGAAGACGTCAAGCGCGTCATCGCCACCGCTTTCGAGGACACGCCGCCCTACAACAAGGTCCTGCTCACGCATGGCATCGGCCATGGCGAGCTGGTGGCTCTGCTCAAGCGCGAGCTGACGCCGGCCGCCTACAAGCTTTGGGCTGCCCGCGGCAAGGCGGGCAAGGGTCCGACGAAGAAGGCCACCTGGCCCCATGGACGTTGACGTGAAGCGCCCGACGACAGCCCTGCCTGCCGTGCCCGGCCCGGCGCCGCTGACCCGGCGCAGCACGCTCGCGCTGCTGGCCGGCCTGGCCGGCTGCAGCGATCCCGACGGCAGCTACCGCAACCGCATCGACACCGGCTGGCACCGTGATGACCTCGAAGCCCTGCTGCTGCGCTGGCACAGCCACGCCCCGCGGCCCGACGGCAGCTTCCAGCTGCGCTTCGACCGCGCCTGGAAACCCCTGCTCCAGCCCGAGCTGGAGCTGACCGGCCAGGCCCGCCTCGTCTATGCCTTCGCCGCCGGCCACGAGTTCTTCCAGGACGCGGGCTATCTCAACGTGGCGCGGCACGGCGCCAACTTCATGCTGCAGCGCTTTCGCGACGGCCTGAACGGGGGGTTCTTCCACACCGTGGGCCCGGATGGCCGCCCGCTGTCCACGACCAAGCGGGCCTATGACCATGCCTTTGCGCTGCTGGCCCTGTCCGAGGTCTACCGCGTGAGCGGCGACCTGCGCTACCGCGACGCGGCCCAGCAGGCGCTGCGCGACATCGAGCTCGGCTTCACCGACCCCGCCGGAGGCCTCTACAACGAGTGCAACGGCGACTTCAAGCCCATGCCTGGCGGGCGCACGCAGAACCCGGTCATGCACATGTTTGAGGCCCTGCTGGTGCTGCGCGCAGCCAGCGGCGACAAGCAGGCAGAGAACGTCGCGCGGCGCCTGGGCGACTTCGTCGCCAACAAGCTGCTGCAAGGCCAGGCGGACGGCGGCGCCGTCGTTCCGGAGTGGTACGACGAGAACTGGACGCCCCTGCCCACCAAGGCCGCCGGCGGCTATGTCGACCTGGGCCACCAGTTCGAATGGAGCCATCTGCTGTCCGCCGGTGCCGTCGTGTCGCCGATCTATGCCCAGGTGGCCGAGCGCGTGCTGGCCTATGCCCTGCCGGCCGCCTATGACGAGATCGACGGCGGCTGCGCCACGCGCGCCTTTCCCGACGGCAGCAAGACCGACGGGCGCAAGGGCTGGTGGCAGCAGGCCGAATGCCTGCACGCCCTGATCGTGGCGGCCCAGGCCAGCGGCCGCAACGACCTGTGGCGGCGCTATGAGCAGACCCAGGGCCTGATCAAGTCGCAACTCGTCGATGGCGAGCATGGCGGCTGGCAAGCCGCCGAGTCCCTGCCCTGCAAGAGCGGCGGCTGCAAGGACGAGCAGCCGGACCCGTACCACATGGTGCGCCTGCACCAGGCGGCGCTCAGACCGCCGACCTGAGTCTGCCGATGCGGGTGCAGCGCCGCCGGGCGTCGCGCCCGCGCATCAGTGCCGGCGCCGGCCCGCCATGCGAACGGCGGCACCCGGCGCCACGCCGGGCGCCGTGGCCATGAAGCCATAACCCCGCCAGGGTGCCGGGCCGGATATTCATCCTTGGCACCGAAAAGGTCGCACCGATATGGATGCCCGGATAAAACCGTTACTCGCCCTGGCGCCTGCCGCCGTCGGGCAGATACGGTGCACCGACCTTGGCGGTCGTCGCGGTGTTTGACCGGTCGGCGGCCACCGCCGGCAAACCCGGGGTCAGGCCGGGCGAGAGGCAGTCGGCCGCCCAGTCGCAGGCGATGGTGCGGGAACGATGCAATACCTCGGCGATATATGGGGTGCAGCAGCGGGCACACACCGGAGAAATTGAATACACCCCTTGTTTCGACATCGATCCATACCCGCAGACCGTCGGGTGCAGGGGATTTTTCGTGACTGGGGAAACTGCCATGGAGGGCAGGGAATCAAGCGACAGGGAGCTGGTTTCTGATACTCCGGCGTCGGCTTCGCCGCTGGTTTGAGTGGCTGGTGTTCCCATCAGGGGATACCCGTGGTGACGATGCGAAAAGCGGCATCGAGAAGTCCAAAAATGTGATTAGTCGCGAATCGGTCGGGCTCATAGCATGAATTCAGACCCCAGCCCACGGCCCGCTCCAGAGGCTCAGAACGGCTCAGGGTTGGCCGATTCCCATAACGATTCCGGAGACACGATGAAGAAACCCGCCCTGGTGCTGCTGCGCGCAGGCACCGATACCCAGCGCTTCGCCCTGAGCCTGACGGCCGCCGCCGCGCTGGCCGCCCTGTCCGCCACCGCCGTGGCCCAGGAAGCCGCCAAGACCGAGACTCAACTGGAAACGGTGACCGTCACCGGCGTGCGGGCCTCGCTGACCAAAAGCCTGGCGAACAAGCGCACCGCCGACCAGGTCGTGGAGTCGGTCGTTGCCGAAGACATCGGCAAGCTGCCCGACAACAACGTCGTCGAGGCGCTGCAGCGCGTGACGGGCATCCAGGTCACCAACCGCGCCGGTGGCGAAGTGGGCACCATCTCCATCCGCGGCCTGCCCGACATCGCGACCACCTGGAACGGCCGCAACATCTTCACCGCGTCCGGCACGCAGGTGGCGCTGCAGGACATCCCGTCGACGCTGGTGCGCCAGATCGACGTCTACAAGACGCGCGACGCCAGCCAGCTGGAAAACGGCATCGCCGGCCAGATCGACGTGAAGTCGCTGCGCCCCTTCGACTTCAGCGGCTCCAAGTTCTCGCTGCTGGCGCGTGAAACCTACCTCGACCCGGCCAAGAAGGCGAATCCGCAGATCAGCGGCATGGCCAGCAATCGCTGGAAGACGGACATCGGCGACGTCGGCGCGCTGGTCAACCTGTCGATGGTCAAGACGACCTACCGCAACGAGAGCGTGACGCCGGGCGCCATGGTGCCGTTCACCAGCCCCAATGCCTCCGAAGATCCGGCCGGCTACACCCCGTTGCAGCGCATTTTCGACAACAACGTCTGGACGCCCGGCACCTACACCGGTCTGTCGCAGAAGGCGGGCTCGACGCTGAACTTCGGTGGCACGGCCAAGCCCTACTACCTGTCGCGCGACGCCATCTTCCAGAGCGACGTCGAGGGCAAGCGCGAGCGCCCCGCCGCCAACATCGCACTGCAGTGGCAGCCCAATGAAGACTCGGTGTACACGTTCGAGACGATGTACAACGGCTACCGCAACAAGACCTTCAACAACCTGCTGTTCACCTTCGTCGACTGGTGGGGCAGCCTGGGCAGCAATCCGGCCTCGACGATCACCACCTTCCCGGGCACCAACGTCATCAAGACGCGCACGGTCAATGACGTCT
The DNA here is from genome assembly GCF_059421025.1 of Roseateles sp. GW821-FHT03B02. NCBI lineage: Bacteria > Pseudomonadati > Pseudomonadota > Betaproteobacteria > Burkholderiales > Sphaerotilaceae > Roseateles > Roseateles sp. GW821-FHT03B02. The sequence continues at coordinate 20,690 of NZ_JBWKUV010000012.1, forward strand.
ACGGCTTCAACAGCGGCGACTACACCACGTCGGCCACCGATTCCTATGTTTACGCGCTGAACGGCAAGTGGAATCTGGGCGACCGCCTGCGTCTGGAAGGCGATGTGTCCTACCAGACCAGCAAGTTCCATTCGGAATTCACCGCCACCCGCATCGACCGCGTGGCGCCGTCGGTCACCGTCGACTTCAACACCGGCGGCGGCAACATGGCGTTCAAGTTCAACAACAACGCCGACCTGGTGGACCCGAGCAAATGGAACGTGGCGCAGTTCTACGACAACGCCAACCGCAACCAGGGCAGTGCCGGCACGGCCAGCCTGAACGGTGTCTACGACGCTGACTGGGGCTTCGTGAAGTCGCTGAACTTCGGCGCACGCTTCGACACCCGCAAGGCGTCCGAAGCCAACCGCACGCAATCGGCCTTCCTGGGCAAGAACCTGGCCACGCTGGGTTCGAACTACTACCACGTCAATTCGAACTTCGGCACGGACATCTCGGACGTGCCGCGCTCCTGGATCGAGCCGAATGGCTACTACATCCGCGACAACATCGACGCCTGGCGCAAGCTCTACAACGCGGCCGACGCGAACTTCCAGACCACCGACAAGCTGTTCCTGCAGAAGACCTTCGACGTCAAAGAAGACACGACCAACCTCTACCTGATGGCGGACACCGACAACCAGGTGTTCGGCAATCGCCTGCGTGCCAACTTCGGCGTGCGCTACGTGCAGGTCGACACCAGCATGACGGCCTACAAGGTCGATGCCACCACCAAGGTGGTGACGCCGACCAACGGTTCGAAGACGGCCAAGAAGTTCCTGCCCAGCCTGACGCTGCGCTATGAGCCGGCCAAGGATGTGCTGGTGCGCTTCAACTACGGTGAAACGCTGCGCCGTCCGAACTTCGGCGACCTGAACCCCATCATCCAGCCCAGCGACGACGTGTCCAAGGTCGGCTACGGTGGCGGCGCGGGCGGCAACCCCGACCTGGAGCCGACCCGTTCCAAGAACCTGGACCTGACGGGCGAGTGGTACTTCCAGAAGGACAGCGCGCTGTACGGCACGGTGTTCCAGCGCAAGATCGACGGCTTGGTCGTGCCGCTGCGCCGCCGCATCCACCTGTCGGCCGCCGACGATCCGTTCCGCAACTCCACCTCGGGTCTCAGCCATGCCAACGGCTATGACTACGTCATCAGTTCGCCGGTCAACGCCTCCAACGGCAAGATCAGCGGCCTGGAGCTGGGCGCGATCTACTTCCCGAAGGGCCTGCCGTCCTACCTGGATGGCCTGGGCTTCCAGGGCAGCGTGACGCGACTGACCTCGTCGCAAAACGTGCCGACGGCCGACAGCGCCGGCAACATCGTCGCGCAGCTGGAAGGCCCGTTCTTCGGCGTGTCCAAGCTGTCGTGGAACGCCACGCTGGCCTATGAGAAGGGCCCGGCCAGCGCACGCCTGTCCTACGTCCGCCGCTCCGCCTTCCTGGCTGGCAACGAGGCCGCGCTGTTCGCCAACCCGATCGGCATCTGGCGCCAGCCGGAAAAGAGCGTGGACCTGCAGGTCAGCTACAAGATCAACGACGCCATGTCGGTGGACTTCAGCGGCGTGAATCTGACCAACGAGATGCAGCAGCAGTACTACCACTTCGGCGATGCCGGCAACCCGGAGCTGACCAACTTCGGCACCGTGCAGATCGGTCGCGCGTTCTCGGTTGGCTTCCGTTGGAAGATCTGATCTGACACCGGGTTGATCTGAGAGGTTGATCCTCGTTCGGGCGTTGCACGGGCCTTCCCGGGCAGCGCCCTTTTTCTTTGCTGTATGTCTGACTTGCTTGAGCCGCTGATCCTCCAGCGCGCCGACCCCCACATTTCCCGCCGCACCGACGGCCACTACTACTTCACCGCCTCGGTGCCGCAGTACGACCGCATCGAATTGCGCCGGGCCGCCAGCATCGACGGCCTCGTCAACGCGCCGGCCTTCGTCGCCTGGCGCAAGCCCGACACCGGCCCGTACTCGGAGCTGATCTGGGCGCCCGAGCTGCATTTCAACCTGGGTGCCTGGTACGTCTACTTCGCCGCCGCGCCCACCCGCGCGCTGGACGAGCTGGGCATGTTCCAGCACCGCATGTACGCCCTCCGCAACCTTGCGGCCGACCCCTTCACCAACAGCTGGGCCTTCCTCGGCCAGGTCGATACCGGCATCGACAGCTTCTGCCTGGACGCGACGACCTTCACCCACAAGGGCCAGCTGTACTACCTCTGGGCTCAGAAGGACCGGGCCATTGCCGGCAACTCCAACCTCTACATCGCACCGATGAGCACGCCCTGGCAGCTCGCCGGCGCGCCCGTCATGCTCAGCAAGCCCGAGTTCGATTGGGAGTGCCGCGGCTTTCTCGTCAACGAGGGGCCGTCCGTGCTGCAGAAGCATGGCCGCGTGTTCATCAGCTACTCGGCCAGCGCTACCGACGAGAACTACGCCATGGGCCTGCTGTGGGCCGATGAGAACGCCGACCTGTTGGACCCGTCAGCTTGGCACAAGTCGCCCACGCCGGTCATGCGCAGCTGCGCCGAGGACAGCGTCTTCGGCCCCGGCCACAACAGCTTCACCGTGACGGACAACCCCGACGAGGTGCTGCTGGTCTACCACGCCCGCACCTACACCGAGATCGAGGGCGACCCGCTGTGGAACCCCGACCGGCACACCTTCGTGAAGCCGCTGCGCTGGTCGGCCGACGGCATGCCCGTCTTCGGCAAGCCCTCCCGGCTCGACTGATGCCGGTTTCAGTATCGGTACGCCGAGTTAATTGATTGGATTGCGTATCTCCCGCTGCCTAGCATCGGTTCCGTACGGCTGGATGGCCCCGAAGAACGACATCGAGACAAGACATGACGACTGAGGACAAGAAGAGCAAGGTCAAGCTGCGCTCCGCCGAGTGGTTCGGCACCCAGGACAAGAACGGTTTCATGTACCGCTCCTGGATGAAGAACCAGGGCATCCCCGACCACGAGTTCCAGGGCAAGCCCATCATCGGCATCTGCAACACCTGGAGCGAGCTGACGCCCTGCAACGCCCACTTCCGCAAGCTAGCCGAGCATGTGAAGAAAGGCATCCTGGAGGCGGGCGGCTGGCCGGTCGAGTTCCCGGTGTTCTCCAACGGCGAGAGCAATCTGCGCCCCACCGCCATGCTGACGCGCAACCTCGCCAGCATGGACGTCGAGGAAAGCATCCGCGGCAACCCCATCGATGCCGTCGTGCTGCTGGTGGGCTGCGACAAGACCACGCCTGCGCTGCTGATGGGTGCGGCCAGCGTGGACGTGCCGGCCATCGTCGTCACCGGCGGGCCGATGCTCAACGGCAAGCTCAACGGCAAGAACATCGGCTCGGGCACGGCCGTGTGGCAGCTGCACGAGCAGGTCAAGGCCGGCGAGATCAAGATGCACGACTTCCTGGCCGCCGAGGCCGGCCACTCGCGCTCTGCCGGCACCTGCAACACGATGGGCACCGCGTCGACGATGGCCTGCATGGCCGAGTCGCTCGGAACCTCGCTGCCGCACAACGCGGCCATCCCCGCCGTCGATGCACGACGTTATGTCTTGGCGCATCTTTCCGGCATGCGCATCGTCGACATGGTGTGGGAAGACCTGCGCCTGTCCAAGGTGCTCACCAAAGAGGCCTTCGAGAACGCCATCCGCGTCAACGCGGCCATCGGCGGCTCCACCAACGCCGTCATCCACCTGAAGGCCATCGCCGGCCGCATCGGCGTGGATCTGGAGCTGGAAGACTGGACTCGCATCGGCCGCGGCACGCCCACCGTCGTGGACCTGCTGCCTTCGGGCCGCTTCCTGATGGAAGAGTTCTATTACGCCGGCGGCCTGCCGGGCGTCATCCGCCGCCTGGGCGAAGCCAACCTGCTGCCCAACCCGACGGCGCTGACCGTCAACGGCAAGAGCCTGTGGGACAACTGCCTGGACGCGCCCATCTACGACGACGAGGTCATCCGCCCGCTCGACAAGCCGCTGATCGAAGACGGCGGCATCTGCATCCTGCGTGGCAACCTGGCGCCGCGCGGCGCCGTGCTCAAGCCCTCGGCGGCCACGCCCGAGCTGATGAAGCACCGCGGCCGTGCCGTCGTGTTCGAGAACTTCGACGACTACAAGGCCCGCATCGCCGACCCCGACCTGGACGTCGACGCCAGCTGCATCCTCGTCATGAAGAACTGCGGCCCCAAGGGCTACCCCGGCATGGCCGAGGTGGGCAACATGGGCCTGCCGCCCAAGATCCTCGCCACCGGCGTGAAAGACATGGTGCGCATCTCCGACGCGCGCATGAGTGGCACCGCCTACGGCACCGTCGTGCTGCACGTGGCGCCCGAGGCGCGCGCCGGCGGCCCGTTGGCCGTCGTGCAGGAGGGCGACTTCATCGAGCTGGACTGCGCCGCCGGCCGCCTGCACCTGGACGTGCCCGAGGAAGAGCTGGCGAAGCGCCTCGAAGCCTGGGCCGCCGCGCAGACCGTGGACCCGGCCGACGCCACCGGCTACCGCCACCTCTACGTGAACCATGTGCTGCAGGCCGACGAGGGCTGCGACTTCGACTTCCTGCGCGGCTGCCGCGGCTCCGCCGTGCCGCGTCACTCCCACTGAGATTCCCATGAGCAACACGATTCAAGGCCTGGCGCTGATCGACGGCCAGGCCGTGCGCGGCAACGGCAAGCCCTTCCAGGCCTTCGACCCGAGCAAGAACGAAGCCCTCGGCCCCGACTTCAATGCCGTTGACGTCGCCCAGGTCGAGCAGGCCTGCGCGCTGGCCGGCGCCGCCTTCGACACCTACCGCGCCACCAGCGACCACGAGCGCGCCGACTTGCTGGACCTGATCGCCGCGCAGATCCTTGCCATCGGCGACGAGCTCATCGTGCGCGCCATGGCCGAGACCGGCCTGCCGCGCGCCCGCCTGGAAGGCGAGCGTGGCCGCACGATGAACCAGCTCAAGCTCTTCGCCGAGCTGCTGCGTGAAGGCAGCTGGCAGGACGCCCGCATCGACACCGCCCTGCCCACGCGCACGCCGCCGCGGCCAGACCTGCGCCTGCGCTTCGTCGGCGTCGGCCCCGTGGCCGTGTTCGGTGCCAGCAACTTTCCGCTCGCCTTCTCGGTCGCCGGGGGCGACACCGCCGCCGCGCTGGCCGCGGGTTGCCCCGTCGTCGTCAAGGCGCACTCGGCCCACCCGGGCACGTCGGAGCTGGTCGGCCGTGCCGTCGTCGAAGCCGTGCGCCAGTCCGGCCTGCCCGCCGGCGTGTTCGCGCTGCTGACCGGCAGCGGCCACGGCATTGGCGACACGCTGGTGCGCCACCCCGCCATCCAGGCCGTCGGCTTCACCGGCTCGCGCAGCGGCGGCACGGCGCTGATGGCCGCCGCCGCGGCCCGTCCGCAACCCATCCCGGTCTATGCCGAGATGAGCAGCATTAACCCGGTCGTCCTGCTGCCCGGCGCGCTCAAGGCGCGCGGCGCCGAGATCGCCACCGGCTTCGCCGCCTCGCTGACGATGGGCGTGGGCCAGTTCTGCACCAACCCCGGCCTGGTGCTGGGCCTCGCCGGTGCCGACTTCGACCGCTTCGCCACGGCGTCTGCCGAGGCCCTCAGGCCCGTGCCCGCCGCGACGATGCTGACCCCCGGCATTGCCGGCGCCTACCAGCGCGGTGAGGACCAGCTCGCCGGCCAGCCGCAGGTGAACACGCTGCTGCGCGGCGAGTCCGCCGGCTGCCAGGGTGCGCCCAGCCTGTTCAAGACGACGGGCGCCGCTTTCCTGGCCAACCACGCGATGTCCGCCGAAATCTTCGGCCCGGCCTCGCTGCTGGTCGCCTGCCGCGACATGGACGAGCTACTCGCCGTCATCGAGGGCCTGGAAGGCCAGCTCACCGCCACGCTGCAGCTGCAGGACGATGACGAGGCCGACCTGACGGCCGCCCGCCGCCTGCTGCCGGCGCTGGAGCGCAAGGTCGGCCGCATCCTGGCTAACGGCTACCCCACCGGTGTCGAGGTCTCGACGGCCATGGTCCACGGCGGCCCCTTCCCTGCTACCAGCGATGGCCGCAGCAGCTCGGTCGGCACGGCGGCCATCCAGCGCTTCCTGCGCCCGGTCTGCTACCAGAACCTGCCGCGCGCGCTGCTGCCGGCAGTATTGCGCGAGCCCAACGAGCGCGGCGTCTGGCGGCGCCGCGATGGAGCATTGACGCGCAACTGATGCGTCAGGCCCGAAGAACAATCCAGGAGACAAGCAATATGAAGAAGCAGCTGCTCGCCCTCGTGGCGATGCTGGCCGTCAGCGCAGGCGCGCTGGCCGCCGAGGTGAAACTGGTCGTCAACGCCGACCAGCCCGGCCCCGTCATCCACCGCAACATCTACGGTCAGTTCGCCGAGCACCTCGGCACCGGCATCTACGAGGGCATGTGGGTCGGCCCCGACGCCAAGATCCCCAATGTGCGCGGCTGGCGCAAGGATGTCGTCGCGGCGCTGAAGGACCTGAAGGTGCCGCTGGTGCGCTGGCCCGGCGGCTGCTTCGCCGACGAATACCACTGGCGTGAAGGCATCGGCCCGCGCGCCAAGCGTCCGGTCAAGATCAACACCCACTGGGGGGGCGTGCAGGAGAACAACGCCGTCGGCACGCACGAGTTCTTCGACCTCGTCGAACAGCTCGGCGCCGAGGCCTATGTGAACGGCAACCTGGGCACCGGCAGCGCGCAGGAAATGGCCGAATGGCTGGAGTACATGACCGGTGAAGGCAAGTCGACTCTCACCGACCTGCGCCGCAAGAACGGCCGCGACAAGCCCTTCCGGGTGAGCTACTTCGCGGTGGGCAACGAGACCTGGGGCTGCGGCGGCAACATGCGCCCCGAGTACTACGCCGACCAGTACCGCCAGGTCGCCACCTTCCTGAAGACGCCCGAGAACAACCGGCCCAAGTTCATCGCCAGCGGCGGCAACGACACCGACACCACGTGGACCGACGTGCTCAGCAAGAGCATCCGCCACAACTTCGACGCCATCGCCCACCACGCCTACACCTTCCCCAGCGGCAAGTGGGAAGGCAAGGGCTCGGCCGCCGGCTTCCCCGAGAGCGAGTGGATCTCGCTGCTGTCCCAGGTCAGCAAGATCGACGACACGCTGACGCGCAGCACCGTCATCCTCGACAGGAACGACCCGAAGAAGAAGCTCGCGATCTACTTCGACGAGTGGGGCAGCTGGTACGACCCCGAGCCCGGCAGCAACCCCGGCTTCCTGGTCCAGCGCAACACGCTGCGCGACGCCATGCTGGCGGCCCTGCACTTCAACATGTTCCACAGCCACGCCGACCGCGTGAAGATGACCAACGTGGCGCAGATGGTGAACGTGCTGCAGGCCATGATCCTTACAGCCAAGGACAAGCTGGTGCTGACGCCGACCTACCACGCGTTCAAGCTCTACACGCCCTTCCAGGACGCCACCTCGCTGCCCGCCAGGATCGAGAACAACCCGGCCTACAAGGTCGACAAGTTTGAGATGCCGGCGCTCTCCGCCACCGCCGCGCGCGGCAAGGACGGCAAGCTCTACATCGGCCTGGTCAATTCCAACGCGAACCAGGCGGCCGAGCTGACCGTGCAGGTCGGCGCCGCGGCGCCCAAGGCCGTCAAGGGCCAACTGCTGACGGCTGGCGCGATGGACGCGCAGAACGAGCTCGGCAAGGCCCCGCAGGTCACGCCCGTGCCCTTCGAGGCCCAGGCCGCCGACGGCAAGCTCACGCTGAAGCTGCCGGCCAAGTCCATCGTCGTCGTCGCCGTCGAGGGCTGACCGCCCCTTCGACCGGCGACTTCCTGACCCGCAACACCTGGGCCCGCCATGCTGCTCGCCCAGGCCTTGCGCTGTCTCCGTGGCCAGCACGGGGCATATCAAAACCAGGATCGACCGTGTCTGCAATGTCATTGGTGCGCGGCGGCCCGGCCTCCTAGGCTGCGCGGGCCCCAAACCACAGACCCGGAGACAAACACATCATGGCCTTCCAGAACCGACGCAACTTCCTTGCGGGCTCTGCCGTCCTCGCCCTGACCGCCTGCGGCGGCGGTGGGGGTGGCGGCAGCACCACCACAGCACCTCCGGTGACCACGCCCGTCGAGCCGACGCCCACCAACCCCAACCCGGTCCAGACCGCGCTGAGCTTCGGTAACACCTCGGTCCATGACCCGTCCATCGTCAAGGACGGCAGCACCTACTACGTCTTCGGTTCTCACCTCGCCGCCGCCAAGACGACGGACCTGATGAACTGGACCAAGTTCGCCGACCTCGTCACCGACGCCAATCCGCTGTTCAACAAGGTCACGGTCGAGCTGGCGGCCACGTTGGCCTGGGCGCAGACCACCACGCTGTGGGCGCCCGACGTCATCAAGCTCGACGACGGCAAGTACTACATGTACTACTGCGCCTGCAAGGGCGACTCGCCGCTGTCGGCGCTGGGCGTCGCCACGGCCAGCAGCATCGAAGGGCCATACACCAACAAGCAGATCCTGCTGAAGTCCGGCATGGTGAGCCCGACGATGTCGGAGGACGGCACCGTCTACGACGCGACCAGGCATCCCAACGTCGTCGACCCTGCCGTGTTCAGGGACGCGACGGGCAAGCTGTGGATGATCTACGGCTCCTACTCTGGCGGCATCTACATCCTGCAGCTCGACCTGACGACGGGCCTTCCCCTCGCCGGTCAGGGCTACGGCACGCACCTGCTGGGCGGCAACCACGCCGAGATCGAGGGCGCCTACGTCATCTACAACCCGACGACCAAGTACTACTACATGTTCACGTCGTGGGGCGGCCTGGCCGCCAACGGCGGCTACAACGTGCGCGTGGCGCGGTCGCTGGCGCCCAATGGTCCGTACCTGGACGCCTTCGGCAAGGACATGGCCAGCGTCCGCGCCAGCGTGGCCTTCGACCGCCCCAGCATCCAGGACTACGGCGTGAAGCTGATGGGCGGCCACCAGTACACCAACGCCGCCTTCGAGACCGGCATGGCGCTGGGCTATGTATCGCCGGGCCACAACTCGGCCTACTACGACGCGGCGACGGGCAAGTACTTCATGGTCTTCCACTCGCGCTTCCCGGGCACCGGCGAGGCCCACGAGGTGCGCGTGCACGAGATGCACTTCAACGACGACGGCTGGCCCGTCGTCGCCGCGCTGCGCTACGCGCCGCTGAGCCTGGCCAGCCCCGCGCAGACCGCGGACGTGACCGCCGCGCAGGCGGCCGGCACCTACAAGCTGGTCAACCACGGCAAGGACATCACGGCCACGAGCAAGAGCTCCATCCTCGTGACGCTCAACACCGACGGTAGCGTGGGCGGTACGGGCGGCATGACCGGCACGTGGACGCACAACGGCAGCAACAAGATCACCATCGTGAGCGGTGGCGTGACGTACAAGGGCGTACTGTCCCGTCAGTGGAATACGAACTCCAGCGCCTTCGTCGTGAGCTTCAGCGCGCTGTCGTCGACGGCCGCCACTGCAGCGGCGACAGGCGTTGCGCTGTGGGCTGTGCGCCTCAGCAGCTGACGATGAAGCGCCTGCTTGCCGCCCTGACCCTCGTGCTGTGTGCCCACGGCGCAGGTGCGGCAACGCAGGCCTTTCCGCTGAACAACGTCCGCCTGCTCGACGGCCCCTTCCTGGAGGCGCAAAGCACCGATCTGCGCTACCTGATGGCGCTGGACCCCGAGCGCCTGCTCGCCCCCTTCCGCCGCGAGGCGGGCCTGCCCGTGCCCACACCGAGCTACGGCAACTGGGAGTCCTCGGGCCTGGACGGCCACATGGGTGGGCACTACGTGTCGGCGCTGGCGCTGATGTGGGCGTCCACCGGCGATGCCGAGGTCAGGCAACGCCTGGACTACGTCATTGCCGAACTCAAGCGCTGCCAGGACAAGATCGGCAGCGGCTACCTCGGCGGCATCCCCGACGGCGCCAAGGCCTGGGCCGAGATCGGCGCCGGCCAGCTCAAGGTCGACAGCTTCTCGGTCAACGGCCGCTGGGTGCCCTGGTACAACATCCACAAGATGTTCGCCGGCCTGCGCGACGCCTGGGTGCATGCCGGCAACGCCGACGCCAAGGCCATGCTCATCGCCTTGAGCGATTGGGCGCTGCGCCTCACCACGCCGCTGACCGACGCACAGATGCAGGACATGCTGCGCGCCGAGCACGGAGGCATGAACGAGGTGCTGGCCGACGTGGCCCAGATGACCGGCGACCCGCGTTACCTCGCGCTGGCGCGGCGCTTCAGCCACCAGGCCATCCTGCAGCCGCTGGCACACGAGCAGGACAAGCTCAACGGCCTGCACGCCAACACGCAGATCCCCAAGGTCATCGGCTTCGCGCGCATCGCGCAGTTGGCCGGTGAGGACGAAGGCCGCCACGCCGCCGAGTTCTTCTGGCGCACGGTGGTGAACCAGCGCACCGTCGCCATCGGCGGCAACAGCGTGAAGGAGCACTTCCACCCCGACACCGACTTCAAGCCCATGCTGAACGAGGTGGAAGGCCCGGAGACCTGCAACAGCTACAACATGCTGAAGCTGACGGCGCTCCTGGCGCAGGCGTCACCGGAGCAGGGCAAGTACGCCGACTACTACGAGCGCACGCTCTACAACCACATCCTCGCGTCGCAGCACCCGGGCGAGGGCGGCTTCGTCTACTTCACGCCCATGCGGCCGCAGCACTACCGCGTCTACTCCAAGGTGGACGAAGGCATGTGGTGCTGCGTGGGTTCCGGCATCGAGAGCCACGCGCGGCACGGCGAGTTCATCTACGCGCACGACGGCGACGCGCTGTACGTGAACCTCTTCATCGCGTCCGCGCTGGACTGGCGCGAGCGCGGCATCCACATCACGCAGAGCACCCGCTTCCCCGACGAGTCGCGCACGCGGCTGACGGTGCATGACGCGGGCGGCTTCGCGCTGAAGATCCGCTATCCCGGCTGGGTGGCACCCGGTGCGCTGAAGGTCAAGATCAACGGCAAGCCCGTCCAGGTGATGGCCAGGCCCGGCGGGCATGTCGAGCTGCGCCGCGCCTGGCAGGCGGGCGACCGGGTCGACGTCGTGCTGCCCATGCGCACAACGCTGGAGCCCATGCCCGGCTTGAAGAACTACGTCGCCGTGCTGCACGGCCCCATCGTGCTGGCCGCCAAGACGCCGCAGCCGGGCGAGACGCTGAACTTCAAGGCCGATGGCTCCCGCATGGGCCACATCGCGCAAGGCGCCGTCTGCCCGCAGGACGCCGCGCCGGTGTTCGTCAGCGACCAGGCCGACTTCATCCGCCGCTTCAAGCCCGTGCCCGGCCAGCCGTTGACCTTCACGGCACCTGGCTTGATTCAAGGTCGCAAGGATGCGGACCGGCTGCAGCTCATCCCCTTCTTCCGCCTGCACGACTCGCGCTACATGCTCTATTGGCCGCGCAGCACGAGCGCCCAGCAAAGCCTGCTGCGCGTGGAGCTGGCCCAGGCCGAGCAAGCCCGCCTGGCGCTGGACGCGCAGACCATCGACCAGGTCGCCCCCGGCGAGCAGCAGCCCGAGAGCGACCACGGCTTCAAGGGCGAGGGCGCCGAGAACGGCATCGCGCCGGCCGGGCGCTGGCGGCATGCCAGGCAGTGGTTCAGCTACGACCTGAACGACCGCGACGGCCAGGCCAGGACGCTGCGCCTGAGCTTCGCCAAGAGCGACGCCGGCCGCCGCTTCGACCTCACCGTCAACGGCCAGCCCCTGGCCGAAATCGAGCTGGCCGGACCCGACGGCCCGGACGAGATCTACACCCGAGACTTCCCACTGCCCGCCGAGTTGGTGCGTGCCGCCGGCGGCAAACTCACCGTGAAGTTCGTGGCCCAACCCGGTTCCATCGCCGGCGGGCTTTACGGCCTGCGGCTGCTGCGTTAGACAACACATTCACCACCAGGAGACAAGCCATGATGAAACTCATCGCCCGCCGCACGCTGCTCGCCGCCGCGCTGGCCCTGCCCGCCTTCGCTGCGCTGGCCGCCCCGCTGACCCTGGGCTTCTCCCAGGTCGGTGCCGAGAGCGAATGGCGCACGGCCAACTCGGCCTCCATCAAGGCCGCGGCCAAGGAGGCCGGCATCACGCTGAAGTTCGCCGACGCGCAGCAGAAGCAGGAGAACCAGGTCAAGGCCATCCGCAGCTACATCGCGCAGAAGGTCGATGTCATCGCCTTCTCGCCGGTCGTCGAGAGCGGCTGGGACACCGTGCTGAAGGAGGCCAAGGCCGCCGGCATCCCCGTCATCCTGACCGACCGCGCCGTCAAGGTGGCCGACCCCTCGCTGTACGTGACCTTCATCGGTTCCGACTTCGTCGAGGAGGGCCGCAAGGCCGCCAAGTGGCTGCTGGAGCGTGCCGCCAAGACGCCCAATGCGGCGCTCAACATCGTCGAGCTGCAGGGCACCGTAGGCTCGGCCCCGGCCATCGATCGCAAGAAGGGCTTCGAGGAAGTCATCAAGATCAACCCCAAGCTGCAGATCATCCGCTCGCAGTCCGGCGAGTTCACGCGCGCCAAGGGCAAGGAGGTGATGGAGTCCTTCCTGAAGCAGCGCGACAAGAAGATCGACGTGCTCTACGCGCACAACGACGACATGGCCATCGGCGCCATCCAGGCCATCGAGGAAGCCGGCCTGAAGCCGGGGGTGGACATCGTCATCATCTCCATCGACGGCGTGCGTGGCGCCTTCGAGGCCATGAAGGCGGGCAAGCTGAACGTGACGGTCGAATGCAACCCGCTGCTGGGCCCGCAGCTGATGCAGCTGGCCAAGGACATCGTCGCCAAGAAGCCGGTCGAGAAGCGCATCACCGTCAACGAGGGTGTGTTCCCGGCCGAAGTGGCGGCGAAGGAACTGCCGAACCGGAAGTACTGAGGCAGGACCGAGGACAGGACCTGCGTCCTGTCCGACGCCCGGTGAAGGACTCGGCGCCTGCAAGCGCCGAGGCATGAGTCGAGAGCCATGAACGTCAATCAATCCGTGCCAGTGCTGGCGCTGTCTGGCATCCACAAAGGCTTCCCCGGCGTCAAGGCGCTGAGCGACGTCAGCCTGCGCCTTTTCCCGGGCGAGGTGCATGCGCTGATGGGCCAGAACGGCGCCGGAAAGTCCACGCTGATCAAGGTGCTGACGGGGCTGTACCAGCCCGACGCCGGCACCATCACGCTGGACGGCAAGCCCATCCAGCCGAAGCGCACCGAAGACGCGCAGGCCCACGGCATCCGCACGGTCTATCAAGAGGTCAACCTCTGCACCAACCTCAGCGTCGCAGAGAACATCTGCGCCGGGCGCTTCCCCCGCAAATCATGGCTGGGTGGGGGCCGCATCGACTGGGCGGCGGTGAATGCCGAAGCGAAGCGCGTCCTCGCGCAGATGGACCTGGACATCGACGTCACCGCGCCGCTGTCGCGCTACTCGCTGTCCGTGCAGCAGATGGTGGCCATCGCTCGCGCGCTGCGCATCTCGGCGCGCGTGCTCATCCTCGACGAGCCCACGTCCAGTCTGGACGATGCCGCCGTGCAGCGCCTGTTCACCGTGCTGCGCCGCCTGCGTGACCAGGGCCTGGCCATCCTCTTCGTCACCCATTTCCTCGACCAGACCTACGCGCTGTCCGACCGCATCACCGTCATGCGCAACGGCGAGACCGAGGGCGAATACCTGGCCAAGGACCTGAGCCGCCTGGCCCTGGTCAACAAGATGGTGGGCGCACCGCCCGACCAGCAGCCCACCCGCCTGGACAGCCGCGCCCCCAAGACCGGCGCCGCCGTGCTGAAGGCCGAGGGCCTGACCCGCCGCGGCGCGTTGCACCCGCTGGACCTGGAACTCAGGCGCGGCGAGGTGCTGGGCCTGGCCGGCCTGCTGGGCTCCGGCCGCACCGAGGCTGCGCGCCTGCTGTTCGGCGCCGACACGGCCGACGGCGGCCAGGTGCAGACCGAAGCGCACACCGGCCGCTGGCACTCACCGCGCCAGGCCATCGCCGCGGGCATCGCCTTCTGCTCCGAGGACCGCAAGCACGAGGGTGCCATCCTGGACCTCTCCGTGCGCGACAACATCCTGCTGGCGCTGCAGGCCCGCACCGGCCTGCGGCTGTGCATGAGCTTGGAGCAGCAGCAGGCGCTGGCCGACGACTACATCCAGCGGCTGGGCATCAAGACGGCGAGCGCCGACACGCCCATAGCCCAGCTCAGCGGCGGCAACCAGCAGAAGGCCTTGCTGGCCCGCTGGCTGGCCACCGAGCCGGTCGTTCTCATCCTCGACGAGCCCACGCGCGGCATCGACGTGCGCGCCAAGGAAGACCTGATGGACGCCGTGCGCGCGCTGGCGCACAGGGAGGACGGCACGGGCATGTCCATCCTCTTCATCTCGTCCGAACTGCCCGAGGTCCTGCACTGCAGCGACCGTGTCCTCGTGCTGCGCGACCGCCGCGCCGCCGGCGTCTACCGCCGCGGCGAGCTGGACGAGCGTAGCGTGCTCGAAGTGATCGCCGCGGAGCCGGTCTCCGCATGAACGCCCCGCATCTCGCCATGTCAACGCCAAGCACCCCCTCAGCCGCATCGAGGGTCTGCAAGCATCCGCTCGCGCGGCCCGTCGCCGCGCTCGCGCTGCTTCTGGCCGTCGCGGCCGCCTTCGTGCCCGGCTTCCTGCACCTGGAGATCAAGGACGGCCACCTCTACGGCAGCCTGGTCGACATCCTGCACCGCGCCGCCCCGCTAATGCTGGCGGCCCTGGGCATGACGCTGGTCATCGCTACGCGGGGCATCGACGTGTCGGTGGGCGCCGTCGTCGCCATCGCCGGCACCGTGGGCTGCCTGCTGGTCGGCACGCACGGCGTGGTCGTCGCCTTCGCCGCGGCCCTGGGCGCCGCGCTGCTGTGCGGTCTGTGGAACGGCCTGCTGGTGTCGGCGCTGGGCCTGCAGCCCATCATCGCGACGCTGATCCTGATGGTGGCCGGCCGCGGCCTCGCGCAGCTGTTCACCGACGGCCAGATCCTCACCGTCTACGAGCCCGCCAGCTTCTTCTGGTTGGGCGGTGGCTACCTGCTGGGTCTGCCGGTGTCGCTGTTCGTCGTCGCCACCGTGGCCGGCCTCACCGGCCTGCTGATGAAGCGCACCGCACTGGGCCTGTTCATCCAGACCGTCGGCATCAACCCCGTCGCCGCGCGCCTGGCGGGCGTGCGCACTGCGGCAATAGTCTTCTTCGTCTACGTCTACTGCAGCCTCGGCGCCGGGCTGGCGGGGCTGATGATCTCGTCCAACATCAAGAGCGCCGACGCCAACAACGCCGGCCTGCTGCTGGAGCTGGACGCCATCCTGGCCGTCACGCTGGGCGGCGGTCAGCTCAGCGGTGGCAAGTTCAGCCTGGCCGGCAGCCTCGTCGGCGCGCTGATCATCCAGACGCTGACGTCCACGATCTACGCCCTGGGCGTGCCGCCGCAGGTGACCATGGTCGTCAAGGCCGTCGTCGTGTTCGCGGTCTGCATCTCGCAGTCCTCGGCCTGGTCCACCTGGAGGAAGACATGAAGGTCCTCCGCGCGGCGATGGCCGCTCCCTCCTTCACCGCCTGGGTCAGCGTCGTGCTGATGGCGCTGCTGTTCATCGCCGGCGCCAGCAGCTACACCGGCTTCGGCTCCACGCAGGTGGTGCTGAATCTGCTCATCGACAACGCCTTCCTGCTCGTCATCGCGGTGGGCATGAGCTTCGTGATCCTGTCCGGCGGCATCGACCTGTCGGTGGGCTCCGTGCTCGCGCTCACCACCATGGTCGCTGCCTGGCTGCTGCAGGTGGCGCACTGGCCGGCGGAGCTGGTCATCGTCGTCGTGCTGCTGGGCGGCGCGGCGTTCGGTGCGCTGCAGGGGGTGGTCATCCACGTCTTCAAGCTGCAGGCCTTCATCGTCACGCTGGCCGGCATGTTCCTGGCGCGCGGCCTGTGCTTCCTCATCAGCGTGGACAGCATCACCATCGACGCGCCGCTGTTCGTCACGCTGTCGCAGACACAGATCCCGCTCTTTGGTGGCGCCTTCCTGTCGCCCGGTGCGGTCATCGCGCTCGTGGTGCTGGCTGCCGGCCTGTGGGTGGCGCACTGCACCGCCTTCGGCCGCACCGTTTACTCGCTGGGGGGCAACGAGACCTCGGCGCTGATGATGGGCCTGGCCGTGGGCCGCACCAAGATCGCCGTCTACGGCTTGAGCGGCTTCTGCGCGTCGCTGGCCGGCCTGCTGTTCGCGTTCTACATGCTCAGCGGCTATGGCCAGCATGCGCAGGGCGTGGAGCTGGACGCCATCGCTGCGGTGGTCATCGGCGGCACCGTGCTGACGGGTGGTTATGGCTACGTGGCCGGCGCGCTATCCGGTGTGCTGGTGCTGGGCCTGATCCAGACGCTGATCGCCTTCGACGGCACGCTCAGCTCCTGGTGGACCAAGATCGTCATCGGCGCGCTGTTGTTCGTGTTCTGCGCCGTGCAGCGGCTGCTCTCTCTGAAGAAGGCTCAAGCCTGATGTTGAAGCACCTTCTTGCCGCCGCGCTGGTCGCCGGCGCCGGCTTGGCCCACGCCGCCACCAACCCGCTGTTCGCCCCGCTCTACACCGCCGACCCGGCCGTGCTGGTGGATGCGGGTCGCGTCTACCTCTTCACCGGCCGCGACGAGGCGCCGCCCGAAGGCAAGGACTACGTCATGCACGAGTGGCGCGTGTTCTCCACCTGCGACATGGTGAACTGGAAGGACGAGGGCGTGCCCATCAAGGCCCGCGACTTCGCCTGGGCCAAGGGCCGCGCCTGGGCGTCGGACATCGTCAAGCGCCACGGCAAATACTGGTTCTACTCGACGGTGGAGCATGCAACGGTACCGGGCTTCGCCGTCGGCGTGGCGGTGTCCGACTCGCCCACCGGCCCGTTCAAGGATGCGCGCGGCTCGGCGCTCATCACCAACGACATGACGACCCAGACCGACATCGCCTGGGACGACATCGACCCCGCCGTGTTCGTGGACGACGACGGCCAGGCCTACCTTTACTGGGGCAACACGGTGCTGAAGGTGGCCAGGCTCAAGGCCAACATGACGGAGCTGGATGGGCCGATTTCGGTGGTGCCGGTGGCGAACTTCGTGGAAGCTTCTTACCTGCACAAGCATGGCGGCACCTACTACCTGAGCTACTCGCAGCATTTCCCCGAAGAGACGGCCTACATGACCGGGCCGTCACCCACCGGGCCGTGGACGCCGCAGGGCGTTGTCATGGAGCGGAATGTGAAGACGAAGACGATTCATCAGGCCTTCTTCGACTTCAACGGGCGCAGCTATGTGGCGTATCACAACGCTGAGTTGCCGGGGGGCGGGGAGTACCGGCGGTCGGTGGCGGTGGAGGAGTTTGCGTACCGGGCGGATGGGACGATTCCGTTCATCCATCAGACGAAGACGGGGCCGAAGGCGAATCCTTCGGCGGCTTGCAAGCAGTGAGGTTTTGTTGGGTTGCTTTCGGGTAGAGAGCGTTTGCCCGTTGCAGTGCCGGGAGTCCCGGCCGGCAGCGGGGTAACTTTCTTCCGCGGGGCCAGAAGAAAGTCACCAAAGAAGAGGCCCTGAACCACACACGAGCGTGACGCCGCCATGAGCAGCGCGCGAAAACGTCCGTTGGTTTTGCGCCCAGACGCGACCCGCTGCGCTCTCGCTACTGTCCCTGTGACGAGTACCATCCATCGCCCCTTCACGCCGGTTAACGCCGGCTGCACGCTCAGCGTCGCTCGGGCGACGCACGCAGCGTTCGCATAGCCTGCCGTTGCGTTGAGGAATCGTTGGGGTTCACTGTTAGCTACTCACCTGGTGCAGCAGAGGTAGCGCATGGGCTTCTCCGAGTTCTTGAGCAAGCAATCTCAGCGCTGGCAAATTGACAACCTTGGTGCCAGTCCATGCTCTTGGAAGCAGCCGATCACGAATTGGCGCCTCTAATCCGTTGTAAATCACGGTTGCGGAGCCGGCTGCGAAGTCGAACACGAAGAACAGCAAATAGCGAGCGACTCCTGTCCCAGGTGTGAACGCTGGCCCAGCATTCGCCAGGCCAGTGGCCTTGATTTGCACTGAGTCACCAGAGGCGGTCAACGCATCGACTCCCTTTGTGCGCTTGCTGGGCAGACCAAGCGCAAAGTGTTCTAACGCCATGGCCTCCGCGATATCTCCCACCAGTCGACCGTCCAACCGAAGAGAGTATTCGACAGGAGCCGGACAGCACCGGCGGACTCTGGCCGCCCGCCGTGCAACCGCCGCACGGAACGCATTTGCTCCGACACTTCTGCCATGCGTTACCTCACCTTCGACCTCACCGACGGCTCTGACGACATCCTCACTTTGGAAGCGATGGCCTCGACGCACGAGGCCGAGCATGCGGCTGTGATGAAAGAGGTAGAGCAGGTGCTCGCCTGGGCGCAGGCCGAGTTCGGTGGCCGGCAGGGGCCGGTGGAGGATGGCAACGCCTGGGACCACGAGCTGCTGGTGCAGCACGAGGCGGGCGGCTGGGTGACGGTGACGCTGACGTTCAGTGCGTCGGCGGAGTTCGCCGAGGCGTTTCAGGCGACGTTTGGCGAGAACGACGCGGACGACTGAATCGTGTGGCCTACGCCGCTTCGGCGTGCAGGCGAACGCCCAGCGCGCGGGCAACTTTCAGGACGGTGGCGAAGCTCGGGTTGCCGTTTTCGCTGAGTGCCTTGTAGAGGCTCTCGCGGCTGAGGCCGGCGTCGCGGGCGACCTGGGTCATGCCTTTGGCGCGGGCGATGTCGCCCAAAGCACGGGCAATGCCGGCGGCGTCGTCCGGCGCTTCGGTCAGCCAGGCGTCCAGGTAAGCCGCCATTTCCTCGGGCGTGCGCAGCTGCTCCGCCAGGTCGTAAGCCACGGTCTTGGTTTTCGTTGCTGTCGGGGCCATGTCGTACTCCTAGAGGTTGCGTGCCAGCGCGAGGGCAGCCTAGATGTCCTGCTGCTGGGTCGACTTGTCGCCGCCGGCCAGCAACACGATCAGCTCGCCATTTCGTTCTGTGTAGTAGACGCGGTAGCCCGGCCCGAAATCGATCTTCAGCTCGGAGACTCCTTCGCCCAGATGCCGGTGTTGGCCCGGGTTGCCGTGCGCCAGCCGATCCACCCGCACCTGAATCCTCGCGCGGCCGACACGGTCCTTCAGCCCGTTGATCCAATCGCGATAGACCTCGGTGATCTGGACTCGCATACGTAAATGTATCCCATGGGATACGAAAGCGTCACCGCAGCATCCCCACCGCGCCGCCCGAGCGGCGCTGCATTGGGCTGTTTTGATGAGCACGGCGTGCAGCCGCGCGTCGGACGGGGTGCCGGTGCGATAAGGCGGGCTCGTGACAAGTCAGACGCGAGAGCGCAGCGGTTCGCGTCTGCCCACCATACCGCTGGATGTTTTCGCGCGCCGCTCGATGCGAGCGTCGTGATGGTGTGCGGTTCAGGGCCTCTTATTTGGTGACTTTCTTCTGGCCCCGCAGAAGAAAGTTACCCCGCCGCCGGGCGGGACTCCCGGCAACGCAGCGAGCACGCGCACGCCCCCGCAAAAGCAACCCACAACTTCAATACAGATCTCGGGCAGCCAACCGCACCTCGTGCAGCAGCTGCCGAGCCCCTGGCGACATCAGATGCCCTTCCCGCGTGATGATCCCGAACGCATCCATGTGACACGGCAACTCGATCGGCAAGATCGACAGCACCTTCAGCGACGCGTAATACCGCGCCACCTCCACCGGCATCACATGCAGCGAATCCGTCTGCTGCAGCAAGGCCGTGATGAGCAGCAACGCCGTCGTGTCCACCACATTCCCTGGCGGCTCCAGCGCAGCGCGGCGGAACATCACCTCCCACCGATGCCGCAGCACGCTCCCCGGCGGCGGCAGGATCCACGGCTGATTCGCCAGGTCGGCCAACTTCAGGTTTTCTTCCCTCAGCAGTGGATGCCCCACGCGCGCCACCGCGCAGGCGGGCTCCACCGTCAGCTCCTCGTAGTGCAGGCCCGTGGCGCCTTCCTCCTCGACGATGCGGCCGATCATGAAGTCCAGCTTGCCCCGTTGCAGCATGTCCAGCAGCACCTTGCTGCTCTCCATCTGCACGCCGATGCGCAGCTTTGGCGCCTGCAGCTTGATCCGAGAAATGGCGCGCGGCAGCAGGCCCATGGCGGGGGTCATGATGACGCCCACCTCCACCTGGCCGCTCAGCCCGTTCTTCAGCGCCACGATGTCGTCGTGCGCGGCCGACAGCGACGTCAGCGCCATGCGCGCGTGGCGGATCATGGTCTCGCCGTACAGCGTGGGCTCCATGCCGCGCGGGTGGCGGTCGAAGAGCTTCACGTCCAGCATGTCCTCCAGGTCCTTGAGCTGCTTGGAGGCCGCCGGCTGTGTCATGCAGAGCACTTCGGCGGCGCGGTGGATGTTGCGCTCGTCGTCCAGCGCGATCAGCAGCAGCAGCTGGCGCGTCTTCAGCCGCGCGCGCAGGAACCAGTTCGGGTTGGGGCTGGCGTCGGTCAGGCCGCCGGTGTCATCGTCGTCGTCGCGTGCCATGGTCAAGCCAGGTTGACGCGGCCATCGGCCGCCAGCACGGTGTCGATGTCGTCGCCGGTCTCTTCCAGCTGCACCAGCGTCGCCTGCCGCGCGCCGAGCGGGTCGCGGGCCTGCAGGGCGGTCAGGATGGCCTTGTGGCGCGGCAGCGAGAGCTCATGCGTGTTGGGCAGCTGGCTGCTCAGGATGATGGACTCGCGCAGCGCCAGCGACAGCATGTTGCCGATGTAGGCCAGCAGGTCGTTGCCCGTGGCCTCGGCAATGCGGCGGTGGAAGGCGAGGTCGGGTTCCAGCAGCTCCTCGGTCGTCCGGGCAGCGGCCATGCCGTCGTAGGCGGTGGCGATGTCGGCCAGCTGCTCGTCGGTGGCCGCCTTGGCGGCCAGCGCGGCGGCGGCGGGCTCGAAGATGCGGCGCACTTCCAGCAGCGTCCCCACGAAGTCGCGCTGGGGCTGGGCCTGGATGAGCCAGTACAGCACGTCGGGGTCCAGCATGTGCCACTCGTTGCGCGGGCGCACGATGGCGCCGGCGCGCTGGCGCGACACGACGAGGCCCTTGGCCACGAGCACGCGCACGGCCTCGCGCAGCACGGGGCGGCTGATCTCGTAGCGCTCCAGCAGCTGGGCCTCGGGCGGCAGCTTGTCGCCGGGCTGCAGCTCGCCGCCGACGATGGCCAGCCCCAGCTCGCTGACGATGCGGCCGTGCTGGCTCTTGCCCTCGGCCGGGGCGCTGTAGGTGGAATGGTCCGCTCTGGTTTTCATCGGCGGCAGGCTGGCGAACAAAGACCGCATTATCGAAAGCGCGCGACGAAGCCGCCGTGAGGGGCCAGCGTCAGCTTGGTGGCTGGCGCTGCGAGCTTGCCCTCGGCGAACTCGCGCGGGCCGGCGCCATCGGTGATGAGCTGGCCTTCGCGCTGGCCCAGCCAGGCGAGGTCCAGCGCCACCTCTCGCGGCGTGTCGTCGGCATTGATGCCGGCGACGAACCACTGCCTGCCGGCGCGGCGGGCCAGCACGACGAACTTGCCGGGCTCGCCGTCGAGGAAACGAACCTCGTCCCAGTGCCGCGGCAGCTCGCGCAGGAAGCCCTTCACGTAGGCAGGCACGGTGGCCATGCCCTCGGGCGTCTCGGCGTAGTGCTGGATGCCCGACAGGAACAGCACGCTCTCGGCCAGCTCGAAGCCGTTGCGCGTGGCGCGCTTGATGTTGGGAATGTCGCCGAACACCATGGGCGTGAAGTCCATGGGGTCGAACAGGTTGCGCGCGAACGGCAGCATCGCCGCGTGGCGCACGACCTTGTCCTGGTCTTCCTGCGTGAAGGTGGCGAACTCGAAGCCCTTCACGGCCTCGGTGGTCAGCAGATTGGGGAAGGTGCGGCTCCAGCCGCGCGGCAGCGTGGCGCCGTGGAAGTTCAGCAGCAGGCCGGCGGCGGCCGTCTCTTTCAGCAGGTCCACGTAGTAGGCCTGCATGGAGGCGCCGTCGCCGCCGAAGAAGTCCACCTTCAGGCCCTTCACGCCGATGGCCTTCATGCGGGCGAATTCCCTGGCGCGGTCAGCCTTCGTCAGCAGCGCGCTCTTGGGGCTGTACTCGGTGTCGTTCCAGGCGCCGGAGGAGTTGTACCAGGCGAGCAGGCCCACGCCCTTGGTCTTGGCGTAGTCGGCGAGTTCCTTCATCCTGGCGTCGCCGATCTTGCGGTCCCAGTCGGCGTCCACCAGCGTGTAAGGCCAGTGCATGTCGGCGGCGTGGTCGATGAAGTGCTTTTGCACCTCGAACACGGTGCCGTCGTCCTTCAGCAGCGCCCAGCTCCACGAAGCGGGGCCGGGCTTGAGCTTGGCCTTGTCGAAGGTGATGGCCGAGGCGGCCAGGTCGGTGCCGAGGGTCGACTCCATGACCGTCTTCAGCGGGCCGATGGCCAGCACGCGCCAGGGCGTCGAGAGCGGGCCGTCCACGTCCGCAAGCAGGTGGCCGCCCGTGAACACCTCGCTCGGCTCGGGCAGCCCGATGCGGTAGGTGCCGCCCGTCGAGTCGCTCGCGAGCCGCGATGCGTGGAAGCGCCCGTCCATGCCGGCCTCGGTCAATGCCACCCAGTTGGCACCCGAGCGGAACAGCGCCGGGAACACCCAGCCCGCGTGCGACGGCGCTGCGGTGCCGACGGGCATGTCGGTCAGGTAGTGCTCTTCGTAGGACGGGTTGGTGCGTTTCCAGCCCGTCCTGGCGACGGACATGGGCTGCAGCCAGGCGCGGGCCTCAAGAGGGAAGGCGAAGCTGGTCAGCTCGTCCTTGAAGGTCTTCCGGCCCGCGCCGTCGACCGTGTAGCGCAGCGCCAGGCCGTCGTTGGAGGCGCGCAGCGTGACGGTGAACTTCTGGCCGGCCGCGTTGGCGACGGTGAAGCGCTGCTCGTTCGCGCGGACCTCGATGCTGCTCTTCTTGCCGGCCGCAAGCAGGTACTGCTCGCGGTGCGCCTTCACGGGCGAGCTGGACAGCAGCTTCAAGCCATGGGCGAAGTCGCCCTGCTCCAGCACCAGGCCCAGCCGCGAGGCCAGCAGCACGGGCTGGCCGGCACGCTGCACCGTGTAGACCAGCTGCTGCTGGGCATTGACGGACACATCGACCTGCAGCTGGCCGTCGGGGCTGCTCAGGGCCTGAGCCAGAGCGGGAAACGCAATCAGGAGCGAAGCAACGAGGCGCATGGCTTAGATGGAATAAGGGCCGTCGGCGACCGGTGCGCCGAAGTCGGGGAAGCCGTCGTCGCGCCAGCCGAAGGCCTGCACGCGGGTGTGGCGGTTGGGGTCGTTCAACGGGTCGCCGACGATGTCGCGGTAGTTGCGCGCGTGATAGACCAGCAGGTCGGTCCTGCCGTCGGGCGTCGTCGTGAAGCTGTTGTGGCCGGGGCCGAACTGGCCGACCGACTCGTCCGTCTTGAACACCGGCACGGGCGACTTGTGCCAGCTCAACCGGCTCAGCAGGTCGGCGTTCTCGTCGGCCCAAAGCAGGCCCATGCAGTAGTTCGCGTCGGTCGCGGCGGCCGAGTACGCGATGAAGACGCGGCCGTGGCGCTTCAGCACGGCGGGGCCCTCGTTGACGCAGAAGCCGACACGCTCCCAGGCCCATTCGGGCCGCGTGATGACGACCGGCTCGGTCTTCAGCGTCCAAGGGTTCGCCAGTTCGGCGATGTACAGGTTGCTCTCCGTCGGCGGGCTCTTCTGCGCCCAGCACAGGAAGCGGCGGCCGCCGTGCTCGAAGGGCGTGGCGTCCAGCGAGAAGCCTTCTTCGGGCGTGGTGATCTGGCCGCGCTCCACCCACGCGTCGCGCAGCGGGTCTTGCCCCAAGCACTCCAGCACATACATGCGCAGCTTCCAGATGTCGCCGCGCTCACTGGCTGCGAAGTACACGTACCAGCGGCCATCAATGCGGTGCAGCTCGGGTGCCCACACGTGGAAGCTCATCGGTCCGCTGTCGTGCCTGTGCCAGATGGTCCTGGGCGTGGCCGTCGCCAGGCCGGCGATGCTGTCGGCGCTGCGGATCTCGATGACGTCGTAGCGCGGCACCGAGGCGGTGAACCAGTAGCGGCCGTCGGCGAGCGTGATCTGCGGGTCGGCGCGTTGTTCGATGAGGGGGTTGTTCCAGGCGGTCATGCGCGCTGTGCTTTCGTGACGATGACGTTCCACGAGGCGGGCTTGAGCTTCACGCGCAGCTGCTCGCCGGCAATGGCGATGTCGTCGAGAGGGTGCGGCGCGACGCGGTCGGGCGCGTCGGCGGTGTTGGTGGCATTCAGGTCGGCGCTGAAGAGCTGCTCGGCGCTGACGAGGCGGCGTTCGTGTCCGAGGCCGCGCAGCGTGACGGAGAGGTCCATCTCGTCGGTGAGGCTGCGGTTCAGCAGGAACACGGCCGTCTGGCCGGTCGCCGGGTCGTCCACGACGCTGGCGCACAGATAAGGCAGCTCACCGTGCCGGGCGTTGGCAAAGCCCGGCGACTTCACCACCGAGCGCAGCACCTCGCCATGCGCCCAGCGCGCCGCCTGCGCGAACGGGTGAAAAATGGTCTGCCGCCAGGCCGGGCCACCGGGCTCGGTCATGATGGGCGCGATGACGTTGCACAGCTGCGCCATGCAGGCGACCTTAAGCCGGTCGGCATGGTTCATCATCATCGTCAGCATGCCGCCGATGAGCAGCGCGTCCTCGGCCGTGTAGACCTCTTCCAGCAGCCGCGGCGCCTCGGGCCAGCCGGCCTGCTTCAGGTGCTCGCCGTGGCGGGCGCGGTACCAGACGTTCCACTCATCGAAGCTGAGCATCAGCCGCTTGCTCGACCGCTTGCGCGTGGCCACCGCGTCGGCAATCGCCACCGTGTCCTCGATGTAGCGCGCGTTCGTCTCGATCTGCGCGAAGAAGCTCTCGGTGCTGGTGTCCGCCGGCGGCTTCACGAAGTAGCTGTGCAGCGACAGGTAGTCCACGAACTCGAAGCAGTGCTCCAGCACGCGGTCTTCCCACACGCCATAGGTCGGCATGTCGTAGGCCGACGAACCGCAGGCGGCCAGCTCGATCGTCGGGTCCACCCAGCGCATCAGCTTGGCGGTCTCCTTAGCGATGCGGCCGTACTCGTCCGGCGTTTTCTGGCAGATCTGCCAGGGGCCGTCCATCTCGTTGCCCAGGCACCAGAACTTGATGCCCAGTGGGGCCTCGGCGCCGTGTTCGCGGCGCAGGTCCGACAGCGCCGTGCCGCCGGGGTGGTTGCAGTATTCGAGGTAGTGCCGCGCCTCGTCCGGCCCGCGGGTGCCGAGGTTGACGCCGAACATGGGCTCGATGCCCACCTTGCGGCACCAGGCCATGAACTCGTGCGTGCCGACCTGGTTGGTCTCGGTGGAGAACCAGGCCAGGTCCAGCCGGCGCGGGCGCTGGTCCTTGTGGCCGACGCCGTCTTCCCAGTTGTAGCCCGACATGAAGTTGCCGCCGGGGTAGCGCACGATGGTGGCGCCCAGCTCCTGGGTCAGCTCGGCCACGTCGCCGCGAAAGCCATGCTCGTCGGCGGTCGGGTGGCCGGGCTCGTGGATACCGTTGTAGACGCAGCGGCCCAGGTGTTCGACGAAGACGCCGAAGAGGCGGCGGTCCAACGGCGCGATGGTGAAGTCGCGGTCGACGATGAGGGAGGCTTGGAAGGTCATCAGCGGCGGGCTTTCTGCAGGGCTTTGTTGACGCGCTTCTCGACGCTGGCCTGCACCTCGGCCACGGGCTTGCCCGACAGCAACAGGTTGGCCACGTCCTCGCCGATCAGCAGTTCGATGTTGCGTTGCGTGGGCACGTTGCCCGGCATGGAGGCGCCGGTGTGCGTGATCTCGGCCAGCGACTCGCGCTGCGGCAGCGCGCGGAAAGCCTGGCTCTGCGCGACGGTCTTGCTGACCGGCAGGTGGCCCGTGCGCGACCACTCGGCCGTGCGGTCCCAGACGAACTTCAGGAAGGTCAGCGCCGCCTCGTGGCCCTTGGCGTCGGTGGTGCCGCCCTTGAACAGCGCCCACGAGTGGCCGTCGGCGAACACGGCCGGCCTCTCAAACAGCTGTGCGAACGGCCGCACCGCATAGCCGCCCTGCAGCGGCGAGTCGGGCTTCTTCGATTCACGCAGGAACTGGTCGATGGTCCAGGTGCCGACGACGACGACGCCCGCCTCGCCGTTCAGGAAGGCCTGGTTGGCGGCGGCGTAGTCGAGGTTGGGCCGCACATGGCCTTCCTGGTAGAGCGTCTGCATCAGCGCCAGCGCCTTGGCGACGGCAGGCTGCTGCATGTGGATGCTTTTGCCATCGGCCGCGAACAGGGCGGCCCCCTGCTGGGCCACCAGGGTCTGGAAGGTGCGGTCGTTGGCCGCCGTCTCGTTGGCCACGGCCCAGGCGAAGTAGGGCTTGCCGGTCTTCTGCTTGAACCGGCGCGCTTGCGCCAGCAGCTCGTCGGGCGAGCGTGGCAGCACTGGCTCGCCGTTCGCGCTGGTCAGCCCGGCCTGCTTCATCAGCCGCGTGTTGATGTGCCACAGCCAGGCCCAGGTGTCGAAAGGCAGCGCGTAGGTCTGGCCGTTGAACGAGGTGCCCTTGCGCGCATGCTCGGTGAAGTCATCCACCGGGATGTCGATGCGGGCGAAGTCGGCGTCCAGCGGCAGCACCAGCTTGCGGCGCACGTAGTCGCCCAGCGCCGATTCGTGCATCACGGCCACGGTCGGGATGTCCTTGGACACGAGGCGGGCGGTGAGCTGGTCGTAGTACGGGCCCCACTCGCCGATCTGCGTCTTCACGACGATGCCGGGGTGGGTGGCGTTGAACTCGTTGACCAGCGCCGTCACGATGCCGCACTCGCCCACGCCTTCGGACGCCTTCACCAGCTGGCCGAACTGAGACTCGCAGCTGCCGAAGAAGCGCATCAGCGTGATCTCGGTCTTGCCCGCGTTGTCCTTGCTTGCGCCACAGGCGGCCAGCAATGCGGCCGAAAGGCAGATCAGCAGGCGCCTCATGACTTGCCCGTCCCTGCGACTGCGGTGACGAGGTGGCGTTGGAAGAAGAGATACAGCATCAGCGCGGGCACGCCCGCGAACACGGCCTGTGCCATCAGGAAGCCCAGGCCTTCCGACTGCGCGAAGTTGGTCTGCGTGGAAGCCAGGCCGCGCGTGAGCGTGTACATGTCCGGCTGCGTGGCGATGACCAGCGGCCAGAGGTAGTCGTTCCAGCAGGCCAGGAAGGTGAAGATGCCGAGGGTGGCCTGCGCCGGCAGCGTCAGCGGCAGGATGATGGTGAGAAACGTCTTGAAGCGCGACGCGTTGTCCAGCATCGCGGCCTCTTCCAGCTCGGCCGGGATGGCCTTGAAGTACTGCGTCATCAGGTAGACGCCGAACGGCGCGGCCAGGCCCGGCAGCGCAAGGCCGGCAATCGTGTTCTGCAGGTTCCACTCCGAGAACAGCCGGTGCAGCGGGATGAAGACCGACTGCGCCGGCACGGCTAGGCCAAACATGACGAGAGCGAACAGGAGCCGGCGGCCCGGGAACTCGCAGCGCGCAAAGCCGTAGCCCGCCAGCGACGACAGCACCAGCACGCCCACCGTCTGCAGCAGCGCGACCGCGGCACTGTTGCCCAGCCAGCGGAACACCTGCGAGGTCTGCAGGATGTCCAGGTAGTTGGCCAGCGTGTAGGGCGGCGCGAGGAACACGTCCGTGTGGCGCAGCAGGAACTCGTTGGGCTTGAAGGACAGCGCCAGCACCCACAGCAGCGGGGCCATCCAGGCGAGGGCCAGCAGCGTGAGGGCTGCCATGACGAAGCGGTCGAACCAACCGCGGCGAAGCAACGGGTTCATCGCCTGCCTCCCTTGTCGCGTTCCAGCCAGAGCTGAGCCGACACGCCCACCAGCATGATGGCCAGCAGGATCTGCGAGGCCGCTGTCGCATAGCCCAGCGAGAGCTGCATGAAGGCCTGCTCGTAGGTGAACTGCACGATGGACCGCGTGGTGTTGTTGGGCCCGCCGTTGGTCATCAGCATGATCTGCGGGAAGACCTGGAACTGGCGGATCACCTCGATCAACGCCACCAGCACGATGGCACGCTTGAGGCTGGGCAGCGTGATGTGCGTCAGCACGCGCCAGCGCGGCGTGTTGTCCAGCGCCGCGGCCTCGTAGATGTCGCCGGGGATCTGCTGCAGCGCCGACAGGAACAGGATCATCGGCAGGCCGATGATCCACCACACCGTCACGAGGGCGATGGTGGTCAGCGCCAGCGAATCGCTGGTCAGCAGCGGCAGCTCGGGGATGCCCAGCGCGGCGAACATCTGCGCGATGAGGCCGCGCTCGGGCATCAGCGCCAGCTTCCACACGAGCGTGATCAGCGTGACCGAGAAGACGGAGGCGCAGAAGAAGGTGGCGCGCAGGAAGGTGGCCAGCTTGCCGGGGCGGTTCAGCGCCAGCGCCAGCATCAGCGACAGCACGACGAAGATGGGCGTGCTGATGGCGACGAAGCGGATGGTGTTCCAGACGACCTGCTGGAAGACCTCGTCGCTCCACAGCTCCTTGTAGTTGGCCAGGCCCACCCAGAAGCTGTCGTCGGACAGCAGGTCGTGGTCGTGGAAGCTGATCCACACGCCCTTGGCGAGCGGCCACAGCAGCATCAGCGCGTACATCGCCACGAAGGGCAGCACGAACAGGGCATAGGCCGGGCGCGAGGCGCGCAGCCCGACGGCGCGCGCGCTCATGCGAGCGACTCCTGGGCGTGGTGGGCGCGGCCGGTTTCGTCGAACAGATGGGCCTCGGCCATGTCCACACTGACAGCGACGTAGCTGCCCAGCCTGGGCGACACGCCCGCCGGCACGGTGACGATCAACGGGCTGTCGCCTTCCAGCTTCAGATGAGCCAGCGTGCGCTCGCCGAGGAACTCGACGAGTTCGACGCGGCCGCGCAGCGGGCCCTGGTCGGCCACGCGCAGGTTCTCGGGTCGAACGCCCAGCACCAGGTCTCGCGCAGGCACGTCTTCCGCGGCAACGCGCGTGCTGACCCACTGGCCACCAGGCACCGTGACGACGACGCGGCCCCGCTCGTCCGGTGCGCGCTGCACCGGCACGAAGCCCATGCCCGGCGTGCCGATGAAGCTCGCCACAAACCGTGTGGCCGGCCGGCGGTACAGCTCGGCCGGCGTGGCCACCTGCTCGATGGCACCGCCCTTCATGACGACGATGCGCGTCGCCAGCGTCATCGCCTCGACCTGGTCGTGCGTGACGAACACCATCGTCGCGCCCAGGCGCTGGTGCAGCTGAGCCAGCTCCAGCCGCGTGCGGCCGCGCAGCGCGGCGTCGAGGTTGGACAGCGGCTCGTCGAACAGGAAGATGCCCGGCTCTTTCACCACCGCGCGGCCGATGGCCACGCGCTGGCGTTGGCCGCCGGACAACTGGCCGGGCTTGCGGTCCAGCAGCGTGTCCAGCTCCAGCATGCGGGCCGATTCGGTGATGCGCCTGGCGATCTCGTCCGCCGGGATGCCGATGTTCCTCAGGCCAAACGCGAGGTTGTCGCGCACGGTCATGTGGGGGTAGAGCGCGTAGTGCTGGAACACCATGGCCAGGTTGCGCTGGCCCGGCGCGGCCGTCGTCACGTCGCGGTCGCCGATGAGGATGCGGCCGCCCGTCACCTCTTCGAGCCCGGCGATCATGCGCAGCAGGCTGGTCTTGCCGCAGCCCGAGGGCCCCAGGAAGACGACGAACTCGCCGGGCGCAACGTCCAGCGACAGGTTCTCGATGACCTGCACCGCGCCGTAGCGCTTGCAGATGTTCTCCAGCGTCAGGCCAGCCACGTCGGGTGTCTCCGGTTCATTCTTCTTGAGGGATTACGGGCCAGCCATCGTCGGACCAGCTCAGGCGCTTGATGCGCAGATGCGGCTTGCCACCGCGTTCGGTGTCGTAGGCGTGGTGTACGAACCAGTCGCCGACGACGTCCTGGTGGCCCGGGCCCTTCCAGCGCGCGCCACCCGCCAGCAGCGGCGTCGCGCCGCCGTCCATCAGGTCCTTGCCGTCGCGATCCAGGTAGGGGCCCGTCACGCTGCGGGCGCGGCCCACGCGGACGTTGTAGGTGCTGTCGGCGCCGCGACAGCAGAGGTCGTAGGACGCGAACAGGTAGACCCAGTCGCCATGCCGCACGAGGGTGGGCGCCTCGATGCCGCCCTTGCGGCGCGCGATGAAACGGGTCTCGCCGATGGGGCGCAGCGTGTCGGCGCTCAACGCGGTCAGGCGCAGCCCGCCCCAGAACGAGCCGTAGCTCAGCCACAGCTTGCCGTCGGTGTCGACAAAAAGGTCGGGGTCGATGGCGTTGAAGTTGTCCTCGGCGCGGCTCTGCACGACGAGGCCTTCGTCGCGCCAGTCGGCACCGTCCGGCCTGTCGCTGCTGACGAGGCCGATGGCCGAGCGGTTCTTGCCGAAGGTCGAGATCGAGTACAGCGCCCAGGTGCGGCCGTCGTGCTGGAACAGCTTGGGTGCCCAGACGTCCAGGCCCTTGTGCTCGGGCACGGCCTCGGCCCACCAGGCCGGTGGTTCGCTGAACACGGGCGCGAGCCGGCGCCAGGTCTTGCCGGCGTCGGTGGATTCCAGCCGCTGCAGGCCGCGGCCGGTGGTGAAGGCGAACCAGTGCTCGCCCTGCATCAGCAGCGTGGGGTCGTGTGCGCCGGTGTCGCCCTGGGGTTCCAGCGCAAGCGCGGATGCGCTCAGACACAGCGCCAGCAGCGCTGCCAGCCGGCGCATCACTTGCCCCAGCGGAGCACGAGGGGATCAAGGCGCTTGGCGGCGTCCAGCAGGCCCGCGCGCACCTCGGGGCTCATCTCGGGGAAGGGGTGGCGCGGTGCGTCGCTCTTGATGACGCCGCCTTCCTTCATCAGCGCCTTGGCGGTCAGGATGCCGCCCTGGCGGTTCTCGTAGTTGATCAGCGGCAGCCAGCGGCCGTACTCCAGCACGGCGGTCTCGCGGTCACCGGCGTGGAAGGCGTCGAAGATCTTGCGGATGCCGTCCGGGAAGCCGCCGCCCGTCATCGCGCCGGTGGCGCCGGCGTCCAGGTCGGCCAGCAGCGTGATGGCTTCCTCGCCGTCCCACGGTCCCTCGATGGCCGCGCCGCCCACGCGGATCAGCTCGCGCATCTTGCTGGCGGCCTGTGGCATCTCCAGCTTGAAGTACTTCACGTTGGCAGTCGTGTTGGCCATGCGGGCCAGCAGCGGCACCGACAGCGGCGTGCCGGCCACCGGGGCGTCCTGGATCATGATGGGAATCGAGATCGCGTCGGACAGGCGCTGGTAGAAGCTCTCGATCTGTCCTTCGGACACGCGGAAGGTGGCGCCGTGGTACGGCGGCATGACCATGACCATGGCCGCACCGAGAGATTGCGCCAGCTGGCTGCGCTCGATGCAGATCTGCGTGCTGTAGTGCGTCGTCGTGACGATGACGGGCACGCGGCCGGCCACGTGCGCCAGGATGGCGCGCGTCAGCGTCTCGCGCTCGGCGTCCGACAGCACGAACTGCTCGGAGAAATTGGCGAGGATGCACAGGCCGGTGGAGCCGGCGTCGATCATGAAGTCGACGCAGCGCAGCTGGCCGGGAATGTCCAGCGTGCCGTCGGCGTGGAAGATGGTCGGCACGACGGGAAAGACGCCGCGGTAGGGGCGGGTGGCGGAGGCGCTCATGGGGCGGGCCCTTGTCTCGATGGGGGTTGTTGCAGGCGCCGGCACGCGGCGCATGACCGGCTGTTGTCGCCGGCATGCCGCAATTAAAGTATGACTATTTATGCTGGATCATCGGGGTTAACCCGCAATTTGCCGACTTTGCAAACAAAAAAGTATGACTAATAATTCGTCCATTGCCGGGCCAAAGCAGCCTGGCCGCATCTGAACGGAGACCGCCCCATGAGTTCCTACGCCCGCTACCCCAGCCTCCAGGACCGGGGCGTCCTGATTACCGGCGGGGCCACCGGCATCGGCGAAACCCTGGTGGAGGCCTTCGCCGCCCAGGGCGCCAAGGTGGCCTTCATCGACCTGGCCGCCGAAGCAGGCATCGCGCTGGCCGCCCGGCTGGCGCCCATCTCGCGCCATGCGCCGCAGTTCATGGCGGCCGACCTGTCCAACGTCGAGGCGCTGCGCGGAGCCATCGCCGCCCTGCGCGGCGCGATCGGCCCTATCGGGGTGCTGCTGAACAACGCGGCCAACGACAAGCGCCACGCCGTCGAGGAGACCACGCCCGAGTTCTGGGACGCCAGCGTGGCCGTCAACATCAAGCACCAGTTCTTCACGGCCCAGGCCGTGCTTCCCGACATGAAGGCGCTGGGCGGCGGCTCCATCATCAACTTCGGCTCCATCAGCTGGATGCTCAAGCAGGGCGGCATGCCGGCCTACACGGCCAGCAAGGCCGCCGCCCAGGGGCTGACACGCTGCCTGGCGCGCGATTTCGGGCCGCACAAGATCCGCGTCAACACGCTGGTGCCGGGCTGGGTCATGACCGAGAAGCAGCTGAAGCTCTGGGTCACCGAAGAGACCAAGCAGGAGATCGCCAAAGGCCAGTGCATCAACGAGCCGCTGATGCCGCAGCACATCGCCAACATGGCACTTTTCCTCGCTGCCGACGACTCGGCCATGTGCACCGCGCAGGACTTCATCGTCGACGGCGGTTGGGTCTGATGGAGCGCGGCGACTACGGCCTGCTGCCGGACGGCCGGCCGGTGCATGAGTACACGCTGGAAAACAGCCTCGGCCTGAAGCTGACCGCGCTCACGCTGGGCGGCATCGTCACCGGCCTGTGGGTGCCCGACGCGCAGGGCGCGAGCGACAACGTCGTGCTGGGCTTCGACAACCTGGACGACTACGCCCACCGCAACCCGTCCTTCGGCATCATCGTGGGCCGCTATGGCAATCGCATCGCTGGCGCGAGCTTCGAGCTGGACGGCCAGACCCACGCGCTCGCCCGCAACGACGGCCCCAACTGCCTGCACGGTGGCACGGAGGGCTTCGGCCACCGGCTGTGGGCAGCCGAGCCGGCCGAGCCCCGCCCGGGCGAAGCCCAAGCCTTGCGCTTGCGCCTCACCAGCCCGCACGGCGACCAAGGCTTCCCCGGCGAGCTGCGCGTCACCGTGCGCTATTCGGTCAGCGCGACGGAGAACGCCTGGCGCATCGACTACGAGGCCACCACCGACCGCGCCACCGTCGTCAACCTCACGCACCACGACTACTTCAACCTCGCCGGCCAGGGCTCGGTGCTGCGTCACCGGCTGACGATTCCCGCGTCGCGCTACAGCGAAGTCGACCGGCACCTGATCCCGCTGCGCCACGCGCCGGTGGAAGGCACGCCCTTCGACTTCCGCGAGTCCACCGCCATCGTGGCCCGCATCCGCCAGGCCCACCAGCAGCTGCTGCGGGCCAAGGGCTACGACCACAACTGGCTGCTCGACGGCGAGCCGGACGCCCACGGCCTGCGCCCGGCCGCCACGCTGGAAGACCCGCACTCCGGCCGCCGCATGGACATCCTCACCACCGAGCCGGCGCTGCAGTTCTATTCCGGCAACTTCCTGGATGGCAGCCTTGCCGGCCCCGGCGGGCGCATCTACCGCCAGGGCGACGGCCTGTGCCTGGAGACCCAGCACAACCCCGACTCCCCGCATCACGAAGCCGGCGCCGGCTGGCCATCCACGGTGCTGAGACCCGGCGAGGTGTTCCGCAGCACCACAATCCATCGCTTCTGCTGAACGCAACGAGAACGCCATGGACCTGCCCGCCCACCAACTGACGATGACCGTGCTGATGACGCCGGACACCGCCAACTTCTCCGGCAACGTCCACGGCGGCAACATCCTCAAGCTGCTGGACCAGGTGGCCTATGCCTGTGCCAGCCGCTATGCCGGCCGCTACGTCGTCACGCTGTCGGTTGACCGCGTCATCTTCCGCCAGCCCATCCACGTCGGCGAGCTGGTCACCTTCCTGGCCAGCGTCAACCACACCGGTACCTCGTCGATGGAGGTGGGCATCAAGGTCGTCGCCGAGAACATCCGCACCCAGGAAACCCGCCACGTCAACAGCTGCTATTTCACGATGGTGGCCGTGGGCGACGACAACAAGCCCGTGCCCGTGCCGCCGCTGCGCCCCTTTACTCCCGAAGAGCGCCAGCGCCATGCCTCGGCGATCGCGCGCAAGCAGGCCCGCGCCGCCCTTGAATCCAAGTCTGCCGCCCGCCCTGATGAGCAAGCCTGAACACCCCTTCACCCTCGCCCTCGCCCAGGCCAACATGCTGGGCGAAGGCCTGCAATGGCATGCGGCGAGCGGCCGCTGGTGGTGGACCGACATCGAGGGCCGCTGCCTGCACGCCTGGACGCCCGGCGCCGGCACCTGCCTGCAGGTGCGCCTGCCCGAGCGGGTGGGCAGCTTCGTGCACACCCGCTCCGGCGCGCTCATCCTGGCCATGGCCAAGCGCGTGGCGCGGCTCGTGCTGCCCGACCTGCAGGCCACCGGCGCCGTCGAGGCCGACGTCCAGACGCTGGCTCCGCTGGAAACCCACCTGCCCACCACCCGCGCCAACGATGGCCGCTGCGACCGCAGCGGTGCCTTCGTCTTCGGCACGCTGGACGAGGCCGAGCCACGCCAGACCATTGCCGGCTTCTACCAGTTCACCCTGGCCCGCGGCCTGCGCCGCCTGCCGCTGGACGGCGTGGCCATCGCCAACAGCATCTGCTTCAGCCCCGACGGCCGGCGCCTGTACTACTGCGACACGCCCACCCGGCGCATCCTGGTGTGCGACTACGACAGCGCCAGCGCCCGCGTCAGCGAGCCCCGCGTGTTCGTGAAGAAGGAAGCCGGCGAGGGCTACCCCGACGGCTCCTGCATCGACGCCCAGGGCCACCTGTGGAACGCCGAGTGGAGCGCCGGCACCGTGGCCCGCTACGCGCCGGACGGCCGCGCCATGGGCCGCTACACCGTGCCCGTCAGCAACACCACCTGCCCTGCCTTCGGCGGCTTGGGCGGCGACCAGCTGCTCGTCACCACCGCCCGCGAGGGCCTGAGCAGCGCCGAGCTGATGGCCCGTCCGCTGTCCGGCAGCCTGTTCGGCATGGCCGTGGAGCGGGGCCTCTACCTGGCCGAGCCGCTGTTCAACGACGCCTGAGCTGCCGTCACGTCGCTTTGCGACACTGGGGTGATGACAGCCCCCGCTTCGCCCCCCGCCGGCCTCACCTCTGACGAAGCCCGGCGGCGTCTGGCCGAGGTCGGCCCCAATGCCATCGAGGACCGCGAGAGCGGCGGCCTGGCGGCCACGCTGCGTGGCATCGCCACCGAGCCCATGTTCCTGCTGCTGCTCGTCGCGGCCGGGCTCTACCTCGCGCTCGGTGACCTGGGCGAAGGCCTGCTGCTGGCCGGCTTCGCCGTCGCCACGGTCGGCCTGACGGTCTTCCAGGAGCGGCGCAGCGCCCGCGCGCTTGACGCGCTGCGCGAGCTGACCGTGCCGCAGGTGCGCGTCATCCGCGACGGCCGCGTGCAGCGCCTGCCGGCCCGCGAACTGGTGCCGGGCGACCTGTTCCTATTCGGCGAGGGCGAGCGGGTCGCTGCCGATGGCCTGGTGCGCGACGCCGTCGGCCTGAGCGCCGACGAGTCCCTGCTGACCGGCGAATCCGTGCCGGTGCGCAAGGCCGTGCTGTCCGGCACCGACCGGCCTGCCGACGCACCGCCTGGCGGCGACGACAGCCCCTTCGTGTTCGCCAGCACGCTGGTCGTGGCCGGCCACGGCATGGCCGAGGCCGTCGCCACCGGGCGCCACACGGCGGTCGGGCGCATCGGCGTGTCGCTGGCCGCCATCGCCACCGAGGCCACGCCGCTGCAGCGCCAGCTCGGCCGCCTCGTGCGCCTGTTCGGCGGCTTCGCGCTGGTGAGCTGCGTGCTGCTGGCGACCTGGTGGGGCCTGTCGCGCGGCGACTGGATGCAGGGCCTGCTGTCGGCCATCGCACTGGCCATGGCCATGCTGCCGGAGGAATTCCCGATGGTGCTGGCCGTCTTCCTGGCCCTGGGCGCCTGGCGCCTGGCCCGGCTCAAGGTGCTGGCGCGCCGCCCGGCCGTCGTCGAGGCCCTGGGCGCCGCGACGGTGCTGTGCGTCGACAAGACCGGCACGCTGACCGAGAACCGCATGCAGCTGCAGCGCCTCGTCACCGACCAGGCCGACGTGCTGGCCCTGCCCGGCGCCGTGCTGCCCGAGGCCGTGCACCGCCTGGCCGAATTCGCGCTGCTGGCCTCGCAGCGCGACGGGCTGGACCCGATGGACCGCGCCGTGCTGGCCCTCGGCGACGCGGCCCTGGAAGGCACGGAGCACCTGCATCCCGACTGGCAGCTGGCCCGCGAATACCCGCTGACGCCGGCCCTGCTGGCCATGGCCCAGGCCTGGACGGCCGAGGACGGCGGGCGCTGGCTGGCAGCCAAGGGCGCGCCCGAGGCCATCTTCGACCTCTGCCACCTGTTGCCCGAGCGCCGCGAGGCGCTGCTCGCGCAGGTGCGCGGCTTGGCGGCCCAGGGGCTGCGCGTGCTGGCCGTGGCCGAGGGCCGGCACGACGGCCGCGCCGAGCACGACGGCCAGGCCCTGCCCGAGCATCCGCACGCCCATGGCTTCACGCTGCTGGGCCTGCTCGGCTTCGCCGACCCGCTGCGCGCCGGCGTGGCCGACGCCGTGGCCCAGGCGCGCGGGGCCGGCATCGCCGTCGCCATGATCACCGGCGACCACGCGGCCACCGCGCTGGCCATCGCGGCCGAGGCCGGCCTGGACACGGGCGCCGGTGCGCTCAGCGGCGCCGAGCTCGCGGCGCTGGACGACAGCGCCCTGGCCGCCGCCGTGCGGGGCGTGCGCGTGTTCGCGCGCGTGTCGCCCGAGCAGAAGCTGCGGCTGGTGGAGGCCTTCAAGCGCAACGGCGAGACGGTGGCGATGACGGGCGACGGCGTCAACGACGCACCGGCGCTGAAGGCCGCCCACGTGGGCATCGCGATGGGCGTGCGCGGCACCGACGTCGCCCGCGAGGCGGCGGGCCTGGTGCTGCTGGACGAGGACTTCGGCCACATCGTCGCCGGCGTGCGCATGGGCCGGCGCATCTTCGACAACCTGCGCAAGGCCCTGGTCTACATCGCCGCCATCCACGTGCCGGTGGCGGGCCTGGCCCTGTTGCCGCTGCTGTTCGGCCTGCCGCCGCTGCTGCTGCCGGCCCACGTCGTGCTGACCGAGATGATCATCGACCCCGCCTGCTCGTTGGCTTTCGAGGGCGCGCCGGAAGACCCGCGCGTGATGCGCCGCCCGCCGCGCCATGCCGACCGCGGCCTCATCGACCGCGGCCTGCTGCTGGAAGGGCTGGTGCAGGGGGCTGCCCTGCTCGCCGCCACGCTGGCGATCTACGCGCTGGCCCTGCAGGCCGGCCGCAGCACGGACGTGGCCCGCACGCTGGCCGTCATTGGCCTGACGGCCGGCAACCTGCTGCTCGTTGCCGCCACCGTCTCGGCCGGGCTCGGCCTGCGCACGCTGCTGCAGCCGGGCGCGCGGCCGCTGTGGATCGTGGGGGCGGCGGCGGCGGCCGCACTGGCCGCCGCGCTGCTGTGGGCGCCGCTGCGGGGCCTGCTGCATTTCGGGGTGCCCACGGCCGCCGACCTTGGCGCCGCGTTGCTGGTCGTCGCGCTGGCCGTCGCGGCGGGCGCCATGCTGGCGGCCCGGCTCAGGCCGGCGAGCCGCTAGCGGCTCACTTGCCGATGCAAAAGCTGCTGAAGATGACGCCCAGCAGCTCGTCGGCGGAGAACGCGCCGGTGATCTCGCCGAGGGCGTCGTGGGCCAGGCGCAGCTCCTCGGCCAGCAGGTCCAGCGCGGCGTCGCGCTGCGCGGCGATGCTGCGCGCCAGGGCGAGGTGCTCGGCGGTGCGGGCCAGGGCCTGCACATGGCGCTCGCGGGCGATGAAGAGGCCTTCCGGCACGGCCTGCCAGCCGGCGGTCTGCAGCAGGCGCTGGCGCAGCGCCTCCAGGCCGGCGCCGGTCTTCAGGCTCAGCGCGATCTCGCCCGCGGGCGCGGCGGCGAGGTCGGCCTTGTTGAAGACCTGCACGATGCGGCCGGCGTCCACGCCGGCCAGCCGCGCGCGGATGCGCTCGTCCTCGGCCTCGTAGTCGGGCTGGCCGACACGGCCCAGGTCGTGCAGGAACAGCACGACGTCGGCGTCGGCAATTGCGTCCCAGGATCGCGACACGCCGATGCGCTCCACCTCGTCGGCCGTCACATCGCGCAGGCCTGCCGTGTCGGTGATGTGCAGCGGCACGCCTTCGATCTGGATGGTCTGGCTGACCTTGTCGCGCGTGGTGCCGGGGATGGGTGTGACGATGGCGAGTTCCGCGCCAGCCAATGCGTTCAGCAGCGAGCTCTTGCCCACGTTGGGCTGGCCCGCGAGCACGACCTTGAGGCCGTCGCGCAGCAGCGCGCCCTGGCGGGTGCGGGCCTGGACGGCGTCCAGCTGCGCCGTCAGGCGGTCCAGGCGGCCGAAGGCGTCGGCCTTTTCGAGGAAGTCGATCTCCTCCTCGGGGAAGTCCAGCGTGGCCTCGACGAGCATGCGCAGCTGGATGAGCTGGTCGCGCAGCACGCCCACCTCGTGTGACAGCGCACCGCCGAGTGCCCGGCTGGCGCTGCGCGCGG
The DNA here is from genome assembly GCF_059421025.1 of Roseateles sp. GW821-FHT03B02. NCBI lineage: Bacteria > Pseudomonadati > Pseudomonadota > Betaproteobacteria > Burkholderiales > Sphaerotilaceae > Roseateles > Roseateles sp. GW821-FHT03B02. Next base: position 59,405 of record NZ_JBWKUV010000012.1, read on the forward strand.
CGGCCTCGGTGCTGGCGTCGATGAGATCGGCCACCGCCTCGGCTTGCGCCAGGTCGAGCTTGCCGTTCAGGAAGGCACGTTGCGTGAACTCGCCGGGCTCAGCGAGTCGCACGTTGCCGCCGGCCTCGATGACGCGTGCCAGCAGCAGCTGCGTGACGACGGCGCCGCCGTGGGCCTGGAGTTCGAGCACGTGCTCGCCGGTGTAGGAGTGCGGCGCCGGGAAGTGCAGGGCCAGGCCCTGGTCGATGGCCCCGCCGGAGGCGTCGCGGAAGGGGAGGTAGGTCGCCTCGCGCGGCTTCGGCGCGCGGCCGCAGACGGCTTCGATGAGTGGCGCGAGGTCCTGCGGCGACGACACCCGCACGATGCCCACGGCGCCGCGGCCCGGCGCGGTGGCGATGGCGGCGATGGGGTCGGCGTGGCGGGCGAGCATGGCGGCAATTGTCGCGGCCCAAAGGCAACAGCCACCCGGAGGTGGCTGTTGGCGGAATTGGCGCGGGGGAGGCCTGGTTCGGGCGCTCTCGTGAGCCCCGTCCGGGCCGATGTTCTCTGCCCCGCGGAGCTATTGAACTGCTGGCAGCGCCAAAGAAGAAGCCCCTGCGTGCGGGGGCTCATTCAGGGGGTGTGACTCAGTTCACGCCGAGCTGTTTGTTGATCATCCACTGCTGGGCGATGGACAGGATGTTGTTCGTCAGCCAGTACAGCACCAGGCCGGCCGGGAAGACGAAGAACATGATGCCGAAGGCCACCGGCATGATCCACATCATCTTTTGCTGCATGGGGTCGGCGGCCGGCGGGTTGAGCCAGACCTGGAACAGGCTGGAGGCCATCATCAGCAGCGGCAGGATGAAGTAGGGGTCGCGCACCGACAAGTCGGTAATCCACAGCATCCACGGCGCCTGGCGCATCTCGACGGTGGACAGCAGCACCCAGTACAGCGCCATGAAGATGGGCATCTGCGCAAAGATGGGCAGGCAGCCGCCGATGGGGTTGATCTTTTCCTCGCGGTAGATCTTCATCATCTCCTGCTGCATTTCCTGTGGCTTGTCCTTCAGCCGCTCCTTCATCTCGTTGATGCGCGGCGCGACGGCCTTCATGCGGGCCATGGACTTGTAGGCGCTGGCGTTCAGGCCATACAGCGCGACCTTCAGCAGCAGCACTAGGGCGACGATGGTCCAGCCCCAGTTGCCGATGAAGCCGTGCAGCTTGTCCAGCAGCCAGAACAGCGGCTCGGCAATGATGGTCAGCAGCCCATAGTCCTTGACGCGCTCCAGGCCCGGGGCCAGCTTGGCCAGGTTGTTCTCCTCCTGCGGGCCGGCGAACAGCGTGGCCTGCTGGGTGGCGCTGCTGTCGGGTGCCAGCGTGGGCAGCGTGAAGACCATGCCGGTGGCGTAGGTGTCACCGCGCACGCCGGCCTGGCCGGCCAGCTTGCGCACGAAGAACTCGCGGCTGCCGGCCTCGTTGACGAGCCAGGCGCTGGCGAAATAGTGCTGCACCATCGAGACCCAGCCGTCGTTGGCCTGCTTCTCGATGTCGACCTTCCCCTTGTCGATGTCCTCGAACTTGAGCGTCTTGAACTTGGCCTTGTCGTTGTAGACGGCCGGGCCGGTGAAGCTGGGCGTGAAGGCGGCGCCACCGGTGACGGTGCTGCCGTCGCGCACCAGTTGCAGATAGACCTGGGGTGTGACCGGCGCCGTGCCGTGGTTGACGACCTCGTGCGTGACGCCCACCGTGTAGGCGCCGCGCTTGAACGTGAAGGTCTTGATGAGCTTGACGCCGCCCACCTCGGCAGACTCCAGGCGCAGCAGGACCGAGTCCTGGCCGGCCTTGAGCTCGCGCTCGCCGGCCACGGCCGTCATCGGCGTCGTGTGGGCGGGGAGCGGGCCCTGCGCGCTGACCAGGCCGGTCTGGGCGCGGTAGTGCTGGCCATCGTTGAACAACACCACCGGCTGGGGCGTGAACTCGGGCTTCTTCTGCAGGCCCACCATCTGCAGCAGCTGGTCGGTCACCGTCGGGTCGGGCGAGGTCAGGTACTTGGGCAGCTCGGCGCGGACGATGTCGCCGCCCAGCGTGTCCACCGTGACGGTCAGCACGTCGGTGCGGATGGTGATCTTCTCGGACGGCGCGGCCGCCGGCGCTGCGGCGGTCGCGGGCGCCTGGCCTGCCGCGGCGGTGGCCGCGGGAACGCCGCCCGAAGCCGGCGAGTTCGGCGCCGAGGCGACGGGCCTGGGCGCCGCCGGGCTGAACATCGAGGGATGCCCGTTGTGCTTCTGCCAGCCGTCCCAGAGCAGGAACAGCGACGCGGTGAACACCACCCACAGCACGGTGCGGCGAATATCAGTCATGAGGAGACTCGGGAGAGGAGGACGGCGCGCAGGGCGCCGGGGACATCAGGCGGGAAAACAGCCGCGGCGGATTGTCGGGCACGGGGTCGTGCCCGCCGTCACACCAGGGCTGGCAGCGCAGGATGCGGTGCACGGTCAGATAGCTGCCGGCGAGGGCGCCGTGTTTTTCCAGGGCGGCCAGGGAGTAGCGCGAGCAGGTTGGCTCGAAGCGGCAGGCGTTGCCCAGCCAGGGGCTGAGCATGAGCCGGTAGCCGCGCACGATGGCCATCAGCACGCGGGCGGGCCAGCTGGGCGTCATGCCGGCTTCTCCGCCTTCGGCTTGAGTGCGCGGTCCAGCAGCTGGGCCAGTTCGGTGCGCGCGGCCTGGCGTAACGCATCGGATGCGGCGCTGGGGAATTTCTGACGGTCAAACGGTGAACGCAAGCGGACGACCCACAGGCCCGGCGGCATGCCGGGGCGTTCGGCAAATGCGGCGCGGATCTGGCGCTTCAAGAGCTGGCGCGTCACCGAGCGCTTGGCGTGCCGCTTGGGAACGACCATACCCACCCAGCAGCCCTCGGGCGCGCGGGGTGGGTCTTGCTCCACAGGGCTGTGAACAGGCTGTGATTCGCCTGTTGATAACTCGGCTTGGGCTGTGCGCAACCTGGCGGCATGCCAGGCGCTGGGCGCCGGATTGGCCGGAAGGTGGTGCAGCGCGAAATGCACGCTGCGAGCCCGGCTCTGACGGCCGAGCACACGCTCAAAGTCCGCCGGGCGTTGCAGCTTGCCGATCATCGGTTTGCCCGGAGGCTGACGACGCGGGGAGCGTCGTCGCGCGGCTTAGACGGCCAGGCGCTTGCGGCCCTTGGCGCGGCGAGCGGCGATGACGGCACGGCCGCCACGCGTCTTCATGCGCACGAGGAAGCCGTGGGTGCGGGCGCGGCGGGTCTTGGAGGCTTGGTAGGTACGCTTCATGGGAAACCTCTTTTGAGGGTTTGTTCAGGCTGGGCGCAGCGGTTGGCACCCGGCAGAAAGGCTGGTGCCCGCAAGCGGACCCGGCTAAAAAGCGCATGGCGAACCAGTCGCAATGCGCGAAAACCCGGCATTACAGCAGAAGCCGCCGACTCGGTCAATAAGTCGGCCATCTCAAGCCGGGTTTGCCAGGGATTGACCCCCTTCCAAATTCTGTGGATAACCCGTCTTTCGGTGGCTCCGGGTCCGTACAATCCGGCTGCTCGAAAAGAAGTTTTCCACAATGAGCGAAGAAGAACACGGGGTGGATGGGGTGCAGGCTTTGAAGGCGGGCGAAGAGGCCATGGATTCGGCGGATTGGGCATCGGAGCTCTGGCGGCGTGGCTGCGAGCGCCTGGCCAGCGAACTGCCGGAGCAGCAGTTCAACACCTGGATCCGCCCCTTGCCGCCGGCCACCGTGGCCGGAGAAGGCGCACCCGAGACGGCCCTGGTCGCAACGCTGAAGGTGCCCAACCATTTCAAGCGCGACTGGATCCGCCGCCAGTATGCGGCCCGCATCGAGGCGATCCTGACCGAGCTCGCCGGCCGCCCGACGCGGCTGGAGCTGGCCCTGGCCGCACGCGAGCCTGCCGCAGCGCCCATCGCGCCGCTGGCCGGCGCGCCTGCGGTCCCGCAGCAGCTGTCGGTCCTGCCCGCCGAGTCGAATGCGGCGCCGAGGGCCACCGCAGCACCCGCGACCAGCGCCATCGTGCTGCCCTCGCAGGCGCCGGCCTCGGCCAAGCACCGCATCAACCCGCAGCTGACCTTCGACACGCTGGTGCCCGGCCGCGCCAATCAGATGGCGCGCACCGCGGCGCTGCACGTGGCTGGCGCGCCGGGCGTGACCTACAACCCGCTGTTCATCTATGGCGGCGTCGGCCTGGGCAAGACCCACCTGATCCACGCCGTCGGCAACGCGCTGCTGAAGGATCGGCCGGACGCCCGCGTGCTGTACCTGCACGCCGAGCAGTTCATCTCCGACGTCGTCAAGAACTACCAGCGCAAGACCTTCGACGAGCTGAAGGCCAAGTACCACTCGCTGGACCTGCTGCTCATCGACGATGTGCAGTTCTTCGCCGGCAAGGACCGCACGCAGGAGGAGTTCTTCAACGCCTTCGAGGCGCTGCTGGCCAAGAAGGCGCACATCATCATGACTTCGGACACGTATCCGAAGGGTCTGGTGGACATCGACGAGCGCCTCACCTCGCGCTTCGACGCCGGCCTGACGGTGGCCATCGAGCCGCCCGAGCTGGAAATGCGCGTGGCCATCCTGATCAAGAAGGCCGACGCCGAGGGCACGCCCATGCCCGAGGACGTTGCCTTCTTCATCGCCAAGAACGTGCGCGCCAACGTGCGCGAGCTGGAAGGCGCGCTGCGCAAGGTGCTGGCCTACGCCAAGTTCTCGCACAAGGAGATCAGCATCACGCTGGCCCGGGAGGCGCTGAAGGACCTGCTGTCCATCCAGAACCGCCAGATCGGCGTGGAGAACATCCAGAAGACGGTGGCCGACTTCTACAAGATCAAGGTCGCCGACATGTACTCCAAGAAGCGCCCGGCCAGCATCGCCCGGCCGCGCCAGATCGCCATGTACCTGGCCAAGGAGCTGACGCAGAAGAGCCTGCCCGAGATCGGCGAACTCTTCGGCGGGCGTGACCACACCACCGTGCTGCATGCGGTGCGCAAGATCGGCGGCGAGCGCCAGAAGAACACCGAGCTGAACCAGCAGCTGCACGTGCTGGAGCAGACGCTGAAAGGCTGACCTCTCCGGGTTGACCCGCATCCTCCTGGCAACCCTGCCAGCCCGGGCGGGCACCGTTTCCGGGCGACAATCGCAGCTTCACGCGCGCGCGCGGTTTCGGGGTTCAGGCCCCAGCCGAAATCTCCCCTCCAGATCCCTCCAAAGAGGCCCTCATGATCGTTTTGAAAGCTCCCCAGGATCAGGTGCTCGCCGCGCTGCAGGCGGTGTCGGGCATCGTCGAGCGGCGCCACACGCTGCCGATCCTGGCCAATGTGCTGATCCGCAAGACCGGCAACCAGGTGGAGCTCACGACCAGCGACCTCGAGATCCAGGTGCGCACCACGGTCCAGTTCGATGGCGACGCCGGCAACCTGTCCACCACGGTAGGTGCCCGCAAGCTGATCGACATCCTGCGCTCCATGCCGAGCGACCAGGTCGTCAGCCTGACCAGCAACGCCAACAAGATGACGCTGCAGGGCGGCAAGAGCCGCTTCACGCTGCAGACTCTGCCGGCCGACGACTTCCCGCTGGTGCAGGAAGCCGCCGACTTCGGCCCCGCGTTCAGCGTGCCGCAGAAGGCGCTCAAGGGCCTGATCAACCAGGTCCACTTCGCGATGGCGGTGCATGACATCCGCTACTACCTGAACGGCATCCTGTTCGTCGCCGAGGGGCGGAACCTGACGCTGGTCGCCACCGACGGCCACCGCCTGGCCCTGGCACAGGCCGAGTTGGACACCGACATCCCCAAGCAGGAAGTCATCCTGCCGCGCAAGACGGTGCTGGAGCTGCAGCGTCTCTTGAAGGACGGCAAAGACCAGGACGAGAACAGCGCCATCGAGATGCGCTTTGCCGGCAACCAGGCCAAGTTCAGCTTCAGCGGCATGGAGTTCGTCACCAAGCTGGTCGAGGGCAAGTTCCCCGACTACAACCGTGTCATCCCCAAGAACCACAAGTTCCGCCTGACGCTGGGCCGCGCGCCGCTGCTGTCCAGCCTGCAGCGCGCCGCCATCCTGACCAGCGAGAAGTTCAAGGCCGTGCGCCTGACCTTCGAGCCGGGCCTGCTGTCCATCGCGTCCAGCAACGCCGAGCAGGAAGAGGCCAAGGAGGAGATCGAGATCGACTACGCCGGCGACAAGATCGAGACCGGCTTCAACGTCACCTACCTGATGGACGCCCTGGGCAACATGAGCCAGGACATGGTCTGCATCGACCTCAACGACAGCGCCAGCAGCGCGCTGCTGACCATCCCCGACACGACGGGCTTCAAGTACGTGGTCATGCCGATGCGAATCTGAGTCACGACCTGACTTGGACACAGCGGGCTTCGGCCCGCTTCAGTGCTTTTAAAGGGCGATGAGTTTGTCGTCCGCGAGTGAGAGAGAGTTCCCGATGAGTGATGTTTCCAGCAGCCCCGAACACCCGGATGGCCTGAACGCCAACCAGCAGGCGGCCGCCGCGGCCGAGGCCAAGTCGGGTGCGGTCTACAACGCCGACTCCATCCAGATCCTGGAAGGCCTGGAAGCCGTGCGCAAGCGCCCCGGCATGTACATCGGCGACACCTCCGACGGCACGGGCCTGCACCACCTCGTCTTCGAAGTGGTGGACAACTCCATCGACGAGGCCCTGGCCGGCCACTGCGACGACATCGTCGTCACCATCCACACCGACAACTCCATCTCCGTCATCGACAACGGCCGCGGCATCCCCACCGGCGTCAAGATGGACGACAAGCATGAGCCCAAGCGCTCGGCGGCCGAGATCGCGCTGACCGAACTGCACGCCGGCGGCAAGTTCAACCAGAACAGCTACAAGGTCTCCGGCGGCCTGCACGGCGTGGGCGTCTCCTGCGTGAACGGCCTGTCCAAGTGGCTGCGCCTGACGGTGCGCCAGAACGGCAAGACCCACTTCATCGAGTTCGCCAAGGGCGTGCCGCAGAACGGCGAGAGCGTCATGGTGGACGGCTTCGAGACGCGTCCGATGAAGATCACCGGCGACACCGACAAGCGCGGCACCGAAGTCCACTTCCTGCCCGACACCGAGATCTTCCAGCAGAACAACGACTTCCATTACGACATCCTCGCCAAGCGCCTGCGCGAGCTCTCGTTCCTGAACAACGGCGTCAAGATCCGCCTGGTCGACGAACGCAACAACAAGGAAGACAACTTTGCCTACGCCGGCGGCGTGAAGGGCTTCGTCGAGTTCATCAACAAGGGCAAGACCGTCCTGCACCCCAACATCTTCCACGCCGTGGGCGACAAGATGTCGGACCAGAACACCAACATCGGCGTCGAAGTGGCGATGCAGTGGAACGACGGCTTCAACGAGAACGTCCTCTGCTTCACCAACAACATCCCGCAGCGCGACGGCGGCACTCACCTGACCGGCCTGCGTGCCGCGATGACCCGCGTCATCAACAAGTACATCGAGGACAACGAGCTGGCCAAGAAGGCCAAGGTTGAAGTCGCCGGTGACGACATGCGCGAAGGCCTGGCCTGCGTCGTCAGCGTGAAGGTGCCCGAGCCCAAGTTCAGCTCGCAGACCAAGGACAAGCTCGTCTCTTCGGAAGTGCGCGGCCCGGTGGAAGACATCGTCTCCCGCCTGCTCACCGACTACCTGCTCGAGAACCCGCTGGATGCCAAGACCATCTGCGGCAAGATCCTCGACGCCGCCCGCGCCCGCGAGGCCGCCCGCAAGGCCCGCGAGATGACGCGCCGCAAGGGCGTGCTCGACGGCCTGGGCCTGCCCGGCAAGCTCGCCGACTGCCAGGAAAAAGACCCGTCGCTGTGCGAGATCTACATCGTGGAGGGCGACTCCGCCGGCGGCTCCGCCAAGCAGGGCCGCGACCGGAAGTTCCAGGCCATCCTGCCGCTGCGCGGCAAGATCCTGAACGTCGAGAAGGCGCGGTATGAAAAGCTGCTGACCAGCAACGAAATCATCACGCTGATCACGGCCCTGGGCACCGGTATCGGCCGCGGCGCGGGCAGCGATGACTTCAACCCCGACAAGCTCCGCTACCACCGCATCATCATCATGACCGACGCGGACGTTGACGGCGCCCACATCCGCACGCTGCTGCTGACCTTCTTCTACCGCCAGATGCCCGAGCTGGTGGAGCGCGGCCATATCTACATCGCCCAGCCGCCGCTGTACAAGGTCAAGGTCGGCAAGCACGAGCAATACCTCAAGGACGGCCACGAGTTCGACGCCTTCCTGCTCAAGGTCGCCTTGCAGGACGCGCACCTGGACACCGGCACCGGCACCACGCTTTCCGGTGACGTGCTCGACGCGCTGGCCCGCAAATACGTCACCGCGCAAAGCGTCATCGAGCGCCTGTCCAACTGGATGGACGGCGAAGCCCTGCACGTGCTGGCCAACGGCCTGGCGCTGAAGGTCGACACCCGGGAAGACGCCGAAGCCAGCGCGGCCTCGCTGAAGGCCGCGCTGCACAACGCGGAGGTCACGGTCGAGACCGACCCGCGCACCGACAAGTTCTTCCTGAAGATCGCCCGCACGCACCACGGCAACGTGCGCGCCAGCGTCATCCACGCCGACTTCGTGCACGGCGCCGACTACGAAGTGCTGGCCGACGCCGGCCTGAGCTTCCAAGGGCTGATCAAGCCCGGCGCCATCGTGCGCAAGGGCGAGGGCGAGAAGGCCAAGGAGGCCAAGGTCGAGGACTTCCGCGCCGCCATGGCTTGGCTGATGGCCCAGGCCGAAGGCAGCGTCGGCCGCCAGCGCTACAAGGGCCTGGGCGAGATGAACCCTGAGCAGCTCTGGGAAACGACGATGGACCCCAACGTCCGCCGCCTGCTGCGTGTGCAGATCGATGACGCCATCGAGGCTGACAAGGTCTTCACGATGCTGATGGGCGACGAGGTGGAGCCGCGGCGCGATTTCATTGAGACGAATGCGTTGAGGGCGGGGAATATCGACGTCTGATCTGCAGCGTTAGTCGGGGCGTCAACCCACCGCGAGCGACCGTCCTCCCAGAAGGCCGGCGACTCAAGCGGAGTCAATCGGGAGGAAGACATGGCACGACGGCGCAAACAAAGCGCGGCCGAAGACATCATGGAACTGGTCGCCATGCTGCCCTGGTGGGCAGGCATGCTGCTGGCCGTGATTGCCTATCTGGTCCTGCACCCGATCGCAGAGCGCCCGGTCCCGCCGGTAACGCAGCCCGGTCAGATGGGTGCCATGGCGACCCAGACGATTTGGCGAACGCTCGCGTTCTACGGGCAGTACCTGCTGCCGGCCTTATGCCTCGTTGGTGCCGCAGCATCAGCGCTCAAACGCCGAAGCCGCAAGCAGTTGCTCGAACGCACAACGGCCAACCCCACGGCCGAAGCGCTCAACGGCATGAGCTGGCAGCAGTTCGAGCAGTTGGTGGGCGAAGGCTTTCGTCGGGAGGGCTATCGAGTCAGCGAGATCGGAGGAGCGGGGCCGGATGGTGGTGTTGACCTTGAGCTGCGTCGCAACAGCGAGCTGCACCTTGTGCAATGCAAACAATGGCGCGCGCAGCGTGTCGGCGTTGACGTCGTGCGCGAGTTGTATGGAGCCATGGCGGCTCAGGGCGCCACGGGCGGCATCGTGGTGACGTCGGGCCGATTCACGGAGCAGGCAGAAGCCTTCGCAAAAGGTCGCAACGTACACCTCATCAACGGCTCGCAGCTCACCGCGCTGTTGAGCACCGGAAAGCTACCTGCCCCTGCAACACCGGTGGAAAGCGTTTTGCCGACATGCCCACGTTGCGGCAACAGCATGGCGCTTCGGACGGCCACGCGGGGCCCTCAGGCTGGCCACCGCTTTTGGGGCTGCTTGGCTTTCCCTGCTTGCAGAGGCACGCGAGAGGAGCCTCGAGAGCATCCCGCACAAAGATGATCGAGCGCGCCTATTTCGCCGACACAGTTGTCGGGTTCAAGGCCCGTGATGATTGGAGCGTTCTCGGCGAATTGACTCTGGCGAGCGAATTCGATGTCAACCTGCCGCAGCGCGATGCCTGGCAACAAGAGATCCAGGTCCTTCGCCATGCATTGCGGCACATTGAGTCGGGTGAGGTATTTCTAGAGTTCGTCGTGCCGCGTCTCGGCAAGCGCATCGATGCAGTTCTCTTGCTTCATGGCGTAGTCGTGGTGCTGGAGTTCAAGATTGGTGCTACTGAGTTCGCCCGTGCCGACATCAATCAGGTGTGGGATTACGCCCTGGACCTGAAGAACTTTCACGAGACGAGTCACGACAAGATCATCAAGCCTGCCTTGGTTATCACGGGCAAGGCCGGGGTTTGGAAAGCAGGCCCGGAGCGCCTCGAAGACGCTGTCGCCGACCCTGCCTTGGTTTGTGCCGACCGGCTCGGTGATTTCCTCACCAGCTTGATTGCAACGCGTGTTGAAGAAAGACCGGCTGGCACGTCGTGGCAGGCCGGTCGGTATCGGCCTACGCCCACCATCATTGAAGCGGCAACCAGCTTGTACAGGCGGCATTCGGTCAAAGAGATGGCTCTTTGCCCGTTAAGTAGTGACGGGCTCACGCCATGAGCCAGTGGCCGGGCATCGTGACAGGCATACGGCGG
>NZ_JBWKUV010000013.1:0-66829 GCF_059421025.1 Roseateles sp. GW821-FHT03B02
CCACCTGTTCGAATTGGTGGGCACCATCGTCACGGGCGCATCAGCGCGGTTCAAGATGGGATGGCTGGACGCTCACGCATCAACTGGCAAAGCACTCACGGCAGCGCTGCTCGGCCAAGCCTGATGCTGGGCTTGTCGGGCGCGGCAGCAATCCGTAGTAGCACATTGGGACATGCCGCCGCCTAGCTTCCGTCTCAATTCCGAGAGCCAGTTCGAGGCTGGCGTCTCTTCATTTTTCGTTTGGCGGGGTAGATGGTGGGGCGCCGCCATCAACGCGACTCGGAAATGAAAAAACCCCAAGTAAATCAATTACTTGGGGCTCCCATTTGGCGGAGTCGGAGACTGTCAAGGCCCGCGCCGTTGCTGGGTTTACAGACCGATGCCTGTCCATTCACCAGGCTGTCCGCCGACACCGTGAGGCTGATCAGATCGGCCTTATCACCTCCGGCTTCGACAAGCACTGCGGCGCGGCCAAGCCACTGCCGCATTTCGGCATCGATAGGGCCGGCAGCCAGATCCGGCATCGTCGCCACTAGGCGGCGCAATTGCTGATACAGGGTTTCTGAGCTGATCGTCACGGACCATGACGCCATCACGCTCGCGCCTTGAGCCACCCAGCGAGGAAACTTGCTCGCATGCAGGTAGTCGTGTGGCAGCTACGCCGCGAGGGCGTGAAGCTGCGAGACGCCGAACAGGTGATCGTTTAAGCGGACAGGGACTGGCGAGTGCCGTGTCGCCGACCCCGCATCGCGGCGGCAACCGCGACAACAAGTAGGGCAAATGCATTGGGCTCCGAGACCGTTGACGCTGCCTGAGTCCATCGAGCCCAGACCCAATCTCCGCTCGAAAAGTTGGGCACTGCAGGAGCAAGGTAGACCTCATCCGCAGCCTTCACCCAGGGGTAGTTCTCGCCGATCGAGAACCAAAGAGCGCCTTGTGTTTCATCGAAGTAGGGTGTCACGAAACTGCATTTCTCCGCCCCTAGCTCACAGCCTTTGACCCACTCAGGCTGTAGCTCGTAGTTGCGAGGGCCGGGCGATTGAACGACCTCATAAAGAACGGCATTCATCGCCGCAAGTCCATCCACCACCGTCACGAAAACCGGCGAAGAAACGCCGTAGATGTCCTCGTAGGTGCCGTCGACAAACTCGACGTCGTACAGCTTGCCGCTTACCGTGACACCCTTGGCACCCAGCAGCATCCCTGACGGGTCGGTAATCAAAGTGGCCGCCTGAGCACTCAAGCAGACGGTCAAGGCCGCGGAAAGCGCGGCAAGGATCCTCATTCGCACTGTTCTTACCCCCGTCTATCTCGTCTCGCCAGCGTAGCACCCAATCGTTAGGAAACGCATGTGGCTGCCCCTCCGAATCAGGTGTTCAATGGGAGGAGATGCCGTGGCCAATTCCGGCAACTACCGAGTGCCCTTAACCCGTCGGCAAGGCATCCGCTCTATGTGCTGGTCAAGTTTTCTCGGACACAGCGATAGGTTGTTTGACTGCCGATTGCTGCTCGAAGGCATTGGGTGACGATGGCGTGATTGGGATGCTTCGCGTCGTGGAATGCCGGGTCATTGCGCAGCAGCTTGGCCAGCGCCATTGCCTCGGCCTGGCTCTGCGCCGCCTTGGCGCCACGCTGGGCGTAGTCGGCCCACAGCTCGTGGTCGTTGCGGGCGGTCATACCGGGCACCCCGCGCCGCGCTTCATGCGCTCGATCTTGCCGCGCAGCAGTTGGGCAGGCTCCGCGGCCGGCTCGGCTCGGCGCGGCGCACGTGCTGCGAGGGCGTCGTCGACTTCGGCGTCAACCCAGCGCAGAGCGCGCGGGCCCAGTTCGATGGGATCGGGCACCGGCCTGGCCGGGGCTGCCACGATGGCAGACGCCCAGGCCCATCTCGCGCCGCTTGCCGCTCGGGGCAGTGAATCGGAACACCCAGGAGGCGGATTGCCCGCGCACCCGTAGCAGCAAGCCGCCGCCGTCCGAGAGATCGCCTTCCGGCGCGTGTTGAACCTGCTTCGCAGTCAGCAGGTGGAGCTTCGCCGCCGTCCGGCGGGAGGTGGTAGCCATTCCCCGTTTCCCTTCTGTCCGCCAGCCAGTCCGCCAGAAGATGGCGCGTGCTTGGCGCACGTTGATGCACGTTCGGTGCACCTAGGGAAGTGTGATTCAGGGGGAAAAGTCAGTCAAATCAATGACTTACACCAGCAATCCCTGCACCTTCTTTGCACCGTAGTGCACCGTAGGGAGGGAGTGTGGTGGCGGAGTCGGAGGGATTCGAACCCTCGATGCAGGTTTTGCCCACATACTCCCTTAGCAGGGGAGCACCTTCGGCCACTCGGTCACGACTCCAGCACAGCCGCGCATTCTATACCAGGAATGCGCCACCTCTGTCGGAAACTCAGGCCGCGGCGGTTTCCTGATCCAGATCGAAGGCCTTGTGCAGCGCGCGCACGGCAAGCTCCATGTACTTCTCGTCGATGACGACGCTGGTCTTGATCTCGCTGGTGGAGATCATCTGGATGTTGATGCCCTCTTCCGACAGCGCGCGGAACATCTTGCTGGCCACGCCGACATGCGAGCGCATGCCGATGCCAACGATGGAGACCTTGCAGATCTTGGGGTCGCCGACGACCTTGGCCGCGTTGGTGGCCGGGCCGACGGTGTTCTGCAGCAGGTCCATCGTGCGCGCATAGTCGTTGCGGTGCACGGTGAACGAGAAGTCCGTCTTGCCGTCGTGAGAGACGTTCTGGATGATGACGTCGATGTCGATGTTGGCCTCGGCCACGGGGCCCAGGATCTGGAAGGCGATGCCGGGCTTATCGGGCACGCCCAGCAGCGTCACCTTGGCCTCGTCACGGTTGAAGGCAATGCCCGACACGACGGCTTGTTCCATTTTTTCGTCCTCTTCAAAACTGATCAGGGTGCCGGACTTGGCTTCCTCGTTGATGTCGATGTCCCAGGGCGTGAAGCTGGACAGCACGCGCAGCGGCACGCGGTACTTGCCGGCGAATTCCACCGAGCGGATCTGCAGGATCTTGGAGCCCAGCGACGCCATTTCCAGCATCTCTTCGAAGCTGATGGTGTGCAGGCGGCGCGCCTCGGGGACGATGCGCGGGTCGGTCGTGTAGACGCCGTCCACGTCGGTGTAGATCAGGCACTCGTCGGCCTTCATCGCCGCGGCGATGGCCACGGCCGAGGTGTCGGAGCCGCCACGGCCCAGCGTCGTGATGTTGTTGTCGGCATCGATGCCCTGGAAGCCCGCGATGACGACGACCTTTCCGGCAGCAAGATCGGCGCGCACGCGCTTGTCGTCGATGCTCTCGATGCGGGCCTTGGTATAGGAAGAGTCTGTGGCCACCGGCACCTGCCAGCCCGTGTAGCTGACCGACGGAACGCCCTCCGCCTGCAGCGCGATGGCCAGCAGGCCCACCGAGACCTGCTCGCCGGTGGCGGCGATCATGTCGAGCTCGCGGTTGACCTCGGGTGAGCCGCTTGCGGGTGACAGCTCCTTGGCCAACCCCAACAGGCGGTTGGTTTCACCGCTCATAGCCGAGGGCACGACCACCATCTGGTGGCCGGCGCGCACCCATTTGGCGACACGCTTGGCCACGTTGCGGATGCGATCGGTGGACCCCATCGAGGTGCCGCCGTACTTGTGGACGATCAGAGCCATGTGTTTGAGCGAAGGCTGTAGACGGAGCCGCCGGGACGGCATGCTCGCAAACCCCTGATTTTATGCGCCAGACTCGGCATCGCCTTCGCTCTGCGGCAAGGCTGAATCCTCCAGCCAGCGCAAGGCGAGCTTGGGCTCATCTTGATCGGCGAAGGCACGCGCGTCCATGCCCAGGCCCGCGACGGCGATCAGCCGTCGCCCGGCATCGAACAGCAGCGGGCCGCCGCGCCGCCAGGGCGGCAGGCCGGCCTCCTGGCAGGCCTTCTTCAGGCTGCGCGGCACCGAGGCCGGGGCGCGCTGGAATTGCTCAGCGCCTTCACGGCTTCGCTGGCTCAAGCGGGCGAGATGCCGAGGCGCGATCCCTTGCGCGGCAGGCTCGACCAGCCAGCTGCCACCCCATCCGGGCTGGGGGTAGCGGCCCGGATGGCTGAGATCGATCTGGCTTGCGCAGGCCGCCGGGGTCGCTTGGGGTACCCAGAACAGGCCATCGCGCCAGGCATGCAGGACACCGCTGGGCGCAGGCCAGGACAGCGTGGCGCCAGGCCGCCATTCGCCCAGCAGCCGCCCGACCAGGCTGGCAGGCGCAGTCATGCGTGTCGCCAGCCAGGCACGCAGCGCATTGCTGGCCCGCGCCGACGACAGTCCTTGGAGGCGGGCAAGATCCAGGCGCTCGTCGCTCGCGATGGCGGTCAGATCCTCGGCCGCCACCTCGGCCGCCAGCGCTTCGGCCTGCTGCGCCCAGCGCGCGGCCTGGGCCAGGCCGGCCTCGGCCGACGCAAAGGCCGGCCACAAGGCCTGGCGAAGCCGGTTTCGGGCAAAGCGCGCATCGCCGTTGCTCGGGTCTTCGATCCAGCGCAGGCCCTGCAGCTCGGCATAGGCCTGGATGGCCTCCCGCGGCCTGTCCAGCCAGGGTCGAGCCCAGCAGACGCCGTCGCGCCACTGCGCCCGCGGCATGCCCGAGAGCCCGGCCATGCCGGCGCCGCGCAAGGCCTGCAGCAGAAAAGTCTCGGCCTGGTCACGCCGGTGGTGGGCCAGCAGCAGCAGGTCGGCGTCGGCCGTGATGGCCATGTCGTGCAAGGCGCGATGCCTGCCCGCACGGGCCCAGGCTTCGACGCTCTCGCCCGGCCCGGGCTGGCCGGCCAGTCGCGTGCAGGCGAAGGCCGCGCCCAGTTCGAGCGCAACGGCTTCGCAATGCGCGGCCCAGCCGTCGGCCTGCGGCTGCAGGCCGTGGTGGACGTGGAGGGCAACGACCCGCTGCCCGTTCACCGCACGGGTGGCGGCATGCAGCAGGGCCGTGGAATCGAGGCCGCCGCTGAAGGCGACGGCGACGGCATCACCGGATGGGTCAGCGGTTCTTGGTGTCGCCGAAGCGGCCATAGCCCTGCAGGCGCTCGTAGCGGCGGTCCAGCAGTTCGGGCGTCTTCAGGTCACTGACCTGGCGCAGCGCGTCGCTGAGGGCGCGCTTGAGGTTGGACGCCATCTGCTTGGCATCGCGGTGGGCGCCGCCGACAGGCTCGTTGACGATCTTGTCGATCAGGCCCAGGGCCTTCAGGCGGTGGGCGGTGATGCCCAGGGCGTCGGCTGCGTCGGAGGCGCGCTCGCTGCTCTTCCACAGGATGGAGGCACAGCCTTCGGGCGAGATGACCGAGTAGGCCGAGAACTGCAGCATCAGCACCTGGTCGGCCACACCGATGGCCAGAGCACCGCCCGAGCCGCCCTCGCCGATGACGGTGGCGATGATGGGCACCTCGAGCTGCGCCATCTCCAGGATGTTGCGGCCAATGGCTTCGCTCTGGCCGCGTTCCTCGGCACCGATGCCGGGGTAGGCGCCCATGGTGTCGATGAAGGTGAAGACGGGCAGGCCGAATTTCTCGGCCAGCTTCATCAGGCGCAGGGCCTTGCGGTAGCCCTCGGGGCGGGGCATGCCGAAGTTGCGCAGCGTGCGCTCCTTGGCGTCGGCACCGCGCTGGTGGCCGATGACCATACAGGCCTGACCGTTGAAGCGCGCGATGCCGCCCACGATGGCGGCGTCGTCGGCGAAATGGCGGTCACCGTGCAGTTCCTGGAACTCGGTGAAGACTTCCGAGCAGTAGTCCAGCGTCTGCGGGCGCTGCGGGTGGCGGGCGATCTGGTAGACCTGCCACGGCGCCACGCTCGCATAGACCTCCTTGGTCAGCTGCTGGCTCTTCTTGGAGAGGCGGTCGATCTCTTCGGAGATGTCGACGGCCGACTCGCTCTGCACGTAGCGCAGTTCTTCTATCTTGGTCTCGAGCTCGGCGATGGGCTGCTCGAATTCCAGAAAATGTTTCTTGCTCATCAGTAGTCCACGGGTAGCGGATCGAGGCTGCGCCAAATGTACCAAACGGCCACCGAGCGGTACGGCGCCCAGGCGTCGCCGACCTCGCGGGCCTCGGCACGGGAGACAGGCTCGCCGGAAAAATAGTTCTGGCTGATGCCCTTCAGCAGGCCGACGTCATCCAGCGGCATCACGTTGGGGCGCATCAGGTGAAAGATCAGGAACATCTCGGCCGTCCAGCGGCCGATGCCGCGGATGGCGACCAGTTCCTCGATGATGGCTTCGTCGTCCATCTGCGCCCATTGGCGGACGTGGACCTGGCCGGAGTCGAAATGCTCGGCCAGATCGCGCAGGTATTCGACCTTGCGGGCCGACAGGCCGGCGGCGCGCTGCTCCTCCACGCCCAGGGCCAACACGGCCGCCGGCTGGATCCTGGGGCAAAGCGCCACCCAGCGGGTCCAGACCGACTGCGCAGCCTTGACCGAGATCTGCTGGCCGATGATGGACCGCGCCAACGTTGCAAAGGCATCGCCCCGACTCTGCAGCCGGGCCTCGCCAAACTGGGGGATGAGCTTCTTCAGCACCCGGTCACGCTTGACCAGGTGCTTGCAGGCGTCGTCCCAATAGTCGGGCGTCACCTCGACGGGCGTCTTGGAGGCCATCAGCTCTTCACCCAGGTCGTGCCGCCGGCACCGTCCTTCAGCGTGATGCCCTTGGCCGACAGCTCGGCGCGGATGGCGTCGGCGCCGGCGAAGTCCCGCGCAGCCTTGGCGGCGGCGCGGGCAGCGATGCGCTCCTCGATCCAGGCAGCCTCGTCGCCACCGGAGCCGCCCTGCAGATAGGCCCGAGGCTCCTGCTGCAGCACGCCCAGCACCCCGGCCAGGGCCTTGAGCAGCCCGGCCCGCTGCGGCGAGCGGTCGCGGTTGACCTCGTTGACCAGGTCGAACAGCACGGCCACGGCGCCGGGGGTGCCGAAGTCCTCATCCATGGCCGTCTTGAAAGCGGCGGCGCTGGGCTCGGTCCAGTCGATAGTGACATCGGCCGGCGGCACGGCATCCAGCGCCGTGTACAGGCGCGTGAGCGCCGTGCGGGCGTCTTCCAGGTGCGAATCGCTGAAGTTGAACGGCCTCCGGTAGTGGGTGCGCAGCATGAAAAAGCGCAGCGTCTCACCGTCGAACTTCTTCAGCACGTCGCGGATGGTGAAGAAGTTGCCCAGGCTCTTGGACATCTTCTCGCCGTCGACGTTCAGGAAGCCGTTGTGCAGCCAGTACTTGGCGAAGTCGTAGCCGGCGCCCTGGCTCTGCGCGATCTCGTTCTCGTGGTGGGGGAACTGCAGGTCGCTGCCGCCGCCGTGGATGTCGAAGCTTTCACCAAGCAGCGCGCAGCTCATGGCCGAGCACTCGATGTGCCAGCCCGGACGCCCCTCGCCGAAGGGCGCGGCCCACTTGGCGTCGGCGGGTTCATCGGCCTTGGCGGCCTTCCACAGCACGAAGTCCAGCGGGTCGAGCTTGCCGTCGTCCACCGCCACACGCTCGCCGGCACGCAGGTCGTCCACGCTCTTGCCGCTGAGCTTGCCGTAGCCGTCGAACTTGCGCACGGCGTAGTTCACGTCGCCGCCCTCGGCGCGATAGGCCAGTCCGCGCTGCTCCAGGCGCTCGATCAGGGACAGCATCTGCGGCACGTACTCGGTGGCACGTGGCTCATGGTCGGGGCGCAGCAGGCCCACGGCGGCGAAGTCTTCGTGCATCGCAGCCGTCATCTCCTCGGTGAGCTGGCGAATGGTGATGCCGCGCTCGACCGCACGTTTGATGATCTTGTCGTCGATGTCCGTCACGTTGCGCACGTAGGTGACGGCATAGCCGCTGGCGCGCAGCCAGCGGTAGATGACGTCGAACGCCATGTTCATGCGCAGGTGACCCATGTGGCACAGGTCGTAGACCGTGATGCCGCACACATACATGCGCACCTGGCCAGGCACGAGCGGCTGAAAGTCTTCGAGAGTGCGGCTGAGGGAGTTGTGGACGCGCAGAGACATGGGACAGGAAACGAGGGAGATGCTCCCTGGGAGGCACCAACAAGAAGCCCCGCACCGGGGCCGGCCAGGCGGGGCTCATAGAATCAATTCAGTATAGCGGCCACCCCCGACGCCGCTCCCCGCTACAACCCTCATGCGCCCCCTCCTCCCCACCCTCGCCCTGCTCGCGGCACTTGCCGCGCTGCCGGCCTGTGCCGATGATCTGGCAGGCGCCCAGCGCCTGTGGCTGGCCGGCCAGAAAGCCCAGGCCGTCGAGCAGGTCGAGCAGGCCCTGACCCGCACCCCCGACGACCTGCAACTGCGCTTCGCCCTCGGTGTCATGCGCATGGAGCTCGGCGAGCGAGCCAGGGCGCTCACCATCTTCAAGCGGTTGACCCAGGACTTCCCGGACCTCGCCGACCCCTACAACAATCTCGCCGTGCTGCACGCCGCCGCGGGTGAGCTCGACGAGGCCAGGGCGGCGCTGGAACAGGCGCTGCGCGTACAGCCCGAACATGCCCAGGCCCAGGAGAATCTCGGCGACGTGCTGACCCGCCTGGCCCTGCGCGCCTACCAACGTGCACAGAAGGCCGCGCTCGCCCCCAGCGATGCGCTGGCCGGCAAGATCAGCCGCACACTGGCATTGACGGCAGAGCTCAACAAGACCCGATGACATCTCTCATGACCAAGACCGCCCTCCTTCTGGCCGCCCTGCTGGCCGTCACCGCTGCCTCGGCCCAGACCGTCAGGCTGCAGACCACCGAAGGCGACATCCGCATCGAGCTCAATGCCGAGAAGGCCCCCCGGTCGGTGGCCAACTTCATCCAGTACGTCAAGGCGGGCCACTACAACGGTGTCGTCTTCCACCGCGTCATCGACGGCTTCATGATCCAGACGGGCGGCTACGACGCCAGGCTGGCCCAGCGGCCGGCCCAGATGCTGCAGCCGCGCCCGACCCGGCCGCCCATTCCGCTGGAGTCCCACAACGGCCTGTCCAACGTGCGCGGCAGCATCGCGATGGCGCGCACCAACGATCCCAATTCCGCCACTGCGCAGTTCTTCATCAACGTGGCCGACAACATCCCGCTGGACGGCGAGCCGGACAATCCGGCCTCCGGCTATGCCGTCTTCGGCCAGGTCATCGAGGGCATGGACGTCGTCGACAAGATCCGCACTACCCCCGTTTCGCCCTACCAGATGCACCAGCATCTGCCGGTCAACGCCATCATCATCAACAAGGCTCTCGTCGAGCCCGCCAAAAAATGAGCCAAGTCAAGTTCACCACCAACCAGGGCGACATCCTCATCGAGCTGGATGTCGCGAACGCGCCGCTGTCCGCCGCCAACTTCCTGGCCTACGTCCGCAAGGGCCACTATGACGGCACCATCTTCCACCGCGTCATCAAGGGTTTCATGGTCCAGGGCGGCGGCTTCGACGCCGGCATGAATCAGAAGCCGACCGATGCGGCCATCCAGAACGAGGCCAACAACGGCGTGAAGAACGCCAAGTACACGCTGGCCATGGCGCGCACCAACGCGCCGCACTCGGCCACGGCCCAGTTCTTCATCAACACCGTCGACAACGGTTTTCTGGACTTCAAGTCCGAGTCGCCGTCGGGCTGGGGCTATGCCGTGTTCGGCAAGGTCGTCGAGGGCCAGGACGTCGTCGACAAGATCGAGAAGGTGCGCACCGGCCGCTCGGGCGGCCATGCCGACGTGCCGGTCGAAGCAGTCGTCATCGAGAAGGCCGTCGAGGTTTGATCCACACGCTGACGGCCCCGGCGCAGTGGCGGCAGGTCGACCTGCTGTCCGACCTGCACCTCGGGCCGGACACGCCGGGCACGCTGGCCCGGCTTGAGCAGCACCTCGCCGAGACGCCCGCGCAGGCGGTGCTGATGCTCGGCGACATCTTCGAGGTCTGGGTCGGTGACGATGCGCGCCATCAACCCTTCGAGGCCGGCGTCGTCACGATGCTGCGCGAAGTGGCGCAGCGGCTGGACCTGTTCTTCATGGCTGGCAACCGCGACTTCCTCGTCGGCACCGAGTTGCTGGCCGCCACCGGCATGACCGCCCTGCCCGACCCGAGCGTGCTCGATGCCTTCGGCCGGCGCTGGCTGCTGGTACATGGCGACGCGCAATGTCTGGCCGACGCGGGCTACCAGGCCTGGCGCGCGACCAGCCGCTCTGCGGCCTGGCAGGCCGACTTTCTCGCCCGGCCGCTGGCCGACCGGCAGGCCTTCGGCCGCCAGGCGCGGGCGCAGAGCCGCGCGTCCCAGGCCGCGCAGCTGATGGCCACCGACCTGGACGCCGGCGCCTGCCGTGCGCTGCTGCGTGAGGCAGGCGCGACGACGCTGATCCATGGCCACACGCATCGCCCCGCCGAGCACGACCTCGGCGACGGCCTCAGGCGCGTCGTGCTGTCGGACTGGGATCTGGAGGCAACGCCACCGCGTGGTGACGTGGTCCGCCTGTCGGCGACCGGCCTGCAACGGCTGGCGCTGTGATCCTCAAGGCCATCCGGGACTGGCGCGAGCAGCGCGCCGTCGCGCGCCACGCCATCCCCGACGCGCTGTGGCAGCTGACGCTGCTGCGCTATCCCTTTCTCGCCCAGCGCAGCGCGGACGACCTCGCCGAGCTGCGACGGCTCTGCAGCCTGTTCCTGTCGAGCAAGGAGTTCCACGGCGTCGCCGGCTTCGAGGTCACCGACGAGGTCGCCGTGGCCGTCGCAGCCCAGGCTTGCCTGCCGGTGCTGCGGCTCGGCCTGGGCTGGTACGACGGCTTCGTCGGCATCGTCATGCATGCCGGCGAGGTCGTCGCGCAGCGGCGCTTCGAGGACGAGGACGGTGTCGTCCACGAGTACGACGAGGAGCTGGCCGGCGAGGCGATGGAGGGCGGGCCGCTGATGCTGGCCTGGAACGCGGTGGCCGTCAGCGATGACCCGGCCGAGTTCGGGGCGGATGCGGTCTACAACGTCGTCATCCACGAGTTCGCCCACGTCATCGACATGCGCGACGGCCTGGCCGACGGCGTGCCGCCAATGGACGCTGACGAGCGCTCGCGCTGGATCGGCGTGATCGACGCGGAGTGGGAGAAATTCTGCGAGCGCATCGATGCCGGGGAGGAGACGTTGATCGACCCCTATGGCGGCGAGGCCGTTGAGGAGTTCTTCGCCGTCGCCGTCGAGGCCTTCTTCGTCGCCCCGGCTGCGATGCGCGCCGAGGAGCCGACCATGTACGGACTGCTGGCTGGCTTCTTCAAGCAGGACCCGGCGAGCTGACAGAAAAAAGGGACGCCGACGCGTCCCTTTCTGGATCAGAAACCGCGGCTCAGGCCGTGGCAGGCTCAGCCTTGGGCTTGCCGTCCTTGCTGGGCTTGGGCGGGTTGGGCTGGATGTCCAGCACCGTCTCGCCCTTGTCGTCCACGTCCACCGTGAGGCGGCCGCCATCGACCAGCCGGCCAAACAGCAACTCGTCGGCCAGCGCCCGGCGGATAGTGTCCTGAATGAGACGCTGCATCGGCCGCGCACCCATCAGCGGGTCGAAACCCTTCTTGGCCAGGTGCTTGCGCAGCGCATCGGAGAAGCTGACCTCGACCTTCTTCTCCTGCAGCTGGCTTTCCAGTTGCAGCAGGAACTTGTCGACGACGCGCAGGATGATCTCCTCGTCCAGCGCACGGAAGGACACGATGGCGTCCAGCCGGTTGCGGAACTCGGGCGTGAACAGGCGCTTGATGTCGGCCATCTCGTCGCCCTGCTGGCGCTGGGTCGTGAAGCCGATGGTGGCCTTGTTCATGATCTCCGCGCCCGCGTTCGTCGTCATGATGATGATGACGTTGCGGAAGTCGGCCTTGCGCCCGTTGTTGTCGGTCAGCGTGCCGTGGTCCATGACCTGCAGCAGCACGTTGAAGACGTCCGGGTGGGCCTTCTCGATCTCGTCGAGCAGCAGCACGGCATGCGGCTTCTTCGTGACGGCCTCGGTCAGCAGGCCGCCCTGGTCGAAGCCGACATAGCCAGGAGGCGCGCCGATCAGGCGGCTGACGGCGTGGCGCTCCATGTACTCGGACATGTCGAAGCGGATCAGCTCGATGCCCAGGATGTAGGCGAGCTGCTTGGCGACTTCGGTCTTGCCGACACCCGTGGGGCCGCTGAACAGGAAGGAACCGACCGGCTTGTCGGGGCGCCCCAGGCCCGAGCGCGCCATCTTGATGGCGGCGGCCAGCGCATCGACGGCCGGGTCCTGCCCGAAGACGACGCTCTTCAGGTCGCGGTCCAGCGTCTTGAGCTTGCTGCGGTCGTCGCTGTTGACCGAGGCAGGCGGGATGCGCGCGATCTTGGCGACGATATCCTCCACCTCGGCGCGCGTGATGGTCTTCTTCTGCTTGCTCTTGGGCAGGATGCGTTGCGCGGCACCGGCCTCGTCGATGACGTCGATGGCCTTGTCCGGCAGGTGGCGGTCGTTGATGTACTTGGCCGACAGCTCAGCCGCGGCCTGCAGCGCGCCCAGGGCGTACTTGACAGAGTGGTGCTCCTCGAAGCGGCTCTTGAGCCCCTTCAGGATCTCGATGGTCTGCTCGACCGAGGGCTCGGCCACGTCGATCTTCTGAAAGCGGCGACTCAGCGCGGCATCCTTCTCGAAGATGCCGCGGTACTCGGTGAAGGTCGTCGCACCGATGCACTTCATGGCGCCTGAGCTGAGCGCGGGCTTGAGCAGGTTGCTCGCGTCCAGCGTGCCCCCCGAGGCCGCACCGGCGCCGATCAGCGTGTGGATCTCGTCGATGAACAGGATGGCGTTCGGCTGGTCCTTCAGCGCCTTGAGCACGGCCTTCAGGCGCTGCTCGAAATCGCCACGGTACTTGGTACCCGCCAGCAGCGCGCCCATGTCCAGCGAGTAGACGACGGATTCCGCCAGCACCTCGGGCACCTCGCCCTCGGTGATCCGCCAGGCCAGACCCTCGGCGATGGCGGTCTTGCCGACGCCGGCCTCGCCGACCAGCAACGGGTTGTTCTTGCGGCGGCGGCACAGCACCTGCACCACGCGCTCGACCTCGGCCTCGCGCCCGATCAGCGGGTCGATCTTGCCGTCCTTGGCCTGCTGGTTGAGGTTCTGCGTGAACTGCTCCAGCGGCGACGCCTTGGCGCTGCCGCCCTCGCCTTCCTCACGCTCGCCCTCCTGCCCCTGTGACTGGCCTTCCGGCGCCTTGGGAGGCTCCGGGTCGGTCTTCTTGATGCCGTGGGCGATGAAGTTGACGACGTCCAGGCGCGTGACGCCCTGCTGGTGCAGGTAGTAGACGGCGTGGGAGTCCTTCTCGCCGAAGATGGCCACCAGCACATTGGCGCCGGTGACTTCCTTCTTGCCGCTGCCGGTGCTCTGCACATGCATGATGGCGCGCTGGATGACGCGCTGGAAGCCCAGCGTGGGCTGGGTGTCCACCTCGTCATTGCCGCCCACCATGGGCGTGTTTTCCTTGATGAACTGCGTCAGGCTCTTGCGCAGGTCGTCCAGGTTGGCAGCGCAGGCGCGCAGCACCTCCGCGGCGCTGGGGTTGTCAAGCAGCGCGAGCAGCAGGTGCTCGACGGTGATGAATTCGTGCCGCTGCTGGCGCGCCTCGACGAACGCCATGTGCAAACTGACTTCAAGCTCTTGCGCAATCATGCGGCCTCCATAATGCACTGCAGGGGGTGGCCGGCACGCCGGGAGGCGGCCAGAACCAGCTCCACCTTGGTGGCTGCGACGTCCTTGGTGAAGACACCGCAGACACCGCGACCCTCGTGGTGGATTTTGAGCATGATCTGCGTCGCCGTATCGAGGTCATGCCGGAAAAATTCCTGCAGAACCATGACTACAAACTCCATCGGCGTGAAATCGTCGTTCAGCAGCAGGACCTGGTAGAGCCGCGGGGGCTCGGTTTTCTGGGTCTGGCGCTCGACGACGACCGCACCTTCGCCCTCGTCGCGGCCCGGCTTCAGGGGAGGCGTGGGCGGCGGCGGGACCGACTGGTTTCGCGGTGAAAAAACGGACAGCACAGGCATGAGTCGATTCTATCGACGGGGGTGTTTCCCCCGCCGATGGCGGGCAAGTGGCGCCGGCCGGCGGAATTGCAAGCGAGCGCGGCGCGAGGTCTAGGGTCAACCCGGCCGGGAAGGTCCCGAATTGACGCTTTTTATTGCGCTACCAGAATCCACGTCCGCCTCCTCGGGAGGTGCCACAAAGAATGGAGACAAGATGATGGCGCTGGGCAAAGTCAAGTGGTTCAACGATGCCAAGGGCTTTGGATTCATCGAGCCGGAGGCCGGCGGCGATGATGTCTTCGCCCACTTCTCAGCGATTCAGATGGAAGGCTTCCGGACGCTGAAACAGGGCAGTCAGGTGCAGTTCGATCTGGTGCAGGGCCCCAAGGGCCAGCTGGCCCAGAACATCACGCCGCTGGAAGCCGCGCGAGCGATGGAGCAGCCGCAGCAAATGGCCTCCTGAGCCGCGCCGCAAAAAAGCCCCGTGAGCCGTAAGGCCGCGGGGCTTTGTCTTGCCAGCCTTGCTCGGCTCACCCCGAGGTGCTCTCGATTCAAGGAGGCTGCGTCAGCAAAGTACCGGGACGACTTGCTAGAGTTCATGCCCTGCGCGGCGGCGCCCGCCGCTTTGCGCCGCACGGATTGCACCTCTACTGGAAGACCTCATGACCGCCGACAAGACCCAGATTGTTTACACCCTGACCGACGAAGCCCCCCGCCTGGCCACGGCCTCGCTGCTGCCGGTCGTCCAGGCTTTCGCGGCGCAGGCAGGCATCGATGTCGTTACCAGCGACATCTCGGTGGCCGGCCGCATCCTGGGCCAGTTTCCCGAGTTGTTGAGCGAGGAGCAGCGCCAGCCGGACAACCTCGCCGCGCTCGGCAAGCTCACGCTCAAGCCTGAGGCCAACATCATCAAGCTGCCCAACATCAGCGCCTCGGTGGCCCAGTTGAAGGCCGCCATCAAGGAACTGCAGGACAAGGGCTACAAGATCCCCAACTTCCCCGAGAAGCCCGAGACGGACGAAGAGAAGGACATTCGCGCCCGCTACAACAAGTGCATCGGCTCGGCCGTGAATCCGGTGCTGCGCGAGGGCAACTCCGACCGCCGCGCGCCCAAGGCGGTGAAGGAATACGCCCGCAAGAACCCGCACCGCATGGACCCCTGGAGCCAGGCCTCGCGCTCGCACGTCTCCCACATGCATGACGGCGACTTCTATCACGGTGAAAAGTCGCTGACGCTGGATCGCGCCCGCGACGTGAAGATGGAGCTCATCACCAAGAGCGGCAAGACCATCGTCCTCAAGCCCAAGGTCGCGCTGCTGGACCGCGAGGTCATCGACTCGATGTTCATGAGCAAGAAGGCATTGCTGGCCTTCTACGAGCAGGAGATCGAGGACGCGCGCAAGACCGGCGTGATGTTCTCGCTGCACGTCAAGGCCACGATGATGAAGGTGAGCCACCCCATCGTGTTCGGCCACTGCGTGAAGATCTTCTACCGGGAGGCCTTCGAGAAGCACGCCAAGCTGTTCGACGAGCTGGGCGTCAACGTCAACAACGGCATGGTGGACCTCTACACCAAGATCGCCACGCTGCCGCAGAGCACGCAGGACGAGATCAAGCGCGATCTGCACGCCTGCCACGAGCACCGCCCCGAACTGGCGATGGTGGACTCGGCCAAGGGCATCACCAACTTCCACTCGCCCAATGACATCATCGTGGACGCCTCCATGCCGGCCATGATCCGCAGCGGCGGCAAGATGTACGGCGCCGACGGCCGGCTGAAGGACGTGAAGGCCGTCATGCCCGAGTCGACCTTCGCCCGCATCTATCAGGAGATGATCAACTTCTGCAAGTGGCACGGCGCGTTCGACCCGCGCACGATGGGCACGGTGCCCAACGTCGGCCTGATGGCCCAGCAGGCCGAGGAGTACGGCTCGCACGACAAGACCTTCGAGATCACCGAGGACGGCGTCGCCAACATCACCGACCTGGAGACGGGCGAGGTGCTGCTGAGCCAGAACGTCGAGCAAGGCGACATCTGGCGCATGTGCCAATGCAAGGACGCCGCCATCCGCGACTGGGTGAAGCTGGCCGTCAACCGCGCCCGCAACTCCGGCATGCCGGTCGTCTTCTGGCTGGACAGCTACCGCCCGCACGAGGCGCAGCTGATCCGCAAGGTCAAGATGTACCTGCACGAGCACGACACGGTCGGCCTGGACATCCAGATCATGAGCCAGGTCCGCGCCATGCGTTACACGCTGGAGCGCGTCATCCGCGGCCTGGACACCATCAGCGCCACCGGCAACATCCTGCGCGACTACCTGACCGACCTCTTCCCCATCATGGAGCTGGGCACCAGCGCCAAGATGCTGTCCATCGTGCCGCTGATGGCCGGCGGTGGCATGTACGAGACGGGTGCTGGCGGTTCGGCCCCGAAGCACGTGCAGCAGCTGGTGGAAGAGAACCACCTGCGCTGGGATTCGCTGGGCGAGTTCCTGGCCCTGGCGGTGAGCCTGGAAGACCTCGGCATCAAGAACAAGAACGCCAAGGCCAAGGTGTTGGCCAAGACGCTGGACGCCGCCACCGGCAAGCTGCTGGACAACGGCAAGGGCCCCAGCCCCAAGACTGGCGAACTGGACAACCGCGGCAGCCACTTCTACCTGACGCTTTACTGGGCCCAGGAGCTGGCCGCGCAGACCGAAGACGCCGACCTGGCCGCCCGCTTCAAGCCGGTGGCCGAGGCGCTGGCAGCCAACGAGGCCAAGATCGCCGAGGAGCTGAAGGCGGTGCAGGGCCAGCCGACCGACATCGGTGGCTACTTCCTGCCGGACGTTGCCAAGCTCGACAAGGTGATGCGCCCGAGCGCGACGTTCAATGCGGTGCTGGCCTCGCTGAACTGATCGGGGCTCGCGAATGAAAGACGGGGCGCCGCTGGCGCCCCGTCTTGTTTTCTACCGCTCGGGGGCCGTGGGCCGCCTGCTACATCTGATCGATCATCACCTGCCCGAACCCCGAGCAGGACACCTGCGTCGCACCATCCATCAGGCGGGCGAAGTCGTAGGTCACCTTCTTGCTCAGGATGGCCTTCTCCATGCTGGAGATGATGAGGTCGGCGGCTTCAGTCCAACCCATGTGGCGCAGCATCATCTCGGCGGACAGGATCTCGGAGCCCGGGTTCACGTAGTCCTTGCCGGCGTACTTGGGCGCCGTGCCGTGCGTGGCCTCGAACATGGCGATGGAATCGCTCATGTTGGCGCCCGGGGCGATGCCGATGCCGCCGACCTGCGCGGCCAGCGCATCGGAGATGTAGTCACCGTTCAGGTTCAGCGTGGCAATGACGCTGTACTCGGCCGGGCGCAGGATGATCTGCTGCAGGAAGGCGTCGGCGATGACGTCCTTGATGGTGATGTCCTTGCCTGTCTTCGGGTTCTTCACACGGCACCACGGGCCGCCGTCGATGGGCTGGGCACCGAACTCCTTCTGCGCCAGCGCATAGGCCCAGTCGCGGAAGCCCCCTTCGGTGAACTTCATGATGTTGCCCTTGTGCACGATGGTCACGCTGGGCTTGTTGTTGTCGATGGCGTACTGGATGGCCTTGCGCACCAGGCGCTCGGTGCCTTCACGGCTGACGGGCTTGACGCCGATGCCCGAGGTCTCGGGGAAGCGGATCTTCTTGACGCCCAGTTCCTCCTGCAGGAACCTGATGAGCTTCTTGGCCTTGTCGCTCTCGGCCTCGTACTCGATGCCGGCGTAGATGTCTTCCGAGTTCTCGCGGAAGATGACCATGTCGACCTTGTGCGGCTCCTTCACGGGGCTGGGCACGCCGTCGAAATACTGCACCGGGCGCAGGCAGACGTAGAGGTCCAGTTCCTGACGCAGCGCGACGTTCAGCGAGCGGATGCCGCCGCCCACCGGCGTGGTCAGCGGCCCCTTGATGGAGACGATGTACTCCTTCACCGCCTGCAGCGTCTCCTCCGGCAGCCAGACATCGGGCCCGTAGACGCGCGTGCTCTTCTCACCCGCGTAGATCTCCATCCAGTGGATCTTGCGCGCCCCGCCGTAGGCCTTGGCCACGGCGGCATCCACCACCTTGAGCATGACAGGCGTGATGTCCAGGCCCGTGCCGTCACCCTCGATGAAGGGAATGATGGGGTTGTGGGGCACGTTCAGCGAGAAGTCGGCGTTGACCGTGATCTTCTGGCCGCCTTCGGGCACTTGGATGTGTTGGTACATGGCAGGAGCTTTCGCAGCGATGCGAGGGAAACGGGACGCGCGCAGTTTAGGGGCGCTCAGCAGGCCAGCAGCACGCGCTGCCAAACGCCGTGGCCCAGCGCCCAGCCCGAGGCGGCCACGAGGCCGAGGCCCGCCAGGCGCAGGGCCGGCGACGCATCGCCGACGCGGCGCGGCAGCCGCGCAATCCAGGCCGGCGCCACGGCCAGGCCCAGGGTGCTGGTGGTGGCGAAGGCGGCCATGGCCAGCCCGCCGCTCACGGGCGAGTTGGAGAGGGCCGACAGCAGCAAGGCAGCGTGCAGCAACCCGCAGGGCATGGCGACCCAGGCCATGCCGGTTGCGAAGCTGCGCCCCGGCTGCGGTCGAAAACGCGCATTGCCCAGCCAGGCCGGAACACGCCCCCGCACCATCAGGCTCAGCCCCAGCACCAGCAGGGCTGCCTGCAGCAGCGCCCACAGCGGCTGCAGCACGGCCGCCCCCTGGGACATGCCGGCCAGTGCCTGGGCCGACATCGCAGCCACCACCCCGGCCGCGCTGTAGCCCAGCAGTCGGCCGCCCAGCAGGCGTGTCTGCTGCCGTCGGCCTTGGGCGGCCAGCGCGCAGGGCGCGCTGCACATCAGCGCGCAGTGCGGCGCACCGGCCAGCCCCATCAAGGCAGCAGAGCCGATCAGCGCAGCATCCAGCGACATCGCGCGGCGTTCAGATGATCTTGGAGAAGCGCTCGCGGCTGGCGTCGGCCTGCAGGTAGCGATCGAAGACCAGGGCGACGGCGCGCACGAAGTACCAGCCCAGCGGGGTAACCTGGATGGCGCCGGGCTCCAGCACGATGAGCCCCTGCTCGGCGAGCTGGCGCAGGCGCTCGAACTCGGGCGCGAAATAGGTCGGCACGTCCACCAGGTAGGACGCCGCGATGGACTCGAACTCCACGCGCCCCTGGCACATCAGCGCCATGATGACGGCGCGGCGCAGCAGGTCGTCGCGCGTCAACGCCAGGCCCCGCTGCACGGGGAGCTGGCGCTGGCGCAGCGCGTCCTCGTACTCGTCCATGGTCTTGGCGTTCTGCGCGTAGGTGGCGCCCACGCGGCTGATGGACGACACGCCCAGGCCGACGAGATCGCAGTCAGGCTGCGTGGAATAGCCCTGGAAGCCGCGGTGCAGCAGGCCCTGGCGCTTGGCGACGGCCAGCGGGTCGTCGGGCAGCGCGAAATGGTCCATGCCGATGTAGGTGTAGCCCTCGCCCAGCAGCGCGCTGATGGCGCCCGACAGCATGGCCAGCTTGTCGCCGGCCGGCGGCAGCATCTCAGCCACGATGCGGCGCTGCGGCTTGAAGCGCTGCGGCAGGTGGGCATAGGCGTACATCGCGATGCGGTCGGGCCGCAACTCGGCCACCTGCGCAATGGTGCGGGCAAAGCTCGCCGGCGTCTGCAGCGGCAGGCCGTAGATCAGGTCGACGTTGGTGGACGAGAAGCCCAGCTCGCGGGCGTTCTGCATCAGCGCGGCCACCTGCTCCAACGGCTGCACGCGATGCACGGCCTTCTGCACGGCGGCGTCGAAATCCTGCACGCCGAAGGACAGGCGGTTGAAGCCCAGCGAGCGCAGATGCGCCAGCCGGCCCGCATCCACCGTGCGCGGATCCACCTCGACCGAGACCTCGGCGTTCGGCAGGATCCTGAAGCGCCGGCGCAGGGCGTCCATCAGCGAGGTCAGCTCGACGTCGGACAGGAAAGTGGGGGAGCCGCCGCCCAGGTGCAGCTGCGACACCGGGGCCGTGCCGCCCAGGGCTTCGGCGACGAGATCCATCTCCACCTCCAGCGCGGCCAGGTACGGCGCGGCGCGCTCGTGGTGCTTGGTGATGATCTTGTTGCAGGCGCAGTAGTAGCAGAGCTGCTCGCAGAACGGGATGTGGACGTAGACGGACAGCGGCTGCACCGTGCCGCGTTGGCGCAGCGCCTGCAGATGCTGGGGCCCCTGGTAGGCCTCGACGAGGCGGTCGGCCGTGGGATAGGACGTGTAGCGCGGGCCTGCCACGTCGTGGCGGCGCAGCAGGTCGGCATCGATGGGGCGGTCTGTGACGGCTGGCATGCCGCCACTGTGCCGGCAGCCACCGGGCCGGGCGTTGATCCAAGTCAAGGCTGCAGCGCAGGCCGCCGAGAACAATGCGTTTCATGCTGACCCCTCTCACCCGCCCGATGAGCGTGCCGATCACCCCAGACATGCCCGCGCAGCCCGGTGCCGCGACGCTCGAACCGCTGCGGGTCGCCTGTGCCAGCTGCAATCTGCGTGAACTCTGCCTGCCGGTGGGGTTGAGCCCGGCCGATCTGCAGCGCCTGGACGGGCTGGTGGAGAAGCGCCGCAGCGTTCAGCGAGGCGACCACCTGTTCCGCAACGGCGACCGCTTCGAGGCGTTGTACGCCGTGCGCACCGGCTTCTTCAAGACCTGCGTGGGCAGCGAGGACGGTCGCGACCAGGTGACCGGTTTTCAGATGGCCGGCGAGTTGCTCGGACTGGACGGCATCAGCAGCGACCAGCACCACTGCGATGCCGTCGCGCTGGAGGACTCCTCCGTCTGCGTGATCCAGTACCGCGACCTGGAGGAGCTGTCGCGCGAATTCACGCTGCTGCAGCACCAGTTCCACAAGATCATGAGCCGCGAGATCGTGCGCGACCACGGCGTCATGCTGCTGCTGGGCAACATGCGCGCCGAGGAACGCTTGGCGGCGTTCCTGCTGAACCTGACGCAGCGCCTGCAGGCGCGCGGCTTCTCGTCGAGCAGCCTGGTGCTGCGCATGACGCGCGAGGAGATCGGCAGCTACCTCGGCCTCAAGCTCGAAACCGTCAGCCGCACCTTCTCCAAGTTCCAGGAAGACGGCGTGCTGGACGTCAAGCAGCGCCAGATCACCGTGCTCGATCCTCAGGCCTTGCAGCGTCTCATTTCCAACGCCGCCTGCTGACCGGGCAGGCTCGGGGGTCATTTGCTGCAGCGCAGCAAATGAGGCGTAGCATGGCTTCATGCGTCCCCAAGTCCTCATTATCGGCTGCGGGTTCGGCGGCCTGGAGGCGGCGCGAGCCCTCGCCGCTGCCGAGGTCGACGTCACCGTCGTCGACAAGACCAACCACCACCTCTTCCAGCCCCTGCTCTACCAGGTGGCCACGGCCGGCCTGTCGGCCCCGTCCATTGCGGCGCCCATCCGCCACCTGTTCCGCCGCCAGCCCAACGTGACGACACTGCTGGGCGAGGTCACCGCCCTCGACGCCCGCGCACAGACCGCCACACTGAAGGACGGCGCCACGCTGTGCTGGGACCACCTCATCGTCGCGGCCGGCGCCACCCACAGCTATTTCGGCCGCGACGACTGGGCTGCATTCGCACCGGGCCTGAAGACGCTGCAGGACGCCTTCGAGATCCGCCGCCGCGTGCTGCTCGCCTTCGAGGCCGCCGAGCGGGAGGACGACCCGGTCAAGCGCGTGGCGCTGCTGCAGTTCGTCGTTGTCGGCGCCGGGCCGACCGGGGTGGAGCTGGCCGGCACCTTCGCGGAGATCGCACGCCACACGCTTCCGGGCGAGTTCCGCCGCATCGACCCCAGGCAGGCCCGCGTGCTGCTGGTGGAAGGGGGCTCGCGCGTGCTGCAGGCCATGCCAGAGACCCTGAGCGAGCGTGCCCGCGAGCAGCTGGCTGCGCTGGGTGTGGAAGTGATGCTGGGCGCGCGGGTGAGCGGCATCGACGCCGAGGGGCTGGACATCACGACGGCCGCCGGGCCGCAGCGCCTGCACAGCCGCTGCGTGGTCTGGGCGGCCGGGGTGGCCGCCTCGCCGCTGGGCCGAGCGCTGGCAGACGCCACCGGCTGCATGCTGGACCGCGCCGGCCGCGTCGTCGTCGAGCCAGACCTCAGCCTCCAGGGCTTCCCCGCCATCCAGGTCATCGGCGACCTGGCCGCCGCGCAAAGCCATGCACCAGGCCACGAACCCAGGCCGGTGCCCGGGGTATCACCCGGCGCCAAGCAGATGGGTCGCCATGCGGCGGCCAACATCCGGCGCCGCCTGGGCAGTCAGCCCACCCTGCCCTTCCGCTACCGCGACTACGGCAACCTCGCCACCATCGGCAGGCACAGCGCCGTCGTGGATCTCGGCACGCCGGCCGGGCCGTTGCGCTTCTCGGGCTACGCGGCCTGGCTGTTCTGGCTATTCGCCCACGTGTACTTCCTGATCGGCTTTCGCAACCGCTTCGTGGTGCTGATGGACTGGGCCTGGGCCTACTGGACCCACGACCGGCATGCCCGCGTGATCAGCGCGGCCAGCCCGGCGCGCGACGCGCAGGCTTGACATCGTCGGCCGGCAGGCTGACGAGCAACAGCGCCAGGCTGGCAGCCAGCGCAATGACGCCCCAGAAGATCAGGAAGCTGAGCGTGTAGACCGCCTGGGGCGACCACTCGATGGGCGCAGCGCCGAACCAGCGCAGCTCGCCCGGGTCGACGACGGCGAAGACCAGCAGCTCCAGCACGCCGGCACACAGGAAGGACGACCAGGCCACCGCCATCGCGAAGCGCGCGATGCGCGACGGGCCGGCCTGGGCGTTCATTGATGCACCCTTCGGCCGGCGGTCTGGTCTGCCAAGCGGGAGCGAGCCTGCTTGGGGCGCCCCTGCACGGCGCTCACCGCTTGACCCCGGCGGCGCCGGTGGCGGCATGGTTGCGGGCGATCAGCGCGGGAATGTCGCCCTCGCGTGCGCGCATGTCGGCGGGCTCCACGTCGTCTGCCGAGCGCTGGGCCGAAGCGTGCAGGTCCAGCGGCGGATCGGGGTGCTTGATGGCCAGGGCCAGCGTGAAGAAGCTGGCGACGACGACGCTGGCCGGGCCTCCGACGACGAGCCAGACCATGGGCTCGCGCCAGGCGGATCGGGATTTCAGGGCGGACATGGGGTTCTCCTCGCCGTCAGCGCGGCAGCACGAAGGTGGATTTCTCGACGATGGTTTCGGCGGCGCCCTCGCCAACGCGGCTGATGCGCCACTGCATGGCGTGCGCGCCGGGCTTGAGCTGTTGCGCCGCACTCGGTGGCATGCGCAGGGCCACGGCCACCCAGCGCGCCTCGGCCGGACCCAGGTCCACGGTCGTCGCCTGGGTAAGCACCAGGCCGGGCAGGCCATCGGCCTCGATGCGGTAGCGCTGCGCCGACTCAGTCGCGTTCATGACCTGCAGCCGGTAGACGTTCTCGATCCAGCCGTCCTCGACGAGGCGGGCCAGCGAGGCGCGGTCGCGCACCACGTCGACGCGGAAGCCGTGCCGCGAGGCGATGCTCCACAACAGCGCCGTGCAGATGACGAGCAGCACGGCGGTGTAGATGACGACCCGTGGCCGCAGCACGCGGCGCCAGCGCTGGGCGCTGTTCAGGCCCTGCTCCAGGCCGTTCTCGGTGTCGAAGCGGATGAGCCCGCGCGGCGTGGCCATCTTGTCCATGACGCCGTTGCAGACGTCGATGCAGGCAGCGCAGCCGATGCATTCGTACTGCAAGCCCTTGCGGATGTCGATGCCGGTAGGGCAGACCTGCACGCACAGGCCGCAGTCGATGCAGTCGCCGACGGCGGCGCTGCGGGCTTCGCCCTTCTTGCGCTTGGCGTTGTTGCCGCGCGGCTCGCCGCGGCCCGGGTCGTAGCTGACGATCAGGGTGTCGCGGTCGAACATCGCGCTCTGAAAGCGCGCGTAGGGACACATGTACTTGCAGACCTGCTCGCGCATGTAGCCGGCGTTGCCGTAGGTGGCAAAGCCGTAGAACAGCACCCAGAAGGTCTCCCAGGGCCCCAGGCCCAGCGCCAGCACCTCGGCGCCCAGGGTGTGGATGGGCGTGAAGTAGCCGACGAAGGTGAAGCCCGTCCACAGCCCGAGCGCGATCCAGACGAGCTGCTTGCCTGACTTGCGCCACAGCTTGTCGAAGGACCAGGGCGACTTGTCCAGACGCAGCCGCGCGTTGCGGTCGCCCTCGAACCAGTGCTCCACCCGCATGAACATCTCGGTGTAGACCGTCTGCGGGCAGGCAAAGCCGCACCACAGCCGCCCGGCCACCGCAGTGAACAGGAACAGAGCGTAGGCCGAGATCATCAGCAGGCCTGTGAGGTACACGAAGTCCTGCGGATACAGCACCAGCCCGAAGATGTAGAAGCGCCGCGCCTCCAGATCGAAGAGCACGGCCTGCCGCTCGCCCCAGTCGAGCCAGGGCAGGCCATAGAACACGATCTGGGTCAGCGCGACGATGGCCCAGCGCCAGCGGGCATAGAAGCCATCCACGGCCCGTGGATGGATCTTGTCTTCCGACTTGTAGAGCCGGATGACCTGTACTGCATCGCCCGAACCGGGCGCGGAAGGGACGGGCATGGGGATCAGTTGGCGGCTGCTGGGCCTTGCGACTGTGACAGACCCCAGACGTAGGACGCAAGCACGCGGATCTGCTCGGGCGTCAGGCGCTCGCCGTGGGCCGGCATGACGCTGTGCTTGCCGTTGTTGACCATGGCCATCACGGCCTCCTCACCCCAGCCGTGCAGCCAGATCTTGTCGCTCAGATTGGGCGCGCCCAGGGCCTGGTTGCCCTGGCCGCCCGGGCCGTGGCAGGCCGCGCAGACGACGAACTTGGGCTTGCCAAGCTGGGCATACAGCGCGTTGTGCGGGCTGCCCGACAGCGAGAGCACGTAGTGGGCGACGTTGCGCACGTCCTCGCTCGAGCCCACGGCCGGCGCCATGACGGGCATGTTGCCGTCGCGGCCCTTGGTGATGGTCTCGGTGATGGCCTCGGGCGTGCCGCCCCACAGCCAGTCGTTGTCGGTCAGGTTGGGGAAGCCCTTGGAGCCCTTGGCGTCCGCGCCATGGCACTGCGCGCAGTTGTTGGCGAACAAGCGCTCGCCGATGGCGTGGGCCTTGGGGTCCTTGGCGAGCTGCTCGGGCGTCTTGTCGGCAAAGGCGGCATACACCGGCGCCATCGCGGCGCGGGCCTGGTCGACATCCCTGGCGTGCTCGCCCAGGCTGGTCCAGCCCAGCTTGCCGGCGGTGCTGCCCAGGCCCGGGTAGAGCGCCAGGTAGATGCCGGCGAAGACGATGGTCAGGATGAACAGGCCCATCCACCAGGCCGGCAGCGGGTTGTTCAGTTCGCGCAGATCCTCGTCCCAGACGTGGCCGGTGGTGTTGTCGGCCGCCATCACCTGGCGGCGGCTCGCGATGAAGAGCAGGATGCCGCAGGCGACCAGCCCGCCGATGGTGGCGGCGGCGACGAAGATGGACCAGCCGCTGCTGAAGAAGTCACTCATTGCTCGTCTCCTTCGAAAGGCAGGCGTGCGGCGTCGTCGAAGCGGCCACGCCAGGCCCAGGCGACGATGCCCAGGAAGACGGCCAGCGACACCAGGGTCACGGCCACGCGGAGTTCATTGATGCCCATGGTGCGGGCTCCTTACTTGTTCGCGGTGCCGAGCACCTGCAGATAGGCCACCAGCGCGTCGAGCTCGGTCTTGCCCTTCACGTCCTCGGCGGAGGACTTCACCTCGGCCTCGGTGTAGGGCACGCCCAGCGTGCGCATCGCCGCCAGCTTCGTCGGCATGATGGCCGCATCGACCGGGGCCCCTGCCAGCCAGGAGTAGGCCGGCATGTTGGACTCGGGCACCAGATCACGCGGGTTGTTCAGGTGGATGCGGTGCCAGTCGTCGCTGTACTTGCCGCCCACGCGGGCCAGGTCTGGGCCGGTGCGCTTGCTGCCCCACTGGAAGGGGTGGTCGTAGACGAACTCGCCGGCGGTAGAGTACTTGCCATAACGCAGCGTCTCGGCGGCGAGCGGGCGGATCATCTGCGAGTGGCAGTTGTAGCAGCCTTCGCGCAGATAGATGTCGCGGCCGGCCAGCTGCAGGGCCGTGTAGGGCTTGAGGCCCGGCGCGGCCTGCGTGGTGGAGCGCTGGAAGAACAGCGGCACGATCTCGACGACGCCGCCGACCAGCACGGTCAGCAGCACCAGCACGATCATCAGCAGGTTGCTGGTCTCGATGCGCTGGTGGCCGGAGACGGCTTGGGAATGGTTGCTCATGAAATCTCCTCAGGCGTGGGCCAGCGCGGGGGCGGGAATGCGCACGGGCTGCGCACGGCCGGCCTGCACGGTCTTGATGACGTTCCAGCTCATGATGCACATGCCGCTGAGGTACAGCAGGCCGCCGGCCAGGCGGATCACGTAGAAGGGCCAGGTGGCCTTCACGCTCTCGACGAAGGTGTAGACCAGCGTGCCGTCGGGGTTGACCGCGCGCCACATCAGGCCCTGCATGACGCCAGCGATCCACATCGCGGCGATGTAGAGCACGATACCCAGCGTCGCGACCCAGAAGTGCAGCTCGATGGCGCGCTTGGAGTACATCTCCGTGCGGCCGAACATGCGCGGGATCAGGTGATAGAGCGAGCCCATGGAGATCAGGCCCACCCAGCCCAGCGCGCCGCTGTGCACGTGGCCCACCGTCCAGTCGGTGTAGTGAGACAGTGCGTTGACCGTCTTGATCGACATCATCGGGCCCTCGAAGGTCGACATGCCGTAGAACGACAGCGCCACGATGAGGAACTTCAGGATGGGGTCGTCGCGCAGCTTGTGCCAGGCGCCCGACAGCGTCATGACGCCGTTGATCATGCCGCCCCAGCTGGGCGCCAGCAGCACCAGGCTGAAGATCATGCCCACGCTCTGCGCCCAGTCCGGCAGCGCCGTGTAGTGCAGGTGGTGCGGGCCCGCCCACATGTAGGTGAAGATCAGCGCCCAGAAGTGGACGATGGACAGGCGGTAGCTGTAGACGGGACGCTCGGCCTGCTTGGGGATGTAGTAGTACATCATCCCGAGGAAGCCGGCGGTCAGGAAGAAGCCCACTGCGTTATGGCCGTACCACCACTGCACCATGGCGTCTTGCACGCCGGCATAGGCGGAGTAGCTCTTGGTGAGGCTGACGGGAATCTCGGCGCTGTTGACGATGTGCAGCAGGGCCACGGCGAGAATGAAGGCGCCGAAGAACCAGTTCGCCACGTAGATGTGGCGGATCTTGCGCGTGCCCACGGTGCCGAAGAACACCACCGCGTACGCCACCCAGACCACGGCGATCAGGATGTCGATCGGCCATTCGAGCTCGGCATACTCCTTGCCGGTCGTGAAGCCCATGGGCAGCGAAATGGCCGCGAGCAGGATGACCAGTTGCCAGCCCCAGAAGGTGAACCAGGCCAGCTTCGGGCAGAAGAGCGCGGTCTGGCCGGTGCGCTGCACGACGTGGTAGCTGGTGGCGAACAGCGTGCAGCCGCCGAAGGCGAAGATGACGGCGTTGGTGTGCAGCGGGCGCAGCCGCCCGTAGCTCAACCAGGGAATGCCCAGATTCAGGTCGGGCCAGGCCAGCTGGGCGGCAATGATGACGCCCACCAGCATCCCCACCACGCCCCACAGGACGGCGGCCAGCGCGAAGGCGCGTACCGGTCCGTCTTCATATACCGCCCCGGTGGTGGCCAGGGCCTTTTCGTTCGCCATCGCGACTCCTTCAGTCAGATGCAAACGATTCTTCGTCCGTGACGCTTTACACGCCTTGATCCTCGTCAAGCAGGATGCGTTCACCCTCGTGTGAGAGGTCGTCCAGTTGCCCCGAGTTCACAGCCCAGCCGAACACGGCCAGGATGAGCAGCACGAGCACGACCGAGAACGGGATGAGGAGGTAGAGGATGTCCATCAGCGATTCAGGCGTTGTGCGTTGAGAACGACGAACAGCGAACTGCCGGCCATGCCGATGCCCGCAGCCAGCGGCGGCAGCAGGCCCGCCAGCGCCAGCGGCACGCAGGCCAGGTTGTAGAGAGCCGCCCAGGCCAGGTTCTGGCGCAGCACGCGGCGGGTTTTCTGTGCCAGCACCAGGGCCTGCGGCAGCACCATCAGCCGGTTGGACACCAGCAGCGCGTCGGCGGCGTTGCGGGCCAGCATGGCACCCTGCCCCATCGCGATGCGCACGTCGGCCGCGGCGAGCACCGGCGCGTCGTTGATGCCGTCGCCCACCATCAGCACGCGCTCGCCGCGAGCCTGCCAGTCGCGCAAGGCGGCCAGCTTGGTCTCGGGCGTCGCGCCGCCGCGCCAGTGGGCAATGTCGAGCAGCGTAGCCATGCGCGCGACGGCGGCGGGCTGATCGCCCGACAGCAGGCGCACGCGGCGGCCCTGGGCGCGCAACGCCTTGACCGCCTCGGCGGCGTCGGCGCGCGGCGCCTCGGCCAGATCCAGCCACAACACGCAGTCGCCGCAGCCGAAGGCAAGGCGAGCCTCGGGGTCAGGCCGCTCGCCGACCCAGGCCGGCGCGCCCAGGCGCCAGAGCCTGCCGCCCGCGTCGCGGGCCTCGACGCCGCGGCCGGCGACCTCGCGCACATCGCTCCAGTGCCCGGCGCCGCTGCCATCGGCCAGCGCCTGGGCATGCGGGTGGCGCGACATCCCGGCCAGGCTGCGCGCCATGGCCAGTAGCGCGTCGGCATCGCCACAGTGTTCGCCGTGGACCCACCAGCGGCGCAGCTGCAGGCGGTCCTCGCTGAGCGTGCCGGTCTTGTCGAAAACGATGGTGTCCACCGCGCACAGCCGCTCCAGCGCCGACAGGTCGGCCAGCAGCAGGCCGCGTCGCGCCAGCGTGCCGCTGGCCGTCAGCCAGGCGGCCGGCGCGGCCAGCGTCAACGCGCAGGGGCAGGTGACGATGAGCACCGCCACAGCCACAGCGACGGCGCGCGCTGGCTCGATCCACCACCAGGCAAGCCCTGCCCCCAGCGCCAGCAGCAGCACGGTGGCCGTGAAGCCGGCAGCCACGCGGTCCAGCAGGCCGTGGGCAAAAGGCCGCTGGCTCTGCGCCTGCTGCATCAGCCGCACGATGCCCTGAGCCGTCGTGTCGGCGCCCACGCGCTGTACGGCAACGACCAGAACGCCATCGAGGTTGAGGCTGCCGGCCGCGACCGCGTCGCCCGCGGCCTTGGCCACCGGCGCGGACTCGCCCGTCAGCAGCGCCTCGTTGACCCAGCCTTGCCCCGCCAGCACGCAGCCATCCGCGGCGAAGGCCTCGCCCGCTGCCACGCGGATGCGGTCACCCGGGCGCAGCGCCTCGGGGGCCACGCGCTCGCTGGTGCCGTCGTCCAGCAGCCGCTCGGCCGCAGATGGCAGCGCGCCGGCCACCGCCTCCAGCTCATCGGCCGCCCGGTGGCGCGCGCCCAGCTCGAACCAGCGCGCCAGCAGCAGCAGCGCGATGAACATCGTCAGCGAATCGAAATAGACCTCGTGGCCCAGCGGACCACGCGGATCGAACAGCGCCCCGGAGCTGGCAATGAAGGTCACCGCGATGCCGATGGCCACCGGCACGTCCATGCCAAGCCGGCCCGCACGCAGCTGCCGCCAGGCGCTACGGAAGAACGGCCCGGCCGCGAAGGCCATGACCGGCAGCGTCATCACCCAGCTGCCCCAGCGCAGCAGTTGATCCAGGTCGGCACTGAGCTCGCCCGGGCCGGCCACGTAGGCGGGCGTGGCCAGCATCATGACCTGCATCATCAGGAAGCCCGCGACGAACAGCCGCCACAGCGCCTGCCGCCGCTCCTGGCGGCGCAGTTCGCGCGCGGGCGCGGCGACATCGGGCGTGGCACGGTAGCCGGCGGCCTGCAACGCAGCCAGCACATCCGCCAGCGGGACGCGAGCGGGCTGCCAGCGCAGCGCGAGGCGGGCCGACGCGGCATTGACGCTGGCGCCCTCCACGCCCGGCAGCTTCAGCAGCGCCGATTCGATGATCCCCGAGCAGGCCGCGCAATGCATGCCGGCCACCTGGAACTGCGACAGCGCCACCCCGGCCGGGCCGTCGGGCCATGCAGTGAAAGGGGCGAGGAGCCGCGCGTCGGCATCGGCCGCGTGCAGCCCGAGGGGCGGAGCGCTCACGCCGCCAATCTAGCCGCGCCCTGCGGCGCACCCCATGACCTGAATCAAGGCGCTGGCAATCTTCCCGCCGGGCATTCCGGCAGGAACGCATATTGCGTGTCCTCCGAGGCCTGCAGTTCTTCAGGAGGCCCCTTCATGTCGGATCTGTCGATACCCGTGGACGCCGCCAACGACGCGTCCGCCACGCAGTTCTCCCACGTCAAGCCCGGGGACACACCCTGGCGCAGCGACGGGCTCAGAGACTTCTTCCTCTACCGCGACCTGGGCGTTGCTGCCGCTACCGGTGGGCGGGTCATCGCGCACCTTGTGAAGGCGAACATGGCCCCCGAAAAGGGCACGGGATGGCACCGCCATGAGGCGGAGTTCCAGATCGTGCTGATGACCAAGGGTTGGGCCAAGTTCATGTACGGCGACCAGGTGACCCTGGTGGAGGCCGGCGACTGCGTGCACCAGCGCCCCGGCATCGTCCACTACCTGTTCGATTACTCGCCGGACATGGAGTACCTGGAGATCGTCTCGCCAGCCGACTTCGGCACCGTGGACATGCCGCCGCCCTGCGAGGTGCCGATCCCGGCGCCCTGGGCGTGAGATTCAGAAGTCCATGTCGAGCTGTTCGATCTCGTCCGGCTCCAGCCGGGCGGCGGCGGTCCATTCCTGCAGCTCGGGCATGGCGCTGATGGTCTTGCAGTAGGCCAGGCAGGCCGGGTTCAGCGGCACGTCATAGGTCAGGAAGCGCGTGACGACCGGCGCAAATATCGCGTCGGCCGCGCTGCGCCTGGCGCCGAACAGAAAGGGCCCGCCGTAGCGCGCGAGGCAGTCGGTCCAGATCTCGCCGATGCGCTCGATGTCGGGTCCTGCACCGGCCCAGATCTTGTGCCGCGGGAAGTGGCCCTTGAGGTTCATCGGCAGCGCAGCGCGCAGGTTGGCGAAGCCCGAGTTCATCTCACCGCAGACCGCGCGGGCATGGGCGCGCGCCACGCGGTCGGCGGGCCACAGCGCGGCCTTGGGGAAGGTCTCCGCCAGGTATTCGGCGATAGCCAGCGTATTCCACACCGTCGCGCCGTCATGGCGCAGGCAGGGCACGCGGATGGACGGCGCCAGCAGCAGCAACTCCTTGCGGGCGTCCTCGTCGTCGGGCGGCAGCATGAGCTCCTCGAAGGCCAGGCCGGCGAAGCGCGCCAGCAGCCAGCCGCGCAGCGACCAGGACGAGTAATTCTTGCTGCTCAGCGTCAACGTGGCCGCGGGTGCGGTGACCGCCTTGGGTTTTCGCGCCGGCGCGGCCTTGAAGGGCTTGCGGGCCGCAGGCTTGGACTGCGTGGCAACGGGCATGAGCATCTCCTCGGCGGTCTGGACGCTGGCATCGACGCAAGGCGCATGCCATGCTGGCGCGCTCCTTGCGTCGCCTGACTCATCCCGGCCTTGCAGGAGCAGCCATGTACCCCGCCTACCAGGCCCACAGCGATCTGCTGTGGCCATTGCGCACGGCCACGCGCCTGTCGCTTCCGTTCCTGCAGCAGCCGGGCATTGCCGACGCCAGCTGGCTGCCGGCGCGCCAGCTGGCGGCGGCCGGCAAGGTCTTCGAGCTGGCCCAGATCACCCACACCCGCCCCCACTGGCGCATCGGCGAGATCTTCAGCGGCAACGAGCGCTGGCCCGTGACCGAGGAGGCTGCGCTGACCACGCCCTTCGCGACGCTGTTGCGCTTTCGCAAGGAGGGCGCGCCGGCGCAGCCCCGGGTGCTGGTGGTGGCGCCCATGTCGGGCCACTTCGCCACACTGCTGCGCGAGACGGTGCGCACGCTGCTCCAGGACCATGACGTCTATGTCACCGATTGGCACAACGTGCGCGACGTGCCGCTGGCGGCGGGCCGCTTCGGGCTGGACGAATACACCGGCCATCTGATCGACTTCCTCGCCGCCATCGGCCCCCAGTCCCATGTGGTGGCCGTCTGCCAGCCCTGCGTCAGCGCGCTCGCGGCCGTGTCGCTGATGGCCGAGGACGACCACCCCGCCACGCCGGCCAGCCTGACCTTGATGGCCGGCCCCATCGACTGCCGCGTCAGTCCCACGGCCGTCAACGAGCTGGCCACCAGCAAGCCCATTGGCTGGTTCAGGAAGAACCTGATCAGCCATGTGCCCTGGCAGCACGCGGGCGCGGGCCGGCGCGTCTACCCGGGCTTCGTGCAGCTGTCGGCCTTCATGAGCATGAACAAGGACCGGCACAGCAATGCCTTCAAGGACTACTACAAGCACCTCGTCGCCGACGAGTTCGACAAGGCCGAGGTCACGCGCATGTTCTACGAGGAGTACCTGGCCGTGGCCGACCTCGCCGCCGACTTCTACCTGGAGACGGTGGAGCGTGTCTTCCAGACCTACGACCTGCCACGCGGCGAGATGTTCTTCAAGGGCCGGCGCGTGAACCCGGCGGCCATCCGCCGCACGGCGCTGCTGACGGTGGAGGGCGAGCGCGACGACATCTGCTCGGTCGGCCAGACGCTGGCGGCGCAGGATCTGGCGTCGAGCCTGAAGGCCTATATGCGCACCCACTACATCCAGCCCAACGTGGGCCACTATGGCGTCTTCAGCGGGCGGCGCTGGCAGCACCAGGTCTATCCGCTGGTGCGGCACGTCATCCAGGTCTCGCAATGAGGTCTTACTACGCAAATGGCCCAAGCTCTGTAACAGGGGCGAAAAGTCAAGATATGGCTAGGGAAGGTCTGCATAACCCCGTGCATTGAGCCCGGCGCTGCAGATCGTGGACTTGCGGTTTCGTGATGCGGCTGCAGGACTCGATTTCCGGCTATTCGGCTCGCGAGCGCCGAGGCTTTCGGAGCCTGCGGCGCCCGTCTGGCGCATTGCAGACGCACTCATCCCTGCGCCTCGATGAGTCGCCTGCGCACCATCCACAGATTGCCCAGCGCGAACAACATCGTCAGCCGCGCCGTGTTCTTGGCCAAGCCCTGGTAGCGCACCTTGGCATAGCCGAACTGTTGCTTGACCACGCGGAACGGGTGCTCGACCTTGGCCCTCACGCTGGCCTTGAGCTGCTCGATCTTCTCCAGCACCCGGTGCAACTTGCACTCGGTGTCGAGCGCTCGTCGCTGGCCTGGCTGCATGGCCACGTGCCAACGTGTCTTTGAGTCCTTGAGCTCCTGGCGCTTGTCCACGCCCCGGTAGCCGGCATCGGCCCACGCGTCGCTCTCCTGGCCGTGCAGCAGCCCGGCCGCCTGCGTGACGTCGTTGACGTTGGCCGCCGTGCCGATGACCGTGTGCACCAGGCCCGACTCGGCATCCACGCCGATGTGGGCCTTCATGCCGAAGTGCCACTGGTTGCCCTTCTTGGTCTGGTGCATCTCGGGGTCGCGCTCGCCGTCCTTGTTCTTGGTCGAGCTGGGCGCGGCAATGATGGTGGCGTCGACCACCGTACCGGTCTTGAGCAACAGGCCTTGCTGGGCCAGGCCGGCGTTGATGGTGGCCAGCACCTTCGGCGCGAGCTGCTGCTTCTCCAGCAGGTGCCGGAACCTCAGGATCGTAGTCTCGTCGGGCAACCGCGCCGAGCCGTCCAGGCCGACGAAGCGCCGGTACAGCGGGCGCTCGTGCAACTCTTCTTCCATCGCCGGGTCGCTGAGGTTCCACCAGAGTTGCAGGCA
The DNA here is from genome assembly GCF_059421025.1 of Roseateles sp. GW821-FHT03B02. Lineage (NCBI taxonomy): Bacteria > Pseudomonadati > Pseudomonadota > Betaproteobacteria > Burkholderiales > Sphaerotilaceae > Roseateles > Roseateles sp. GW821-FHT03B02. The sequence continues at coordinate 33,771 of NZ_JBWKUV010000013.1, forward strand.
GTGAATGCGCAGCATCGTCTCGATGGGGAACGGCGGACGGCCGCCCAGCGCCTGGTGGGCACCGCGGGCATGGGGCTGGATCAGCGCCACCAATTCCGCCCAAGGCACGACTTGATTCATCTCGTCGAGGAAGACTTCCTTGCGCGTCTTCTTGGGCAGAGGGTCAAGGCCCAGCGTGATCTGATTCATGCCCGCCATCGTCTCTTGCGTTCACGCCGCGCGCCAGTCGGGGTGACGCGGGGTTTTGCAGACCTTCCCTAGGCGCCAACCCACCGTATTAGCTAACCGACGCCAGCTTGAGCAAGAGCCTGGCGTTGTCGGTGCAGATGGCCCGAAAGCTAGCGCTGATTCGCTCGTCAGCCGCGGCAAGTTGCCAGAACTCGATGGCCGCGCGTGCCGCGGGCTCCCAGACGTCGCGCTCGGCCGGTAGCGGTAGCTTGGGCTGGAAGGTTCGGGTTGGAACTTCCACGCCGCGCGCTGGCGCGTAAAGCATCGGTAGCATGTCGTAGGTCGGCGACAGCCGCAGTCTCGCGTGACCGCCCTGGGCGTTCGGCTGGAACGACAGGTTGCCCTCGTGCATGTCGGTGTTGCAGATGAGCTGGCCGAAATGCCACAGCAGCGCGATGTGTTGGGCATCGACAGTGGATAACCAGCCACGCTCGGTCACCATCCGGGCAGCCTCGGTCCAGGGAGCCCCTGCTACGCCGAACAGCGCGGCGTTCAGCGAGGACCAGGACGCCACGCCGGAGCGGCCAAGCAGTCCGTGCCGGTCGAAGCGCTCAACCTCCAGAAAGGTGCGCCCGCTGCTACGGCGGATGCGCGAGGTTGACGCGCCGATGCCCAGGCGCGCCGGCAAGATGACGCTAGCCAGGTGCTCGCACACCAGCAAGTCAGCCCAGCGTCTAGTGCCCGGCGAGTCGTCTGAGCCGGAGAATTTGACCAGCACGTGCTGCACACGCCTGTCGCCGAATTCGCGCACGGCCGCAAACTTTGGAAACTCACCTCCGACCGAGGAACCCACAACCCCTTGGGCCATGGCGGTCTCGGCTAGGCTGGCGTAAACCTGCTCTACCTCGTCCTCAGCGATCGGCGCGTCACCACGGCCCAGACGCGCATCCTGCAGCCGTTCGAGCCATTGACGGCAGGCCGGCTCGCCGACGATGAGATTACCTAGCAGGTCGGCCCCCAGTAGCGACATCGCGTGCAGCGCGTGATCATCGGACCATGCCGTCGGGTCCGCGGGAACCTGAAGCATCTCGGCGTGTTGATGTGCGAAGTTGCGACCTAGGAAGCCCTGGGGCCGCATGTCGTTGAGGGGATAGGGCAGGCCGTCGAACCAGCCCGCCTGCATGTCATCAACCAACGGCCAGCCGAAGTCTGCGACGAACTCGGCGGCGCAGCCGTCCGGGTAGGTCAGGTCGAGTCGGGCAATTTCCTGCACGTCTCCGTGCTCGTCGACGCGGTACAGGGGCAGCGCTGCACTGGAGCCGCGCAATGCGCGGCGCGCGGCATAAGTGGTGCGCCGGGCACTGCCCCGCACGATGACCTCGTCGCCGGCCGCACGCGCCAATCGCATCAGCGTGGCTCGGCTGACCCCGAGCGACTTGAGGAGTTCGCCTGCCCGTAGGCGCCCGTTCAGGCGCAATGTAGCGACAAGGTCCGCAGCCACAATGAAACGATTTTTTGAACCATGACGCGACCGAACTACCTGCGTGAAAGCTCTTTATTTAGAAAATCTCAGAAACGATGTATGAAACGATTGTAGGGCGTCCGTGGAAGTTGGAAAGAGATACCTTTCGCCCCCCTGGACGCGCGGACTCAAGCCCCTCCTCGGCATGGAGCAGTCGTCGGCCTGGACGACGCTGCAGTTCGTGGCTCGCAACGCCGTCAAGTCGTTGTGCGGGTCGGGGGAGGGGCGCCGAAATTGGCTCAAAATCGCTTGGTGCGCGCGGCTTACAGGCCGCAAACCCGCGCCAATGCTCACCTTCCGGCGTTTCTTGGGCCATTTGCGTAGTAAAGCCCTCGCAATGAACAAAGGCCGGCTGAAGCCGGCCTTTGTTCGGGAGCGGATCGCTCAGGCGAAGTTGGCTTCGGCGAACTGCCAGTTCACGAGATTGCTTAGGAAGGTCTCGACGAACTTGGGACGCAGGTTGCGGTAGTCGATGTAGTAGGCGTGTTCCCAGACGTCCACGGTCAGCAGGGCCTTGTCGGCGGTCGTCAGCGGCGTGCCGGCGGCACCCGTGTTGACGATGTCGACCGAACCGTCGGCCTTCTTCACGAGCCAGGTCCAGCCCGAGCCGAAGTTGCCCACGGCGCTCTTGACAAAGGCTTCCTTGAAGGCGGCGTAGCTGCCCCACTTGGCGTTGATGGCCGTGGCCAGGGCACCCGAGGGCTCGCCGCCACCTTGCGGCTTCATGCAGTTCCAGAAGAAGGTGTGGTTCCAGATCTGGGCCGAGTTGTTGTAGATGCCGCCGGAGCTCTTCTTGATGATCTCTTCGAGCGTCATCGATTCGAACTCGGTGCCCTTCTGCAGGTTGTTCAGGTTCACGACGTAGGCGTTGTGGTGCTTGCCGTGGTGGAACTCCAGCGTCTCCTTGCTGTAGTGCGGAGCCAGCGAGTCGATGGGGTAAGGCAGCGGGGGCAGCGTGTGTTCCATGGTGTGAACCTCAGGGTGTTGGGGGGAAGGGAAAACGCGGCGGATTGTAGGGAGGCTCAATCACCCCTGCGCCGAAGGCAATACCTTCAGTCGGGCCTTGCCATCGGCCAGCACGGCGGCCACCTCGCGGCCTGGCGTCAAGTCCTTGACGGAGGTGATCGCGCCGCCCTCGCCGTCATCCAGCCAGGCATAGCCGCGGGCCAGCACATGCTGGGGGTCCAGGGCCTGCAGCCGGGCTTGCAGCGAATCCAGCCTGGCAGCCTGGCGACGCAGCACCTCCAGGCCCGCGCGCTCATGGCGTTGCGCCAGGTGGGCCAGGCGCTGGCGCTGCAGTTCGACGCGCCGTCCGGGCGCTGCCGCGGCACGTTGGGCCAGCAGGTCCAGCAGGCGGCGCTGGCGGGCCAGCGCGTCACTGGGGCGGGCCAGGCGCAAGGCAAGGCGGTCCAGCCGCTGGGCCAGTGATTGCAGGCGCTGCTCGGTGCGCAGCGTCAGCGCGCGCTCGAGGCCGGCAAGCTGGGCCTGAAGAGACTCGCGCGACGGTGCGGCCAGTTCAGCCGCGGCCGTGGGCGTGGGCGCGCGCAGGTCGGCGGCCAGGTCGCACAAGGTCACATCGGTCTCGTGGCCGACACCGCAGACGACGGGCAGGTCCGAAGACGCCACCGCGCGCACGACACGCTCGTCGTTAAAGGCCCAAAGGTCCTCCAGCGAACCGCCGCCACGCACCAGCAGCAGCACGTCCACTTCGGCCCGTGCGTTGGCCACCTGCAGCGCCCGCACGAGTGCCGGGGGCGCCTCGGCACCCTGCACGGGGCTGGGGTAGACGACGACCTCGACCTGCGGCGCCCGCCGCGCCAGCGCCGTCAGCACATCGTGCAGGGCCGCGCCGGCAGCCGACGTGACGACGCCGATGCGCCGCGGATGGGTCGGCAGGGCGCGCTTGGCTTCGGCATCGAACAGGCCTTCTGCCGCCAGCCGCGCGCGCAGCTTCAGGAACTGCTCGTACAGCGTGCCGGCGCCGGCGCGCCGCATGGCCTCGACGACGAACTGCAGCTCGCCCCTCGGTTCATAGACGGCCACGCGGCCGCGCAGTTCGACGAGCACGCCCTCGCCCGGCGCAAAGTCCAGCATCGCCGCAGCGCGGCGGAACATCGCGCAGCGCAGGCTGGCGGCCTGACCGTCGGCGTCCTTCAGCCCGAAATAGCAGTGCCCGCTGGCGGCTCGTGTGAAGCCGGCAATCTCGCCACCGACGACGACGACGGAAAAACGCTCGGCCAGGCTCTGACTCACCGCCTCCAGCAGGCCGGCCACACCCCAGACACGCCGATTTGAAGCGGCTTCGCGAGGCTCAATCACGCGCAAACCCAATGCCGGCGCGGGCCGGGAAGTCCACAGCCGCGCCAATACTGGGCCGGCGGGCCGTTTTCGTGCACGGCGCCTGTCACGGCGCCGTCATGAGCACATAAGGCCTTGTTTTTCAATTCGAAATCCGCTGCTCAAACTTGAGGCAAGTTGTCCAAGGCCTTGATTTGACGGCCTCTGCCGGCCCGCGCCCCGGGCTTGCCCACAAAGTTATCCACAGCAACGGTGGATTGTGGGAACGCTTTCTTGGGGTTTGGGTGTGGGCTGGGCCCTGGAAGGCTGGGGCCATAATCCCGCGCACTTTCCCGGCCGGTCTGCGGCCGCCCACTCGCACTCTCGACACGGGGACGACCTTGTTTTCGATCATACAAGCCGCCGGTTGGCCGATCTGGCCTTTGCTCCTGTGCTCCGTGGTGGCCCTGGCCCTCATCATCGAGCGGCTGTCCAGCCTGCGCAGCAGCCGCATCATGCCGGCGCGACTGCTGGAAGACGTGCTCAACGTCAGCGCCCAGCAGCTGCCCGCGCCCGACATGGTGGACCGCCTGGCCGAGAACTCCGTCCTCGGCGAGGTGCTGGCGTCCGGCCTGCGCGCCGTGACGGCCGAGCCGCAGATGCCCGAGGGCAAGCTGCGCCTGGTGTTCGAGTTCGCCGGCCGCCGCGCCGTACACCAGCTCGAGCGCTACATGAACACGCTGGGCACCATCGCCACGGCCGCGCCGCTGCTGGGCCTGATGGGCACGGTGGTCGGCATGATCGAGATCTTCGGCAGCCAGACGCCCGGCGGCGGCAACCCGGCGCAACTGGCGCACGGCATCTCCATCGCCCTCTACAACACGGCCTTCGGCCTGATGATTGCCATCCCCTCGCTGATGTTCCACCGCTATTTCAAGGGCCGCATCGAGGAGTACGTGCTGGAGCTAGAAGCCGCGGCCGACCGACTGCTGGGCCAGCTGCGCCGCTACACCGCCTAAGCCCGAGAAGGACCGCGTCATGCGCTTCCGCTCCCCCCGCACGGACCCGCCGGAGATCAACCTGATCCCCTTCATCGACGTGCTGCTGGTGATCCTGATCTTCCTGATGCTGTCGACGACCTACTCCAAGTTCACCGAGTTGCAGATCACGCTGCCCTCGGCCGACGCGGAGAAGTTGAAGGACCGCCCGCAGGAGGTCATCGTCGGCATTGCGGCCGATGGCCGCTTCGTCGTCAACCGCCAACCGGTGGAAGGCCGCTCGGTCGACATCCTGATCGGCGCGCTCCGCCAGGCTTCGGGCGGCAATGCGGAGGCTTCGCTGATCATCTCGGCCGACGCCGCCACGCCCCACCAGGCCGTCATCAATGTGATGGACGCCGCGCGCCGCGTTGGCCTCACGCGTGTCACCTTCGCCGCCCAGACCGACGCTCGCTGATCGGCTGCAGGGCGAGTGGCTGACGGGCGGGCCGCTGTCCGCCGCGCTGCTGCCGCTGAGCTGGGTCTACCGCGCCCTGCTCGGGCTGCGCCAGCTGGCCTACAGGAGCGGGCTCAAGCGCGTCGAGACGCTGCCTGTCCCCGTCATCGTCGTCGGCAACTGGATCGTCGGCGGCGCCGGCAAGACGCCCACGACGCTGGCGCTGCTGGCCCTGCTGCGCGCCCGCGGCCTGCGCGCCGGCGTCGTGTCGCGCGGCTATGGACGCGAGGGCGACGGCGTGCACCTCGTCACGCGCGCATCAACGGCACCCGAGGTCGGCGACGAGCCGCTGCTCATCCACCTGCGCAGCGGGGCTCCGGTGGCCGTGGGCCGCGACCGCGTTGCCGCGGCGCGCGCCCTGCTGGCCGCCGAGCCGGCGCTGCAGCTGCTGGTCAGTGACGACGGCCTTCAGCACTGGCGCCTGCCGCGGTGCTTGAGCCTGCTGGTGTTCGACGAACGCGGCCTGGGCAATGGCCGGCTGCTTCCCGCGGGGCCATTGCGCCAGCCGCCAGCACCGCTGGCCGACGACCAGCTCGTCGTCTACAACGCGCCTCGGCCAAGCACGGGCCTGCCCGGCTTCGTCGCAGAGCGCGGGCTGGCGGGCGCCGTGACGCTGGCCGACTGGTGGGCCGGCAAGCCCGCACAGATGGGCGCGCTGCTCGCCTTGCGCGAGTGTTCCGGGCTGCTCGCCGTCGCGGGTGTCGCCCGGCCGCAGCGCTTCTTTGACATGCTGGCCGACCTGGGCCTGGGCTTTGCCATGCTGCCCCTCCCCGACCATGCCGACTTCGCCGAACTGCCCTGGCCCGCCGGCACCGCCGCCGTCGTGCTGACCGAGAAGGACGCCGTGAAGCTGCGGCCCGATCGGGTCAGCGCCCTGCCCGTCTGGGTCGTGGCGCTAGACTTCTGGCCCGGCGCCGGCTTCGAGGCCGCGCTGGACACCCAACTGAAGAAACTCTCCCTGCCCGCCTGATGGATCAACGCCTCATCGAAATGCTGGTCTGCCCGCTGTGCAAGGGGCCGCTGACGCTGCTGCGCGACGGGGAACTGCCCGCCCTGGGCTGCCGTGCCGACCGACTGGCCTTCCCCATCCGCGATGGCATCCCGCTGATGCTGGAGAACGAAGCCAGGCCCTGGGAGCCGGACACCGCCAGCGCCCCTGTGCCGCTCGCCCCGTGAGCTTCACGGTCATCATCCCGGCGCGACTGGCGTCGAGCCGTCTGCCCAACAAGCCGCTGGCCGATATCGGCGGCCTGCCGATGATCGTGCGTGTCGCCCAGCGCGCGGCCCAGTCCGGCGCCAGCCAGATCGTCATCGCAACAGACGCGCCCGAGGTAGCCGCCGCCTGCACCGCCCACGGTCTGCGGGCGCTGATGACGCGAGCCGACCACCCCTCCGGCAGCGACCGGCTCGCCGAGGCCGTTGTGCAGCTCGGCCTGGCGGACGACGCTAGCGTCGTCAACGTGCAGGGCGACGAGCCGCTGATCGCACCGGCCATGATCGACGCCTGCGCCGCGACACTGGCTGCCCAGCCCGACTGCGTGATGGCGACTGTCGCGCATGCGCTGACCGACCCTTCCGAGTTCACGAACCCCAACGTCGTCAAGCTGGTCACGGACAAGGCCGGCCGAGCCCTGTATTTCTCGCGGGCGCCCATCGCCTGGTGGCGCGACGGCGCAGGCCAGCCCAACCAGGCGCTGCGCCATGTGGGGCTGTACGCCTACCGCGCCGGTTTTCTGCGCCGCTTCCCCACGCTGGCGGTGAGCCCTCTGGAGCAGATCGAGTCGCTGGAGCAGTTGCGCGTGCTCTGGCACGGCGAGCGCATCGCTGTGCATGTGAGCGCCGAGCGGCCGGGTCCGGGCGTCGACACACCCGAGGATCTGGCCCGCGTGCGACGCCTCGTCGAGGGTTGACGCGGGTCTGTCACGTCAGGCCCCAGAAAGGCCGCGTGCGATACTCGACCGCTGACCTGAGCAGGACTTTTTCACGGTCCTGACGAGACGAGGAGACCCATGCGACTGATCCTTCTGGGCGCCCCTGGCGCTGGCAAAGGCACCCAAGCTGCCTTCATCTGCAAGCAATTCGGCATTCCGCAGATCTCCACCGGCGACATGCTGCGCGCCGCCATCAAGGCCGGCACCCCGCTGGGCCTGGCAGCCAAGGCCGTCATGGATTCAGGCGCCCTGGTCAGTGACGACATCATCATCGGCCTCGTCAAGGAGCGCATCGCCCAGCCCGACTGCGCCAAGGGCTTCCTGTTCGACGGCTTCCCCCGCACCATCCCTCAGGCCGACGCGATGAAGGCTGCCGGCGTGAAGCTGGACTACGTGCTGGAAATCGACGTGCCCTTCGACGCCATCATCGAACGCATGAGCGGGCGCCGCGTGCATGTGGCCTCGGGCCGCACCTACCACGTCAAGTTCAACCCGCCCAAGGTCGCCGGCAAGGATGACGAGACCGGCGAGGACTTGATCCAGCGTGAAGACGACAAGGAAGAGACCGTCAAGAAGCGTCTGGACGTCTACTCCGCTCAGACCCGCCCACTGGTCGATTACTACTCGCAATGGGCCGCCACCGGCGACGCCAACGCGCCCAAGTACCGCCGCATCGAGGGCGTGGGCTCGGTCGAGGACATCATGAACAAGGCGCTGACCGCTCTGGCCTGAGCCGCTCCTCACTCAACAAAGCCGCGACGCGTAAGCCTCGCGGCTTTTTGTCGGCCACAATTGACGTTTACGTCAACCAATCAACCCAGGAGATCCTCATCATGGAAATCGCAGGCAAGGTGTTCATCGTCACCGGCGGCGCCTCGGGCCTCGGCGAAGGCACAGCACGCATGCTGGCCGCCAACGGCGCCAAGGTCGTCATTGCCGACCTGCAGGTCGAGCGCGGTCAGCAGGTCGCGGCCGAGATCGGTGGCGCGTTCATCAAGTGCGACGTGAGCCAGGAGGCTGACGGCCAGGCTGCCGTCGCCGCAGCCACCGGCCTGGGCAAGCTGATGGGCCTGGTCAACTGCGCGGGCATCGCTCCGGCCATCAAGACGGTCGGCAAGGACGGCGCCCACCCGCTCGCGGCTTTCAGCAAGACCATCACGGTCAACCTGATCGGCAGTTTCAACATGATCCGCCTGGCCGCCGAGGCGATGGCCAAGAACGAGCCCGAGGCGACTGGCGAGCGCGGCGTGCTGATCTCCACTGCTTCGGTAGCCGCCTACGACGGCCAGATCGGCCAGGCGGCCTACTCGGCGTCCAAGGGCGGTGTCGTCGGCATGACGCTGCCCATTGCCCGCGATCTGGCGCGCAACGGCATCCGCAACATGACCATTGCCCCCGGCATCTTCGGCACGCCGATGCTGTTCGGAATGCCCCAGGAGGTGCAGGACGCGCTGGCGGCCAGCGTGCCCTTCCCCAGCCGCCTGGGCAAGCCCGAGGACTATGCCAAGCTCGTGCACCAGATCGTCACCAACGACATGCTCAACGGCGAGGTCATCCGCCTGGATGGCGCGATCCGCCTGGCACCGAAGTGATGTCGTTGCCGCATTGAAAAAAGGGCCTGGTGCGAACCAGGCCCTTTTCGTTTGGAGCTCCGTCGATCAGCGCTTGGCCGAGCGCGACTGGATGATCCACAGGCGGGCCAGGTCGGACGAGCCTTCCGCACCCTTGACCGACTTCCAGGCCGCCTGGGCCTTGGCACCCTCGCCGGCCAGCATGTGCGCCAGGCCAAGGTAGAGCTTGGCGTCCTCAGGGCGCTTCAGATTGCCCTTGGCGATGCCCTGCTCGATCTGCTCGATGCCCTTCTTGGCGTTGCCACCAAAGGCATTGGCCAGGCCCAGGGTCACAAAGGCGTTGCCATCCTTGGCGTCCTCGGCGGCCTTCTCGTTGGCAGCCGCGGAGGCCTTGGCCTCACCGATCTTCTTGACCATCAGGTCGGCCAGGCGCTTGTGGCGGGCGCCTTCGGCACCCTGGCCCAGCACGCCGGCGGCCAGGCCCTTGTCGACGACCTGCTTGCCCTCTTCCGGATAGCCGGCCTGGGCGGCCAGCTGGGCCATCTCCATGTAGTCCTCGGCGCCGCGCGACATGTTGCCGGTCGCCAGGCGCAGGCGGTACAGGTCCAGCGCGTAGCGGCTGCTGTCGAAGCTCTTCTTCTGCGGCAGGCCGCCCAGGATCTGGGCCCACAGCTTGGGATCGGGGTAGAAGTTCAGCAGCTTCTCGGTCGCCAGCCCTTCAGCGTTGGCATCGCCCTTCTTCTGGGCCGCGAACAGCAGCAGGTTGAGCTTGTCCTTGGAAGGCGCGCGGCCGGCGCGCTCGTCGGCGGCGATCTCTTCCAGCGTGTCCTTGATGGTGGCTGTCATGTCGCCCGACAGGAACTGCGCGTTCTGCTGCACCTGCTTCATGGTCGGGCTGGTGCCACCTTCCTTGAAGTAGCGCTGCGCCCAGTTCAGCGCCTTGGCGTTGTCCTTGTTGCGCAGATAGGTGCCGGCGATGGCTTCCATGTACTGCAGCTGCTGGGCCTGGCCCAGCTTGCCGGCGCCCTTGAGGGCGTCGAAGGAGCGGGCCATGGTGTCGGGGTCGTTGGCGCCCATGGCAGCCGAGAAGCGCACGCCTTCGATGGCGTTGTTCTCGCCGGCCGTGCGGCCGCCGACGGCTTCGGCGTCGCGCAGCTTGGCCAGTGCCTCCTTGTACTTGCCGGCCTTGACCAGCTTGCTGGCCTCGCCCAGAGGCGTGCCGACTTCCTTGCGCACGCTGTCCTGGGCGACTGCCTGGCTGAAGCCGAACTCCGCGCCGGGCGCACCGTTCAGGGTCAGGGCCAGAGCGCCAACAGCGACAGCCACCACGGTTTTCAAAGTCTTCAATTTGCTCTCCTGCAAAGCAAAAACGCGCCGCCCTTTCGGGCAGCGCGCATCACTGGTTCGGTGTCAGCGGTCCCGAGCTCACGTCACTTGACGTATTGCTCGTTACCGACCATGCCCATCTTCTTGACGCTGTTGCGCTGGGCCGAGGCCATCACGGCAGCGACGACGCCGTAGTCCACCAGCTTGTTCGGCTTGATGTGGATTTCCGGCTGGTCACTGATCGCCATCGCGCCGACTTCCTGCATCTTCGCGTTCACGGCATCGATGTTCGGCAGCGCGGCTTCGTCCCAATAGACGGTGCCGTCGAAGTCGATCATGACGGTGTGCACGACCGGGTCTTGCTGCGGCGGATTCGTGCTCGGCGGCGGCATGTCCAGGTTGACGGTGTGCAGCTGGATCGGGATGGTGATGATGAGCATCACCAGCAGCACCAGCATCACGTCGATCAGCGGCGTCGTGTTGACGTCCATCAGGACTTCGGGTTCACCGCTGCCCGACGAGCTTCCAACATTCATTCCCATATTCGACTCCTGGGATCAACCGCCACGAGCCGGCGGCTCGGTGACGAAGTTGATCTTCATGATGCCGGCACGCTGGCAGGCGAAGATCACGCGACCGACCGACTCGTAACGCGACTTGTCGTCGCCGCGGATATGCACCTCGGGCTGCGGGTTCTTGACCGATTCCTTGCCGAGGCGCTTGACCAGCTCCTCCATGTCGGGAATCAGCTTGGTGCCCCAGTAGACGTCGCCGTCCTTGCTGACCGAGATTTCGATGTTCTCCGGCTTGGTGACGCGAACCTGGTTGGTCTCTTTGGGGAGATTCACCGCGATCGACTGCGTCACCACCGGCACGGTGATGAGGAAGATGATCAGGAGCACCAACATCACGTCCACGAGGGGCGTGGTGTTGATGGTCGAGACCACATCGTCATCGCCGGAAGAGGATCCGACGTTCATGCCCATGGCATTGGCTCCTGTGCGAGCTTCAGCTCAGGGATTAGCGCTTGGCGACCGAGCGGTTGCCCATCAGCACGCCGTGCAGGTCGCCGGCGAAGGAACGAACCTGGCTCATCACGCTCTTGTTGCGGTTGACCAGCCAGTTGTAGCCCAGCACGGCCGGCACGGCGACGACCAGACCGATGGCGGTCATGATCAGCGCGGCGCCCACGGGGCCGGCCACCTTGTCGATGGAAGCCTGGCCGGCGACGCCGATGGCGGTCAGCGCGTTCAGGATGCCCCACACGGTGCCGAACAGGCCGACGAAGGGAGCGGTCGAACCGACGGTGGCCAGGAAGCCCAGGCCGGCGGAGATCTTGGTGTTGACGTCGGCGACGGCGCGGTCGACGTTCATCGTGACCCAGCTGCTGTGGTCGATGTTCTCGGTCAGGGCGCCTTCATGGTGCTCCGAGGCTTCGATGGCAGTGGTGGCGATGTAGCGGAAGGCGCTTTCTTCCTTCAGGCCCTTGATGCCATCAGCCAGGCTGGCCTTCTTGAAGAAGCTGGCGCGGACTTCCTTGGCTTCCGAGGACAGCTTGCCGGTGTCCCACAGGCGCACGACGAGGATGTACCACGAGCCCATCGACATGATGGCCAGGATGAACAGCACGACCTGGTCGACGACGTTGCCGTGGGCGACGATGTTGGCCAGGCTGTAGGGGTTCTCTTGCTTGGCGGGAGCGGCAGCGGGGGCGGGAGCGGCGCCAGCGTCGGCCACGGCAGCCGAGGCGGCGTCGGCCGGCTTCTGGTCTTGCGCATGGGCGGGCGAGATAGCCAGGGTCGCGGCCATGGCGATGGCTGCAAGGAAGCCGGTGATGCGAGAAATCATGGAGTCAACTCCTAGGGAAAGATTCTGGTTTATGCGGTTCTGAATGCGCCGGTCTGGCGCCGGGTTCGAAGCAGGTCTCTTATTCGATCTTGAACTGGAACTCCTGCTCGAACACGTGATCGCCCGGGCATTCATAGGTGTCACGCAGGGTCGCTTCGATGGCCTGGACCAGCGCGCGCTGCGCCTTGCGGTCCACGCCGCCACGCAGCGAGGTGATTTCGACGGCGGTGACGCGACCAGCCTTGACGGTGGCGACGGCCTTGTAGAGGGCTTCGCCACTCCAGTTGACCGACGGCATCTCGGGCTTGCCCATCTTGGTACAGACCATGCCGGCGGTGATCTTGGCGGGGCGCGGCGCCGGGGCGGGCGCTGCGGGCGCCGGTGCCGGTGCCGGGCGGATTTCCGCGACGGCGGGCGGTGCAACCTGGGTGGACTGGATGGCCGGTGCCGGCGGTGCCGGGGCGGTCACCTGGAATTCAGGCGGCGGCACGAAGGGCGGCGGCGGGGCCTTGAGGTCCGGGGGCGGCGGCACCACCTTCTCGGGCGGCGGCGGCGGCTTGACCTTCTCCTCGATGACCTTGACGTCGATCGGACCGGTGACCTTCTTGACCAGATCCTTGGCCAAGCCGCTGGCCAGCGCGTAGATGGCCACGACGTGGATCAGGACCACGATACCGAAGCCCGTGAACCGGGACGCGCCCTGCTTCTCCTGCGCAAAATTCATGCGCGCTCCTTCTTGCAACTACAAATCACAGTCAATGACTTCTTCTGAGGAACGTGGCCACCGCACGGCGGAAGTTGCGCTCCTGCCGTCAACTGGTTCCCGAAGGGCGTGCATTCTAGATCGCGAAGAGAACGTTTCCGCCTCGTCGAAAACACGCAGTCAAGCCAGCATGCAAGGCTTCTTTACACCTGACCGAGCCAAAAAAAACGCCCGGTGGCCTGAGCCGTCGGGCACGCGTTTCATCGCCACGAACCAGGCGCAGATAAACCGCACCTCTGACCAAACCTGGCCACGCCAGCATCTTAGCCCCGGGGTTTGGAGCATTTTCCTGGGGCTAACCCGGGCAAGAAGAACAGCCTGATTACATGCATCTCGAAACAATAAATGACGCGAAACCAGGGCGGCTCAGGCGGCGATCAGCCAGCCCGTGATGGCGTTGCGCTGCCCTTGGGCGAAAGGCGGAACGTACGATACGAAATGCGTTTGCGGCACGGCAAACACCGACATTGAATTGAAATGCGGGAAGAAGCTGTCACTGACGCCGCCATCCCGCTCGCTGAAGTGCAGCATGCCACCCCAGTCGGGACGCCACTGGCGAGTCAGATTGATGACATAGGCCAGCCGCCGCTCTTCCACTTCCACATGGTCGTCGTGCGCCAGCAGAAAACTGCCGGGCGCGTACATCGTGGCCTGGGCGTACACACGGTTGACCTCTTGAATGCCGGTGATGCGTCTCATGACGGACAAAAAGGCCTCGTCTGCCATGTAGCGGATAAAACGGGCGAGCAGACCGGTGTCTCCGCGCTGCAGGGCATCGGCAAGGGAGTCGGTGTAGAAGGAAAACTGGAACTGACGGCGCGCCACCTCGACGATGTTGTCGACCAGGTAGGCCCGCTGGCTGGCGTCCAGGCTGCGAAGCTGCTCGCCCGTCAGCCGGCGGTCGCCCTGGCTGTCCCGGTAGCACAGGCTCCAGTCGATGGCTTCGACGGCGCGCGCCAGCGCCTCCGCCACATCGGGCTTGAAGAAGTCGCGGATCAGCAGGCGGCGCCCCTTGCTGAACTCGGCATGGAGCTGGTTCAGGTCAAGTGCTGGATTGAGGTAGTCCATGTGCGGGCGGATCAGAAAAGAAAGCAGGCCCGAAGGCCTGCTGGATTGCGTTCGACCGATGAGGATCAGAACTTGTAGTTGGCGCGAACGTAGAAGCTGCGGCCCTTGACGTCGGCGTAGGTCGGGTCGAAACCGACCTGGAAGTAGTCTTCCTGGACCGTCACCGGCGGCTTCTTGTCGAGCAGGTTCAGAACGCCGGCCGTCAGGACCAGGTTCTTCACGCCCTTGTACTGGCCCTGCAGGCTCCAGAGGTCGTACTTGGAGACGTGACGCACTTCGTCGTAGTCGCGGTAGCCACTCTGACGGAAGTAGCGCACACCACCGGCCCAGGCGTTGCCGTCCCAGTCGAGGCTGAAGTTCTGCTTCACGCGCACGATGGGGCCGCCGAGGTAGTACTTGCCGAGGTTGTCCACGACTTCACCGGTGACGATGTTGGTTTCGCTGCTCTTGGTGACGATGGTCGCCTCCCAGGCCGGCGTGAGAGTGCCGAATGCGGTGCGCACGCGGTACTTGGCCGACAGGTCGAAGCCCTCTGCGGTAGCCTGGCCGACGTTCTCCAGGGAAGCCTTGACGTAGTCGAGGTAGCCCTGGGCATTCTTGACCAGGCGGTTGGCGAAGACGGAGGAGCTGGTCGTCGGGCCGGTCTGGTTCTTGTACCAGTCCTTCAGGATGTCGTCGCCGGACAGCGACTTGATGCCGTCGGTGATCTTGATGCTGAAGTAGCCGACTTCCATCGACAGGTCCTTCATCGGCTCGAACACGACGCCGACGGTAGCCGTCTTGGACTTCTCAGGCTTCAGGTTGCGGTTGCTGTTGTTCTGCACCGTCAGCTGCGTGTCGCAGTAGTTGGTGTTGGGCTTGTTGGCGCAACCGACCGCGGTGTTGTAGTACGGGTCGTTGAAGTTGCCGCCCGTGTTGGTCAGCGAAGACGGCGCGTACAGGTTGTCCAACGCCGGCGCGCGGAAGCCCTTGCCGTAGGAGCCGCGCACCAGCACTTCCTTCATCGGGGTCCAGCGCAGGCCGACCTTGGGGCTGGTGGAGGACAGGTTGGGCGAGCTGAAAGCGCCGTCGCGCGACGAGCCCGACGCGCCGGTGTAGCGGTCGGCACGCACGGCGGCGTTCAGTTCCAGGCTCTTGATGACGGGCAGGTTCAGCTCAGCATACAGACCCATGGTCTTGCGCGCGCCATCGACCTTGCCGGCCGTGCCGGAGCCGCCGACGATGTCGCCGGAACCGGCGATGTCGGAGTAGCCGTCGAGGTAGTTTTCCTTGCGCAGGTCCAGACCGGCCGCCAACGCGGCGTTGCCGCCGGCCATCGGGAACAGTTCGCGCGACACCGAGAAGTCGAAGGCGTCCAGCGTCGTCTTGGACGCGCGGTTGTTGCCGTGCAGCTCGGCCTCCTTCAACAGGGCCAGACCGGTGGCGTCATTGGCGCCGAAAGGATTCACCAAGCCGGTCTTGAGCACGCGGACCAGCTGCGTGTCCGAGAAGTTGCCGGTCAGGAAGTCTTCGCTGGCCTTGGACGAGGCGCGCATCAGGCCTGCCTTGTAGTCCCAGCCGGCGAAGTTGCCCTCGGCGCCAACCAGGGCGCGGGTCATGTCGTTGGTGACCTTGGTCAGGCGCTGGCCGCCATCGACGATACGCCAGGCAATGACGAGGTCGCCGCGGTAGCCCTTGCTGGACGATGCGTCCACGGCAGCGGTGGGGTAGTACTTGCCGCCGGCAGGGTAGTAGTAGTCGTCGCGTCCCGAGGTGCTGGACGGCGTCTGCGACGAGCCCAGGATGATCTCGTTGCGCGAGTAGGACAGCTCGGCGAACAGCAGGTGGTCGCTGCTCAGCTCGGCCGTGCCACGCAGCAGGCCGCCGATGCGCGTGGACGCCGGCACGATGTCGATCTTGCTGGTGTAGTCGTAGCGGCAGTTCGACGAGCCCTTGAAGCTGTCGGGCGGGTTGCAGTTCGGGAAGCCGGCGACGCCCGGAATGTAGGCGCCGGTCTGGGCGTTGTAGGCGTTGGCCGGGAAGGTGTTGCCGGAGGACTTCACGACGCCCAGGTCCGGGCGATTGCCGGTCTTGGCAAAGTCGCGTTCAGCCGCGCGGATGACGTCGTACTCCTGGAAGCTGAACGTGCCCAGGATATTGAACTTGTCCTTGGCCAGATCGCCGAAGCCGATGCCGCCCTGTGCGGAGACAACCGTGCCGCCGGATTGCTTGGGCGTCTCGTAGCCCGCCGTCACTTCGCCGCCGCGGAAGTCCTTGCGGGTGATGAAGTTGATGACGCCGCCGATGGCGTCGGAGCCGTAGGTGGACGATGCGCCGTCGCGCAGGATTTCGATGCGCTCGATGGCGGCCATCGGGATGGCGTTCAGGTCGACGCCGGCGCCGGCGAACGGGTAGATGGCCAGGCGGCGGCCGTTCAGCAGCACCAGGGTGCGCTCACGGCCCAGGCCGCGCAGCGAGGCACCGCTCTGGCCGGTCGCATTGGAGTCGCCGATCGACTGGCCGAGCGAGCGGCCGCCACCGTTGTTCGAGCTCAGGCGGTCCACGAGTTCCTGGACGTTGGAGGCGCCGGACTTGTCGATGGCCTCGCGGGTCACGATGGTCAGCGGCACGGCCGTCTCGGCATCGATGCGCTTGATGCTGGAGCCGGTGATCTCGATGCGTTCAAGCTTTTGCGCATCCTGGGCCAGCGCGCCAGTCGCGGCCAGGGCCAGGACGGCGCTCGTGATGATGGTTTTTTTGAACATTGAGACTCCTGAATGAAGGGTGGGGCCGCCGTGATGCCCGGCGGCGGTGGCCTGGGTGAGGCCGTCCTTGGGCTGAGCGTTCGGCTCAGATTTGGGGTGGCGGGAGTTTGTGCGGCCGCAACAATGCAGCAGCCCAAGGAAAGCCCCTAGGCCAACGAAAGGCCCGTCTAAGCCGTTGATTCGATTAGGTTTCCCGCCAGGGCGCCCCCTAGTGTGAAACCCCTAGCCGTTGTCGGCGCGCGACGAGATTACGGCGCAGGAACATGCAATCGCGGCACCGCCGCGAGCAGCGTTTTCGTGAAGCCTTCTCGCGGCTGTCCGAGGACTTCGTCACAGCCACCTCGCTCCACGATCCGCCCCGTCTGCATGACGGCGATCTCGTCGGCGATGTATTCGACCACGCCGATGTTGTGCGTGATGAAGAGATAAGCCAGCCCCTGCTCGCGCTGCAGCTCGCGCAGCAGGTTGAGGATCTGGGCCTGCACCGAGACGTCCAGGGCCGAGGTGGGCTCGTCGCAGACGATGAGGCGGGGCTCGACGGCCAGCGCGCGGGCGATGGCGATGCGCTGGCGCTGGCCGCCCGAGAACTCATGCGGCCAGCGCTGCAGGGCGTCGCGACGCAGGCCGACCTGGTCGACGAGGGCATGCAGGCGCGCCAGGCGCTGGCCCGCATCCAGTTCGGGGCGCAGCGCGATCAACCCCTCCTCCAGCACCTCGGCCACGCGCATGCGCGGATTCAGCGACGCGAAGGGGTCCTGAAAGATGATCTGCACGTGGCGGCGCGCCCGCTGCAGGGCCGCGCCATCCAGCTTGAACAGGTCCTGGCCGTCGAAAAGCGCCTCGCCGGTGATGCGGGCCTGGCGGCGCAGCAGCTGCACGATGGCCTTGCCCGAGGTCGTCTTGCCACAGCCCGATTCCCCCACCAGGGCCAGCGTGCGGCCGGCCTGCAGCTGGAAGCTGATGCCGTCCACGGCGTCGAAGTGACGAGGGCCGCGGTGCAGCAGGGGCGCCTTCAGCATGAAGCGCACGCGCAGGTCATGCACATCCAGCAGCGGCGCGCCCTGCCCTGGCGGCACGGGAGGAAGCGTCCTGACCACGGCGGGCTGGCGCGGCAGCGCTTCGCCGGGCTGGCTGTAGAGCAGGCAGCGCACCTGGTGCTGCGGCCCCTCCTGTGTCAGCTGCGGCGGTGTGCCGGCACAGTGGCCCATGGCCTTGTCGCAGCGTGGCCAGAAGCGGCAGCCAGCGAACTCCAGCCACAGCGGCGGCACCGTGCCGGCAATTGCCGCCAGCGGCTTGTCGCGACGGGCAGCGTCCGGCAGGGCCTGCAGCAGCAGGCGGGCGTAGGGATGTTTGGGCTGGGCGAAAAACGTCGCCGCCGGCGCCACCTCGATGATTTGGCCGGCGTACATCAGCGCCACGCGGTGGGCCATGCCGCTGACGACGGCCAGGTCGTGCGTGATCAGCAGCACGCCGAGCTGGCGCTCGCGCTGCAGGTCACGGATGAGGTCGAGGATCTGCGCCTGGATGGTCACGTCCAGGGCCGTGGTCGGCTCGTCGGCGATCAGGAAGTCGGGCTCGGCGGCCAGCGCGATGGCGATCATCACGCGCTGCTTCTGGCCACCGGAAAGCCGGAAGGGGTAGTCGTCGATGCGACGCTCGGGCTCGGGGATGCCGACGCGCGCCAGCCAGTCGATGGCCTTGGCCCTGGCCACCCCGCCGCGCAACGCCGTGTGTGCCTCGATGGCCTCCACGATCTGGTCGCCGACGCGCATGACCGGGTTCAGGCTGGTCGACGGCTCCTGAAAGATCATCGAGATGCGGGCACCGCGCACCTCGCGCATGCGCCCCTCGGGCAGCGCCAGCAGGTCCTGCCCGTCCAGGCGCACGGTACCGCTGGCGAAGCGGCCGTTCTCGGGCAGCAGGCGCATCAGCGCCAGCGCCGTCACGCTCTTGCCGCAGCCACTCTCGCCGACCAGCGCGAATGTCTCGCCGCGCGACAGGCTCAGCCGCATGCCGGCGATGGCCCTCACGATGCCGGCATCGGCGTCCAGTTCGACCTGCAGGCCATCGATCTCAAGCATGGTCCGCGGCCTTCCTGCGCTGGAAGACGCGCGGCCGGGCCGAGCGCGACTTGGGATCGAAAGCATCGCGCACGCCGTCGGCGAAGAGATTGGCCGCCAGAACCAGGCTCACCATGAAGCCGAAGGCCGCCGCGAAGCTCCACCAGACGACCGGGTCGCGCGACATCTCGGCACGGGCCAGGTTGATCATGCTGCCGAAGCTGTTCATGACCGGATCGACGCCGACGCCGACATAGGTCAGCACTGCCTCGTACAGGATGAGCTCGGAGAAACTCAGCACGACCGTGATCAGCACCAGGTGCATCACATTGGGCACGATGTGGCGGGCCATGATGCGCAGATCGCCGATACCGAAGGCCGTGGCGGCCTGCACGTAGTCCAGCTCCCTCAGCTTCAGCGTCTCCGCGCGCACCAGGCGGCACAGGCCAGCCCAGCCGGTCAGGCCGAGGATGAGGCAGAGCATCAGCATCTTCAGGTCCGAACGCTCCGCGGCCGTCTCGAAGAGTTCAGGGTTCTTGTCGAAGTAGACCTGCACCATCAGCACGCAGGCGGCGATCAGCAGCACGTTGGGCACGGAGCTGAGCGTCGTGTAGGCGTACTGGATGACCTCGTCCACCCAGCCCTTGTAGTAACCCGCCAGCACGCCCAGCGCCAGGGCCAGCGGCAGCGTCGCCAGGGTCGACAGCGCGCCAATGACGAAGGCCGTGCGCACGCTCTTCAACGCCTGCACCAGCACGTCGTTGCCGGTGCGGTCGGTGCCAAAGACATGGTAGTGGGGCATCAGCGCGATGACGGGGCCGGCAAGCAGCAGCACGGCGGCCAGTATCAACAGGACGGCGCGCAGGGGGTAGTACGTGCGATCCGCCGCCAGGTCCGCCAGCGCGTGGCGCCAGCCTCCATGGCCGCGCGCCAGACCTGCCCCCGCCAGCGCAACCGTGGCCATGACGACGACCAGGCCGCCAGCCAGGCCGGCACCGGCACGCGTCACGACATCTGCGGCCCACTGCGTGGGCGGGTCGCTCAGGTGGGCGCCGCCAAACTGCAGCCGCGGGTAGTCGCGGCGCACGTTCCCCTGCGCGTCGACGATGCTTTCCTTGTTGAAGCCCTGCGTACCCAGCGGCAACGAATAGCTGACTTCGCGCATGGCCGTCTGGCGCGCCAGCAGCAGGTCCAGCACGGACAGCGTGCGCGTGTCGTAAACCTGGCCGCCGTCTGCCGCCGGCAATGCGCGTCGCAGATGGATGCTGTCCACCAGCGTCACGAGCATGAACAGCGCCATGACGACGCCGGCGCAGGCGGCGACCGGGTCGCGGAGCACACGCCGCCAGGTGGCGCGCAGATGGACCTGCGCCTTTACACGCCAGGCATAGGCAACAAGCGCGGCCGTCATCAGCCACAGTGCGAGATCGGTCCAGAGCAGCACGGCCTTCATTGCAACCTCACCCGCGGATCGACCCAGGTATAGGCGATGTCGATCAACGCATTGCTGACGATGTAGAGCAGCGCGCCGAGGAAGACCATGGTGCGCACGATGGCGAAGTCCTGCCCCGTGATGGCCTCGATGACGAAGGCGCCCAGGCCCGGGATGCCGAAGAAACTCTCGAACACCAGGCTGCCGAGGAAGACATAGGGCAGATAGCTGCCGGCACTCGTGATGATGGGGATCAGCGCATTGCGCAGCACATGGCGGCCCAGCACCCGGCCCTCGCCGAGACCCTTGGCGCGCGCGGTGCGGACATAGTCCTTGCCCATCTCCTCCAGGAACATCGCGCGGTACAGGCGCGCCTCTCCGCCCAGCCGACTCAGCAGCGACAGCAGGATCGGCAGGGCCAGGAACTTGACCGCGTCCAGCCCCGGTGCGAAGCCGTTCATCGGCACGAGCTTCAGCACGCGGGCGAACAGGAACTGGCCGACGATGATGTAGAACAGGCTGCTGATGGAAAGCATCAGCACGCACAGCACGACGCCCCAGAAGTCGATGCGGCTGTGCCGGAAGAACACCAGCAGCAGCGCGAAGGCCACGCTGACGATGACCTGCAGCAAGAAGAGGGGCAGCGCCAGCTGCAGGCTGACGCCCATGCGCACCTTGATCTCGTGGCCGATGTTGACGGCCTGGCGCGCGTCGCTCTTGCCGAAGTCCAGCGCGAACAGGCTGACCGAGCGCTCCCACAGGATGGTGTGCGTGACGCGCTCCGTGCCGCTGCGGGTCGCGTCGTAGTACAGCGGCTTGTCGTAGCCGCGCTCCGTCTTCCACTTCTCGATCTGCTCCTGCGTGACGCGCTTGCCGCCGATGTTCAGCCGCGCCATGTCGTCGGGCGTGTTGACCGAGAAGAAAAGCAAGA
This sequence comes from Roseateles sp. GW821-FHT03B02, assembly GCF_059421025.1. Taxonomy (NCBI): domain Bacteria; kingdom Pseudomonadati; phylum Pseudomonadota; class Betaproteobacteria; order Burkholderiales; family Sphaerotilaceae; genus Roseateles; species Roseateles sp. GW821-FHT03B02. The sequence goes on from NZ_JBWKUV010000013.1 coordinate 54,906, forward strand.
AGGTGAAGAGATTGACGCCCACGAGGATGGCCAGGCCATAGCCCAGGCGGCGCAGCACGAAGCCCAGCATCAGCGCACCCCCACCCGAGCCGTGGCCGTCTCGCGGGCGCGCCAGGCACGCCGCGTCGAGATGCCGATGGCCAGCGCGCCGGCCGCCAGCGCCAGCAGCGGCCACCAGACCGGCCGGTTCCAGGCCGCGATGCTGCGCGCGCGCTCCTCCACGTCCACGCGCAGGTAGCGGGCGCGGTCGCGCACGACGACACCGGGCCTGCCGTTGTGCACCCAGCGCTGGAAGGCCACGCCGGAATAGCTCCAGTAGCCCCAGGCCCAGGGCGAGTCCTGGCGCACGATGTCGTTCATCCGCGCCATCACCTCGGCCTTCTGCGGGCCGTCCTCCAGCGACTGCAGCCTGCGGTAGAGGCGATCGAACTCGGGGTTGACGTAGTTGGCCACGTTCTCGCCCTCGTGCAGGCTCTTGCTGTTGGGGCCGTAGAGCAGGAACAGGAAGTTCTCGGCATCCGGGTAGTCCGCGAACCAGCCCCACCAGAAGATCTGGTGCCTGCCCTTGAGGACTTTTTCCTGGAACTGGTTGAAGTCGGTCGCACGGATGTCGAGCTGGATGCCCAGCTTGGCGAACTGGCGCACCAGCCAGTCGTTCTCGGCCTTGAGCTCGGGGGTGACGACACGCTGGAAGTCGTAGTTCAGCACCAGCGGCTTGCCAGTCTTCGCATCGCGGCCGCCGGGATAGCCGGCTTCCTCCATCAGCCTAAACGCGTCCTCCAGCGGACGACGCACCGGCAGGCCGTTGACGAGGCGGTGCGTGACCGGGTTGTACTCGCCCGGCTGGCCTTCCTTCGAACCGAACACGCCGGGCGGGATGGGCCCGTGGGCCGCGTCGCCGCCCTTGTCGCGGAAGATGCGGCCATAGCCCTCCTCCCAGTCGATGGCGATGGAAATGGCCTGCCGCAGCGCGCGGTTGCGCCTGCGCTGCTCGGGCGTGTCGCCCTGGCCGACCACCGGGTCCAGCCAGTTGAAGCCGAGGTACCAGTTGGTGATGTCGATGTCCATCGGCAACTGGAAGCCGCGCTGCTCGAAGAAGGCGCGCACCTCATCGGAATCGTCGCGGTCCACGGCCAGGTTGACGCCCCAGTCGGCGCGATCCATCTCCGGCAGATCGAGATAGCCCTGCTTGAACAGCTCCTTGATCGGCACCTTCTCCTTGACGTTGATCGCGACGACCTTGTCGACGAAAGGCAGGCGCTTGCCGCAGTCCGCCAGCCGGCCGGCCTCGGCGTCGCCGGGGTTGCCGTCGCAGGGGAAGGTGTCGACCCGGTAGTTCGGGTTGCGGCTCATCACGTGCCGGCGGTCCTGCACGTACTCGGTCATCATGAAGGGGCCACTGCCCACCGGCCACTGATTCCAGGTCAGCGAGTTGGCCGCCATGCCGGGCTGGGCGTAGAAGGCATCTACCTCCCACGGGATGGCCGACGTGAAGGCCGTAGCCAGCCAGTACTGCCATTGCGGGTAGCGGCCCTTCAGGCGGATGCGCAGCAGGTGGTCGTTCACGGCCTCGGCACCGGCCAGCGGCCAGCGGCGCAGGTCCAGGAAGGGCTTGTCGGCCAGGTTCTCGGGCAGACCGGCCAGCTGCTTCGCGCTCTCGCGCTTGAGCAGGCTCATGTAGTCGCTCAGACCCAGCACGTGCTCCGAGAACACTGCCGCCACCGGCGCTTCCACGCGCGGGCTGGCATGGCGCTTGAGCGCGTATACGAAGTCCTCGGCCACGACCTCGCGCGTGTCCAGGTGCTCGAACTCGAAGGGGCTGCGCCTGTCGCCCAGCTCGCCGGGCTTGAGGTGGTGGTAGCGGTAGTGGCCCTGGGCGTCCTTGGCGAAAGCCGGGTGCGGCGCCCACTTCAGGCCCGGGCGGATCTCGACGTCGTAGACGGCCTGGGCGATCTGCTCGTCGGGCGCGTCGTCCGGCAGGCGCCGGCCCTGGGCGTCCAGGAAATAGGGCCTGGCCAGTGCCGAGGCCGCCCGCGGAATCAGCGTGTAGGGGCGCTTGAGCGGGTGATAGCCGTAGGGCGGCTCGGTGATCTCGTAGGTGTAGGTGCTCTCGGGCGCCGTGTAGGAGGAGGTCGGGTCCAGGTAACGCGGCGAACGCTCGGCAAAGGCCATGTAGAGCGTGTTCTCACGCTCGGCCCCGAGCGGGTGGGGGCTGTTATTGCAGCCGGCGACCAGCACGAGCGCCAGCGCGCCCATCCCCTTCGCCACCCCACGCCAGACTGCCGTCACGCCCAAGCTCCCCAACGAAAAGCGCCCCGGCGTCAGGCCGGGGCGATGGCAGGAATCATAGTCGCGCGACTCGTCTATACAACAAGCCTCCCCCGGGAGAGGACGGCGTGGAAAACCCGGGGTGACTTCAGTGATGGTGGTGCTCGTGCCCCTGATGGTCGTGGGCAAGCCGCGCATCCGACTGCCAGCCCAGGATGGCCTCGCGGCCCTGCACGTAAAGCTCCACTTTCGCGCCCACCGGCAGGCAGACCTTGGTGCGCACATGGCCGAAGGGCAGGCCGGTCAGCACCGGCGTCTTCGTCCGCGCGCGCAGCGCAGCCACCGCGTCCTTGAGGCCGTAGCCCCGGTCCAGCGGCGACCTGGCCGCCCCGCTGAAGTCGCCCAGCAGCACGGCCGCCTGCGCATCGATGACGCCGGCCTGATGCAGCTGCAGCAGCATGCGCTCGACGCGGTAGGGATGCTCGTTGACGTCTTCCAGGAACAGGATGCCGCCCTTGACCTTGGGCCAGTGCGGCGTGCCCAGCAGCGAACACAGCACCGTCAGGTTGCCGCCCCACAGGCGCCCGCGCGCCTCCAGGCCGTCAAAATCCGCCCCGGGTGCGCGAAAGCCCACAGCCTCCAGCGCGCCGCTCATGGCTTCCAGGAAGCAGTCGCGCGTGACCTCGTCCACGCCGCCGTCGGCCTCGCTGCGTCCGAAGTCGTCGCACGCCAGAGGGCCGGCCCACATGGCCAGGCCCTTCTTGTGCGCGATCAGGCCGTTCTGCAGCGCCGTCAGGTCGCTGTAGCCCACCCAGCGCGTGCCATGCTCGACGCTGTGGGCGATGCGGCCCCAGTCGATCTGGTCCATCAGGCGCGTGAGGCCATAGCCGCCGCGCGTGGCCAGGGCCACGGAGGGCGCCGCGTCGGCGATGCGGTGCAGGGCCGCCAGTCGCGTCGAGTCGTCGCCGGCAAAGCGCTGGTGCTTGGCGAGCGCGTCGGCGTCGATGCCGACCTCGAAGCCCAGCTGCGCCAGCCGCCTGGCCGCGCGCTTCAGGTTCTCGGCCTTGGCTAGCACGCCGGACGGCGTGAACAACGTGAGAGAGGTCATCAGGATTCGTCCAGGTGAGTGGCCTCGCCAGTCGGGATCAGCCCCTGGCGCTCCGCGCGCCGCGCCCGTGCGGCCTCGCGGCGCTCGGCGAAGAAGTCGCGCAGCAGCTGGGCCGAGGCCTCAGACATCAGCCCGCCCTCGATGCGCGTGTGATGGTTGAGCAGCGGCTGGCCGAACAGGTCGATGACCGAGCCGGCCACGCCGGTCTTGGGGTCGGTCGCCGCGAACACGACGCGCTTGAAGCGGGCATGCATCAGCGCCATCGCGCACATCGCGCACGGCTCCAGCGTCACGAACAGCTCGCACTCCGGCAGCCGGTAGTTCTCCAGCAGCGTGGCTGCATGGCGCAGTGCGACGATCTCGGCATGGGCCGTCGGATCGTGGGTGGTGATCGGGCGGTTGTAGCCGGTGGCGATCACCTGCCCGCCGCGGGTGATGACGGCGCCCACCGGCACTTCGCCAACCAGCCAGGCGTTGTGGGCCTGGTCCAGCGCGAGCCGCATCGCGTACTCGTCGGCAGGTGAGAAGAAAACCTCGGTCATCAGGGCCGGCAGTTTACCCATGGCATGCTTTCGGCAATGCCCACGCTGTCCATCCATCCCCTTGGCGAAGCGGCCCTGTGCTGCGTGCTGCCCGCACCTGTGTCGCTGGAGCAGCAGCAGCGCATCTGGCAGCTCGCCGCCGCGCTGGGCGCGTTGCCAGGCGTGCTCGGCCTGACGCCGGGCATGAACAACCTGACGATCGCCTTCGACCCGCTGCAGACCGAGGCCGAGGCGCTGGAAGCGACCGTTCATGCCCTCGTGGCCAGGCCCGCCGGTCGCCAGCCGCCGGGCAAGCTCGTCGAGATCCCGGTGCGTTACGGCGGCACGGACGGCCCCGACCTCGCCGACGTCGCCGCCCACTGCCGCCTGTCGCCCGAGGAGGTCGTGCGCCGCCACTCGGCGGCCGAGTACGTCGTCTACTTCATCGGCTTCCAGCCCGGCTTCGCCTACCTCGGCGGTCTGGACGAGACGCTGCACACACCGCGCCGCGCCGAGCCGCGCACCGCCGTGCCGGCAGGCAGCGTGGGCATCGGCGGCGCGCAGACCGGCATCTACCCGCTGGCCACGCCGGGCGGCTGGCAACTCATCGGCCACACCGCCCTGCCCCTGTTCGACCCGCAGGCCGAGCCGCCCACGCTGCTGGCGCCCGGCGACCGCGTGCGCTTCGTCGCGGAGGGCTCGTGATCGAGCTGCTGCGCGCTGGCCCGCTGACCACCGTGCAGGACCAGGGCCGTACGGCCTGGCGCGACCGCGGCATCAGCCGTTGCGGTGCGCTGGACGACCTGGCCCTCGTGCATGGCAATCTGCTCGTCGGCAACGACCTGGATGCCGCAGGGCTGGAGTTCACGCTCGGCCCGGCCTCGCTGCGTTTCGAGGCGGGCTGCTGCATCGCCCTCACCGGCACCGATGCCGACGCCACGCTCGACGGCCAGCCGCTGCGCCCGTACTGGCGCCAGCGCGTGCAGGCCGGCCAGACGCTCAGGATCGCCGCGCCACGCGAGCGCATGCGCAGCTATCTGGCGGTCTCCGGCGGCATCGCCACCCCACCGGCCCTGGGCTCGCGCAGCACCGACCTCAAGGCCCACTTCGGCGGGCTGGACGGCCGCGCGCTGCGCGATGGCGACTGCCTGCCGCTTGGCACCGCCACCCCGCCCGCCCGGCGCCTGGGCATTCGTCCGCCCGACTGGGAGGCGAGCGTGCGCGTGCTGGCCGGCCCGGAGCATGGGGACTTCTCCGTGGCCGCACGCGAAGCCTTCTGGTCGACCTCCTGGCGGCTCACGCCGCAGAGCAACCGCATGGGCTACCGCTTCTCCGGCCCGGCGCTGAAGCGCGTGCGCGGCGGCGAGCTGGCCTCGCACGGCGTGCTGCCGGGTGTCGTCCAGGTGCCGCCGTCGGGCCAGCCCATCGTGCTGCTGGCCGATGCGCAGACGACCGGCGGCTACCCCAAGATCGGCGTCGTCATCCGCGCCGACCTGTGGAAGCTGGCCCAGCTGCGCCTGGGCGGCACGCTGCGCTTCACGCCCTGCAGCCGGGACGAGGCCATCGCCGCGCTGCGCCAGCGCGAGGCCGCGCTCGATCAACTGAGGACTGCCCTATGCATGTCGACCTGAACGCCGACCTCGGCGAAGGCGCGCCCGACGACGCCGAGCTGCTGGCCCTGGTCAGCTCCGCCAACATCGCCTGCGGCTGGCACGCAGGCAACGCGCGGCTGATGCAGGCCACCGTGGTGGCGGCCCTCGCCCGGGGCGTGGCCATCGGCGCGCATCCCAGCTACCCAGACCGCGAGAACTTCGGCCGCAACGAGATGCAGCTCGCGCCGCACGAGGTGCGCGCCGACCTGATCTACCAGGTCGGCGCGCTGGACGCGTTGGTGCGCGCAGCTGGCGGCGAGCTGCACCACGTCAAGCCCCACGGCGCGCTCTACAACCAGGCTGCGCGCGACCCGGTGCTGGCCGATGCCGTGGCCGATGCCGTGCTGGCGGTGAACCCGAGCCTGGCACTGTACGGCCTGGCCGGCAGCGAGCTGCTGCGCTCCGCCGAGCGCGCCGGCCTGCGCGCCGTGGCCGAGGTGTTTGCCGACCGCGGCTACCGCGCCGACGGCAGCCTGGTGCCGCGCAGCCAGCCCGGCGCGCTGATCCACGACACCGACGAGGCCGTCGCCCGCACGCTGCGCATGGTGCGCGAGGGCGTCGTGCAGGCGGTCACCGGCGAGACCGTGCCCCTGCAGGCCCAGACCATCTGCCTGCACGGCGACGGGCCGCACGCCCTTGCCTTCGCCCGCGCCGTGCACGAAGCACTCCTTCAAGCCGGCGTGCGACTGCGCGCCTGAAAGCCCTCATGCCCACCGACGTCTCCCTCTGGCCTCTGATCGGCGTCGCCGTCGTCATCGTCGGCTTCGTGCTGCGCTTCAACCCCGTGCTCGTCGTCACGGTTGCCGGCATCGCCACGGGCCTCGCCGCCAAGCTGCCGCCGGACCTCATCCTCGCCAAGCTGGGCACCGGCTTCGTGAAGACGCGCAACCTGCCGCTCACACTCCTGCTGCCGCTGCCCGTCATCGGCCTGCTGGAGCGCCACGGCCTGCGCGAGCGGGCGCAGGCGTGGATCGCCGGCATCCGCTCCGCCACGGCGGGTCGGCTGCTGGTGGTCTACCTTTTCATCCGCGAGAGCGCAGCAGCCATGGGCCTGACGCTGCTGGGCGGCCACGCGCCCATGGTGCGGCCGCTGGTGGCACCGATGACCGAGGCCGCGGCCGAGAACACCCACGGCCCGCTGCCGCAGGCGGTACGCGACCGCCTCAAGGCCATGGCCTCGGCGACCGACAACGTGGGCCTGTTCTTCGGTGAGGACATCTTCGTCGCCTTCGGCTCAATCGTGCTGATGCAGACCTTCCTGGCCGAGAACGGCATCGTCACCGATCCGCTGCACATCGCGCTGTGGGGCATCCCGACGGCGGTGGCGGCCTTCGTCATCCACGCGGCGCGGCTGATCCGGCTGGACCACCAACTGCCGCGGCTCATCGCCAGCGCCCGCAGCGAGGAGGAAGGCCGGTGACTACGCTGCTCAAGCTCGACCATCTCTTCCTGCTGACCGGCCTGTCGCTGCTCGTCGTCGCCGGCCTCACCTGGCGCGACCGCAGCAACGCGAGGCGCTGGAGCAGCGGCCTGTTCTGGGCGCTGTGGGCCGTCATCTACCTGGCCGGCGACCTGCTGCCGCCCGTCATCAACGGCCTCATCGTGCTGATGCTCGCCGCGCTGGGCGGCCTCGGCGGTGTGTCGCTGGGCAGGCACGGCACCCGCGAGCCCGCCGAGCGCCAGGCCAGCGCGGCGCGGCACGGCAACCGGCTCTTCCTGCCCATCCTCGCCATCTCGGTGATCGCGCTCGTCGGCAGCCTGACGCTGAAGGACGTGGGCTTGGCCGGCTGGACGCTGATCGAGCCCAAGAGCCTGACGCTGGTCTGCGTCGGCCTCGGCGCCCTCGTCGGCCTCGGCGCGGCGCTGTGGATGACGCAGGAGCGCCCCATGCAGGCCCTGCGCGAATCGCGCCGCCTGCTGGAGACGATGGGCCCAGCCGTCATCCTGCCGCAGATGCTGGCCACGCTCGGCCTGCTGTTCACCGACGCCGGCGTGGGCAAGGCGGTGGCCGCCGTCGCGACCCACACGCTGCCGGTCGACAACGCCTGGCTGGCCGTGGCGGCCTATGGCCTGGGCATGGCGCTGTTCACCATGGTCATGGGCAATGCCTTCGCGGCCTTCCCGGTGATGACGGCCGGCATCGGCATCCCAATCCTGCTGGGCCTGCACCACGGCAACCCGGCGGTGATGGCCGCCATCGGCATGTTCTGCGGCTACTGCGGCACGCTGATGACGCCCATGGCGGCCAACTTCAACATCATCCCGGCGGCGCTGCTGGAGCTGAAGGACAGGAACGCCGTCATCCGCGCACAGTGGCCCACGGCGCTGCTGCTGCTGGGCGTCAACATCGTGCTGCTGAAGTTCTTGATGTTCTGATGCAGGACGAACTGTTCGGCGGCCCGCCGGAAAAGCGGCCGCGCGGCGTGCAGCCGGTGCCGCCCACCGCAGAAGACCAGGCCCTGGCCGCAGCGCTGTCGCCACACGTCCGCCTCGGCACCTCGACCTGGAGCTACCCCGGCTGGCAGGGCCTGGTCTGGGCCGGGCGGCACAGCGAGTCCACGCTGTCAAAGACCGGCCTGCCGGCCTATGCCGCCCATCCACTGCTGCGCGCCGTGGGCATCGACCGCGGCTTCTACCGGCCGCTGGCGGCGAGTGAGTTCCAACGCCATGCCGAGCAGGTGCCAGCGGGCTTCCGCTTCACGGTGAAAGCCCCCAGCCTCGTGACCGACGCGCTGCTGCGCAGCGAGGACGGCCGCGGCCAGCAGCCCAACCCGCTGTTCCTCGACTCCACGACGGCGCTGCAAGATTTCATCGAACCGGCCTGCGAAGGCCTGGGCGCGACCATCGGCGCCCTGGTCTTCCAGCTCAGCCCCCTGCCCGCCCAGCGGCTGGCGCGCATGAACGAGCAGTTCGACCTGCTGCACGCGCTGCTGCTGGCCTTGCCGAAACCGCCGGCCGGCGTCATTGCCGTGGAAGTGCGCGACACCGCCTGGCTGACGCCCGACCTCGTCGCCCTGCTACGCGATGCCGGCGCGCGTTACTGCCTGGGCCTGCACCCAAAGCTGCCACGGCTGCAGGAGCAACTGCCGCTGCTGCGCGCGCTGTGGCCGGGGCCGCTGGTGGTGCGCTGGAACCTGAACCGCATGCACGGTGCCTACGGGTACGAGGACGCGGAGAAGAAATACGGCGAGTTCGACGCGATGCTGGACCCCGACTCCGAAACCCGCGCAGAACTGGCCCGCGTCATACGCGGCACGGCCGGCGCGGGGCAGGACGTGTTCGTCACCATCTCCAACAAGGCCGAGGGCTCGGCGCCGCTGAGCGTGCGGGCGCTGGCCCAGGCCGTCGTCGAAGGCTAGCCCTGCAACGGCCAGCGGCCGATGACCTCGTGCCGCGTCTGGCCCTGCGGGCTCCTCACCAGCACGAAGTCGCTGGCGATCCAGCCCGGCAGGTCCAGGGCCCAGGCCGGCGCGGGGCGCTTGTCATAGCGCAGCGTCAGGTGCGGCTCGTAGTCACGCCCGGGTGCGGCCATGCCCTGAGCGACCAGACGCTTGACCAGCGCGTTGCGCAGCTCGCGCACCGCCTCCAGGCCCTGGCCGCCGGTCAGCACGAAGGGATGGCGGGTGGCGTGCTCGGCGCCCCAGCTCTCGAAGCGATCGAAGCCCAGGTCGAAGGCGGGCCGGACCAACTCCGACGCGGCACGGCCGGCAGCGGCGACGACGCGCTCGTCCGGCTCGCCCTCGGAATAGCCGAAGTAGTGCAGTGTGATGTGGAAGATGCGGCTGGGCCGCAGCCGGGCCTGCAGACCGCGGGCCTCGTGCTCGGCGGTGACGACGCGGGCGATGCGCTCGGCCGTGGCTTCATCCGGCCGCAGCGCGAAGAAGAGCTTGTGGCCAGGCACGGCCTCACTGCGTGGCGGAGGCGGCGGCCTCGGCCGCCCGCCGGGCCGCTTCGTCGATGCTGCTCTGCACCTGCTGGCCCACGGCCTTTGGAGCCGGCAGGGCCGCACTGGCCGCGGGCGAGCCGGGTTCGGCCGGCTTCAGCGCCGTGGCCTGCTTCTTGGCCAGCGACAGCACGATGGCAGCGACGATGACGAGGGCGAGAAGGCTGAAGGCGGCGCGCATGAGGGACTCCGTTGCAGGCCGGTCAGCTTAACGCGCCGCCGAGGGCTCACTCCCAGTCGATGATCAACAGGCGCCACAAAGCGTTGATCCGTCAAGACATTCGCAGCACAACAGACCGCAATGCCATCGCCAATGCCATGGCGCATCAATGCTGAAACTGTTGCGCGATGAGTCTGGCGAGCCCGCTCCCATTTCGGGTCGCCAGGAGGCTGCTTCGCAGCGGCTGCCGTCGTCCGCACACTGAAGCCAAGCTCACGCTCAAGAACCCGAAGCCGTCATCGGCTCACCGGTCGGCGTGCTTTCAGCGAGGACTGCCTTCGAAGGTGAACAGCCGCTCAGACAGTGGGGTCGCCAAGGGTCCCGTTGGCTCGTGGTGGACAGCTGCTGCTGACAGCCTCGAACTGTTGCTATGACCTTGAGCGGCCTGTCGACGATCACGAGTGGCTTGCCCCATAGCTTTCGTTCAACGTCCAAGTTGACCACGAGCGGCGCTGGGGGGGCAGGTTAATTCACGGCAGTCCTGCCGTGGCCTGCGGGCAGCTGTGGCAGGCGCCAGTAAGGCGACTCGAAGGTCACATCCACCGCGGGGCATTCACCCTTGGAGTAGAGCTGAAGGCTGCGAACCTGCCGTCCATGTGAGGCGAAAATCCGTCGCAGCTCGGCTTCGCTGGGCAGGTTGAATCCGGGTTGGGTGTACAGCATGATCCGCGCCGCCTCGCGGTGGCCGGCGAGCGCCACCCAGTCCACCTGGGTCGCCTGCACCAGCAGTTCGGCGCTTTGCAGATGCGGCCAGTGCGCAAGGGCGGCAAAGCTGTCGAACGGGGCCGGCACGCCGAGCACGAAGATCCAGTGCAGCGCCTTCAGGCCCTCGACGCCCTGCAGCGTCGTGAGCTTGGGACCTTTAAACACCTCCAGCACCTCGAGGCGGTCCGCACTGCTAAGGGCGGAGATGTCGCTCAAGCTGCGGCAGTTCACCAAGCTCAAGGTGTGCAACTGGCGCCAGCCCTCGATGCCGGCTAGGTTGGTCAGAGGCGCGCCCCGCATTTGCAGGGACTCAAGTTGGTCGCACGCCGCCAGCAGGTTGAGGCTCTTGAGCTTGCGTGGCCGGTAGAGCCTCAATCGCTTCAGGCCCGGGTTCTGCAGGAGTTGCGGCGACAGGCTCTCAGCATCGAGGCAGGAGAAGGTCTTCAACTTGGGCAGCTGGCGGTAGTCCCCATGCACCGTCGGTGCCGTGGGCAGGTAGACCTCCTCCAATTCGCTCAGCAGCGGCAGATCGGCGAGCGAGAGCTCTTCCGACGGACTCTTCAGCTTCGTGATCTGGTGCGCGTAAGGCGTGAGCACCCGTAGGCTGGGGAAGCCATGGCTGGGACTGACGCAGTCGACCGCATGCTCGACCAGGGCCGCCTCGGTCGCGGCGGTCCAGCGGTACATCGTCAATTCCACGCTCCCGTCGAAAGGGCTAACCGAAAGACAGTAGTCGTCATTGAGTGCCAGCAGGTCCGGGGCCGGCCAGCGCCAGCCGAACTCGCCGTCATGCGTCTCGCCCAGCGCGTGCATGGCCGCCACCCACTCGGATAACGCCCCCTCTTCCATCGTCAGCGGTGCCGAACGGGCTGAGGCGACCCAGGTTTCATGCTCCAAACGGAGACTGCTCCAGGAGGCGAGGTGGCCGGTGGCGGGCTTGGCTTCGGCATGGTGGCCCAGCCGGTTCAGCGCCGCCGCCAACTGCTCGGCCTTGCGCTGCTCGTTGGTGGCGAAGCCGAATTGAACGGATTGGGGCTGGGCCGCCTGGCGGTGGGCACGCAGGATACGCAGCTGCGTTTCGATCACGCCCGGCCCTTTGGCCAGGCTGCGCGCACGTCGCTCGTCGGTGAGAAAGACGGTCATGAGTCCAGCTCCTCCTGAAATGATCTTGAGCGCCGCATGCTAATGACCTTGCGGGCCGGCCCTTGCCTTGCGCGCGCCCCCCCAGAGAGCCCGCTGCGCTTCGTCAACCTGCGCCTCAAAACGGCCGCTGCAGCCCCCCCGACGCCGGCCTCGCACCGCTTGCTCGAAAGCGCGTACCCGTCAAGTCATGGACACGAGCCGCCCAGACAAAGTGCAGCGCATCCACAAGACATCGTTCACGCCTGCGGTCCGCTTTCAGCCTAGATCGGAGGTCGGCGTTGCAGCGGTGGACTAAACCGCTCGCGCGGTAGCCGCTCCGGCACCACCATGATTGCTCGTAGGGTTTCTGGCTCTGCCAAGTTGG
>NZ_JBWKUV010000014.1:0-66129 GCF_059421025.1 Roseateles sp. GW821-FHT03B02
GCGCGCGGCGATGGACGAGATCGTCGATTGGCTGACGTTCTACAACCACCGGCGGCTTCACTCGTCGCTGGGCTACGTCAGTCCGATGCAATTCGAGAGGGCATGGCTTGCCGCCCAGCAAAGGCAAGCCGCGTAATGGTCTCAGCTATGGGATCCGGGAAACGCGGGCAAGGTCAATCCAGCCGATCTCCGGACCACCAGCAACTAGACATCATGGCTGCCGGCCCAGCGTAAGAGGCTCGTCTCCAGTAACGTGGATTGCGTACCGAGGTGTGCCGAGCCACATGCGTCTGGACGGGCCAGGCGCAACAGCAAGGAGACGAGCCATGGACGAGCGTATCAAGTTCTTCGTCGGTCTTGATGTCCACAAGGACACCATCAGCATTGCGGCTTGTGATGCCAGTCGAGAGCCGGCGCGCTTCGTGGGCACGGTGAGTTCGGATGTCCGGCAGGTGTTCAAGGCGCTGGCCAAGGCCGGAGAGCCGGGTGAGGTCCACGTCGTCTACGAGGCCGGCCCGACCGGCTACGGGCTGTATCGCGAGCTCTGCAAGCGGGGCTATCGCTGCGAGATCGTGGCGCCGTCGCTGATCCCGCGACGACCCGGCGACCGGATCAAGAACGACCGATGGGACTGCGCCCGGTTGGCCGAGCTGGCGCGTGCCGGCGAACTCAAAGCGATCTGGGTGCCCGACGAAGAGCACGAGTCGGTGCGAGACCTGTGCCGGGCACGAGAGGATGCGGTGAATGCAAGGCTCAAGGCGCGCCAGCATTTGAAGGCCTTCCTTCTGCGGCACGACCGGCGCTACCCGGGCAAGACGTCGTGGAACAAGAGCCATGCGAGCTGGATCGCCGAGCAGCGCTTTGACCATGCCGGCGAGCGTGTTGCGCTGGCGGAGTACCAGCTTGCCGTGCAGGCGGCCGAACAACGCGTCGAACGGCTCACCGCTGCGCTTAGCGAGACGATCAAAGGGTGGCGCTTCGAGTCCGTCGTTGCCGCGTTGCGCGGCCTGAGGGGTATCGACGTGGTCAGTGCCATCGGGCTCGTTGCCGAGATCGGCGACATCAATCGCTTCGGCTCGGCGCGGGGCTTGATGGGCTACCTCGGCCTGGTGCCGTCGGAGCATTCCAGCGGCAACAGCGTACGACGCGGCTCGATCACCAAGACCGGCAACGCCCACGCCAGGCGACTGCTGACGGAAGCGGCGTGGAACTACCGGTTCCCCGCCCGGATGAGCGCCACGCTGCGAGCGCGCAACGAGGCGTTGCCGCAGGCGGTGCGGGACCACGCTTGGAAGGCACAGCTGCGCTTGAGCAAGCGCTTCTCGCAGCTGTCGTCACGGGGAGTGCAGGCTAACAAGGTCTGCGTCGCCGTGGCCCGGGAACTTGCCGGCTTCGTATGGGCCATCGCTCGCCAAGCCACGCCCACATTGAATTGAACGAACGCGAGCGGCCTGCGGCGATGCGGGGCAGCTAAACGAATGGAAGAATCCTCAACTCAGCTACACCGGAAGGCCTTCGGCAACCCGCGAAACTAGACAGAGGCAGCTTCCACGACGGATAGATGTAGAGCGGCAACCAACCCGCGGATATCAGTCTGATCCATCGTCGCAGCAGACTTTGCGCCGCATCGCCCCAGGCCGCTTGCGTTCGGAATTCAAATGTTTGACAAGAGCAGCCATATCAGCTGAACGCTGCCAGCAGCCGCTCCAACGCCACGGTGAACGGCGTCTGCATGAGCGGCAGCGTGGCCACCATGCCGATCAGGCCGACGCTGACCGTCAGCGGGAAGCCGACCGAGAAGACGCCGATCTGCGGCGCCACGCGGGAGATCACGCCGAGCACGAGGTTGACGAACATCAGCATCGTGATCAGCGGCAGCGCGATCCACAGGCCGATGCTGAAGATCTCGGCGCCCCACTGCTGAGGTGCCGCCGCGCGCAGGAAGGCGAAGGGCTCGCCACCGACCGGGAAGGCGTGGAAGCTCTGAATCAGTGCGTTGATCAACAGCAGATGGCCGTTGATGGCAATGAACAGGAAGGCCACCATGCTGCCGAAGAAGCGGGCGCTGGCGGTGCCCTGGGCGCCGGTGCCGGGGTCGAAGAAGCCGGCGAAGTTCAGGCCCATCTGCAGGCCGATGATCTCGCCGGCGAACTCAAGCGCCGCGAACACGATGCGCACCGCGAAGCCCATGGACAGGCCGATCAGCAGCTGCTGCGCCACCAGAAGCGTCAGCATCGGAAAGGAGTCCAGCGGCGTGGGCGGGATCTCGGGCAGCGAGGGCTGGGCAGCCACGGCGATGAACAGTGCCAGGCCCACGCGCAGCCGCAGCGGCACGTTGCGCTGACTGAAGGTGGGCATGCCGGCGAACAGCGCCAGCGTGCGGATGAAGGGCCAGAGCAGCGGGTTCAGCCACGCCAGCAACTGGGCTTCGGTGACGCTGAACATCGCCCCTGCTTCAGCCGACGACAGACGGGATCGTCTGCAGCGTGCGCTGGATGTACTCGACCAGCTCCGTCATCATCCAGGGCCCCGCGACGGCCAGCGTCAGCACGGCGCCGATGACCTTGGGCACGAAGGACAGCGTCGCCTCGTTGATCTGCGTGGCCGCCTGGAAGACGCTGACGACGACGCCGACTAGCAGCACGACGATCAGGATGGGCGCGGACACCAACAGCAGCATGTACAGGCCTTGCTGGCCGAAGGTGAAGACTTGTTGTGCGTCCATGTCAGGTCACGAAGCTGGCGGCCAAAGAGCCAAGAAGAAGATTCCACCCATCCGCCAGCACGAACAGCATCAGCTTGAAGGGCAGGGCGACGAGCACGGGCGACAGCATCATCATCCCCAGGCTCATCAGCACGCTCGCCACGATCATGTCGATGACGAGGAAGGGGATGAAGATCAAAAACGCGATCTGGAAGGCGCTTTTCAGCTCGCTGGTGACGAAGGCCGGCACCAGCACCTTGAAGGGCACGTCCTCGGGCTTGATGCCACTGTCCAGCTTGGCCAGGCGCGAGAACAGCGCCACGTCGGCCTGGCGGGTCTGCTTGAGCATGAAGCCGCGCATCGGCACCTCGGCGCGCTTCAGGGCTTCGTCGAACTGGATGGTGCCGGCGCTGTAGGGCTGCCAGGCCTCGGCGTAGACCTTGTCCAGCGTCGGGCTCATGACGAAGAAGGTCAGGAAGAGACTCAGGCCCACGATGACCTGGTTGGGCGGCGCGGCCTGCGTGCCCAGCGCCTGGCGCATCAGGCTGAGCACGATGGCGATGCGCGTGAAGGCTGTCATCATCAGGATGACCGCGGGCAGGAAACCCAGGGCCGTGAAGAACAGCAGGGTCTGGATGGGGATGGAATAGCCGCCCTGGCCGACGAGCAGCGGCAGCGATGCTGGCGGCGTCTGGCCTTGCGCGAAGGCGCCGCCCGCGGCCAGCAGCAGTGCAAGGCCGATCGCCTTACGCATTGCCACGCTCCTTGCCGAGCAGCTTGGCGAACGAGGCCGGCGCGACCGGCTCGGCCTGCGGAGGCAGCGTATGCAGCGTGGTGATGCTCTGTGCCGTGGCGCCCAGCACCAGCCAGCGGCGGTCCTCGCCCTGGCCGACCTCGACGACCAGCAGGCGCTGGTTGGGCGCCGTGGGCAGTTGGGCCACCACGCGCAGCACGCCGGCCGCCGCCGCGCCGCCCATGGGCGTGCGCTTGAGCAGCCACAGCGCGACCGGGATCAGCGCGACGATGGCGAGGAACCAGAGGAAAGGGAGCAGGCCGGAAGCATTCATGCCTCGGCATTCTGCGGACGGACTTGAGCCGTCGATCCCGGCAACTGAGCCGGGAATTCGGTGCTGATCAGGCCGCTTTGGAGAGCCGGCGCATGCGCTCGGACGGCGTCACGATGTCCGTCAGCCGGATGCCGAACTTGTCGTTCACCACCACCACCTCGCCCTGGGCGATCAGATAGCCGTTGACCAGCACGTCCATGGGCTCGCCGGCCAGGGCGTCCAGCTCCACGACCGAGCCCTGGGCCAGTTGCAGGATGTTCTTGATCGGGATGCGGGTGCGGCCGAGTTCGACGGTGAGCTGGACGGGGATGTCCAGGATCATGTTGATGTCACCGGCCGGGCCACCCGCCGTCGTCGGGCTGAAGTTGGCGAAGCTGGGCGTGGACACCTGCTCGGGGGCCACCTCGGTAACGACCTCGGTGGAGGCCGCGGGGGCGGGCGCAGCGGAGGCTTCGGCCAGGGCCGCGGCCCATTCGGCCGCCATCGCGTCCTGTTCTTCTTGGCTGGGTGAATCAGGGCTCATGTTTGGCTCCCAACCAGCTCTCCTGCGAGCCGGTCAGCATCTTGTCGATCTTGAGGGCGTAGCGGCCGTTGGAGGTGCCGTAATGGCACTCGAACACGGGCACGCCGTCCACCTTGGTCTGGATCATGGGCTCCAGGTCCAGTTCGATGAAGTCGCCAGGCTTGAAGGCCAGCAACTGCTCGACGGTGGCCGGCGCCGTGCCCAGCTCGGCCACGAGTTCGACCTCGGCCGACTGGATCTGCGTCTTCAGCAGGTTGATCCAGCGCCGGTCGGGCTCGGAGGAGTCGCCCACTGTCGTCGAATACAGCACGTCGCGGATGGGTTCCAGCGTCGAGTAGGGGATGCAGAAGTAGATGGTGCCGCTGGTCTCGCCGATCTCCAGCGTGAAGGATGTCGACACGACGATCTCGCTGGGCGTGGCGATGGTGGCGAACTGCGGCTGCATCTCCGAGCGCTGGTATTCCAGCTCCAGCGGGTAGATGCCTTTCCAGGCCTTGTGGTACTCGGCGAGGATGACCTCGACGATGCGGGTGATGACGCGCTGCTCGGTGGGCGAGAAGTCGCGGCCCTCGATGCGGGCGTGGAACTTGCCGATGCCGCCGAACAGCGAGTCGATGACGGCGAACACCAGCGTCGGGTCGCAGACGATGAGCCCGCTGCCGCGCAGCGGCTTGACCGATACGATGTTGAAGTTGGTCGGGACGACGATCTCGCGCAGGAAGGCGCTGTACTTCTGCACCTTGATGCCACCGATGGCGACCTCGGGGCTCTTGCGGATGAAGTTGAACAGGCCCACGCGGATGTTGCGCGCGAACCGCTCGTTGATGATCTCCATCGTGGGCATGCGCCCACGGACGATGCGTTCCTGGCTGGCGAGGTTGTACTCGCGTATGCCGCCAACCTGCTCCTCCTCGGCTTCGAGCTTCTGGCTCTCGCCGGTGATGCCCTGGAGCAGTGCATCGACTTCGTCTTGGGAAAGAATCTGCTGATTCATGGTGAATCTGCGTCGGTCACTGGACGATGAAGTTGGAGAACAGGACTTGCGTCACCGGGCTTTCCACGGCGGCCTTTTTCTTCTTCTTTTTCTTCTTCGGCGCGTCGGCGGTTTCTTCTTCCTCATCGTCGAGCTCGATGCCCATGGGCCGCACCGACTCGCGCATGATCTCCTTGGCGAGCTTCTCCTTGCCCTCGCGGCTCAGCAGCTCGGCGGCGGTCTTGTGCGACAGCACCATCAGCACGTTGCTGCGGATGGCGGGCATGTAGGCCTTGATCTGGTCGGCGAACTTCGGGTCGTCGACCTGCAGCGTCACGCCCACCTGGGCGAAGCGGTCCACGTCCTTGTCGGCCAGGTTGACCGTGAACGGGTCCAGCGGCACGAAGGTCGGCGGGTGCTCGGGCTTGGCATGGGCCTTGGCCTTGACGGGCGCTTCGACGACCTCGCCGTCCTCGCCCTCCTCGGCCGCGGGCTTCTTCTTCAACAGCATGAAGGCCGCACCGCCCCCGACCAGCACGAGCACGAGCACGGCAGCCAAGATGATGATCAGCTTCTTGCTGCCACCGCCTTTGGGTGCGGCGGGTTCGGCAGCCGGCGCAGTCGCCATAAGAACTCCTTGAAACGCGTCCATCGCCCATGCCGGCCTCGGCGGGCCATGGGCATCTTGCGGCCGATTATTGACCCGGGCCGGGCCGGGCAAACCTCGATCAGGTCAAGTCAGGCGTGGCTATTTCCGCTTCAGCTTCAGGCAAATGTGTCGAGCAGGCCGACCGCACGGCGCGCGGGAGCCGCCACGGCAGTGCTGCCGCCCGCGCGGCCACCGCCCGCGCGGCCACCGCCGGCCCGGGCGCCACGGCCCTCGCTGCTGCCGGACTCGGCTTCGCCGCCCTGGGTGTCCCGGGAAGACTGCTGGAAGACACCGCCGCCCGACAGCGTGAGGCCCTGGCCCTGCAGGGCGGCGGCCAGATCGGGCAGGCTCTGCTCCAGCGCCTGGCGCGTCTCGGCCTGCACGGCGTGGAAGGAGACCTGGGCCTGGGCGCCGTCGACGACGATCTGCACGGACACCGGGCCCATGTCGGCCGGGTTGAGCTGCAGTTCGGCCTGCTGCACGCCGTCCACCGCTAGCAGGCTGACGCTGGCCGCCAATTCAGGCGCGAAGGTGCTGCTGTGCAGGGCGGCATGCACCTGGCCGCTGGCGGTGGCTGGCGTCGTGGCGGGTGCAGCGGCGGCTGCGGGCAGGGACTGGGCCAGTACGGCGGCAAAGCTGGAAGGGATGGCGTCGGAAGTGGCCGCGGTGCGCGGGGCGCTGTCGCCCGTTCTGGCGCTGTCGGCCTGCTGCAGCATCTCGCTGCTGGCGCTTCGCGCGGCTGCGGCCCGGTCGGCGGCCAGTTCGATGCCCTTGGCGCGCGGTGCCTCTGCGGTGCGGGCGCCGGCCTCGGTTGGGCGGCGTTCAGCCGTCGGCCCGGTGGCCGGCTCGGTGGAGTCAGCCGGGGCTGCGGCTTCGCCGGCCGCTTCGTCGGCGGCCTGGCCGGCGCGCGCGCCATGGGCAACGTGGGCACCCGGTGCGCCCTTGATGGCGGCTTCGGCATCGCCTGCGGCCCCAGCCGCGGCGACCGGGTTGGGTGCCGCGGGCTGCTGCCCCGGCAATGCCAGGCCGATGAGTTGCGTGAACTCGTTCAGGCCCGAGGTTTCGGCATCCTGGTCGTCGTCGGCCGCGGCGTCGGTGGTTTCGGCGCCGTCCTCACCGACCTTGGCGGGCTGGGCCTGCCCGGTCGAGGCGGTCGCTTCGGCCGTGTGCCCCGGGGGCGGCGGCGCCGGCTTCGCCGACGCGGCATTGCCTTCCTTGCGGCGCACCGGCGCCGCGCCCGCTGCCGGGGAGGGCGCGGGGGCCGTCTCGCCGGCCGTGTTGGCGTTGTCGGGCGCGGGAGGGTTGTGGGCGGGAGGCAGCAGGTCGGGCTGGTCGTTCAGGAACTGCGCAAAGCTCGGGCCGCCGGCCGAAGCCGAACCGGGTGCTGCGGCCTGGGGGACGGGCGCAAAAGCGGCCGGCTTGGGGGCGACGTTCGGGGCGCTGCTGAGCATGGTGGTGCCCCTCTTCAGGCGTGGGCCGTGCGGCGCAGGTGGGCGCGGGCGGCGAATTCGTCGGTGGCGCGCTGCTCGCGGCGCTGGGCTGCCTTGGCGGCCTCGGCCTGGCGGCGGGCGATCAGCTGGCGCAGCGCCGCCACGCGCAGCTCCGCCTGGCGCAGTGCCTCGCGGGCGCGCACCTGGCGCTGGTCGGCGTGGCTGGCGACATGGCCTTGCGTGTCGACGGCCTGGTTCAGGCGCTGGCCGAAGCTCTGGTAGCAGGCCACGATGTCCATGGTCGTGGCCTGGGCGAAGCTCTGCGTCCAGCGCTGCTGGTAGTCCTGGCGATAGCCGGACAGCTCGCCATGCTGGGCGTGGGCGGCCTGGGCCTGGGCGCTGGCGGCGTGCAGGGCCTGGGCGGCCGTGTCGCGTTCGCCTTCGGCGCGTTCCAGCAGCAGGCTCAGGGTGTCGGTGGCGGGTGCACTCATTCAAAACTCCAGCGCAGCGCCGAACCGACGGTCCGGCGCTCAGTCGTTATCGGCGGGCGCCCGACCGAGGTTTAGGCGCCCTGGACCACGGCCTGCAATTGGCTGACGCTGGCGTGAAGAAGTGCCGGGCTGTGCATGTCCTGCTGCAGCAGCCGCGTCATGTCGGCATGCAGGCGCACGGCCAAGTCCAGCTCGGGGTCCGCGCCCGGGGCGTAGGCACCGAGCTGGATCAGGTCGCGGGCCTTGTTGTATTTCGCCAGAAGCTGGCGGAACCGACGCGCGGAATCGACCTGGTTTTGGGGTGCAACACTGGTCATCACCCGGGAAACGGAGCGCTCGATGTCGATGGCCGGGTAGTGGCCGGCTTCGGCGAGGTCGCGCGAGAGCACGATGTGGCCGTCCAGGATGCCGCGCGCGGCGTCGGCGATCGGGTCCTGCGGGTCGTCGCCCTCGGTCAGCACGGTGTAGAAGGCGGTGATGGAGCCCTCGCCCGGCAGGCCGTTGCCGCTGCGCTCCACCAGCTGAGGCAGCTTGGCGAAGCAGCTGGGCGGGTAGCCCTTGGTGGCAGGCGGCTCGCCGATGGCCAGCGCGATCTCGCGCTGGGCCATCGCGTAGCGGGTCAGCGAGTCCATCAGCAGCAGCACATGCCGGCCCTGGTCGCGGAAATGCTCGGCGATCGCCGTGGCGTAGTGCGCACCCTGCATGCGCATCAGCGGTGGCGCATCGGCCGGGGCAGCGACGACGACGCTGCGCCGCAGGCCCTCCTCGCCGAGGATGTCTTCGATGAATTCCTTGACCTCGCGGCCGCGCTCGCCGATGAGCCCGACGACGATGACGTCGGCCTGGGTGTAGCGCGCCATCATGCCCAGCAGCACCGACTTGCCGACGCCGGTGCCGGCGAACAGCCCCAGGCGCTGGCCGCGGCCGACGGTCAGCAGCGCGTTGATGGCGCGCACGCCAGTGTCCAGCGGCGTGCGCACGGGGTCGCGGTCCATCGCGTTGATGGGCCGGCGCACCATGGGTTCGTTGTGGATGTTGGCTAGCTCGCCGCCGCGGTCCAGCGGGTGGCCGTGCGGGTCGACGACGCGGCCCAGCAGGCCGTCGCCCATGGGCAGGTGCAGGCCGCGGTCCTCGCCGCGGCGCCAGGGGTGCAGCGGCTGGCCCAGCTGCGGCGCCAGCGGCGGCAGGTGGCGGGGCACGACGGTGGCGCCGCTGGACAGGCCCTGCACCTCGTCGGTGGGCATCAGGTAGGCGCGGTCGCCGGAGAAGCCGACGACCTCGGCATTCACCGGCGCCGAGCCGCGACGCGGGTTGTTGCCGCTGCTGGGCATCTGGATGCGGCAGACCGAGCCCAGCGGCACCTTGATGCCGGTGGCCTCCAGCACCAGGCCGGCCACGCGCACCAGCTTGCCCTGCGATTCCAGCGGCGCGGTGTTGCCGGCCAGGGTCTCCAGGTCGGCGAGGTAGCGCTGCCAGCGCTCGCGGCGCTCAGTCGGCATCGGCGTCCGCGCCACGGCGGTCTTCCCAGATGGATTGCTGGCCAAGGGCGGAAACTGCCTGCTGCCAGCGGGTGGCGATCGTTGCATCGACGCTGGCGATGTCGGCATCGACCTTGACACCGCCGCGCGGCACTTCGGCATCCGGGATGAGCTGGGCCTCGCGGGCCTCCAGCTCACTGCCGGCGCCGTCGCGCACCAGCGGGAAATCGTCGGGGTGCACGCGCACGCGCACATGGCGGGCCGACAGCTGCAGGGCCTCGACGGCGTCATGGGCGACGCGGGCGATCAGCTCGGGGCGCTGCTCCAGCTCGCTGCGCACCACCTGGCGGGCCAGTTCGACGGCGATGCGGGCGATCGAGCCGGCCATGTCGTCCTCCAGCGCGCGCATCTCGAAGTCGAAGTTCTCGACCAGCCCGCCCAGTTGCTTGCTCATCTGCTGGGCAAAGCTCTGCTTGAAGGCGTCGAGTGCAGCCATGCCGTCGCGGTAGCCGTCCTGGTAGCCGCTCTGGCGGGCGGTGTGCAACTGCTCGTGCACGCTGGGTTCGGGCGGCGGGGGCGCCTCCACGGGCGCCGCGGCGGGCGCGGGCGACGGGGGCGAGCCGGGGCGCATCGGCGCGAACGGCGAGGGTGCGGTATTGCCCAGGTTGTCGAGGCTCCAGGCCTTGGCGCCCTGGATCTCCTCGCCCGGGATGAAGCGCGCATAGCTGCCGCGGCGCTCGCCTTCGCGGCGATCCGGGGGCGGCACCTGCCGCGGGGGTTGGCGACCGGTGGCCATGGTCAGACGAACTGGTCGTCGCCGCCGCCGACGAGCACGATCTGGCCTTCGTCGACGAGGCGGCGCACGATCTTGAGCATTTCCTTCTGCTCGGCCTCGACCTCGGAGAGGCGCACCGGGCCGCGGGTTTCGAGATCCTCGCGCAGCGTCTCGGCGGCGCGCGTGGACATGTTTCGGAAGATCTTCTCGCGCAGGTCGGCGCTGGCGCCCTTGAGCGCGACGATGAGGCTTTCGCTCTGCACTTCCTTGAGCACGGACTGGATGCCCTTGTCGTCGATCTTGTTCAGATCGTCGAAGGTGAACATGTTGTCCATGATCTTCTGCGCCAGGTCGGAATCGGCCTCGCGGATGTAGTCCAGCACCGAGGCCTCGACGCTGGAGCCCATCATGTTGATGATCTCGGCGGCGGTCTTGGCGCCGCCCAGCGAACTCTTCTTCATGCGCTCGCCGCCGGCCAGGATCTGGCTCATGACCTCGTTCAGGTCCTTGAGCGCCGTGGGCTGGATGCCGTCCAGCGTGGCGATGCGGATCAGCACCTCGTTGCGGCCGCGCTCGGTGAAGAGCTTGAGCACCTGGCTGGTCTGGTCGAAGTCGAGGTGGGCCAGGATGGCCGCGATGATCTGAGGGTGCTCGTTGCGCAGCAGCTCGGCCACGCTGGCCGCGTCCATCCACTTCAGGCTCTCGATGGAGGACACGTCGCTGCCCTGCAGGATGCGGTCCAGCAGCAGGTTGGCCTTGTCTTCGCCCAGGGCCTTGCGCAGCACGGCGCGCACGTACTCGTCGGTGTCCGTGACCAGGGTGCTCTGGGTCTCGGCGACGGCGTCGAACTTGTCGAGCACGGTCTCGACCTGGGCGCGCTTGATGACCTTGAGCTTGGCGATGGTCTCGCCCAGCGCCTGCACTTCCTTGGGCGACAGATGCTTGAAGACCTCGCTAGCTTCTTCTTCGCCCAGCGACATCAACAAAATTGCGGCGTTCTCGATGCCCTTGTCGTCCATGGTTCAGCTCTGAATCAGCTGGCGGTCTCACCCGCCATCCAGTCGCGCATGATGTTGGCGACTGCCAGCGGATTGTCGCGGGCCAGCGCGCGGGCGCGTTCGAGTTTTTCGTTGTGCAGCGGGGCTTCGAGTCGCGGCATGCCGTCGGCGCCGGGCAGCAGTTCGGTGTCGTCGACGACTTCGTCCACCGTTTCCGGCTTTTCCTCGGGCGGCAGCGGCGCGGCGGCCTTGATGGCGGGGCGGATCATGCCGAACACGGCGATCAGCGCGATGGCGACGAAGGCCAGCGGCACGATGGCGCTGCGGGCGATGTCCAGCAGCCAGGGCTGCTTCCACAGCGGCACGTCGGCGGGTTCGGTCTTGTCGACGACGAAAGGCGCGCTGATGACCTTGACCGAGTCGCCGCGCTCGGCGCTGAAGCCCATGGCCTCCTTGACGAGTTCGGTCAGGCGGGCGACTTCCTCGGCCGGCACCGGCTGGTGGGTGGTCTTGCCCTTGCCGTCCGTCACCGGGCGGTGGTTGACGACGATGGCCGCGTTCAGCCGCCTGACGTTGCCCACCGCGCCGCGCGTCACGCGCACGGTCTTGTCGAGTTCGTAGTTGGTGACCTGCTCGCGCCGGCTGCTGTTGGCGCCGCCGCCGGTCTGCGTGGCCTGCAGCGGCGCGCTGGCGCCGTTGATGGGAGCCGTGGCCGGCACCGGGGGCTGGTTGGTGGCCGCGCCGGGCACGCCGGTGGGCTGGGCGGCGTTGGCGTTGCTGCTCTCGTTGCTCTGGCTGGAGCGCACCGCCGCCTGGGCGTTGGGACCCTGGTTGGGGCGGTATTCCTCGGCGGTGGCTTCGGTCTGGGAGAAGTCGACGTCGGCGGTGACGGTGGAGCGCAGGTTGTCGCGGCCGACGACGGGCTCCAGCAGGTCGAAGATGCGCTTGTTGTAGCCGGCCTCGATCTGCTGCTTGTACTGGAGCTGCTGGCTGTCCAGACCGGTGGCGGCGTCGGCGCCGGTCTGGGAGAGCAGGGCGCCGGTCTGGTCCAGCACGCTGACGGCCTTGGGACTCAGCTCGGGTACGCTGCTGGAGACGAGGTGGACGATGCCGGCGATCTGGCTGCGGTCCAGCGTGCGGCCGCCGCGCAGTGTCAGCATGACGCTGGCGCTGGGCTTCTGCTGCTCGCGAAAGAAGCCGTTCTGCTGCGGCATGGCCAGGTGCACGCGGGCGTCGGCCACGTCGGACATGGCGGTGATGGTGCGCGTGAGCTCGCCTTCCAGCGCGCGCTGGAAGTTCAGGCGTTCGTTGAACTGGGTCTGGCCGATGCTGGACTTGTCCATCAGCTCGAAGCCGACCGAGTTGCCGGTGCCACCCTTGGGCAGGCCCTGGGCGGCGAGCTTCATGCGCAGCTCGTAGACCTGGCTGGCCGGCACGAGGATGGTGCCGCCGGCCTCGTGCTTGTAGGGCACCTGCATGGCCGACAGCGCGCCGATGACGGCGCCGCCGTCCTTGTCGGCCAGGCCGGTGAACAGCGGGCGGTAGTCTCCCTGGGACGACCACAGCGTGATGGCGAGCACGGCGCCGGCCAAGGCCAGCAGGCCGGCGCCCATGGTCAGCTTGCTGCGCAGCGGCAGGCCGTTGATGCGCTGGACGAAGTTGGGCTGCGCGTCGACCGGCGTGATCATCACCGGGGCGGCGGCAGCGGGGGCGCTCAGGGCGTTGTCCATCGAGGAGGCGAGACAGCAGAGAGGCCGGGAATCGACCGATGGCGCAAATTATTTGTGCCGGCCCCCCTCAAGAAAGCGCCGAAGTGGCCGACGCGGGCAGCGCATCTCTGCGCTTCGTGCGCGTGACTTGCTGCCAAAGTGCGGCCCCATGGACATGAAGCTGCGCCCCTTCGACTTCGCCCAGGCCGCCGCCCGCGCGGGCCTGGCGGTGAACGGCACGCCGCTTGCGCCCAAGACGGCCGCGACGAGCGGCGCGAGCTTCGGCGACGCGATGGCCCAGGCGCTCAAGGGCGTCAGCGCCCAGCAGAACGAGGCGGCGCGGCTGCAGCGCGAGGTCCAGCTCGACAACCCGACCGTCAGCCTCGAAGAGACCATGGTCTCGATGCAGAAGGCCCAGATCGGCTTCCAGGCGACGCTGCAGGTGCGCAACCGCCTTGTGTCGGCCTACTCGGAAATCATGAACATGCAGATCTGAGCTCGCCGCCCGCGGGTGGCAGGGCATGAAGACAGCTCAGCAGCTGTCGTTTCTGCGCGCGTCGCTGCCGCAGATCTGCGGCCGGCCTAGCGGGTTGAGGTCGATGCGCAACTGCTGGTTTTGGTCGTTGGAGATGCCGATGCGCGTCCAGTCCAGCGCCCGGCCCATGCCGCCCTCGAAGGTGATGCTCTGGCCCGACTGAAGCAGCGTGCCCTTGTACTGGCGGTAGTTGTCGCCCCCGAGCTCGCAACGCGGCGCACCGGTGGTGCAGTTGCAGGGCGCCTGGCGGCTGAGGCCCCAGCACCATTGCGCACCGCTGTTGAAGCTGACGAAGATGTTGCGGCTCTCGTCGACGCTGAGCGTGCGCGCGCGGCGCAGGTCTAGCTCCAGCAGGCCGGCCACGTGGCGCAGGCGCTGGCGGGCCAGGTAGCTGGAGTAGCTCGGCACGGCGACCGCCAGGATGATGGCCAGCACGGCCAGCACGAAAGCGACCTCGATCAGCGTGAAACCCTTGCTGCCGGTCACCCTCATGGATCGAGCTTCAGCAGGCGGCGGCGCTTTTGCGTCTGGTCCACGTAGACCTGCAGTGAGCGGCCGGCGTTCGCATCCAGTTCCACGAAGGAGCAGCCCAGCTGCTGCATGCCGCCGGCATCACCGCTGATGGGGCTGACATGGTGGGGCAACAGGGCGATGCGCAGTGCGCTGATGCGGTCCAGCTCCAGCACCAGGCCATCGGCGACCCGGCCGGGCGGCAACGCGGGAAAGTCGGGCGGTAGGGCCAGTGCGAGGCCGCCGATGCTGATGTCCAGCACGCGCAGCGCACGCCCCGGTTGGGCGCCGCCGGGCAGGATGACGCGCGGGTAGGCGCTGCCGGCGGGCTGCACGCGGTAGGACTGGCGGCGTTGGAAGCGGTAGAGCCGCGTCGGCAGCATGCCGCGCAGCACCGTGCCCTGTTCGCCGCTGACCAGGACGGGGGCCTCCAGGTCGAACTGCAGCTTGATCGCGCCGAGATAGGCGACCGCGGTGATCTCGCCCTCGGCCACCAGGGCCTGGCTGATGCCTTCGGGGTCGGTGGCGATCTCCAGGCCGATGAGGTCGGCGTCGGCGTCGAGGGCGACGATGCGGCTGGCCAGACTCTGGCCTTGCGGGCCGCTGAGCAGCACGCCGGCGCCTTCGCGCTGCAGCTGCTGCAGATAGGCCGTGATCTCGGCCGAGGAGGCGACGCGCAGCTCCTCGGAAATGGCTTCAGGGGCGGACATGCCGCGATGGTAGTCGCCCGGCGCGGCGCGCTGGCGCCTGCACCGGGGCGCCGTCAGTGGACCAGGCGGCTGTTGCCCTTGAGGACGTGGTCCAGGTCTTCCAGCCAGGGCTCCGCGAGGTGGCGGATCTCGGCGTCGTTGAGCAGGATGCGCTGCATGATGCGCGTCTTCAGCTGCGACTCGCCGGCGGCCAGCTGGCCGTGGTTGGCGGCGGCCTTGAGCTGGGAGATCAGCAGCACGCAGGCGCCCTCGAGCTTGACGACTTCGTCCCAGTTGCCCGTGCGGGCCGCGGAGAGCATGTCGGCGCTGGCTTGCTCGATGGCTTCGTAGTAGTTCAGCAGGTCGGAGTTCATGTCGGAAGGCACCGGCTAGTTCTTGGGGCGGGGAGCTCAGGCCGCGCGGGCGGCGTCGCCGCCGAGGGCGGCCGGCGTCTGGGCGATGGCGCTCCAGGCCTCGCGCACCGGCGTCAGCAGGCGCTGGCATTCCTCGACGGCGGCCAGGTCGCTGTGCAGGTTGGCCTGGGTCAGCCGCATGCAGACATAGCCGTAGAGCTCGCGCAGGTCGACGGCGAGCTGGCCGGCGGAGAGATCCAGCCCGGCGCGCAGGCCTTCGTCGAGGATGCGCACGGCACGCGACAGGGCCCGGTTCTTGAGCTGAACGTTGCCGGCCTGGATGGCCTGGGTGGCCTGGCTCATCGCATCGAACACGCCGTCGAACAGCATGGCGACGAGGCGATGGGGGCTGGCGGCCTGCACATCGGTCTCCAGGCCGACCTTGGCATAGAGGGTGGCGCGCTGGTTGCGGGATGCGAAGGGGGAGGACATGTTGCCGTACATGGTTTCTCGGGGTTGGCGTCGTCGTGTTGACTGTTTTTCGGCCTTCTCCGGGGGGACTTGAGCCGGCCTTCGCCGGAACTTGTCATGAACTGTGCGGCTATTCCGCCCGCTTGAGAAGACGTCTTCGGGGCACCAAGAAAAACGGCGACCCGCAGGTCGCCGTCTGTCGCCGCAGGGCCGGAAGTTTCAGGCCTTGTTCAGCAGGGCCATCTGCTGGGTGACGTAGCTGGACAGGCCGCTGAGCTGGCTCATCTGGGTGTCCAGCGCCGAGTAGCGGGCGCGCAGCCGTTTCTCGGTCTGGGACACGTGATCTTCCAGCTGGTCCTGGCGCTTGTTGTTGTTGTCGATCTGTTTCTGGATGCCGGCCTGGCGGCTGGAGACGCGGCCATCGGTGCTCAGTGCGCCGTCGATGTAGCCGCGGATGCGCTGGGCGAAGCCGTCGTTGCTGCTGACGCCGCCGCTGTCCAGGCCCATGAAGAGCTGCTTGAGGCTGTCCAGGTCGCTCAGCGCCGTGGTGAGCTTGCTGTCCGTCGTCTTGAGGTTGCCGTCGCTGCCGGCTTCCAGGCCGATCTGCGCCAGGCGGCTGACACTGCTGCCGGCCAGCGAGGTGCTGCCGCCGACGATGCTGCGCAGCTGGTTCTGCAGGCCGATGGCGGTGGAGTCGCCCTGCAGGGCGCCGGCCGTCTTGCTGGCGGAGTCGTACTTGGTCTGCTCGCGCAGCAGCGCGTTGACGGCGTTGTAGGCGGTCGTGAAGTCGGTGATGAGCTTCTTGATCGAGTCCTTGTCCTGCGTCACGGCCACGCTGGCGGGGATGGTGGTGGTCTTAAGCAGCGTGATGTTGAGACCGTCGATGGCCTCCTTCAGCGTGTTGGACTCTGAGCTGATGTCGATGCCGTTGATCAGCGCGCGGGCGTTCTGGGCCGGCAGCGTCTGGATCAGCGAGGTGACACCCACGCGCGGGTCGTAGCCGAGATCGGTCAGGCCGCCGCCGGCGTCGATGCGAAAGCCGTTGGTCTGGCCGGTGGCATTGGAGCGCAGCGTGAGGCGCGCGCCGGAGGCGTCGTTGACGATTGAGGCGGTGACGCCGGCGCCAGCGGCGTTGATGGCGTCGCGGATGCCGGTGAGGGTGTCCTGGCCGCTGGCGATGTTGATGGTGACGGGCGTGGCGCCGGCCTTGTCGGTGAAGGTGGTGGCGCCGTTGGCGTCGGTGCCCCAGGCGCCGAGGGTGATGGTGAGGCTGCCCTGGCCGACGGTGGTGGTGGCGCTGGCGAAGGACGTGCCGCTGACCAGGGTCTGCGCCTGCGCGAGCTGGTTGACCTGGACGGACACGCTGCCGATGGCGGCACCGGTGCCGGCGCTGACGGAAACGGCCGTCGTGTCGCTGGACGAGGCCAGCGTGCCGGCCCAGGAGGAGGGCGACGTCAGCTTGGAGGCGGCATCGCGCAGCGTGGACAGGGCACCCTGCACCTTGCCGTAGGTGGACAGCTCGGTCTTCAGGTTGTCGGTGCGCTGGGACAGCTGGGTGATAGGGGTGCGTTCGGCAGCGACGAGCTTGCTCACCAGCGACTCGATGTCGAGGCCGCTGCCGATGCCTGCTGAGCTGATGGTTGCCATGGGGGTGAATGCAAAAAGGCCGATATGCCAGGGGAATATCGGCCAGGGTTTTCCGGAACTTTAGGCCCCGGACGAAATTTTTTTCAGGATCAGCCGTTCCGCAGCAGCGACAGCACTTGCTGGGGCAGTTGGTTGGCCTGGGCCACCATGGCGTTGCCGGCTTGTTGCAGGATCTGTGCCCGGCTCATGTTGGCGGTTTCCTGGGCGAAGTCGGCATCCATGATGCGGCTGCGGGCGGCGGTCTGGTTCTCGACGGCGACCTGCAGGTTGGAGATCACCGCGTCGAAGCGCGACTGGATCGCGCCGTAGGTGGCCCGGGTGTTGTTGATCGTGTCCAGCGCTGCGTCGATGTTGTTCATGACGACACCCAGCGCGTTGAAGTCGGCCGTGTTGTCGATCAACGCCGGGAAGGGCGCCGCGCCCGTGCCGAGCAGGGCGACGACCGTCGGGTCCTGGGTCATGTCCAGGGCCGCGATCGTGATCGAATCGTTGGTCGTCGTGTTGGCGCCGATCTGGAAGGTCTGGCCGGTGCCGGCGGCCACGCCCGCCGCGTCGGCGAGGATGGGTTTGCTGTTGAAGGTGGTCGCATTGACGATGCGCCAGATTTCCGAGCCCAGCTGCTCGAACTCCTTGTTCAGCGAGTCCTTGTCGGAGTTGCTGTTCGTGGCGTTGCGGGCCTGAACGGTCAGCTCCCGCATGCGCTGCAGGTTGTCGCCGATCTTGCCCAGCGCCCCTTCCGCGGTCTGCGCCAGCGAAATGCCGTCGTTGGCATTGCGGATGGCGACGTTCATGCCGCGCACCTGGGTGTTCATGCGCTCGGCGATGGCCAGGCCCGCCGCGTCGTCCTTGGCGGAATTCACCCGCAAGCCGGACGACAGGCGCTGCATCGACACCGCCAGAGCGCTCTGAGACGAGTTCAGATTGCGCTGAGCGTTCAGCGAGTTGATGTTGGTGTTGATGGTCTGTGGCATCGCGCACTCCTGGATTCGGTCGCCGAGCCGGCGTCAGTGGTGCCGAGACTCGATGGACCGAATTCTGAAAGTGCGCCGGTTTGCCAAAAGCCCGATCAGCGGGTCAAACCACGTCCAAAACGAAGCTCCGCGCGCCGGCCCTTGGGCCAGAGCGCGGAGCGTCCCTTCGCGCCGGATCAGCCGCCGCGCAGCAGGGCCAGCACCTGCTGGGGCAGCTGGTTGGCCTGGGCCACCATGGTGTTGCCGGCCTGCTGCAGGATCTGGGCGCGGCTCAGGTTGGCGGTTTCCTGGGCGAAGTCGGCGTCCATGATGCGGCTGCGGGAGGCGCTCTGGTTCTCGACGGCCACCTGCAGGTTGGAGATGACGGCGTCGAAGCGGTTCTGCGAGGCACCGAGTGTGGCGCGCTCGCCGTTGACCTTGTCCAGGGCCGAATCGATGTTGGTGATGACCGTGTCGATGGCAGTGCCGACGGCGGTGTTGTCGATGACGGCGCGGCCGGTGCCGGCGTTGTCGGTGCCGGCGACGGTCGTGATCGTCGTGTCCGTCGTCATGTCCGTCGTCGTGATGTCGATGCGGTCGTTGGCCGTCGTGTTGGCGCCGACCTGGAAGGTCTGGGTGCCCGCGGCGGACGTGGCCAGCACGGCCTTGCCGTTGAAAGTGGTGCCGCCCAGCACGCGCTGGATTTCCTTGGCCAGCTCGCCGAATTCCTTGTCCAGCGAGTCCTTGTCGGCGTTGGTGTTGGTGGCGTTGCGGGCCTGCACGGCCAGCTCACGCATGCGCTGCAGCGCGTCACCCACTTTGGACAGCGCGCCTTCGGCCGTCTGCGCCAGAGAGATGCCGTCGTTGGCGTTGCGGATGGCGACCTGCGAGCCGCGCACCTGGGCATTCATGCGCTCGGCAATGGCCAGGCCGGCTGCGTCGTCCTTGGCCGAGTTCACGCGCAGGCCCGAGGACAGGCGCTGCATCGAGACGGCCAGGGACGACTGCGACATCGCCGTGTTGCGTTGGGCGTTCAGCGAGGCGATGTTGGTGTTGATGATTTGAGGCATGACTCAATCCTTTCGTTTACGAACAAGTCCGGTGCGAAGCCGGTCAAAGGCGGTTGCAACAGGCCGCCCCGCATGGGGTGGCCGCGTCCGCGTCCTGCCCGTGCGCCCCTGTGGCGCATGGCGGGCCGGCTGACCGGACCACGGAGTCCTCGAATGAATCGCGAACCCGTTGGACTGGTTATCGTCGACTGATGGATTGACTTGAATCCTTTTGCACATTGCCCCCAAAAGCGCCACCCGCGGCGGCGGATGGCGTCAAGGTGCTTGTGCTGGAGGGGTGAGGACTTCCGTCTTCGTGATGGACGTTTCACTCAGGGCCAGCGTTGCTGGCCCGGCTTCATCGAAGCAAGGACAGGACTTGCGACGGAATCTGATTCGCCTGGGCGATCATCGCGTTGCCTGCTTGCTGGAGGATGTTGGCGCGGGACAGGTTGGCCGTTTCCTGGGCGAAGTCGGCATCGGTGATGCGGCTCTTGGCGGCGCTCTGGTTTTCGACCGAGATCTGCAGGTTGCTGATGACCTGGTCGAAGCGGTTCTGCGACGCACCCAGCGTGGCGCGCTCGGAGCTGACCTTGTTGATCGCCGTGTCGATGTTGCCGATGACGGTGTCGATGGTGGCGCCGGTGGCGGTGTTGTCGATGACGGCGCGGCCTGCACCCGTGTTGTCCGTGCCAGCCACGGTCGTGATTTCCGTCGCGACCGTCATGTCCGACGTGGTCACGTCGATGCGGTCGTTGGAGGTCACGTTGGCGCCGACCTGGAAGGTCTGCGTGCCCGCGGCGGAGGTGGCCAGGATGGCGCGGCCGTTGAAGGTCGTGCCGCCCAGCACGCGCTGGATTTCCTTGGACAGTTCGCCGAATTCCTTGTCCAGCGAGTCCTTGTCTGCGCTGGTGTTGGTGGCGTTGCGGGCCTGCACCGCAAGTTCGCGCATGCGCTGCAGCGAGTCGTTCACCTTGGATAGGGCGCCTTCAGCCGTCTGCGACAGCGAGATGCCGTCGTTGGCGTTGCGAATGGCGACGTTGGAGCCACGCACCTGAGCGTTGAGGCGCTCGGAGATGGCGAGGCCGGCGGCGTCGTCCTTGGCGGAGTTGACGCGCAAGCCCGAAGACAGGCGCTGGATGGAGACCGCGAGTTGTCCCTGCGCGGTCGAGGTGTTGCGCTGCGCGTTCAGCGACAGCAGATTGGTATTGATGACCGAGGCCATGATGCGCTTCCTTTCAACTTGAATACCCGGCAAAAAACGCCGGACGAAGACCCGAGTGCCCGGGTGCGGCACCCGTGCTGTCCGTTCAAGCGCACCTGTGACGGCGCACCCTTGCGGCGACGCCCGACGCCAGTCAACCGTTGAAGCCCGTGACCTCGCCCGTGAGCGAAGTCACACCACCTCGGCCTTCCAGCCGGACCACGGAGCTGTTTCCAGCGCCGTTGGAATGGCTATCGGACAGCGCAAGAAGTTTCTTGAGCTGCTTTTGTCAAGGGGTGTGATCTATTGAACAGAGCCGCTGCCAGGTCCTTGTTTGTCGGATCGGTTCACGCAGCCAGGAAGTGCATCGGGAAGGGCTGGGTGGTCGATCCGGGCTGCGGGAGGGCAGGGCGCCGGGGCTGAAGGTCGAGCGTCGGGGTCGGGACTCCTTGTATTCAAGCGGTCGGGTCGGTCGTGGAAGCGATCTCCCCGGGAAGCGCGAGACCGCCGAGGTGGTGTGGCGGGCTCCCCCGGGTTTTCGGCAGGCGGCCGGCCGGACAGCCGTTGAGTAACGGCGCTGCGACCTGCCTTTTCTGCGGATTGATGGCGGGGGTGCTGCCTAAAGTGCAAGCCATCCCGGCCGAACCCTTGTGCCGGATTGGAGTCCCCGCCATGCGTGCACAGTCCACGACTGCCCGAACCAAGAACGCCCATCGTCCCGTCACGGTGTCGGCCAACGATCCGGCCATGCTGCTGGCGCGGGCCCGCAATGCGGCTTTTGCCGAGGCTTCCAAGGGCAACCTCGGCGGCGGTCTGGGCGTGCTGTACGACGCGCTGCAGGACGAGCCCATGAGCCACGACCTGCTGTCCGACATGGCGGCCCTGCTGCTGGCGGCCGGCAAACTGGAGCACGCGGCCGGCTATGCCGAGCGTGCGCTGCAGGCCTGTTCCCTGCATGGCCCCAGCCTGTACACGCTGGCCTTCGCGCTGTCGGGCCAGGGCCAGGTGGACCGGGCCATCGGTGTGCTGACCGAGCTGCAGTCCGGTGTCGGCCGCGACAGCCTGCAGGCCGAGGCGCCGGAACTCGTGCCCGTCGCGATGATCGAGCTGGAGCGCCTGCGCCGCAGCCGCGACGCCTGAATCCGCCAAGCAATTCACACCCCGAGGCCCCGGCCAGCGCAAGCTGCCCGGGGCCTCGGCTTTGTGGCCTGACGCGGCTGTAGGAATTTGACTGACAAGCCCTTCTTGCCAGGGTGACGCCGCGCACCGACGCAGCCTGATATCGCCGGAGAAGGGCCGTCAACACAATCCGTTTCACTGATCCGCAACACCCACCCAACTCTGAAACGGAAGCCGCCATGAACGCCGACCAAATGCTCGCCGAAATCCGTGAAGCCAACCTGTCCTACCTGATGCTGGCCCAGAGCCTGATCCGTGCCGACCGCGAGCAGGCGCTTTACCGCCTGGGCATCAGCGAGGACACGGCGACGCTGATCGGCACGCTGAGCCCGGCGCAGATCATGAAGATCGCCTCCGGCAACACGCTGCTGTGCGCCTTCCGCATGAGCGACGACCTGGTGTGGGGCCTGCTGACCAACCACAGCAAGCCGGGTGCGAACGAGAGCGTCAGCCGCCTGCACGCCTCCATCCTCATGGCCGGCCGCCACGAGCACGCCTGATCCCCAGCCTCGCCCAACAGTCCAGATTCCGGAGTCCACCATGCGCGTCAAGAGCATCCTCACCGAAGCCAAGCAGATCGAACGTGCCGTTCAGCTGATCCATCTCGGTGCCCGCCTGCAGGTGCTGGAATCGGAAACGGACCTGTCCTACGAGCGCCTGCTGCGCCTCTATAAAGAGGTGAGCGGCAAGTCGCCGTCCAAGGGCCAACTGCCCTTCTCGACCGACTGGTTCATGACCTGGCAGCCCAACATCCATGCCAGCCTGTTCCTGAACATTCACGAGTACCTGAACAAGGCCGCGGAGATGGACGAGA
Source organism: Roseateles sp. GW821-FHT03B02 (assembly GCF_059421025.1). NCBI lineage: Bacteria > Pseudomonadati > Pseudomonadota > Betaproteobacteria > Burkholderiales > Sphaerotilaceae > Roseateles > Roseateles sp. GW821-FHT03B02. The sequence continues at coordinate 22,199 of NZ_JBWKUV010000014.1, forward strand.
TCGACACCGTCATCAAGGCCTATCAGCTCTACCAGGAGCAGACGGCCGCCCAGGGCCTGGAGGCCATGCTGTCGGTCACCCGCGCCTGGCGTCTCGTCAAGTTCGTCGACAACGGCATGCTGACGCTGACCAAGTGCTGCAAGTGCAACGGCCAGTTCGTCACCCACCCGCACGAGATCGCCCGCCACTTCGTCTGCGGCCTGTGCAACCCGCCGGCACGCGCCGGCAAGGGGCGCGCCCAGGGCTCGATCCAGATGCACTGACCGGTCAGGCGACACTGTCGCCATGTGGATCACCCGTTGGCCGCTGCCGGCTCTGTGGAGCTGGCTGGCGGCCTGGTTCATTTATGCGGCCGCGCTTGGGGCGGGCCTGTCGCCCGGGCCGGCGCTGGCGCTGGGGGCGGGCCTCGCCGCGGCCCTGGGCTGGCTGCATGGCGAGCGCTGGCGGCGCCTGATCGTCGCCCTGGGCTTTCCGGTCTCGGTGCTGGCCCTGGGCTGGCAGGGCGGCGCCTCCGGCCTGCTGTGGCTGCTGCCGCTGGCCCTGCTGTGGTGGCTGTATCCGCGTCGCAGCTGGTCCGAGGCTCCGCTGTTTCCCACGCCGCGCGGCGCCCTGGATCAGCTGCCGGCCCTGGCGCCGCTGGCGCCCGGCGCCCGCGTGCTGGACGCAGGCTGTGGCGTGGGCGATGGCCTGCTTGAGCTGGTGCGCAGCTACCCCGGGGCCCTCGTCGAAGGCGTGGAGTGGAGCCGGCCGCTGGCCTTGCTGGCGCGCTGGCGGGTGCGCCACGCCAGGGTGCGCCGGGGAGATCTCTGGGCCGACGACTGGGCGCCGTTTGCGCTGGTCTATGTCTTCCAGCGGCCCGAGTCCATGCCCCGCGTCTGGGCCAAGGCCTGTGCCGAGCTGGCGCCGCAGGCCTGGCTCGTCAGCCTGGACTTCGCCGTGCCCGATGTGGCGCCGGTGGCAAGCTGGCAACTGCCCGACGGCCAGTTCGTGTGGCTTTACCGCCCGGGGCGGAATGTGGCGTCAAAGCCCGCCAATTGATGCGTTCACGGCGGGTTCGGCACGGCATACTTTCTCAAGCCCCCCGGCTCCGGGCCGATATGGCCTGAACACCCCCAACTCGACCGCGCATGTTCGTCATCATCGGCTGGGCCATCTCCATGGCCTGCATCTTCGGCGTGTTCATCGCCCACGGCGGGAACATCGGCGTCATCCTTCACGCCCTGCCCTTCGAGATGATCACCATCTTCGGCGCCGCCATTGGCGCCTTCCTGGCCAACAACCAGATGAAGGTCGTCAAGGCGACCGCGGCCGGCCTGGGCCTGTGCTTCAAGGGCAGCAAGTACAGCAAGGCGCGCTACATGGAGCTGCTGGCGCTGATGTACGACATCCTGCAGAAGGCCCGCAAGGAGGGCCTGATGTCCATCGAGAAGGATGTCGAGGATCCGCACAACAGCCCGCTGTTCCAGAAGTACGCCACGGTGGGCAACGACCACCATGTCACCGAGTTCATCACCGACTACCTGCGCATGATGGTGTCGGGCAACCTGAACGCGCACGAGATCGAGTCGCTGATGGACAGCGAGATCGAGACCCACCACCAGGAAGAGCATGCCGCCGTGGCCGCGTTGCAGCGCCTGGCCGGCGGCCTGCCGGCCTTCGGTATCGTGGCCGCGGTGCTGGGCGTGGTGAACACCATGGGCTCGGTGGGCCAGCCGCCGGCGGTGCTGGGCGGCATGATCGGCTCGGCGCTGGTCGGCACCTTCCTGGGCATCCTGCTGGCCTATGGCTTCGCCGAGCCGCTGGCGGGCCTGCTGGAGCAGAAGGTCGAGGACGCCGGCAAGGAATTCCAGTGCATCAAGACGACGCTGCTGGCCAGCATGCAGGGCTATGCGCCCCAGGTGGCCATCGAGTTCGGCCGCAAGGTGCTGTTCTCCGGCGACCGCCCCAGCTTCACCGAGCTGGAAAGCCACGTCAAAAAGAAGTGACGATCCATGGCGGGTGACGCAAAGAAGCTCCAGCCCATCATCATCAAGAAGGTGAAGAAGGGCGGCCACGCGGCCCATGGCGGCGCGTGGAAGATCGCCTATGCCGACTTCGTGACGGCCATGATGGCCTTCTTCCTGCTGATGTGGCTGCTGGGCTCCACGACGGAGGGCGACAAGAAGGGCATCGCGGACTTTTTCCAGTCGCCGCTGAAGGTGGCCATGCTGGGCGGCTCGGGCTCGGGCGACTCTTCCAGCGTCGTCAGGGGCGGCGGCAAGGACCTCACGCGCGAGACGGGCCAGGTCAAGGAAGGCGACAGCGCCGCCAAGAAGGCCAGCTACACGCTGCGAGCCTTGAAGGAAGAGCAGCGCAAGGCCGAGCGGTCGCGGCTGGAGCAGCTCAAGACCAAGGTCGAGCAGGTGCTGGCGGAGAACCCCAAGCTCGCGGCGCTGGGCGGGCAGATCCGCCTGGACATGACCAAGGAAGGCCTGCGCATCCAGATCGTCGACGAGGGCAACCGCCCCATGTTCGACAGCGGCAGCGCCGTCGTGAAGCCCTACATGCGCGAACTGCTGCGCGAGTTGGGCAGCGTGCTGACCGAGGTGCCCAATCGCCTGACGGTGGAGGGCCACACCGACGCCCAGCCCTTCCCGGGCGGGGACAAGGGCTACAGCAACTGGGAGCTGTCGGCCGACCGCGCGAATGCGTCGCGCCGCGAGCTCGTCGCCGGTGGGCTGTCGGAGGCGCGCATGCTGCGCGTGCAGGGCCTGGCCGCGAGCAAGCTGCTGGATGCCAAGGATCCCAACGGCGCGCTGAACCGGCGCATCAGCATCATCGTCATGAACCGCGATGCTGAAGACGCCGTGCTGAAGAACCTGCCCGACGAGCCGGAGAACGAGGCGGCAGGCGGGGATGCGCCACAGGCGGCGGCCGGGGCTGCGCCCGTGCCGCCGAGCGGGCTCACGTCAGTGCCCGGTAACGGGAAAATGCCGCAAACTCAATCGCCGACGCCAGTCCGCTAGAACTAGACTGCGGCCTGACCCTGAAATCCCGCCAGTTCCCGAGAGAGGATCGCCATGAGCGCTGACATGAAATTCCTGGTTGTCGACGACTTCTCCACCATGCGCCGCATCGTGCGCGGCCTGTTGAAGGAGATCGGCTACAACAACTGCGAAGAAGCCGAGGACGGCGTCGAGGCGCTGAACATGCTCAAGGGCGCCAAGTTCGACTTCGTCGTCAGCGACATCAACATGCCCAACATGACGGGCTTCGAGCTGCTCAAGGCCATCAAGGAAGATCCGAACCTCAAGCACCTGCCCGTGTTGATGGTCACCGCCGAAGCCCGCAAGGAAGACATCGTGCTGGCCGCCCAGTCGGGCGCCGCAGGCTACATCGTCAAGCCCTTCACGAAGGCGACGCTGGAAGAAAAAGTCCAGAAGATCATGCAGAAGCTGGCCGCCGCGGCCTGAGCTCGGGAGGATCCGCCATGTCGATGGAACAGTTGGATCAACTGGGCAAGGCTCAAGAGCCGCTGCTCGTTTCGCCCGAGGTCTTCCAGCAGCTCGGCACCATCACCCGCACCCTGCATGACACCATGCAGCGTCTGGGCGTCATGCCCAAGTTGCAGGTGGCCACCGATGGCCTGCCCGACGCGCGCAGCCGCCTGAGCTACATCGCCACCAAGACGGCCGCCGCCGCCGAGAAAGTGCTGAATTCCGTCGACCAGGCCAAGGCCGAGCACGCCGGCATCAGCCAGGCCACCCGTGACATGGCCGCCGCCATCGTGGCCGATCCGGTGCGCGCCGTGGCCAGCGGCGCCGTGCTGAACTTCGTCAAGGATGTCGAGAACCGCACGGCGAGCATCGACAACCACCTGACCGACATCATGCTGGCCCAGGATTTCCACGACCTGACCGGCCAGGTCGTTGCCAAGGTCGTGAACCTGGCCAACGACCTGGAAGACAGCCTCGTCAAGCTGCTGGTGCAGGTCGTGCCGCCCGAGCAGCGCGAGAAGGTCGATCCCAACATCCTGCAGGGCCCGGTGGTGAACCCCGAAGGCCGCACCGATGTCGTCACCAACCAGGGCGAGGTCGACGACCTGCTGGCCAGCCTCGGTTTCTGAGGCCCTCGGCGCCCCGCATCAAGCCCGCCCGTCCGGCGGGCTTTTCTTTCCGGCCGGCGGTGATGAGCAGGCCTCAGTCGGCCTGCACCTCGGGCAGCAACTCGCGGATGGCCTGGTTGATCTTGTCCAGCGCCTGGGGCGCGACCTGCAGGGAGCAGGCCAGATAGCGCAGCTCGCCGCGCGGCATGTCGGCGAATTCGATGCGCACCAGCGGCAGCGGGGTGAAATCGGGATCCTTGCGCAGCCAGTTCAGATCCTCTTCGTCGATTAGCATGTAGTCCACACGGCGCACACCCACCATGCGGGCCAGCTGCAGCGGAGCCAGCTGCGCGCGCACGGGCGGCTTGGCCGCGCCGGCCAGCAGCTGGTCCAGGCGCTGGCCGTAGGACACGCCATCCAGCAGCCCCGGCTGCAGCGAGGCATCCGTGAACAGCTGGGCGATGCGCGGAATTGAACGGATGCGCGCGACGACGTCGGCATGGGCCAGCACGACATGCGGTCGGTCGCGGTGGATGGGCAGTGAGAAGCGCGCGAACTCCTCGCGCTCGGCGTTCTTGTACAGGCCCGGCGTGCACAGCGCGGTCTGGTTGGCCTGCAGATGCTGCAGCGTGCGCCGGATTGGCACCTCGGCGTAGCGCGGGTCGAAGCCGGCGCGCTTGAGCAGCCGGGCGGTGCGCTCCATCAGAAAGCCGGCCGGCTTGCCTTCCATCGTGTAGCTGTAGGGAGGCTTGTCGCGGTACTCGACGGTCAGCGGTGCCTGGGCCAGAGCGGCGTCGGCGCAGGACGCTGCGGCCGTCAGGGCGAGCAGGCGGGCGAGGCTGGCGAGGCGAGGCATGGGCAGAGATTAGCGTCAGCGGCGCCCCACGGGCGATGGCGGAAACGGCAATCCTGCACACCCTGGCGCCCGCAGCGCGACGGGGCTTGGGAATAGCCGGGCATCCACCCCGCTTTTCTCGCTCAAGTTCTGCAAGGCCCCTCGAACAATCCGGTCCAGCGCTGAAGAACCGCCATGGCCGACCACGACGCACAGGATCGCAACTTACCCGCCTCGCCCAAGAAGATCGAAAGATCCCGGGCCGAAGGCCAGCTGCCGCGTTCCCGCGACCTGCCGCATTTCGCGATGATGGTGGCCGGCGGTGCCGTGCTGTCCGTGGGCGGGTCGCAGATCGTCGAGAGGCTTCGCCTGATGCTCGCCACGGGCCTGCACTTCGATGCGAGCCTGCTGGCCAGGCCGGGCTTCATGGGCGAGCGCCTCGCCGAGATGACGCTGGCCTTCGGCGCGGTCATGGGCCCGGTCGCTGCCCTGCTGATGGCCGTCGCCATCGCCAGCCACCTGGCCGGCGGCGGCTGGAACTGGACGATGAAGCCGCTGGCGCCCAAGTTCAGCCACCTCAATCCCATTGCCGGCCTGGGCCGCCTGTTCACGGGCCAGGGCTTCGGCACGGCGCTGAAGGCCGTGCTGCTGGCTCTGGTGCTGGGCATCATCGGCGCCATGGTGCTGAAGGACCGCCTGGCCGCCTACGTCGGCATCATGTCCGTGCCGCTGCCGTCGGCCCTGGCTTATGCGGGCCAGCAGCTGATGGGCGGCCTCGCCCTGCTGGCCCTGGCGCTGGCGGTGTTCGCCGCCATCGACCTGCCGCTGCAGCGCCAGCTCTGGTTGCGCCGCATGCGCATGAGCCGGGAGGAGGCCAAGCAGGAACTCAAGGAGGTCGAGGGCAACCTCGAGATCAAGGCCAAGGTCCGTGCCCGCATGCGCGAGATGGCCAAGCGCCGCATGCTGGCCGCCGTGCCCAAGGCCGACCTCGTCGTCATGAATCCGACCCACTACGCCGTCGCGCTGAAGTACGAGGAAGGCCGCATGGCTGCGCCCAAGGTCGTCGCCAAGGGCGCCGACCTGCTGGCCATGAAGATCCGCGACCTGGCCAGGGAGAGCAAGGTGCCGGTGCTGCAGCAGCCGGTGCTGGCACGCGCCCTGTACGCCCACGCCAAGGTGGACCACGAGATCCCTGCCGCCCTGTTCGGCGCCGTGGCCCAGGTGCTGGCCTACGTCTACCAGCTGCGCGCCGCCATGGCCTCGCGCAACGCGGCCCGCCCCGACATGCCCAAGCCTCACGTGCCGCCCGAGCTCGATCCGCACAACAAGCCGGGCTGGGCGCCCGAGCCTGACGAAGACTTCGCCGAATGAACCCGCTGATCCAGAAGCTGCAATCCCTGCTCGGCCCGCGCGCCGGCATCATCGCCGCGCTCGGCGCACCGATCGCCGTGCTGCTGGTGCTGTCCATGATGGTGCTGCCGCTGCCGCCCTTCGTGCTGGACCTGCTGTTCACCTTCAACATCGCGATGGCGGTGATGGTGATGATGGTGGCGGCCCACATGGTGCGGCCGCTGGACTTTGCGGCCTTCCCGAGCGTGCTGCTGCTGACCACGCTGATGCGGCTGTCGCTGAACGTTGCGTCCACCCGGGTCGTGCTTCTGGAGGGCCATACCGGCACAGGGGCAGCCGGCAAGGTCATCGAGGCCTTCGGCCACTTCCTGATCGGCGGCAACTTCGCGGTCGGCCTGATCGTCTTCGCCATCCTCGTCGTCATCAACTTCATCGTGGTGACCAAGGGTGCCGAGCGCATCGCCGAGGTCGGTGCCCGCTTCACGCTGGACGCGATGCCCGGCAAGCAGATGGCGGTGGATGCCGACCTGAACGCCGGGCTCATCAACGAGGCCGAGGCCAAGCGCCGCCGCGCCGAGCTGTCCGACGAGGCCGACTTCTTCGGCTCCATGGACGGTGCCAGCAAGTTCGTGCGCGGCGACGCCGTGGCCGGCATGCTGATCCTGGCCATCAACATCGTCGGCGGCTTCATCATCGGCATCGCCCAGCACTCCTTGAGCGCCTCCCAGGCCGCCAACAGCTACATCCTGCTGGCGGTGGGCGACGCGCTGGTGGCCCAGGTGCCGGCGCTGCTGATCTCGGTCGCGGCCGCCATGGTGGTGTCGCGCGTGGGCACGGACAAGGACATCGGCAGCCAGATCGGCAAGCAGGTTTTCGGCTCGGCCAAGAGCATCGCCATCACGGCCGGCGTCATCGGCGCGCTGGGTCTGATCCCGGGCATGCCTCACGTCGTCTTCCTGCTGATCGCCTCGGGCCTGGGCTATCTGGCCTACTGGCTGCGCAGCAAGGAGCAGGCCGCGGAGGCCGCCAAGGCCGTCAAGCCCATCATGCCCAGCAGCGAAGGCGCTGGCGAGGCCAGCTGGGAAGACCTGGTGCCGGTGGACACGCTGGGCCTGGAAGTCGGTTACCGGCTCATCACGCTGGTGGACAAGAGCAAGGAAGGCGACTTGCTCAGTCGCATCAAGGGCGTGCGCCGCAAGTTCGCGCAGGAGGTCGGCTTCCTGCCGCCGCCGGTCCACATCCGCGACAACCTGGAGCTGCGTCCCAGCCAGTACCGCATTTCGCTGCGCGGCGCGGTGGTGGGCGAGGCCGAGGCCTTCCCCGGCATGTGGCTGGCCATCAACCCCGGCCATGCCACGCAGAAGCTGCTGGGCACCCAAACCACCGACCCCGCCTTCGGCCTGCCGGCCGTGTGGATCGAGGAGCGGCAGAAGGAGATGGCCCAAATGAGCGGGTTTACGGTGGTTGATTGCTCGACCGTCGTGGCCACCCACCTTTCACACTTGATGCAAGTGCACGCGGCCAAGCTCCTGGGCCGCGTGGAGACGCAATCGCTGGTGGAACACCTCACCAAGCAGGCGCCGCAATTGATCGAAGACGTGATTCCCAAGATGGTCAGCATCGCCACCCTGCAACGCGTGCTCCAGCTGCTGCTGGAGGAGGGCGTGCACGTGCGCGACATGCGCTCCATCGTCGAGTGCCTGGCCGAGAACGCGCCCACGGTGACCGACCCGCAGGAGCTGGCCCGCCGCATCCGCACCCACATCGCGCCGGCCATCGTGCAGCAGATCTATGGCAGCACCAAGGAGCTCGACGTCATCGCGCTGGAGCCCGAGCTGGAGCGGCTGGTCACGCAGGCCCTGAATTCGCCGCACGGCGCCGCGCTGGACCCCGGCGTGGCCGACACGCTGGCCCGCAGCGCCGCCGAGACCGCCCAGAAGCAGGAAGACCGCGGCGTGCCCGCCACGCTGCTGGTGCCCGACCTGATCCGCTCGCCCATGGCCCGCCTGCTCAAGCGCGCGGCGCCCCGTCTGAAGGTTCTCGGCCACAGCGAGATTCCTGAGACCCACACCATCCGCATCGGCTCCATCATCGGAGGCACAGCATGAACGTCCGTAAGTTCACCGCCCGCACATCACGCGAGGCGCTCGCTCTCGTCAAGCAAGCCTTTGGCCCCGACGCAGTGGTGCTGTCCAACAAGAACGTGCCCGAAGGCGTGGAGGTGCTGGCCATGGCACCCGAAGGCATGGGCCAGATCGAGCAGATCGCGGCCACCGCGCCGCGCACGGCTGCCCGCGCGCAGCTGGCTCCAGCGCCCACGGTGCCCCAGCAGCCGCCTGCACGCCCCAGCTTTTCCGAACGCACGCTGCGCCAGGAACCCAGCTTCGGCGCGCCCGAGGTGCAGGGCGATGTGCAGCAGCTGGCCATGAGCACGCTGTCTTTCCAGGACTACGTCCGCGAGCGTGTGCTGCGCCGCCGCCAGGCCGAGATGGCCGGCCAGCCCGACCCCGTCATGCAGGTCGCACCGCCGCCGACGCAGCCGGCCGCAGTGTCCATCGACGCCGCCCGCGCGCAGCGCGAGCGCCGAGCCGCCGAGGCTATGGCCGCGCTGGCCCCGCGCCGCGCCGCGCCACCGCCGACCGTGCCCCAGGCCCGCCCCGTGCCGCCGGTGCTGCGCGACGAGATCCGCATCCCCACCGCCAGCGCCCAGCGCGCCGTGCCGCAGCTCAGCGACGTCGGCGGCGAGCCGCTGCCACTGCCCGGCCAGCCGTCGCAAAGCCAGCGCAACCAGATGGACATGGCCGACGAGCTGCGCCAGATGCGCGGCCTCATCGAGGAGCGCTTCTCCTCGCTGGCCTTCATGGAGAAGCTGCAGCGCCAGCCCGTGCAGGCGCGCCTGACGCAGAAGCTGCTGGAGCTGGGCTTCAGCCCGGCGCTGGTGCGCAAGCTGGCCGAGAGCTGCCCGTCCGACTTCAAGGCCGGCTCGCCTCATGATCCCGCCGACGAGACCGCCTGGGCCGCCCACGTGTTGTCGCGCAACCTGCAGACCGACGAGGCCGCCCCGGCCATCGAGGACCGCGGTGGCGTGTTCGCGCTGATCGGCTCCACCGGCGTCGGCAAGACGACGACGACCGCCAAGCTCGCCGCCCACTTCGCCACCAAGTTCGGCGCGAGCCAGCTCGGCCTCATCACGCTGGATGCCTACCGCATCGGCGCCCACGAGCAGCTGCGCGCCTACGGCCGCATCCTCGGTGTGCCGGTGCACACGGCGCATGACCGCGCCTCGCTGGACGATCTGCTGGATCTGCTTGCCAGCAAGAAGCTGGTGCTCATCGACACCGCTGGCATGGCCCAGCGCGACAGCCGCACGCAGGAGCTGCTGGAGATGCTGGCCCACCCCAGCATCAAGAAGCTGCTGGTCATCAATGCGGCCCAGCAGGGCGAGACCATCGAGGACGTCGTCTCGGCCTGGAAGGGCGCCGCCTGCGAGGGCGTCGTGCTCAGCAAGATCGACGAGGCGGTCAAGCTCGCTCCGGCGCTGGACACGTTGATCCGCCACAAGCTCAAGGTGCTGGGCGTGGCCAACGGCCAGCGCGTGCCGGAAGACTGGCACCGCCTGCCCAGTGCGGCCCTGGTGCAGCGCGCGCTGAAGAGCCCCGCGGCCGGCGCCTGGCGCATGGACAACACCGACGTGAACCTCATCTTTGCCGGCGCGCCGCTGGCGGAGGGTCTGTCGAGGGCCGTGCACTGACATGACGCGAGGCCCCATGCCCCAGGATCAAGCCCACGGCCTTCGCCGCCTCTTCGCCGCCTCCAAGCAGCGCTTCGTGCCCGTCGTCAGCAACCCGCGCGTCATGGGCGCCGGCGTGCTGCTGGAAGGCCTGTGCACCGCCTTTGCCGAACTGAACCTGCGCACCCTGGTGGTCGATGCTGGCGTGCATTCGCCGCAGCCCTCGGAGCTGGCGCAGGTGGACCTGTCCAACTGCATCGAGCGCCTGTCGCCCAAGGTGAGCTACCTGGCGGCGCGCGGCCTGCCGATGCGCTACATCAATGCCAACGGTTCTGCGGCCTCCTTCCTGGAGGCCGTGGCCGAGGCGGCACCCGAGGCCGACGTCATCCTGCTGCACGCGAGCGCGGCCGAACTGGCCCGCATCGTCGCGCTGCGCGAGGTGCGTCCGCTGCTGCTGGCCGACACCGATCCCGCCAGCGTGACGGAAGCCTACGCCGGCATGAAATGGCTCACACAACGCGCCGGGCTGATGGTCTACAGTCTGCTGATGGCCTGCCACCCCCAGTTGCGCGTGGCCTCCCGCATCGCGCAACAGCTTCACTCCTGCGCCGACGGCTTCCTCGGCGCGGTGCTGCGCGACTGGGCCTGTCTGGACCCTCGCGCCTCCCAGCATGCGCCGCTCACGCCCGAGCTGCGCCATCTTGCCCGCGAGCTGCTGCTCGCGGCCCCTCCGGGAGCGGCCGTCGATGCCGCCTCCGACGCGATCCCGCTGCGCCCGGCGCGCGCGGTGTCGGCTCCTTTCATCTCAGCGCACTGAACTGCCGGAGTTCACGATGTACACGCCCAAAGGCCGCCTCGACAACAGCACGCTGATCAAGCAGTACAGCCCGCTGGTCCGACGCCTGGCGCACCAGATGATCGCCAAGCTGCCGGCCAATGTGGAGGTGGATGACCTGATCCAGGTCGGCCTGATCGGGCTGACCGACGCGCTGTCGCGCTTCGATGCCGAGCAGGGCGTGCAGTTCGAGACCTTTGCGACCCAGCGCATCCGCGGCGCCATGCTCGACGAGCTGCGCGGTGGCGACTGGATGAGCCGCGGCACGCGTCGCCAGCAGCGCGAGATCGAAGTCGCCGTGCACAAGGTCGAGCAGCGCCTCGGCCGCGCGCCGCGCGAGGACGAGATCGCCGCCGAGATGGGCCTGCCGCTGGCCGAATACCAGGAGCTGCTGGGCAAGGTGCGCGGCACCCAGCTGGTTTATCTGGAAGACATGTCGGGCGACGACGGCGACGAGGACTACCTCGACCGCCATGTGGCCGACGAGTCCGGCAACCCCATGGCCCGGCTGCAGGACCACCGCATGCGCGAGGCGCTGGTGGCCGCCATCAAGAACCTGCCCGAACGCGAGCAGTTCGTGATGAGCATGTACTACGAGCACGACATGAACCTCAAGGAGATCGCGGCCGTGCTCAAGGTCACGGAGTCGCGTGTGTGCCAGCTGCACAGTCAGTCCATTGCAAGGTTGCGCGTTAAGCTGCGTGACTGGTAGATAACGGGGCCACTTCTCGCCGAGCCCCGATCCATACGCGGGGACAAACGCATGCTCAGATGGCCCAGGGCCGGAGGTTCATCCTCCGCGGTCGCTTCGGAAGCGCCCAGCCGGCGCGACGACAGCGCGGCGTTGAACGTCATCAAGCGGCTGGCCCGTTCCATCTCCACGGTGGGCAAGGATGCCGCCGAAGTGCGCGGCGCACTGGAGGACACCCAGCGCATCGTGCAGATGCAGAGCCAGGCCATGCAGGCGCTGGCCCAGCAGCTCAACCAGATCGGGCAGGCGCAGGCGGCCATCGCGGCGGCAACGGCCCAGAGTGCGTCGGCCGTGCAACGTGCCCGCGGCGCGCTTGGTGTCGTCGGCGGCGAGGTCACCGGCATGGCGGCCACGCTGGCCCAGGTGTCCGATGCGGCGGCCGAGATCACCAAGATTTCCCTGCAGACGCGGCTGGTGGCCTTCAATGCCGCGGTCGAGGCCAAGCATGCCGGCGATGCCGGCCGCGGCTTCGCCGTCGTGGCCGAGGCCGTCAAGGCCCTGGCCGGTCAGGTCGAGTCTTCGTCCAAGGCCATCGTCAGCGCCATCGCCAGCCTGCAGGAGCGCATCGACCGCTTCAGCGCCGAGCTGACCGAGAACCCGTCCAAGCCCAGCCAGATCCATGCCGCCTTCCACGAGGTCGAGGAGGACGTGCAGCGCATTTCCACCTCGGCTGCCGAGAGCGGCCAGCAGATGAGCCTGCTCAACGAGCGCGCCCACGAACTGGAGCGCGAGGTGTCGCAGGCCTCGCATGGCCTCAAGGTCGCCTTCGACGGCAGCGACCGTTTCCTGCGCATGTCGGAGGACCTGGTCGAGCAGATCGCCGAAAGCGGCGTCGAGGTCGACGACATGCCCTTCATCCGCGCCGCCCAGCAGGCCGCGGCCGAGATCGGCGAACTGCTGGAAGGGGCCGTGCGCGATGGCCAGATCTCGCAGACTGACCTGTTCGACCAGAACTACCGCGCCATCGAGGGCACCTCGCCCCAGCAGCACACGACGCGCTTCTGCCAGCTGACCGACCGGCTGTTCCCCGCGGTGCAGGAAAAGATGCTGTCCTTCAGCGACAAGATCGTCTTCTGCATCGCCGCTGACCGCAACGGCTACATCGCGACGCACAACCGCAAGTACTGCCAGCCGCAGCGTGCGGGCGACACGGTCTGGAACACGGCCAACAGCCGTTACCGCCGCATCTTCAACGACCGCACCGGCCTGGCTTCGGCGCGCAACACGCGGCCCTTCCTGCTGCAGACCTACCGCCGCGACATGGGCGGCGGCCGATTCGTCGTGCTGAAAGAGGTGACCGCACCCATCATGGTTGCCGGCAAGCACTGGGGCGGCCTGCGCATGGCGTTCAACTTCTGATCTCGCGCCCGCAAGAAAAAGCCACCGCCGGTGGGCGGTGGCTCGGGCTTTGTGATCGCGTGCTCAGGGCAGCTTGTTCAGCGCGTTGATCGCATCGATGAGGCCGAAGCCGTCATAGACGCTCCAGCCCCTGACAGCACCGCCTGCAGAGAAGGGAATGACCCGTGCCGCCGGTGTGCCCTGCAGGATGGACTTGATCTGCTTGGGTGTCAGCGAGGCGGGGCCGCCGGCCTTCTGCAGCATCAGGGCCGCGACGCCTGCCGCATGGGGCGCCGCCGCGCTGGTGCCGAAGAAGTTGTTGTAGCCGTCGCCTTCGTAGTCCGAGTTCGCGTAGAAGAACGTCGTGTTGCCACCGTCCGGCGCGGCGAAGTCGGGCTTCTTGCGCGTTTCGGGCACGGTCAGGCGGTTGCCGGCCGCATCGAAGGCGATGGTCACCGGACCCGGGCTGCTGAAGGATTCGAAGGCCGGGATGAAGGGCACCTGTTGCGTGGCCGGGAAGGTATAGCGGTAGGCCGCCACGCTGTTGGCGCCCGATGCGGCGTTGTGACCGAAGGTCGTGGGGCTGGATCGGGTTTGGAACGGCGTGCCGCCCCAGCCGTCCAGATTGAGCATCCGCACACGCGTGGCTTGCTTGGTGCCCGCGCTGGTGCGCGCCACCATGATTCGGTAGGTGCCGGACGGACCGCCCGACAGGCCGATGATTTCCGCTCCGTAGTCAGCACTGATGTTGTTGGTTGCGAAAGCGAAGACACAGTTGCCGGCCGCATTGAACATGTACCAGTTCAGGTCGGTGGTGACCTTGCCCTGGTAGAACAGATCGTCCCACTGCATGACCATCGTCGATCCTGCGCCGTTGTACGTGACGGACAGCGCGAAGTTGCCGCCGCCGAAGTCCAGGAAACCACCGGCCGTGTTGGCCTTGGTACTGCCTGTGGCGGGCGAGCTGGTGCAGGTGCTGGTCGTTGCCAGGTTGATGTTGCCGAGATTCGTCGGCGCGGTGGAGAAGTTGGCGTTGGACACGTCGACGGAGCCGCCGCCGCCCGCGGAGCCCTGGTTGCCGGCCGAGGAGAAGTAGGCGACCTGCTTGCCCGCCAGCGTGGTGCTGGTGGCCACGTCGTTGACGGCCTGTGCCACCTGCCCGTCGGAGAAAAAGGGCTCGTCGTAGTAGAAGACGTCGTCGACGATCACGTCGGCCCTGCAGGCCGCGTGCGTGCGCAGCGTGCGGATGTTGTCCGCGAAGGCGGCTTCACCCGCAAATGCCGTCGCGAAGCACAGGTCGGCGGCCGGCGCCACATCCTGAACGATCTGCATCATCGCCCGGCCTTCATCGGCGTTGCTTGGGTCCGGCCCCAGATCGAGGACGAACTTGGGAGTCTTCAGGTCGCCCGAGGCGATGTCGTTGACGGCACGGATGGTGGTGAAGGAGGTCGGCGAACTGTCATAAGAGTCCGACAGCACGCCCACGGTGATGCCTGTGCCGAGAAAGCCGTTGACGTTGGCCTGGTCGGCGCGCATGACCTTGGCGCCCTGCGATGTGACGACACCGACATTGCGCTGCGGGCGGGCTGTCATCTTCATCAGATGCAGGCCGTTCCAGCCGGCGACAGAGCCGATCGCCGTGGCCGGTACAAAGGCCGAAATGGCACCGTGGCGGAAGCTTGGGTTGACGCCCGTGATGTTGCTGCCGACGCTGACCAGCAGCGCCTTGAACTGATCGAGGCTGAGGTTGCCATCGAGATAGATGTCCACCAGCACACGGCCGGCACTGTCCATCATGGGATCGATCAGGGCGCTGGGCGCATCGAGACTGGACGAAGGCGTTTTCAGGACGCCACGCGTGTTGGCGCGTTTCATGCCGTCGACGAAATCGGACAGGCGGCTGTCGAGCTTGTGGTGTTGGGCCTGGCTGGCGCTTGCGGCGCCGAGAGCCAACAGGCTGACCAGCAGGCGAAGGCGGTTGTGTTGTTTCATGGATAGACCTCAATCAAGGTTTCAATGTCGGCCGATGGCGCGACTCCGTCCGGGCTGGCCGGACGCCGGGAAGACCTGGCGCGTCAGCGGCCGACGCGACGACGTGCCGCCCCGGCGGCTGCCAGGCCAAGGCCGGCGAGTAGCAGGCTGGCGGGTTCGGGAATCCGGTTGTTGCCGGGGGCGACGGCAAGCGCTCCTTGCAGCTGGATTTCGTAGTCGCCGTATTCATTGGTCAGGCTGGCCCATCCCGACAGGGATCCGCCGGAAAAGGTGGGAACGTAGCTGGCGCCGGTGATGGCCAGGAAGTAGAGGCCGGACTGGGCAGGCGAGTAGCTCAGCAGCGATTGCGGGCCGCCGGTGATGCTGCTGTCGTCATTGAAGGCGACCTGAACGCCTGCGGCGTCGAAGAGATAGAGCACGGTGTCGAAGTTGTTCCAGGCGATGCCGGAATCCGTGGTCGACGCGGAGAAGTCGATCCCTGCAGTCAGTTGGATCGAGAACAGGTCGGCCAGGTCGCTGCTGCCCGTGCTGCCACGGATGGCATCGACGGAACCTGCGCCGGGCACCGTCTGAGCCGACGCGAGAAGCTGGCCTGCGTCCGCCCCTTCGGTGTGGATCAAGCCGGCATGGCTGGCCGTGGCGGTCAGTGCCGCGGCGGCGGCACAGGACAAAAGTTTCAGATGGCGCAGCGGTCGGCCCCACGTGTTGGTGTACATCTCTGGTCCCTCAATCAGATGAAAACGATGAAGGCCGCGGGCCAACGAGTCTTTTCGCTTCGTCGTGTCTTCGCGGCACAACTCACCTCAGCACGAGCCGTGCCCGCAGCCGGTAATTGTTGGCACCAAGCGGTACGTTCATGGGAGAGCCGCAATACAGCCAACTGCAGCTGGACGCTTCAGTTAGGTTGATGAGGAAAAGCTGTAAAGCTTCTCGACTCCGGGAAACTCAGTAGAAGGCTGGTCGTACAGGCCCGGCCGCTGGATCTGCGGTTGCTTGACCGCAACTTGCGAGGTGCTCCGCCTTACTCGGCGATGCAAGCCCTGTTCTTGCCCGTGTGCTTGGCTTCGTACAGGGCCACATCGGCGCGGTCCAGCGCCGCCTCCAGCGTCTCGCCGGGGCGGTAGAGCGTCACGCCGGCCGAGAAGGTCACGAAGACGTCCTTGCCTTCGTGGTTGAACAGCGCGCTCGACAGCGAGCGCTGCAGGCGCACCAGTACCTGCTGGGCCTCGTCCAGCGGCGTGTTGGGCAGCATCAGCACGAACTCCTCGCCGCCGTAGCGCGCCACCATGTCGCCGGGGCGCAGCGAGGCCTGGGTGCGCTCGGCGAGCGACTTCAGCGCGATGTCGCCGGCGTGGTGGCCCAGGCTGTCGTTGAGCTTCTTGAAGTTGTCGATGTCGAGAAGGGCCAGCGCGACGCGCGTGGACTCTCGCTCGGCCTTGGCCTGCTCGATGCCGAAGGCCTGGATGAGACCGCGGCGGTTGGCCACCTGGGTGAGCTGGTCGGTGTGGACCTCGTTGGACAGGCGGCGCAGCTCGCCCTCGAGCTCGTCGACGCGTTGGGTGAGGGCGGCAGCACGGTCGTGTTCCAGCGTCAGGCGAGCCTGGGTCTGGGCGACGAGGCCCTGCACGCTGCGGCTTTCCTCCACCATCTCGCGCACGGTGCCGGCCAGGCTTTCCAACGAGTCGGCGTGCTCGATGGCCTCGGCATAGCGGCCCACGCTGCTCTGGAAGCGGTCGGTGTGCTGGCCCAGTTCGCCGAGCTCGGACAGCATGCGCTGGATCAGGCCCTTGAGCGCATCGCGCGCCTTGGAGCGTTCCTCGCGCAAGGTGCGCTGGCGCTCGCGCGTGCCGTTGAGCAGCTCGGAGACGGTGCGCACGCCGCGGCCCGACAGGCCCTGGGCCAGGGTGTTGTTCATGGCCTCGGCCTGGCCGCGGGCCCAGGAATCGTCCTCGGCGAGGTCGACGAGGCTGGCGGACAGCTCGCGGCACAGGCCGCCGAGTTCGTCGAAGAGGTGGCGGCGATGGTCCAGCAGATGCCGCGCGCGCAGGCATAGAGCGGCCATCTGGGTGGCGCGCTCGGGGCTGGCGCCCTGGGCCTTGAGCTCGGCCTGGGCGGCGTCCAGCTCGCGCATGAGCGCATCCGCAGGCGTCGCCTCGGCCTCGGGTGAGCGCAGCGCATGGCGCACGGTGCCGTTCAGCTCGCCGCTGAGACTGAGCCAGTGGGGACTGTTGTCCACGGGCGGCGTGTTGTCGCGCCGGCCGGTGCGGCTGATCTCGCCGAAGCCGCTGCTGTCGCGGAAACCCGTGTCGGCAAAACCGGAGGTGTCGACAAAGGCGCTGTCGGCAAACAGCTGGCTGGGCGTGCCGCCGTCCTCGTCGGTCTCGATCTCGCCGCCGCCACCATCCTTGTCCCAGCTCGCGATGAGCTGGGTGAGGCGCTTGATGAGCTTGCCGCTGTCGCTGCGGCTCAGCTCCAGCGCGCGGAAGATGCCGTCCTTCTTGCGCGCCACCGTCCAGTGCCTGCCACCGCGCTCCAGGCCGCGCACGAGGCGTTCGACGGCTTGGGCCAGCGCCTCGGCCTGCGCGGCGGGGCCGGCCACGTCCAGCAGTTTGTCGACCTGGCGTTGCAGCTCGTCCAGGCGCTGCTCGCGCAGCGAGGTCTGCAGCTCCTGCCGCGTGCTGCCGCTGGGCAGTGCCAGGCTGATGAGCTTGGAGACCAGCTGCTGCACGCGCTCCGGCAGGCCGGCATTGGCCGACTGGGCGGGCTCGCCACCGGCTTCGATGGCGTAGGCACGTGCGTAGTTCTCGGGCGTGGGCTCCAGCCGGGCCTGCGCCAGGCGCTGCAGCGCAGCCTTGGCCAACTGGGCAGGGGGGAGCTGCGAACGCATGGGGCCAGCCTAGCCGCGGCTCGCCACGTCGAGGTGGCTGTCGGCCTGGGTGATCCAGGGCGCCTTGCGCGGCAGCACGGTCTGGGCGATCCAGCGCTCCAGCTCGTCGGGCGGCAGCGGCTTGCTGAACAGGAAGCCCTGCATCAGCGAGCAGCCCAGGCGGTGCAGCACTTCCATCTGGCGCAGAGTCTCCACGCCCTCGGCGATGACGCGCAGGCCCAGGGCCCGCGCCAGCGCGATGATGGCCGTGACGACGGCGGAGCTCTGCGGCGCGATGCCCAGGTCGCGCACGAAGGTGCGGTCGATCTTGACCTCCGAGATCGGCAGCGTCGTCAGATAGGCCAGCGACGAATAGCCCGTGCCGAAGTCGTCGATGGAGATCTCGACGCCCACCTCGTTCAGACGATGCAGCGACGGGATGACGTTCTGCAGGTCCTTCATCAGGTTGTTCTCGGTGATCTCGAGCTGGATGGACCGGTGCGGCACGCCGTAGGCGCTGACGCACTGGTGGATGTGCTCGACGAGATCGGTGCGCTCGAACAGCCGGCTGGGCAGGTTGACGGCGATGGAGTCGCTGAAGCCGAACTGCAGCTGCCACAGCTTGGCCTGGCGGGCGGCTTCCTTCAGCGCCCATTCGGACAGCGGCACGATGAGGCCGGTTTCCTCGGCCAGCGGGATGAAGTCGGCCGGCGGCACCAGCACGTTGCCGCGCTG
The DNA here is from genome assembly GCF_059421025.1 of Roseateles sp. GW821-FHT03B02. NCBI lineage: Bacteria > Pseudomonadati > Pseudomonadota > Betaproteobacteria > Burkholderiales > Sphaerotilaceae > Roseateles > Roseateles sp. GW821-FHT03B02. The sequence continues at coordinate 40,715 of NZ_JBWKUV010000014.1, forward strand.
CCAGCGCATCAGCGCCTCGGCGCCCACCATGCGGGCGGCGCGCACGTCGATCTTGGGCTGGTAGTGCAGCACGATCTCGTTGCGCTCCAGCGCCTTGTGCAGGGCGGACTCCAGCTCCAGCTTCTGCTTGCCGTGGCCGGCCAGCTGTGGGGAGTAGACGGCCGAGGCGTTGCGGCCCTGGCTCTTGACGGCGTACATGGCCACGTCGGAATTGCGCAGCAGGTCGGCCATGGTCTGGCCATCGCGCGGGTACAGCGCGATGCCGACGCTGGCCGTGACGAAGCATTCCTGGCCGCCGACGAAGATGGGCTCGCGCAGGGCGTCCAGCACGCGCTGGGCGACGCGCTCGGCATCGCGCTCGTCGGCCACCTCGGGCAGGAGGGCCACGAACTCGTCGCCGCCCAGTCGGCCCACGGCCTCCAGCCCGCGGTGGCTGCGGTTGCCCAGGCCGTCGAGCACGCCTTCGAGGATCTGGTCGGAATGGCGCACGCAGCCGCGCAGACGGCGGCCCACCTCGATGAGCAGCTCGTCGCCGGCCGCGTGGCCCAGGGTGTCGTTGATGACCTTGAAGCGGTCCAGGTCGATCAGCAGCAGGCCGACCTCGTGGCCGCCGCGGCGTGCGCTTTCGATGGCGCGCTCGACGCGATAAATGAGCTGGCGGCGGTTGGGTAGGCCGGTCAGCGCGTCGAAGTGCGCGAGCTGGCGGATGCGGTCCTCGGCCTGGCGGCGGTCGGTCACGTCCTGCAGGATGCCGGTGTAGCCGCTGACGCCGCCTTGCTCGTTGAACTCGGGCTCGGCCTCGATGTGGACGACGCGCTGGCGGCCGTCGGGCAGGGTCAGCGGCAGGTCGGTGACGAGGACGGAGGTGTGGGCGATGACGTCCCGCAGCAGGCGCAGGAAGACATGGCGGTCGTCGGACGGCACCATGCGCATGACGCCGATGAAGTCCAGCCGGTCCTGCGGCCCGCGGCCGAAGACGCGCAGGCCCTCGGCCGAGATGGCGAAGCTGGCGGCCGCCTCGCGCCACCATTCGAAGCTGCCCATGCGGGCCAGGTCCTGGGCGCGGGCCAGCTTGGCCTTACTGCGCTCCAGCTCCAGCCGCGTGCGCGAGCTGCGCAGCAGATAGCGCAGCCGCCCATCCAGCAGGCTCCACTGCGAGGACTTGACGAAGAAGTCCGTCGCGCCGGCCTGGTAGGCGCGGTTGATGGAGGCCTCGTCGTCCAGGCCCGTCAGCATCAGCACGGGCAGGGACTCGAAGCCGGGTGTGGCGCGCAGCAGCGAGCAGGTTTCGAAACCGTCGAGCTCGGGCATCAGCGCGTCCAGCACGACGACGTCGGGCGTGCGGGTGGACAGCAGCCCCAGGGCCTCGCTGCCACTGGCGGCCTCGGTGACTTCGAAGCCCCGCTCGCGCAGCGCGGCGGCGGTCAACAGCAGGTTGACCTCGTCATCGTCCACCAGCAGCACCCTGGGGCGCGGTGGCAGGTCGTCGAGGGCTTGACCGGGTGGCAGCATGAGGCTGGGCGTCACAGCAGCGCGGCCAAGGCCGTGCGCACCTGTTGGATGTCTTGGAGCATAGCGTCCAACTGTTCTGACAGGCCCTGCACGCGGCCGTCACGGGCCATGGTTTCGATGTCGGCGCAACGCGCCGACAGCGCCATCGCACCGAGGCTGGCCGACGATGACTTGAGCGTGTGGCTGACATGACGCACGACGGCGAGGTCAGGCACGTCGCCTTCGCGGGCGCGGGCAAGGTCGGGCAGCAAACGGTCCAGTGAGTTGGAGAAGGCGTTCACGACACGCTCCAGCAGCTTGTTGCCGCCGCTCGGGTCAAGCTCGCGCAGGCGGCGGATGGCCTCGGGGTCGAGCAGGGCTGCGGTTTGGGAGGCGGTCATGGGAGGGCGTGCGGGTCTAGGGACTCTGCATTCCTAAATGTATCTCGGGTGGGAGGGGTGGCAGCCGCGAAGGAATGCACAGAATCGGCCGGGCCGGCTGTGGTTATTGACATCGGCCAACACCGGGTCCTGCCGGGGGGCGGAGGGGAGGTGGGCGCTGCCTACAATGCCGCGCATGAACAGCCTCAGCGACGACAGCGCGCTCACGCCGCGCCGCCAGGAGCGACGACTGCCGATGCGGCTGCTGGTGCTGGGTCTGGTCGCGGCAGCCCTGCTGATGCTCGTGCTGGGCAGTCTCGTCGTGCTGGCGCTGATGCGCGTCTGGGGTGGCGAGGTCGGCCTCGTGCATGCCGCGCTCGTGCTGACGGCATTCTTCACCGGCGTCATGGTGCTTGCCGCGGCGGCGCTGGGGTGGCATGCAGGCGTGCGGCTGACGCGCCAGCGCCTGGCCGAGCCCTTGCGCGAGGCGCGCCAGCAGCTGTTGATGCAGGCCCAGCTGCAGCGCGACTGGCAATGGGCCACCGATGCCGCTCACCGGCTTGTGCGCTGGCAGGCGCCCCAGGGTGCGCCTTCGTCGAGCTGGGTGGGGGCGGGCGCCCGCACCCAGCAGCTGTGGGAGCGCTTCGAGGCCGCAGCCCCGACCGCTCAGTTGCGCGAGCGGCTGGATGCACAGCAGTCCTTCGCGGACCTTCTGCTCACCGCCGCCGACGGCTGCACGCAATGGCGTCTGCGCGGCATGCCCTGCATCGATTCGCATGGCCATTTCGCCGGCTATCTGGGGACAGCCTGCACCGAGGAGCAGGCGGCCGCGCCCCTCGCTCCGGCTCAGCCCGACCTGGCGGCGGAGCACGAGTCCTTCAGCTACACGGTCTCGCACGACCTGCGCGCGCCTTTGCGCGTCGTCGAGGGCTTCGCGCGCATCCTGAAGGAAGACTACGGCGCCCGGCTGGACCGCGTCGGCAACGATCACCTCGACCGCGTCATGAGCGCCGCGGCGCGCATGAACAGCATGATCGACGCGCTGCTGTCATTGAGCCAGCTGTCGACCAGGCCACTGGCCAGCCAGCCGGTCAATCTGTCCCAGCAGGCCGGCTACGTGATGGAAGAGCTCAGGCGCTCGGCGCCGCAGCGCGAGCTGGTGCTGGACATCGAGCCCGGGTTGACGGTGCAGGGCGACCCGACCCTGCTGCGCATGGTGCTGGAAAACCTGCTGGGTAACGCCTGGAAGTACAGCGCCAAGGCCGAGCGCACCGAGATCGGCTTGCGACAGGTGCAGCAGGGCGGTCGGCGCGTCTTCGTCGTCAGCGACAACGGTGCCGGCTTCGACATGCGCTTTGCCGAGCGGCTGTTCGGAGTCTTCCAGCGCCTGCACAGCGCCAGCGACTTCCAGGGCACGGGCGTTGGCCTGGCACTGGTGCGGCGCATCGTCCGCCGCCACGGCGGCGAGATCTGGGCCGAATCGGCCGTGGGCGAGGGCGCCCGCTTCTATTTCACCCTCGGCGGCTGAGTCAGCCTTTCTGCCCGGGCCGGGCCAGCAACTCCAGCGCATCGACGATGCGCCTGGCCTGCTCCGGTAGGCTGTGGCCGTCGGCCGAGGCCAGGCTCATCAGGCGGGCCAGGGCCTCGTCGCGGGGCAGCGAGTAGCGGTGCATCAGCACGCCGACAGCCAGGGCCGTCGGGTCCAGCTGGGCCGGCAGCTCGGATGGCGGCTGGGCGGCGGTAGTGGCGGCGGGTGCAGGCGCAGCGGCGGTTGCCGTCGAGCGCGCGAAGGCGGCCTCGACGGCGGGCACGATCTGAGAGATGTCCAGCGGCTTGACGAGATAGGCGACGGCGCCCAGCTCCTTGACCTTGGCCACGGTCGCGTCGTCGGCGAAGGCCGACAGGAACATGAAGGGCGTCTGCAGGAATTCGCGCAGATAGGCCGCCACGTCGAAGCCCGTCAGACCTTCCATGCGGATGTCCAGCAGGGCCAGCTCGGGCCGGTGTTCGCGGGCGAGCAGGATGGCGTCGTCGCCGTTGTCGGCGTCGATAACCTCGAAGCCGGCCTGCGTGAGCCCGTAGCTCAGCGTCGCCAGCACCAGTCGGTCGTCGTCGACGACCAGGATCTTGCCCTTGCTCACCGCGCCCCTCGTTCAGCCGTTCACGACCCTTGTTTTGTGCCGGGATTGTGAACCACGCTGGGTGGAATCAGTTCCAGCCTGCAAACGACCTCGCCGCCGTGCTGCTCCAGGCTCAGGATGGCGCTGCGCCGGGGCAGCAGTGCGCGCACCAGGCCCAGGCCCGAGACGCCGCTCTTAACGTTCTGCAGCGCGAAGCCTTCGGGCAGCCGGCCGGGGTTGACGATCTCGACGGTCACGCCGGCCATGTCGCAGATGAGCTGGCAGCGTACCTGCGCGCCGTCGCCGTGGCGCAGCGCATTGCCGAGCAGCTCGTTGAGGCTGAGCGCGATGGGGATGGCCTCGGCCTCGGGCAGGCACCAGTCGTCCAGCAGGGCGCCGCCCTCGGCCGTGGTGGTGATGACACGGCCCTGCATGCGCTGCACCGAGCCGACGATGGCGTCGAAGACGCGCTTGAGCAGCAGCGGGCCGCTGGCGCCTACCTGCAGGCCGTAGACCTGGGCGATGGCCTGCACCTGGCCGACGGCGTCCTTCAGCACTGGCGCGACCTCGGGGCGGCGCGCGGCGATCTGCTGCAGCAGGCCGGCCACGCCCTGCAGGTTGTTCTTGATGCGGTGGTGCACCTCGCGCACCAGGAGCTCGCGCTGGGAGATGGCGGCCTGCAGCCGGGCCTGTTCGGCGGCGCGCTGCTCGGTCACGTCGCTGGCCACCAGCAGCAGCAGCTCGGGAGTGTCGTCGCCGCCGACACCGGCCAGATGCAGCAGCCGGGCGTCCCAGATGCGCGTCGAGGCGCCCGTGGGTACGTGGTACTCGCGCTGCACGACGGCCTGCGATTCGAGGGCCTCGCGCATGTCGGCCACGACCTGGGCGCCCTGCTCGGCGCCGAACAACTGGGCCGGCGTGCCGCCCAGCAGCGCGGCCTCCGGGCGGCCGGCCAGCGCGGCGGCTGCATGGTTGAGCTTGACGATGCGCAGGCTCTGGGCCTCGTGCAGCGTGATGGCCAGCGGCGCGCCCTCGATGATGCGGGCCAGCGAGGCCTGGGCCAGCCGGCTCTGGGCTTCGGCCTGGCGGCGGCGGTCGATGTCCAGCAGTGCGTAGGTCGTCTGCTGGGTCGTCGGGCCCGGGCCGTCCTCGCGCGGCGTCTGCACCGCGTTGCCGATGACCCAGAACTCGCGCCCGTCGCGGCCGCGCAGGCGGCATTCGAAGACATCGGCGCCCGGCTCAGCATGGAAGGCGTGCTCGTCGTCGCCCGGGGCCAGCACGCCCATGGGCCGGCCCTGCACGTCCTCCAGCTCGCAGCCGAACATGCGGCGCGCCGAGCGGTTCATCCATTCGATGCCGTCCGGCCCGACGGTGACGATGCCGACGAGCACCGAGTCCAGCACGGCGCGCTCGCTCTCGGCGCGCAGCAGCAGGGCGTTCTCTGCCTGGGCCTGGGCGGTCACGTCCAGTGTCACCACCGAGGTGGAACGCCGGCCGCCGGCGAGCAGCCCCGGCGCGACGCGGGTCAGCAGCCAGCGGCGGCCGAGCTCGGGGTGGCGCACCGCGTAGCGCACCTCGATGGCGTCGCCGCGCTTGAGTGCGCGCTGCAGGCGTTCGAACTCGGGCAGCGACGCCGGCTCGACGATCTCGCGGTTGATGCCTTGCAGCGAGCCCGGGGTCGGGCCCTGCTGCTTGGCCCCGGTCTTGAAGGGCGAGCCCTTGCGGTGGGCCTTGAGCCAGCCGGCCTCGGGCTGGAAGGTGGCCAGGCCCACGGCGGCGGTGTCCATCAGCGCGTCGAGCTGCTGGTGGGCGAGGTCGCGCTCGTGCAGGGTGCTCTGGTCTTCCAGCACGGCCAGCAGCAGCGCGCTGCCGTTGTGGCGCCACAGGCGCAGCCGCGCCTGCAGCCAGCGATGCTGGCCCTGGGGGTCGACGAACTCGGCCTCGGTGACGAGGGGGCCGTCCTGCGGGCGCTGGGCCGTCAGGGCCGGCAGCGGCGTGCCGCGGTTCCAGCCGAGCAGGGCCTGCAGCAGGTCGGGCAGGTCGTTGAGGTGGCGCGGCGCGGCGCCGCACAGGGCCGCGAAGGCCGCGTTGTGGCGCAGCACGGCGCCGCCCAGCGCGTCGGCCAGCACGGCCGGCAGCGGCGACAGGGCCAGCCACTCGGCCAGCGGCGGCTCGCCGGGGTCGGCGGCGCTGAGGCGGGCGTGCAGCAGCCAGTTGGGCCGTTCCCGCAGCAGGTGCAGGGTGGCGCGCTGGCCGTCGGCGAGCTTGAGCGGTGGCGCGACCGGCGGCGCGCGGCCGCTGTCGATGGCGTGGGTGGCGTCACGCAGCCAGGCCTCCAGCCGGCTGCCCGCGGCCTGGCGCAGCAGGCGCCAGCCCTCGGCGGCGTCTGTGCCCAGCCATTCGCGTGCGGCGGGGTTGGCGCGCAGCGCGGACAGGTCGGCCCGCAGCGTCAGCACCGGGTCGCCGACGAGGTCGAGCAGCGCAGCTGAGGCAGGCGGGCCGAACATGGTTCAGCCGTGCGACGGGCGCGGGCTCATTCGAGCTGGGACGCCTTGTGCAGGGCCCGCAGCACGCAGGCGTTGATCTCGCCGGCGCCCAGCATCAGCGCGTCGGCGCGCTCGCGGTAGTCGAACACGCTCTCGGATTCGATGGCCCGCACCAGCTCCAGATAAGGCAGGAAGGGGCCGCCGTCCTCGACGAGGGCCTGACGCACGCGCTCCGGCACGGGAATGCTCTGCAGCAGTTTCTCGAAGGGCTGCTTGAGCATGTGGTCCAGCAGCGAGAACAGGCCGCAGATGAACATCTCGTCACGCTGCTCGCGGTCCTCCATGCCTTGCGCCAGCTCCTCCATCAGCAGGCCGCGGCGCACGGCGCCGTACATGATGGGGCGCATGCTGTGATCCTTGCTGGCCGTCGTCAGCAGCAGGGCCAGCCAGCGCTTCAGGCGCGCGTAGCCCAGCAGCATGATGGCGTGGCGGAAGCTGGACACCTCCACCGGCAGGCCGAAGGCGGCGGAGTTCATGTAGCGCAGCAGCTTGAAGGCGAGGCTGGGGTCGCGCTTGAGCGTTTGCTCCAGGCGCTCGACGTCCTCGCCCTCGTCGACGCGCGAGATGAGCTCCATGATGACCTGCAGGTCGGCGGCGATCTCGGTCTTGGCGGCGCCGGGCGTGGCCTCGAAGATGCCGTCCATGGGCCAGCCGATGACCTGTTCGGCGCCGGCCTTGAAGCTGGCGTCGATGGCCTCGGCGCCGCGCACGCCGGCGTGCACCAGCGCGACGCCGGCCGGTGCGGCCTGCCCGAGGTCGAGGACGACCTGCTTGAAGACGGCGGCGACCGGGGCCGGCAGCGGCGCATTCGGCAGGCCCTTGAGCAGGCCGCCGTGGCCGGCACCCTTCAGCGCGGCGATGGCATCGGCGTGGGCCGGATCGGCGGCAATGAAGGCGGGCACCTCGATGAGCGTCGGCTGAGCGGGCGGCTGGGCGAGCAGGGCGGTGAGCAGGGCTTCACCCTGGGGGCTGATGACGACACCGCCCTGGGGCCAGGTGGCGGCCAGCGCGGCGAGCAGTTCGGCGTGGTCGATGCGAGCGTCGGCGCGCAGAGGCACCAGCGTCAGCCGGGTGCCGGCGATGGCGCGCTGGCGGTCGATGACCGGGGCGTAGCCGAGCGCGATGCCGGGCAGGATGGCGTGATCGAGGGCGGCTGGGATGTTGTCGGACATGGCGCGGCGCTGGGGGCGGGGAATGCGGCAGTCTGCCACGCCGCCCTGCCGGCCACGCTGTCAAATCGTGACAGCTTCACGCCAGCCGAGTGCCATCAGCCCTGGATGTACTGGAACAGCGACATGCGCTGGACCATGGCGTAGGTCTTGAGCGCCGTGTCGTAGCCGGTCTGCTGGTTCTGGAAGTCCGATATGCCCTGCACCATGTCGATGTCCTCGGCGGCGCTCTTTTCCTCGGTGTTGTACTGCTTGAGCGCGGCCAGCCGGCTTTCGGTGCCGTCGAGGTTGTTGAGCCGCTCGCCGGTCTGGCTGCGCATGTTCTGCAGGCCGCCCATGGCGGCGTCGATGTCGCGCAGGCGGCCGGAGTTGCTCTGGGCGATCTGGGCGTTGCTGCGCAGCGGCGTTTTGAGCTCGGCGATGGCGCGGTCCAGCACGTCGAATACCTTCAGCGAGTTGGTGGCCGGCGCGATGGAGAAGGCGTCGCCGTCGGCCGGCGTGCCGGTGACGGCGACGCTGATGCCGTCGAAGACGATGGACTGGCCGGACTTGTACGTGCCGCTGGTGACGCCCGCACCGGTATCGGTGTTGGTGACGTTGTAGGTCTGGGCCGGGGCGGTGCCGGCGATGTCGATGCGGTAGTTCTGGCCGGTGACCAGCGTCGGATCGACGACGCGGCCGGAATCGATCCAGGCCTGGGCGGGGTTGCCCGTGATGCCGTTGGGGCTGGCGTCGGTGACGAAGCTGCCGTTGCCGCTGCGCGCCTGCTCCCAGGCGGCGCGGCCGTCCACGCTGAGCTGGAAGTTGTCGAGGTTGCCGGTCTGGATGGTGCCGGGAACGCCGACGTAGGTGACGCCGCCGGACCGGTCGAGGAAGGGCGGGTTGGCCGAGCCCTGGCCCGAGAAGAGATAGCCGCCGGCGCCGTCGGGGCGGTTGGCGATGGACAGCAGCTGGTCGCGGATGCCCTGCAGCTTGTTCGCCAGGCCCTGGCGCTCGGCGTCGGAGTAGCTGGCGTTGCCGGCCGAGACCATGGTCTCGCGGGCCTGCTGCATCAGTTCGTTGGCATCGCCCAGGGCCGATTCGGCCAGCGTCATGCTGTTGCGGCTGGCTTCCAGCGCGCGCTGGTTGGCCTCGACGCGGCCGATGGCGGCCAGGGCCCGCTCGGCGCGCGCAGCGCCGGTGGGGTCGTCGCTGGCCGAGGCGATGCGCTTGCCCGAGGTCAGCTGCTGCTGCTGGTTCTGCAGAGCCTGCTGACGGCGCTGCAGGTTGGCGATGGAGGCGTCGTAGAGGTTGGCGGTGGAGAGTCTCATGGCTTACCTCGGGGGCCTAGCGCGATGCGATGCGCATCAGTTCGTCGAACAGGGACTGTGCCGTCTGCAGCACCTTGGCGGCGGCCTGGTAGCCCTGCTGGTACTGCATCAGCCGCGAGGCTTCCTCGTCGAGGTTGACGCCGGCCTGGCCCGAGCGGCTGGCCTCGGCGTCGCTGGCGACGCTGGTGGACACGCCGGACAGGTAGTTGGCGCTCTGCACGCGGGCGCCGATTTCGCTCATCGCCGCGGCGTAGGCGTCGTTGATCGTCGAGCCCGGGCTGACGGCGCCGCTGGTGAGCATCTGGCGGCCCACGAAGCCCTCGGCCTGGATGTTCAAGAAGGCCTTGGCGTTGCCGTTGTTGGTGCTGGTGTAGACGGTCGGGTCGAGGGTGATCTTGTCGCCCGAGCGCGGCACGCCGTTGGTGCGCAGCTCGAAGCCGAGGTCGATGCCTGCGGCCGGCTGGTTGCCGATGGCCTGGCCGGGGCTCCAGCTGCCGTTCAGCACGGTGCCGTCGGCCAGCGTCAGCGTGTACAGCACATTGCTCGCGTTGACCGGGTCGGGGCCGCCGAAGTCGACGGTCATGGGGGCCTTGGCCGGGTCGTAGTTGCCGTTGACGGCGTAGACGGTTTCGACGCTCAGCGTGCCGGTGTTGTTGACCGATGCCGAGGCCGTCAGCGGGGAGGCCGCTGCGATGCCGGCTGGGTTGTCCAGCACCCGGCGCATCTCGACGGCGGCGGCGCCGACCGGCTCGATGAGGAAGCTCTCGCCCGCGGCGGGTGCGCCGGGCGTAAAGGTGAACTTGACGCCGTCGATGGTGTCGCCGTCGGCGACGGTGCGCACCAGGCCGTCGGACAGTCGGGTGAGTTCGTAGTTGCCCGGCGTGGGTGAGGTCAGCTTGTAGCTGCTGGCCTGCAGCTGGCTGGCGTCGACGATGGTGGCCTGCACGCCGTTGGTGTAGGCGCCTCCAGGGCTGCGCAGGTTGGTGGCTGCCGGCAACACGCGGGGCGTGGCCACGTTGAAGATGGCCGCGCCCTTGCCGGGCGGGTTGGACAGGTCCAGACCCAGGGCGTTCTGCTCGTTGACGCGGGTGCCGATGGCGGCCGCGAGCTGCCCCAGCATGTTCTTGGCGTCCTGCAGGTCCTTGTTCTGGAAGCTCAGCAGGGCCGTCATCGAGCCGCCGGTGAGCACGCTTTCGTCCAGCGCCCGGCTGATGCCGCCCTCGGTCAGCGACACGACGGCGCGTTGCGGGTCGTAGGCGTCGTTGGAGACCTGCAGCGCCGAGGCCTGGTTGCCCAGCACCAGGCGCTGGCCGCCGCCGATGAAGACGCCGACGGTGTCGTCGTCGGCCGTCAGCGTCGTCACGGCCACGTGCTCGCCGAGCTGGGAGATCAGCTGCTCGCGCTGGTCCAGGAGGTCGTTGGGCGTGTGGCCGCTGCCGCGCGTCTTGGAGATCTGGTCGTTGATGCTGGCGATCTGCTGGGCCAGTTGGTTGACGACGGTGACGTTGGCCTTGAGGTCGCTCACCACCCCGGCCTGCAGGTCGGTGATCTGCTGGCCGGCATTGGAGAAGCGCACGGCCAGTTCATTGGCGCGGCCCAAGGCCACTTGGCGGGCGGAGGGGTCGCTCGGTCGGCTGGTCACATCGACCATGGCGTTCAGGAACTGGCTGGCCGCGTAGCCCAGGCCGTCGGTGCCGGGCGGGAAGAGCTTCTCCATGCGCGACAGCTGCTCGGCGCGCGTCGAATCCGCCGTCGCGGTGGACTTGGAGCTGGCGGCTTCCTTGGTCAGGTAGTCGTTGTGGGCGCGCACGACGGTCTGCACGTCCACGCCCTTGCCGAAGAAGCCGGCGCCGGTGTACTGGCCGGCCGAGGTTGTCAGCACGACCGACTGGCGCGAGTAGCCCGGCGTGTTGGCGTTGGCGATGTTCTGGCCGATGGTCTGCAATGCCGCCTGGTTGGCGAACATCGCGCGGGCGCCGAGGGTGAGCAGTCCAGCCATGGTTCAAGTCCTCATGCCAACGTGCTCTGCACGCGCTGCGTCGTCTGGATGGTCTTGGCCAGCTTCTCGGCGTAGGCCGGGTCGGTGGCGTAGCCGGCCTGCTGCAGGCCGCGGGCGAAGCCGGCTGCGTTCCCGCTCTGGGCCTGCGCCACGACCTTGGCGTAGCGCTCGTTGCTGCTGATGAGCCGGGCGTAGTCCTTGAAGGCCTCGTCGTAGCTGCCGTAGGCGCGGAATTTGGCCGTCACCTTGTGCGCCTGGCCGTTGATGACTTCTGTGGTCTGCACGTCCACGGTCTTGCCCGTCCAGCCCGGCGTGGCCTTGATGCCGAAGACGTTGTGGCTCTTGCTGCCGTCGGCGCCGGTGATCTCGCGCCTGCCCCAGCCGCTCTCGTGGGCGGCCTGGGCCACCATGAAGCTGGCCGGGATGCCGGTGGCGGCCGAGGCCGAGCGGGCCGCGGCGTCGTGTTGCTGGATGAAGTTCTGCACGTGGTTGGGAATGCCCTTGGTGGCCAGTGCGGGCAGGGCCTGGGCCAGCGTCGTCTGGCTGGCCTTCCTGACGTTCTCGGGCGACAGGTCCTGGATGCCCATCTGGCGCTGCAGCTGTTTCTGGATGGCTTCCGACAGACCGCCGGGCAGGCCGCTCATCTTGCCGGCGAACTGGGTGTCCAGCATTTCCGTGCCGAGCTGTGTCGCGTTGTTGTCCAGCATGCCGCTGGCCAGCGTGGAGGCGCGCATGCTCTTCATGACTTCCTGCATGAAGAGCGATTCGAACTGCCTGGCCGTCTCGCGGACGCTGGCCTTAGGGTCGCGCGAGGCCTGGGCCTTCAGCGCGTCCAGGCTGCCGAGGCTCTGGCCGGAAATGGACTGGAACGAGGAGGCCATCAGATCACCTCTAGCTCGGCGTTCAGGGCGCCCGCGCTCTTCATGGCCTGCAGGATGGCGAGCAGATCCTGGGGCGTGGCGCCGAGTGAATTGAGTGCCTTGACGACGTCGGAAAGCCGCGCGCCGGCCGGCAGCTGGATGAGGCTGCCGGGCTCCTGGCGGATGGCGATGTCGGCCTTCTCGGCCACCGTCGTCTGTCCGCCGGACAGCGCATTGGGCTGGCTGATGATGGGCGTGGAGCTGATCGTCACTGACAGGCTGCCGTGGGCCACGGCGCAGGACGACAGCGTGACGGCCTGGTTCATGACGATGGAGCCAGTGCGTGCGTTGATGACGACGCGGGCGGCCGGCGTGGCCATGTCGACGGCGAGGTTCTCCACATCGGCCAGGAAGGCGACGCGCTCGTCCGGCGTGGCCGGGGCGCGCACGCGCACGACGCGGCCGTCCAGCGCCTGGGCCGTGCCGTTGCCCTTGGCCCTGTTGATGGCCTGGGCCACGGCGCGGGCGGTGGCGAAGTCGCTGCTGTTGAGATCGAGCTGGATGCTGTCCCCCTGCGCGATGGGCGTGGGCACCGAGCGCTCGACGAGGGCACCTGCCGGGATGCGGCCGGCGCTGAGGTGATTGATCTGCACCTTGGATCCCCCCGCCGAGGCACCGGCGCCGCCGACCACGAGGTTGCCCTGGGCGATGGCGTAGACCTGGCCGTCCGCGCCGCGCAGCGGCGTGGCGATCAGCGTGCCGCCGCGCAGGCTCTTGGCGTTGCCGATGGAGGAGACATTGATGTCCAGCTGCTGGCCGGGCTGCGCGAAGGGCGGCAGCGAGGCCGTCACCATGACGGCGGCGATATTGCGCGGCTGCATGGTCACGCCCTGGGGCAGCAGCACGCCGAACTGCTGCAGCATGGCCGTCAGGCTCTGGCCGGTGAAGGGCGCCTGCGTGGTCTGGTCGCCCGTGCCGTCCAGGCCGACGATGAGGCCATAGCCCGTCAGCGGGTTGGAGCGCACGCCGGCGACGGACGCGACTTCCTTGATGCGCGCCGCCTGGGCGGGCGCCACGGGCGCCAGCACGACGGCCAAGCTGAGGAGGAGGGCTTGCAGGTACTTCACTCGGCAGATTCTGCGGACGCTTGAGCCCGCGAAGCCGCCGAAAAGGATGCCGACGGCACCGCTTTTCCAAACCATCGGTCGCGGCCGCCCGGCAAGGCGGGGATTTTTCACGCTGTAAGGCCGGGGCCGCTCGGCCGACCACTGGCCACCTGTGAGGCACTGAGGCGCCCAGTCAGCACAGCGAGCTTTTCTTCCCCCTACCTTTTCTGGAGACCCGAAATGAAACGTCTTTCCCTGCTGACCCTGGTGCTGGCCACTTCCCTCGCCGCCTTCGCTGCACCGTCCCAGGCCCAGAGCCTGACGCGCGAACAGGTCAAGATGGAGCGCGACGCCTTCCTGGCGCTGATGCGCTGGGATGAACTGACCGGCATGTGGGTGCTGAAGTCCGGCATGGAGCCGCCCAGGGGCGTCATGTCGCGCGCCGAGGTCATCGCCATGCGCGACCAGTTCCTGCGCATGAACGTCTACGACGACACCGTCGGCACCTGGGTGCCGATCAAGGCGCCGCGCGACATGAGCACGCTGACGCGCGAGCAGGTCAACATGGAAACGCTGCGCTTTTTGATGATGTACCGCTACGACGAGCAGCGCAACGAGTGGGTCAGCAAGATGCGCTGAACGCCGCACAACCGCCGCAAACGCCCGACCGCCCGGTCGGGCGTTTACATTTCGGCCGGCAAGCTCGCGCTCAGGTTCGGCGCCGGGTGGCATGCGATCCTGTCAATCCCGATGCAACAGCGTTGCAGTGCCGGCCGCGGTGCCGGCGGGTCGTTGCGCGATGACCCAGGCCTGCGTGTTTTCCCGCAGATCGTGAGATTTGGCGGTGTTTGGAGGCCGAAAACCTCCGAGGAACCGTCGATGCGAGGGGGGATGTGACAGGTTTCTGAATGTGTACGACGGTAAAGTTTTATTTACCGTTCCGTTGCATTTGACCTGCCATGCCCCCGCCCTTCGAACCGCTGACCCTGGTTCATGTCGTGTTTTCGTCCCGGATCGCGGGCGGTGAGCGGCATTGCATCGACCTCGCCAACGCCCAGGCCGCCCTGGGTCACCAAGTGCACGTCATCGGCTCGACCGGCTCGGCGGTCGCCGCAGCGCTGGCGCCCGGCGTGCAGTTCCACGGCCTCGCCCTGCCCCTGCTGCGCGGCTGGCGCGTCGCAGCGCTGGCGCGCCGCCTCGGTGCCGATGTTTGCCACGGCCATCTCGGCCCGGCCTGCAAGGCCGTTGCGCACGCCCGCGCCTCGGCCCGCATCGGCACCCTGCACGTTGGCTACAAAGCCCACCATCACGAGCAACTGGATGGCCTGGTCTGCGTGAACCGCGCCCAGCATGAGGGTCTGCCCCGGGGTGAGGCGCTGGCCAGCGTCATCTACAACTGGGCGCCCGAGCGTGACCCTGTGGCCGCCGCGCGCCACACCGATCTGCGTGCCGAGCTTGGCTTGGCGCCCGACCAGCTGCTGGTCGGCAGCGTCGGCCGGCTGCACCGCAGCAAGGGCATGGACCTGCTGATCGCCGGCTTCAAGGCCCACGCGCCCGCCGACGCGGTGCTGGCCATCCTCGGCGAGGGGCCCGACGAGGCCTTGCTGAAGGAGATGGCGGCCGCCGACTCGCGCATCCGCCTGCTGGGATTCCGCAGCGATGTCGACCAGGCGCTGAAGGCCTTCGACCTGTTCGTGTCGCCCTCCCGCGAGGAGGCGTTTCCGCTGGCCATCCTCGAGGCCATGCGCGCCGGCCGGCCGGTGCTGTCTTCCGCCACGCAGGGGCCGCTGGAGATGCTTGCCGGCCAGCCGGCCCGGCTCGTTCCGGTGGGCGACGCTCATGCCCTGGGCCATGCCGTGGCCGAGGAACTGGCCCGCCTGCGCCCCCTCGGCGCGCAGCAGCGCGCCGTGCGCTACGCAACGGCTGCCTACGACCGCGCCAATGCCGTTTCCCGCACGCTGGGCTTCTACCGCGACGTGATGCTGCACCAGGCTGCCCAGGCCAAGCGCTTCGACGACGGAGACGAGGCCTACGCCGCCTGGCGCGCCTGATGCTCAAGAGACCGCGCACCGACTTCTGGCAAGTCGGCATCGTCCCCGTTGCCGTTGAAGACATCGACGCCCGCCGCTTGAGCGCGGTGCGCGAGCGCATCACCTGGTTGCCCGAGGCCGGCCGCTGGCGCTATCTGGCCGACCCCTTCGGCCTGGTAAGGGGCGACGCCCTGCATGTCTTCGTCGAGGCGTTCGACTACCGGACCAAGCGCGCCACCATCGAGCGTCACGAGTTCGGCCTGGCCGATCTGCGCTGGCGCCGCCAGGCGACGGTGCTGGACAAGCCTTTCCACCTGTCCTACCCCCAGGTCTTCGAGCACGACGGCGAGACCTGGATGGTGCCGGAGACCTATCAGGCCGGCGAGATAGCTCTGTACCGCGCGAGCGACGAGTCGCTGGACCAATGGGAGCGCGAATGTGCGCTGATCGGCGGCGTTCCCGGTGCAGACGCCTCGCTGGTCGAGTACCAGGGGCGTTGGTGGATGTTCTACACGCTGGTCGGCCCCGGCGCGCGTGACCAGCGCGAGCTGCACATTGCCTACGCGCCGGCGCTGGCTGGACCCTGGAAGCCCCTGGCCGCCAACCCGGTGCGCGACGACCGCCGCGGCGCCCGGCCTGCCGGCCGGCCCTTCGTGGGCCGGGACGGCGTGCTGGCGCTGCCGGTGCAGGACAGCTCGACCGGCTATGGCGGCGCCACGCGGCTGCTGCGCTTTCCGGTACTGACGCCCGAGCGCGTGGACATCCGCGCCAGCGAGGAGCGGCTGACCGGCGACTTGGCGAGCGACAGCCACACCGCCGGCCTGCACACGCTGTCTGGCTGCGGCAGCCTGACGCTGATCGACGTGAAGCGCATCGACCGCTCGCGCGGCAGGCAGTGGCTGGACTTCAGGCGGCGGCTGAAGCGGCTGTTCGCCGCCTGACGCAGCCGCCCGCCGGGTTGTTTCACGGGTGGGCGCCTGCGGCGCGGCGGTCTAGGATGAAGGCCGTCACCGATCGCCAAAACCTGCCATGAGCCCCCAGCTGCCTCTCGACGAACGCATCGCCGCGCTGACGGCGGCCCTGGAGCCCCAGGTCATCGCCTGGCGGCGCGACCTGCACCAGCATCCCGAACTGGGCAACCGCGAGTTCCGCACCGCGGCCATCATTGCCGAGCATCTGCGTGGCCTGGGTTTCGACGAGGTGAGGACGGGCGTCGCCCATACCGGTGTCGTCGGGCTGCTCAGGGGTGGCAGGCCCGGCGGCGGCGTCGCGCTGCGCGCCGACATGGACGGCCTGCCCGTCACCGAGGAGGTGGAACTGCCCTTCGCCTCCAAGGCCCGCGCGGTCTGGAACGGCGAAGAGGTGGGCGTCATGCATGCCTGCGGGCACGATTGCCATGTCGCCATCCTGATGGGCGTGGCCAGCATCCTGGCTAGCCTACGTGCCGACATCCCCGGCAGCGTCAAGTTCATCTTCCAGCCTGCCGAGGAAATGCCGCCCGAGGGCGAGGAGGGCGGTGCCGCACTGATGATCAAGGAGGGCGTGCTGGAGAACCCCACGCCCAGTGCCATCTTCGGGCTGCACGTCACGTCGCGCCAGCCGGCCGGCGTCATCGGTTACCGGCCCGGGCCGACGATGGCGAGCAGCGACAAGCTCAAGATCACCGTGCAGGGCAAGCAGACCCACGGCGCGGCGCCCTGGCTGGGCGTGGATCCCATCGTCACGTCCGCCCAGATCGTGCTGGGCCTGCAGACCATCGTCAGCCGCACGCTGGACCTGAACCGCGAGCCGGCCGTCGTCACCATCGGCGCCATCAAGGGCGGCGTGCGCGAGAACATCATCCCGGACACCGTCGAGATGCGCGGCACCATCCGCAGCTTCGACGAGGGCATGCGCGACGCCATCCACGAGCGCGTGACGCAGCTGGCCGAGGGCATCTCGGCGGCGTCGCGCGCGAGCTGCAAGGTCTGCATCACGAAGAACTACCCCGTCACGCGCAACGACCCGGTGCTGACCGAGCAGATGCTGCCCACGCTGACCCGCGTCGCCAGCACGGGCCCGCGGCCGATGGGCATCGAGGTCGTGCCCAAGGTGACCGGCGCGGAGGATTTCTCCTTCTTCCAGCGCCTGATCCCGGGGTTGTTCTTCTTCGTCGGCGTGACGCCGCCGGAGATCGACCCCAGCCAGGCCCACTCCAATCACTCGCCGCGCTTCGTCGTCGACGAGCGCGGGCTGGAGGTGGGTGTGCGTGCGCTGGCCCAGCTGGCGGTGGACTATCTGGCGTCGATCAGGGGCTGATCCCGCCCCAGGCGGCGCTACGCAGGCGCGCGGACTCGCCACTGTCCTCCATCTGCTGCAGCACGGCGGCCAGGCGTGGCAGCAGCTCGCGGTGGCGCATGTGCAGCAGCGGGTGCAGCGGCGTCACGCTCAGCGGCGTCGGCAGGGCGACCAGGCCCTGCATCTGCTCGGAGTCCGGTTCGGGCTCGCCGGCGGCGTGGGTGAGCAGCGCGACGTCGACGGCCTCGGTGCGCAGCAGCCGCAGCAGGTCGGCATGCGTCGTCGCTTCCAGCCTGCGCGGCACGGCGGAGAGCAGGTTCTCGATGAGCACGACCCCGCGCGGATAGCCCACGCGCAGCTGCGCCAGCGCGCCCCAGTCTGCCGGTGCGGCTGCGCGCTGGCGCACGTAGCCGACGACCTTGACCGTGGCGATGGCCACCGGCACGACCAGCAGCGTGGGGTGGTCCTGCACGATGGCGCGGATGCGCAGCGTCTCGCCGTCCAGTTGGCCCAGCTCCGTCATGCGCAGCGAACGGCGCAGCGGCAGGGCCTCGAAGTTCACGGCCAGGCCCAGGCGCTGGAAAGCGCGGCCCAGCACCGCGCGGCCGCCGGGGGCGAGGCCACTCTGGTCGTTGGCGTCGGTGGCGAAGCGCAGCACCTGCGGCTGGGCCGGCAGGCCGAGCGGCAACCCCGCGGCGATGGCGATAACGGCCGTGCGGCGCCGCCAGTGCTCCATGGCCTGTCCCTCAACGTTCGGTGTGCTCCCCTGGCGTCGATGGTATGCCCGCGCGCCGGCCGCGGCGAGGCTCAGCTCGGCGCGATGTTCAGGAAGAAGCGCGACAGCCAGCCCACCGCGTGGGCGTCGGAGGCGGCGCCGCGGCCGCGCTGCTCGATGCGCACGTTGGCCACCGAGGTCGACGCCACGGCGTTGCCCTGGCCGATGGAGCGCGGGTCCACCTGGCCGGAGAAGCGCAGCACGTCGACGTTGCGGTTCACGCCGATCTGCTTCTCGCCGCTGATCATCAGATGGCCGTTGGGCAGCACGGCGGTCACGACGGCGGTGATGGCGCCGGTGAACTCGTTGGTGTTCTGGTTGCTTCCCTTGCCCTTGTTGTCGTTGGCCGACGTGGCGCCGGCGCTGGCCTTGCCGAAGGAGTTGCCGGCAATGCCCGGCAGGGCGGTCACGCCGGCCGACAGGCTGCCGGACTTGCTCAACTCGCTGGTGCTGGTCTGCGACGCGGAAACGCGCTCGGTGATGTTGATGGTCAGCGTGTCGCCGACGAGGCGGGCGCGGTGGTCCTCGAACAGCGGGCGGTAGCTGGCGCCCTGGTAGATGGCGCCGTTGGTGGGCGCCATGGCCTGCACCGGCGGCAGGTTGACGACCGGCGTGTGGGCCAGCTCTACCTGGGGCTCGGGGTAGGGCGTGGCGCAGCCGGCGAGCAAGGCGCTGGCGGTGATGGCGGTCAGTACAACGAACTTCATGATGACTCTTCCATTCTTCAGGCCGCTCATCCGGCGGCTGCCGCGGAACCGGCTTTGCCGGGCCGCTGGCTGTGCCCCCTGGGGGGAGCGCGCGAGCGCTACGGGGGGTACTAGATTTGCGCCAGCTTCTGCAGCATCTGGTCGGACGTCTGCACGGCCTTGGAGTTCAGCTCGTAGGCGCGCTGGGTCTGGATCATCTGCACCAGTTCCTCCACGACATTGACGTTGGACGTCTCGACGAAGCCTTGCTGCAGCGCGCCCATGCCGTTGTTGCTGGGCGCGCCGGTATTGGGCGTGCCGCTGGCGGCGGTCTCGGCGAACAGGTTCTGGCCCTTGGGGTCCAGGCCGGCCGGGTTGACGAAGTTCGCGAGCTGGATCTGGCCCACCGTCTGCGGCGTGGCCTGGGCCGGCAGCGTGACGCTGACCGTGCCGTCGTTGCCGATGGTCAGGCTCTGCGCGTTCTGCGGGATCGTGATGCCGGGCAGCACCGTGTAGCCGTTGCTCGTGACCATCTGGCCGTTGGCGTTCAGCTGGAACGAGCCGTCGCGGGTGTAGGCCGTCGTGCCGTCGGGCAGCTGGATCTGGAAGAAGCCGTCGCCCTTGATGGCCAGGTCCAGGTTGTTGCTGGTCTGCTGCAGATTGCCCTGCGTGTAGATGCGGGCCGTGGCCACCGGGCGTACGCCCAGGCCCACCTGCAGGCCGGTGGGCAGCGTCGTCTGCTCGGTGCTGTTGGCACCGGCCTGGCGCATGTTCTGGTAGATCAGGTCCTCGAAGACGGCGTGCGAACGCTTGTAGCCGTTGGTGGCGACGTTGGCGAGGTTGTGCGAGATGTTGTCCAGCTGGGTCTGCTGGGCTTCCATGCCGGTCTTGGCAATCCACAAGGAACGCATCATGGTCAGGTACTCCCGAGGAGCTTGGCCGATTGCTGGCCTTGGGTCTGTGCAATCTGCAGCAGCTTCATCTGCTGCTCGAACTGGCGGCCGGCGGCGATCATGGCGACCATCGTCTCGACCGGGCTGACGTTGCTGCCTTCCAGTGCGCCGTCCTGCAGCCGGGCCGCGGGGTTGGCGGGCAGGTCGCCCTCTGCAGCGCGGAACAGCCCGTCGTCGCCGCGCGTGAGCTGCTGCGCTGTCTCGGGCGTGACGAGCTTGAGGCGCCCCACCGTCGTCGGCTTCTGGTTGGGCGCCTTGGCGCTGACGGTGCCGTCGCTGCCGATGGCCACCTCGCTGTTGGGCGGCACGTTGATGGGACCACCGTCGCCCAGCACCGGCATGCCGCTGCGCATGACGAGCAGGCCTTCCGCGTTCACGTCCAGCGAGCCGGCGCGGGTGTAGGCCTCGGTGCCGTCGTTGGCCTGCACGGCCAGCCAGGCATTGCCCTGCATGGCCACGTCGAGGTTGCGGCCGGTGGGCGTCAGCGGCCCCTGGGCATCGTTGTAGCCGATGGTGGTTTCCAGCGCATAGGCGCGCGTGGAGGCGCCATCGCCCCGCACCGGCACGGCGCGGAAGGCCTGCAGCTCGGCGCGAAAGCCGTTGGTCGTGACGTTGGCGAGGTTGTGCGAGAGCACGTCCTGCCGCTGCATGGCCGCCTTGGCGCCGGCCATCGAGAGGTAGATCATGCGGTCCATCGCGTGTCCTCAGCCGTTGTCGAGATCAGCGCAGGTTCACGATCGTCTGCAGGACCTGGTCCTGCGTCTTGATCGTCTGGGCGCTGGCCTGGTAGGCACGCTGGGCCGTCACCATGTTGACCAGCTCGGCCGTGATGTCGACGTTGCTTTCCTCCAGCGCGCCGGACTGCAGCGAGCCCATGTTGCCGTCGCCCGGCACGCCCACCACCGCGTCACCCGAGGCGACGGTGCGGATCCAGACGTTGCCGCCCATGGTCTGCAGGCCCTGCGGGTTGCGGAAGTTGGCCAGCTCGATCTGGCCGGCAGGCTTGCTCTGGCCGTTGGAATAGCGGGCCTGGATGACGCCGTTGTTGGCGACCTGGATGCCGGTCAGCTGGCCGGGGGCGTAGCCGTCCTGGGTCAGGTTGGTCACGGCGAAGCTGCTGCCGTTCTCGGTGGCGCCGGCCAGGTCCAGCTGGATGTTGGGAATGGACAGCGTCGGGTTGCCGCGCGAGCTGGTGCCGGCCGGCACCGTCATGTTGATGGCGCCGGGCGGCGTGGTGGTGCTGCCCGCGATGCCGGACGGCGAGCCGCCGGTGGGCGGGAAGGTGATGGTGGTGTAGGGCGTCGTCGGGTTGCCGAAGGCGTCCAGCGCGATGGCCGCGCCCGAGGCGTCGGTGTCAAAGGGCGTGCCGTTGGCTGTCCCGTAGACGTTCCAGACATCGTTGGGCGGCGTGGCACCGCTGGGGTCGGTCGCGCGCTGGAAGTAGAAGGTCACGGCCACGTCCTGGCCCTTGGCGTCGTAGACGGTCAGCGAGGTCGCGTTGTTGTAGGTGGCGCTGTCCTTGAGGTCCATGCCCGTGCCGGTGCCGCCGCCGGGGGCGGTTGTCTTCAGGCGGGAGTCGAGGTTGAGCTCCATCTTCACGGTGGACGTCACGGCCGGCGGGATGCCGCCCGTGGGCAGCTGCAGCGGCTGGGCCGTGCCCGGCTGGATGACGCCGGCGCCGTTGGCCGGGTAGCCCATCAGCTTGAGTTGGTCGTTGTTGACGATGAAGCCGTCCTTGCTGACCTTGAACTGGCCGTTGCGGCTGTAGCGCGTCGGGTTGGTGCCGTCGCTGACCTGGAAGAAGCCGCCGCCGTTGATGGCGAGGTCCATCGGGTTCTCGGTCGTCGTGATGTTGCCCTGCGTGAACTGCTGGGCCACCGACTGCAGCGAGGTGCCGATGCCGACCTGGTTCTGGCCGGCGCCGTTCAGCGCGGCGGCGTAGACGTCGGCGAACTCGGCCCGCGCACCCTTGGCGCCGTAGGTGCCGGAGTTGGCGATGTTGTTGCCGATGACATCGAGGTTCTTGGACGCGGCGTTGAGCCCGGAGAGGCCTTGCTGGAAGCTCATGGGGAGTCCTTGCTGTCGTGCGGGTGAGGGTTCAGTTGACGGACGAGACGGCGGTGTAGTCCACCGGGCCCAGGCGTTCGAGGTTGAGCTTGAGGCTGCCGTTCTCGCTGTAGACGGCGTCCACCTTGTCGTGGGCGTAGAGCGTCGACGTGACGGCCGCCGTGCCGTTGGTGGCGGTGATGCGGTACTTGAGGTCGCTGCCCTCGGCGGCCTTGGTGCCGGCCGGCCAGGAGAAGGTCTGCCGGCCAGAGCCCTGGGCGCCGAGCTGGATCGTGTCGATGACGTTGCCGGCCGTTCCGAGGATCTCCAGCTTGACGGCCTGGGCCGCGCCGTCGAGCTCGTAGCTGGCCTCGGCGGCGCCGTTCTCCACCCGCAGCTTGTCGCTGGGCACGCTGACTTCGCGGCCCACCAGCGAGATGGACTGCAGTGCCTGCATCTGGCCCAGCTGGCCGCCCAGGCTCTTGATGCTGGTGTCCAGCGTCGACAGGCTCGTGACCTGCTGGATCTGCGCCATCTGGCTCGTCACCTGGGCGTTGTCCATCGGGTTGAGCGGATCCTGGTTGTTCATCTGCGCGACGAGCAGCTTCAGGAAACGGTCCTGGGTCTCGGCGGCGTTCTTGGCCGAGGTGGTCTGCGCCGGCGTGCTGCTGCCGTTGAGTGCGGTGATGTCCATGGCTTGCTCTCAGCGGTCAGGACTGACCGAGTTGCAAGGTCTTGAGCAGCAGGCTCTTGGCCGTGCTCATCACCTCGATGTTGTTCTGGTAGGAGCGCGAGGCCGAGATCATGTTGACCATCTCCTCCACCGGGTTCACGTTGGAGTAGGTCACGTAGCCGTCGGCATCCGCCTGCGGGTGCTTGGGGTCGTGCACGCGGCGGCCGGGTGTCTGGTCCTCCGTGACCTGGGTCACGCGCACGCCGGCATTGCCGCTGTCGTTGCCCGCGCCCAGCAGCTGGGTCTGGAAGACCACCTGGCGCGCCTTGTAGGCCTGGCCGTCGGGGCCGGCCACCGTGTCGGCATTGGCCAGGTTGCTGGCCACGACGTTCAGGCGCTGGCTCTGCGCGCTGACCGCGCTGCCGGAGACATTGAAGATCTGGAACATCGACATGGCTTAACCCTCCATCAGCCCTGGTTGTGCGACTTCATCGCATCCAGCGCCGTGCGCACCGAGCCGTTGATGAAGCGCAGCGTGGCCTCGTACTTCACCGAGTTGTCGGCGAAGCTGGCGCGCTCGCGATCCATGTCCACGCCGTTGCTGTCCAGGCTGGTCTGGGACTGCAGCGCGTATTCCTTGCCGCTTTCGCCGCGGGCGCCGGCGGCCGGCGCGATGTGGCCGCGCTGGGTCGTCTGCAGCGCGCCGTTGGTGGCGATCTCGCCGGTGGCCTCGCGCAGGGCCCTGGCGAAGTCGATGTCGCGGGCCTGGAAGCCCGGCGTGTCGGCATTGGCGATGTTGCTGGCGAGCAGGCGCTGACGCTCCGCCCGCAGCGTGAGCGCCTGGGTCTGGAAGTTCAGCGTGTCGGTGAGTCGGTTCAACATCTGGGGGCCTCTTTCGAGGTGGGCAGCCGGGATGGCTCTTCTCGCAAATTGTCTGAAGCAGCTCCGAAAACATGAGCGGGATCAACGGTGCAAAAGCCGCTCAATTCGGATCTAGGGAAGGCCGCTGCCGTCCCTAGAGTGGCGGTCATGCTGCGTGCCACCCTGCTCATCGTTTGCCTGCTCGGCGCCGCCCTGGCGCGGGCGCAGACCGTGCTGGATCCGGCATTGCTGGAGCGCGTGCGCGTGCTGGCCGAGACGGCCGCCCGCGCCGCCGCGCCCCCGAACACCCGCGTCGCCATCGAGATCGGCGCGCTGGATGCCCGGCTGCGGCTGGCGCCCTGCCAGCAGGTCCAGCCCTATCTGCCGCCCGGCATGGCCGTCTGGGGCCGCAGCCGCATCGGCCTGCGCTGCACCGATGGCGTGGCGCGCTGGAACGTCACGCTGCCGGTGCGCGTCGCCGTCTACGGCCGCGCCGTCGTCGCCAGCGGCCCGCTGCCGGCAGGCGTGAATTTGTCTCAAGACCAGCTGGCCCTGGCCGATATCGACATTGCCGCGGAACCCGGCGCCGTCTTCACCGACGCGGCCCTGCTGATCGGGCGCAGCCTTGCCCGGCCGCTGCAGGCCGCCGAGGCGGTGCGTGCGCCGGCGCTCAAGTCGCGCCAGTGGTTTGCTGCGGGCGAGACGGTGCAGGTGCTGGCCGTCGGGCCGGGTTTTTCCGTGGCGTCCGAGGCGCAGGCGCTGTCCGCCGGCCTGGAGGGCCAGGAGGTCAGGGTGCGCTTCGAGAGTGGCCGCGTCGCCAGCGGCCGGGCTGTCGCCGAACGGCGCGTGGAGCTTGCGTTGTGAGCAAAGCGCCACGAATCGTCACAACTGGCCGGAAAAACCCGCCAGTTCCCGCTCAAGTTGCCGCCTCCGGGGCCGATACAAGGGGAAACTCCCCTGCAATGCCCCCGGCGGGGTCCGCCCCCGCACCCTGGAGAAGCACATGAAGATCGGTAACAGCCCTGAAGGAAGCGCCGGCCCGGCCAAGGCCGAGCAGCGACCCGCTGCGCGCAAACCCGAGGCCGCTGGCGCCAACGAGGTCGTCCGCCAGGCGGCCACGCCCGCCCCCAGCACCCAGGTCGCCATCTCCAGCACCGCCAAGCTGGCCGCCAGCGCCGGATCCGACGACGGCAGCTTCGACGCCGCCAAGGTTGACCGCATCGCCAAGGCCATCAGTGAGGGCAAGTTCACGGTCAATGCCCATGCGATCGCCGACAAGCTGGTTGCAAATGCGCAAGAATTGCTGAGCGCGCGCGCCAACAAGCATTAATCCCATGACAGCCACCGCCTCGTCCCCTTCGCTCGGCCCCGAACTCGAACAGCCCCTGCTGGCCGTCGAGGCGGCGCTGAACCAGCTCGGCGACGCGCTGGCCCGCCGCGACGCGGCCGCCATCGAGCAGCATGCCGCCGAGCTGCACCAGCACCTGGCCCGCGCCGTGCAGAGCTTTAGCGAAGCCGCCCGCACCGGCAGCGTGCCCAGCGCGCTGCGCAACCGCCTCGTGCGCGCTGGCGGCCTGCTGGCTGCCCAGCGCGAAACCCTGGCCCGCGGCAATGCCTCCCTGGATCGTGCGCTGGACGTGCTGATCCCCAGCGAGCCCACCGGCCTTTACGGCGCCAGCGGCAAGGCCGAGCGCCGCAGCACGGGCGGTGGCAGCTTCCAGGCCTGACCCACCGCGTGAATGAAGAAAGCCACCCTCGGGTGGCTAATGAGATGGTCACCCCCATCTCGTGTTTGCCCCGAACACCCCGGTGACATAGGTTTCCGGGGTGTTCTTCTTTGTGGCGGAGGTCATCATGGACTCTGTGACGCTGGTCGGCATCGCTCTGGGCAAGCACTCGTTTCACCTGCACGGTCAGGACCGCAAGGGCCTGGCGGTGTTCCGCAGGAAGCTCAACCGCAAGCAGCTCATTGAGTTCTTCGCCAAGTTCCACCCCTGTGTGGCCGTGATGGAGGCCTGCGCCGGCGCGCACTACCTGGCGCGCAAGCTCGTCGCCCTGGGCCACGAGGTCAAGCTGATCTCACCGCAGTACGTTCGCCCCTTCGTGAAGGGCAACAAGAACGACTTCATCGAC
>NZ_JBWKUV010000015.1:0-59642 GCF_059421025.1 Roseateles sp. GW821-FHT03B02
TCATGCAGCGTCTGGACAAGTACCCCAGCCCGCTGGCCGACTGGGTGCGCTCGCTGCTCACGCGCCGGCACTCGAACATCGTGGCCTGCGCGCTGGCCAACAAGCTCGCGCGCATGGCCTGGGCCTTGGCTCGCGGCCACACGGTCTACGACCCGGGCAAGCTGCGGCCAGAGCCGGCAGCGACCTGATCAACACTTGACCAACCGGTTTTGCGACCGCTGTAGCAGTGATGACGTGAACGGCCCATTCGGCCTGGCAGGCATCCCGACAATGAAATCGGCTCTCGAAGCCGAGGCTTTTTCAAGGACTGCCAGGCGCGGCTCTCATCGGGGCGCGGGGATCATCGATCCCCATCCAGACGCCGGATAGATTTACGCAAGCCACCTTCACCTCAGCCTGCTGTCAGCCCTTGCAAAAGCGGGGGTGACCATAGATTTCATGCCCGGCCGCGGCGCGAAGATGCGGGCTTGCTGACATGCGGCGACAGGCCCGTGCGGCCCAATCTCGTCGTGCCCGCCAGCCTCGCCATGCCTGCCCCCAGCCGCCTGCACCTGCAACGCCTGCGCCAGCTCTGGCGCAGCGCCGGCTGGCCCTGCCAGGACCTGGTCGAGGTCGAGCTGCTGGCGGCCGGCTGGGTCGAGCGGCTGCAGGAGTCCGACGGCCGCGAGCGCCTGCGCGTGACCGACGCCGGCGTCGGCCTGATCGCCGCCTCGCTGAAGCGCAATCGCGCCTCGCGGGATGCGCACGAGAGCCTGGTCGAGCGCGTCGCCACCGAGATGCAGCGCGCCGGGCGCATCGCCTGGCGCGGCCTCACGCTGCGCGCCGGGCTGCCCGGCGAGGACGGCAAGACCCTCTGGGTCAACGCCATGCCCGACGTCTACTCCATCCGCCACAGCACCGTGGAGGACTACCTCGAACCGGCCATCCACGAGATCAAGGTCAGCCGCGCCGACCTGCTGGGTGAACTGCGCCGGCCGGCCAAGTCTGCGGCCTACCAGGCCCTGTGCGGCCAGTGCTGGTTCGTCATCAAGGCCGGCATCGCCGAGCCCGACGAGATCCCGGCCGACTACGGCGTGCTGATCGGCCACGACAGCCACCTCGAACTGGCCCGCCCCGCGCCGAAGCGCGCCCACAAGCCCGACTTCGCCACCTGGATGGCCCTGGCCCGTGCCACCCCGCTGGCGCCGCCGGAGGACCCACAATCCGCGTTCTGAACCTGTGCACGCCATGGCCACCGCCCTCCCGCCCCCGACCCCTGCGACCTGCCCGCGTTGCGGTGGCGGCTTCGAATGCGGCGTCCAGGCCGGCCACTGCGCCTGCTTCGGCATCCGCCTCACCGAGAGGCTGCGCGCCCAGCTCGCCGAGCGTTACCGCGGCTGCCTGTGCCAGCCCTGCCTGCACGAGCTCATAGAGGCCGACGCGCGCCAGCCGGCGGCTGGCACCCGCTGACGAAAGCTCCCTGTCGGATGCTTGCTGCATGATGGCCGCATGCCCCTGCTCGACCGCATCGCCCCGCCCCTCTTCATCTTCATCTGGGCCACCGGCTACATCGCCGCCAAGCTCGCCGCGCCCTACGCCGACCCGCTGACCTTCCTGAGCTGGCGCTACGCCGGCGTCGTCGTGCTGATGCTGACGCTGGCCCTGGCCGCGCGGGCGCCGTGGCCGGCGCCGCGCGCGATGCTGCACCTGGCCCTGTCGGGCCTGGGCATCCAGGCCCTCTACCTCGGCGGCGTCTGGGTGGCCATCCGCCAGGGCCTGCCGGCCGGCACGGCCGCCCTCATCGTCAACCTGCAGCCGGTGCTGGTGGCCGCCGCCGCGCCCCTCATCGGCGAGCGCGTGTCGCCGCGGCAATGGGCCGGGGTGGCCCTGGGCCTGGCCGGCGTGGTGCTCGTCATCTGGCACAAGCTCAACCTCGGCAGCAGCTACGGCACGCCCCTGCTCGTCAGCCTCATGGCCCTGTTCGCCATCACCGGCGGTACGCTCTACCAGAAGCGCTTCGTGCCCCACTTCGACCTGCGCACCGGCCAGGTCGTGCAGTTCGCCGCCTCGCTGGCCGCCACCCTGCCCCTGGCCTGGTGGCTGGAGCCCATGCGCATCGTCTGGAACCGCGACGTCGTCATCGCCATGGCCTGGAGCATCCTGGTGCTGACGGCGGGCGGCATCAGCCTGATGTTCTACATGCTGCGCCACGGCCGTGTCACGGCGGTCAGCAGCACCATGTATCTCGTGCCCTCGGTCACGGCCGTGATGGCATGGCTGCTGTTTGGCGAGACCCTGGGTGCACAGGCCATTGCCGGCATGGCCGTCACCTTGCTTGGCGTCTACCTAGTCGTGAAACGCGGCTCCGCCTGATGTCGGAAAACTTGACACTGGCGAGCTTTCGCCGGACCGCCGGGTGCGCGGCAAGACGCATTCCCCCCTAGAAAGGAAGCGGATAACTCGAAAGTCTGGCTCGAACTTTGCTTTAGGCTGTGCAAACCACACTTCAAGAAGCCAGCCATGCAATTTGCCCGACTCACCCGACTGACCTGCGCCGCTGCCTTGCTCATGTCCATCGCCACCGGTGCACGGGCTAATCTGGTGGTCAACGGCGATTTCGAGACGGGCAATTTCACCGGCTGGACCAAGTCGGGCAACCTCAGCTTGTCCGATGTGATTGCCAACACGGTCACCTCCAATCACACCTACCTCTGGCGCAGCGGCGCCACGGGTTCTCCGGCCGTCATCAGCCAGACCCTGGCCACGGCGGTGGGGGGCTCCTACACGCTCTCCTTCGACGTCTACAACACGGCCACGACGAACGCGACGTTCGAAGCCCTCTTCGACGGCGTCAGCGTTTTCTCGTTCTCGAACACGCCATACAACTGGGCCCATTTCACCTTCAGCGCCCTGAACGCCAGTTCGGCCGCGACCGTGCTGTCATTCAAGGCACGCAATGATCCCAGCTTCATCCGGCTGGACAATGTCGTCGTCACCGCCGACGCGTCCGCCCAGCGCCTGCCCGAGCCGGGCTCGGTGCTGCTGGTCCTGTCGGCCCTCGGCCTTGCTGCCGTGGCGCGCCGCCGCCAGGCCTGAAGCGGAGCGCTGGCGCCGTCCCGAGCTGTCGCATCGGTGATCGACAGCGCCTGCAGCGGCGCAACACTGTGACTCCAACTGCGGGAAGATGAGTGCCCGCTGATGCCAGCGCGCGGGCTCGCCCCGCCCGCACGACGGCAGCGAGGAGCCACCATGTCCCGACCCCACCACGCCTTCTGGCCCGCCCGCGTCCCCCACGCCATCGAGCCGCCGGCCACCGCCCTGCCCGACAACCTGCTCGTCAACGCGCGCCGGTTCCCGCATCGCGCGGCCCTCGTCTTCCTCGGCCACACGACGACTTATGCCGAGCTGGCGGCCCAGGTGCGGCGGCTGGCCGCCTGGCTGGCGCAGCGAGGCATCGTCAAGGGCGACCGGGTGCTGGTGGACCTGCAGAACTGCCCCCAGCTCGTCGTCGCCCACTACGCCGTCCTGAGCCTGGGCGCCGTCGTCGTGCCGGTCAACCCGATGTGCCGCGCGGCCGAGATCAGGCACCTCATCGATGACAGCGGTGCCGTCTTCGCCGTGACGAGCGTCGACCTCAGCGCCGAATGGCTGGCCGCCGGCATGGCGGCCAAGGACATGCTCGTCACCCGCCTGGCCGAGGTGCTGCCCGGCGGGCAGACGGACGGCGCGGGCCTGCCCGTTGGCTGGGCCGACTGGCTCAATGCCGACCTCGCCCTGCCCGCCGGCGCCGCGTCCTGGGCAGACGCCATGGGCTGCACCGACGAACCGCCCAACGTGGACGTGGGCGCCGACGACCTCGCCCTGCTGCCCTACACCAGCGGCACCACGGGCCACCCCAAGGGCTGCATGCACAGGCACCGCAGCCTGCAGCACAACATCTTCGCCGGCGGCCTGTGGGCCAGCGCCAACCACGAGGACGTGGTGCTGGGCGTCGTGCCCATGTTCCACATCACCGGCATGGTCGTCGTCATGCACGGCACGCTGGCCTGCGGAGCGGCGCTGGTGCTGATGCCGCGCTGGCAGCGCGAGTACGCGGCCCGCCTCATCGCCACCCATCGCGTCACGCGCTGGACCAACATCCCCACCATGGTCATCGACCTGCTGGCCAGCCCCGAGGTGGACCGCTTCGACCTGAGCAGCATGGTCTCCATCGGCGGCGGCGGCGCGTCCATGCCGCAGGCCGTGGCCGAGCGGCTGTGGCAGCGCTGGGGCTTGCGCTACATGGAAGGCTACGGCCTGACAGAGACGGCCGCGCCCAGCCACAGCAACCCCTACGACGCCCCCAAGCAGCAATGCCTGGGCGTGCCCTACCTCAGCTGCGACGCCCGCGTCATCGACCCCGACACGCAGCGCGAGCTGCCGGTCGGCGAGAGCGGCGAGATCATCGTCTGCGGCCCCATGGTCTTCGACGGCTACTGGGGCCGGCCCGACGCCACCGCGGCGGCCTTCATCGAGTTCGAGGGCCGGCGCTTCTTCCGCACCGGCGACATCGGTTACGTCGACGCCGACGGCTACTTCTTCATGACCGACCGGCTCAAGCGCATGATCAACGCCAGCGGCTTCAAGGTCTGGCCCAGCGAGGTGGAGAACCTGATGCACGCCCACGCCGGCATCGCCGAAGCCTGCATCATCTCGGCGCCCGACGCCTACCGCGGCGAGACGGTGAAGGCCGTCGTCGTGCGGCGCGCCGGGCACGAGGCATTGACCGAGGCCGAGCTGCGCGACTGGTGTCGCGCCAACATGGCCGCCTACAAGGTGCCGGCCCGCATCGAGTTCGTCGACAGCCTGCCCAAGAGCGGCGCGGGCAAGGTCATGTGGCGCGCGCTGCAGGAGCGCGAGAAGGCCAGGGGCTGAGCAGCAGGTAGAGCAGCGGCCCGAAGGAGCCGACCGCGACGGTCAGCAGTGCGAACGGCCAGACCGTGCGGCCCGTGAGCCGCGCGTCGTGCCAGATGAAGCCCAGCGCGATGCAGGACATCAGCACCAGGTCCACGAGCACCTGCCAGGCGCCCGGGCTGCTCATGCCGGCCTGCCAGATGCCGAGGTAGCCCACCTCCCACATCACCCAGGACGAGAAGGCGCCGAAGGCGGCGAGGACGAGGATCAGGACGGTTCGCATGGCGGATCTCCAGCGGGGTTGAACATGCCACCATGCTCGGCAGCCGCGCGTGCCGCGGCAATGACCTCCGAGGTCATGGCCGCGACGATGGCCTCGCCGCAGAATGGCCGCATGACCGCCACCCTCGCCGCCCTGCGCAAGTCACGTCGCGTCAGCCAGCTCGAACTCTCGCTGCGCGCCGGCGTGTCTCAGCGTCACCTCAGCTGCATCGAGACCGGCCGCGCCCGCGCCGGCCGCGAAACGCTGATCGCCCTGCTCGATTCGCTGGGCGCGACGCTGGAGGAGCGCAACCAGGCGCTGCTGGCCGCCGGCTATGCGCCTGCTCACGCCGAGCGCGCGCTGGACGCGCCCGAGATGGGGCCCGTGCGTGCGGCGCTGGCGCAGCTCATCCACGCCAACGGCGCGGCGCCGGCCCTGGTGCTGGACGGCGAGTACAACGTCGTCATGGCCAACGAGGGCCTGGCGCGGCTGTTGGCGCTGCTGGGCCTGCCCGCCGATCACCTGGAGAGCGGCCCGTTCAACCTGCTGCGCGCCGTGTTCGCGCCTGGCGGCCTGCGCGTGCTGTGCGTGGACGAGGCCTGGCTGTGCAACGAGATGTGGGCCCGTGCCAGCCGCGAGGCCGAGCACCTGCCGCGCCTGCGCGCGCTGCTGGACGAGCTGCGCCCCACGCTGCAGCCCTGGGGCCCGATCGAGGCCGCCGGCAACCTGCCCGTGCTCGCCTTCCGCCTGCGCGCGGCGGACGGGCAGGTGCTGAGCTTCTTCTCCACCATCACCAGCTTCGGTACGCCGCTGGACATCACGCTCGCCTCGCTGAAGGTCGAGCATCTGTTTCCGACCGACGAGACCACGCGGCAGGCCCTGGCCGGCGCCGCCGGGCCGGGCACTACTTCGGCGCGTCCAGCCTGAGGATCCAGCCGACCAGCAGGCGGGCGTCGGCCTCCTTGATCGCGACCTCGTTGGGCGGCATGGCCAGGCCGCTGGCCTTGCCCTTCCAGTGGCTGCTGTAGGGGTTGGAGCCCGTCATCACGGTGTGCGTCAGCTGGTCCAGCGCGCCCGCCGTGCTGCGGTACCTGGCGGCCACGTCGCGCCAGGCGGGGCCGATCGGTGCGAGCCCGTCGGGGCCCTTGGCGCCGGGGTCGATGTGGTGGCAGGTCATGCAGCCGCTGCCGCCGGCCAGCCGGAGCATGGCGGCGTCATCGCCGGCCGGCGCGCTCCAGGCGGGCAGTGCGGCCATGGACAGGGCCAGCAGTGAAACGATCCGAGTGGTCATGGGTATCCCTCCGTGGATGAAAGTCGAGTTCGGCCGCAGGCTAGTGACGGCCTCCTGCGCCAACCTTGACGACCATCAATCCCGGCGGCGGAATTGCCAGCCTGGAGCAGGCCTTCGCCGCCGGGGCCACGCGAGTGCTCCTGGCTGGAGCAGTGCCGGCCGCCGCGCAAGCGCGTTGCCCGCGCAGCCGGCTGGTGGGAACGCCCGATTCAGGGGGATGTGCGCTGGTCTTGTTCACCACCCGCAGCGGCAGGGGCTCGACAGAATCCTGTCACCCCGCGCAGTTGGCGGGAGGGAGGCAGCGCTCATGACACAAGGCATCACATTCATCCCCCGGTACTGGCTGCAGGCCGGCGACGAAACCTGGTACCCAGCGCCCTGGTGGGCCGATGCCTTCCCGCTGCTGGACGCTTTTGCCGACCCAGCGCGCAGCCGCGCCGAGGCCGCGGCGCGTGCCGTCGAGCTGCGCCGGATCATGGCCCAGGGCGGGCTGGTGCGCTGCATGCCCCCCGATGTCCGGCAGCCGGTGACGGAGAACGTCCGCGCCGTCTACGCGCAGGCCGGCATCGGCCATCTGCTCAGCCATTGAAACCTACAGGTTGCCGGCAAACAGCCGCTTCAGCAGCAGGGCCTTGAAGCCGCGCGCCTCGTCCAGGCCCAGGCGCTCCAGGTAGGCCGGCGGCACGGTCTTGCCCTGCCAGGCGCTGCGCAGGGTCGCCGTCACCAGCGCGACCGGGTGGTGCAGGCTCTTCTTCAAGCGCCGCAGCGCGGTGACGATGCGGATCTCGTCCTCGGTCAGGTCGGTGCCGAAGGGAAAGCCCGGCAGCAGGCCGGCCTCGGTGAGGGGGTGCAGGGCGGCGTCCAACTGCTGCGGCGTGTTGCGCGTCCAGGCGGCCGGCAGCTGCCAGTCGGCCTCGAGCTTGCCGTGGTGCTTGGCAGCCTGCATGAGCTCGGGCTGGAAGCGCGAGTCGGCGACGCGCAGCAGGCGCTTGACGACTTCGGCGTCGGTCTGCCCGCGCAAGTCGGCCACGCCGTACTCGGTGATGACGATGTCGCGCAGATGGCGCGGGATGGTGCAGTGGCCGTACTGCCAGACGATGTTGCTGACCGGGCCGTCGCGCGTCTCGTGGCAGGCGCGCAGCACGAGAATGGAACGCGCGCCGGGCAGGGCATGGCCCATGGCGACGAAGTTGTACTGGCCGCCCACGCCCGACACCACCTGGCCCGTTTCCAGCCCGTCCGAGGCCGCTGCGCCGAGCAGCGTCACCTTCATCGTCGTGTTGATGAAGCGGGCCTCGCGGCGCTGGGCGCGACGCAGCGCGGCATCGCCCAGGTCGGCGCTGTCGAGCTGGTTGATGCGGTCGATGCGGTCCATGCGGATGGCGGCGCGCTCCGCGGGCGTGAGCCGGTGCAGGGCGGCATAGAAGTCCGTGGGGCCGACGAAGAAGCCGCCGGTCATGACGACGCCGCCGGGCAAGTCTGCGGCATCCAGCTCGCCGCGGTTGACGGCCTCCTGCGTGGCCAGGTCGGTGAAGACCTTGCGCTTCACGATGCCCGCGTCGATGAGCTTGAGGAAGCCGTTGACGAACATCTCCGAGCAGCCGTAGAGGCCCTGCTCGAAGGGCGTGCGCTCCGGGCCCGTGGCGCCCTCGGGGCCCAGGGCGTCGAGCAGACGGCGGTAGTCGTCGTTGCGGGACTGGCGCAGGATCAGCGCATGGGCGATGGCGTCGCCCAGCGAGCCGATGCCGATCTGCAGCGTGCCGCCGTCCCTCACGAGGCTGCTGGCATGCAGGCCGATGGCGTGATCGGTGGTGCTGACCTTGGCATTGGGCGGCGCAAACAGCGTGTGGCTGCAGGCTGGGTCGTTCACGAGCAGGTCGAAGAAGTCGGGCGCGACGACGGCGTCGCCCTGCATGAAGGGCAGCGCGCGGTTGATGCAGCCGACGCTGAGGATGGCGTGGCCTGCGGCGGCGGCGCGCTCCTTCAGCTCGTGGGTCACGTCCGGGTTGCTCGACAGGCTGAGCCGCCAGCCGGGCCCGTCCTCGCCTTCGGAGGCCACGGCCTGGGCCAGCACGTTGACGCCCTGGCCCAGCATGTCGCGCGCGGCGAAGGTGTAGTTGGTGCTGATGTAGTGCTGCTGGGCCAGCGGGTTGTCGAGGTAGTCGCCGGTCTTCAGGAAGAACTCGCGCACCTCGATGTTGGGCGGCAGGCGGCCGCCGCGCAGGTCCTTGACGTAGTCCAGGTCGGGATAGCCCTGGAACACCCGCTCGACGAGCGGGCCGAGGAAGGCCTGCTCCAGCTCGCTGTGGCCTGAGGGCACCTCCAGGCTGAGTGCGGTGACCAGCGTCAGCTGCCGCCCGGGGTCGGCCTTGACGCGCTGGTACAGCCGGTTGACGAAGGGGTTGGGCTTGCCGATGCCCAGCGGCAGGGCGAGCACGATGCGACCGGGCACGCGGGCCAGCACCGCATCGACGGCCGCATCGACGGTGTCGAGGCTGGATAAGCTCATGTCATGTCTCCTCGGCCGGCAGTGTGCAGTGCCCGTGCCGGGAGCGGCTTGCGCTGGGGCAAACGACGCGCGCGTCAGTCCTCGTCTGCTTCCGGCAGATGGATCAGGCCGGTGTGGAAGTCGTACTCGAAGACCTCGCCATAGCGCGCCCATTCGATGGCCACGCCCAGCACGCGTTCGGCCTCGGCCGCGTCCATGTGGGCGCACAGCAGCTTGAGGAAGGGCTCCTCCTTCAGCTCGCCGTCGGCCTCCTGCTCCAGGCTGTGGCGGATGAAGGCCGCCAGCGGCACATGGGCCAGCAGCTGCTGGCCGAAGATCTCGCGGCGGAACTCGTGCGTGCCCTCCACGTACTTGTGGCCCAGCGGCGTCATCAACAGGTCGCCGCCGCTGAGCTGGGCCAGGCCCAGGCGGTGCAACGCATCGGCCAGCGGCAGCACGGCCTCGTCGGTGAGCTCGCTCTCCTCCACCAGCTGCGGCAGGTCGGCGCGCCCCTTGAAGGGCTCGTCGGCCAGCAGCTCCAGCAGGCTTTCCATGCGGCCCACCTCGGCCTCGGGCAGGCGGTCGCTGAGGTGGGGCTTGGGCACGGCCTCGACGGCGCCGGGCAGCGTCGTGGCACTGGTCATCAGGCGATAGACCTCGTCGATGAGCAGCCGCACTTCGGCGCTGTCGGCGCGGCGCGGGCGCGGCAGCGTGATGGGCAGTTCGGCGCGCACGCGGCCCGGGTTGCTCGCGAAGACGAGCACGCGGTCGGCCATCATGACGGCCTCCTCGATGTTGTGCGATACCACCAGCATGGCCTGGGTGGGCATCTGGCCGCCGTCCCACAGTTCCAGGATCTCGTTGCGCAGGCGCTCGCCGGTCAGCACGTCCAGCGCCGAGAAGGCCTCGTCCATCAGCAGCACGGCCGGCTGCATCACGAGCGCCCGCGCGATGCCCACGCGCTGGCGCATGCCGCCTGACAGCTCGCGCGGCAGTGCGCCCTCGAAGCCGGCCAGGCCGATCAGCTCGATGGCCGCTTCGGCCCGCTGGGCGCGCTCGGCCGCCGGCATGCCGGCGGCCTCCAGGCCCAGCTCGACGTTCTGCTGCACGGTCAGCCACGGGAACAGCGCGAAGCTCTGGAACACCATGGCGATGCCCTGGGCCGGGCCGAACAGCGGCTGGCCGCGGTAGTGCACGTCGCCGGCGTCCGCCGGAATCAGCCCGGCCATGATGCGCAGCAGCGTGCTCTTGCCCGAGCCGCTCTGGCCCAGCAGCGCGACGATCTCGCCCTTGGCGAGCGCGAAGTCCACGCCTTCGAGCACCGTGCGCAGGCTGCCGTCTGCGGACTTGAAGCCCTTGGCGACGCCTTTCAGTTCGATGAGGCTGGTCATCAGAAGTGCATCCTTTCCTCGGCGATGCGGTACAGACGCCGCCACACCCAGTGGTTCATCGCCATGACGAAGACGCACATGACGCCTATCCCGAGGGCGATGCGCGGGAAGTCGCCGGCGGTGGTCATCTGCTGGATGTAGCTGCCCAGGCCCTGGGCCTGCAGCCGGGTGTCGCCCCAGGTGACGTACTCGGCCACGATGCTGGCGTTCCACGACCCGCCGCTGGCGGTGATGGCTCCGGTGACGAAGCTGGGGAAGATGGCCGGCAGCAGGTAGCGCCGCCAGGCCAGCCAGCCGCGCAGGCCGAGGTTCTGCGCGGCCAGGCGCAGCTCGGTCGGGATGGTGGAGGCGCCCGCCACGACGTTGAACAGCAGATACCACTGCGTGCCCAGGATGATCAGGGGCGACAGCCAGATGTCGGGGTCGAGCTGCCACTTCACGATCAGCAGCACCGCCACCGGGAACACGAGGTTGGACGGGAAGGCCGCGAGGAACTGCGCCACCGCCTGCACGCGGCCGGCGATGCGCGGGTTCAGGCCTATCCACACGCCGATGGGCACCCACACCAGCGAGGCCACGGCGATCAGCACCAGCACGCGGGCCAGCGTGTACAGGCCCAGCTTGAACACATGGGCCGCCTCGCCCCAGCCCACCTCGGTGTGGATGAAGCTCACCAGCCGCCAGACGGCGAACAGCACGGCCGCGGCCAGCAGCGCGTCCCAGGCGCGCGTCCACAGCGGGTTGGGGGCTTGCGGCCGGGCGCGGATGGAGCGGCCGTCGTAGCTCTTCCTCAGCGGCGCGAAGCTGGCCGTGATCCAGCGGCCCGGCCAGGCGCCCAGCCGCTGCAGCAGCTCGGTGCGGCGCAGCCAGGTCAGCAGCCAGGACTGCGGCGCCTGCTCGCTGCCGGTGGCCTCGAAGCGGAACTTGTCGGCCCAGGCCAGCAGCGGACGGAAGAAGAGCTGGTCGTAAAGCAGGATGCCGATCAGCATGCCCAGGATGGCCCAGCCGATGGCGCCCAGGTCGCGCGCCTCGATGGCCACGGCGATGTAGGAGCCCACGCCGGGCAGCTTGATGTCCTGCCCCGCCACCGAGATGGCTTCCGATGCGACGACGAAGAACCAGCCGCCGCTCATGCTCATCATCATGTTCCACAGCAGGCCGGGCATGGCGAACGGCAGCTCCAGCCGCCAGAAGCGCTGCCAGCCCGACAGCTGGAAGATGCGCGCCGCCTCCTGCAGCTCGTCAGGCACCGTGCGCAGCGACTGGTAGAGGCTGAAGGCCATGTTCCAGGCCTGGCTGGTGAAGATGGCGAACAGCGCGGCCAGCTCCACGCCGAAGAGGTTGCCCGAGAAGAGCGCGATGAAGGGCGCGACGGCGATCGCCTGGAAGCCCAGGATGGGAATGGACTGCAGGATGTCCAGCAGCGGCACCAGCACCTTCTCGGCGGCACGCACCTTGGCCGCCAGCACCGCGAACACGCAGGCGAACACCACCGACGCGGCCAGGGCGATGAACATGCGCAGCGTGGTGCGCAGCAGGTAGTAGGGCAGCCAGGCGACGTCCAGGCTCAGCGGCAACTGCTCGCCGACGTGGAAGGGCCGGGCCATCTGCGAGGCGGCCAGCGCCAGCAGGATGAGCACCGCGAGGACGAGGGGCAGCAGCGTCCAATCCCAGCGATTGAACGTGGCCTCGACGGCGGGGCGGGGGAAGAAGCGGCGGTCGGACATGGAGCTGAAGCAGGACCCGGCAGCCTAGGCGGCGAATGTCACCGTACGGTGAAGGGGCTGTCCACAGCCTTGCGGACGGCTTGCGCGAACGCTACTCGAACAGATGGCCCAGGTCGTGGTGGCCCATGGACTCGGCCTTGGTGCGCAGGTACTTCTCGTTGTCTGGCCCCGGCGCGGTCAGCGAGGCCTCGCGCTCGACGACCTCGATGCCGAACTCGGCCAGCGCCGCCATCTTCAGCGGGTTGTTGGTGAGCAGCCGGATGCGCTTCACGCCCAGCGCGCGCAGCATGCAGGCGGCGGCGTCGTAGCGGCGCGCGTCGATGGGCAGGCCCAGCTGGGCGTTGGCCTCGATGGTGTCGGCACCGGCGTCCTGCTCGGCATAGGCGCGCAGCTTCTGCACCAGGCCGATGCCCCGGCCCTCGTGGCCGCGCATGTAGACGATGGCGCCGCGGCCTTCCTTGGCGATGCGCTCCATGGCGCCCTGCAGCTGTGGCCGGCAGTCGCAGCGCAGCGAGCCGAACACCTCGCCCGTCATGCACTCGGAGTGCACGCGCACCAGCGGCGGCTCGCCGTGGGCGAGGTCGCCCATGCTGAGCACGACATGCTCCTGGCCCGAGTCGCTCTCGCGGAAACCGTGGATGGCGAACTCGCCATAAGGCGTGGGCAGGCGGGTGGAAACGATGCGTTCGATCTTCATGGGAAGCCCCATTGTCCCCCTGCGCGGGAAAACCCGTGGCGCCGGGGGCAGGATAGGCTGCCGGTTTCGTCACAGGAGAGCAGCATGCCCCATACCGTCAGCTTCCTGCGTCCCGATGGCGCCAGCGTGTCCGGCTATCTGGCCGAGGCCGCAAATCCCGTCGGCGCCGTCGTCGTCATCCAGGAATGGTGGGGCCTGAACGAGCAGATCCGCGGCGTCGCGCGGCGCTTCGCGTCGGCCGGCTTCACGGCCCTGGTGCCCGATCTCTACCGCGGCAGGAGCACGGTCGAGGCCGAGGAGGCCCACCACCTGATGACGGGCCTGGACTTCGGCCAGGCCGCCGCGCAGGACGTGCGCGGCGCCGTGCAATACCTCAAGGGCCTGAAGCCCGGCAGCGGCAAGGTCGGCATCACGGGCTACTGCATGGGCGGCGCCCTGACCGTGCTGGCGTCGACGCTGGTGCCCGAGGCCGACGCGGCCGTCGTCTGGTACGGCATGCCGCCGGTCGAGTACGTGGACGCGAGCAGGATAGGCATCCCGCTGCAGGCCCACTGGGCCACGCAGGACGAGTTCTTCGCTATCGCCGGCGTGGACGCGCTGGAGGCGAAGTTCGTCCAGGCCGGCGTGGCCTACGAGGGCCACCGCTACCTGGCCCATCACGCCTTTGCCAATGAGACGGCCCAGGGGCCGGGGCGCATTGCCGGGACGCAGTACGACGCGGCCTGGGCCGAGCAGGCCTGGGACCGGGCGATGCGCTTCTTCGGTCAGCAGCTGGGGTGACGCAGGCGGGGAGCCTGGCGCAGGCGCGCCACGCTGCTCGTCAAGGCCAGCCCGGCGAGCAGCAGCAGTGCGGCGAGGCCTCTGCGCAGCGGGCTTGCGGTCATGGGTGGATCCTGACCACAGGCCCCGCCTCAGATCGGCAGAGCATTGGTCGACTTGACCTCCTCCATCACCGCGTAGGTGCGCGTCTCCCGCACGCCCGGCAGGCTCCAGATGACGCTGCCGATGAACTCCCGGTAGGCGCCCATGTCGCGCACGCGGGTCTTGAGCAGGTAGTCGAAGCCGCCCGCCACGAGATGGCATTCCAGGATCTCCGGCCGCGCCTGCACGGCGGCCTTGAAGGTGTCCATCACGTCCTGCACCGTGCGGTCCAGGTGCACCTCGATGAAGACGAGCATGGCCGCGCCCAGCTTGGCGGGGTTCAGCCGCGCCTCGTAGCCCAGGATGTAGCCGTCGCGCGTCAGCCGCTTCACGCGCTCCAGCACGGCCGTGGGCGACAGGTGTACGGTCTCGGCCAGCTTGAGGTTGGAAATGCGCCCGTCGGCCTGCAGGACGCGCAGGATGCGCTCGTCGATCTTGTCGAGGGTGTCGGTCATTGGATTTTCGTCGGCTGCTTGGCGAATCCTTGGAATTTAATCCAACAGGGACCTCGATAGAGTGCGAAACCTCACCAGGAGCCAGCCATGTCTACGCCCTTCGCCGCCCCGCCCGAACAGCCTCGCTTGCCCGACCCCTACCGGGCCGAAGCCGGCGTCGTGCAGGCCCTGGCAGAGCGTGTCGGCGGTGCCTTGGACTGGCCCGGCGTTATCGCCATGGCCGGCCCCTGGGTCGAGCAGGTGCGCCGCAACCCGGCGCCGTTCTGGGCCATGGAATCGCTGCTGCGCGAGTACCCCATCACCAGCGCCGAGGGCCTGGCCCTGATGCGCCTGGCCGAGGCGCTGCTGCGCGTGCCCGACGCCCCCACCGCCATCGCGCTGACGGCCGACCAGCTGGGCCGCGCCGACTTCGACGGTGCCAGCGAAGGCAGTCCGCACAAGATGCTGGCCGCGCTGTCGGCCTCGGCCATCTCCATGTCCAAGCGCTTCCTGCCCGGCGCCGAGGACGAGGGCGGCCTGTTCAAGCGCCTGGGCGCGCAGACGGTCGTGGCGGCCACGGTGCGCGCCATCCAGCTGCTGGGCCGGCAGTTCGTGCTGGGCCGCAACATCGGCGAGGCCATGAGCGAGGCGGACGACGCCCGCAAGGCGCAGAAGCAGCTGCGCTTCAGCTACGACATGCTGGGCGAGGGTGCCCGCACCGAAGATGACGCGCGCCGCTACCAGGCGGCCTATGTGGGCGCGATCAAGGCCATCGCCGCCGGCCGCCGCGCCGAGTCGCCAGAAGGCTCCGATGGCATCTCCATCAAGCTCAGTGCGCTGTTCAGCCGCTACGAGGTGCTGCAGCGCGAACGCGTCTTCGCCGAGCTGCTGCCGCGCGTGTGGCAGCTCATCGAGCTGGCCGCCGAGGCCAACATCAACCTGACCATCGATGCCGAAGAGGTCGACCGCCTGGAGCTGTCGCTGGACGTGCTGGACACGCTGGCCGCCAAGATCGCCGTCGTCTACCCGCAGTGGCGCGGCTTTGGCCTCGCGGTGCAGGCCTACCAGAGCCGGGCGTTGGCCGTCGTCGACGAGGTGGGATCCATAGCCCGCAGGCATGGCCTGCGCTTCATGGTGCGGCTGGTCAAGGGCGCCTACTGGGACGGCGAGATCAAGCGCGCCCAGGAGCTGGGACTGGCCGAGTACCCGGTGTTCACGCACAAGCAGCACACCGACGTGTCCTACCTGGCCTGCGCCCGCGCGCTGATCCAGCACGCCGACGTCATCTACCCGCAGTTCGCCAGCCACAACGCTGGCACCATCGCGGCCATCGTGCAGATGGCCCGCGCGGCGGGCGCGGCCTTCGAGATGCAGCGCCTGCACGGCATGGGCGAGGGCGTCTACCGCGAGGTGCTGAAGGACGGCTCCATCCCCTGCCGCGTCTACGCGCCGGTCGGCGAGCACCGCGACCTGCTGGCCTACCTCGTGCGCCGGCTGCTGGAGAACGGCGCCAACTCCTCCTTCGTGCACCAGCTGGCCGACCCGAGCGTGCAGGTGCCCGAGCTGCTCGGTTCGCCGCTGGCCGATGTGCGTTCGAACAGCGCCCTGCCGCTGCCGCCCGACCTCTACCTCGACGCCGAGGGCCGTGGCCGCGCCAATTCCACCGGTGCCGACCTGACCGCCCCCGCCCAGCGCGCGCCGCTGCAGGCCGCGCTGGAGACCGTCGCCGTCCAGGCCGTGCCCGAAGCCAGCGCTGCCGAGGTCGACATGGCCATGCAGCGCCTGCACGTCGGCTTCATGGTCTGGAACGGCACACCCGTCACCCGCCGGGCCGCCATCCTGCGCCGCGCCGCCGACGACCTCGACGCCCGCCTGGCCGAGTTCTGCGCCCTGCTCGTCAAGGAAGCCTTCAAGACCCAGGCCGACTGCGTGGCCGAGGTGCGCGAGGCCGTGGACTTCCTGCGTTATTACGCTGACCAGGCCGAGGGCGACGCCACGCTGATGCAGGGCCGTGGCGTCTTCGTCTGCATCAGCCCGTGGAACTTCCCGCTGGCCATCTTTGCCGGCCAGGTGGTCGCGGCGCTCGTCGCGGGCAACACCGTCGCCGCGAAGCCGGCCGAGCAGACGCCCTACGTCGCGCTGAGGATGGTCGAGCTGCTGCACAACGCCGGCGTGCCGGCCGATGCGTTGGCCCTGCTGCACGGCGCGGGCGAGACCGTCGGCGCCGGGCTGGTGGCCCACGCCCACACCGCGGGCGTCTGCTTCACCGGCTCCACGGCCGTGGCGCAGATCATCAACAAGGCTCTGGCCGCCAAGCCTGACTCGCCGATCCCGCTGATCGCCGAGACGGGCGGCCTGAACGCCATGGTCGTCGATTCGACGGCCCTGCCCGAGCAGGTCATCGACGCCGTCGTGCAGAGCGCCTTCCGCTCCGCCGGCCAGCGCTGCTCGGCGCTGCGCCTGCTGTGCGTGCAGTCCAGCATCGCCGACGGCGTCATCGAGATGCTCAAGGGCGCGCTGTCGCAGTTGCATGTCGGCCAGCCGGCGCACCTGGCCACCGACGTCGGACCCGTCATCGACGACGAGGCCCACGCCAGCATCAGCAGGCACGTCGAGCGCCTGAAGCGCGACGCCAAGCTGCTGGCCGAGGCGCCCGTGGCCGAGCCCATGCCGCGCCAGATCCGCCCCGTCGCCTTCGAGCTGCCGCGCATCGCCCATCTGGGCGAGGAGATCTTCGGCCCCGTGCTGCACGTCGTGCGCTTCGAGGATTCGGTGGACGAGGTCATCGCCGAGATCAATGCGCTGGGCTATGGCCTGACGCTGGGCATCCAGACGCGCATCGACAGCCGTGCCCAGCGCCTGGCCGACGCGGCGCGCATTGGCAACGTCTACGTCAACCGCAACATCATCGGCGCCGTGGTGGGCGTGCAGCCCTTCGGCGGCGAGGGCCTGTCGGGCACCGGTCCCAAGGCCGGCGGCCCCGACTATCTGCGCCGCTTCGTTGCCGAGCCGCGGCTCGATGCGCCGACGCCGGTGCTGGCGCTGGAGGGCCATGCCGGTGCGCTGGCCGTCGCCGCCGACGCCGGCTGGCGCGACACGCCGCTGGCCGAGCGCATCGCCACGCTGCGCCGCGCCGCCGACACGCTGGACGCTCCCACGGCGTTGGCGCTGCGCGGCCTCTTCAGTGCCGCGCAGACTCAGCTCGCCGACCTGGCCCTGCCTGGCCCCACAGGCGAGAGCAACACCTTGCGCCACCATGCCCGCGGCGTTTTCGCCGTGCTGGGCCGGGCCGAGGCGGGCCTGGCTGCCGCAGTCAGCGCGCTGCTGGCCGGCAATAGCGCCATCTGGCTGGGCGGCGACGAACGCGCCCGCCAGGCCTTGCTGCGCGCCGGCCTGCCGACGCAGGCCTTGACGCTGCTGCCCGATGCGACGCTGCCCGGCCTGCTGGCCGCGCCGCATCTGGCCGGCGTGGCCCTGGCCTCGTCGGACGCGGCCGTGGCGCATGCGCTGGCCCAGGCTCTCGCGCAGCGCTCCGGCGCCATCCTGCCGCTGGTCACCGCGGCGGGCCACGTGCGCCAGCTGTACCGCTTCACGGCCGAGCAGACGCTGACGGTCAACACCGCCGCGGCGGGCGGCAACGCTGCCTTGCTGGCGGGCGTGCACTGAGACACCATCCCGCCACACGCCCACAGTCCTGGCGTGCAGGGGAGAAGTCTCATGTTTCCTTGGTTCTGGCTCTGGGCGCCGCAGCTGCGCCTGCCCTTCAGCGGCGACGTGGCGCAGGACATCGAGCCCCGGCTCGACTGGTTCTTCGCCGGCATCAAGCCCGAGGCGGGCAATGCCCGCATCGAGGCGCAGGCCTTCGGCGTGGCGAGCTACGGCCATCAGCTCGGCGTCATCACCGATCTGTTGATCGAGATGGCCGAGCGCCTGCCGGCCGAGGTC
Source organism: Roseateles sp. GW821-FHT03B02 (assembly GCF_059421025.1). NCBI lineage: Bacteria > Pseudomonadati > Pseudomonadota > Betaproteobacteria > Burkholderiales > Sphaerotilaceae > Roseateles > Roseateles sp. GW821-FHT03B02. The sequence continues at coordinate 18,029 of NZ_JBWKUV010000015.1, forward strand.
CGTCAAGCGTCAGGGCCGCTGCAGCAGCTGCGCGAGATCCGCGACCGTATCGAGGCCATCAAGGATGCCCAGGGCGAGCGTGAGCTGGCCGAGCTGCAGGCGCGCGTTCGCCATCTCGAAAGCCGCCGCCGTCTGCCGCGGTCCTGAGGCCTGCGTACCGGACAGAAAAAGGCCCTCTGCTGGTGGCAAGCCACCGGGAGAGGGCCAAATCCACCCAGGGGCGGTGGAGGAGACAAGCGGTATCGCAGCGATGCGATGTTGCGGTGCAGCATAACCCGGTCGGGCCGGGTTTTCATGACGGATCAGTGAAATTTTCTACTTCCTAGAAAAATTCGTCGGGAAAGGCCGTGGCGGCCTCGCTGAGGCTGGCGGTCCCGTCGGTCGCCTGGCGGTAGCGCCTGAAGTTCAGCCCGGTCGTCGGCAAAGGACTTGAGCCCGGTGCGGTGTCGGCATCGAAGCCGTGACGCCGCCCCGCGCCACCCGCCCCGCACCGCCCCCGTTCACGCTGGCGAACAGACAGGCCGCAGCGCCGACGGCGATGCGCCTGCCGCCGCACATGGTCTTCTGCGTCGGGAGGTCGAAGCAGGCGGCCTGCGGGTCGCGGATCTCGGTCCTGATGGCGCAGGCCGATTCCGCTCAGCCCACAATCCGTGACGATGATGCCGACGACCCCGCCTCCCTTGCCCGATCCGGACCCCAGGCCCGAGCCGCCCCCGCAGCCGGACCTGGATGCCTGCTGCGGCAACGGCTGCGACCCCTGCATCTTCGACCTCCACGATCTGGCCAAGGATGAGTACCGCCAAGCCTTGCGTGCCTGGCGGGAGCGGCATCCCGAGGCCGGCTGAAAAGGCCCATGCCATGTGCCGCAACATCCGCACCCTCTTCAACTTTGAACCCCCGGCCACGGAGGTCGAGATCCGCGACGCGGCGCTTCAGTTCGTGCGCAAGCTCAGCGGCTTCAACGTGCCGTCCAGGGCCAACGAGGCGGCCTTCGACCAGGCCGTGGCGGCCGTCGCCGCCGAGGCACGCACGCTGATCGCATCGCTGGTGACGACGGCGGAGCCGCGCGACCGCGCCGTGGAGGCGGCCAAGGCCCGCGTCCGTTCGGCGCAGCGCTTCGGCCCCCGCGGCGACTGAGGTCAGAAGCGCTGCACGCGCGCCTTGCCGCGCCGCTTGGCTTCGTACATCGCCCCGTCGGCGCGGCGCAGCAAGGTCTCCGGCGACTCCGCGCCGGCGTCCACCCGGGTCACGCCGATGCTGGCGGACACCTGCAGCAGCCGGTCCTGGTAGGGGATGGGCTGCTGCAGCGCGGCCAGCAGCTTGTGGGCCACGAGTTCGGCGGCGTCCACGCTGTGGGCGCTCGTCAGCAGCACGACGAACTCGTCGCCGCCGAGCCGGGCCACCGAGTCGTTGCCCCGCACGCCTGCCACCAGGCGCTGGGCGGTGACGCGCAGCACGGTGTCGCCGGCTTCGTGGCCGTGCCGGTCGTTGACCTGCTTGAACCCGTCCAGGTCGATGAACAGCAGGGCCGAGGTCTCGCCGGTGCGCCGGGCGTGCCGGCAGGCGCCCTGCAGCCTGTCCAGCAGCAGGCTGCGTCGCGGCAGGCCGGTGAGCTCGTCGCGCAGCGAGCGCTCCACCAGCGCCAGTTCGCTGCGCTTGCGCTGCGTGGCGAAGGCAATGCTGCGGCGCAGCTGGGCGGCGTCGAAGCTGCCCTTGACGAGAAAGTCCTGCGCGCCCGAGCCCACGGCATCCAGCCCCATCGGCGAGCTTTCGTCGCTGGTGAGCACGATGACGGGCAGGTGCGGGTTGACCTGGGCAATGGCGTGCAAGGCCTGCAGGCCGGCACTGTCGGGCAGGCCCAGGTCCAGCAGCACGGCGGCGCAGCCGGGCTCCTGCTGCAGCAGCGCTACGGCCGCGGCGGCGGTCTGCACCCAGTGCAGCGGCGGCAGGTCGGCGGTGGGCAGGTCGCCCAGCAGGGTCTGGGTCAGGCGGGCGTCGCCGGGGTTGTCTTCGACCAGCAGCAGGTAGCCGGCCGGCGTCAAGGGGGCCTGCGTCATGCCGGTCAGGCCGCCTGCGAGGGCAGCAGCACGGTGTCGCGCCAGTAGCTGCGCAGCGAGCCCACGAGGCTGAGGAAGCGCTCGTAGTCGTCGGGCTTCACGACGTACGCGTTGGCATGCGCGTCGTAGGCCGAGAGCACGTCGCCTCGGGCGGTGGACGAGCTGAGCACCACCACCGGAATCCTGCGCAGCCGGGCATCCGCCTTGATCTCGGCCAGCACCTCGTGGCCGTTGAGGCCGGGCAGGTTCAGGTCCAGCAGCACCAGGTCGGGCAGGGCGCGGTCGGCGTGGTCGCCGCGGCCGTGCAGATAGTCCAGCGCCGACTCGCCTGAGGCCGACCAGTGCAGCGCCGCGGGCATCCCGTCCTCGTGCAGCGCCTCGCGGATCAGCCGCATGTCGGCCGGGTTGTCTTCGACGAGCAGGATGTCCATGGTCAGGCCTCCGCGCCTGGGGGCGTGTCGGGCAGGGTGAACCAGAAGGTCGCGCCCGCGCCGGGGGTGGATTGCACGCCGATGCGCCCGCCGTGGCGTTCGACGATCTTCTTGCACAGGGCCAGGCCGATGCCGGTGCCCTCGTGTTCGGAGCGCAGGTGCAGGCGCTGGAACATGACGAACACGCGTTCGAAATACTTGGCGTCGATGCCGATGCCATTGTCTTGCACGCTGATCTGCCACTGGCCCGGTTCGTGCCGCGCGCCGACGTGCACCCGGGGCGCCTTGGGGCCGGTGAACTTGAGCGCGTTGCCGACCAGGTTGCCCAGCAGCTGGCGCATCTGGGCCGGGTCGGCCGTGACGACCGGCAGCGCATCGTGCGTGACCTGGGCGCCCGTCTCCTGCAGCTTCAGGCGCAGCGGCTTCAGCACATCGGCCAGCACCAGCTCCAGCGCCACCGGCTCGGGCGGGCGGCCCTGGCTGTCCAGCCGTGCCAGGGCCAGCAGGTCGCGGATCAGCGCCTGGGCGCGCTGGCCGCCGTCCACCATGTAGTGCAGGAACTCGCGGCCCTCGGGCGAGAGCCCGTCGGCATGGCGGCGGGCCAGCAGCTGGCCGTAGCTCGTCACCATGCGCAGCGGCTCCTGCAGGTCGTGCGAGGCGACGTAGGCGAAGCGCTCCAGGTCCTCGTTGGAGCGGGCCAGGGCCAGGCGCTGGGCCGCCAGCTGCTGGTCCAGCACGCGGCGCGCGGTGACGTCCTGCAGCGCGCCGACGAGGCGCACCGGCCGCCCCTCGGCAAACTCGACCGCACCGACGGCGCGCACCCAGATGCGGCGCCCGTCGGCACGCACGACCGGCAGCTCCAGGTCCCAGGGCTTGCCGTGGGACAGGCCGGCCTCGACGGCCGCCTGGATGAGCGGCCGGGCTTCGGGGGCGTAGAAGTTGATGGCCGTGTCCAGCTGCGGCTGGTAGTCGTGCGGCACGCCGTGGATGCGGCGGATCTCGTCGGTCCAGCGGATGCGGCCGCTGTCCACGTCCAGCGCCCAGCCGCCCACGCCGGCCACCTGGCCGGTGCGCTCCAGCAGGTCCTCGCTCTCGCGGCGTGCGGCTTCCTGCTGCTTGCGCTCGGTCACGTCCTGCAGGCCGGCGACGATGAGCTGCGCCGAGGGGTCGGGGCCGGCGTCGGCGCTGGCGCTGAGCAGCACGTCGCGCACCCGGCCGTCGCGGGTGACGAACTGCAGTTCGATGTCCTCGACGCGACCCCTCTCGCGCACGACGGGCAGGCCCTCGCGCAAGGCCTTCTCGCGCGAAGCCGGGGTCAGGAAGTCCAGCGACGGCCGGCCGATGACTTCCTCGCGCCGGTAGCCCAGGGCGTCCAGCCAGCGGTCGCTGACCATCAGCAGCCGGTTGGACGCATCGATGACGTGCAGCATCAGCGGTGTCTGCTCGTACTGCCGGCGCATCTGCTGCTCGGCGGTGCGGCTGGCGGCCAGCGCGTGCTGGTGGGGGCGGTTGTCGCGCACGAACAGCGTGGCGGTGGGCACCTGGCCCTGGGCATCGAACTCGGGCACCAGCGTGATGGAGACCGGCAGCTCGGTGCCGTCCTTGTGCCGGCGCAGCGCGTCGTAGGTGTAGGCCTGGCCGGCCATGACGCGGCTGCGGGCCTGCTGCTGGCTGGCCACCTGATCGGGTGGCGCCAGCAGGCTCGCCGGCTGACCGATGATCTCGGCCGCCGTGTAGCCGAACAGCCGCTGCGCGGCCGGGTTCCAGCGGCGCACGATGAGCTGGGCGTCCAGGCTGACGATGGCGTCGGCGCTGTGCTCCATCACCAGCGCGGCCCAGGCCGCCTCGCGGATGGCCGCCTCGGCCCGCTGCTTGGCCACGCGCCCCTCCAGCGCACCGGCCACCGCCGTGGCCAGGCAGCGCAGGGTTTGCAGCTGCGCGGCGCTCAGCACGCGGGGCTGGCGGTCGATGACGCACAGCGTGCCGATGGTGTCGCCGCTGCTCAGCTGCACCGGCGCGCCCGCGTAGAAGCGGATCCGCGGGTCCCCGGTGACCAGCGGGCTGTCGGCGAAGCGGGTGTCGGCGTGCGCGTCGGGCACCACCATCACCTCGTTGCCCAGCACGGCGTGGGCGCAGAAGGCCAGCTCGCGCGGCGTCTCCTGCACGCCGTCCAGGCCGACGTTGGCCTTGAACCACTGGCGCTGCGCATCCACCAGGCTGATCAGCGCGATGGGGGTGCCGCAGACCAGCGAGGCAGCCTGGGCCAGCGCCTCGAAGAGGGGCTCGGAGGCCGTATCGAGCACCTGCAGCGCCTGCAGCGCGGCCAGTACGCGGGCTTCGTCGGGGCGGGGCGGGGCTGCTTGCATGCGCGCCGGTTTCGGAAGACGGGACAGCAACGAGTGTGCTCGATTGCGGCCGCCCTGGCGATGCCATCAAGCTGACGCACAATCGCCGCGCCCCGTCTCTACCCACACCGCCATGCGCCTGAAGATCGCCCTGTCCTTCGTCGCACTCCTGCTGCTGGTTGCGGCCTGGTTCGCTTTCGCCTGGCACTGGAGCTACTCCGACGGCGAGCGCGCCGGCTGGGTGCAGAAGTTCTCGCGCAAGGGGTGGGTCTGCAAGACCTGGGAGGGCGAGCAGGCGCTGGTGTCGCTGCCCGGCTCCAGCACGGTCGAGAAGTTCTATTTCACCGTGCACGACGAGGCGACGGCCCAGGCCATCAACAAGGTCATGGGCCGGCGCGTGAACCTGCACTACGAGGAAAAGGTCGGCCTGCCGGGCTCCTGCTTCGGCGAGACGCGCTACTTCGTCACCGGCGTCACGCCGGTGGACGAGATCTCGCTGTCGCCCGGCGTCGTGGTGCCGGTGCCGCCGGCCTCAGCGGCCAGCCGCTGAGCCGCGCACCCTCCGTAGTTCTGGGGAAGCGGGCCGCGGTGCCCGGCGCCTAGAGTCAAGGCCCTCCTGTCTCAGAGGACTGCCATGACGCCCAGCGCCCATCTGCTCGCCCGCACACTCCTGCTCGCCGTGCTGGGGGCAGGCCCCGCCGTCCAGGCCCAGACGGTGGGCTCGGCCTCGCTGGCCACCCTGCGCAGCTGCAGCAGCGTCGGCGCTGGCGAGCTCTGCGACGGCGGCGGGCCGGGCCAGGCGCTGGCGGACTACCGCTTCGGCGGCGGCATCGGCGTGGCCGGCACCAATCTGCTGGATGTCGGCGGCGGCGACTCGGCGCGCTCGGACGTCAGCTTCGGCGGCTTCGACCTGCCGGTCATCCGCGCGGCCACGCAGGCCAGTGGCGATGTGCGCATGAACATCAACGTGTTCGGCTTCCAGTCCTACCTGATCGGCGGCACGGCCCCCACGCCGTTCTCCATCGCCGGCAGCGTGCACATTGTCGATTCCTCCACCAACGCGACCGACGTCAGCCTGCCCGGCGGTGCCAACCTGACGGCCTATGTCGGCATCTGGGACGTGGGCATCCTGTCCGGCTACGGCAGCGACCCGCAGAGCCTTTTCTACGGCCTGTTCTACGCCGGCTGCGACACGCCCGGCGTGCTGGGCGTCGGCCTCATCTCCGCCGCCCTGCCCGGCGGCGAGCAGACCTACAGCCTCAGCACCACGGCCTGCTCTGCGGGCTCGCTGACCTTCTCGCCCGGGCAGGAACTGCTCGTCGTGGCCGGCCTGCAGGCGCCAGTCAACCGGGGCGGCTTCATCGACGCCACGCACACCTTCACCACCCAGCTGGATCCGGCCCTGGGCAGCGCCGTACAGGCCGGGATCCTGGCTAACACGCAGTCGGCCATCGCCCGCGGCGCGGCCGTCGTCAGCGTGCCCGAGCCGTCGAGCTGGCTGCTGCTGGCCTGCGGCGTGCTGGGCCTGGCGGCTTGGCGGCGGCGGCGCTGATGACATGAGCTGGCAGCGTTGTCGGGCGACACTCGCCGCATGTCCCTGTTCCAACCGCTGATCTCGCGCTTCGAGCGCCTCGTCGACCCCTATCCCGAGACCACCGGCGCCGCCCCGCCGACGCGCTTCTTCGCCTTCCTGTGGCGCTGCGCCGACGGCGTGCGGCCGCATCTGTTCGCGGTCACGCTGTTCACGGCCGGGATTGCGGCGGCCGAGGCGCTGCTGTTCAGCCTGATGGCCTCGCTGGTGGACTGGCTGGCCGGCATCAAGCCGGCCGCGCTGTGGAGCCAGCCCCAGCCCGTCGTGACGCTGCTGCTGGGCGTGCTGGGCGCCAGCGTCTTGCTCGCGTCGGTGCAGGCGCTGCTGAAGTACCAGGGCGTGTTCGGCAACTTCCCGATGCGGCTGCGCTGGATCTTCCACCGCCGCATGCTGGGCCAGAGCCTGGCCTTCTTCGGCGACGAGTTCGCCGGCCGCATCGCCACCAAGGTCATGCAGACGGCGCTGGCGGTGCGCGACACCTGGCTCATCGTCGTCGACATCCTCGTCTACGTGGCGGTCTATTTCGGCACGCTGGTGGGCATCGTCGCCAGCTTCGACGCCTGGCTGATGGCGCCCTTCGCCGGCTGGCTGGCGCTGTACCTGGTGGCGCTGCGCTACTTCGTGCCGCGGCTGGGCAGGATCGCCCAGGCCCAGGCCGATGCGCGCAGCCTGATGACGGGCCGCATTACCGACGCCTACACCAACATCGCCACCGTCAAGCTGTTCGCCCACGGCCGGCGCGAGGCCGCCTACGCCAAGTCGGCGATGCAGGACTTCATGCTGACGGCCTACGGCCAGATGCGCCTCGTCACCGGCTTCGAGATCGTCAACACACTGCTGTCGGCCCTGCTGGTGGGCAGCACCGCGCTGCTGGCGCTGTGGCTGTGGGGCGTGTCGGCCATCGGTGTCGGCGCCGTGGCCGCAGCCACCGCGATGGCGATGCGCCTGAACGGCATCTCGCACTGGGTCATGTGGGAGATGGCGTCACTGTTCGAGCACATCGGCACCGTGCAGGACGGCCTGGCCACGCTGTCCAAGCCGCAGACCATCACCGACGCGAACGATGCCACCACGCTGACCGTGCCGCGCGGCGAGGTGCACTTCGAGAACCTGCGCTTCGCCTACCCCAACGGCAGGGTCGTCGTCGACGGGTTGGACCTGGTCATCAAGCCCGGCGAGAAGATCGGCCTCGTCGGGCGCAGCGGCGCGGGCAAGAGCACGCTGGTGAACCTGTTGCTGCGCCTGTACGACCTGCCGGAGCACGGCGGCCGCATCACCATCGACGGCCAGGACATCGCCGGCGTGACGCAGGACAGCCTGCGCTGCCACATCGGCATGGTCACGCAGGACACCTCGCTGCTGCACCGCTCGGTGGCCGACAACATCCTCTATGGCCGCCCCGACGCCAGTGCCGAGGACATGCAGCGCGCCGCCGTGCGCGCGCACGCCGACGAGTTCATCGCCACGCTGTCCGACCCCAAGGGGCGAACCGGCTTCGAGGCTTTCGTCGGCGAGCGCGGCGTCAAGCTCAGCGGCGGCCAGCGCCAGCGCATCGCCATCGCCCGCGTGATGCTGAAGGACGCGCCCATCCTGCTGCTGGACGAAGCCACCAGCGCGCTCGACAGCGAGGTCGAGGCGGCCATCCAGCAGTCGCTCTACACGCTGATGGAGGGCAAGACCGTGGTCGCCATCGCGCACCGCCTGTCCACCATCGCGGCGCTGGACCGCCTCATCGTCATGGACGCCGGCCGCATCGTCGAGCAGGGCACGCATGCCGAGCTGCTGGCGATGAACGGCATCTACGCGAGGCTCTGGGCGCACCAGAGCGGCGGCTTCCTGGGCCTGGAAGACTAGCCTTCCAGAACCAGCGTGCCGTCGGGGTAGCGTGAACCCATGAAGTCCACGAAGGCCCGGACCTTGGGGCTGGCCAGGCGCCGCGAGGTGTGCAGCACCCACAGCTCCACGGTCTTGCCGCTCAGCGCGCCCCACTGGACGAGCGAACCACCCTTGAGCTGCTGCCACACGATGGACTGAGGCAACAGCGCGATGCCAGCGCCGGCCAGGGCAGCATCGCGCAGCATCAGCATCGACGACAGCCGCAGCACGGGCACCGGCTCTATCGTCAGGCCGCCGTCGAGGGCCCAGGTGTCGCCGTCCCGGAACGCGTTGACGATGGCCGGCATGCGAACCGCCGCCGGCCCGGGTGGCGGCATCGCGACGGACGGCGCCGCCACGACCACCTGCCGGTCGCGGGCAAAGCAGCGCCCCACGAGGGCCGTGTCCGGCCGCGGGTTGGGGCGGATGGCGATGTCGAACTGCTCGTCCACCAGGCTCACCAGCCGGTCCTCGGCCACCACCTCGACGGTGACGTCCGGGTAGAGCGCCCGGAACTCGGCCGAGAGCCGCCCCATCGCCAGCTGCGCGAACAGGATGGGCGCCGCGATGCGCAGTTGCCCGGCCACCTTGTCCGTGCCTTCACGCGCGGCGGCGATGGCCTCGGCCACCTCGTGCAGCGGCCCCTCGGTGCGGCTCTGCAGCCGCTTGCCGGCCTCGGTCAGTTCCAGCCCCTTGGCGCCGCGTTCGATGAGGCGCACGCCCAGCTGCTCCTCCAGGTCCGCCACGCGGCGGGACAGCGTCGCCTTGGAGCGCCGGCTGGCGCGGCTGGCACGCCCGAAGCCGCCGTGGGTGGCCACCAGGTTGAAGTCGGCCAGCGCATCCAGGTCCATGTGTTTCAAAAGCAAGACAGTAGGTCTTGATTTTGGCGACTGTGTTTAACAAGTGCAACGACCTATCTTTCGCTCACCGCAACCCTCCCTGAAGGAGTTTCCCCATGAGCATCCTTGTCATCGGCGCCACCGGCACCGTCGGTTCCCTCGTCGTCCAGGGCCTGGCCCGTGAAGGTGCCGCCGTCACGGCCCTCGTCCGCAACGCCGGGCATGCGCTGCCTGCGGGCGTGCGCAGCGTCGTCGGCGACCTCACCGACGTCGCCTCGCTGCGACAGGCCATGGCCGGCGTGCGCACGCTGTTCCTGCTGAACGCGCTGGCGCCCGACGAGGTGACGCAGTCGCTGCAGGCGCTGAACGTCGCCCGCGAGGCCGGCATCCAGCGCTTCGTCTACCTGTCCGTCATCAACGCCGACCTCTACACCGACGTGCCCCACTTCACGGGCAAGCACACGGTGGAACGCATGATCGAGACGCTGGACCTGCCTGCCACCATCCTGCGCCCGGCCTACTTCATGCAGAACGACATCGGCATCCAGCCGGTCATCGAGGGCTATGACGTCTTCCCCATGCCCATCGGCGCCAAGGGCTGCGCGATGGTTGACGTGCGCGACATCGCCGACCTCGCCGTCGCCGAGCTGCTGCGGCGCGACCGCGCCCCCCAGCCGCTGCCGCGCGAGACGCTGGAGGTGGTGGGCCCCGAAGTCATCGACGGTCCGGCGGCCGCGGCCGTCTGGGCGCGGGCGCTGGGCCGCGACATCCACTACGGCGGCGACGACGTGCAGGCGTTTGAAGCGCAGCTGCTGCAGCAGCAGCTGCCGGGCTGGATGGCCTACGACCTGCGATTGATGATGAGCGGCATCCAGCAGCTGGGCCAGCTCGCCGCCCCGGGCGCCGCCGCGAAACTGGCACAGCGGCTGGGCCGGCCGCTGCGCACCTACGCCGCCTTCGTGGCGGAGCGCGTCAAGGCGGGCTGATCCGACCTAGCGCCCGCGCCGCTGCCACAAAGGCTTCTTGCCCTTCAAATGCCGCTCGATGCCGTCGTTCAACCGCGAGCGCAGGTCGACGACGGCCTCGACATGCCCGAACACTTCGGGGAAGCGCAGGTCCAGCCACAGCCACAGCGTGCATTGGCGCAGCGCCTGCTCCATGCGGTCCAGGCGGCTGTGCTCGTCGACGTCGTCTAGGAACCACGGCGTGCCGGCCTTGCCGGTGCGGGCGTGGCTGGCGGCCCAGGCCTGGAACTGCTCGACGACCTGGGGCAGGCGGTCGTCCACCGGGGCCTGTGCGTAGCGGAAGCGCTCCTGCAGCGGCAGCGAACCGGCGTTGCGGTCCAGCATCTCGGCCAGGCCCAGCATCTGTTCGAGCTCGGCCACCTCGAAGTGGGCGTCGTCCAGGCGCAGCTGCTGCATGAAGACCGTCAGGACCTGGTGCAGGCTGGTCACACCCAGCCGCTGGGAAATCGTCTGCACATGGCGCCAGTTCGGCGCCACCGGCGCCTTGAAATCGCGCGGCGCGCGCGGCTCCTTGGGCAGCAGCTCGCGCAGCGTCTTCATCGCGTCAGCCTCGGCCTCCTTGAGCACGCTGACGAAGCCCTCGTCGTGCATGCCGTAGCGGCCCGCACGGCCGGCGATCTGGTGCACCTCGCTGACCGACAGCACGCGGTCGCCCACGCCGTCGAACTTCTCCAGCGTGGAGAACAGCACGCGGCGGATGGGCAGGTTCAGGCCCATGCCGATGGCGTCGGTCGCCACGAGCACGTCGCTCGCGCCGACCGCGAAGCGCTCGGCCTCGCGGCGCCTCACCTCGGGCGGCAGCGCGCCGTAGATGACGCTGACCTTGTGGCCGCCCTGGGCGATCTGGTCGCGCAGCATCAGCACGTCGCGGCGGCTGAAGGCCACCACGGCGTCGCCCGCCTGCAGATGCGTCATCGGCACGGGTGCCGGCATCAGCTGCACCTGCTGCTTGCGCTCGAACATGCGGCGCTCGGGCTTCTCGCCGCACAGCTGCAGAAGCCGCTCGATGGCCGGCGCCGCGTAGCTCGAGGCGATGATGATGACCTCGCGCGCCGGCACGCCGACGATGGCCTGGGTCCAGGCCCAGCCGCGCGAGTCGTCGAAGATCATCTGCGCCTCGTCGATGACGGCCACGTCGATGGTGTCGCGCGTGTTGACCATCTCGATGGTGCTGCTCACGACGCGCGCATCGGCCGCCGGCACGTTCTCCTCGCCGGTCAGCAGCGAGCAGGGCACGCCGCGGCCCACGAGGCGGTCGCGGCCTTCCAGCGCCAGCAGTCGCAGCGGGGCGAGGTAGGCGCCGTCCAGCGCCTGCGCCAGCCGCTCGAAGGCCGAGTACGTCTTGCCGCTGTTGGGCGGGCCCAGGTACAGCGTGACCTTGCGACCCAGCTTGCGGGCGGCGTCGAAGCTGTCCGGGTAGCCCTGGAAGGCCAGCTCGCGGCCCAGGCTGGCCAGCGTGCTCTGCTCCTCCACCTGCTGCTCCCAGCGGTCCTGGGCACGGGTCAGTGCGGCCTTCAGGTCTTCATACGGCATGGGCACGCCGCACTCGGCCTGCAGGCGCGGCAGCAGCGAGGCGAGCTGGGCGGAGTCGCCCATGGCCTCGCTGCGCGCGACCAGATGGTTCAGGTGCAGGGCCAGCTCGGCGGTGTAGGAATACTCGGGCGCCTGGCCCAGCGCATGCCGCAGCGCGGCCGTGTCGCCGTCGCGGAAGAAGGCCCAGACGGGCGCCTCGGGCACCGGCACGCGGTGCGACAGGTCGATGCGCCAGCTCTCATGCGCGAGGGTGATGGGGTGCACGCACAGCCGCGTGAAGACGAGGCCCTCGCGGCGCAGGCCCAGGCTTTCGAGCTGGTGCAGGCGCTGCTGCATCTGCGCGCGCAGCGTGTTGGCCAGCGGCGTTGCATCCAGCTGGGCCAGCGCGACTGGGATGTGGACCGGCAGGATCCAGCGGCTGGGCCGGCCACCGCCGGCGGCCTTGGAGATCTGGATGCAGCCGAGGTGGTCCAGCGATTCGTCGCTGCCGTCGTCCAGGTCGGCCGGCACCAGCACCTGGGGCAGGGCATGGGCGGCCTGGCGGATGCGGGCCCAGTCTTCGGGCGCGAGATGGGCGGGCAGCCGCGCGGCGTGGCGGGGCTGGGGCAGGGGGAAAGCCGGCACGGGCGGCTTGGCTTCAGGGGTCGGGGACTTCACGGCGGAAGTGGAACACAGTGGCCGGCCTGCGCAGCGGAGCCCCGGCCGCCTGGTGCCATTGCCGCTGCCTCCCTAGTATTTGGGGTGACGGCGAATTTGACGTTTCCGCGCGACCGCTCATTTGTCGCCGCGGCAAGTGCTTGATTCCGAAGGAAATCGGAGCCATGGCATGGATGCTGCTGGGTCCTCTGCAGTCTGCCCTGACCGGCCAACTCTCCCACACGAGGTCACGATGAACGCCCTGAATCTTTCCAAGTTCGCAGCCGTCGCGCTGCTTGGCGTTGCGGCCTTGTCAGCCGAGGCTGCACCGGTAACTGGAAAGGTCTGGATCAACCAGCCCGCAGCAGGCTCGAACGCGACCATCGCCCAGGCCGCCACGCTGGGTGCGGCCGATGCCGAGTTCACGACGGCGGCGATCGACTTCTTTGCTGACGGCAGTGCGGCCAACCCCTACACCATCGCCGGCTTCCTGAAGACCACGGTGTTCAACAACACGTCGGCGGGCTTCAGCGCCAACGGCACACTGGACAACACCTACTTCCTGTTCACCGGCTCGCTGTACCTCAATGCGGGTGCCAACACCTTCGTGGTGCCCCACGATGACGGGCTGCAGCTCGACATCGACGGCATCGCCGGGTTCGAGGTCGATGCACCCGGCCCCACGGCGCCCGTCAACACGCCGTTCACGGTCAATGCGCCGAACGCCGGCGTCTACAACTTCACGATGTCCTATGGCGAAGTGTTCGGCGCTCCGGCCACGCTGCGCTTCATCGTCAACGACGTGCCGGTGGGCACGCAGCTGCCCGAGCCGGCCAGCCTGCTGCTGGTCGGCTCGGCGCTGATCGGCCTGGCTGCGAGCCGTCGCCGCCGCTGAAGCGCCGGGGCCTCAGCGCGGATTGGCAAGGGCGCGCTTGGCGCGGTACATCGCCCCGTCGGCCTGATGTACCAGCACGCCCGGTGACTCGCCGTCGTCCGGGAAGAGGCTGAAGCCGATGCTGGCCGAAACGGCCATGGCATGGCCGGCCAGCACGCAGGGCGCGGCCAGGGCCAGGCCGATCTTGGCGGCCACCTGCTCAGCGTCGTCGCGGCGGATGGCCGAGGCCAGCACGACGAACTCGTCACCACCGATGCGGCAGACCGTATCGCTGGCGCGCACGGTGGCCTTCAGCGCGCGCGCCACGTGCTGGAGCAGCAGGTCGCCCACGGCATGCCCGAACTCGTCGTTCACCCGCTTGAACCCGTTCACATCGAGGAAATAGATCGCCAGCCGGCTGCCGTGCCGGCGCGCCAGCGCCAGGTCGTGGGCCAGGCGATCCCACAGGACCTCACGGTTGCCGACGCCTGTCAGCGCATCTGTCTGCGCCGCCTTGACGGCCACCTCCAGCGCCGCGTGGGCGGTCTCGGACTCCTGGGTCACACGCTGGTTCTGTTCAAGCAGGCGCTCGTTCTCCTCACGGGCATCCTGCGCCGCGGCCAGACCCGTCTCGCTGCGTGCCTCCTGGATGGCGGCGTGCAGAGCCAGCAACGTTGCCTCGGCCGCGGCGATCTCGCGCCGCAGCGCGATGAGGCGCTGCTCGTTGGCGTCGATGCTGGGAAGCGTGTCCATGCGGCCTGCCTCATCCTCTCAGTCCGCGGCGGGCTCGGTCAGCGTCATGACGATGTCCGGGTACCAGGCCGCGTTCAGGCCCAGCGATTCGTCCGCGACCCGGTCGCGGTCGCCCATGTCCAGGCGCGACGAGTGGATGCCCACCAGCAGCCAGGGCAGGGCACCCCGGCCCGGTGCCCGCACCACCACCGGCGCGCCGCTGATGCCGCGGTGGGTGCGCGCATCGGTGAGGAACCAGCCTGCGCCCTGGAAGCGCCAGCCGTAGGGCGAGGCCACCACGCCCTGGCGCACGACCGGGAGGTGGTGCAGCCCGTCGTGAAAGCCCAGCGGGAAGCCTGCGATCAGCACCGGCTCGCCGATGCCGATCACGTCGCCCTCGCCGGGCAGGTGCCCGGGCGTGAAGGCGGCCAGCGCGGCGGCCGGCGGCAGTGCGGCGGGCTCGATCTCCAGCACCGCCACGTCGATCTCGCCGCCGTCGTCCTGGCCCTGGCGCCAGTTGGCCAGGCCGTCGCGGTAGAGCAGCACGGACAGGCCGATGGACTCGGCGAGGTTGTCGGCGTCCGGGTGCAGCTCGATCTCGATGCGGTCGGGGTGGTGGCCGCTGGGCTCGTCGAAGAAGACGTGCCGGCTGCTGACGAGGTAGAGCCGCTCCTCGCGGCGGAAGAAGAAGCCGCTGGCGCTGGTCAGCCCCTTGGCGCCGGCAAAGGTGGCCACGCGCACGGTGGCCAGCAGCAGGGGGTCGATGGCGGGCGCCGCGGGCGCGCCGGCTGCAGGAGGAGGCGCCGCCGTCACGGCGTTCAGTACGAGGGCTGCGGCGTGGCGCGGGCGAGCAGCGAGGCCAGGTGCTTGCAGACGTTCTCGCCCGTCGTCGTCAGGCGCAGCGAGCCGCCGTGCCACTCCATCCAGTGCAGAGCCACGTAGTCTTCGATGAAGCCCGCGTCGATTTCCGCCGCGCGCCGCTGCTTGAGCAGGGTGACGGTGGCGAGCAGTTCGTCGCGCAGGGTGTCGCGGCGCGACGGGGCGGCCGGGGGCTGGGTTGAGCGGGTGGACGGGGAGGCGGAACGCTTCATCGAGATCTCCAAACGGTCAGGGATGGCAGGCATCTCAGTGTGTGCAAGATGCGTGCCCTGGACGGGGTCGATGTCTCGGTGGTTTCCGCGGGCCGCACAGCAGGGCGGGAGGGCGGACGAGCCGGGGCAAGGTGGGGTGGGCCGCCTCGACAAGCTGTTCGAGAGGGTCCGGGTTGGGGCTCGCCGCTTGAGGGAGGCTGACGACCGCTGCCTGCCGGCGGGAGCCGGCAAGGCGGGGGCGCGAGGGAGGAATGCGCCGGCGTCCAGCCACCGATGTCGCGCCGTTGAGCAGATACGCGACGGAAACGGTGATTCTAGGGCGCCGCCGCGGTCCGTCCCCGCCCCCTCCGTTGGCCCCACGTAGGGGCAAACACGTTCCTGGCGAGAACCGCCCGCACGCAGAATCGGCCCGCACAGCCGTCCGGCAAGCCGGCGTCGTCGAACCCATGGCCCAGCCCTCAAGTCATCCGACCGAAGCCCTGCCGATCTGGAAAGGCCGGCGCGGCGTGCTCAACACCGTGCTGTGCTGTGCGCTGGCCCTGCCCTGTGCATGGGGCCTGTGGTCGGCGGCGGAGCGCGCCGTCATCGTGCCGGCTTGCAGCGCCTACGCGACGGCCCATCAGATGGCCTATGCGGACTTCAGGCTGGTGGGCGTCAGGCATGCCTCGACGGTGGTGTGCCTGTTGAGGCAGCCCGACGGCCGCACCCGCGATGTCTACCTCAGGGACCTCGTCCCGACGCTGACCGACTTCGGTGTCGGGCTCGCCATGACGCTGGAGATCACCGTTCCGGCCTTCGTGATCCTGCTGGCCGTGGTGCGCTCCTGGCCGCACCTGCGCCGGCGTTCCGGCTAGCGCGCCTTGGCGGCGGCTCTGCCGCAGCGGCTCACAAAGGCTTCGGCCTTGTCCCGGGCGACGGGTTCGCCACCCAGGCCTGCACCTCCGCCGCCCTTGCGTGCCGGGGCGCCAGCTCCACGAAGATCTTGTAGGCCGCCATCGCCTTGCCGTCGTCGCCGGCCTGCAGGCGTGCGTCGCCGAGGTTGAGCCAGGCGAGGGACCGGCTGGCGTCCATCTCGACGGCCTTCTCGAACCAGCCGGCCGCATCGGCGAACCTGCCGCGGCGGTACAGCACGAAGCCCAGGTTGTTGGCGGCCAGCGCGAACTTCGGCTGCAGCTGCAGCGCCTCATTGAACGCCGCCTCGGCGTCGTCGTAGCGGCGCTCGCGGTAGAGCTGCAGGCCGCGGTCGTTGGCGCGCTGGGCGGCCACGCGGGCGCCGGGGTCCACGCGCGCGGTCGTCGCGGCCAGGGCCTGGTCCTTGCCGTCGAGCCCCTTGATGGTGACCTGCACGCCGCTGGCCGCGGGCGAGGCCTGGCGGCCGGCGCTGCTGGCCTCGTCGAGCCTGGCGGCGAACTGGCTGGCCTTGTCGTCCAGCTGGGCCACGGCGCCGCTGAGTGCGGGCTCCTGCGCGGCTGGCAGCTCGAAGACGAACTCGCCGCCCTCGCTGCCCGGCAGGCTGCCGAAGGCGGGCGTCTGGTGGGCAATGGCCGAAACCGCGGGCGCCACGTAGGCCGCCAGCTCGGTGGCGGTGATGAGGCCGTCGCCGTTCAGGTCGGCCTTGCCGCCCAGCGCCTGCAGCAGCGTCCAGGTGAAGACGGAATGGCCGCCGGGGCCGTCGTCGGCCACCTGCTGGTCGGCGCCGCCGGCCGTCATCATCTGGCGGCCCACGCGGCGCGCGTTGGTGCGGGCGAAGTTGCTGTCCGCCGCCGCCGAGCCGCCGCGGGTCAGGCCCAGGCCCGAGTAGCAGGCGTCGATGACGAAGAGGGCGTGCTTGGCCGTTATGGCCTCGGCCACCTCCTGCAGCTGGGGCATGGCGATGGCGTCGGCCTGCAGGTCGGTGAGGCCCGCGTCCACCGGCACGATGTAGCCCACCTCGCGGCCGCTGGGCAGCCGGCGCGTGCTGCCGTGGCCGGCGAAGAACACGAACACGCGGTCGTCGCGCTTCACGCGCCTGGCGTCGCCGAAGCGCTCGTTGAGCGCCTTCAGGATGTTGGCCCGCGTGGCGTCGGCATCCAGCAGCAGCGTCACGTTGTCGGCCTTGAAGCCGAAGCGCGTGACGAGCGACTCGCGCATGGCCTGCGCGTCGCGCACCGCGTGCGAGAGCCTGGGCCAGGCCGTGTAGCCGTTGATGCCGATGACCAGTGCGTGGCTGTCGCGGTAGAGCTCGCCGGCGGTGGGCGGCGGCGGCGCGGGGCGGTCGGACGAGACGACGAACTGCCCGCCCTTGAAGCTCGCAAACCGCCAGCCCTCGGCGGCGAGCTGGTCCAGCACCAGCGGCAGCGCCTGCACGGTGCGGGCGTGGATGTCGTGAAAGAGCACGATGCCGCGCTGCTGCCTGTCCAGCTCGGCCATCACGCGCGCCGCGATGCTCTTGGGAATGGGATCGCTCCAGTCCAGCGAGTCGACGTTCCACATCATCGAGCGCAGCTTCAGCGCCTCGATGGTGGAGAGCGCTGCGTCGTTGCGCGCGCCGTAGGGAAAGCGGAACAGCGCGTCGCCGTTGCGGCCCGCCGCATCCAGCAGCGCCTCCGTGTTGGATGCCTCTTCCTTGACCTTCACCAGCTCGAACTTGCTCATCAGCCCGTGCGTGAAGCTGTGGTTGGCCAGCTGGTGGCCGGCGGCCAGCACACGCTTGGCCACCGCGCTGCCGTTGCCCGGCTGCACCTGGCCGGCGGCGTCCACCTTGCCGAGGTTCTGGCCCAGCTGGAAGAACACGGCCGGCACCTGGTAGCGCTTCAGGATCTCGAGAATCTCGTCGGTGTAGCGCGCATGCGGGCCGTCGTCGAAGCTCAGCAGCACGGTCTTGGGCGGCAACCGATCGCCGAAGACCTCGCGGTCCCTGGGCGCCGCGCCGCGCAGGGCGCCCGACGCCACAGACGCGGGTGGCTCCGGCGCCAGGTCGGCCGCAGCGGGCAGCCGGGCGCCATGCTGCTTCAAGACGGACTCGCGCGTGTGCAGGGCCTTGAGCTTGGCGATGTAGTCGGCCCACTTCTCGCGCTTGAGCTCGAGGCCGCGCCTGGCAAAGCCGCCGAAGACCTCCTTGAGCTCCTGTTCGTAGGCCTTCTCCACCTCGGCCAGCGTGTCCAGGTCCTCCTGGGCGCGGCGGGCCAGCTTGATGCCGTCCAGGGTCTGCGCCGTCCTCAGCCCGGTGGCGAGCTGGCCCAGCAGCTCCTTGAAGGCCAGGCGGTCGGCGTCGAACCAGCCCGGCTCGCTCTCGATGCGCGTCAGCAGCGCGGCGGTGGCCTGCAGCGACTCGGGCTTGAGCGCCGCGTCGGCCAGGCGCTGCTGGCGCTGCAGCAGTTCGTGGAAGAGCTGCTGGCCCAGGGCCTGCACCTCGCGGCGCTGGGCGGCCGGCAGCGCGGCCTCGCCGTCCATCAGCACGATGATCTGGCGGTGCAGGGCCAGCAGGGCGTCGCCCTCCTCACGCAGGCGCCCGGTGGCGCTGGTGTCCTGCACGGCCGACGCCGCGGGCAGGGCGGCGGGCACGTCGGTCGCGCGCTGGCAGCCGGCGAGCGACAGTGCGAGGGCAAGGGGAAGCAGGCAGGCGCGAAGGGGCAGGGACACGGCAGGACAGGGCGCGCAACCGCGCCGGCAGCAGAACGTGGCCGGGAGTGGACCACAGCCGCGCCCCCCAAACTTGCGCATTGACGCCCTGCCGCCGCCTGCCCAGACTGCGCCCGCCTGCCACTCCCGCAACCCGCCCATGACGCGCTTCACCCGAGCGCTGGCCGCCGGCCTGTTCGCCTGCGCCGCCACCGCTGCCTCCGCCGCCTCCCTGGTGGCCAGCTACCAGTTCAGCAACAGCCTCGCCGCCGACCAGGCCGGCGCGCCCGCGCTGCTGGCCATCGACCCGCTGGCCGCCAACGGCTTCGAGACGGCCGTCGTGCATGGCGCGAGCCGGACCGTCTACCGCTGGAGCGGCAACGGCGAGGTCTCGGCCCAGCAAGCCGGCCTGATGCTGGACACCCGCGGCCTGCTGGCCGACAACGCCAGCTACTCGGTCGCGCTGAGCTTCGAGTTCGCGACGACGGCGCCCTTCGGCGGCGGCTGGCGCCGCATCGTCGACACCGAGGGCCGCCAGTCGGACAACGGCTTGTACGTGTCGCCCGGGCAGAACCTGCAGGCCGTGCAGGTGAACCCCATCGCCGACGGCGGCACCGTCTTCACGACGCCTGGCTTTCACGACGTGCTGGTCAGCGTCGCCCCCGAGGCGGGCCGCCAGCGCGTGGTGGCCTACCTGGATGGCCATCTGGAGTTCTCGGTGCTGAGCGACGTCTTCACGCTGGCCAACACCAACAACCCCGACCACCTGCT
Source organism: Roseateles sp. GW821-FHT03B02 (assembly GCF_059421025.1). NCBI lineage: Bacteria > Pseudomonadati > Pseudomonadota > Betaproteobacteria > Burkholderiales > Sphaerotilaceae > Roseateles > Roseateles sp. GW821-FHT03B02. Next base: position 37,429 of record NZ_JBWKUV010000015.1, read on the forward strand.
CACCTTCTTTGCCGACAACCTCGCTGCCGGCGCCCAGCAGGAGTTCGCCAGCGGCCGCATCGCGTCGCTGGCCCTGTACGACGGCGCCGTCACGCCCGCCGCCGTGCCCGAGCCGGCTTCTGCGTTGCTGCTGCTGCTGGGCCTGGGCGGCCTGGGCCTGGCGCGCCGGGCGGGGGCCGCGCGCAGGGCCTGCTGACAAGCGCGGGCAGTGGGCTCGCCACCGCTGCCGCTGGCGGTGGGGATCAGCGCGGCGCGCGCCGCCGCGCCACCCAGGCCACCAGCCCGCCGCCGGCCAGCAGCAGCGCGCCGCTGGCGGGCTCGGGCACGGCGGCCGTCATGAACCGGCCCGACATCGACGTCGCCGTGGCGCCCTCGGGCAAGGTCCAGTGGAAGGCCATCGTGTTCGAGTAGTCGGCCACCGAGCCGTCGCTGGCCGACACCCACAGCTCGGCAAAGTAGTACAGCGTCAGCGGGCTGCCGTCCGTCGGCATCAGCGCCGTGTTGCTGACGCTGTTCTGGGCGCCCAGCGCCAGGTCGTGCGGCCGGCTCCAGCCGTAGGGGTCGGAGCCGAAGTAGTAGTAGGCCTGGGCATAGGCGCCGTCGCCCCAGGCCCAGCGGCCGCGCGTCTTGGTGCCGTCCATGGAGAGCGACCAGCTGATCATGTCGCCCGGCTTGTAGGTCGCATTGGTGACGGTGATCTTTTCCCAGATCTTGGCGTAGGCGCTGGACCCCCAGCTGCAGGTCAGCACCGTGCAGTAGCCCGGCAGCGTGGGGTCGTCCGTCGTGATGACGGAGGCGTGCAGCTTGCCGTCCGCCAGCGAGGCCTCGGCGTAGGCCGAGTAGTTGACGTTCGCCTCGCGGGCCACGGCGCTGGGCGTGAAGTAGCCGCCGCTGCCGCTGATGCCGGCCTTGGTGTAGCTGCCCCAGTCGTTGTAGGCGGCCGGGTCGGCGGCGCGCGCGGCCGAGGGGACCAGCGCGGCGAGGGTCAGCATCAAGGCCGTGGCGGCCGGCAGTCGGGTGGGGGTCATGGGCGCTCCTGAAGGGGGGTCGTCGGGGTCTGCACTGTCGCGATTCGCCGGCCGGCGCGCATCGCCTACACGGCCCATGACCACATTCACGCCACCGCCGGCGCGCCCCGCGCAATGGCTCCTTTGGCCGATGGCCCGGCCGCGCGCGCGCGGTCACACTGCGCGCAGCCTTTCTACCCTCTCCCTCCGATGACCCCGGTGCCCCGCCCGTCGCGCCACGACCCCTACCGCTTCATCCACAAGGGCCTGCGCGCCGCGCTGTTCGACACCCTGCTGGCGCTGGGCCGCGCCGACCCCGCCGACGAAGCCGCGCTGGCCGCCGCGCTCGACGGCGCCGACGCCCTGCTGGCCCTGCTGCTGGAGCACATGCGGCTGGAGAACCATTTCTTCCACGTCGCCATCGAGGCCCGCCAGCCCGGCGCCGCCCAGGCCGTGGGCGACGAGCACGCGCAGCTGCGCGAGGCCCTGGCCGATCTGCAGGAGGACGTGGCCCTGCTGCGCCGCACGCCCGCCGAGGCGCGCGGCCGCCAGCTGCACTGGCTCTACCAGCGCTTCGGCATGCTGGTGGCCGAGCAGCTGCAGCACATGCAGCGCGAGGAGGAGGTGCTCAACCCGCTGCTGTGGTCGCTCTACGGCGACGCCGAGATCGCCGCCATCCACCAGGGCCTGCTGGCGGCCTCGGACCCCGGCCTGCTGCGCGCCCTCGTCGGCTGGATGATGGTGGCGCTGGCGCCGCGCGAGCTGGCGGGGCTGCTCGCGCTGGTGCGGCGGCTGGCGCCGTCGGCCGATGTCGACGCCCTGCTTGCCCAGGCGCGCGAGCGCCTCGGGGCCGCCCGCTCGGCCGCGCTGCTGCGGGCCGTTGCCGGCACGGGAGGCTGAGCGCCATGCACACCGAATCCGCGGGGCCGCAGGCCGGCCCGACCGGGAGCTGGCGCGGGCGCCGCCCCACCATAATCCGCGCCACCATGGCCGCTGCCGCCGACGCGCCCGCCCGCCCCAGCTTCCCGGTCACCAAGATCCGCCGCCCGCTGCTGCGCGTCGGACTGGTCGACCGCGAGCGCATCGAGGCCGACGTGGCCGATGCGCTGGGCGCCGGGGGCGTGGTGCTGCTGTCCGCGCCGGCCGGTTGGGGCAAGACCGTCGTGCTCGCACGTGCCCTCGGCCGCCTGCCGCCTGCCACCGCGGTGGCCTGGCTGTCGCTCGACGAGGACGACGACGTGCCACGGCTGCTCGGCTGCCTGATGGCCGCCCTCGACCCCTTCGACCTGCCCTGGCGCATCGACCCCGAGGCGCTGGCCGCCATCGCCACCCAGCCCGGCAGCCTGCGCCGCGCCGTCGACGAGCTGCTGAACGCCCTCGCGGCGGCCGACGTGGCGCTGGGCGTGCTCGTGCTGGACGACCTGCACCGCGTACAGGACCGCCGCGTCTTCGAGCTGCTCGACATGCTGGCGGGGCAGCTGCCCCGCCACTGGACCCTGGCGCTGGCCACCCGCGTGGACCCGCCGCTGGCGCTGGCGCGGCTGCGCGTGCGCGGCGAGCTGGCCGAGTTCCGCCAGCCGGCGCTGGCCTTCTCGCGCAGCGAGGTGCACATGCTGCGCACGCTGGTCGGCACGCCCGAGGTGCTGGACAGCGAGGACCTGCTCGCCCGCACCGAGGGCTGGCCGGCGGGCCTGCGGCTGTGCCTGTCGGCGCGGCGTGCGGCAGGGGGTACCGGGGAGGCCCAGCGCCTGGTCTTCGCCTACCTGGCCGAGGAGGCTTTCGCGACGCTGCCGCCGGGCCTGCAGCAGTTCCTGCTGCGGGTCTCGGTGCTGCGCGAATTGCGCGCCAGCCGCTGCGCCGCCGTCGCCCAGGACGCGCAGGCCCTGCAGTGGCTGGAGGACATCGAGCGCCGCGGCCTGTTCGCCACGGTGCTGGACGTGGGCGACGAGCTGACGCTACGCCTGCACGACCTGTTCCGCGACTTCCTGCAGGACCGCATGCGCCGCGAGCAGCCCGAGGCCTGGCCCGAGCTGCAGCGCCGCGCGGCCGCCAGCGAGGCCGACCCGCTGCGCCGCATCGACCACCTGCTCAAGGCCGGGGACTGGGCCACGGCGGAGCGCCAGCTCGTCGACGCCGCGCCGGCCCTGCTGCCCCAGGGCGGTGGCGCGCAGGCCCTGCGCCTGGTGGAACAGTTCCCGGCCGATCGCCAGGCCACGTCGCCGCGGCTGGCGCTGGTGCGCGGACTGGTCGCCTGGCCGAGCTTCGAATGGCGCACCATGCAGCAGGCCATGCAGCAGGCCGTGGCGGGCTTCGAGCGCGAGGTCGAGGCTGGCCCGCTGGCCCAGGCGCGGGCCTTCGACGCGCTGGCGCTGACCGCCACCGGCCGCGTTGCCGAGGGCCGCGCCCAGCTCGATGCGCTGGGCCCGCTGCCGGCCTCGCTGGCGCTGCGTGCCCAGGTGCAGGTGGCGAGCTACTGGTCCGGCGGCGCGCTCGGCCCGGCCGATGCGCCGGCCGCCTGCGTGCGCCGGCTGGTCGATGAACTCTCGGCCGGTGCGCCGCCGGCGCTGTGGTTCAGCTGCGCGCCGCATTTCATGCTGATCGGGCGCGCGGGCATGAACGCGGCGCTGGCGCAGTACGTGTCCATGGCCCGCGCGGTGGCCGGCGACGGCCATGCGCCGCTGCGCGCCGTCGCCAACATCCTCGACGCCTGGCTGCTGATGTGGCGCGGCGAGCTGGACGCGGCAGGCAGCCGCTTCGCCGACGTGGACGGCGACAACCGCTGGCTCGGCCAGCCGCGCAACCTGCGCATCCCCATCCTGGGCTTCCGCTGCGTCTGGCATGCGCTGCGCGGCGAGACGGAGGCCTTCCGCCGCGTCGGCGAGGACCTGCTGGCCGACGTTGACGGCGACCCGCAGCGCCGCGCCACCTGGCGGGGCGTCTACCTCTACATGTTGGCCCGCATGGCCGTGGCGCTGGACGATTGGACGCTGGCCGGGCGCTACCAGGGCGAGCTGCTGCGCACGCCCACCGAGGCCGAGTGGCCTTACATGGCCCATGCCCGGGCCACGCTGGGCGCCCAGTTCGCGCTGCGCGCCGGCCGGCTGGCGGCGGCGCTCGAAGCCCTGCGCCCGGCAGCAGCCGTCGCGCACGAGGTCGACAGCTTCGGCGTGCACGCCACGGCGCGCCTGCTGCTGGCCCAGGCCGAGCTGCAGGCTGGTGACGCGCTGCGTGCCGCCCAGGCGCTGGCGCCGCTGCTGGGCGCCCAGGGCCGCGACGAGCTCGGCGGCGTGCTGCTGTCCGGCCCGGCTGTGCTGGCCGAGCTGGCGGGCGCCGACTGGCAGGACGCGCTGGCCGGGCACGACCGCGTCGTGCTGCAGCGCTGGCTGGCCTTGAGCCGCATCCTGCGCGTCGACGCGCAGGCACCGGCCGAGGCCGCGCGGGCGGCGGCGCAGCCGGGCGGCCAGCGCCTGAGCGAGCGCGAGCAGGAGGTGCTGCAGCGCATTGCCGAGGGCGACAGCAACAAGCTCATCGCGCGCCAGCTCGAACTGAGCCCGCACACCGTCAAGCGCCACGTCGCCAACATCCTCGACAAGCTCGGCCTGGCCTCGCGCGGCCAGGCGGCGGCCTGGCACCGGGCCAACGGCTAGGGTTCAGCCGCCGGAATCGCCCAGCCGGAAGACCTGCACCGTGCCGCTCAGCCGCTCGGCCTGGCGGCGCAGCGCGTCGGCCGCGGCCGCGCTCTCCTCGACGAGGGCGGCGTTCTGCTGCGTCATCCGGTCGAGCTGGGCCACGGCCGTGCCGACCTGGCCGATGCCGCTGGTCTGCTCCAGCGTGGCCGAGCTGATCTCGCCGATCAGGTCGGTCACGCGCTTCACCTGGGTCACGATGTCGCGCATGGCCTCGCCGGCCGAGCCGACGAGGGCGGTGCCCGCCTCGACGCGTTCGGTGCTGGTCGAGATCAGGCCCTTGATCTCGCGCGCCGCCTCGGCGCTGCGCTGGGCTAGCGTGCGCACCTCGCCGGCGACGACGGCAAAGCCGCGGCCCTGTTCGCCCGCCCGTGCTGCTTCCACGGCAGCGTTCAGCGCCAGGATGTTGGTCTGGAAGGCGATGCCGTCGATGACGCCGACGATGTCGGTGATGCGGCGCGAACTGGCCGAGATCTCGTCCATCGTCGCGACGACGCGGTCCACCACCTCGCCGCCGCGCGAGGCCGCGTCGCTGGCCGAGGTGGCGAGCTGGCGCGCCTGCACGGCCGTGTCGGCGTTCTGCTGCACGGTGGCCGTCATCTGCTCCATGGAGGAGGCCGTCTGCTGCAGGTTGGCGGCCTGCTCCTCGGTGCGCTGCGACAGGTCGGCGTTGCCGGTGGCGATCTGGGCCGAGCCGGTGGCGATGGAGTCCGACGCGTCGCGCACCTGGGCCACGAGGCCGGCCAGTTCGGCCTGCATGGCGCCCAGGCTGGCCATGACGCTGCCGGCGGGCGCGGCCTCGGTGCCGGGCACGGCGCGCAGGTCGCCCGCCGCGACCTGCCGGGCTGCCGCACTCAGCGCGGCGGGTTCGGCGCCCAGGGCTCGCGTCAGCTGGCGCGTGATGAACAGGCCGGCCGTCACGGCGAACAGCAGGCTCAGCGCGCAGGCCGCGATCAGCCAGGCGCGCTGGCTGCCGTAGGACGCCGCGGCCGCGGCGATCTGGGCGGCCTCGTGTTCACGCGTGAAGGCCATGTAGTCGTCGGATGCCGACACCAGCGCCGCCAGGCTGGGCCGGCAGTCCTTGATGAGCCGGGCCAGCGCGGCGTCGCGGTCGCCGTCGCTGGCGAGCTGGAAGATCTGCGTGGCGATCGGGCCGTAGACGCCCTCGATGCGCACGATGGCGTCGATGCGCTGGCGCGCGGCCGCGTCGACGTCGGCGGCCTGGGCCATCTCACGCAACCGGGTCAGGCGCTCGCCCACGTCCTGGTGGGCGCGCGCCACCTTGTCGCGCTCGGCGGCCACGTCGGCCGGGTCACTCACCAGCAGCAGGTTGCGGATGGCGACGGCGCGGCGGTCCACCGCCGTGCGCACCGCGTTGGCGGCCATCGCCCGGGCATTGACGCCCTGAAGATAGTCCTCGAAGCGCCGATTCGATTCGCCCAGCGCGTGCAGGGCCAGCCCCGACACGATCAGCACCAGCAAGGCGAGGGCCCCGAAAACGGCCAACAGCTTCCCCCGAGTCGATACCTGACTCCCCATGACGCGCCCCAACAAAACGTGAATGTTCTTGTGCTGCCACGGCCCGAGGCCGTGGGCAACGGCGGCCGGTCCTGATCCGGCCTGCCGTTTCCAGGGGCGCGATGCTGTCAGCGCCGTGGGGCGCTTACAAGTGGTTGCGCCGTGTTTTCTGATGGCGCGTGTGACATAAATGACATCGTTTTCAACTTGCTGCGCACTCAGTCGAGCGGCCAGGGCATGGCCTGGGGCGGCTTGTCGGGGGTGGCCGGTGCTGCGGGCTTGGGCGGCGTGGCGGTCTTGTGGCCCGGCCCTTGCGCCGCGCGCCACCACGGTCTGGCGGCCTCGCCGTGATCGGGCTCCAGGGCCTCGCCCAGGCGTGGCATCAGCAGCTGGGCGCCCTGCTGCGGTCCCAGCTCCAGCAGCGTTTCGGCCGGCTGGTCCCAGTCGTGCAGGGCCAGGCTGAACGTGCCCCAGTGCACCGGCAGGAAGGCGCCGCCGCCCAGGTGCTGCAGGGCCTTCAGCGCGTTCTCGGGGCCGAGGTGGATGTCGCCCCAGGACGGGTGGAAGGCGCCCACCTCCAGCATGACGAGGTCGAAGCCGCCGAAGCGCTCGCGGATGGCCGCGTACTCGCTCGTCAGGCCCGTGTCGCCGCTGAAGAAGGCGCGGTGCCGGGGCGTCTCGATGACGAGGGACGACCACAGCGTCGCGTTGCGGTCGGTCAGCGAACGGCCCGAGAAATGCTGGGAGGGCGTGGCGTGGACGCGCAGCTCGGCCGCCGGGTGCTGCCAGTGCTCCCACCAGTCCAGCTCCACGATGCGCTCCGGCGGCACGCCCCAGGCCTGCAGATGGGCGCCCACGCCCAGCGGGGTGATGAAGGGCACGGTCTGCAGCTTCACCAGTTCGCGGATGGTGCCGTGGTCCAGGTGGTCGTAGTGGTCGTGCGAGATGACCACGGCGTCCAGCGGCGGCAGGGCCTTCAGGCCCAGCGGCACGGGCTGGAAGCGCTTCGGCCCGGCCCACTGCGAGGGGGATGCGCGCTGGCCCCAGACGGGGTCGGTCAGCACGCGCAGGCCGTCGATCTCGATCAGCACGGTGGAGTGGCCCAGCCAAGTGGCGCGCAGGCCGCTGCCGGCGGGCTTCAGCCAGGCGTTCAGCGGGTTGTGCGAGGGCAGCGGGCCGGCCGGCGTGCGGCGGCCCTCGGAGCACAGGAATTCGGTCAGCGTGGGGCGCTCGCTGCTGTCGCGCAGCCCGGGCTGGATGGGGTGGACGTTGTGGAAGCCCTCGCCCCTGTCGGTGACGCGCCAGCGCTTTGATGCCCGCATGCGTTCGAGGCGTTCGCCGGCGGCGCGCTTGCCGAGAGATTTCATCGTGGAGGCGGGGAAGCAGCAGGACTCGCCGACATGGTGCCGACGGGACCGGTTTCAAGCCCGTGGGCCGCGCGCGCCTTCAGGCATTGGGCGTCGCCGGGCTGCACGCTGCGGCAGGTGCTGGAACGCTGCTCGTAGATGCCGCAGGCCACGGCCCGGCCCACCTCGCCCTGCAGCGCGACGCAGCGCACCGGCCGGGCCTCGGTGCCGGCCATGCAGCGGTGCAGCGGGCCGACCGGCCGCGTCAGCGCCGCCGGCACGCTGCCGCCCGGGGCGTCGTCGGCCTCGGCCCAGTAGAAGGACACGCGGAACACGGCGCAGCAGGCGCCGCAGCGCTGGCAATCGAGGTCGGCGCTCATGGGGCGATTCTCGGCGCTGCGTGCGGATCATCACGATTGCGCCCCCTTGAATCCATCCGGCCCGGCGGCATCTGCATGTCATTGCCTGCCAGGAGCCCGCCGTGTCTTCCGTCGTCCGTCTCGCCGTCCCCGCCGAACTGCTGTCGCTGGTGCGACTGGCGCAGCTGCTGGAGTCCGTCGAGCACGTCGCGGTGGACCCGCACCAGTACCGCCTGCTCGCTGAGAAGTTGGGTGCCGAGTTGCACGCCCACCAGGGCCACGAGGCGCTGTCGGGCCTGCTCGACCACTTCCCCGCTGCCGCCGAGGTCTACGAGAACCTGCAATACGCCCACGCCGGGCTGTGCCGGGCGCCGCTGGAGGCGTCGCTCGTCTCGGAACTGGCGGCGCGCGACCTGCTCGGCCGCGTGCGCAAGGGCTAGCCCCGCCGCAGCCCGATCTCGAACACCACGCCGTCGTCGGCGTTGCGCGCCGCGATGCTGCCGCCCATCTTGGCCAGATAGGTCTTGGCCACGAACAGTCCCTGGCCGCGCCGCTGGCCGTCCACCGGCTCGGCATCGCTGACGCCGTAGTCGAAGATGCGCGCGAGCTGGTCGGCGGCGATCTGCGGACCCTGGTTGTGGATGTCGATGCTGGCCAGCCCGGCCTCGACGCGCAGCGTCAGCGTGACCGGCGTGCCGGCGGGGCGGTAGCGGTCGGCATTCGTCAGCACATGGGTGATGGCGTCTTCCAGCGGGTACTCGTCGGCCTGCACCCAGACGGGCTCGGGCGCCGGCGTGTAGCGCACGTCGGCAATGCCGGCATAGGCCGCGTTCTCGGCCACGCCGCGCAGGAAGGCGTCCAGGTCCAGCCGGCCCACGGCCAGCGTCGCGGCGGCCAGTGCCTCGCTCGGCGAGGCCTGGCCGTACAGCACCTTGACGGCCTGCTGCATGCGTTGCACATAGCGCCGGCTGGGGTCGGTGTCCGCGCCGTGCAGCAGCATCAGCGACTGCAGCGGCGACATGATCTCGTGGCCCACCGCATGCCACTGGTCGTGCTCGCGCTCGGCGCGCAGCTGCTCGCGGCGCAGGCTGTCGCGGGCGTGCTGCAGCAGGTCGGACAGGCTGCCGGCCAGGATGCCCAGCTCGTCTCGCCCGCGCAGGTCGGCCACGTCCAGCTGGCCCAGCTCGAAGCGCTCGGGCGACTGCAGCTGGTGCGACAGCGCCGCGGCGCGCTTGGTCAGCACCGCCACGCGGCGGATCAGGCCCACCTCGATGATGAGCCAGGCCAGCGCTATGGATCCCAGCATCGCGGCCACGGGCCAGGCCAGGCGGGCGGCGCTGGCGCTGAGCGTGCGGTCCAGCCCCTGCAGGTCGCCGGTCAGCGTGACGTCGAAGCGGCCGGCCGGCGTCGTCACGCTGTCGCGGCCCTGCAGCGTGCGCGCCATGGTTGGTGCGGGCAGGTGCTGGATCAGCGCGGTCAGCCAGGGCGAGGGCGGTGCGCCGGCCTCCTCCGCGCCCTGCAGCAGCGCGACGACGGCGGCGCCGCGCCGGATCTGCAGCGTTTCGCCCGGCGCCAGCGCGGCGGCCAGGCGCGGCAGCGTCAGCGGCGGCTGGGCGCCTGCGCTGGCGCTGTCGAACAGCGCCGTGCCGCCCGGGCCCAGCAGGCTCAGGCGCAGGCCCGTGCGGGCCAGGTCGGCCGGCGGCCATTGCGGGCCCCCGGGGCGGAACAGCGCCTCGCGGAAGGTCTCCACGGGAAGCCGGATGGAGAGGGTGGTGCGGCGCGCGCAGGGGTCGGCGGTGCCCAGGCAAGGTCCCTCGCGCCAGACCCAGCCGCGGAAGTCGCGCTGCGGGCGGGCCTTGGCGCGCAGCGTGGCGGTGTTGCCGGCCCCGTCCGCCGTGAAACCGGGCAGCTGGCCGCGCTGCGCGTCCAGCATCTCGACGGGGGCGAGCCAGTGCTGCTCGGTGCCGGCCTGCTGCAGGCCGATGTGCACGCGGTGCACGTCAGTCAGGTCCAGCGCGCCACGTTCGCGGCTCACCAGCGGCGGTGCATCCATGCTGGCCACGAGGTAGACGAAGCCGCCCGCGTAGGCGTTGCTGCCCACCGCCGCGCATAGGCTGGCGCCGCCGGGGTATTGCAGCGCACAGCCGGCCATCTCGACGGCGCGCCGGGCCTTGGTCGCGTCGTCGAAGTCGATGGCGCCGAAGGGCAGCACGAGCGGCGCCACCCAGCCGGCGTCGACCTGCGCAGGCTCCGGGTTCATCAGCGCCAGCTGGCCCGACGGATGGCGCAGCTGGGCCACGATCTCGGCCAGCGACTTGGCGAAGGTCTGTTCGTAGCGCTGCGCGTTGCGCTGACGCTCCTCGTTGAGCAGCGCGACGGCCAGGGCCAGCGTGGCCACCGCCAGCGCGACGAAGACGAGGTGGAAGACGATGCGGCTGCGGAAAGCCGCCAGCCCCAGGCGCGGCATGTCGGGCAGCGCGACGCGGCCCAGCTTCATCCGCCCACGGTCCAGCGGAAGCCCCGCATCGGGATGTTCTCGATGCCGTCGAAGCTGGCATCCACGTCGCGGAAGGCGTCGCGGATGGTGGCCACGTGCTTGCGCACGTTGTCGCGGTTGCGGCCGCTCTTGACCACGTCGAACAGCTCCTCGTAGCTGACCACCTCGCCCGCGCGCGCATGCAGCGTGGCGAGGATGCGCTGGGCGGTGAGCGGCAGGTTGATGCGCTGGCCGCGCCACATCGCCGAGCGCTGCTTGAGCGGGTCCAGCAGCAGGCTGTCGTCGGCCGCCCTGGCCGCGGCCCTGGGCTCGCGCAGCCTGGCGGTGCGCAGGATGTCGAGAAAGGTCTCGACGAACTCGGCCTCGTCGAAGGTCGTCTTCTGCAGATAGTCCCAGGCGTCCAGCGCCTTCATGATGCTGCGGTAGATGGCCGCCGGCATGGCCGACACGACGAGGACGGGCGTGCCCGCGCCCTGCTTGTTGATCTCGTTGATCAGCGCCACGCCGGCATTGCGCTCGCGGCCGAGCTCGATGTCCAGCACGACCAGGTCGTAGCGCTCGCGCCGCAGCGCCGCCTCGGCGCCGTCGCGGTCGAAATGCTGGTCGACGACCAGCTCGGGGTGGGCGGCACGTATCCAGCCGGCGAGCTGGGCGCTGGTGGTGGGGTCGTCCTCGATGACGGCGATGCGGGGCATGGCGGGATTCTGGCGACAAAGCGCGGCGAGTCCGGGCGTCCGGAAGAAAGCTTCCTCGCGACGTGGATGAGGCTGGCGCCGCCGCAGGCCCGGTCCTATGCTCGTTGCCCGGTCCCGCCCCCGGCGGCACCGGCACGAGCGAAAGGACTGCAAATGCTGAACACCGCTCTCGTCACGACGATGCTGCCCGTCAGCGACCTGGCCCGCGCCCGGGCCTTCTACGAGGGTTGCCTGGGCCTGGTGCCTGGCGGCCTGAAGCCGGACGGCAAGTTCGTCTACCAGGTGGGCGGCAGCACGCTGGCCCTCTTCCCCAAGCCCGGCGGCACCAAGGCCGACCACACCGCCATCAGCTTCAAGGTGGACGACATCGCCGCCAGCATCGCCGAGCTGAAGGGCGCTGGCGTCGTCTTCGAGGACTACGACTACCCGGGCCTGAAGACGGTCGACCATGTCTGCGTGCTGGGCGCGGAGAAGGCGGCGTGGTTCAAGGACACCGAGGGCAACTACCTCTGCATCCACGAGGATCTGGCCTAGGGCCCGGCAAGGCGCCGCGGAAGATTCCTTCCGCGCTGGCGGAAGACATGCGCCCCGCGCCGCTCTCGTCTCTTCCCGCAGGGTTGGGAACCATGGCTGCCATGCATCGAGCACCGATGCACCAACGCCAAGGAACCCACCATGCTGCAACGCCTCCAGACCCTCGCTGCCTCCATCCGCAACGCCTGGCGCCGCGGGGAGGGCGGCAGCCTGGACGGCGCGGCCTCGCTGCGCCGCGTCCTGCCCCCGCTGCTCATCCTCACGGCCGTGGCCGCGGCCGGCTATGCCCTCGTGGCCCACCCGCCGATTCAAGCCGTGCCCCATGGTCAGGCGGCGCTGCGCACCAACCAGTTCAGCGGCGGCGTGAGCGAGTTCCGCGCCGGCAGCTTCCTGCGCCTGCCCGGGCTGCACGAGGTGCGCCTCTTCCCGCTGCGCGACCAGAGCTTCCATCCCGGCGGCATCGCCAAGGCCTCGGGCCCGTCCCCGCTGCAGTCGATCGAGGGCCTGTCGCTGGGCCTGGACATGACGGTGCGCTGGAGCGTCGATGCCACGCGCCTGCCCGAGCTGTCGCGCAAGCTGCCGGACGACATCGAGGCCGACGTTATCGCGCCGGCCGTGCAGGCCGTCGTCTACAAGCAGATCGCCCGCCGCACGGTGCGCGAGATCTTCTCCAGCCAGCGCGCCGAGATCGCCGCGGCGCTCGAAGCCGAGCTGCGCACCAGGCTGGCGGCCGACGGCATCCAGCTCAAGGGCGTGCAGATCGGCTCGGTGGACCTGCCGCCCGACTACCGCCGCGGCATGGACCAGATGCTGTCGGACAGCCTGGCCAGCGAGCGCATGCGCTACACGCTGGAGATTGCCGACAAGAAGGTCAAGGAGACCGAGCTGCAGGCCGCCGCCGACAAGGTGCGCCGCGAGACGGCCGCCGAGGCCGCCGGGCGCGAGCAGATCATCGCGGCCAAGGCCCAGGAAGAGGCCATGAAGCATGTGCTGCCCTTCAAGCAGAAGCTCATCGAGCAGCGCGCGCTGGAAGCCCAGGCCGACAGCGCCGCGCGCATCCAGCAGGCCGAAGGGCAGGCCAAGGCGCGCCGCATCGAGATCGATGCCGAGGCCGCCGCGCGCCAGAAGCTGGCCGACGCCGAGGCCTACCGCGTCGCCCAGGTGGGCAAGGCCAATGCGGGCCAGATGGCCACCGAGGGCGCGCTGCTGACCCGGCATCCGCTGCTGGTGCAGAAGGCCATGGCCGACAAGCTCTCGGACAAGGTGCAGGTCATCATCGCGCCGCCCGGCTCGGGCGGCTTCATCGGCAACGCGTTGCTGGCCGGCGTGTCGCCCCAGCCCGGGGCGCAAGCCACCGAAGCGGAGAAGGAGTAAGCCATGCGCCGCATCGCCTTCGTCGCCGCCGGCGCCTTGCTCGCCGCCGCCGTGATGACCAGCGCCAGCGCCGCGGACTTCCCCCGCGCGGGCCTGGTGTCGCAGGACTCGCCGCTGCGCGGTGCGCCGCGCGACACCGCTTCGCTGCAGGCCCAGATGGGCCGGGGCGAGGCGTTGGAGATCCGTGCCGAGCGCGGCGACCACTGGCAGGTCTGGGACTACCGCCGCGAGCGCGGCGGCTGGCTGCGCAAGAGCCAGGTGCTGCTGATGCCGCGCGGCGATGCCGCCACGGCCGAGCTGCTGGCCCAGCTGCGCCTGGCGCGCCAGCAGTGGGGCACCGAGGGCCTGGGCCTCGGGCTGGCTGCTGCCTATGTGCAGGCGGCGACGCCGGCCGAGCTGGCCGGCCCCGGCGGCGCCGAGGCGCTGGAGGCGATGGGCCAGTTCGCCGAGCGCATCGCCGACCGCGCATCGACCCGCGACGCCAGGCTCGGCGAAGGCCAGCTGGCGGCGCAGATGGACGTGGCCGCGCGCTACGGCCTGAAGTTCGAGCAGTTCGAGACGACGGAGGACGGCCGGGTGCAGGTCTGCTACGACGGCGAGGCCTTCCGCCGCATGCTGGCCACCGCGGCCACGCCCGAGCAGCGCGTGCGCGCGGCGCTGGCCCTGACCCGCTTCGACTGCCTGAACCCCCGCGCCCCGGTGCGCGAGGCCGAGGCGCGCGACCAGTGGCGCCAGCAGGTGCTGGCCCAGGTGGACGCGGCCATGCTGCCCGTGCATTGGAAGAACCGCCTGCTGATGCGCCGCGCCTCGGTCGCCGCCAGCCTGGCCTTCGCGCAGGCGCGCCGGGGGGCGGGCGGCGAGGCGGCGCCCGCGCTGGCCGAGTTCGCCGGCATCGCGCCCAGCGAGCTGACCGAGGACGACCAGGCTGCCTATGCCGACGCCGCGATGCGCGTGAACGCGGCCCGCTGGCTGGGCACGGGCGCGGCAGCGCGGGATTTCGGCCACCTCTCGCTCGCGCTGCAGCCGGGCGCCGACGGCGAGCGCTGCGTCGAGCTGAAGGAGGGCGCCCGGCTCGCCGCGCGCCGCTGCAGCTTCGGCCAGATCGCGCTGGCCTCGGCCTCGCTGAACCGCGAGGGCCGCGCGCTGGCCCTGGCCGTGCAGCCGCTGGACGGCTGGCGCGAGCTGTGGCTGTTCATCCGGGACCGCGAGGGCTGGCGCGTGGAAGTCATGCCGCCCGCGCCGGCCCAGCCGGGGCTGGGCGTGGCGGAGTTCGCCGGCTGGGTGCCGGGCGGCGCGCAGATGCTGCTGGCCCGCGAGTTCCGCGCCGAGGGCAAGTACCGCCGCAGCTTCGAGGTCGTGTCGCTCGTCAGCCTGGCCACCGAGCGCCAGGCCGGCGAGCCCGCGCTGATGGGCGCGTTCCAGCGCTGGGCCGACCCAGCCTGGCGCGGCGGCTCGCCGATGCGGCGCTGAGCGGGCTCAGGGCCGGGTCAGGCTCTGCAGTTCATGGACCTCGAAGCTGTAGATGCGGCCCTGGGCGTAGATGGTGGATTCCTGGCGCACCGGCACGCCGAGCTCGGGCGCGATCCATTGCTTGTGCGTCTGCGTGCCCGTGCCGCAGCCGTTGCGCCATTGGCCGTCCGATTCGATGCGCAGCGCACGGAACCTGCCGGCCGGCAGCGTGAGGTCGTCCCAGGCGACCGCCTTGAAGCTCTGCCTCGACTGGGTCGGACCGCACTGCGGGTTGTTGTAGGCGTAGGCGCTGTCCCAGCGGTTGCCCGCGGCGAGCGGAAAGCGCAGCCGTTGCAGCGGCGGCTCGAAGACCCGCTCGCCATGGCGCTTGAGCGCGTAATGGGCGGCGTCCAGCACGACGGCGACCTGCCCGGACTCGTCGCTGATCTCGACCTCGCTGTCGTTGGCCGCGCTGATGCGGTAGCTGGTGTCGGAGATGACGGCCTTGGTCATGCCGTCGATGACGCGCATGCGCCAGCTGGTGCCCACGGCGGCCGCGGGCTTGTCGATGCCGGCGGTGTCGGCAGCCGCGGCGGGCAGGGCCGCCGCCAGGCCCATCAGTGCGATGCTGAGCCTCTTCTTCATGGTTGTTCTCCCTGGTTGGTGGGCCAACAGCCTAGGAGGCCTGCGGCGGCCGCGGCAGCGGGAAAACCAGGGCTGCCGGCGGTGCTCAGGCCGCCAGCGGCAGCGCCTGCGGCAGTGGCAGGTCCAGCCGCGCCACCGTGCCCTTGCCCGGCTGGCTTTCCAGCCGGATGGCGCCACCCAGCAGGTTCTCGACGAGGCTGTGCACGACGAACAGGCCCAGCCCGCTGCCGCCCTGGCCGAAGCGGGTGGTGAAGAAGGGCTCGAAGGCGCGGTCCAGGTCGGCCTGCGGCATGCCGCTGCCGTTGTCGCGCACCTCGATCAGCAGGTGCCCCGCCGGTGCCGGCGCCGTGCCGATGCGCACCTGCCCGGCGCTGCCGCCGAAGGCGTGCAGGCAAGCGTTCTCGAACAGCTGTTCCAGCACCTGGCGCAGCACGTCGCGGTAGCCGTCCAGCGCCAGGTCCTCGGGCAGGTCGCAGATGAACTGCACGTGGCGCACGGACAGTCGGGTCTGCACGCCGGCCCAGGCCTGCAGCGCGGCGTCGCGCAGGCCGAAGCGCATGCGCACGGCGCGGCCGCCGTCCTCGGTCAGCTGGCGAAAGCGCGTGATGAGCTGCAGCGCCCGGCGCACGTTCTGCTCGACGAGCTGGGCCGCATGGCTGGCCTGGGTCATCCAGTCGGCCAGCTCCTGGCGGCGCAGCGGCGCGTGGCTGGCGAGCTTGTCGGCCACCACACGGCTGCGCTCGTGCATCACGTCGGCCGACAGCAGCGCGTTGCCCAGCGGCGTGTTCATCTCGTGGGCGATGCCGGCCAGCAACTGACCGAGGGCGGCCAGCTTGCGGCTGCTGATGAGCTCCTCCTGGGCCTGCAGCAGTTCCCGCGTGCGCGCCTGCACCTGCTCCTCCAGCCACTGCGCGGCGCGGCGGCGCTCGTCCTCGCGGCGGGCCTGGTCGATGGCGATGCCGGCCAGGTTGCTGGCCACGCGCAGCGCGGTCAGCTCGTCGTGGCCCGGGCGGCGCTGCTCGCGGTAGTACATCGCGAAGCTGCCGATGACGCCCTGGCCGGCCGCGTGGATAGGCTCGGACCAGCAGGCCTTGAAGCCCAGCGGCACGAGATGCTTGAACGGAGCCCACAGCGGGTCGGTGTCGATGTCGACGACGACGACGGTGCGGTCGTCGTGCATGGCCGTGCCGCAGGAGCCCACAGCCGGGCCGATGGCCAGGCCGTCCAGCCCCTGCAGATAGCTCGCGGGCATGCGTGGCCCTGCGCCGGGGTGCATGTGCAGGCCGTCGGCGTCCAGCAGCATGACGCTGCAGTACAGGCCGTCGAACTGCGCCTCGATCAGCGCCGTCAGCCGCTCCAGCACCAGTTTGAGCGGCTGGCCGGCGGCCACCATCTGCAGCAGCTCGTTCTCGCCGGCGCTCAAGGCCTTGGCGAAGGCGAGGGCGCCGAGGTCGACGAGGCACAGCGTGACCTGGTCGCTGCCCGCGGCCCCGCGCGTCAGCAGCACCTCGTGCTGGCGCACGCGGCCGTCGCGGTGCATCAGCGGCCACAGCAGCCGGCTGCAGCCGCCGGGAGCGATGGCCTGGACGTGCGCCTGCAGCGCTGCCGCGTCGAGGCCGCCGGACGCATGCGGGGCGCACAGGGCCGCCAGCGGCTGGCCATCGAGCGCGGCCGGCGCATGGCCCAGCACCTCGGCGCGGCCCGAGCTTGCCTGCACGATGGGCAGCCCTGGCACCAGCCGGACCGACAGCATCGCAACGTGGGCCAGGTCGTCCATGTCATCCTCCACAGTCTTGGCGTTATACCGGCGCTGGCCGACTGTGCACAAAACAGGGCGGCGCCGGTTCAGAATCGCATCCTCTCTTGCCTCAGGTCAATCCGCCATGCCGCAGATGTTGCTCATCGTCGAACCCGTTGGCCAGCGCGCCGAGCGTGGCCGCGCCGCCGGCGAGGCCGTCTACCAGCGCATGCTGGACTTCGCGGCGGAACTGCAGGCCGAGGGGCTGCTGCTGGGCGTCAATTCGCTGGGCACGGCGGCCCGGCGGCTGGCCAAGCGCGACGGCGGCGCCCAGGTCTGGGACGGCCCCTTTGCCGAAGCCAAGGAGATGCTGGGCGGCTATTTCCTGCTCGACACGGAAGACCCCGCGGTCGCCATGGCCTGGGCCGAGCGCTGCCCCGCCGCGGAGTGGGCGACCGTGGAGATCCGTGGCGTGGGCCCCTGCTACACCTAGGGAGGCTTGGTAGTTTCCCGGTGTCTGTCGAAACCGGGCCGCATGGATCGTCGTGGGCAGGAAGGCAGCAAAAACAGCGCCGCCTCAGCCACCTCAGGAGATCCGTCATGCGATTCATGATCCAAGTCCGCGCCACGGCCGTCAGCGAGCGCGGCGACCCGCCCGGCCCCGAGTACGCCCAGCTGTTCGAGGCCATGGGCGCTTTTCACGGCGAGATGGCGCGCGCCGGCGTGCTGCTGGACGGCGCCGGCCTGCGGCCCAGCCGTGACGGCTGGCGCCAGCGCTACGGCGCCGATGGCCGCATCGAATGCGTCGATGGCCCGTTCGCCGAGGCCAAGGAGCTGATCGCCGGCTACACGCTGATCCAGGTGCGCTCCGTCGAGGAGGCCCGGGCCTGGGCCAGCCGCTTCCCGATGCCCTTCGTGGGCATCGCCTGCGAGATCGAGGTCAGGCGGCTTTACGAAGACGCCGACTTCGCCCCCGGTGGCGACATGGCCATCCGCAGCGCCTGAGGAGCCTGCCATGAGCAACCTCTCCATCGTCTTCATCGGCCTGGGCTTGGCGGTCCTGCTGTTGCTGGCCTATGCCGCGACGCGGCCCGACGAGTTCCGCGTCGAGCGCCGTGCGCGCATCGCCGCACCCAGCGAGCGGGTGTGGCCGCTGGTCAGCGAGCTGCGCGCGTTCAACCGCTGGAACCCCTATGAACGCAAGGACCCGCTGATCAAGAGCGCCTACAGCGGCGCGGCGGCCGGCGTCGGCTCGCGCTACGACTGGGACAGCAAGGAGGTCGGCGTCGGCAGCCTGGAGATCACCGGCCAGCAGCCCGGCCGCGCCGTGCAGATGAAGCTGGACTTCGTGAAGCCCTTCGAAGCCCACAACCTGGCCGAGTTCGCGCTGCAGCCCACGGCGGATGGCGCCACCGAAGTGCGCTGGACCATGCGCGGTCCGGCCAACTTCCTGAGCAAGCTGATGGGCGTCTTCATCGACATGGACAGGATGGTGGGCAAGGACTTCGAGGACGGGCTGCAGAACCTGCGCCAGCTGGCCGAGGCCCGGACATGAAGGACCTGCGCTTCGACATCGACATCGCCGCTCCGGCTGCGCGGGTGTGGGACTGCATGTTCGACGCCATCGCCTACCGCGACTGGACCAGCGCCTTCGCCGAGGGCTCCTACTTCGAAGGCGTCTGGGCGGCAGGCCGGCGCCTGCGCTTCCTCGACCCTCAGGGCTTCGGCATGGAGGCCATCGTCGACGAATGCCTGCCGCACCAGCGCCTGTCGCTGCGGCTGGTGGGCGAGATCAAGGACGGCCGGCCCGTGGCCGGCAGCCCGCTGCACCACGAGCCGGCCCACGAGAGCTATGCCTTCGGCCCGACACCCGGCGGCGGCACGCGGCTGGCAGTGCAGCTGCAGAGCTGGGACGACGGCTTCACCGACTTCCTCAACGCCAGCTGGCCCCGGGCGCTGCTGCGCCTGAAGGCTCTGGCCGAATCCACGCACTGAAAGGCACCGCCATGCAGATCAAGATTTCCTCCATCTTCGTCGACGACCAGGACAAGGCCCTGGCGTTCTACACGGGCAAGCTCGGCTTCAGGAAGATGGCCGACATCCCCATGGGCCCGAGCTACCGCTGGCTGACCGTCGTGTCGCCCGAGGGTGTGCATGGCGTCGAGCTGGCGCTGGAGTCCGTCGCCGGCTTCGAGGCCGCGCGCGTCTTCCAGAAGTCGCTGTACGAATCGGGCCGGCCCTGCACCGGCTTCGTGACCGCCGATGTCGAGGCCGAGGCGCGCAGGCTGCGCGAGCGCGGTGTCGTCGTGCGCGGCGAGCCGGTGGACATGGGCCCCATCAAGGCCGTCATGTTCGAGGACGGCTGCGGCAACCTCATCCACCTCGTCCAACCGCTGATGCAGCCGGAGTGAGCGCCATGCACAAGCAGATCTACGTCAACCTGCCCGTCAAGGACCTGGCCGCCAGCAAGGCCTTCTTCGAGGCCGTGGGCTACCGCTTCAACCCGCAGTTCACCAACGACAAGGGCGCCGGGATGGAGCTGGGCGAGAACCTCTACGCCATGCTGCTGGCCGAGGACTTCGCCAGGACCTTCACCGACAAGGCCTTTGCGGATGCGAAGACGGCCACCACGGGCTGGGTGTGCCTGAGCTGCGAGAGCCGCGAGGAGGTGGACACGCTGGTGGCCAAGGCGAAGGCCGCCGGCGGCAACATCCCGAGCGAGGCGCAGGACCATGGCTTCATGTACGGCCATGGCTTCGAGGACCTGGACGGCCACCACTGGGAGCTCGTCCACATGACCGGCATGCCGCCGCAGGCCTGAGGAGACAGACATGAAGATCCAGCAAAAGATCACCCCCTTCATCTGGTACGAGAAGGGCGCCGAAGACGCCGTGGCGCACTACCTTCAGGTGTTCGGCAGCGGCGAGGTCAGGCACACCCAGCGCTGGGGCGAGAACTCGCCGGGCCAGGCCGGCTCGGTCATGGTGGTGCAGTTCGAGCTGCTGGGCCAGCAGATGACTGCCTTCAACGGCGGGCCGCATTTCAAGCTCAACGAGGCCTTCTCGCTGATGGTGGCCTGCGCAGACCAGGCCGAGATCGACCACCTCTGGACCGCGCTGCAGGCCGGCGGCGGCAAGGAGAAGGCCTGTGGCTGGGTGGAGGACGCCTGGGGCCTGTCCTGGCAGATCATCCCGGCGGCCTGGTTCGACATGATCCGCGACCCCGACCCGGCGCGCGTGCAGCGCGTGTTCCAGGCGATCTGGCAAATGCAGAAGATCGACCTCGCCGCTTTGCAGCGCGCCTACGACGGAGCTTGAGCGGGTGAGCCATGCCGACCTGGCCGCGGGCGTCTGGCGCATCGAGCGCAGCCGTCTCGTCGGCGCCGCGGCCAAGCTGCTGCGCGACCTCGACGAGGCCGAGGACTGCGCCCAGGACGCCCTCATGGCCGCGCTCGACGCCTGGCCGCGTGACGGCCAGCCCGCCAACCCCGCCGCCTGGCTGATGACCGCCACCCGCAACAAGGCTCTGGACCGCCTGCGCCGCCGCGCCATGCTGGAACGCGAGCACGAACACCTGGCTGCCGATGACGAGGCCTACGGCACCCACGTCGTGCCCGACTTCGTGGACCACCTCGACGCCGCGCGCGACCAGGCCGAGATCGGCGACGAGCTGCTGCGCCTCATCTTCATCGCCTGCCACCCCGTGCTGCCGCGCGAGGCTCAGGTGGCGCTGACGCTGCGCCTGCTCGGCGGCCTGGAAACGGCCGAGATCGCCCGTGCCTTCCTGCAGCCCGAGGCCACGGTGGCCCAGCGCATCGTGCGCGCCAAGAAGGCCCTCAACGGCCAGGCCTTCGAGCTGCCCGGGCCCGACGAGCGCGCCCAGCGCCTGTCGGCCGTGCTGGCCGTTGTCTACCTCATCTTCAACGAGGGCCACAGCGCCGGCAGCGGCGCGAGCCTGCTGCGCCCGGCCCTGTGCGACGAGGCCTTGCGCCTGGCGCGCCAGCTGCAGCACCTGTTGCCGCAGGAGGCGGAAGTGCACGGCCTGGCCGCGCTGCTGGAGATCCAGGCCTCGCGCCTGCCAGCTCGGCTGGACGTCCAGGGTCGCCCCGTGCTGCTGCCCGACCAGGACCGCCGCCGCTGGGACGCGCTGCTGATTCGCCGTGGCCTGGCCGCGCTGGACGCGGCGCTGGCCATGGGCGAGCCCGGCCCCTACACGCTGCAGGGATCAATAGCCGCCTGCCACGCCCGCGCCGCGCGCGCCGAGGACACCGACTGGGGCGCCATCGTGGCCGGCTACGACCGGCTGTTCGCGCTCAACCCCTCGCCCGTCATCGCGCTCAACCGCGCCGTGGCGCTCAGCTTCGCCGAGGGTCCGGCCGCGGCCTGGCCGCTGCTGGAAGCCCTGGCTGCCGAGCCACAGCTGCGGCGCTACCCCTGGCTGGCCGGCGCCCAGGCCGACGTGCTCGAACGCCTGGGCCGCGCGACCGAGGCGCGCGAGGCCTATCTGCGCGCCGCGGAGCTGACGGACAACGAGGTGCAGCGGGCGCTGCTGCTGGCGCGGGCGCGGCGCCTGGCGAGTTGAGGCGCTGCTGAGTGGGGCGTGTGCGGCGGGTTACGACCCAGAGCGGAAGTTCTAGCGGGCCCACCCAGGCTCCGCCAAGCAGCCGTTCAACGTTGAAGCTGAGCCGCGAGCGGCGGCTTGCCGACGCGAGTCGGCTCGACTAGTTAGGCATCACTGCGCGCGGCCAGGGTTTGCAGCATGGATGGCAAGGAGTAGGGCTTAAGGATTGCCAAACTCTTGCGAGAGAAGTTGATTCCCCATTCGGGCTGGCTTTTCTGTCCAGGCGAGTCGTAGTTTCTGTCAACAAAGACGGAGTCAGGAGTTTCCCAGAGCTGCGATGGCAGAAGGAACGATATGGGTTCCTTCTCATCAAGGAGCAGGCCCAGTGCGACGTAAAGTCCCTCCTTCGGTGTGAAGTGGCTCTTTCGCATGAACACATAACCGAAGTCGCGGAGGGACTTTGCCTGAATCTCGAGAAAGGGTCCCTTGTCTTTGCGTGCGACAAAGTCGACGCCCCTGTCGTCAACTTCCGCGCTGTAGACCTCGAAGCCGTACATCGTGAACTCCATCTTCATGAAGTACTCGAAATACGCGCCAAGTTGCTGCGTATTGAGTTTGCTCCAGAGGTAGCGGGACATGGTTTCTGTGATGTCTAACGTCGGAGATGACCGGCGACCGGCGGGAAGGGCGGAGCGAAGCGAAGGACCGCCGCTGGGCGGCCGCGTCGATCGAATACGAAGGGACTTCCCACCTTCTGGCTAACGGCGTCGAGGCGCCAAGATTGATGGTGCGAATCGTCAATCTGC
>NZ_JBWKUV010000016.1:0-31064 GCF_059421025.1 Roseateles sp. GW821-FHT03B02
GCGGGCATCGTTCAATGGCAGGACCTGAGTTTCCCATACTCATGATGAGGGTTCGATTCCCTTTGCCCGCTCCACATCACTGACCGCCATCAGCGATCACGAAGGAAGTCGGCCCATCGACGCTGAGACGTTCGATGCTTGGCAGCGTTACGTGCGCGGATCGCGTCATGTGCCCGCAGGACGCGACCACAGCTCGTGACGCGGCTTCCCAAGCTCGATACGTGGGTTCGATTCCCATCACCCGCTCCAGATGCCGACGGCTCCTCCCGGAGCCGTTTTCATTCAGCCTTCGACCCAGCTGACCCGGCCCCGCCCGGCTGCCTTGGCGAGATACAACGCCCGGTCCGCGGCCTCCACCAGCCCCTGGGACTGCGTGCCCGCCGACACACCCAGGCTGATCGTCACGCAGCCTTCCACGCCCGGATGCGGCAGGGCCAGCGCCCTCACCGTGTCTTCCATCAGCTGCGCCACGCCGATGGCACCCGCCAGATCGGTATCCGGCAGCAGGCACACGAACTCCTCGCCGCCATAGCGGGCCAGCAGGTCCGTCGGCCGGCGCAGGCAGGCGCGCAGCGCGGCGGCAACGCGGCGCAGGCAGTCGTCCCCGGCCAGGTGTCCGAGCGCGTCGTTGTAGCGCTTGAAGTGGTCCACGTCGGCCAGCACGATGGACAGCGGCGAGCGCGTGCGCTGCGCGCGGCGCGTCTCGGCGATGAAGCGTTCGTCGAAATGACGGCGGTTGTGCACGCCGGTCAGCCCATCGATGAAGGCGAGTTCGCGCAGCAGGTCGGACTGGGCCTTGAGCGTGAGCTGGGTGCGCACCCGGGCGCGCACGACGGTGGGGTTGAAGGGTTTGGTGATGAAGTCGGCGGCGCCAGCGTCCAGCGCCCGGGTCTCGTCCTCGGGCTGGTCCTGCGAGGTGACGAAGATGACGGGGATGGAGCGCAGCAGCGGGTCGGCCTTTAGCTCGGCGCAGAGTTCGTGGCCATCCATGCCGGGCATCTGCACGTCCAGCAGCACGAGGTCGGGCTGGCGCTCGCGGCAGAGCTGCAGCGCGCGCGCGCCGTCGGTGGCCATCAGCACCTGACAGTCTGCGGCGAAAACGCGGTGCAGGGCCTGGATGTTGACGGGCTGGTCGTCGACGATGAGCAGGCGCGGGCGGCGGCCGTGCGAGACGTGTCCGGACTGCAGCGGCGCTCCTTCCGGCAGGGCGAGCTGCATCATGGGCTGGTCTCCAGCGTGGCGCGCAGGCGCCGGCACAGGGCCAGCGCTGCGAGGAAGTCGAGATCGGCCATGGCGGCGTCCAGCGGCCCGGCCGTGTCGGCGGGCAGATAGGCCCGCAGCGCCTGGTGGGCGTCCAGGGCCTCGAGGTCGGCCCCGTCGAGCAGCGTGGCGAGGGCATCCAGGCGCTGGGCCAGGCTGCCTGGCGCCGCGGGGCGTGCCGGTTCGGCGTGGCGGTCATGCAGGGTCTGGCGCGCGGCGAGATCGGCCGCCAGGCGGTCGAGCGCGGCGAGGTCGGCTTCGCGGCGTTCAAGGAAGCGGCGCCGCCAGTCGGGGCCGGGGTCGGCGGTGTGCTCGCCTTCGGCCGCCAGCGCCGCGAGCTCACCGGCGCCGAGCATGGCCGCCAGGCCGCGGTAGCCGTGCAGGCCGCGCGCCGCGGCGCGGCCGCCCTCGGCCAGGGTCCGGGCCAACTTGCGATCCTGCTCGTGCAGGGCGGCCAGCGTGCGCTCGAAGAGCTCGACCCGGCCCGACATGCGCGCCAGCGCCTCGGCCAGCGCGATGCCGGCGCGGCCGGCGTCGGCCAGCAGGGCCGGTGGCAGCTCGGCCGCAGAGGCGCGGTCCTCGGCAGGTGCCGCGCCGCAGCGGCGCCTCAGCGCAGCTACCAGGGTGTCGGGGTCGAAGGGCTTGCCGATGTGCTCGTCCATGCCGGCGTCGAGGCAGGCCTGGCGTTCGGTGTCGAGCGCGCTGGCCGTCATCGCGATGACGGGCAGGGTCAGGCCGAGCTGGCGGCGGATCAGCCGGGTGGCCGTCGTGCCATCCATGACGGGCATCTGCACATCCATCAGCACGGCGTCGAAGCCGGGCCGGCCACGCGTCTGGGCCAGCAAGGTGAGGGCCTGCTGACCGTCGCCGGCCAGCGTGACGGCGGCGCCTTCGAGCTCCAGCAGTTCGCGCGTGACCTGTTGACTGCCCGGGTTGTCTTCGACGAGCAGCAGCCTGAGGCCGGCCAGGCGCTGCGGCACCGGGTCGGGCAGCTCGCCCGCGCTGCTGCTGCGCCCCTGGACGGCGCTGGCGACGGCCTGGCTCAGCATGGCTGCGGTGACGGGCTTGACGAGGAACCCGTCGAGCAGGGCCTGCTCGACCGCACTGCGCTGGGCCAGGCGCTCGCGGTCGTGGCTGGTGACCATGAGGATCAGCGGCTCGGGGCCGAGGCGCTGGCGCAGGTGCACGGCGGTCTGCCAGCCGTCCATGCCGGGCATGACCCAGTCGAGTAGCACGACTTCCGGCGCGCTGGCTTCGGCGAGCTTCAAGCCCTCGTCGCCGCTGGCGGCCAGCCTGACCTGCCAGCCCAGCGACTCCGCCAGTCCGCCGAGGATGCGGCGGGCTTCGGCGTGGTCGTCGACGACGAGGGCGCGCAGGGCCTGGCGTGGCACCGGTGCGGGTTCCTCGGCCGGCAGGGGAAAGCTGAGCGTGAAGCTGAAGCGGCTGCCCTGGCTCGGCGTGCTCTCGACATGGATGTCGCCACCCATGAGGCGCACGAGTCGGCGGCTGATGGCCAGGCCCAGCCCGGTGCCGCCGAAGCGTCGCGCGGTCGAGGCTTCGGCCTGGCTGAAGCCCGAGAAGATGTGCTCCTGCTGGTCGGGCGGGATGCCGATGCCGGTGTCGCGCACGGAGAACTCCAGCACGACGCTGCCGGCACCTTGCGACTGGCGCCGTATGCCGAGGACAACCTCGCCGGCCTGCGTGAACTTGATGGCGTTGCCGGCCAGGTTGACGAGCACCTGCTGCAGGCGCAGTGCGTCGGCGACGATGACCTGGGGCAGGGCGGGGTCGAGGTCGAAGAGCAGCTCCAGATCACGCTTGTCGACGTTGGCGACGAGGATGACGGAGAGGTCGCGCAGCAGTTCGTCCAGGCGGGTCGGGTGCGGGTCCAGGCCGAGCCGGCCGGCCTCGATCTTGGAGAAGTCGAGGATGTCGTTGAGCAGGCCCAGCAGGCCGCGCGCGGCGCCCTCGCTCTTCACGGCGTAGTCGCGCTGGCGGGCGTCCAGCGGGGTCTTCTGCAGCAGGCGCAGCATTCCCAGCACGGCGTTCATCGGCGTGCGGATCTCGTGGCTCATGTTGGCCAGGAAGCGCGTCTTGGCCTGCGATGCCCGCTCGGCGGCGAGGCGGGCCTGGGCCTGCGGCGTCAGGTCCAGGCAGGTGAGTACCAGGCCGCCCGGGACCGACGACGTTTCGGGCAGGGGGGCGGTGCGGGCCTCGATGAGACGCTCGCCGGTGCGGTAGGTTTCGAGGCGGTTGGCCTGCTGGTCTCGCCCCAGCGCGAGGGCGGCTTCGACGGATCGGCGGGCCTGTTCGCCGTGGCCGTAGTCGCCGCGGGCGGCGCAGAACAGCACGAGGTCGTCGAAGCGCAGCGACGGCTCCTCGAACAGCGAGGCCGGCATGTTCAGCAGCCGCTCGAACTCGGCGTTGTGCACCAGCAGGCGGCGCTCGGCGTCGAAGACGGCCAGGCCGCAGGGCAGATGGGCCATGACCTCGCGCATCAGCGGGCTGGCGGGCGGGCTGATCGAGGCGCTCGCGGCAGCGGGACCGGCCCGAGGCTGGCCGTCCGAGCCACCTTGCATGTTCCACGCCGCCATCGCTCCCCCGAACCGCTGGCGCCCGGCGTGCGTTGCCGGGCGTTTCGAGTCTAGGACTGGGCCGTCAGGGTGCCGCGGCGAGGTCGCTACAACAAGTTACAGGTTTGCCCTAGGGCGTTGGTCGCACGGCGCGACGCAGGCCTTCATTCCCTCACGATGCGGCCCGCTGCTGCCTGCGGCAAGGCCTGCGGGTGGTCGCGCAGCAGTTCGACGAGGGCATCGATGTCCGTGCCCAGCACGGCGCGGTCACGGCCATGCTTGAAACCGGCCTGGGCGTCGCCGCCCTCGGACAGGAAATTGTTGACGACGACGCGGTAGTCCCGCATGCGGTTCAGTGGCTGGCCGTCGATGAGGATCTCGCCGAGCTGGGGCTGGCCGTCGGCGCCCATGCGCCAGCGGTAGCGCAGCGTGGACGAGGGCTGCAGCATGCGCGACGCCGCGTCGCCCCTGGGCAGCTGGCGTTGCAGGATGTCCCAGAGCTGCTGGCCGGTCAGCGTCAGCGCGACGATGTCGTTGCCGAAGGGCTGGATGGCCAGCAGGTCGCTCATCGTGGTCGGCTTGCCGTCCTCGACCACCAGTTCGGCGCGGATGCCGCCGGGGTTCATGAAGGCGATATCGGCCGGCCCCTGCTTGCGGGCGTAGGCGAGCTGGCTGTCGGCGATGAGGTTGCCCAGCGCTGCGTCGCCGTTGGGCTCCTTGGCAAAGCGGGTGGCGCCGCGGGGCAGGGTGGCCACGGGCTTGTTGCGTGCAGCCTCGGTCAGCGCGGCGGCACGCGCGACGAGGTCGGCCAGTGCGGCGTTGGGCGCGTAGACCGACTGCAGCACCGGGTGGTTGACGGCCGATGCTTCGAGCACTCGGCCGCTGGCGTCGAGCTTGAGGTGGCTTTCGGTGATCCAGCCGCCGTAGCTGCCGGCCTGCACGACGAGGCGGCCGTTGATCTTGCAGGTGTAGGCCTGGTGGGTGTGGCCGCCGATGATGATGGCGTAGGCGGGGTCCAGGCGCTTGGCGATGTCCTGTACGCGGCCGGTGAGCGTCGGACAGGCGTAGCTCGCGTCGTTGGCGCCACCTTGCGTCTGCACGCCGCCCTCATGCATGACGGCAACGAGCACCTGGGCGCCTTCGGCCTTGAGCTGGGGCACTAGGGCGTTCAGCGTGTCGGCCTCGTCGGCGAAACGGATGCCCTTGATGGCGCGGGCAACGATGACGTGAGGCGTCTCCAGCGTGGCGACGCCGGCAATGGCGACCCGAAGGCCGCCGGCCTGCTTCAGCAAGTGGGTGGGCAGCAGGGGTTTGGCGGTGGCGGCGTCCAGTACGTTGGCGCCGAGGTAGGGAAAGCCGGGGCCTTTGTAGCCGGGCCACAGGCAGCCGTTGGCCCCGCATTCGCCGCGCGCCTGGCGCAGCAGCTCGGGCAGGCCGGCGTCCAGTTCGTGGTTGCCCAGGGCGCTGGCGGTGATGCCGAGCTCGGACATGGCCGCCAGCGTCGGCTCGTCGCGCAGCAGGTTGGAGATCAGCGGCGATGCACCGATCAGGTCACCGCCGGCAACGACCAGCGCGTCGGGGTTCTTCGCCTTCAACTGGGCCAGCGCTGTCGCCAGGTGGGCAACGCCTCCGGCCGGCTGGGCCTTGACCTCGCCAGTGGCCGGGTCGGGCAGGCGTGGCATCAGCGGCGTCGGCTTGGCCGGCTGGATGTTGCCGTGGAAGTCATTGATGGACAGCAGCGTCAGCTCGGTCGGGCCGGAGGGCTGCTGGGTCGCGCAGCCCACCAGCAGTGCGCCGAGAAGGACGCCGGCGCCGCGGCGGAAGGAATGGATGGGAGCCATGGCGGGAGGGCTTGAGGGAGGCCGCGATCTTAGAAGTGGCTTTGTTGCCCGAGTTTGTCGCGGTTTCGCGACAAGACCGCGCTACGCCTCAAAGTTTACATTCAAGAAAGAATTGCACCAACATGGTGCTTTCTTGGGTGATCTACCCATGCGTCCACACCGGGATTCCCGCTTGGAACGCTGTGTCATGGCGGAAGCCGCCGCAGCACGATGCACTGCCGCAGTGCCCCGTACGCTGGACGTCCGTGTCTAAAAACGGCCACTTCTGACTTACCCGTAAAGTTCTGTCACAGAAAGTCATGACAATTCCGTCACCGTTGCGGCCGCGTCCTCTGTGGGGCGCCGGGCTTTGCACCACGGCAGGCGTCGCGTGACGTTTGCGTGACTACTTTCGACATATCAGCCGCGCGCCTGCCGCGCGCACAAACAGGAGTGATTGGGATGAGCAACAGGTTTGGGTCTGGATTCCCGCTGTCGGCGCTGTGCGCCGCCGTGGCCATCGTGGCTGCCGCGCCGGCCATGGCGCAGAACACGACGGCTGCCATCGGCGGCCAGGTGATCGGCGCCGACGGCAAGCCGGCAGCCGGCGTCTCGGTCACGATCGTGCACCGTGAGTCGGGCTCGACCAACACGCTCACCACCGATGCCGAGGGCCGCTTCACGGCCCGTGGCCTGCGCGTCGGCGGCCCCTACACCGTCACGGCGGTCAAGGGCGGCGACCGGGATGTCCTGAATGACATTTACCTGGCGCTGGCGGAAACCCAGAGCCTGGAGTTGCGCTTCCGCGGCAGCAACGTGCTGGAAACCGTCGTCACGACCGGCAGTTCCACCGGTGGCGCCGCCAAGTTCGACGGCTCGTCGATGGGTGCCGGCACCAGCCTGAGCCGCAACGAGCTCAACGCCTACGCCTCCATCTCGCGCAGCCTGCAGGACTACGCCCGCAACGACCCGCGTGTCGTGCAGTCGGACAAGGGCAACGGCGAGATCTCCGTCGCCGGCCAGAACGGCCGCTTCAACACCGTCACCATCGACGGCGTGAAGGTCAACGACACCTTCGGTCTGGAACTCAACGGCCTGCCCACGCTCAAGCAGCCGATCTCCATCGACGCCATCCAGGCCGTGCAGGTCAACGTCTCCAACTATGACGTGACGCAGCAGGGCTACACCGGCGCCAACATCAACGCGGTGACCAAGTCCGGCACGAACGAGTTCACCGGCAGCGTCTATTACGTCTACCGCGACGAGAAGCTGACGGGCGACCGCTATGACCGCGTCCGCAACGTCACGTTCCGCACGCCGGGCTTCTACGAAAAGATGTACGGCTTCACGGCCGGTGGCCCCATCATCAAGGACAAGCTGTTCTTCTTCGCCGGCTATGAAGAACTGCGCAGCAGCCGCTCGATCCCGGCCTTCGGCCCCGTCGGCAGCGACAGTGTCAACGTCGGTCTGACCCAGGCCCAGATCCAGTCGGCCATCGACCTGGCCAAGAGCAAATACAACATGGACATCGGCAGCCTTTCGACGCCCCAAGGCGTCGAACTGGTGGCCAAGGACACACTGCTGAAGCTGGACTGGAACGTCAGCGACAACCACAAGGTCAACGTCCGCTACACCAAGTCGGAAGAAACCAACCCGATCTTCCCGAACTTCACGGCCAACCAGCTGTCGCTGTCGTCCGACTGGTACGTCCAGGCCAAGACGCTGGAGACCGTCGTCGGCCAGTGGTTCGGCGATTGGACCGACAACTTCTCCACCGAGCTCAAGTTGTCGCAGCGCGACTACAAGAGCGATCCGATCAACAACAGCAACCTGCCCCAGGTCGGCCTGGTGTGGACCACTACCGCGCCCGCCGGCACGGCCACCGGCAACCGCACGCTGACCTTTGGTACCGAGCAGAGCCGTCACTTCAACAGCCTGCACACCAAGACCTTCAACGGCTTCTTCGCGGGCAACCTGTTCCTCGACAACCACGAGATCAAGGCCGGCGCCGACGTCGAGCGCAACCAGATCTTCAACGCCTTCCTGCAGAACACGCGCGGCGTCTACACCTTCAGCGGCTCGGACCCGATCGCGCTGTGGAATGCCGGCGTGCCGACGTCCTACCAGGTCCAGCAGCCGCTGGCTGGCAGCACGCTGCAGGACGGTGCCGCCAACTGGACGCTGTCCAACATCGGCCTGTTCGTGCAGGACACCTGGAAGGTCAGCAAGAAGCTGAACATCGTGGCCGGCCTGCGTCTGGACACGCTGGACACGGGCGACAAGCCCAAGTTCAACGCCACCGCGTCCGCGCCGACGACCATCGGCACCAACGGTCGCCAGGCCGGCGGCTTCGGCTATGACAACAGCTACACGCTGGATGGCCAGAAGATCCTGCAGCCGCGCTTCGGCTTCAACTACCAGTTCGACCCGGTCGACAAGCTCAAGACCCAGCTGCGTGGCGGTGTCGGCCTGTTCATGGGTTCCTCGGCCTCGGTCTGGCTGACCAACCCCTACCAGAACACCGGCGTCACGACGGCCAACTTCAGCTGCGGTGGTGGCTCCACACCCTGCTCGGCGATCCAGTTCTCCGCCAACCCGGGCTCCCAGCCTGCCGTCGTCGGCACGCCGCCCGCAGCCAACGTCGACTTTGTCGCCCCGGGCGTGAAGCAGCCGACGGTCTGGAAGATGAACCTGGCGATCGACAAGGAACTGCCCTGGTACGGCCTCGTTGCCGGTGCCGAGTGGCTGCACACCGAGGTCGACAAGGGTCTGTACTACAACTACCTGAACCTCGGCCCGGTCACGTCCACCTCGCCGGTCGATGGCCGCGAGATGTACTACAACGCCCAGGGTCGCAGCCCGCTGTGCTACGCCGGCAACAACGACTCCAGCCCGACCACCTGCGGTCGCCTGGTCAAGTCGCTGAACAACCCCAACTTCAACAACGTCACCGTGTTGAAGAACAGCAGCAAGGGCGATGGCGACGTGCTGACCCTGTCGCTGAACAGCCCGAACCGCACCGGTTTCGGCTGGGGCGTGGCCTACACCTACACCCGCGCGACGGAAGTCAGCGGCCTGACCTCGTCGACCGCCAACTCCGGCTGGCTGAACCGCGCCGTCTTCAACTCGAACGAGGAAGTGGCGGCCAATTCGGCCTCGCTGATCCGTAACCGCTTCACGGGTAACGTGAACTGGTCCAAGGCCTTCTTCGGCAAGTACAAGACGACCTTCGGCATGTTCTATGAAGGCCGCACCGGCCATGCGTACAGCTGGACGTTCAACAACGACGTCAACGGCGACGGCGTCGCCGGCAACGACCTGCTCTACATCCCGAAGGGCCCGGGCTCCGGCGAAGTCATCTTCCGTTCGAGCAACACCACCGGTTCGACGCTGAGCACGCAAGCCCAGATCGACGCCTACACGGCCCAGACCTCGGTGGCCGCCGAAGCCAAGTTCTGGTCCATCGTGGACGCCAACCCCAGCCTGCGCAATTCCAAGGGCAGCGTCGTCGGCCGCAATGCCGCGTTCTCGCCCTTCGTGAACAGCTTCGACGTCCGTGTCAGCCAGGAAGTCCCCGGCTTCTTCGGCAACAACAAGGGCACGATCACGCTGGACATCCTGAACTTCGGCAACCTGATCAACAAGCGCTGGGGCCGCATCGACGAAGTTGGCTTCGGCACGGGTGGCGCTACCCGCCGCTGGATCAACTACGCCGGTATCGATCCGACGACCGGCAAGATGGTCTACGCCGTCAACGATCCGGGCGACTACACGACCAAGCAGACCCGCGGCGAATCGCAGTGGGCCATGCAGATCACGGCCAAGTACGAGTTCTGAGTGCGGACCGAGGACAGCCCCTGCGGGCTGTCTGACGCCGCACGAAGGCCCAGGCTTGTCCTGCACGCATGGGCATGAGGACGCAAAGAGCAAAAGAAGAGGGCCGCCTTATCGGCTCTCCCAAAGCAAAGGGGCCCCAAAAGGGCCCCTTCTTCATTGCGGCCGCAGTTGGCTTTACTTCTGGATGTCGCCTAGGCAGAGGTACTTCACCTCGACGTAGTCCTCGATGCCCTGGCGGCCGCCCTCGCGGCCCAGGCCCGACTGCTTGACGCCGCCGAACGGCACCTCGGCCGTGGAGATGAGGCCGGTGTTGATGCCCACCATGCCGTACTCGAGCGCTTCGCCGACGCGGAAGATGCGGCCGATGTCGCGGCTGTAGAAATAGCTGGCCAGGCCGAACTCGGTCGCATTGGCGAGCTGGATGGCCTCGGTCTCGGTCTGGAACCTGAACACCGGTGCCACCGGGCCGAAGGTCTCCTCGCGCGAGCACAGCATCTGCGGCGTCGCGTCGGCCAGCAGCGTGGGCTCGAAGAAGTTGCCGCCTGCTGCCTCCATGCGCTTGCCGCCGGCCAGCAGCCTGGCGCCCAAGGCGATCGCGTCGGCCACGTGGGTTTCGACCTTCAGTAACGCCTGGTCGTCGATCAGCGGGCCGACGTGGATGCCGGCCTCGAAACCATTGCCCGTCTTCAGCGCCGCGACCTTGGCGGCGAACTTCTCCAGGAAGGCGTCGTAGACACCGGCCTGCACATAGATGCGGTTGGCGCAGACGCAGGTCTGGCCGGCGTTGCGGTACTTGCTGGCGATGGCGCCGTCCACGGCCGAATCGAGGTCAGCGTCGTCGAAGACGATGAAGGGCGCGTTGCCGCCCAGCTCCAGGCTGAGCTTCTTGACCGTGGGCGCGCATTGCCTCATCAGGATGCGGCCTACCTCCGTGCTGCCGGTGAAGGACAGGTGCTTGACGACATCGCTCTCGCAAAGCGCCTGGCCGACTTCGATGGACTGGTCCGCGTCGGCCGTCAGCACGTTCAGCACGCCGGCGGGCATGCCGGCCTGCTGGGCCAGCTCGGCCGCGGCGAGGGCCGTCAGCGGCGTGGCCTCGGCGGGCTTAATGACGACGGTGCAGCCGGCGGCCAGGGCCGGGGCGACCTTGCGCGTGATCATGGCCAGCGGGAAGTTCCACGGCGTGATGGCTGCGCAGACGCCCATGGCCTGCTTGATGACCAGGTAGCGCTTGGTCGGGTCGGTGGTCGGGATGGTCTCGCCGTAGACGCGCTTGCCCTCCTCGGCAAACCAGTCGAGGAAGCTGGCGCCGTAGATGACCTCGCCGCGCGCTTCGGCCAGTGGCTTGCCCTGCTCGGCCGTCATCAGCCGGGCCAGGTCATCGGCATGCTTGACCAGCAGTTGCTGCCAGCGCACCAGCACGGCGGCGCGCTCCTTGGCGGGCTTGGCGCGCCAGGCGTTCAGCGCGTTGGCGGCGGCGGCGATGGCCGCCTCGGCGTCGGCCCGGCCCAGGTTGGGTACCTGGGCCAGCTCGCGGCCGGTGGCCGGGTCGATGACGGCAAACGTGGCCGAGCCACCCACCCATTCGCCATTGATCAGGGCCTGGGTGCGCAGCAATCCGGGGTTGTCGAGCGCGTCCAGCGGGGAATTCGCGTCCATCAAGGGCTTCTCCAGTCGTATCGACGCTCACTCTACCCGCGGCATGCAAAGCCCCCTCTCTACAATCGCCCCTCTTTGTCACTGACCTTTTCCAGGAAGCCCCGGGATGAAAGCCGCCGAGATCCGCCAGACCTTTCTGAAGTTCTTCGAGTCGAAAGGCCACCAGATCGTCGCCTCCAGCCCCGTCGTGCCGGGCGATGACCCGACGCTGCTGTTCACCAACGCGGGCATGAACCAGTTCAAGGACGTGTTCCTGGGCTTCGACAAGCGTGCCTACACCCGGGCCACGACCAGCCAGAAATGCATCCGCGCCGGCGGCAAGCACAACGACCTGGACAACGTCGGCTACACCGCGCGCCACCACACCTTCTTCGAGATGCTGGGCAACTTCAGCTTCGGCGACTACTTCAAGAAGGACGCGATCAGCTATGCCTGGGAGCTGCTGACGGTCAACTTCAAGCTGCCGGCCGACAAGCTCTGGGTCACCGTCTACGAGGAAGACGACGAGGCCTACGAGATCTGGAACAAGCTTGTTGGCGTGCCTGCCGAGCGCATCGTGCGCATCGGCGACAACAAGGGCGGGCGCTACATGTCCGACAACTTCTGGATGATGGGCGACACAGGCCCCTGCGGCCCCTGTACCGAGATCTTCTACGACCACGGCCCCGACGTGGCCGGCGGCCCGCCGGGCTCGCCTGAGCAGGACGGCGACCGCTACATCGAGATCTGGAACAACGTCTTCATGCAGTTCAACCGGACTGAAGACGGCGTGATGCACAAGCTGCCCAAGCCCTCGGTGGACACCGGCATGGGCCTGGAGCGCCTGGCCGCGGTGCTGCAGCACGTGCATTCCAACTACGAGATCGACACCTTCGTGAACCTGCTGGCCGCCGCCAAGTCGGCGGTGGACGCGGCCGGTGGTGGCGACTGCGATGCCACCAGCCCTTCGCTGAAAGTCATCGCCGACCACATCCGCGCCTGCTCGTTCACGGTGGTGGACGGCGTCATCCCCGGCAACGCCGGCCGCGGCTATGTGCTGCGCCGCATCGCCCGCCGCGCCATCCGCCACGGCTACAAGCTGGGCGCCCGCACGCCGTTCTTCCACAAGCTGGTGGCCGCACTCTCTGCCGAGATGGGCGATGCGTATCCCGAGCTGCGCCAAGCCCAAGGCCGCGTGACCGACGTGCTGAAGCAGGAGGAAGAACGCTTCTTCCAGACCATCGCCACCGGCATGGAAATCCTGGAGGCGGCCCTCGCCAAGGGCGGCAACGTCGACGGTGACACGGCCTTCAAGCTGCATGACACCTACGGCTTCCCGGTCGACCTGACCGCCGACGTCTGCCGCGAGCGCGATGTGACGGTGGACGAAGCGCGCTTCCACGAGCTGCTGGAAGAGCAGAAGAACCGCGCCCGCGCCGCCGGCAAGTTCAAGATGGCGCAAGGCCTGGCCTACAGCGGTGCGCCCACCAGCTTCCATGGCTACGAGCACCTCGTCTGCGAGACCAGCAAGGTCACGGCCATCTACGTCGACGGCGTCCAGGTCGACGCGGCCCAGGCCGGCGACGACGCCGTCATCGTGCTGGACCACACGCCCTTCTACGCCGAGAGTGGCGGCCAGGTCGGCGATGCCGGCGAACTGCGCAACGGCACCACGCGCGTGGTCGTCGCCGACACGCTGAAGATCCAGGCCGACGTGTTCGGCCACCATGGCCAGGTCGTGGAAGGCACGGTCAAGGTCGGTGACGTCTTCGTCGCTCGCGTCGATGCCGAGCGCCGCGCAAGGACCGTGCGCAACCACAGCGCCACCCACCTGATGCACAAGGCCCTGCGCGAAGTGCTGGGCGCCCATGTGCAGCAGAAGGGCTCGCTGGTGAACGCCGAGCGCACCCGCTTCGACTTCGCGCACAACGCGCCGATGACGGCTGAGGAGATCCGCGAGATCGAGACCCTCGTCAACGCCGAGATCCTGGCCAATGCCGGCGCCAGTGCGCAGGTCATGGCCCTGGACGACGCGCAGAAGTCGGGCGCGATGATGCTGTTCGGTGAGAAGTACGGCGAGACCGTGCGCGTGCTGTCTATCGGCTCGTCCAAGGAACTCTGCGGCGGCACCCACGTGAAGGCGACCGGCGACATCGGCCTGTTCAAGATCGTGGCCGAGTCGGGCGTCGCGGCCGGCATCCGCCGCGTCGAGGCCGTCACGGGCGACAACGCGCTGGCCTATCTGCAGTCGCTGGAGACCACGGTGCAGGGCGCGGCCATGACGCTGAAGACCACGCCGCACGAGTTGGGTTCCCGCCTGCATGCCGTGCTGGAGCAGGTGCGTCAGCTGGAGAAGGAGCTCACCGCCGCCAAGAGCAAGCTGGCCTCCGCCCAGGGCGACGAGCTGCTGGCCCAGGCGGTGGACGTGAAGGGCCTGAAGGTTTTGGCGGCCAAGCTCGAAGGTGCCGATGCCAAGACCCTGCGCGAGACCATGGACAAGCTCAAGGACAAGCTGAAGACGGCGGCCATCGTGCTGGCCGCCGTGGATGGCGACAAGGTGCAGCTGGCCGCCGGCGTGACGGCCGACAGCACGGCCAAGGTCAAGGCTGGCGAGCTGGTCAACTTCGTCGCCCAGCAGGTGGGCGGCAAGGGCGGTGGAAAGCCCGACCTGGCCATGGCGGGCGGCACCCAGCCGGCCGGCGTGGCGGCCGCGCTGCAGAGCGTGGCAGCCTGGGTCGCTGAGCGGATCTGAGTTTCAGCCGCTTGAAATGGACAAGGCCCGCATCGCGGGCCTTGTTGCTTTAGAAGGTCTCCCAGTCGCCTTCGTCGGCAGCGGGGGCAGGGGCGGGCGCCGGTGCCGGCCGGGGCGCGCTCGCGGGCGCGGGCGCGGTCTTGCCTGCCGGCAGAGCAGGGCGGGGTGCCGCCACCTTGGGAGCCGCTGCCGCAGGCTTGGGCGCGGCCTTGGGGGCAGGCTTGGGCGTCATGACCGGCGCCGGCCGCGGTGCCGCGGCGCGATGCGACTCGCCTCCTGCGACGCGGAACACCGCGACCGCCTCGACGAGGCGCTGCGCCTGTTCCTTCAGGCTCTCCGCCGCGGCGGCGGACTCTTCGACGAGGGCCGCGTTCTGTTGCGTCATCTGGTCGAGCTGCACGACCGAGGTGTTGACCGAGTTGATGCCCTCGCTCTGCTCGGTCGCGGCCGAGCTGATCTCGCCGATGATGTCCTGCACGCGCTGCACGCTGGCGACGATCTCGCCCATGGTCGTGCCGGCCGTCTGCACCAGGCGGGCGCCGTTCTCGACGCGCTCGACGCTGTTGCCGATCAGGCTCTTGATCTCCTTGGCCGCCTCGGCGCTGCGGCCGGCCAGCGAGCGCACCTCGCCGGCCACGACAGCGAAGCCGCGGCCCTGCTCACCGGCTCGCGCGGCTTCCACGGCTGCGTTCAGCGCAAGGATGTTCGTCTGGAAGGCGATGCCGTCGATGGTGCCGATGATGTCGGCGATCTTCTTGCTGGCCGTGTTGATCTCGTCCATGGTCGTGACGACCTGGCCGACGACCTCGCCGCCGCGCGTCGCCGCCGACACGGCGGACTGCACGAGTTGATTCGCCGTTCTGGCCGCGTCGGCAGTCTGGCGCACGGTGCCGGTAAGCTCGCTCATGGACGAGGCGGCGTTCTGCAGATTGCTGGCAGTCTGCTCGGTGCGCTGGCTGAGGTCGAGGTTGCCGGTGGCGATCTCCGTGCTGGCCGTGCCGATGCTGTCGACGGAGTTGCGCACCGTGCCGATGGTTTCGGCCAGGCGGCGTCGCATGGCCTCGGCGTCACGTGTCAGCTGGCCGACCTCGTCTTGAGCGCTGCTGTCCACCGAGCGAGTCAGGTCGCCGGCGGCGATGGATTGCAGCGCGCCGGTCAGTTCGGCCAGCGGCGTCGCCACCCAGCGGCGCATCGCCCAGAACAGGCCGATGGCCAGCACGAGGGCCGACAGGATGGACAGCGCCCAGAAGGGCAGCATGGCCATCCAGTGCGAGCGCATGGACTCGCCGCGCGAGACCTGGGCGACGACCATCTGGCCGCTGTCGGCGTCGCTCTGCGCAATGCCGAAATAGCCACTGCCGCCGCTGCCGAGCAGATCGGGCAGGTCGTCCAGCGTCTCGCCCTTGGCGTCCGCGGGCAGGGCGGCCAGCCGGGTCTCCAGGCCCGGCGCCACCTCCTTCACCAGCTTGCCCTTGGCGCTCGGATGGGCCAGGAAGCGTGCCCGTTCGGGGGAGCGGACCTGCTCGATGACGACGACGCCGCCGCTGTCGAAGAACTTGGTCGACTTGACCATGCTGTCCAGCTGGGCCTGGAAGACGTCCAGGTCGAAGCCGATGCCCAGTGCACCCACCACCTTGCCGGCATCGTTTTTGACGGCCTCGTAGTAGGTCATGTAGGCCTTGTCGCCGGCCTGCAGGCGGCCGCTGTAGGGCTTGCCGGCCAGCAGCGGCGCGTAGCCCGGATGGTCGCGTTGCAGGGTCGTCGGCGGCGCACGGCTGCCATCGGGCCGCTTGGCTGACGTCGTGATGCGCACGAAGCCATCGCCCTTGAGTGCGAACACCGACGCCGTGCCGTTGGTCAGCGAGGCGAACTTGTCGACGGCGGTGTAGTTGTCGTTGAGCTTGGGGCCCCAGTCGCGCAGTTCGCCGGTCTCCTCGTTCAGCGTGAAGGAGGGGCCGAATTCCTGGCGCAGCGTGCCGAAGCTGCGTTGCGCCATGACGCGGGCGGCCGCGTCCAGGGCGCTGATTGCATCGGCGATCGAGACCGTGCGGTCGACGACGCGCTGCTCGACCGCCTGGCGCGCGTTGCGCGTCAGCAGGGCGCTTGAAATCAGGCTGGTCAGCAACAGCACGCCGGCCAGGGTCAGTCCGCCAATAATGGACACCCGCCGTGCGAGCGAGCCTTGGTTCGATCCCATCGTCGCTCCTGAATTAAAAACGGGCGCCAGGGCGCCCGTGTCTTGCTGCCGTCAGGCCGCGATTGCGGCGTCCATGAGTCCCATCTCGGCGCTGCTCATCAGGCCTTCGATGTCCATCAGGATCAGCATGCGTTCGCCGACGGACCCGATGCCGGTGATGAAGCTGGTGTCGACCGAGGCCGAGCTCAGTTCGGGCGCCGGCTTGATGGCTTCGCGGTTCAGTTCCAGCACGTCGGAGACCGAGTCGACGACGGCGCCGACGACGCGGTTCTTCACGTTCAGCACGATGACCACCGTGAAGCTGTTGTACTCGGCGCTGGGGCAGCCCAGCTTCAGCCGCAGGTCGACGATGGGGACGATGACGCCGCGCAGGTTGACGACGCCCTTGATGAAGTCGGGCGCGTTGGCGATGCGTGTCGGCTGCTCGTAGGAACGGATCTCCTGCACCTTCAGGATGTCGATCCCGTATTCCTCGGAGCCGAGGCGAAAGGTCAGGTATTCGCCGCTGGCGGGGCCATGGGACTTGGCAGTGACGGCGCCTTGCTGGCGCAGGGCGGGGACGTTGCTGGCTTCCATGCGGACCTCTCTGTCGTGGTTGGGTTGTTTGGTGGAACCGTCAGTGGCGCGAGCGGCGCACGAGGCTGCCGACGTCCAGGATCAGGGCCACGCGGCCGTCACCCATGATGGTGGCGCCGGACACGTCGTTGACCTTGCGGTAGTTGGCTTCGAGGTTCTTCACGACGACCTGCTGCTGACCGAGCAGCTCGTCCACCAGCAGCGCGACGCGGCCGCCCTCGGCCTCGACGACGACCATGATTGAGCTGACATGCTCGAAATCGAAGCGCGGCACGTCGAAGACCTTCTCCAGTTCGATGACCGGCATGTACTCGTCGCGTACCTCGACGACGCGGCCAGAGCCGGCGACCGTCTTGATGGTGTCGGACTGCACCTGGAAGGACTCGACGACGGAGGACAGCGGCAGGATGTAGCACTCGTCGCCGACGCCCACGCTCATGCCGTCCATGATGGCCAGCGTCAGCGGCAGGCGCACAGACACCTTCATGCCGTAGCCTTCCGCCGAGTCGATCTCGACGGTGCCGCCTAGCGAGGTGATGTTCTTCTTCACGACGTCCATGCCCACGCCGCGGCCGGACACGTCAGTGACCTGCTCGGCGGTCGAGAAGCCCGGCGCGAAGATCAGGTTCCAGCATTCGGCGTCGGTCATGGTGTCCGGCGCGTCGATGCCTTTCTCGCGGGCCTTCTTGATGAGCTTCTCGCGGTTCAGGCCGCGGCCGTCGTCGCGCACCTCGATTACGATGCTGCCGCCCTGGTGGGAGGCCACCAGCGTGATCGTGCCCTGCTCGGGCTTGCCGCGCCCGAGGCGGTCGGCCGGCATCTCGATGCCGTGGTCGCAGCTGTTGCGAACCAGG
The DNA here is from genome assembly GCF_059421025.1 of Roseateles sp. GW821-FHT03B02. Classification (NCBI taxonomy): domain Bacteria; kingdom Pseudomonadati; phylum Pseudomonadota; class Betaproteobacteria; order Burkholderiales; family Sphaerotilaceae; genus Roseateles; species Roseateles sp. GW821-FHT03B02. The sequence continues at coordinate 17,508 of NZ_JBWKUV010000016.1, forward strand.
TGGGTCAGCGGGTCGGTGATCTTCTCGACCAGGCTCTTGTCCAGTTCGGTGGCTTCACCTTGCGTGACCAGCTCGACCTTCTTGCCGAGCTTGGCGGCCAGGTCGCGCAGCATGCGCGGGAAGCGGTTGAACACCGTCGACATCGGAATCATCCGGATCGACATGACCGACTCTTGCAGGTCGCGCGTGTTGCGTTCCAGGTCGGCCAGGCCCGAGGTCAGCTGCTGATACAGCGCAGGGTCCAGTTCGCGGCTGTTCTGGGCCAGCATGGCCTGGGTGATGACGAGTTCGCCGACGAGGTTGATGAGCTGGTCGACCTTCTCGATGGACACGCGCAGCGTGGTCTGGTCCATGCCGCCGGCGGCGGGCTTGGGGTCGGTCTTGGCCGGCGTGGTGGGGCGGGCCGGCACGATGGCGGCGGCAGGCTTGACCTCGGCGGCCGGCGCGGGGGCTGCGGCGGCGGGCACGCCGGGGGCGTCGTCGAAGAAGCCGTAGCCTGGGTCGCTGGCGGGGGGCTCGGCCGGCGGGGCGCCGGGCGCGCCGTCGTAGAAGCCGAAGCCGGGGCCGAGCGGCGTGAGCTTGACCTGCTCGCGCGCGACGTGGAACGTGAAGAGATCCAGCAGATCGTTGTCGCTGGAACTGGTCAGCACCTTGAAGCGGCGCATGCCGTCCGAGCTCTGGCCGGCGTCCAGCGGCTCGATGGTGCCGAGGTCGGTGATTTCCTTGAACAGCTCGACGAGGTTGTCGGCCATGTTCGGGTCGGGCAGCGGGCCGACCTGCAGTTCCAGCAGTCGCGCGCCGGGCTTGGCGGCAACCGCCGGCGCAGCGGCCGCCGGGGCCGGCGCGGCCGCGGCGGCCGTGGGCGCAGGGGCCGGTGCAGCGGCGGGGGCCGCGCCACCGCCCTCGACGAAGCTCTTGATGCTGACCAGCAGGTCCGTCGTGTCGAAGGGGTCAGCGCCGGAGCCCTGATGGCGGCCCAGCTGGGCGCGCAAGGCGTCACCGGACTGCAGCAGCACGTCCACCATGGCGGCGTTGGGCTGCAGCTCGTGGCGGCGCAGCTTGTCCAGCAGCGTCTCCATCTGGTGGGTCAGCTCGGCGACGTCGCTGAAGCCGAAGGTTGCCGCGCCGCCCTTGATGGAGTGGGCGCAACGGAAGATGGCGTTCAGCTCTTCGTCGTCGGCGGCCTCGACATTCACGTTGAGCAGCAGCTGCTCCATGTTGTCGAGGTTCTCGCCGGCTTCCTCGAAGAAGACCTGGTAGAACTGGCTGAGATCGATGCCGGCACTGATGCTGGCGCCTTCGGTGGTCATGTCACCCATGGCTGTACTCCCTGCGCAATGGACTTCAGCGGATGACCTTGCCGATCACCTCGATCAGCTTGGCCGGGTCGAAGGGCTTGACCAGCCAGCCGGTGGCGCCGGCGGCGCGGCCCGCCTGCTTCATCGCGTCGCTGGACTCGGTGGTCAGGATCAGGATGGGCGTGGTCTTGAACTTGGGGTTCTCGCGCAGCTTTTTGGTCAGGCTGATGCCGTCCATGCGGGGCATGTTCTGGTCGGTCAGCACGAGGTCGAAATCGCGCTGGCCCGACTTTTCCCAGGCGTCCTGCCCGTCCACTGCTTCCACCACGTTGAAGCCGGCGTTCTTGAGCGTGAAGGCCACCATCTGGCGCATCGAGGCCGAGTCGTCGACAGCGAGGATTGAGTGCATTTAGTTTTCTCCGAGAGACGTGTTTTGCCTGGGGCTGAATTTGAACCGGGGGGAAATCAGAAAAGTTCGATGGAGCCTGCGTCCATCTCGTCTTGCGTGACCGGGTTGGGGCGCAGCGGCGCGATCTCGACGACGGCCGCGCCGTCCTCGTCGTCCATGCCGAAGGTGTCGCGGGCCAGTTGGTCGGCGCAGTTGCGCAGGCGCTGGCTGGTGTGGGCGATGAGCTGGGTGGCCATGTCCTGGAACTGCAGCGCGGTGATGGCACCGGCAATGTCCTGCATGATCTGCTTGAGCCCTTCAGAGGCGGCGCTGCCGTCGCTGCCGCTGAGCAGCGACATGGCTTGGTTGGAGGCGCTGTAGAAGTGGGTGGACAGGGCCTCGCCGGCGTCGTCGAGCAGGCGTTGCAGTCGCTCGAGGTCGTTCGTCACCGTCATCAGGTGATCCTGCAGTTCCGCGGCCGCCAGCAGCGGCATGGCAGCCACGGCTCCGTCGAATTCAGCGGCGGTGGAAGGTTCTGTCTGCATCGTGTCTCCGCGAGGGGATGCTGCTTCTTGTCCCAAAGCCCTGTGGATACCCTCAGGGCAAATGCATCATGGCATGTTCACCCCTTTTTCGGCACCTGTCGACGCGGAGATGTCGCGAGAACGAGCCGTATTACCGGTCTGAACCCGGCGGAGTGTGGCGCCGGGCCATAGCTCCCAGGCGGCGGCATACTGCGCCCCCATGACGATTTCTGGTCTGGAGCGGGCCTCGCGGGTCCTGCGCGTGCTGCATGTCGAGGACTCCGAACTCGACCATCAACTCATTGCCGCCCAGTTGGCCCGCGCCGGGCTGAAGGTGGCGCTGGAGAGGCTGGACGCGCTGCCTGCCGTGCTGGCGGCGCTGGAGCGGCCCTGGGATGCCATCGTCTCGGACTACAACCTGCCGGGCTATTCGGGCCTGGAGGTGCTGGAGGCGCTGAAGGTCCGGCAGCTGACCGTGCCCTTCATCCTCGTTTCCGGCGAGATCGGCGAGGACACGGCCGTCGCGGCGATGCGCAACGGCGCGTCGGACTACCTGCTGAAGAACAACCTGAACCGCCTCGCGCCGGCCCTGCTGCATGCCATCGACGCGGCCGAGAACGAGCGTGCCCGCCGCGCGGCCGACCATGAGCTCGTCAAGTCCAAGCAGCGCCTGCATGAACTCGCCGGGCACCTGCAGACCAGCGTCGAGCTGGAGCGGGCGGCCATCGCGCGCGAGATCCACGATGACGTCGGCGGGTCGCTCACGGCGATCAAGTTCGACCTCGCCTGGATCGACCGCCACGCCCAGGAGCCCGAGGTGCGCCAGCGCGTCGCCGCGGCGCTGGAGACGGTCAACTCGGCCATCGACGCCAGCCAGCGCATCATGCACAACCTGCGGCCGGCCATCCTGGAGCAGGGCCTGGTGGCTGCACTGCAGTGGATGACGGCGCGCTTCGAGCGTCGCACCGGCATCGAGGCCGGGCTGCGCCTGGGCGACGAGCGCCTGGCGCTGCCGCCGGGCGTGCCGCTGGTGGCCTACCGCACGGCGCAGGAGGCGCTAACCAATGTCTCCAAGCATGCCCTCGCGACGCGCGTCGACGTCGACCTCAGCCTGGACTCCGGCGTGCTGACGCTGGAGATCCGCGACAACGGCCGCGGCATGGGGCCGGGCGACCTGGCCAAGGAGCGCTCCTTCGGCATCCGCGGCCTGCACGAGCGCGCCGCGACGGTGGGCGGCTGGGTGGACCTGTCCAGCCCGCCGGGCGGCGGCACCAGCCTCATCCTCACCGTGCCGCTGGCTCAGGACGCCATCGACGCGCTGGACGACGCGACCGACTTCGGCAAGGATCACGACGGCAACTCGATCTGGGGCCGCGCATGATCCGCGTCATCCTCTGCGACGACCACGGCCTGATCCGCCGCGGCATCCGCGACACGCTGGCCGATGCCCAGGACATCGAAGTCGTCGGCGAGGCCGGCGACTACACCGAGCTGCGCGGCCTGCTGCACACCCTGGGCCGTGACAACCCCTGCGACGTCCTCGTGCTGGACATCAACATGCCGGGCCGCTCGGGCCTGGACGTGCTGCACGTGCTCAAGGAAGAGGGCAATCCGGTGCGCACGCTGATCGTCTCCATGTACCCCGAGGACCAGTACGCCATCCGCGCGCTGCGCGCCGGTGCCTACGGCTATGTCAACAAGGGCGGCGACCCGGCCACGCTGGTGCAGGCGGTGCGCACGGTGGCCCAGGGCCGCAAGTACGTGACGCCCGAGATCGCGCAGATGCTGGTCGAGAGCCTGACCGCGCCCGTCACCGAGCAGGCCCATCACAAGCTCTCCGACCGCGAGCTGCAGACCCTGGTGATGATCGCCTCGGGCAAGCGCCTGTCCGACATCGCCGAGGAGCTGATGCTCAGCCCCAAGACCGTCAGCGTCTACCGCGCCCGCATGCTGGAGAAGCTCGGGCTGACCAACAACTCCGAGTTGACGGTCTATGCCATCCGCAACGGACTCGTCGCCAGCTGACGGCCGCGCGCCGCGCCGGCCCTCGCTGGTCCGGCGGCTTACGCGGCTCAGCGTCGCCGTCATGGGCGCGGCGCTGCTGCTGAGTTCGCTGGCCCTGGCCGCCTGGGTGCATCACAGCCTGCGCGAGGCGCAGCTGAAGGCGGCCGAGCAGTCCGCCCAGCTGCTCGCCGAGAACCTCGCGCCGGCCCTGGCCTTCCACGACCGCCAGGCCACGCGCGACGCCCTCGTCGCCTTCAGCCGCCGCGAGGGCCTGCGGAGCCTGGTCGTGCGCCAGCCAGGGGGCGAGGGCTTTGCGCACTGGCCCGACGCGGCCGCGTCGGCGCCCTGGTCCGACGCGCCGCGGCAGGTCGGCTGGCGCGGCCTGCGGCTGGTCGTGCCCGTTCAGCTGCAGGGCGAGCGCATCGGCAGCCTGGCCTGGGCTGAATCCTTCGACGCGCTGAACGAGACTTTGCTGCGCCTGGCCGCCGGCGCGGCGCTGGTGCTGGGCCTGGCCCTGCTGGGCGCCAGCCTGCTGCTGCGCTGGACGCAGCGCCGGGCCCTGGCGCCGCTGATCGCGCTGTCGCGCCTGGCCGAGCGCGTGGCCAGCAGCCAGGACTACAGCCTGCGCGCGCCGGTACGCGAGCAGGACGAGGTCGGGCGCCTCGCCGAGCGCTTCAACGGCATGCTCAGGCGCATCGAGGTCTGGCACGAGGACATGAACCAGCAGCTCGCCCAGGAGCGCGAGAGCGGCCAGGCCATGCAGCAGCTAGCCCACCGCGATACGCTGACCGGCCTGCCCAACCGCTTGGCCTTCGAGCTGACGCTGGAGCGCCTGTTCGTCGACCTGCACCACCCCCAGCACGCGGGCGGGCAGCGCCTGGCCCTGCTGTTCATCGACCTGGACAACTTCAAGGGCGTGAACGACCGCCTCGGCCACGCCGCGGGCGACGCCGTGCTCACCGAGGTCAGCCGGCGCATGAGCAGCGTGCTGCGTGCCAGCGACACGCTGTTCCGCCTTGGTGGCGACGAGTTCGCGCTGCTGGTGGCAGATGTGGCCGAGCCCGAAGCCGTCGAGCATCTGGCCGGCCGGCTCATCGACAGCGTGCGCGAGCCCCTGGTCATCCAGGGCGAGATCCAGCCCGTCGGCGCCACCGTGGGCTTGGCTTTCGTGCCTGATGACGCAACCGACCCGCAGTCCCTGCTGCACGCCGCCGACGCCGCCATGTACGCTGCCAAGCATGCCGGCAAGAACACCTATCGCAGGGCGGTCAGCGAGCATTCGGCGGGCTCTTGAGCTCTGCGCCGGGCTGCTGCTGGGCGGCACCGCCCTGGCCCAGACCGCACCGCCCGACATTCCCAGCCTCGAAGACCTGCTGCGCACCGAGCGCCGTGGCGCGGCCGCCGACGTGTCGGTCAGCACCGCCTCGCGCCAGGCCCAGAGCGCCGACCTGGCGCCCGCCGTCACCCACGTCGTCAGCCGGCAGGACATCGCTCGCCTGGGCCTGCGCAACCTGGGCGACGTGCTGCGCCGCATGCCGGGGCTGGAGGTGCGCGAGGACGGCGAGTTCACCCGCATCGCCGTGCGCGGCGTGGCGCCTGGCGACTTCAACGGCCGCGTGCTCTTCCTGCTCGACGGCCTGCGCCTGAACGACAACCTCTACGACGCCGGCCCCATCAACCGCGAGTTCTTCGTCGACGTCAGCCTCATCGAGCGCGTGGAGTTCACGCCCGGGCCGGGCTCGGCGCTGTACGGCGGCAACGCGCTGCTGGGCGTCGTCAACATCGTCACCCAGCGTGCTGACACCTTGGCCGGCCCGCAGGCCCAGGTCGTGTTCGCGCCGCGCGGCCAGGTCAGCACGCGGCTGAGCTATGCCCGCCGCCTGGACAGCGGGGCCGAGTGGCTGGCCGCCTTCAGCAGCGACGAGGAGCCGCACCCGCCGCTGTCCTTCGGCGAGCCCGAGAAGTACCACGCGCAGCTGCAGCCGCTGGAGTGGGACCGTGCGCGCCGCTGGCTGCTGGGCGGGCGCGACGGCGGCCTGTCGCTGCGCCTGGGCGGCGTGCAGCGCGACCGCGGCACCTACAGCTTCCTGCCCAAGTCGGAAGACATCACCGGCAGCGTCAACTCGATGCGCGAGAACTTCGCCCAGGCCGGCTGGGAGGGGCGCGCCGGCGACTGGGACCTGCACCTGGGCTTGGCCTGGCAGCAGTCGCGCTATCGCTCCGAGCAGGCAGACGACACCGGACCCGAGCTGCGCACCAGCCGCTTCGAGGCGCTGGGCCGCTGGTGGCTGGGCGAGCTGCGCGTGGCGCGGGGCTGGGGCGGCGAAGGGGGCGACAGCCACACCACCAGCTTCGGCCTCGACTGGCAGCATGACAGCGTGCAGCGTTTTCGCTTCGTGTACCTCGGCGAGCCCGCGCACGACAAGGACTACGTCTCGCGGCGTCTGGGCTTCTATCTGCAGGACGAATGGCGGCTCGCCGAGCGCCAGCGCCTCGTGCTGGGCCTGCGCCAGGACGGCGTGCACGGTGGCGACGCCAGCTGGAACCCACGCGCCGCCTGGGTCTGGTCGCCCGAGCCCGGCCAGAGCCTGAAGCTGATGTGGGGCACGGCCTTCCGCGCGCCCAACCGTTTCGAGCAGGCCTACAACGCCAGCGGCGGTGCCGCGCCGCTGCGGCCGGAGCGCCTGCGCACGATGGAGCTGGCCTGGCAGGGGCCGCTGCCGGGCGCCGCCGTGGCCTGGAGCTGGCAGGCCTCGCTGTTCACCAGCCACCTCGTCAACTTCATCGAGCGTGGCAGCGGCGAGCCCTATGTCAACACCCCGGCCGCGCAATCGCGTGGCGTCGAGCTGGGCCTGAACGGCCATTGGGGCGAGGGCTGGCAGCTACAGCTCAGCCTGATGGGCCAGCGCGACCGCACGGCCGACGGCGGACGCCAGGCCTACAGCCCCGACCGCACGCTGAAGTGGGCGCTGCAGATGCCCATCGCCGACACCGCACTGCGCCTGTCCCTCAGCGGCTGGGCGACGACCGAGCGTGTGGGCGACGAGCGCCTGCCCGGCTATGCCCAGCACCGTGCCCACCTGTTGTGGCAGCCGAGCCGGCGCTGGGAGCTCTTCGTCGGTGCCGACAACGTCGGTGCGCGCGCCTATGCCGAGTCCAGCGCCACCGGCTACACCTCGCCCATGCAGCGCCAGGGCACGCGCTGGCAGGCGGGGCTGACCTGGCGCGGAGACGCGCAGTGAGGCTCTGGCTTTTGCTGCTGGCCGCGGCCACCGGCCTGTGCCGGGCCGAGAGCCTGGACGAGGACCGGCTGCGCGCCGCCTTCGTGCTGCGCCTGGCCCAGTACACCCAGTGGCCGGCGCCGCTGGCCGACGGCCAGACGCTGTCGCTGTGCGCGGCCGGCCTGCGGCCCACCGGGCTGGACGCGGTGCGGGCGTTGGGCAGCCGCCCGGTCGGCGGCGCCCAGCTCAGGGTGCGGGCCCTCAGCGAGCCGCGCGACGCCGCCCGCGACTGCCAGGTGCTGCTGCTGGGCCACCCGGACGCTGCAACGCTGCGCCAGTGGATCGCCGCCGTCGGCGACGCGGCCGTGCTGGTCGTCGCGACCAGCCCCGAGGCCCTGCGCGCCGGCGTCTGCATCGCGCTGATCAGCGAACCCCAGGGCATGGCCTTCGCCGTCAACCATGGCGAGTCCAAGAGGCGCGGCCTGAGCCTGGCGGCGCCGGTGCTGAAGCTGGCGCGCGAAGTGCGTTAGGCCCGCGCGCGCCTCCGTTCGTCCGCGCCGGCTGTCGATTCGCCAGCGCCGGCCGCCGTTCATCGAAAGCCCTGTCGACTGGCAGCGTTGTCTGTGCACAATCCGCCCCGATTCACCCTCAGGTGACAACTTTCGGGGAGCGTGTCATCGATACCGGATTGCTGAAGGAGCTGCGCATCGAAGGCGCGCAGCGCGAGGACCATGACGGCGGGACGCCGAAGTGGGTCTGGGGCGTGGCGGCGGGGGCCACCGTGCTGGCTCTGGCGGGCGGCGGGGCCTGGTGGTGGCTGGCGGGCAGCAAGCCGCTGGCCGTGCAGACCGCCACCGTGCGCGCCAACGGCCAGGGCGCTGCAGCCGACGCCGTTCTGCAGGCCACTGGCTATGTGACGGCGCGCCGCATGGCCACCGTATCGGCCCAGATCACCGGCACGCTGACCGAGGTGCTCATCGACGAGGGCTTCAAGGTGAAGAAGGGCCAGGTACTGGCGCGGCTGGACGATACCGGCCTGCGGGCCGGCCTGGCCGCCGCCGAGGCGCAGATCCGCACGGCCGAGGCCAACATGGGCCAGCTGCGCGCCCAGCTCGCCCAGGCCCAGGCCGACGAGCGCCGCCAGGCCGAGCTGAACGCCAGCGGCATGACGACGCGCCAGTCCCGCGAGCAGTCGGCCACGGCCGTCAAGACGGTCAGCGCCCAGCTGGAGGCGGCGCAGCGCCAGGTCGAGGCCGCCCAGGCCGGAGCCCGGCAGGCGAAGGTGAACTTCGACTACGCCACCGTGCGCGCGCCCTTCGATGGCGTCGTCACGGCGCGCGCGGCCCAGGTGGGCGAGATCATCTCGCCGCTGTCTGCCGGTGGCGGCTTCACGCGCACCGGCGTGGGCACCATCGTCGACATGGACTCGCTGGAGGTGAACGTCGACGTCAACGAGGCCTACATCGCCCAGGTCAAGGCCGACATGCCCTGCGAGGCCGTGCTGGACGCCTACCCGGACTGGAAGATCCCCGCCCACGTCGTGGCCGTGATCCCCAGCGCCGACCGCGGCAAGGCGACCGTCAAGGTGCGCGTGGCGCTGGAGAAGAAGGACGACCGCGTCGTGCCCGACATGGGCGTGCGCGTGAGCTTCCTGGCGGCCAAGCCCAAGGCCGAAGCCAAGCCGGTGGCCGGCGTGCTGCTGCCGCCGGACGCTGTGGCGCAGCGGGACGGCGCGCAGGTCGTCTTCGTCGCGCAGGACGGCCACGTCGAGCAGCGCGCGGTGCAACTGGGCGCCGACGTGGGCAAGTTCAAGCTGGCCACGGCCGGCGTGACGGCGGGCGAGACGGTGGTCGTGTCGCCGCCGGCCGAGCTGAAGCAGGGTTCCAACATCGTCAAGAAGGACTGAAGAGATGAGCGCACTGATCGAGATCCGTGACCTGTCCAAGGTCTACACCCGCGGCAAGCAGAAGGTGGAGGTGCTGCACAGCATCAACCTCGACGTGGCCCAGGGCGACTTCCTCGCGCTGATGGGCCCGTCGGGCTCCGGCAAGACGACGCTGCTGAACCTCATGGGCGGGCTGGACGCACCCACCGGCGGCTCCATCAACGTCGGTGGCGAGCGCATCGACAAGCTCTCGGGCGCGGCCCTGGCCAAGTGGCGCGCCTCGCGGGTGGGCTTCGTGTTCCAGTTCTACAACCTGATGCCCACGCTGTCGGCGCAAAAGAATGTCGAGCTGCCGCTACTGCTGACCAAGCTCTCGGCCGGCGAGCGCAGGAAGCGTGCGGCCATCGCGCTGCAGCTCGTCGGCCTGGCCGACCGCGCCTCGCACAAGCCCACCGAGCTGTCGGGCGGCCAGCAGCAGCGCGTGTCCATCGCGCGGGCCATCGTGAGCGACCCCACGCTGCTGGTCTGCGACGAACCCACCGGTGACCTGGACCGACAGAGCGCCGAGGACGTGCTGACGCTGCTTCAGGCGCTCAACCGCGAGCATGGCAAGACCATCGTCATGGTGACCCACGACCCGCGCGCCGCCGCCCGCGCCAGCCGCATCCTGCATCTGGACAAGGGCACGCTGGTGAGCGAAGCCGAGGCCACCGCGGCCTGAGGGGAGCGCCATGAAATACCTCCACCTCATCTGGGCAGCGCTGTTCAGGCGCAAGGGCAGGACCTTCCTGACCCTGGTGTCCATCATCACGGCCTTCCTGCTGTTCGGTCTTCTGGACGCGGTGCGCGTCGGCTTCGACCAGGCGGGCAAGAGCGCCAACGGCGCCCAGCGCCTGCAGACTGGCGCCAAGCTCAGCTTCATCCAGCTGCTGCCGATGTCGCTGCAGGGCCGCATCAGCCAGATCGACGGCGTCAAGGACGTGGCCTTCGCCAACTGGTTCGGCGGCGCCTACCAGAAGCCCGAGAACCAGGTCTTCAGCTTTGCCGTCTCGCCCAACTACCTGGACGTCTACCCCGAGATGGAAGTCTCGGCCGAGCACCGCAAGGCCTTTGCCGAGACCAAGGATGGCGCCCTTGTCGGCGAGGGCCTGGCGAAGAAGTTCGGCTGGAAGGTGGGCGACCAGGTGCCCATGCAGTCCACCATCTTCCCGGACCGCAACGGCAGCCAGAACTGGCCGTTCAAGATCGTCGGCGTCATCCACGTCGCCGACAAGAAGAGCGGCGCCTGGTACGACCAGATGTTCCTGTTGAACTGGAAGTATTTCGACGACACCACGCCCTGGAACCAGGGCCAGGCCGGCTGGTATGTGACGCGGGTGAAGGACGTCAACCAGGCCGACCGCGTGCTCAAGGCCATCGACGAGATCTCCGCCAACTCCGACCATGAAACCCGCACGCTGACCGAGCAGGCCGCCATGTCGGCCTGGATGCGGCAGCTGGCCGACATCAACCTCATCGTCACCTCCATCATGGGCGCCGTGTTCTTCACGCTGCTGCTGCTGGCCGGCAACACCATGATGCAGGCGGTGCGGGAACGCACCGGCGAGATCGCGGTGCTGAAGACGCTGGGCTTCTCGGGCGAGAGCGTGCTGGCCATGGTGCTGGCCGAGTCGGTGCTGCTGCTGCTGATCGGCGGCGCCATCGGGCTGGTGCTGGCCAGCGTCATCGGGCCGGCGGTGTCTGCCGGCAGCGGCGGGGCCTTGAACCTGCCGGCGGCGGGCCTGACGAGCTGGCTGATCGGCGTGGGACTGGCCCTGCTGTTCGGTCTGCTGGTGGGCGCACTGCCGGCGCTGCGCGCCATGCGCGTGAACATCACCGATGCGCTCGCAGGAAGGGCATGACATGAAGCCCCCACGTTCACTTCGTTCACTGCCCCCCGTGGGGGGCGCAGGCCTCCCTTGGGGCGGCTCGGCAGGAGGCCTGACATGAAATTCCTCAAGAACCTTGGACTCGTGCTGCTCACGGTCCTGCTGCTCGCCGGCTGGGTCATGCTGCCCTGGCAGGGTGCGCTTGCCGCGGCCCTGCTGCTGGCGGCCTGGCTGTTCCTGTTCCGCTCGGGTATGCAGACGCGCTCCGTCGCCTCGGTGGGCATCAGCACGCTGGCGCAGCGCCTGGGCTCGTCGGCCGTCATCGTCGTCGGCATTGCCGGCGTGGTGGGCGTGCTGGTGGCCCTGCTGGCCATGGCGGAAGGCTACGCGCAGACGCTGCGCAACTCCGGCAGCGAAGACACCGCCATCGTCATGCGCGGCGCCTCGGCCAACGAGGTGTCCTCCTCGCTGAGCCGCGAGGACATCGTGCAGATCGAGCAGGCGCCGGGCATCGCCCGCAACGCCAAGGGCGAGCCCATCATCTCGGCCGAGACTGTGGTGGCCGCCAACCTGCCCGTCAGGGGCAGCCCGACGGGCGACACGGGCAGCGCCCAGGTGCGCGGCATCAGCGAGGCAGCCTTCGCCGTTCGGCCCAATGCCAGGATCGTCGAGGGCCGGAGCTTTCAGCCGGGCCTGCGCGAGATCATCGTCGGCAAGGGCGCCGTGCGGCAGTTCGACGGGCTCAAGCTCGGTGCGACGCTGAAGCTGGGCAACCAGCCCTGGACCATCGTCGGCGTCTTCGCCTCGGGCGACTCGATGGAGTCCGAACTCTGGGCCGACGCCAACGTCGTCAACGACACCTACAAGCGCGGCAGTGGGCGCAACTCGGCGACGGTCAAGCTGGAGAGCCCGGCGGCCATCAAGGCCTTCGGCGACGCGCTGGAGGCCAACCCCCAGCTCAAGGTCAAGGCCAGCACGACGCTGGCGTTCTTCGCCAAGCAGGGGGAGCAGATGACCAAGATCCTGCGCATCATCGGGATCACGGTCGGCAGCATCATGGCCGTGGGCGCGGTCTTCGGGGCGCTGAACACCATGTTCGCCGCCGTGGCGGCGCGGGCCCGCGAGATCGCGACGCTACGCGCCATCGGCTTCCGCGGCCTGCCGGTGGTGGTGGCGGTGATGCTGGAAACCACGCTGCTGGCGCTGATCGGCGGCCTCATCGGCGGCTTCGTCGCATGGTTGCTGTTCAACGGCTTCGAGGCGTCGACGATGTCGGCGGGCTCTGTCGGCAAGCTCAGCTTCAACCTAGCCGTGTCGCCGGGCCTGCTGTGGGAAGGCATCAAGTGGGCGCTGGCCATCGGCTTCGTCGGAGGCTTGTTCCCGGCGGTGAGGGCGGCGTCGCTGCCGGTGACGACGGCGCTGCGGGAAGCCTGACTCCGCAGATGGCGTAACCAGGGTGGCGGCTGCTTCAGTGGCCGCAACTTCCTGGGCTGCGTTGTCGAGATGAAGGGTGGTTGATGACGACTGCTGGACGGAGGTCGGGTTCCGGCTGGAAGCGGTCCTCAGTCTGACTGGCGGCGCCCGGTGCGGCCTCGTTGCGTCGCGGCTCGACGCTCTACTTGGAGGAAGGTGAGGCTGAGGTGTCAGGGATAGCAGGCGGTTCCATCACAAAGGCAACCTTGACGAGCCCCTCCTCCTGCGCAATCTGAAGCGCTTGCGCCACGGCCTTGTATTCGGCCCTTGGTCCACCCGTTACGTGCAGGTTTACCGCCCCTCCACTGGACTTGAGTTCGTGGAGGCGCGCTCGCAAGTCCGCGAAGGCAACAGGTTTGCCCAATAGGACGTACTGGCCAGAGTCAGTCACCAGAAGCGTTACATCACGCGGTTGGGCAGTATCACCGGCTTTGGCGTTGGCGATCATGCTCAGGGTAAGAACGCAAATGAGCGTCCACGTACTCAATAGCAACGATGCTTTGGACTGTGTTCTATTCGACATGCCAGCCATTCCAGATTGGCTCTTTGGAATCCGTGGTCGGGACGTCCGCCGCCTCAGTTGCCTCATTAGTTCAGCATGCGTGCCGATGTGCAACCGCAAAGTCTGCTTCTACTGTCGGAACAGATATCTGACCTTGCCCCCGAAAACCGGATCCCTTGCTGAGTGGTTGAATTCAGGCAAGGAGAACGGAAGTGACGAAGGCAAAGAGGGCGCGGTACACGCTGGAGTTCAAGCTCGAGGCAGTGCGGCTGGTCAAAGGCGGACAGAGTGCGGCGGCGACGGCCAAGATCCTGGGGATCTCCGAGCAGACGCTGCACAACTGGCTCAAGGCTGACAAGGACGGCCGGTTGATGGGCGCGGGCACGAAGCCGGT
>NZ_JBWKUV010000017.1:0-21695 GCF_059421025.1 Roseateles sp. GW821-FHT03B02
GTCTTGCCGTGGTCGACGTGACCAATCGTGCCCACGTTCACGTGCGGCTTCGTACGTTCAAACTTGCCTTTTGCCATCTTGCGCTCCTGAGGCGAACCCGTTGAGACGAGTAGAAGAAAAAGAAAGGGTGGTGCCCATGACGCGGATCGAACGCGTGACCTCTCCCTTACCAAGGGAGTGCTCTACCACTGAGCCACATGGGCATCGGCACGGGTTTGACGCCAGGAACTGGCCGGCAAACCGGTGTCGACGCTTGCCGACCAAGCCCGCCGATGGAGCGGGAAACGGGAATCGAACCCGTGTCATTAGCTTGGAAGGCTAAGGTTCTACCATTGAACTACTCCCGCTCTGGGAGCCTTGCCTCGACACAAAGTCTTGGTGGAGGAGGCTGGATTCGAACCAGCGTACGCAATGCGGGCAGATTTACAGTCTGCTGCCTTTAACCACTCGGCCACCCCTCCTGAGGCAAGCCCGCAACTATAGCACAGGCCAAACGGGGCGCAACAGAGGCCGGCACAAGAAGAACAAAAGATCCGGCAGGCGCCGAGCCCGCCGCCGGCCACCACGCTGAGGCAGCGTCCAACCCGGACGCCCCTCCCGAGGCGTCGGCACGCCCGCCACCCAGGCGACCAATTCAGAACCAGCCCCAGCTGCCGCGCCGCCAGACACGCGCCTGCGCGCGCCCAAGTCAAGCCCATCGACCCCCATCGCGTCGCCGAGGCACAACAGTCCCCAGCAGGCTTCGATGCCAATCAGATACCAATTCAGGCCCTTGTAACGACCTTGCCGAGGAGGCGCCTCCCATGAACAGCGGACCACCCCATTACCACTCGGGAAACCCCCCATGAGAAATTGGTAGCAAAGTGGCGTTATCAGTCGTTACAGTGGCATCGCACTGGTTGGATGTCGTCGTTGAGGGCAGCGGCGCCTCCAACCGGACCCAAGGTGGTATGCAACGCCCCGACGCACGGACCGCCGCCCCGATTTCTTTGGCCACAACGAGGAACAGTAAATGAAGGTCAAGCAGACCCCCATCTCGCAGGCGGTGTTCATCGCTCTGCTCGGCGCCAGCGGCGCCGCCATGGCGCAGCAGGCGCCGGCGCCTCAGCAGCTCGACACCGTCACCATCACCGGCATCCGCGCGTCGCAGGAGAAGTCGCTGGCCGTCAAGCGCAATGCCGACGCCCACATCGACGTCATCTCGGCCGAGGACATCGGCAAGATGCCCGACAAAAACGTGGCCGACTCCCTGGCCCGCGTGCCCGGCGTCACCATCCTGAACAGCCCGGCCGGCGGCTCCGGCGGCTTCGACGAGCGCGACCGCGTGGGCCTGCGCGGCACCAACCCCAGCTTGACCCAGACCCTGCTGGACGGCCACGGCATCGCCAACGGCGACTGGTTCGTGCTGGACCAGACCGGCGCCGGCGTGGGCCGCAGCGTCAGCTACTCGCTGCTGCCCTCCGAATTGGTCAGCCGCGTCGAAGTGCGCAAGAGCGCCGAGGCCTCGCTGGTGGAAGGCGGCACGGCCGGCTCGGTGAACATCATCACCCGCAAGCCGCTGGACTTCGCCAAGGCGCTGACCTTCGAAGCCGGCCTCGGCGCCGTCTACGCCAGCCTGCCCAAGAAGACCGATCCGCAGCTGAGCGCGCTGCTGAACTGGCGCGACGACAGCAAGACCTTCGGCGTGCTCGTGCAGGCCTTCTCGGAGAAGCGTCACCTGCGTCGTGACGGCGTTGAGACCCTGGGCTTCATCAACAAGCTCGGCAAGGACAACGCGCCCGACCTCATCAAGGCCCACCCCGATCTCGAAGGCGTCTATGCCCCCGACCTGATCGGCTCGGCCTACTTCACGCAGGAGCGCGAGCGCAAGGGCGGCCTGGTGCGTGCCGAGTTCCGCCCGACCAAGGACGTGGACCTGACCCTGACGGGCTTCTCGTCCAAGATGGACGCGGACAACTACAACCGCAACTACATGATCGCGCCCCGTCCAGGCCTGATCAACAACGCCACGATCTCCGACTACCAGATCGTCACCGACAGCAAGGGCGTGAAGACGCTGTCCAAGGCCACGTTCAACTGGGCCACCGCGTCCAACGCCGGCTACTACGACATGATCTCGCGCCAGGCCTCGGCCGGGAGCAACTTCCTGAGCCTGGACGGCAGCTTCAAGGTCAACGACGCCCTGTCGTTCACCGCCAGCGCCGGCACCTCAAAGGGCAAGGGGCAGACGCTCAGCCAGGACGTGGCCGAGCTCAACATCAAGACCACCAAGGCCTACTACGGCCTGAACGGCAACAGCTCGGCCCCCTCCTTCGGCTTCACCAACCCGTCGTCGGGCCTGGACTGGATCTTCGGCACCGAGCACGTCATCGTGAACGACAAGGAGACCTGGGCCCAGGTGGACGGCGAGTACACCCTCGACGCCGGCGTGCTCAAGAGCCTGAAGTTCGGCGTGCGCTCCGCCGAGCACAAGCGCTACACGGACGCCACGCTGAACCAGGGCCCGGGCTGCGCCTCCGGCACGCCCTACCGCGTCGGTGCCTGGGACTGGAGCAAGCCCAGCTCCTGCGCCGATGCCGCCGGCAACGACGCCCCGCAGAACTCGCCCTTCGCCAGCCTGCCCGCGCTGACCGGCGCCTACCCCGGCAACTTCGGCAGCGGCCTGGGTAGCGGCTTCCCGACCAACATCGGCTACATCCCCGCCGACGTGCTGGCCGCCTACAACGCCAAGTTCACCAACCGCGACCCCATCGCCCGCCGCTCGCCCAACGACGGCGGCGAATACAGCGTGAAGGAAACCTCCACCGCCGGCTACGTCCAGGGCAACCTGGAAGGCGACGGCTGGAGCGGCAACGTGGGCCTGCGCATGGTGCGCACCAAGCAGACCTCGGGCTCCTTCCGCCCCAGCTTCCCGGGCGAAAAGGCCGACGTCAGCTCCGCCTTCGGGGACTTCACCGCGACCAGCAGCTCGCGCAGCTACACCGACCTGCTGCCCAGCGCCAGCATGCGCATCGACATCCGCCGTGACGTCGTCGGCCGCCTGGCCCTGAGCCGCACCGTCACCCGCGCCGACTACACGGCCCTGTCCGCCTTCACGTCGCTGAACACGACGGGCATGTTCCTGGACAACAACGCCGTCGGTGGCGGCACCTCGGGCAACGCAGACCTGAAGCCCATCCGCTCGACCAACTTCGATGCCAACATCGAGTGGTACTTCGCCCCGCGCGCCTTCGCATCCATCGGTGCCTTCCACATGGAGATGGGCAGCTACATCACCAACGGCACCTACAACGGCACCTTCCCGGTGCTGCTGGGCAACACCGCTGGCGGCAGCGCACAACAGCTCGTCAACCGGCAGTTCGTCATCACCGGCCTGACCAACAAAAAGGCCTCGGTCACGGGCCTGGAGTTCGCGTTCGAAATGCCGGTGGCCGCCAACTTCGGCGTCAGCGCGAACTACACGGTCGCCAACGGCCACGACGAAGACGGCCATGTGCTGCGCGGCAACGTGAAGAACACGGTGAACCTCGGTGGCTTCTTCGAGAACGACCAGTTCTCGGCTCGCCTGAACTACAGCTACACCGACGACATCTTCATCGGCACCGACCGCGGCACCGACTACTTCCAGAAGGGCAACGGCGTGCTGTCGGCATCCCTGGGCTACAAGTTCAACGAGAACTTCGCGCTCAGCCTGGATGCGCAGAACCTGAACAACCCGAAGCTGAAGTACTACGCCTCGGAAGTGCAGCCGCGCGCCATCTACCAGAACGGCCGCCAGTTCTACGTGACCGCGCGACTGAAGTTCTAAGAGAACCCGGCACTGCTGGAACCCTCGGGTTTCAGCAGCCGCTGCAGGTCAACACAATCAAAGGGGGAGCGTGGCGAGCACGTTCCCCTTTCTGCATTCGAATCCCCATGAGCGACACCGCCACCCTCATCGACCAGTACATCGCCGCCCGCCCCCTCGGTGGCAGCACCGATGCGCCACCGCCCGTGAAGCACATCTGCGTCGTCGGTGGCGGCTCGGCGGGCTGGATGACAGCGCTGATGCTGGCCACCACGGCCTTCGGTCCGCGGCTGAAGGTGACGGTGCTGGAGAGTCCCCAGGTCGGCATCATCGGCGTGGGCGAAGGCTCCACGCCCTGGCTGCGCCGCTTCTTCGAGATCCTCGGCATCGAGGAGTCCGAATGGATGCCCGCCTGCAACGCCACCTACAAGAGCGGCATCACCTTCGACGGCTGGTCCACCAAGCCGGGCTTCGAGCGCTACTTCCACCCCTTCGTGTCGATGCTGGACAACATGACCATGCATCCCTTCGTGGACAACGTCCACGCTCGGCTCGATGGGGCGGACGTGGAGGCCCACCCGGACCGCTTCTTCCTGTCCGCCGCGCTGGCCCGCCAGGCCAAGGGGCCGCGGGCTAACGCCAATTTCCCCTTCGACGTCTGGTACGGGTATCACTTCGACGCGACGCTGCTCGGGCAATTCCTCGGCCGCAAGGCCGTCCAGCGCGGCGTGACGCATCTGCACCGCCACGTCACCGAGGTCCAGCTGAACGAGCGCGGCGACATCTCCGGCCTGCTGCTCGACGGCGGTGAAGTCCTCGCTGCCGACTTCTTCGTCGACTGCAGCGGTTTCGCCTCGCTGCTCATCGGCAAGGCCCTCGACACCCCCTTCATCGGCTTCGGCGAGAACCTGTTCAACGACGCGGCAGTAGCCCTGCCCACGCCGCTGGACGGCCCCATCGAGTCGCAGACCGTCTCCACCGCGCTGCGCAACGGCTGGGCGTGGAAGATCCCGCTGACCAACCGCTGCGGCAATGGCTATGTCTACAGCAGCGCCCACTGCTCGGCCGACGAAGCCGAGACCGAGCTGCGCCAGCGCCTGGGCCTGCTGGATGCCGACGTGCCCGCCCGCCACCTGAAGATGCGCGTGGGCCGCATGGCCAAGATCTGGAACCGCAACTGTGTGGCCATCGGCTTGTCGCAGGGCTTCATCGAGCCGCTGGAGGCCACGGCTCTGCTGTTCGTGCAGGTCACCGCATCCATGCTGGTGGAAGTGCTGGAGAAAGGCGACCTCGGCGCCCCAGCACAGGCGCAGTTCAACGAGGCCATGAGCCGGCGCTTCGGCAATACCCGCGACTACATCGTGGCCCACTACAAGACCAACTCGCGCACCGACACCGACTACTGGCGCGAGAACGCCGAGAACATGCACCTGTCGGAATCCCTGCAAGGCGTGCTGATGACGTGGATGTCACGCAAGCCGCTGGTCGCGGCGCTGAAGACCGGCCGCTTCGGCGGCGGTTACCCGGCCGTGTCCTGGTACGCCCTGCTGGCCGGCATGGGCATCTTCCCGGACCCGCAGGACCTGCAGGCGCCCACCGAGCAGCAGGCCCGCCACCGCCTGGACGCCGTGGACGACTTCATCGCCCGCAGCGCCACCAACTTCCCCGACCACCGCGAACTGCTGGCAAGCATCCCGCCCGGCCCCGGCGACAAGGCCCTGCAGATCTACACCTGGTGACGTTTGAGCCGGTCGATGAGGTCGTTGCAGACGGCCGCATCGCCCGCCGCGTCGATGTCCCCGAACAGATGCCGCTGGCCTTCGGGAATGTGCGCCAGCGCCTCGCCGCGCGTGCCGAACACGTAGTGCCCGAACAGCGCCCGCCAGCCCTCACGCTCGCCGTCGGGCAGGTGGCGCAGCGCCAGCATGGTCAGGCGCATCGCGGCCAGGTGCAGATCGTCCTGACGGCCGGGCGCGGCCAGCGGCCGCCACCAGTAGTTCATCAGGATGTTGAGGTGCGGCGCCAGCGCCTCGACCTGGTGGAACCACAGCGGCGGGATGTAGATCGCGTCACCCGGCGCCAGTTCGGCCACGACGGCCTGGGCCAGCGCCTCGTCCAGCAGCGGGAAGCGTGAGCGGTCGGCCGCCTGCAGATGGGGCACGACCGACATCGGCGCCGGCGTGGGCGCGTGGTCCGGCGGGCCGAGGTAGAGCAGTGGCGCGCAGGCCGGCGGCAGCAGCGTGAAACGCCGCGTGCCGGCGGCGACGACCGCGATGTTGTGGGAGTCGTCGAAGTGCGCCGGCACGGTTGCGCGGTTGCCGATCCAGATGCGCGGCGGGATGGCCGCATCCAGCAGCGGCAGCGGGTTGGCCTGCTCCAGGCCCGGCAGGGCCTCCGAAACCAGCGCGCTCTGGGCGGCCAGCGCGGGCGGCTCGGGGAAGTGGCTGTAGCGCCAGAGCTGCTCGAACAGCGCGGCATAGGGCCGCTTGTCGCGCATGAAATTGAAACCTTCCAGGCCCGGCGCGTAGCTGAAGGCCCGCGTCGGCTCCGGCTTGGCCAGCACCGCATCCACCGGCTGGCCACCGTCGAAACCCATCAGGTACTGCAGGCAAGGCTCCAGGCCAGCCAGCCCCTGGGCCACCAGCGGCCAGTGCGCCGCCACGCCGCGCATGACGACGGGCTCGTAGCACGCCACCACCTCGCGCTCGAAACGCTCGCGCGTGATGCCGGTGATCTCCTTCATCGGCCGCATGGCTGCCTTTCAGTGCCGCCGCGCGAGCGCGCCGTGCCAGGCCTCGGGGATGTGGGCAGCTGGGTCCTCGCGGCGCTGCACCACGTAATGCTCGAACATCGCCGCCCAGGCCTCGCTCTGGTGGGGCGGAAGCGCATTCAGCACCTGGATGGCCTGCATCAACGCAGCGGCTGGCGCCGGCAGTTCCTGAGCCCCCACGACGGGCCACCAGTAGTTGATCAGCAGGTTGACCTTCTCCAGCGCCTCGACCTGGTGATACCAGAGCGGCGGGATGTAGAGCGCGTCGCCCGGTCCCATCTCGGCCACGCGCGCCGAGGCCAGCGCCTCGCGGTAGCGCGGGTAGCGCTCGAAGTCCGGCGCCTTGGGGTGCACGACCGAGATCGGCGCGCCCGAGGGTGTGTGCTCCAGCGGCCCGATGTAGAGATTGCCCACCTGCTGCGGCGCGAACAGCGTGAAGCGCCGCCGCCCGGCCACGACGCAGGCCAGGTTGTGGGGGTGGTCGTGATGCACCGGCACCGTCAGCGCGTTGCCCAGCCAGAAGTTGGGCACCACGCCGGGCAGCGCGCCCAGCGGGTTCTCGCCCAGGAAGCCGGGGATGACCTCGCTGACCTTGGCGCATTGCGCCGCGATGGACGGCGCGCCGTCCGCGGGCAGATAGGTCGCCAGATGGGCCATGAACTCGGCCAGCGGCATGCGTGCCTTGACGAAGGCGAAGTCGGTCAACGTGTCGTTGTAACCCATCACGCCATGCGCCGCCGCGCGCGTCTTGGTGGCCATCACCTCGACGCCGCGGTCGAAACGGCCCAGGTAGTCGCAGATGCCCAGAGCCCGATCAAGCCCGGCCTGCACGGCCGGCCAGTCCCGCACCAGGCCCTGCAGCAGCACGGGCTCGGCGCGCTGTTCCAGCCGCGCCTTCAGGGCGGGCTCGTCGGCGGCCGACCAGGTCTCGACGGGCGTCACGGCTGCATCGTGTTCATCGCGTCCAGTATCTCGCCGTTGTCCTGGCTCAGCTCCCAGGCGAACACACCGGCCAGACCGGCCTTCTTGGCGAACGCGACCTTGGCGCGCACGGCGCGCGGGTCGTCGTAGCCGACGAACTTGCCCGGGCCGACCACGGCCCAGGACTGCGTCTGCCTGTCGAATCTGGCCTTGAGGCCGAGCATGCCAAGATCCTTGAAGGCGATGGAGCCGTCTTCGCTCGGATAGGGCCTGGCATAGCTGCCGTCCGCCTTCACGCCGTCGAAGCCACGGGCGTACATCGCCACGCCCGCCACCAGCTTGGCCGCCGGCACCCCCGCGGCCTTCAGGTTGACCACCGACGCCTCCAGGCTGCGGTCGTCGCCGGCTCTGGCACTGCGCAGCGGCGTGTGGTTGCCAGCCTTTTTCGTCCAGGGGCCGGCGAAGTCGTAGGTCATCATAAAGACCAGGTCCAGGGACTTGGCCGCCCGGCCCATCGGCATGCGCGCGAGTTGCTCCCTGGTCGTGTTGATGGCCACCGTCAGCACGTAGTGCCGGCCACCGGTTTCGTGGCCCAGCGCGTCCAGGCCCGCGCGCAGGTCCTGCAGCAGCTGCACGAAGTACTCGCCATCGGCCTTGCTGCCAAGCTGCACGCCATTGGACGCACCGTTGTTGCCCGGGTGTTCCCAGTCGATGTCCAGCCCGTCGAAACCCGGGTGGGCGCGCAGCCAGTCGACGGCATGCTTCACGAACGTGGCGCGGCCCTCGGCCGTGGCAGCCAGGTGGAAGAAGGGGTCGGACCCGCCCCAGCCGCCCACCGAGGCCAGCACTTGCACCTTGGGGTCGCGCGCTTTCAAGCGCTGGAAGGCGGCGGAGAAGGTGGCCTGGTCAGCATGCGGCGCGATGCTGAAGGCCGGCTTGTCCTTGCAGGCCTGCGCCTCCTGCGGCCGCTGGCCTTCGCCGCAGATCAGCAGAAAGGCGTAGAGCAGGTGCGTGACGCGGCTCGGCTGCAGCTGCTCGACGACGTCCACGCCACGCTCGGCCAGGATGTAGGTGCCAACGACGGGTTTCGTCTGCGCCTGAGCGATGGAAGCTGCCAGTGCGAGGGCGGCGATCAGGGTCTTCTTCATAGATTGCATTCGCTGGTCAGCCCGGCATCGGGCACGGTGTCGCGGCGCGCCACGCCCTGCTTGCGCAAAGCAGCCGCACGGGCCTGCATGGCGGTGGGGCTCAGCGTGCGGCCTGCCTCGTGCAGCACCCAGTCCACCTCGAAGGCGTAGTCGCGCGGGGCGCCCTCAACAGCGCCGGCCGAGATCCAGTGATTGAAGCTGATCGCCATCGGCTGGCTCGGCACGTTGCGGCCGCGGTGCTCGCCGATCAGCCGGCCGTTGACG
The DNA here is from genome assembly GCF_059421025.1 of Roseateles sp. GW821-FHT03B02. Classification (NCBI taxonomy): domain Bacteria; kingdom Pseudomonadati; phylum Pseudomonadota; class Betaproteobacteria; order Burkholderiales; family Sphaerotilaceae; genus Roseateles; species Roseateles sp. GW821-FHT03B02. Next base: position 8,891 of record NZ_JBWKUV010000017.1, read on the forward strand.
TAGTGCCGCGTGCGCGTGGCCTCCACCTGCACGGTCAGCAGCTGCCAGCCGTCGAAACTGCCCTGGGCGATGGACGCCTGGTTGAAGGACTGCCAGGGGTCAATGCGCACCGTGTGCCAGCTGACACCGTAGAGCCGCGTCTCGGGCTCGCCCCAGCCGCCGTGGGGCAGGTATTCGAAATCGACCTCGCTGAAGTCGGGGTCGTAGTCGTGCTTCAGCGGGCCGGCCAGGAAGAAGCTCTGGACGATGGGGTCGCGCGAGCCCGGCGTGTCGCGAAAGCGCACGCGCGCCGTCGTCGTGCCGACGAGGAATTTGCGTGCCGCACAGAGCTGGGCCAGCGTCGTGTTGGCGGGCCGGCCGTCGGTGCTGAGCTTGAGCCTGAGCAAGCCGCCGTCCAGCGCCAGCTGCCCCGGGGCAAAGCGCGAACCGGGCAGCCCGGGATGGCCCGCGCCCTCGCGCAACACCCAGCCACTGTCGCGCAAGGCGTCGAGGCTGGTCTGCGAGAAGTCGTCGAAGAACTCGCCACCTGCCGCCAAGGCCGGCGCCGCGGCCAGCAACAGCAGCGCGGCGAGCCTCACGCCGGCACCGCCTCGGGCGAAGCGGGCTTGCGCGGCATCGGCACCCACAGCAGCAGCAGCAGGGCCGGCAGGCCGCAGGCGATGGTCCAGGCGAAGAAGTGCTGGTAGCCAACGGCCACCTGGATGTCGCCGCTGATGGACTTGGCGAAGATGAAGCCCAGCTGCATGACGCCCGAGCCCAGCGCGTAGTGGGCCGTCTGGAAGCGGCCCGGCGCCACGGCCTGCATGATGTAGAGAATCATGCCGACGAAGCCGAAGCCATAACCGAACATCTCCACGCCCACGGCGGCGGCGATGTGCGCCATGTCCTGCGGCAGCGCGCTGGCGAGGTAGTAGAAGGTGGCGTTGGGCACGCCCATGGCGATGACGAGCAGGGGCATGGCGCGCCTGAGGCTCAGCGCGCTGGTCAGGTAGCCGCCCAGCACCGAACCGACGAGGAAGGCGCCGGTGCCCACCCAGCCGTAGACGTCGGCCACCTGGCTGGTCGTCAGGCCCAGGCCGCCCTTGTCGCGGGCTTCCAGCAGGAACAGCGGGCCGATGGTCTGCACCTGGCCCTCGGCGAGGCGGAACATGACGATGAAGAGCACGGCGCGCCAGATGCCGGGCTTCTTGAAGAAGTCGGCAATGACCTCCTTGAGCATGGCGGCGACACCCGAGGCCGTCAGCTCGCTGTGCTCGGTGCTCAGCGTGCCGGGCAGGAAGCGGGCGTTGTAGGTGGCCAGCACGGCCACCAGGCCGCACAACAGCAGGAAAACACTGGACCAGGCGTTGAACACGCCGACCTGGCCCTCCAGATAGCCGGCCAGCTTCAGGATGACGCCGGTGATGAAGAAGCGCGCGCCGTTGAAGAAGGCGCCCTGCCAGCCGGCATAGGTGGCCTGGCGCTTCTCGTCGAGCGACGCCATGTAAAGGCCGTCGCAGGCGATGTCGTGCGTGGCCGACGCGTAGGCGATCAGGAACAGCACGACGATGGCCGCGCCGAACCAGTGCGGCAGGTGCAGGGCCAGGGCCATCAGTCCGAGGCCCGCGGCGCCGGCGTACTGCATGGCGACGACGATGAGCTTCTTGCTGCGCGCCAGCTCCAGGAAGGGACTCCACAGCGGCTTGAAGGCCCAGGCCAGGCCCAGCACGGCCGTCCAGCGGGCGATCTGGTCGTTGGCCACGCCGAGGTTCTTGAACATCAGGCCGGCAATCAGCATGACGACGAAGAACTGCATGCCCTGCACGAAGTACAGGGTCGGGATCCACCGCATGGGCGTCTTTGGTTCCATCACTGCAGTCCTTGCGGCGCACGGCCGGTGGCTTGGGCCTTGCCTTCGAGCCAGGCTTTCAGCCCGGCCAGCGCGCCCGGCGCGAATCCCCAGCTCAACAGGGTCGGGCCGGCCACGTCCAGGGATTGATAGGGGTTCCACAGCGACAGGTGCAGGTCGGGCCGCCACCCGGCGGCGGCCTGGCCATAGCGGGCGCGGCGCGTGGAGACCAGCACGTTGACGCGGCCATCCTGGGGCACGGTCGCCCAGTCGAGCTGGGCGATGTCGTCCACCATCTGCACCTGAGCGTCGGTGAAGGCGTCGAACAGCCCGACGGCCTGGCGGCCCGTGGGACCGGCCTCGGAGACCATGTCCGTCGGCACGTCGCCCTGCACGATGACGCGGATGGGCGCGTTCAGCGCGGGCGGCCGGGCACCGCGCAGCGCGGTCAGGCCGGCGGCCCATGCCTCGGCCATCAGCTTGTGGTCGGCAGCACGGGCGGCCGCGTCGTCCACAGCCCGGGCCGGGTAGGCAGCGGCCAGCGTGTCCAGGCGGCGGTTGGCCGTCTCGCCCTGCTGGGCCGTGAGCCGGCCGCTGGCGAAGGCCTCGCGCAGCGCGTTGATGGCCACCAACTGCTCGTCCAGCGAGCCCTGAGCCAGCACCATGTCGGCGCCGGCCTCGATGGCCATCACGGCGCTCCTGGCATAGCCGAAGCGCTCGGCCACGGCCTTCATCATCAGCGCGTCGGTGATGACGACGCCGTCATAGCCCCAGTCCCGGCGCAGGATGCCGCCCAGCAGCTCCGGCGACAGCGTGGCCGGGCGGTCGGGGTCGATCTGCGGGTAGACGATGTGCGCCGTCATCATGGCCGGCGCCTGGCTTGCCAGCGCCTTGAAGGGCACCAGCTCCAGCGCGTTCAGCTCGGCGCGGCTCTTGTCGACGGTGGGCAGCGCGTGATGCGAGTCGACGTGCGTGTCCCCATGGCCGGGGAAATGCTTCACGCAGCAGGCCACGCCTTCGGCGAGAGAGCCGCGCATCCACGCGGCCGCCAGGCGGCTGACCTCGACGGGGTCGTTGGAAAAGCTGCGCTCGCCGATGACCGGGTTGGCCGGGTTGTTGTTGACGTCCAGCACCGGCGCGAAGTTCCAGTTGATGCCCAGCGACTTCAAGCCCCGTGCCACGGCCGCGCCCACGGCCTCGGCCCGCGCCGCGTCGCCACTGGCGCCCAGGGCCATGGCCGAGGGCGGCTGGGGCAGGAAGGTCACGCGCACGACGGCGCCGCCCTCCTGGTCGATGCCGACAAGCGCCTCGGGGCCGAGCACCTCGATGAGATCGCTCATCAGCGCGCGCACTTCGGCCTCCGTGCCGATGTTCTTGCGAAACAGGCAGACGGAGCGAATCTTCTGCGCGCGCAGGAAGGCGGCGGTCTCGGCGTCCAGCGAGGTGCCGGGGATGTCGACCATCACCAGGCGGCCAGGGTCAAAGATGCTCATGGTGATCTCAGTGGGTTTTGGTCACTTTGGCCAGGTTGGGCGGCACGTCAGGGTTGAAGCCACGGGCCCGCGCCAGCGCTTCGACCATGGGATAGAAGCTCTGCACCAGCGCAATGGGGTCGAGGTCCTCGTTGCCCGTCGTGGCCAGCGGCAGCTCGGCCCCCGGCGTGCCGAGAGGCGCGGCCAGCAGCACACGGCCACCGCGCGAGCGCATCTCCTCGGCAATCGCCAGCAGGCCGGCCTGGGCCGGGCCGCGCGGCGCGAACACCAGCAACGGATAGCCGTCGCGCACCAGCGCCATGGGGCCGTGCTTGACCTCGGCGCCCGAGAAGGCCTCGGCCTGGATGCCGCAGGTTTCCTTCAGCTTCAGCGCCGCCTCCATCGCGACGGCCAGGCCCGTGCCGCGGCCCAGCACGAAGAGGCGGTCCACCCCTTGCAGCACCGGCAGCGCGGCGCTCCAGTCCAACCGGGCGGCCTGCTCCAGCGCGATGGGCAGCACGTTCAGCGCGGCGCGCAGCGCGTCGTCCTGCTGCCAGGCGGCCACGACACGGGCGCCGGACACCAGCTGGGCGATGTAGCTCTTGGTGGCGGCCACGCTCCTCTCGGGGCCGGCATGCAGCTCGAACACATGCTCGGCCGCGGCCGCTAGCGGCGAGCCGCTGGCGTTGACGAAGGCGACCGTGCGGGCACCGCCTTCACGGAAGAACTTCGTCGGCGCGATCAGGTCGGGGCTTTGGCCCGACTGCGAGAAGGCCAGCGACAGCAGGCCCTGGCAGTGGATGCGGCTCTGGTAGAGCGTGATCAACGACATCGGCAGCGACGTGACCAGCCGGCCCAGGCGTGCCATGACAAGGTAGGCGAGGTAATGGGCGGCGTGGTCGGAGCTGCCGCGCGCGATGGTCAGCACGCTGGTGGGCGGCACCTCCTGCAGGGCCTGGCCCAGGCGGGCGTAACTCAGCGGGTCGGCGGCCAGCTGGCGGGCCACCGCGTCCGGCGCGCTCAGCGCCTCTTCAAGCATCAACGTCGACATCGATCTCTTCGCCTTCCACAAACACACGCCGCAGCGCGAGCCGGGCATCCATCACCACCACATCGGCCCAGGCGCCCGGGGCGAGGCGCCCGCGGTCCGCCAGGCCCAGGTAATCCGCCGCCACGGTCGAAACGCGACGCGACGCCTCCACCAGATCCAGACCCAACACCTGCACGAGATTGCACAGGGCCTGGTCCATCGTCAGCGCGCTGCCGGCCAGCGTGCCGTCGGGCAGGCGCACGCCGCCCAGGCATTTCTGCACCGTGTGCTCGCCCAGGCGGTAGTCACCATCGGGCATGCCGGCGGCGGCGGTGGAGTCGGTGACGCAGAACAGGCCCGGGATGCAGCGCAGTGCCGCGCGGATGGCGCCGGGGTGCACGTGCAGCAGGTCGGGGATGAGCTCGGCGTGGGCCGCATGGGCCAGCGCCGCGCCCACCATGCCGGGCTTGCGGTGGTGCAGGCCGGTCATGGCGTTGAAGAGATGCGTGAAGCCGGTCGCGCCGGCATCCAGCGCGGCGACGCCGTCGTCGTAACCACCGGCGCTGTGGCCGATCTGCACACGGATGCCAGCGTCCCGCAGCGGGCCGATGAGGGCCAGGTGGCCGCTCATCTCGGGTGCGATCGTCAGCACCTTGATGGGCGCGAATTCGTTCAACCGCTGCACTTCGGCCAGCGCGGCCGGGATGGCATGCGCGGGCTGGGCACCGAGGCGGTCGGGGCTGATGTAGGGCCCTTCGAGATGCACGCCGAGCACGCGGGCCTGGCCGGCACCGCGGTCGCGGCAGATCGGAGCGAGGGCCTTGAGCGCGGCCTCGATCTGGCCGACCGGGGCCGTCATCGTCGTCGCGAGAAAGGCCGTCGTGCCATGGCGGGCATGGCGGGAAGCGATGGTGGCGATGGCGTCACCGCCCTCCATCGTGTCGCGCCCGCCGCCGCCGTGGACGTGGGTGTCGACAAAGCCGGGCAGCAGGAGGGGGCGGCCGCCTTCACCGGCGCGCAAGGCGTCGACGGGCAGGCCATGCACGGCCGTGATGCGACCCTGCTCGAAGTCCAGGTGGCCCGAGATCACGCCTTGCGGTGTGACGATGTCGCCCTCAAGCCGCATCAGTCACGCCTCATCTCGGCGACGAAGTCGTAGTAGTCGCTGCGGCAGTAGGAATGCGTCAGCTCCACGGCCTGGCCCGAGGCCAGATAGCCGACCCGTGTGATGAACAGCACCGCCGCCCCTAACGGCACCTCCAGCAGGCCGGCGAGCTTGGCGTCGGCATTCAGCGCACGGATGTGCTGCAACGCGCGCACCGGGGCGCGCTCGCCGAGGTGGGTGTAGAGCGAGGTCTCGACCTTCTGCGGATCAGGCAGCACCGATTGCGGCAGCACCGACACCTCGTAGGCCATGACGACCGAATCCGCCAGGCGCTGGCGCTCCAGCCGCGCCACGCGCTCGCCGCTCTTGAGTTCCAGCGACAGCTGCTCGTCCGGCGCCGCCGGCGTGAAGCCGCGTAGTAGCCAGCGCGAGCTGGGCACGAAGCCGCGCTGGTGCAGCTCCTCCGAGAAGCTGGTCAGGCGCGTCAGCGGCTGCTCGAGCTTGGGCGCGATGTAGTTGCCCGAGCCGCGCTTGCGGATGATGAGCCCCTGCTCCACGAGCCGGTCGATGGCCTTGCGTGCGGTGACGCGCGACAGCTCCAGCTGCTCAGCGAGCACGCGCTCGCTCGGCAGCGCCTCGTCGGCGTGGAAGATGCCGTCGCGGATGGCCGTGGCCAGGCTTTGCGCCAGTTGCATGTACAGCGGCGAGGCCGCGTTGGGATCGGGCTTGAAGTCGAAGACGGCGCTCATGCGATGGTCGTTTCTTGCTGTTGGATCAGCCAGAGTGCGCCGCTGGCGGCGTCGCCCTGGGGTTCGACGCGGCGAGACTGCAAGGCCGGGCTGAGGCGGCTGCCGAGACGCAGCGCGATGCTGCCGGCCAGGGCCAGCGGCAGGGTGGGGTGGACGGCGGCGGCGAGTGCGTCCAGCGCGCTTGCCGCCTGGTCCAGCAGTGCGGCGGCGGCAGCGTCGTCGCTCTCGTGTTCGAAGACGAGGGGCGCGAGGCTGGCATAGCCGCCCTGCCCCGCCCGGGCGCAGAAGCCCAGCAGAGTCTCTCGCGTCGCACCGGCCTGGCGCCAGACGGACTGCACCAGCGGCCCGGCTGCGGCGCGGCTGTCGTAGGCGGCCTGGGCCAGCTTCATGGCCTGCTGGCCCAGCCAGGCGCCGCTGCCTTCGTCGCCGATCTGCCAGCCCCAGCCGCCCACCATGCGGCGGCTGCCGTCGGGCAGCAGGGCCTCGGCGACCGAGCCCGTGCCGGAGATGAGCAGCGCGCCGGGCTGCCCGCCGTGCGCGCCGAGCAAGGCCACGAGGCCGTCTGTAACGAGGGTGTAGCGCGCCACGCCCGGGTCGGCTGCCACGAAGGCCTGGGCCTGCGCGGGCACGCCGGTGCCAGACAGGCCCAGGCCGAGCGCGCAGTCACGCAGGTTCAGCCCCGGCACGCCGGCTGCCGCGATGGCCTCGCCGATGTGCCGCCAGGCCTGCTCGGCCCCCTGCCCCAGCGCGGAGGCGCCGGCCTCGCCGCGGCCGAGGATGCGGCCCTCAGCATCGGCCACAAGGGCACGGGTGCTGGTGCCGCCCCCGTCGATGCCGACCCAGTGGCGCGCGGGCCGGCCGGAGAAGCGAGAAGTCAGCAGGGAGGGATCGAGAACAAGCGGCATGGTCGACAGGAATCAGTCGATACCACTCTAATACCAACGACGAGGTGCGTCAATTGGTTTTAAACTGGTCTACGGCCGCTTCGGCGGGCTCGGGATCTGCCCGATCAGGGTGGGGCCGGCGCTCGGAATCGACAAGAATACCAGTGAGAAACCAACCCGCTCTACCTCAGCCGGATTCGCCCACGTGTTCACTCTTCAACCCGCCGCCAGCGAGGCCCTGGCCGACCTGCTGGGGCGCATCGCCCGCGTCGCCCACCGCCATCCCGCGGCGGCGGACCGCCTGCTGGACCGGCTGAGCGTCAACGCTTTCGCGGCTGGCGACATCGCTGTCGGCGTGGACGCCCTCTACGCCCGCTTCGGACTGCTGGAGCCGCGCGGCCGCGCGCTGGAGCTGCTGCCCGCGCTTGAGCAGGCCGGCGCCCTTGCGGCGGCGGGGCATTTCCCCATCCAGGCCGCGCGCGTCTGCGAGGCACTGGGGCGCATCGCCTACCAGCAGGGCGAGTACCAGCTCGCCAGCGAGCAGTGGAGCCGCGCACTGGACCTGTCCGAAGTCAGCGGCCATCTGCAAACCGGCGTGGCCGCGCGCATCGGCCTGGGCCAGATCCACTACGCACAGGCCGACTGGGCGCGAGGCCTGCGCCAGATGCGCGATGCCGGCGAGCAACTCGCCCAGGCCAGCAAGGACAGCGATGACAGCTACCTCGCCGCCAAGCTGGCGCTGAACATCGGCGTCGGCAGCTTCGAGACGGGCGACCTGCCTGCGGCCGAGCGCCACTTCAGCCACGGCCTGGCCGCGGCGCGGCGCGGTGGCCACCACGTCTTCGAGGCCGAGGCGCACTGGCACCTGGCCCGCGCGGCGCTGGCCCGCCAGCGCATGGACTGGGCCGTGGCCGACTGCCGGCTCGCGCTGGACATCGCCGCCCGCCAGGGCTACCCCTGGCTGGAGGCAGCCGCCAGCCGTACCTGGACGGAGATCGCCCTGGCCCGTGGCGACAACGCCGCCGCCGTGCGCTCCACCCGCCACGGCCTGGCCCTGGCCCAGCGCATCCAGGCCCGCGCCCAGGCCCGCCAGGCGCACCTGCAACTGGCCGAGCTGCTGCAGGCCGAGGGCGACGCGCCGGGCGCGCTGGACCATCTCTGGCAACACCTGGCACTTCAGTCCGAGATCGAGCGGTTGAGCCTGCCGGCACGCGCCACGCTGGCCGCGCCGCCGGCCGAGGAAGGCGGCACGCCGGTCACGCCGGAAGAGCTGCTGCTGCACCTGTGCGGCCAGCGCCAGCGCCTGGCCGCCTCGCCGCCGCCCGAAGCCCTGGCCGAGCTGAAGGCGGCGAGCACGCGCATCCTGAGCCTGGCCCGCGTCATCCGCTGGCCGCTGGGCGGCGACGGTCTGAACGCCGAGCAGCAGCCGCGCTACGTCGACCTGCTGAACCGCCACGGTGCACCGCTGGCCCTGCCGGACGCGGCCCTGCACCCCTGCCATGCCGAGCTCGCCACGCTGGCCGGCGCGGCCCAGGCGCGCATCGAGGTGCCGCTATACGACGGCCCTCGACTGGCCGGCGCGCTGTGGCTGGTGGACGCCAACCCGACACGCGCCTGGACGCGGCAGGAGCTGCTGATTGCGAGCCAGCTGGCGCTGCTCTTTGAAGCCCTGGGCTAGACGCCTCGCATCTGCCCCTCGCGCCGCGGCGCATCGCGCAGCATCTCGCCGATGAGCTGCGTCTCCGGCATCTGCGCCCAGTAGCGCACCGGCATCTCCTTCTTCATCGCCGCCACCTTCACGCGGGCCGGGTTGAAGATGCTGCGGTAGTAGGTCAGCCACAGGGCCTCGCCGGCATCCTCGGGCGGCGCGGCCTCGCGGCACGCGGGCCCGGCGCCGCTCAGTCGCTGGCCATCCCAGTGCAAACAGCCCAGCGGCGTGAGGATGGCCCACGGATGCTGCGCGAAGCGCTTCACGAAGAACGGCGCCGCGGCACGCAGCACATGGTGGCGGGGCTCGAACCAGGCGACGTGGCGGCGCCCGCCCGCGGCCTGCGCGTCGGCCACCTCGCGGAAGCGCACGAAGGCATGCATCTTGTGGATCTCGCGGCTCACCTGCCGGGCCATGGACTGCAGCCGGCGGCGGTCGGTGTCCAGCACATCGGGCCACAGGCCGGGCTCACGCTGCAGGCGGCGTGCGAAGGCCAGCAGGCGGGCGTAGCGGGTGTCGTCGGCATGCATGGCCACGCGACGGCCGAGCTCATCCCAACCTTCGGGGGGAAACCACGGCATTACGGCGGCCTCGGGCGCATCACCGAACAACGCGGGCTGGGCGCCAACCTCGCTCGTCCAGCCCGCATCGCCGCCGGCCAGCAGTGCCGGCAGTTGCGCGGCGAAGCTGTCCCAGTCGGCGGGGTAGCGCAGCGGCAGGTCCATCAGAACAGGACCGCCTGCTGCGGTGCCGGCGCCGGGCGGGCCAGGGCCTGCACGTCGACGGCGCGGGGGCGGTGGTCCACGGCGATGACGAAAGGCAGCGCCTTCTTCGCCGCCGGGCCCAGGGCCAGCAGATCGGCTCGGCGCAGGCGGCGGTGCTGGCGCGCGGCCAGCAACTTGTCGACCGAACCCATGCCGAGGCCCGGCACGCGCAGCAGCGCTTCGCGCGGCGCGCGGTCCACATCGAGCGGAAAGTGGCCGGGGTGGGCGAGCGCCCAGGCGAGCTTGGGGTCGTGCTGCAGCGACAGGAAGCCGGCTTCGGTGACGATCTCGTCGGCGCCGAAGCCGTAGAAGCGCATCAGCCAGTCGGCCTGGTAGAGCCGGTGCTCGCGCAGCAGCGGCGCGGCCTGCGGCGGCAGCGCGGCGCTGGCGTGCGGGATGGGGCTGTAGGCCGAGTAGTAGACGCGGCGCAGGCCCTGGCCGCGGTAGAGCCGGTGAGAGAGCTGCAGCACGGCACGGTCGTCGGACGCATCGGCGCCGACGATGAGCTGGGTGCTCTGCCCGGCCGGCGCAAAGCTGGGCGGCCGCGCAGCGCGCGCCGCAGCACCGGGCAGCGCACGCACGGCCTCGGCCTCACGCCGGGCTTCGCGCGCCGCCTGCAGCCGCAGATGGATGCGCGACATGGTGCGCTCGATGCCGCCCGCGTCCTTCTCGGGCGCGAGCTGCTTCAGGCTGGCTGCGCTGGGCAGCTCCACGTTGATGGAGAGCCGGTCGGCGTAGCGGCCGGCACGCTCCACCAGCTCGGGCGACGCGTCGGGGATGGTCTTGAGGTGGATGTAACCCTTGAAGAGCTCCACCTCGCGCAGCCGGCGCGCCACCTCGATGACCTGCTCCATCGTGTAGTCGGGCGTGCGGATGATGCCGCTGGACAGGAACAGCCCCTCGATGACATTGCGCCGGTAGAACGACAGCGTGAGCTGCACCACCTCGTCGATGGCGAAGCGGGCGCGGCGCACGTCGCTGCTCTTGCGGTTGATGCAGTAGAGGCAGTCGTACACGCACCAGTTGGTGAGCAGCACCTTCAGCAGCGACACGCAGCGGCCGTCCGGCGTGTAGGCGTGGCAGATGCCGTTGCTGGTGGAGCCCAGGCTCTTGCCGTCGCGCGAGTCGCGCTTCTCGGTGCCACTGCTGGCGCACGAGGCGTCGTACTTGGCGGCGTCGGCCAGGATGGCGAGCTTGTCCTGAACTTCCATGGCGATACTGTATATAAATACATATTCCCTGCGGCATTCATCCCCGCGTCATGCAAGGTTTCATCGCCGCTTCACGGCTGGCCGCCACAGTGCGGCGCCAGTGCATACCGCCGCGAACGACCTCCCCCCCAGCGCTGCCGCCTGCTCCCGGCAGGCCCCTTTGCCCCGCGGCTTCGGCATCGTCATCGGGGCGCAGTTCGCCTCGGCGCTGGCCGACAACGCGCTGCTCATCGTGGCCATCGCGCTGCTCGCGCAGCAGGGGTTCGCGGTGTGGTGGGCGCCGCTGCTGAAGGTGGGCTTCATGGCCGCCTACGTGGTGCTGGCGCCCTGGGTGGGGCCGCTGGCCGATGCCTTCGCCAAGGGCCGCGTGATGGCGGCGATGAACGTCGTGAAGATGGCGGGGCTGGCATTGCTGGCCCTGGGCTTGCACCCCGTGGCGGCACTGGCCGTGGTGGGCCTGGGGGCGGCGGCCTACGCGCCGGCCAAGTACGGCCTCATCACCGAGCTGGCCGCGCCCGAGGCACTGGTGAAGGCCAACGGCTGGATCGAGATCAGCGTGGTGTCGGCCGCGCTGCTGGGCGCCGTGCTGGGCGGCGCTCTGGTGAGCCCGCTGTGGCTGGGGTCGGGGTTGGCGGACTGGTGCGACGGACTCGATCTGCCGGCCGACAAGCTGACCGGCTCGCTGGCCGCGCTGCTGGTGATCTATGCGGTGAGCAGCGCGCTGAATGCCGGCATCCCCGACAGCGGCCAGCGCCAGCGCAGCGAAGCGCATGACCCGAAGACGCTGCTGCGCGAATTCCGCGCCGCCAACGGCCGGCTGTGGCGCGACGCCGAGGGCGGCCTGTCGCTCGCGGCGACGACGCTGTTCTGGGGCGTGGGTGCCACGCTGCAATTCGCCGTGCTGCGCTGGGCCGGCGAGGCGCTGCACCTGCCGCTGAGCCAGGCGGCGTACCTGCAGGCGGCGGTGGCCGTCGGGGTCATAGGCGGCGCGGCAGCCGCGGGGCGCTGGCTGGCACTGCACCAGGCAAGGCACGGGCTGTGGGCTGGGGTGGTGCTGGGGCTGCTGATGCCGGTGGTGGCCCAGATCGACCAGGTGGCCACTGCGGCGCTGACGCTGGCGTTGGTAGGCGCCGTGGGCGGTGCCATGGTGGTGCCGCTGAATGCGTTGCTGCAGCACCGCGGCGCCGTGCTGCTGAGCGCAGGGCGCTCCGTTGCCGTGCAGGGCTTCAACGAGAACCTGAGCGTGCTGGTGATGCTGGCCGGCTATGCCGGCTGCGAGGCAGCGGGGGTGCCGATTGGCGTGACGCTCAGCGGGCTGGGAGTGATGGTGGCGGGGGCGATTGCGGGGTTGATCTGGGTCGACGCTGCGCGGCGGAAAAGTTCACCTGCGCGTGCATGACTACGCGCCGCTTTTGGAGATGTTTTATTGGCATAGTCATTCCAGGACAAGCACTTGCCAACGCGCCGTCGTGGTTAAGCGGCAAGACATGCTGGATAAACCAATAGTTAGGCCACATGCCGGAACTAGCCGCCAAGGTCGCTGAGTACGAGCCATCTTGGCAGAGCGCGCTGGTTTCCATGTGGCGCGAGAGCTTTGAGTTCGGCGTCGGCATCACTGATCCGCATCCCCTGGCCGATCGGGCCCGCTACTTCGAGACCGAGGTGCTTCCAAAGAACACTGTTCGTCTGGCGTTCTGCTCACAGCAGTTGGTCGGCTTTGTGGCAGCTTCTGGCGAGTCAGTTGCTCAGCTCCACGTCCGCGTGGGCTTTCATCGGCAAGGCATCGGCAGTCTGTTGCTCGGCTGGGCAAAGAGCCAGTCCGTTGGCAGCTTGTGGCTCTACACCTTTGCGCGCAATACAGTCGCCCAGGCCTTCTACGAGCACCACGGCTTTCGCATCGCTGCCCGTGGGTTCGAGCCCACCTTGCAGCTCGAAGACATCAGGTACGAGTGGTCGCGAGAGAATGTGGCCTAACCAGTCTACAGGGACTTCCCAGTTGATCAAGCAGGTTGATTCGGACCGTTTTCAATAGGCGCCTTTGCTGTTTTCCTCAA
>NZ_JBWKUV010000018.1:0-18720 GCF_059421025.1 Roseateles sp. GW821-FHT03B02
GTCTTGCCGTGGTCGACGTGACCAATCGTGCCCACGTTCACGTGCGGCTTCGTACGTTCAAACTTGCCTTTTGCCATTTCTATTCTCCGAAAAGAGCGGATCGCCAGTCTGTTGGTTTAGCGTTTCCGCAGCGCCCGTGATTCCCGCCGACTGGCGAAGCGGGCGGGCCGCTGCGAAGACGATCTAGCGATTCAGTTCAGCAGTCGATCAGGACTTGCCGCGCGCCGTGATGATGGCGTCGGCCACGTTCTTCGGAGCTTCGCTGTAGTGCTTGAACTCCATCGTGTACGTGGCACGGCCTTGCGACATCGAGCGCAGGGTCGTCGAGTAGCCGAACATTTCCGACAGCGGAACTTCGGCCTTGATGACCTTGCCGCCACCGACCATGTCGTCCATGCCCTGCACCATGCCGCGGCGGCTGGACAGGTCGCCCATCACGTTGCCGGCGTAGTCTTCAGGCGTCTCGACTTCCACGGCCATCATGGGCTCCAGGATGACGGGGCTGGCGCGGCGGCAGGCTTCCTTGAAGCCCATCGACGCGGCCATCTTGAACGCGTTTTCGTTCGAGTCCACGTCGTGGTACGAACCGAAGGTCAGCGTGGCCTTGACGTCGACGACCGGGAAGCCGGCCAGCACGCCGTTCGGCAGGCTGTCGATGATGCCCTTCTCGACCGCGGGGATGTATTCGCGAGGAACCACACCGCCCTTGATGGCGTCGACGAACTCGAAGCCCTTGCCCGGCTCTTGCGGCTCGAGCGTCAGCACGACGTGACCGTACTGGCCCTTACCACCGGACTGGCGAACGAACTTGCCTTCGACGTCGGTGGCGGTCTTGCGGATGGTTTCGCGGTAGGCCACTTGCGGCTTGCCGACGTTGGCTTCCACGCCGAACTCGCGCTTCATGCGGTCGACGATGATTTCCAGGTGCAGCTCGCCCATGCCGGAGATGATGGTCTGACCCGACTCTTCATCGGTGCGCAGACGGAAGGACGGGTCTTCCTTGGCCAGGCGGCCCAGGGCGATACCCATCTTTTCCTGGTCGGCCTTGGTCTTGGGCTCGACGGCCTGCGAGATCACGGGCTCGGGGAAGACCATCTTTTCCAGCGTGATGATGGCTTCGGGGTCGCACAGGGTTTCGCCCGTGGTGACGTCCTTCAGGCCCACGCAGGCGGCGATGTCGCCAGCCAGAATTTCCGAGATTTCTTCACGCTGGTTGGCGTGCATCTGCAGGATCCGGCCGATGCGCTCTTTCTTGCCGCGGATCGGGTTGTAGACGCTGGCGCCCGACTGCAGCACGCCGGAGTAGACGCGCACGAAGGTCAGCTGACCGACATAGGGGTCGGTCATCAGCTTGAAAGCCAGCGCGGCGAACTTCTCGCCGTCGTCGGCCTTGCGGACGACGGGTTGGTCGTCTTCGTCGGTGCCCGGCACCGGCGGCACGTCGATGGGCGACGGCATGAAGTCGATGACGCCGTCGAGCATGCGCTGCACGCCCTTGTTCTTGAAGGCGGTGCCGCAGAACATCGGCTGGATTTCAGCGGCGATGGTGCGCTTGCGGATGGCGGTGACGACTTCTTCCTCGGTCAGATCGCCCGACTCGAGGTACTTGTTCATCAGCTCTTCGCTGGACTCAGCGGCGGCTTCGATCAGGTTTTCACGCCACTTGACGGCATCGGCCTGCAGATCGGCCGGGATGTCTTCGTAGGTGAACTTCATGCCTTGCGAGGCCTCGTCCCAAATGATCGCCTTCATCTTGATGAGGTCGATCACGCCGGTGAAGTTTTCTTCAGCGCCGATGGGAATGACGACGGGCACGGGGTTGGCCTTGAGGCGCAGCTTCATCTGGTCGTAGACCTTGAAGAAGTTCGCGCCGGTGCGGTCCATCTTGTTGACGAACGCGAGGCGGGGCACCTTGTACTTGTTGGCCTGGCGCCAGACGGTTTCCGACTGGGGCTGCACGCCACCCACGGCGCAATAGACCATGCAGGCGCCGTCCAGCACGCGCATCGAACGCTCGACTTCAATGGTGAAGTCGACGTGTCCGGGGGTGTCGATGATGTTGATGCGGTGTTCCGGACGGGCGAGATCCATGCCCTTCCAGAAGCAGGTCGTCGCGGCCGACGTGATCGTGATGCCGCGCTCTTGCTCCTGCTCCATCCAGTCCATCGTGGCGGCGCCGTCGTGCACTTCACCGATCTTGTGGTTCACACCGGTGTAGTAGAGGATGCGTTCGGTCGTGGTGGTCTTGCCGGCATCGATGTGCGCGGAGATACCGATGTTGCGGTAGCGCTCGATGGGGGTTTTGCGGGCCATGGTTTGCTCCAGAAGACAGGAGCCGCCAGCGGGTTGGTAGAAACCCGAGGCGGCTGAAAGACAGTGGTTTAGAAGCGGAAGTGCGAGAACGCCTTGTTGGCTTCTGCCATGCGGTGAACTTCGTCGCGCTTCTTCATCGCGCCGCCGCGGCCTTCAGCGGCCTCCAGCAGTTCATTGGCCAGGCGCTGGGCCATCGACTTCTCACCGCGCTTGCGAGCGGATTCCTTCAACCAGCGCATGGCGAGGGCCATCCGGCGGACGGGGCGAACTTCCACGGGAACTTGGTAGTTCGCACCGCCGACACGGCGGGACTTCACTTCAACCATGGGCTTCACGTTGTTCAGGGCGACCATGAACACTTCCAGCGGATCCTTGCCGATCTTCTTCTCGACCTGCTCCAGGGCACCGTAGATGATGCGCTCTGCGACGGCCTTCTTGCCCGATTCCATGATGACGTTCATGAACTTGGACAGATCGACGGAACCGAACTTGGGGTCCGGCAGGATTTCGCGCTTGGGTACTTCGCGACGACGTGGCATGGGATTCTTCCTTCTGCTTCAGTTGGAGGCGGCCTTATGGCCTGACTCCGCTGGACGACCACCGACATCTGGGGCCATCCACTTACTCGGCTGCCGAGCAGCCGCAACAACGTTGGGTCAGCTATGGAGCTGAGCCCGAACAGACGATTTACTTCTTCGGACGCTTCGCGCCGTACTTGGAACGCGATTGCTTGCGATCCTTGACGCCTTGCAGGTCGAGGGAGCCGCGGACGATGTGGTAACGCACACCGGGCAGGTCCTTGACACGGCCGCCGCGCACCAGCACGACGCTGTGCTCTTGCAGGTTGTGGCCTTCACCGCCGATGTACGAGATGACCTCGAAACCGTTGGTCAGGCGCACCTTGGCGACCTTACGCAGAGCCGAGTTCGGCTTCTTGGGCGTGGTGGTGTAGACGCGGGTGCAGACACCGCGGCGCTGCGGGCAGTTCTGCATCGCAGGCGACTTGGACTTGGTGACCTCGGCCTCTCGACCGTGGCGCACCAGTTGATTGATGGTTGGCATAAACGACTTGTTCCCGTTTGAAGTCAGTGAACCTCACTTTTCAGGCGCGCAGCAACGCACCGCCCAAAAGGCGAAGAGCCGGCGATTGTAGATCGGCCCGGGTTCCGGCACAAGTGGCCGGCCCGGAGCTGCCCAGACGGCGGGTAAGCTGACGCCCATGCAGCCCCCGCCCCCCCAGCGCGATCCGGCCCTGCCGGCCGCCGTCATCGACACCCAGGTCGTCATGGACTGGCTGGTGTTCCGCGACCCGGGCGTGCTGCACCTGGCCGAAGCCGTCACCGCCGGCCGCCTGCGCTGGCTGGTGGCGCCGGCGATGCGCGACGAGATCCGCCATGTGCTGGGCCGTGGCGTCGCGCAGCGCTATGCGCCGGACACCGGCTTCATCGAAGCCACCTTCGATACCCACGCCGAAGCGGTCGAGGCCGTCGAACCCTCGCCCCGCCTGGTCTGCCGCGACCCCGACGACCAGAAGTTCATCGACCTCGCCCTGGCCCGCCAGGCCCGCTGGCTGATCTCGCGCGACAAGGCCCTGCTGGCGCTGGCCAAGCGCGCCCGGCCGCGCGGCCTGCTGATCCTGCCGCCGCGGCTGTGGGCGCCGCCGGCCTGAGCCTCAGAACCCGGCCTCGCGCCAGAACAGCGCCGCGGCCGAGCGCAGCAACTGCCCCGCGGGCACGCGCCAGTCACCCTCGATGACGACCCGCCCGCGCAGGCTGCGCGGCGGCGCAGGGCCTGCGGCGTCCACGCTCAGCAGCACGCGGTAGACGGCCTGCTCCGGGTGCAGCTGCCCCTTGCGCTCGCGCACCAGCACGTCGCCACCGTAAAGGCTGGTCAGCTCGCCCTCGGCGATGCTGCGGCTGGCGTCGGGGTCGACGCGCGCGACCGCCAGCGCCAGCACCGGCGCGCTGAAGTCGTCGGCATAGAAGTGCGCCCGTGAGCCCTGCCGCACCCGGTCGACCTGCTGCTCGTCGAGATAGGCAACGACCTGCCAGCGCTGCCGGGACACCAGGCGGGCCAGTGGCTCCTGCGCACTCAACCAGTCACCCGGGCGCAGCTCGGGGTCGACATCGACGAGCACCCCGTCAAAGCCCGCGTGCGGCGCGTAGCGGGCGGCGTCGGCATCCAGGCTGGCCCACTCGGCCTCTGCGGCGCGCAGCTGCTCCTGCAGAACCTGCCATTGCGCCCGCTGCTCGTTGTCGAAGGCGCCGGCCGAGGCCTGCCAGCGGAGCCTGTCCAGCCGCGCCTGCACCTCGCGGCGGCGGCCGTCGAGTTCCGGCGAGCGCATCTGCAGCAGCAGCTCGCCCGCCCGCACCGGCGTACCGGCCGCGACCGCCAGCGCCTGCAGCTGGGCATGCGGCGGCGCATAGATCACCGTCTGATCGACCGGCCTCAGCAGCGCGCTGGCACCGATGCGGCCCGGCCAGGGCAGTCCGGCCAGCAGCACCAGGCCCAGCGCGACACCGGTGCTGACGCGGGCACGGCGGCTGCGTCGGATGTCGGCCCAGCGCTGGCGCCAGAAACCGAGCTCCCGCCACGGCGGCAGCAGCACGAACCAGATGATCTCGACGAGGAAGAGCAGGATGCCGACAGCCTTGATGAAGAAGGCATAGACCAGGGCCGCGATGCCGAGGAAGACGACGAGGCGGTAGAGCCAGGTCGCGTAGGCGAACAGGATGAGCCCGGCGCGGCGACGTGGCGTGAGCAGCTCGGGCGGCGGGTCGCCCAGGGCGAACAGGCGCTCGCGCAGATCCCAGCGCGCCAGCGCCGAGGCGCGGGCATGCAGATTGGGCATCTCCAGCCAGTCCGCCAGAAGGAAGTAGCCGTCAAAGCGCATGAAGGGGCTGGCGTTGATCGCGATGGAGCTGATCCACGTCGTCGTCGCCAGCATGAAGGCCGTCGACTTGGGCAGGCCCTCGGGCAGCAGGGCCCAGGCCAGCGTGGCCCAGGCGGCCACCGTCAGCTCGGTGACGACGCCCGCCGCCGCCACCGCCAGGCGGGCGCTTCGCCCCGTCAGCCGCCAGACCTCGTTGGTGTCGGTGTAGGCCACCGGCCACAGCACCAGGAAGGCCACGCCCATGGTCGGCACGCGGCAGCCCAGGCGCTTGGCCGTCACCGCGTGGCCCAGCTCGTGCAGCAGCTTCACGCCGATCAGCGCGGCGCCGTAGCTGGCCATGCCGGCCAGGCTGAAGCTGTCCACCAGCGTCGTCGTGAAGCGGTCCCAGTCGCGGTAGACCTCCACCAGGCCGGCCACCAGCGCCAGCGCCGTCAGCATCCAGAACGTGCGGCCGTAGAGAAAGTCCAGCCGCGGCGCGACCGCGCCCAGCCAGCGGTCCGGCCGCCACAGCGGGATGCGGAAGAAAAGATAGTTGTGCAGCAACCAGGCCCAGGCGCCGCCCTCGCGGTGCTGCCGGCGCGCAGCGAGCTGGGCCGACTGGCCCGGCGCCACGCGCAGCAGCTCGTTGTCGTGCAGGAAACGGGCGACGGCGAGCACGTCCGCCGCCTCCAGCTGCAGCGTCGTCTCGGCGGCCACAGCGGCGGCGATGGCGTCGGCCTCGCCCAGCGCCCAGTGGCGCAGCACCTCGAAGCTGCTCCAGTCGAGCTGGAAGTAGAGGTGGCGCACCGGGTCATGCAGGGTGTAGGACGGCTGGCCGTCGGCCAGCGGCGGGCCGGGCAGCAGCTCCAGTTCCTCGCGCAGCGCCGGCAGGCCCATCGCTCAGACCCCCAGCGCCTGGCGCACCACGGCCCAGGGCCGGCGCACCAGCCAGTAGCCCAGCGGCACCCAGTCGCCATGCAGCTTGGCCGTGCCCTTGAGGCCCACGCGCAGCGCCGAGGCCTGGTCGAGCCGGGCGCGCAGCCGGTAGGCGTAGACGCCGTTGGGGCGCAGCTGGGCCTCGTGCGAGATGTAGCGCAGCCGCGCTTGCACCGCGCGCAGCGGACTGGCCGCGAGGTAGAGGCTGACCGGCGCGCCGGGCTCGGCGTCGATGGCGTCACCCAGCGGCAGCCAGGCCTCCACCTCGACATCGCCGGGCGCGGCGACGCGCATGACGCGCTCGCCCGTCTGCACCGGCTTGCCGATCCAGTCAGCCGGATCGTCGAACAGCGCCTCGCCATCTTGCGGCGAGACGACGCGAGCGCGCTCGACCTGCTGGGCCAGGTAGCCGGCCTCGGCGCGCTTCTCCTCGATGCGGCCCAGCAGCTGCGCGAGCTGGGACTTGGACTTGGTGTCGTTGAGCGCCTGCTGCGCGAACTGGCGGTACTCGGCCTGGGCCACGTCCAGCGCCTGAACCGCCACGTCGCGCCGCGCGGCCAGCGCCGCCTCGTCGAAACTGAAGAGCGGCTGGCCGGCCTTGACGCGCGCATTGGGCTGCACGTGGAACTGGCCGATGACCCCGTCCAGCGGCGCGCGGATGACCGCTGGATGCGCCGGCACCAGCTCGCCCGGCGCCAGCACGCTCAGGCGCACCGGACAGGCCAGCACCGCCAGCACCAGCGCCGCCAGCGCCAGCCGCGGGCGGCGCCACCAGGGCCGGCCGGCCGGCACGGCCCAGGCGCTGGCCAGGCCGGCACGCAGCCGGGGCCAGCTCCAGCCGGCACGGCCCTGGCGGGCATGCCAGGCATGCGCCCAGGCCTGGGTCCAGTCGCCCAGCAGGGCCAGCGCGGCCGGTGTCCAGCCCGTGTCGCCGGCCAGCAGCAGCCCACCGGCGCGCGTGCCGGCGCCTGACGCGGGCAGGGGCAACCACAGCGCCTGCCCGGGCCACCAGTCACTCCAGGCCCCGGCCAGTTCGGCGGGCAGGTCAGCCGCCGTGAACGGCAGCGGCGCCTGCGGCTGGCGGGCCTGCAGCACGACACAGACGGCCTCCAGCCAGTGCACATAGGGCGCATTCGCCTCCAGCTGCACGACGCCGGACAGGGCCTGCACGCCGCCGCCGTCGAACCAAAGCGCCGCCTGCCGATAGGGCGCCAGCGCCAGGCTGTCGTTGACGGCCATGAAGCCCAGCTCCGCCGCACTGCCGGCCTCGCGGGCGCGCCGGATCAGACCCAGCAGGGCCAGCAGCGGATCGGCGTCCGGCGCGCTCACGTCAGCTCAGCGCCGGCTGCACGGCCTTGACCTCGGCAGGCATCGCGGCCCGCTGAAGCGTGGCCTGGCGCGACAGCTGCTGGATCTGCTGCGACAGTCCGATGCGCGCCGGCAGCGCCTGGCGCGCGGTGTCACCCGGCTTGAGCTTGAGGCGGAACAGCGTCGAGGCCTCGCGGCCGCCGTCGTCGCGGGCCGTCACCTTGATCTCGATCTGCTGCGGCGCATCCAGCGGCACGTCGCCCTCGAACTCGCCGGCCGTCGCGTTGAAATGCAGCCAGGCCGGCATCTCGCCGCCGTCGGTGCGCTCGACGCGCACCCGCACCACGGCCGTCTCGGCGGTGTGCATGAAGGCGTCCGGCGGCAGGCGGAAGCGGATGCGGCTGCCGCTGTCGAAGGACTGGTCGGGCACGCCGTTGAAGACGACCAGGGCGGGCGCGTCGGCCTTGACGACCTGGATGCGCATCGCCTCGCTGCCGTTGGCCGTGAGGGTGTCGGTCAGGGCGGCAACCGTGGCCGGCGCGCGCGTGTCGGCCACCGGAGCGGCGGCAGCGGGCGGCTCCGCGGCGGCCGGCGCCACGGCCGGCGCCGGTGCCGGCGGGGCCGGCGCCACCGGCTCGGCGGCGGCCGCGGCCGGGGCCTCGGCCGGCGCGGGGCGCACGCCGATGACGGCCTGGCCGTGGGCCGTGCTGCGGTTGCCCGCAGCGTCGATGACCGTGGCCGCGACGTCATAGGTCTGGGCCGCCAGGCTCTGGCCGGCTCGCGCGAGGTTCAGTGTCCAGGCATCGCCCTGCACGGTCAGCGCGGCATCCACGCCCAGCACGTAGGTGCGTCCGCCGATGCTGACCTGCAGGCCGCCGGCCGCGTCGGCGGCCGGGAAGCGGCCGGTCAACATGGGCTGGGCGTCGAAGCTGGTCAGCGCGTCGACGGCGGGCGCGGCGGGCGCCTGCGTGTCCACCGACAGGTTCAGCAGGTTGGACGCGGTGCTGTCGTTGCCGGCTGCATCGTCGAAGCGTGCCGCGGCCACCTGCACGGCAGCCAAGGCGGTGCTGGCCGCGGCCGGCGTGAAGACGGCCGTGTAGGTCGCGGCATCGACGGCGGTGAACTGGCTCAGCGTGCCGCCGCTGGCGGCGATGTCGGCCAGCGTGAAGCCGTTGCTGCCCGGCGCCTCGCTGAGCTTGAAGGTGAGCACGGCGGTCTCGCCGGCCTTCAGCGCGGTCCGGTCGGCGCCGATGACGATGGCCGGCGCGCGGGTGTCGAGCGTGAAGCTCAGCGGCGCGCTAGCCGGGCCGGAGTTGCCGGCGGCGTCGGTCTGGCGCACCTGGACGGTGTTGGCGCCCTCCTCGGCCGTGAAGCTGCGGCTCCAGTGGATGCCGTCGACGCTGTACTCGACGACGGCGCCGGGCTCGATACCGCCCAGGGTGAGCGTCGGCACGCGGGTGACGCGGTCGGCTGCGCCCTGGCCGCTGTCGACGGCCAAGCTTACGACGGGCGCCGCCGGGGCCTGGGTGTCGACGCCCAGGCTCAGTGTGTTGGAAGCCGTCGCATCGTTGCCGGCCACGTCGTTGAAGCGGGCGGCAGCGACGCCGACGACCGCGCTGGCCGTGCTGCCGGCCAGCGGCGCCAGGCGGGCGGTGTAGGTGGTGGCATCGATCTGCTGGAAGCCGCTGAGCGTGCCGCCGCTGACGCCGACGTCGGCCAGCGTGAAGCCGTTGCTGCCCGGCGCTTCGCTGAGCGTGAAGGTCAGCAGCGCGGTCTCGCCGGCCTTCAGCGTCGTGCGGTCGGCGCCGATGGTGATGCCGGGCGCCCGCGTGTCGAGCGTGAAGCTCAGCGGCGCGCTCGCCGGGCCGGAGTTGCCGGCCGCGTCGGTCTGGCGCACGTAGACGGTGTTGACGCCTTCCATGGGAGTGAAGCTGGCGCTCCAGGTCTGGCCATCGCGGCTGTATTCGACGGTGGCGCCGGGCTCGATGCCAGCCAGCGTCAGGCGGCCATCGTTGCTGACGCGGTCGCCGCCGCTCTGGCCGCTGTCGGTCGCCAGCGCCACGACCGGTGCCACCGGCGGCTGCGCATCGACCGCCAGCGTGACGGTGTTGGAAGCCGTCGCATCGTTGCCGGCCGCGTCGTTGAACTGCGCCGCGGCGACGTTGATCACGCCGCTGGCCTGGCTGTTCGGGGCAGGCGTGAACCGTGCCGTGAAGTGGGTGGCGTCCACCTGCTGGAAGCTGCCCAGCGTGCCGCCGCTCACCGCGATGTCGCCCAGCGCGAACGCGTTGCTGCCGGCGGCCTCGCTGAGTGTGAAGCTCAGCAGCGCGGTCTCGCCGGCCTTCAGCGCCGCGCGGTCGGCGCTGACGCTGATGGTGGGGGCCTGCGTGTCCAGCGTGAAGCCGTAGGCCGCGCTGGCCGGGCTCACGTTGCCGGCCGCGTCGGTCTGGCGCACGTAGACGGTGTTGGCGCCCTCGGTGGCCGTGAAGCTCGTGCTCCACGTGGCGCCATCGAGGCTGTACTCCACGCGGGCGCCTGCCGCGACGCCGTTGAGCGTCAGGCGACCATCTTTGCTGAGGCGATCGCCGCCGCTCTGGCCGCTGTCGGTCGTCAGCGCCACGGCCGGCGCGGCCGGCACCTGGGTATTCACGCCGAGCGTGACGGTGTTGGAAACCGTGGCGTCGTTGCCCGCCGCGTCGTTGAACTGCGCCGCGGCGACGTTGATCACGCCGCTGGCCTGGCTGTTCGGAGCGGGCGTGAACCGTGCCGTGAAGTGGGTGGCGTCCACCTGCTGGAAGCTGCCCAGCGTGCCGCCGCTCACCGCGATGTCGCCCAGCGCGAACGCGTTGCTGCCGGCGGCCTCGCTGAGCGTGAAGCTCAGCAGCGCGGTCTCGCCGGCCTTCAGCGTCGTGCGGTCGGCGCTGACGCTGATGGTGGGGGCCTGCGTGTCCAGCGTGAAGCCGTAGGCCGCGCTGGCCGGGCCGGTGTTGCCGGCCGTGTCGGTCTGGCGCACGTAGACGGTGTTGGCGCCCTCGGTCGCCGTGAAGCTGCTGCTCCAGCTCGTGCCGTTGCGGCTGTATTCGACCGTCGCGCCCGTCTCGACGCCGCTCAGCGTCAGGCGGCCGTCGCTGCTGAGGCGGTCACTGCCACTCTGGCCGCTGTCGGTTGTCAGTGCCACGCCCGGGGCGGCGGGCGGCTGCGTGTCCACCACCAGCGTGACCGTGTTGGAGGCCGCGGCATCGTTGCCCGCGGCGTCGTTGAACCGAGCCGCGGCGACGCTGATCACGCCGCTGGCCGTGCTGCCCGTGGCGGGCGTGAACCGTGCCGTGAAGTGGGTGGCGTCCACCTGCTGGAAGCTGCCCAGCGTACCGCCGCTCACCGCGATGTCGCCCAGCACGAACGCGTTGCTGCCGGCGGCCTCGCTGAGTGTGAAGCTCAGCAGCGCGGTCTCGCCGGCCTTCAGCGCCGCGCGGTCGGCGCTGATGCTGATGGTGGGGGCCTGCGTGTCCAGCGTGAAGCTGTAGGCCACGCTGGCCGGGCCGGTGTTGCCGGCCGTGTCGGTCTGGCGCACGTAGACGGTGTTGGCGCCCTCGGTCGCCGTGAAGCTGCTGCTCCAGCTCGTGCCGTTGCGGCTGTACTCGACCGTCGCGCCCGTCTCGACGCCGCTCAGCGTCAGGCGGCCGTCGTTGCTGAGGCGGTCGCTGCCACTCTGGCCGCTGTCGGTCGTCAGCGTCACGCCGGGCGCTGCAGGCGGCTGCGTGTCGACGCCGAGGGTGACGGTGTTGGACGCCGCGGAGTCGGTGCCGCCGGCGTCGTTGAACCCGGCGGCCGCTACGCCGACGACGCCGCTGGCGGTGCTGCCGGCCGTGGGCGTGAACACGGCCGTGAAGTGCGTCGCGTCCACCTGCTGGAAGCTGCCCAGCGTGCCGCCGCTGACGCTGACGTCGCCCAGCGCGAAGGGGTTGCTGCCGGGCGCGGCCGAGAGCGTGAAGCTGAGCAGGGCGGTCTCGCCGGCTTTGAGCGCGCTGCGGTCGGCGCTGATGGCGATGGTGGGGGCGGACGGCGCGTTCACGGCCGCCAGCGTGAAGCTGGTGGACACGGCAGCGCCGTGGCTGTCAGTGCCGGTGAGCGTGACCGTCTGCGCGGCGCTGGCGCTGGACGGAGTGCCGGTGAACTGGCGCGTCGCGGCGTCGAAGCTGGCCCAGGCCGGCAGGCCGGAGGCGCTGTAGCTGACGGTGTCGCCGCTGTCGACGTCGGCGAAGGCCGGCGCGGTGTAGCTGAAGGCGCTGCCGACGGTGGCGGTCTGGTTGACGGGCGCGGCGGGCACGGTGGGCGCGTCGTTGGCGCCGTGGATGGTGATGTCCAGCGTGGTGGCCGCGGTCTGGCCGCTGCCGTCGCGGGCCTGGTAACTGAAGCGGTCGGTCAGCGTGTCGCCGGCGTTGAGCGCCTGGACGGCGGACAGGCTGTTGTCCAGCGTGTAGCTGAAGCTGCCGCCGGCGGCAATGCTGAGGCTGCCGTAGCTGCCGGCAATGACGGTGGGGCTGCCGCCACCGACGGCGGTGGCAGCGCCGGTGAGCGAGGCGCCGCGCTCGACGGCGCTGACGGTGAGGCTGGCACCGGTATCGTTGCCCAGCACCTGGCCGCCGGGGTTGCTGCCCGCCGTGCCGTTGGCCACGCCGCCGGCCTCGGTGGCGTCGGCGGCATCGGCCATCACGGCCGGGCCGGCGCCGTTCGCGGCCACGGTCAGCGAGAAGGTGGCAGCGGCGCCGAGGGCGCCGTCGCTGCCCGTGAGCTTGAAGCTGTAGCTGCCGACTTCGCCGGCCGTCGGGCTGAAGCTGAACCCGCGCGTGGCGGGGTCGAAGCTGACCCAGGCGGGCAGCGGGCTGCCGTCGGCCAGCGTGGCGGTGTAGGTGAGCGAGGCGTTGTCGACGTCGGAGAACGCGGGCGCGACGAAGCTCTGCGTCTGGCCCTCGGTCATGCTGCGGTTGCCGATGGCGCCGGCCACCGGCGCGTCGTTGGCACCGTTCACGGTGACGGTCAGCGTGGCCGTGGCGGTCTGGCCGTTCTGGTCGGTGATCTGGTAGCTGAAGCTGTCGGTCAGCGTGCCGCCGCCGTTGAGGGCCTGCACGGCGGCGTTGGCGTTGTCGACGACGTAGCGGTAGCTGCCGTCGGCCCCGACGCTGAGGCTGCCGTAGCTGCCGGCCACGGTGGTGGCGTTGCTGCCGGAGGTGCTGGACGCGGCCACGCCGGCCGCGCTGCCGTCCAGCGTCGTGCCGGCCTCGGCGGCGGTGACGGCGATGTAGCTGCCGCTGTCGTTGCCGATCAGCGAGCCGCTGGGGTTGCTGCCCGCCGTGCCGTTGGCCACGCCGCCGGCTTCCGTCGCGCTGGCCGTGTCGGGCGCGGCCGTGGGCTGCGCATTGGTGTTGTAGACCACCACCGTGCTGGTGGCCGTGTTGGATGCCAGGTTGTTGGCGTCATAGGCGGTGAAGCCGATGACGCGGCCCGCGCCGCCGTAGGGGTTGCTGGAGGTGTTCTCGTAGCGCAACGCGGTCAGCAGCGTCTCCATCTGGGCCAGCGTCATGGCCGCGGCGGCCGAGAAGCTCAGCGTGGCCACGCCGCCGCTCACGCTGACGGTGTAGCCGTAGGCCAGGCCGCCCAGCGTGAAGCTGCCGCTGCCGTTGGCCAGGCCGCCCAGGTTCGCGATGCTGGTGTTGGCGCCGCTGGCGCCGTTGATGACGAGGTGCTCGGCGCTGCCGTCGCGGAACTGCGCTGCCGTGAGGGTCAGCGCCAGCCTGGCGTAGCTGCCGTTGTCGGCATCGGCCACATGCAGGCCGGTGGGGCCGGCCAGCGGCGCAGCGCCGGCATCGCCCTGGGTGTAGGTGGTGACGAAGCCGGTGCTGGCGACGTTGGCGGGGCTGAGGTCCAGCGTGGGTGCGTCGTTGGCGCCGTTGATGGTGACGTTCAGGCTGGCCGTGCTCTTGCCGCCCGCGGTGTTCTGCAGCGTGTACTGGAAGGACTCGGTCAGCGAAGCGCCGCTGTTGAGTGCATTGACGCTGGCGTTGCCGTTGTCCAGCGTGTAGCTGTAGTTGCCGTTGGCGTACAGGCGCAGCGTGCCGTACTGGCCGGTCAGGTCCACGAAGCTGCCGGCGGCAATGGCGGTGGCCGTGCTGGCACTGGCGGTCTGGCCGGCCACGACGGTGTTGCTGCCGGAGGGCGTCGTGTCGTTGCCGAGCACGCTGCCGCTGGCGATGTTGGATGCGGCGTCCTCGGTGACGGCCGCGGTGTCGTCGACGGCCCGCGGGTCGCTCGCGGCGGAGCCGAGCACGGTGACGGCCAGCGTCGCGCTGGACGTGGCGCCGGCGGCGTCGAGCATGGCGTACTTGAAGCTGTCCACC
The DNA here is from genome assembly GCF_059421025.1 of Roseateles sp. GW821-FHT03B02. Taxonomy (NCBI): domain Bacteria; kingdom Pseudomonadati; phylum Pseudomonadota; class Betaproteobacteria; order Burkholderiales; family Sphaerotilaceae; genus Roseateles; species Roseateles sp. GW821-FHT03B02. Next base: position 13,825 of record NZ_JBWKUV010000018.1, read on the forward strand.
GCCGAGCTGCCGGCCGCCACCGCGTTGGCAAAGGGCGTGTAGGTGTAGCTGCCATCGGCCGCGAGCGCCAGGCTGCCGTAGGTGCCGGTCACCGTGGTGCCCGCGGCCGCCGAGAAGCTCAGCGTGCCGCTGGGCGCGCCCGAGAGGGTGTGGTCCAGCGTGACGACGGTGTTGCCGCCGCTGATGCTGACGGCGCTGACCTTGGTGCCGGCCGGGATGTTGGTGCCGCTCACGCTCATGCCGACGGCGACGCTGCCGTCGACGCTGCCGACGGTCACCGTGGAAGTCTGCACCGTCGTCGCCGTGGACACGGTGGCCAGCTTCTTGCCGTTGGTGTTGGTGAAGGAGTTGACGTTGCTGTTGTCGAAGGCGACGCCGGCGCCGTTACCGACGGTGTAGTTCGTCGGCGAGGCGCTGAGCTGGATGGCATAGGTGCCGTCGGCGTTCTTGACCGTGGAGGTCACCGTGACGGGCGTGGTGCCGTTCTTGAGCTCGTAGTAGGTGCCGCCGGACAGCATGTAGACGTAGTAGCCGGCCGAGACATTGTTGAGCGTGGAGGCGGCCGAGAAGGACAGGCTTGTCGTCGAGCCGCCGGCCGTGTAGCTGACGAGGCTGCCGCTGGCGACGAGGCCGGCGATGGTCTTCGTCTCGCCGTTGCGGTCGACGTCGGCATCGTTGGCCAGCACGTTGCCGGTGCCGAGCTTGCCGAGCAGGTCGCTGCCCGTGTAGGCGCTGGCGTCGGTCAGCAGCGTGGCCTTGGCGGTGCCGTAGTCGTTGGCGGCCACCGGAGCGTCGTTCTGGCCCTGGATGGTGACGGTCAGCGTCGTGGCGACGAGGTTGCCGCCGGCATCCCGCACGGTGTAGCTGAAGCTCTCGGCCAGCGTGTCGCCGGACGTGCGCAGGGCCTGCACGGCGGCGATGCTGTTGGTGACGGCGTAGCTGTAGCTGCCGTCGGCGCCGATCTTGAGCACGCCGTACTGGCCGGTGACCGAGGTGCCGGTGGCGGCCGTGGTGCCGGAATTGACCTTGGCCTGGGTGGCGGTGCCGGTGCCCGCCGCGATGACGCTCAGGCTGCTGCCCGTGGCGACATGGCTGTCCAGCACGTTGCCGGAGCCGTCGCGGCCGGCGCCCGTGCCCGACTCGATGGCCGTCAGCGCCCCGAAGGAATAGCTGGTCGTCGCGCTGACGCTGGGCAGCCCGGTGTCGAGCAGCGCGTTCAGCGCCGAGGCGACGGGGTCGCTGCTGGTGCGCACCAGGCTGCCGCCGCTGTAGGCCGTGGTGTCTGCCGACACCTGCACCAGGTAGACCAGGTCGTCCGCACCGCCCACCAGACCGTCGGCGCCTGTGGAATAAAAGTAGAAGGCGTTGGTGGTGCTGCCCGTCTTGAACTGGCGGCTGATGACGCCGCCGATGCTGTGCACGACGCCGCTGCTGTCGCTGTAGACGAGGTTGCCGGCGACGTTGTTGCCAGCGAAGTACGGTGCAGCGGGGTCGGCCGAGATGAACTTGATGCTGCCCGCCTGAGCATCGACCTGGCTGGCCAGCGTGATGCTGGAGGCCTGCAGGCTCCAGGCCGAGGGCGTGGCGGCGTAGACGGCCTTGAAGGTGACCGAGGCCTGCTCCACCTCGACGCTGGCGCCGTCGATGAGCAGCGTGGCGTGGTCGTCGGCGCCGACGCGCGCGGCGTCGGCCGCGGTCTCGCCCAGCACGCGGATGGCGAAGGCATCGCCCTCGTCGCCGGCCGTGTCGACCCGGCCATTGAGCGCGGCATCGAGGCTGTGGCCCAGCTCCTCCACAAGCACGCGTTCGATGCTCGTGCTGCCGGGGCCCATCGCCAGCCAGTCGGCGTTCAGGTAGATGACCGGGCGGCCGTCCGGGCCCTGGGCCGCGAAGGCGCCCATCGCGCCGCGCAGTTCCAGGTTGGAGCGCAGCTGCACCTCCACGCCATAGCGGCCGTTCTGCACATCGCCCAGCAGCTGGCGGGCCGCCGCCGACCAGGCGGCGGAAGGCGCCGTCTGGCCCCCGTTGAAGAGGCCGAAGAGCTGGCTGCCGGCGTCAGGCCGGCCGAGGAAGTCGGCGACGGCCTTCTCGGCCAGCTGCTGGGCAGCGGCCAGGGCCGCCGAGGGCGCCTGGGCCGCGGCGGCGAGGTGCAGCAGGCCGGCATCGGCCGCCACGGGCTGCTTGCTCAGCGCCTCGCCCGCGGCAGCGCCGTCGAACATGTAGCGCTGCTCCAGCGCCATCGGCGCGGGCGCCTGGCGGCGGATGCGGGAGGACGATGTCAGCGGGCGCTGCGGCAGCTTCATGGGGACTTCCTGAAAGACACGCGGCTCAGGGCCGGGCGGGCGGGAGCAGCGTGACCTGGCCGCTCATGCCGGACACGAGTTCGGGAAAGCGGCCGTCGATGGTGGCCGACAGCTTGATGGACTGGCTGACCGGGTCGACCCGGGCGCCCATGCGCTGGATCTTGGCCGGGTAGCTGCGGCCGGTCTCGTCGATGCGGACCTGGAAGCCGTAGCCCGGACGCAGCCAGGCCATCCATTTGGACGGCACGATGAACTCGAGTTCGAGCACCGAGTCGTCAAGGATCTCGAGCAAGGGCTGGCCGGGTTGCACGAACTGCTGCTCGCGCACCTTCTGCTCGGCCACGCGGCCGGCAAAGGGGGCCGCGATGCTGCACTTGGACAGCAGCGCCGCGTGCGTGGCCAGCTCGGCATTGGCCTTGGCCACCTCGGCCTCGGAGAGGTCGAGCTCGACCTTGCCGATGGATTGCAGCTCGTTGAGGCGCTGGTTGGCGCGCCAGGTCTGCTCGGTGGCGCCGAGAGCGGCCTTGGCCTTGTTGAACTGCGTCTGTTGCACCGAGCAGTCGAAGCCGACCAGCACCGCGCCGGCCCGGAAGCTGCCGCCTTCGGGCACCGGCAGCGCGCGCACCTTGGCGCCGATCTCGGCGGCAATGGTGGTGTAGCGGCGCGGCGTGAGCTGGGCGCGGATCTCGCGCTTGTCCAGGGTGCTGGCCGGGTCGGCCGCCGCGGGCCCGGCGGCCTTGGCGACGGGCGCGAGCAGCAAGGCGCCCCACAGCACGGCGGTCCGCCCCGCCAGCGCGCGCGCGCTCATGGGCGGCCCGCCGCAGGCGCGGCCAGCTGGCCGGTATCCCAGCGCTGCATGGCACCGGCCACGGCCTGGGTCAGCGCGGCGACGCTCATGTTCTGCGCCCCGTCGATCTGCGGCTCGGCACCCAGCGTGGCCTGCAGCTTGCTGACGGCGGCGTGGACGGTGGCCATGGCCTGGTAGCGGCGCAGCTCGCTGAGGATGGCGCTGGTCTGGTTGGCGATGCGGTCCAGCCGGGTCTGCGTCTGGGCCTGCTCGCGGTTGCCGATCTGCTCGGCGATGCCGCGGTCGACCTTCCAGATGCCGTCGGCGCGCTGGTACTGGCGGTAGGCGTTGCCCAGCTGCAGGCGGGCGAGGTGCACCTGGGTCAGCACACCCATGGTCGCGGCCAGCCGCTGCTGCTGCGCCAGCTCGACGCCGGCCTGGCCCACGGCCTTCTGCGTGCCCAGGCTCAGCAGCCCGAACAGGTTGTAGGACAGCTGCACGCCGGCCTCGTTCCAGCTCTGGTTGATCAGGTAGCTGTCGTTGCTGTGGCGCACGCCGTAGCTGAAGGACAGGCCCGGGAAAAGCCGGGCCAGGCCGCGGCGCGCCTCGTCGGCGGCGATGCGGGTGTTGTAGAAGGACTCGCGCAGGTCGGCGTTCTGCGCCAGCGCGCGCTCCTCCAGGGCCTCGGCAGGCGCGTCCTGCCACCAGGTCGACAGGGCCTGTGCCGGCTCGACCACCGGCAGCTCGCCGGTCAGCGGCAGCCGGGCCAGCGCCGCCAGCTCGATGCGGGCCGAGGACAGCTCCTGGTCCACCGACTCCAGCAGCCGCAGGTTTTCCAGCAGCTGGCGCTGGTAGCGCAGCGCATCCAGCGGGCTGCGCAGGCGCTCCACCTCGGCCTTGCGCGACAGCTCCAGCGCACCCTCGGCGTCTTCGATGGTGGACTGCACGGTGGCGCGCAGCTTCTGCGCGCTGGCCAGGCGCCAGAACGCGGTGCGCACGTCCTGCACCAGCAGGTGCAGGGCCTTGCGGCGGCGCTCGCCGGCAACGAGGAAGCGGCTGGCACCGACGCGCGAGGCGTAATAGCTCTGGCCGAAGTCCAGCAGGCTCCAGGTGAAGCTGAGGTCGGTCGACAGCGCCGCGCGGTCGCTCGACACATAGGGGTTGGCCAGCGAGGGCGCGCCGGTGACGGAGTCGCGGCTGCGTGTGATCAGCTCGTTGCTGCGGTCGCGGTAGCCGGCGGAGGCCACCAGCTTGGGCAGCATGTCGTACTGGCCGGCCTGCCACTGCCCCTGGGAGAGCGCCTCCTCCATCAGCCGCACGCGGCGGTCGAGGTTGTATTTGATGGCGCGGGCGATGGCTTCTTCCAGCGACAGCGGCCCGCTCAGGGGCTCCACCTCGTCGCGGAGCTGCCGCAGATCGGCCACGCTGGCCGCCACGACGCTGTCGGGCGTCAGCGGCTGGGGCCGGCTCGTCGCACAGCCCGCCAGCGCCAGCGCCGCTGCCACGCCCAGCCATGCGGTCAACCCGCCCGCCGCCCTGCCCTTGTCCTGACTCGCCATCTGCTCAACCTCCGGCCATCGGGCCAGAGGCCCACATTGCAAACGATTGACTGAATCTTCCGGCAAGGCCGCGCCGCGTGCGCGACCGGCACGAAGGGCATCTGCGGATTTTTCACTTCAACGCCGCATTTCCAGGCGACGGTGTCAAATCCATCACTTCGGCGGCCATGAAAAATCTATGGTCACCCCGCTTTTGCAAGCGCTGACGGCGATGTGAAGTGGCTTGCGTAAATCTATCCGGCGTCTG
>NZ_JBWKUV010000019.1:0-17576 GCF_059421025.1 Roseateles sp. GW821-FHT03B02
TTGCCTTCGTCACTTCCGTTCTCCTTGCCTGAATTCAACCACTCAGCAAGGGATCCGGTTTTCGGGGGCAAGGTCAGGTGTAAGGGTCGTTAGCGACCGCGCCCTTGCTTGAACGCATCGGCGGCCGACGCCGCCGCACGCTCCATCTTGCCCGCGACCACGCCCGCTGTGCGCGCGGCGCCGGTGATGCTGCGGCCTTTGAGCCACCGCCATGATGCGCGCACGACGCGCACGAAGGCGAAGAACAGGTACACCATCAGGATGACGGCGATGCCACGGGTCATGAGGTCGGCGATCTCCATGCGCCGGATGCTAGCGCAGGGATAGGCGGTAGACCAAGGGGCTGTTCGCGGCTGGCTCAAGTGCCGGGGCCAGCCTGCCTTCATCAGCGCCTAGATTTCCGTATGGCTGGAGGCCGGGTAGGGACGTCATGCCGGCGTCCACTGTTTCGAGGATGTGATGCCGCGGTTGCTCAGCTAGCGTCCACCGTCTGTCAAGGAGCACCGCATGTTCAAGGCGCTAGGGCGATGGATCCATTTGGTGGCGGCGATTTGCGCGGTGGACGCAAGCGCCCAAGTGGGAACAGGCACCTACTTCAGCGAGTTCGACGCGCCCGGCGGAGGAGGCTATTTGGTGACGGGCGATTTCGGCCAACCTGGGCCGCCAATTCCTTCATTTAGCTTCGTCCAGTTCTATGAGTCAGTCTGGAAGGGGGAGTGGCCTTACGAAGTCGTGTTGACCGCAGGTGGCGGCTTCTGGCAACGGGCTGCGCCGGGATCGAATGGACAGGTGGCGGCTTGGAGTTCGTTGAGCGGAGTTGCTTCGGCGACGGTTTCATCCATGCGAATCAGCGACAGCGGCTTGCCCCTGTCTCGCTTTGAGACTTATCTCGGCTCAAGGGACATCATCGAGTTCAATTCCACTGCTCCCACGGTGGACGTCACCTTTCACTACCGATTTGTAACGACGAACCTTGCTGCGCAAGTTGGCAGAGGTGGCTACTTGGAGGTTTTCACGGGCCTGGATCAATCGAACGTTGGCACCCGACATGCTTGGCTGGGCGGAAGTTGGAACAACGGCCAAGTTGAGTACGTCCAGTCTGCGGTAAACGGCGTGGAGTCGGTCACCGTATCGCTGCCTACTAACGTGCCCATCTGGTTGCTCAGCACGCTGAGCGCAAGCCATAGCCAATCCGCCGCAGGGTTTGGCTCGTTCGAAGTTGAATCGGGCTTGTTGGGCATCGAGATCAACGGCGCCGCTACGCTGCGGACAGCATCAGGGCTTTCGTATGCGCTCGCGCCCGTTGATGAACTGCCGGTGACAGTGCTGCTCGCCGTCGGCCTGATCGGGCTGGCCGTTCGCAGGCGGTGGCCGAACTCCCTACGCTGAAATGGAGGCCGTTTGGCGAGCACAGGCAGGCTCGCCAAGAAGGCCAGTGGCCGACAGTTTTCCCAAAATCGAGCAATGAAATCAGAGGGGAACGAACTTGTCCCGCGTACACCCCGAAATTGCCGATGAACCGAGGCGCCCTAAAGCGCATTTGGTTGAACGCGGTTCCAGTGCGCTGCCCCCTTCAGCCGGGCAGCGACATCGAACCTTTAGATCTGGACGGCCGCCGCCAGGGTAGGGACGACCTCAGCGGTATTCCGCAACCGGCCTGCCTCCATGGCGGCTTCGACTATCCGGCCCCAGGCCGCCGCATCCTGCTTCAGCGTGAAGGTCTTTGCGACGGGCTTGTAGCCGTCACGCCGGACGCGGACCAGGAACCGACCATTTCGATTTGTGATGCTTGCCATGAGTGCTCCATAAGTTGGAACACTGCTGGTCACACGGCCTTGGTCGCCGCCAAATTTCTCAATGGATGCAATGGCTTACGAGGTCAATTCACCACCTTGACGTGGTGGGTGTCGTTGGTTCGAATCCAATCGCGCCTACCAAATTCTGAAGTTGGGAAGCCCCCGAGTCGCAAGACCCGGGGGCATTCTTTGTCCGGTCGCGGCGGCCGGATGGCGATGCACTAACGGCGGCGCACGCCGTACCAGCGCCACAGCCTGGGCAGCGCCAGCACGGCCACCAGCAACGCCAGCAGGCCCAGCGACAGCGGCCTCTCGACGAACACGCTCCAGTGCCCGCTGCCGATGGACAGCGCGTTGCGCCCCTGTGCCTCGGCGAGCGGCCCGAGGATCATGCCCACGACGACCGGCGCCGTCGGGAAGTCGAAGCGACGCATGACGACGCCCATCAGGCCCAGCCCCAGCATCAGCATGAGATCGAAGGCGCTTTGGCGCATGCCATAGACGCCCACGGTCGCGAAGATCAGGATGCCGGCGTACAGCTGGGGCTTGGGAATCTTCAGCAGCTTCACCCACAGGCCCACCAGCGGCAGGTTCAGCACCAGCAGCATGACGTTGCCGATGTAGAGCGAGGCAATCAGCGCCCAGACCAGGGACGACGAGGTCGTGAACAGCTGTGGGCCGGCCTGGATGCCGTAGTTCTGCAGCGCGCTGAGCAGGATGGCCGCCGTGACCGAGGTCGGTATGCCCAGCGTCAGCAGCGGCACGAGGGTGGCCGTCACCGCCGCGTTGTTGGCGGCCTCGGGGCCGGCCACGCCCTCGATGGCGCCGGTCGTGCCGAATTCCTGCTTGTGGTCGCTGAGCTTGCGCTCCGTCGCGTAACTGAGGAAGGTCGGGATCTCCGAGCCGCCGGCCGGGATGGTGCCGAAGGGGAAGCCGATGGCGGTGCCGCGCAGCCAGGCAGGCCAGGAGCGCTTCCACTCGGTGCGCGTCATGTGCACGCCGCTCAGCTTGTTGACCTCGGCGCTGCTGCGTCCTTCGTAGAGCGCCATGTAGAGCGTCTCGCCGACGGCGAACAGGCCCACGGCAACGAGCACTGTCTCGATGCCGTCCATGAACTCGGGCACGCCCATCGTGTAGCGCACCTGGCCGGTGATCTGGTCCAGGCCGATCAGGCCCAGGCCCAGGCCGATGAAGAGCGACGTCATGCCGCGCAGCGTGCTCTTGCCCAGCACGGCACTCACCGTCGTGAAGGCAAGCAGCATCAGCAGGAAATACTCCGGCGGGCCGAGCGTGACGGCGAAGTCGGCCACGACGGGGGCGAACAGCGTGACGAGGACGGTCGCGATGGTGCCGGCCACGAAGGAGCCGATGGCCGCCGTCGCCAGTGCCGCGCCGGCGCGCCCGCTCTTGGCCATCTTGAAGCCCTCCAGCGCCGTCACCATCGTGCCCGTCTCCCCGGGGGTGTTGAGCAGGATGGAGGTGGTGGAGCCGCCGTACATCGCGCCGTAGTAGATGCCGGCGAAGAAGATCATCGAGGCCGTAGGCTCTACCTGGGTCGTGATGGGCAGCAGCATGGCCACCGTGACGGCCGGGCCGAGACCGGGCAGCACGCCGATGGCCGTGCCGATGACGCAGCCAAGGAACGCCCACAACAGGTTGATGGGAGTGCCGGCCGTGGCGAAGCCACCCAGCAACTGGTTCCAGAGATCAATCATGGGAAGCGGGCCTCTACAGCCAACCGCTGGCCGTCAGGCCGGGCAGGTTGATGGCGAGCAGTTTCGTGAACAGCCAGAACACGGGGGCCGAGATGGCCACGCCCGTGACGAGGTCGGTCAGGCCCCGGCGCATTGCGCCACCGGTCCGGCCTTCGGCCATGCGCAGGCCGCGCACGGCCAGTGCAAAGCACAGGCCGCAGGACAGGATGAAGCCGATTGCCGTGATCAGGCTGGCGTTCGCGACGACGCCGGCCACGACCCAGGCGACCGCGCGCCAGTCTCCGTGCGCCGCGCCGGATGGCGCCTCCATCTCCCGGAATCCACCGCTGCGGGCCTCCCAGACCAGCCAGCCGCCACACACCATCAGCACGATCGAGACCAGCCAGGGCAGCGCGTTGGGGCCGACGCCGGCATAGCCGGCCTCGGAGGAGATGAAGGTGGCGCCATAGGCCATCACCGCGCCGACGAGCAGCACGCCGGCGCCCACCAGTGACTGATTGCCAACCATCGGGGCCTCAGATCATTCCGGACTTCACCATGATGGCGCGCAGCGCCGCGAACTCGCGATCGACGAACTCGTCGAACTCCGGTCCGGCCAGCAGGGCCGGCGTCCAGCCGTTCTTCTCGATGGACTCGGCCCAGCTCTTGCTCTTGGTGGCCTGCACCACCAGGTCGGTCAGGGCCTTGCGCTGCTCGGCGCTGATGCCGGGGGGCGCGTAGAGGCCGCGCCAGTTGCCGATCTCGACGGCGATGCCCAGCTCCTTCAGCGTGGGTGCGTTCAGTCCCTTGATGCGCTGGGGCGACGTGACGGCCAGCGCGCGCATCTTGCCGCTCTCCAGATAGGGCTGGAATTCGCTGAAGCCGCTGCCACCCACCGTCACGTTGCCGCCCAGGATGGCCGCCGTCGCCTCGCCGCCGCCGCGGAAGGGCACGTAGTTGATCCTGGCTGCGTCCACCCCGACGTCGCGGGCGATCATGGCTGCAGCGATGTGCTCGGTGGCGCCGCGCGAGCCGCCGCCCCACTTGACGCTGCCGGGATCCTTCTTGAGCTGGTCGATGACGTCCTTCATCGTCTTCAGCGGCGAGGCCGCGTGCACGACGAAGACGTTGTACTCGCTGATGAGCCGCGCGATGGGCGTGGCCTGCGACAGGCTCACGGGCGGCTTGCCGGTGATGATGCCGCCCAGCATGACGGCGCCCATGACCAGCAGGGCATGCGGGTCGCCCTTGCTTGCGTTGACGAACTGGGCCAGGCCCAGCGCGCCGGCCGCGCCGCCCTTGTTCTCGTACTGCACGGCGGACGCCAAGCCGGCGTCCTGCAGTGCCTTGCCGAAGGCGCGGCCCGTCGTGTCCCAGCCGCCGCCGGGGTTGGCGGGGATCATCATCTTGATGGGCACGCCTGCCGCATCGGCGGCCAGCGGCCATGCACCGGTGGCGGCGAGCGCTGCCAGGGACTTGAGGAAGGTGTCGCGACGCATGCTTGTCTCCTGTATCTGTTTTCTGCTTGTCGGGATGGTCAGCGGCCAGCCTGTCATTCCGCTGTCCGCGACTTCGGGGTAAACCTTAGGCGATCTGCCGTGCTGCACGGGTGCTAGCCTGCCGGTCCATGAAGCTGCTGGTCATCGAAGACAACATCGCCATGCAGACGACGTTGCAGCGCTCCTTTGAGCGGCGCGGGTTTCGCATTGCCGTGTGCGACGACGGCAGCAAGGCGCTGAACCGCTGGCGGGCCAGCGTGCCCGACGTCGTGCTGCTGGACCTCTCCCTGCCCGGCGTGGATGGCCTGGAGGTGCTGGCCCAAGCCCGCGCCGATGGCCTCACGACGCCTGTGATCATCCTCACCGCACGCGGCACGCTGGGGGACCGCATCCTGGGCCTGAACACAGGCGCCGATGACTACCTGCCCAAGCCTTTCGACCTCGACGAACTGGAAGCCCGCATCCGCGCGCTGCTGCGCCGCCAGGCAGGAGCGGCAGAGCACCCGCTTCCGGTGCAGGCGCCGTCGTTCTGCGGGTTGCGGGCAGACACCGGGAGCGGCGCCGTTTACCAGGGCGGCCTGCCGCTGGACCTGGCTCCGCGCGAGGCGGCACTGCTTCGTGCGCTGCTCGTGCGGCCCGGCCAGGCCATGGCCAAGGACCGGTTGTTCGAGCTTGTCTTCGCCGATGCCGCCGACGCCCAGCCGGATGCCATCGAAGTGGTGGCCTATCGCCTGCGAAAGCGTCTTGCGGGCACGGGCGTGAAGCTGGTGACACTGCGCGGCCTGGGCTATCTGCTGCAGGCGGATGACTGAGTCTGGCCTGACGCGACGCTGGGCCGGCCTGTCGATGCGGGCGCGGCTGCTCTGGGGCATCCTGCTGCCCGTGGGCCTGGTCGTGGCCATCAACACCGTGAGCCTGTACCGCGAGTCGCTGCAGGCTGCCGACACGGCCTATGACCGCACCCTGCTGGCCTCTGCCAAGGCCATTGGCGAGCTGCTGGGCGTCGAGGGCAGCGGTGACGACGCGCGCCTGGTGGCCGCCGTGCCCTACGCCGCGCTGGAGGCATTCGAGACGGACAGCCGCAGCCGGCTGTATTTCAAGGTGCTCGGCTTCAAGGGCGAAATGGTGTCGGGCTACGACGAGCTGCCAGTCTGGCAGGGCAAGCTGCCGGACCAGGGCGCCTATCCCGCCCTGGTGGATTTCTACGACGATCGCTACCAGGGGGAGCCGGTGCGCATGGCGGTGCTGGTGCAGCCGGTGTCGGGCCAGACGGGCATGGGCCTGGCCACCATCCAGGTCGCGGAAACCCTGGACCTGCGGCGCAGCCTCGCCCGCCAGATGCTGCTGCACACGCTGTGGCGCCAGGCAGCGCTGCTGGCCGTCGTTGCCATCGTCGTCTGGGCCGTGGTGCAGCGCGCCACAAGGCCGGTGCGCGAGCTCAGCGCCGCCCTGCGGGCCCGCGATGCCGACGACCTCAGCCCCCTGCAGGCCCCCGGCATGCCGGCCGAGCTGGCGCCGCTGATCGTTGCCACCAATGACGCGCTGGCCCGCCAGGCGCGGTTGCTGGAACACCAGAAGCGCTTTGTGCGCGACGCTTCCCACCAGCTGCGCACGCCGCTGGCGGTGCTGAAGGCGCAGGTGCAGTCGGCCCGCCAGGGCGACGTGGAGCCGCTGCAGGCGCTGGCGGAGATCGACACGACCGTTGCCGGCGCCACCCAGCTCGCCACGCAGATGCTGGCACTGGCCCGGGCCGAGCAGATGCGACAGCCGGGCGAGGCCATGCCGACGCAAGACTGGGCCGAGATCGTCCGCGCCGTGGCGCTGGACCTGGCGCCGCTGATCGCCCGGCAGGTGCTGGACTTCGACATCCACACCCAACCCGCCGCCGTCGACAGCCACGAATGGGCGCTGCGCGAGCTGACGCGCAACCTGCTGCACAACGCCGTCCAGCACACGCCGGCCGGCGGGCGGCTGAGCATCGATCTCGTCGTGCAAGCGGGCTGGGTGCAGCTCGTCATCGCCGACGGCGGCCCCGGGCTGACGCTTCAGCAGCAGGCCAGGCTCTTCCTGCCCTTCGCGGCCGGCGGGTCCGGCAAAGGGTCCGGCCTCGGCCTGGCCATCTGCCAGGCGCTGGTGCTGTCTCTTGGCGGCCAGATCGAGCTCGTCAACCGGCTGGAGGAGGGGCGCGTGGCCGGCCTGGATGCGCGCGTGCGGCTGCCGTTGTCGGGCGGGGCCAGGCCGGTGTTGACGAGCCCCAGGTAAACCCGTCCGAAGGCGGTGTCAGGGTCTGCCTAGAATTTGCTGCACTGCACAGGAGATTTCCGCATGGCGACTGCCCGCAAGAAAGCGGCAACGACGAACGAGCAAACCGGCGAAGCCAAGCCCGGCCTGCGCATTCTCAAGAAGTACCCCAACCGCCGCCTCTACGACACCCAGACCAGCAGCTACATCACGCTGGCCGACGTGAAGCGCATGGTGCTGGACGGCGTCGACTTCGAGGTGCACGACGCCAAGACGCAGGAAGACCTCACGCGCTCCATCCTGCTGCAGATCATCCTGGAGGAGGAGACCGGCGGCGTGCCGATGTTCTCGACCAGCTCGCTGGCCCAGATCATCCGCTTCTACGGCCACGCGATGCAGGGCGTCATGGGCGGGCTGCTGGAGCGCCAGATGCAGGCCTTCACCGACATGCAGCAACGCTTCACCGAGCAGACGCCGGGCATGCCCTTCACGCCGGAGGCCTGGACCGGCCTGATGGGAGGCTATGCCGAGCAGTCCAAGACGCTGATGAACCAGTGGCAGGAACAGCTCAAGCAGGCGGGCGTGATGTTCCCGTTCACGCCCAAAAAATAAGGTCGGCGCCACATCGCCGAAAATACGGCGATGAATGAAACGACGACCCCCTCCGTGCCGAAGATCGGCTTCGTGTCGCTTGGCTGCCCGAAGGCGCTGACGGACAGCGAGCTGATCCTCACCCAGCTCCGCGCCGAGGGCTACGAGACCTCCAAGACCTTTGCCGGCGCCGACCTGGTGATCGTCAACACCTGCGGCTTCATCGACGACGCCGTCAAGGAAAGCCTGGACACCATCGGCGAGGCCCTGGCCGAGAACGGCAAGGTCATCGTGACCGGGTGCCTGGGCGCCAAGGCTGGCCATGCCAGCAGCGACGCCGGCAGCCTGGTGCGCGAGATTCACCCCAGCGTGCTGGCCGTGACCGGTCCGCATGCGACGCAGGAGGTCATGGACGCGGTGCACACCCATGTGCCCAAGCCCCACGACCCCTTCGTCGACCTGGTGCCCAGCTTCGGCGTCAAGCTCACGCCCAGGCATTACGCCTATCTGAAGATCAGCGAAGGCTGCAACCACCGCTGCTCTTTCTGCATCATCCCCAGCATGCGTGGCGACCTGGTGTCCCGCCCCATCGGCGATGTGCTGAACGAGGCCAGGGCCCTGTTCGAGAGCGGCGTGAAGGAGCTGCTGGTCATCAGCCAGGACACCTCGGCCTATGGCGTGGACGTCAAGTACCGCATGGGCTTCTGGGACGGCAAGCCGGTCAAGACGCGCATGCTGGACCTCGTCGCCCAGCTCGGCGAGATCGCCAGGCCTTTCGGCGCCTGGGTGCGCCTGCACTACGTCTACCCCTATCCGCACGTGGACGAGGTGCTGCCGCTGATGGCCCAGGGCCTGGTGCTGCCGTATCTGGACGTGCCCTTCCAGCATTCCCACCCGGATGTGCTCAAGCGCATGAAGCGCCCCGCCAACGGCGAGAAGAACATGGAGCGCATCCTGCGCTGGCGCGAGGCCTGCCCGGAGCTGGTCATCCGCTCCACCTTCATCGCCGGCTTCCCCGGCGAGACCGAGGCCGAGTTCCAGCACCTGCTGGACTTCATGCAGGAAGCCAGGATCGACCGCGCAGGCTGCTTCGCCTATTCGCCCGTTGAAGGCGCCAGTGCCAACGACATTCCCGGCGCGCTGCCCGACGAGGTGCGCGAGGAGCGCCGTGCGCGCTTCATGGCCGTCGCCGAACAAGTCTCCGCCGACAAACTGCAGAGCCGCGTCGGCCAGACGCTGCAGGTGCTGGTGGACTCCGCGCCGGCTCTGGGCCGCAAGGGCGGGGTGGGGCGCTCCTACGCCGACGCGCCCGAGATCGACGGCACCGTGAAGATCCTGCCGCCGGAGAAGGCCAGCAAGACGATGAAGGTGGGCGACTTCGTGCGCGCCCGCGTCGTCGCGGCGGATGGCCACGATCTGGTGGCGAGCCTGGTCTGATGGTCAAGCGCGCACCCAGCACCGAGCTGATTCACCACCCCTACCGCGCCCCGGAAGGCTGGGAGGCGGTGCCCGTGCCCGTGGCCAAGGCCTCGACCGTGCTGTTCAAGGACACGGCCGACCTGCACAAGCCGCGGCCGCGCGACGGGCTGAGCTACCGCTACGGCCTGCACGGCACGCCCACCAGCTACACGCTGGCCGCGCGACTGGCGACCCTGGAGCATGCCGAGCACTGCCTGCTGGTGCCCAGCGGCCTGGCGGCGGTGACGCTGCCGTCGCTGGCCGTGCTGCGTCCGGGCGACGAGGTGCTGGTGCCGGACAACGTCTACGGCCAGAACCGCTACCTGACCGAGTCCTGGCTGCCGCAATGGGGCGTGACGCACCGCTTCTACGACCCGCTGACGGTGCCGGAGCTGCGGGACAACACCAGGCTGGTCTGGCTGGAGGCTGCAGGCTCGATCACGCTGGAGTTCCCCGACCTGCTCGGCACGATGGCCGCCTGCCGCGCGCGTGGCGTGACGACGGCGCTGGACAACACCTGGGGTGCCGGCCTGGCCTTCAACGGCTTCGAGCCGGCGCCGGCCACCCATCCGGGCCTGGGCGCCGACATCGTCATGCAGGCGCTGACCAAATACCCCAGCGGCGGCGCCGACGTGCTGATGGGCTCGGTGTGCACGCGGGATCGCCAACTGCACGACCGCCTCAACCATGCGCACGAGCACCTGGGCTACGGCCTGGGCCAGAACGACGTGGAACTGGTGCTGCGCGGCCTGCCGACTCTGCAACTGCGCTACGAAGCTCAGGACCGTGCGACGCGCCGGCTCGCGAACTGGATGGCCGGCCGGCCCGAGGTGGCGCAGGTCTTCCACCCGGCGCTGCCAGGGTCGCCAGGTCATGAGAACTGGCTTGCCGTCGGAGGGGCTGGCGCGGCCTGCCTGTTCTCGGCGGTGTTCAGGCCCGAGTACAGCGCGCGTCAGGTGGATGCCTTCGTCGACGCGCTGCAGCTCTTCGGCATCGGTTACTCCTGGGCCGGCCCGATGAGCCTGGCCGTGCCCTACGACATGAGCCGCAGCCGCAACCTGCCGCTGCCCTTCGGCAGCGGCACGCTGGTGCGCTTCGCGGTCGGCCTGGAGGACGCTGACGACCTCCGTGCCGATCTCGAGCAGGCGCTGAGCGTCTTGGCCCCGACTACTTGAACGTGATTTCCTGGAAGACCTTGTCGCCGACGATCTCGCGCACCTCGGTGCGCTTGACCATCATCTGAACCTGCTTGTCCTCGGAGCCGACAGTCTTCAGCGCGAGCGCGTCGAACTTGTCGCTGAGACCGTCGAAGGCGGCCCAGTTCTTGTATTCGACCATCAGCATCAGGTCCCAGTCGCCGTGGCCCATGGAGGAGCCCGACAGCATCTTCTCGGACACGATCAGCCCTTGCTTCTTGGCCTCGTCCATCAGCTTCTTGCGTGCCGAGGCCAGGTCGCGCATGTAGACGTCGAACATGCCGGGCTTGACCTTGATGAAGGACACGGACCAGACCGTGCCTTCCTTGTAGGGCTTGTCCTGGGCGGTGACGGGCAGGGCTGCGGCGAGCAGCAAGGTGGTTGCAAGCAGGATTTTGCGGATGCGCATTTCGGCCCCCATGCTGCCCTGTGTCGGGGTTTGCATCGCCGCCGGCAGCGAGTGGCGACGCATCGGCGCGCGCTCGCGCACCGGCAGCGATTCTTCGCCGTCAGCGCTCCGCCCCCATCCTCAATCGCTAGGACGTGGCGGCTTCCCGTCAGCCCTTGCGGCGCGTCGACGGGTGGGGCGTGTCAACCGGCCCTTTTGTGGAGAAGGGGCCGGTGAGCCGCTGCGCGTCTCAGGCCTTGCGGCCAGTTGCTGCGTGCCGCATCAACTGGCCCTTTTCCCTGTCCCAGTCGCGCTTCTTCTCGGTCTCGCGCTTGTCATGCTGGGCCTTGCCCTTGGCCAGCGCAATGTCGGCCTTCACGCGGCCGCCCTTGTAGTGCAGGTTCAACGGCACGAGGGTGAAGCCGCGCTGCTCGACCTTGCCCACAAGCCGCTTGATCTCGGCCTTGTGCATCAGCAGCTTCTTGGTGCGGTCAGCCTCTGGCGTGACGTGCGTGGAAGCGCTGCGCAGCGCATTGATGCGGCAGCCGATCAGGAACAGCTCGCCGTCCTTGATCATCACGTAGCCATCGGTCAGCTGGACCTGGCCCGCACGGATGGCCTTGATCTCCCAGCCGGACAGCACGACGCCGGCCTCGAACTGTTCCTCGATGTGGTAGTCGTAGCGGGCGCGGCGGTTCTCGGCGATGGACATGAAGTGGGATGTGAGGGCTGAGCCCCTTCTTACAATCCCGGGATTCTATGAAGCAGGTCAAAAAGTCCGTTCTGCTGTGGCACACGCCGCGCGAGATGTACGAGTTGGTGACCCAGGTGGAGCACTATCCCGAGTTCCTGCCCTGGTGCAACAAGGTCGAGGTGCTGGCCCGCGACGACGACACGGTCACGGCTCGGCTACACCTCGCCTATGCCGGCGTGCGCCACGCCTTCACGACGCGCAACCGCAACGAGGACGGCCGCAGCGTGCGCATGGAACTGGTGGACGGCCCGTTCTCGCACCTGGACGGCGTCTGGCAGTTCCTGCCGCTCAACAGGCCCGGCTCCAGTGGCGAGGCCACGGCCTGCAAGATCGCCTTCGAGTTGAGCTATGCCTTCAGCAGCGGGGCGCTGGAAGCCGTCGTGAGCCCCGTGTTCGATCGCATTGCCAACACCTTCGTCGACAGCTTCGTGCAACGCGCGGAAAGCCTCCACGGTGCGCGTTGAACTGGTCTGGAGCCCGCGCGCCGGCGACGTGCAACATCGCTGGCTGGAGTTGCAGGCGGGCGCCACCATCGAATCGGCGCTGCGCGCCTGCGACGACTTCATGGCGGCGGCGCACAGCGAGCCGCTGGAGTCGTTGCACCTGGGCATCTGGGGCCGCGTTCGGCCGCTCGCCACGCCACTGCGCGAGCGGGATCGCGTCGAGGTCTACCGAAGCTTGACCGTCGATCCCAAGGAGGCGCGGCGTCTGCGCTATGCCAAGCGAGGCGAGCGCATCGTGTCGCGGCACCGGCCGCAAGCCGGCAAGGCCTAAGTCAGCGGCACTCGCTGGTGATCAGGTCGCGTGCGCGGCTGACCTCAGCGGCGATCTGCGCCTCTTCCATGAAGACGCGCTCGCCCTTCTCGTTGGTGCGGGTCAGGCGGGTGCCGCTTTGCAGGTCGCGCAGATTGGCCTGGGCGCGGGCACAGTTCTCGCGGCGCTGGGCGGCGACGCGGCGCTCCTCTTCCTTCTGCTTGGCGGCCTCGCCGTCCTGGTCCTTCTTCTGGCGTGCGGCGGCGTCCAGTTCAGCCTTGGTGGGGGTGCTTGCCGCCGGCTTCGGAGCCGAGGCCGCGCTCGCCACCGCCCCAGGAGGCGCGACGACGATGGTCGGCTTGGCCGTGTACGGGCGCTGCAGGATGTCCTTGTCCGGCGTGCCGGGCGGAGGCGGCATGTCGCTGTACTGCACGTTGCCCTTGGCATCGCGCCACTTCCATTGAGCCTGGGCGGCAGCGGCCAGAACCAGGCCGATCAGGGCGATGAGCAGGGGTTTGAGACGCATGGGTTCAGTGTAGCGGTGCGACCTCCGTATAATGCCGCTTTGCGTCTGGAGCTTTCCTCATGCGCCTTCTCGGCAAAGCGCTCACCTTCGACGATGTGTTGTTGGTGCCAGCGTTCTCCCAGGTGTTGCCCCGCGACACCAGCCTTGCGACCCGTCTGTCGCGCAACATCCCCCTGAACCTGCCGCTGGTGTCC
Organism: Roseateles sp. GW821-FHT03B02; assembly: GCF_059421025.1. Lineage (NCBI taxonomy): Bacteria > Pseudomonadati > Pseudomonadota > Betaproteobacteria > Burkholderiales > Sphaerotilaceae > Roseateles > Roseateles sp. GW821-FHT03B02. Next base: position 13,091 of record NZ_JBWKUV010000019.1, read on the forward strand.
GCCGCCATGGATACCGTGACCGAGGCCCGCCTCGCGATCGCCATCGCGCAAGAGGGCGGCATCGGCATCGTCCACAAGAATCTCAGCGCCGAGGCCCAGGCGCGCGAGGTGGCGCGCGTCAAGCGCTACGAGAGCGGTGTCGTCCGCGAGCCGCTGACCATCAGCCCCGATGCCCCGGTGCGGGACGCCGTCGAGCTGACCCGCCTGCACGGCTTCTCGGGCTTCCCCGTCGTCGAGGGCAAGAAGGTCGTCGGCATCGTCACCGGCCGCGACCTGCGTTTCGAGACCCGCATGGACGCCAAGGTCCGCGAGATCATGACGCCGGCCGAGAAACTCATCACCGTGCGTGAAGGCGCCTCGCTGGAAGAAGCCAAGGCCCTGATGCATGCCCACAAGCTGGAGCGCGTCGTCGTCATCAACGACGCCTTCGAGCTGCGCGGCCTGATGACGGTCAAGGACATCACCAAGCAGACCAGCTTCCCCAACGCCGCGCGTGACAGCCACGGCGGCCTGCGGGTGGGTGCGGCGGTCGGTTTCGGCGACGACACCGAGCAGCGCGTCGAGCTGCTGGTCAAGGCCGGCGTCGACGCCCTCATCGTCGACACCGCCCACGGCCACAGCGCCGGCGTGCTGGAGCGCGTGCGCTGGGTCAAGCGTGCCTTCCCGCAGGTCGACGTCATCGGCGGCAACATCGCTACCGGCGCGGCCGCGTTGGCGCTGGTGGAAGCCGGCGCCGACGGCGTCAAGGTCGGCATCGGCCCCGGCTCCATCTGCACGACCCGCATCGTCGCGGGTGTCGGCGTGCCGCAGATCACCGCCATCGACAACGTCGTGACGGCCCTCAAGGGCACCGGCGTGCCGGTCATCGCCGACGGCGGCATCCGCTACTCGGGCGACGTGGCCAAGGCCATCGCGGCCGGTGCCGACACCGTCATGATGGGCGGCGCCTTCGCCGGCACCGAGGAAGCCCCCGGCGAGACCATCCTCTACCAGGGCCGCACCTTCAAGAGCTACCGCGGCATGGGCTCCATGGGCGCCATGGCCAAGGGCAGCGCTGACCGCTACTTCCAGGCCGAGACGGGCAACAACCCGAACACCTCCAAGCTCGTGCCCGAAGGCATCGAGGGCCAGGTGCCCTACAAGGGCTCGGTCGTGCAGGTCATCTTCCAGATGGCCGGCGGCCTGAAGGCGTCGATGCACTACTGCGGTTGCGGCTCCATTGCCGACATGCAGAACAAGGCCGAGTTCGTCGAGATCACGACGGCGGGCATGCGCGAGAGCCATGTCCACGATGTGCAGATCACGAAGGAAGCGCCGAACTACCGCAGCGAGTGAGCTGTTGATGGCGACAACGGGGCGACGTCAGATCGCCCCGTTTCGTTTTTCAGGATTGAGATGAGCGACGCCCAGAAACGCACCCCCGCCATGGGCTTCATCATGGCTGCGGTGCTGATCGACATGATCTCCATCGGCCTGATGGTGCCGGTGCTGCCGCACATCGTGGGTACCTTCACGCACGGCAACGACGAGCAGACCTCGGCCTTCCTGATGGTGACCATGGCCTTCGGCGTGGCCAACTTCTTCGGCTCTCCGGTGCTGGGTGCGCTGTCCGACCGCTTCGGCCGCCGCCCGGTGCTGCTGATCGGCTTCGCCGGCCTGGCGCTGAGCTTCTTTGTCACGGCCCTGGCCACGGCGCTGTGGATGCTGGTCGTCGTGCGGCTGTTCTCCGGCGCGATGCAGGCCAACATCGCCATCGCCAACGCCTACGTCGCCGACATCACCGCACCCGAGGACCGCGCGCGCCGCTTCGGCCAGCTCGGGGCCATGTTCGGCATCGGCTTCATCCTCGGGCCCGTCATTGGCGGCTGGCTGGGTCACTACGACGTGCACTGGCCCTTCTTCGCCGCAGGCACGATGGCGGTGGTGAACTGGTGCTACGGCTTCTTCGTGCTGCCCGAGTCGCTGCCCAAGGACCGCCGCAGCCCCTTCAACTGGAAGAAGGCCAACCCGGCCAGCGCGCTGCGTGGCCTGGCGGCGCTGCAGGGCGTCGGGCCGCTGGTGGCAGTCATCGCGCTGTCGTCGCTGGCCCAGTTCACGCTGCACAACACCTGGGTGCTCTACACCAAGTTCCGCTTCGGCTGGGGGCCGCTGGCCGTCAGCTGGTCGCTGGTCGTTGTCGGCATCGTCTCCGTCATCAGCCAGGGCGTGCTGCTCAGGCCGCTGCTCAAGCGCTTCAGCGCGCAGCGGCTGGCGCTGGTCAGCATGGCGTCGGCGTCCCTGGCCTACCTGGGCTTCGGCCTCGCCACCGAGGGCTGGATGATGTACGTCGTCATCGGCCTCAATCTACTCGGGGGCGTCGGCGCAGCGGCCTTGCAGAGCTTCATCTCCAACGCTGCTGGCGGCGCCCACCAGGGGCGGGCCATGGGCGCGGTCTCGTCGCTGAACAGCCTGATGGCCGTCCTCGCGCCGCTGCTGGGCCTGACGCTGCTGGCCCAGGTATCGCACCGGCCGGCGGGCGATCTCCTGATGGGTCTGCCCTTCTTCGCCTGCGCTGCGCTGCAGGCGGCGGCCCTGTTCATCACCCTCCGTTTCTTCCGTACCCAGCCGCCGGCAAAGCCTTTGCAGCCGGCTTGAAAGACGCCTTATGCAACACGACAAGGTCCTCGTCCTCGACTTCGGTTCCCAGGTCACCCAGCTCATTGCCCGCCGCGTGCGCGATGCCTCGGTGTATTGCGAAATCCACCCGAATGACGTCAGCGACGACTTCATCAAGAGCTACGCGCCCAAGGCCATCATCCTCAGCGGCAGCCATGCCTCCACCTACGAGGACCATGAGCTGCGCGCGCCGCAGGCCGTGTGGGACGCCGGCGTGCCGGTGCTTGGCATCTGCTACGGCATGCAGACCATGGCGGTGCAACTGGGCGGCAAGGTCGAGTGGAGCGATCACCGCGAATTCGGCTACGCCGAGGTGCGCGCCCACGGCCACACCAAGCTGCTCGACGGCATCCAGGACTTCGTCACGCCGGAAGGTCACGGCATGCTCAAGGTCTGGATGAGCCACGGCGACAAGGTCACAGCGCTGCCGCCGGGCTTCAAGCTTCTGGCCTCCACGCACAGCTGCCCCATCGCCGGCATGGCCGACGAGGCGCGCGGCTTCTACGCGGTGCAGTTCCATCCCGAGGTGACCCACACCCAGCAGGGCGAGGCCCTGCTGCGCCGCTTCGTACGCGACATCGCAGGCTGCAAGGGCGACTGGATCATGGGCGACTACATCGCCGAGGCGGTGGCCAAGATCCGCGAGCAGGTCGGTGACGAGGAAGTCATCCTGGGCCTGTCCGGCGGCGTCGACTCGTCGGTCGCCGCGGCCCTCATCCACCGTGCCATCGGCGACCAGCTCACCTGCGTTTTCGTCGACCACGGCCTGCTGCGCCTGAACGAGGGCGACATGGTCATGGACATGTTCGCCGGCAAGCTGCACGCCAAGGTCATCCGCGTGGACGCGAGCGATCTGTTCCTCGGCGAACTCGCCGGCGTGACCGACCCCGAGCAGAAGCGCAAGATCATCGGCCGCCTGTTCGTGGACGTGTTCAAGGCCGAGGCCGCCAAGCTCAAGGCCGGCGACGCCGGCCACAAGGGCGCGACCTTCCTGGCCCAGGGCACCATCTACCCCGACGTGGTGGAGAGTGGCGGCACCAAGACCAAGAAGGCCACGACGATCAAGAGCCACCACAATGTCGGCGGCCTGCCCGAGCAGCTCGGGCTGAAGCTGCTGGAACCGCTGCGCGAGCTGTTCAAGGACGAGGTGAGGGCGCTGGGCGTGGCCCTGGGCCTGCCGCCCGAGATGGTCTACCGCCATCCCTTCCCAGGCCCGGGCCTGGGCGTGCGCATCCTCGGCGAAGTGAAGAAGCCCTACGCCGACCTGCTGCGTCGCGCCGACGCCATCTTCATCGAAGAGCTGCGCAACGCCATCGACCCCGCCACCGGCAAGAGCTGGTACGACCTGACCTCGCAGGCCTTCGCCGTCTTCCTGCCCGTCAAGAGCGTGGGCGTCATGGGCGACGGCCGCACCTACGACTACGTCGTGGCCCTGCGCGCCGTGCAGACCAGCGACTTCATGACCGCCGACTGGGCCGAGCTGCCGTACTCGATGCTCAAGCGCACGTCGGGGCGCATCATCAACGAGGTGCGCGGCATCAACCGCGTCACCTACGACGTGTCCAGCAAGCCGCCCGCGACCATCGAGTGGGAATGATCACGCGTCTGGCATGAGCCGGCATCTGCTGGCAGGAATCGAACGTAAGCCCGCGTCATTGCGGGCTTTAATGAGATGGTCACCCCCATCTCGTGTTTGCCCCGAACACCCCGGTGACGTACGTTGCTGGGGTGTTCTTCTATGTAGCGGAGGTCACCATGGACTCTGTAACGATGGTCGGCATCGACCTGGGCAAGCACTCGTTTCACCTGCACGGCCAGGACCGCAAGGGCT
>NZ_JBWKUV010000020.1:0-15027 GCF_059421025.1 Roseateles sp. GW821-FHT03B02
TCCAACACCTGCCCTCTACTCGGCGTCGTTCGCGCCATTAGCTTGCCGCGCGGGCAGGTGTCGAACAAACCTAAACGTTCTCGGTCGGCCGGCGCAGTGCGTCGCCCGACCGGTTCTCAACGCATTCCGGCCGTCAGGGTGCGACCCGGTCGGATTGACCGACCGGTTGGCAAGTTGGACCTGCCGTTCGTCACACTAACGCGGGCCGAGTCGATTTGGGCATCAGTAGGTAGAGGCAAGACTCGGCTCCGCCGGGGGCCCGATTCGCAGCACGACTGCTCGGCCTGCCTCGATCCATTGAGTGCGTGAACGGCCGAACAATGCGCCTAGCCCGTAGCTCAGCAATTCGCCATACCTGTCCACCAGCATACGCACGCTCCCGGCGCGACCACCTGACTCAAACGAGAGTGGCCTCCCCCGAACGCCCGAGGATAGGGATCATGCCGAGTGGGGCCCTTAAACGGCCATCACACCGCCGTCGACGAACAGTTCATTCCCAGCGATGAAGCTCGCAGCGTCCGAGGCAAGGAAGAGTACAGCCTTCGCGATTTCCTCCGAATTGCCAAGACGGCCAAACGGAATCATCTGCTTCAGCGCCTCCTCGGCTCCGGCGTTGTTCTGGAGGTAGGCATTCATGGCCGGCGTCTGGACCATTCCGGGCGATACGACGTTCACGCGGATGCCTCGGCTCTTGAGGTCGGTCGTCCAAGTGCGAGCAAGCGAGCGGATTGCTGCTTTCGTTGCGCTGTAGACGGACAAAGCGCCCAAACCCATGCTGCCGGCGGCTGAACCGGCGAGGACGATGCTGCCACCGGCCGTCATCAGTGGAAGCGCCCTTTGCACCGTGAACACGGTGCCTTTGAAGTTGATGGCGACCACTCGCTCGAGGTGGTCCTCGCTGATATCGCCTAGCGCTGCGGACTCGGAGATGCCGGCGTTGGCAAACACCACGTCGACCCGGCCGCGCTCTGACTTGATGCGTTCGTAGAGCCGATCAATGTCCTTGGGCTCGCCGATGTCGCCTTGCACCCCGACAGCATTGCCGCCAATTTGTGCAACCGCATCGTCGAGCGCCTCCTGTCTCCGTCCCGTGATGTAGACATGGGCACCTTCGCCGGCGAATGCCTTCGCTGTCGCCAAGCCAATGCCGTCGGATCCGCCTGTGATCACGACCACCTTGCCCCTGAATTGCTGCGCCATTTGAACTCCTTCCAAAGTTGAGACTCCGACAAGTGGAGCCTTGCTCCACTTAATATACGGAGGTACCCTCCACTTATCAAGCAACGATACGAATGCCCCTTTTGACCCGAGGAACACCCCTCCGCGCCGACGCTCAACGAAATCGTGAGCGCCTCCTCGCTGCGGCAGAGGAGGTCTTCCTGGAGCGCGGAGCCGAGGCTTCGATGGAAGATGTTGCGAAGCGCGCGGGCGTCGGAATCGGCACCCTCTATCGACGCTTTCCGACGCGCGACGCACTGCTGGCGGCGGCATACAGCGAGCGGTTTTTGTCGCTTGCCGCGGACAGCCGAGCGCGCTCCGCCACAGTCGATCCTCTGGCCGCGCTGCGCTCGTATCTCGAGGACCTGGTCGTTCACACGTGCGTTTACAGCGGGCTGGCAGCCTCACTCGGGGCCGTCCTGCAGAGCGGCACAGCTGGGTGCAACGCCACGAGCGACGAGGGGCGCCGGCTTCTGCAAGTCGCGCAGCAATCTGAGCTGGTCCGATCCGACGTGACCTTCGAAGATCTCGTTGTCGTGGCTGTCGCTACGTCACTGGCAACAGAGCAGCTCGGCTCGAAGGCGCGTGTCGCTCATTTGATCGGCCTGTTCCTCAGCGGCATCGCATCCAAATCTCAGCTCCCCGCAAAGGCGCCCGCACAGCCGAACGAGACTCTGGAAGATTGAATCGGCGGTGTCGGCTCAAGAAGCAGGTTGCGGTTCCACGTGCACGACGTTTCGGCTTGCTGATTCGGGCGCAGCGCTGGCACTGCCCTGTCGCCCCTTCGGCACCAGCCACAGCCGAATGCACGCTCTACCAAGCTGAAGCCGTCATTGGCGCGCCTGAGGAGATTCCAGCGGCGATGGCCGCCGGATGGGTGGCGAGGCAGTCAGCTGAACGTCTGTCACCGCTCCTAAGCGCCTTAGGCGATCCAGCGCGTCGGTCCGATGACGTAGCTACCAGTTAGTGGCGCCGACTTCCGGCCCATCCACGTGCCCGCCGAGAAACTCGCGAAGGTGATCCAGGAATCGGGTCACCTTTGCAGATAGGTTCAATCGCTCCGGGAAGACGGCGTAGACGTCGGCCGGCGGCGTCTCGAAATCGGCGAGCACGCGCACCAGCCTGCCGCTACGCAGGTACTTGGCCACATCCCACTCGGCGCGCATCAGCACGCCGTGGCCTTCCAGCGCCCAGTTCAGCGCCACCTCGCCATCGTTGGTGCTCAGCCTGCCATGCACCTTGACGGTCTCGGTCCGCTCGCCGCGGCTCAGCCGCCAGTTGCCATATGCCGACGTGTTCTGACGCAGCACGATGCATTGGTGCTGCGTCAGCTCATGCGGCGTCGCGGGCGTGCCCGCCGCGCGCAGATAGGCAGGCGACGCGACCAGCAAACGGCGGTTGGCGGCGATGCGCCTGGCGACCAGCCGGGAGTCGGGCATCTCACCGAAATGGATCACCAGGTCGATGGCATCGTCGGGCAGGCTGATCGGCCTGTCGGTGAGGTGTAGCTGCACCTCCACCTCCGGACACACGCGTGAGAATGTTGAGATTGCCGGGCCGATGTAGGAGCGGCCAAAGCCTAGCGGTGCGTTGACGCGAAGCAGACCGCGCGGCGCCCCGCGGCTGCTGGTGATCAGCCGCTCGACGTCCTCGATTTCGCTGTTGATCCGTTGCGCGTGGGCGAAGTACACCTCGCCTTCGCTCGTCAGGCTGACGCGCCGGGTGGTCCGGTTCAGCAGCCGCACGCCGAGCCGGCCCTCCAGCAGCGCCAGCCGTCGGGACACGGCGGGGGGGGTCAGATTGAGCTCCCTCGCCGTCGCCACCAGGCTGCCCTGCTTCACCAGCAAGCAAAAGAAACCCAGGTCGGTGTCCGCGTTCATTCATCAGTTATTTGCAACTATGAATGAAGTTTAGTTCGATTCATCAGCAAGTGGCACGGTCATACGCTTCGTTCCACGTCATACCCAGCACGGGGCCCCGAGCCTCCAGCGGATGACCCGGGAACACCAACTTAAGGAGACAAGCCATGGACATGGCCCTGGAGAAGCGGACGCTGCGCAAGATCACTTGGCGCATCGTGCCGTTCATCATGCTGCTGTACTTCATCGCCTACATCGACCGCGTGAACATCGGCTTCGCGGCGCTGACGATGAAGGGCGACCTGGGCTTCACCGCCTCGATCCTGGGCTTCGGCGCAGGCATCTTCTTCTGGGGCTACTTCCTGTTCGAAGTGCCGTCCAACGTCATCCTGCACAAGGTCGGAGCGAGGCTTTGGATCGCCCGCGTGATGGTGACCTGGGGGATCATTTCCGCCTGCATGGCCTTCGTCGATGGGCCGACCAGCTTCTACGTCGTGCGCTTCCTACTGGGGGCCGCGGAGGCGGGCTTCTTCCCCGGGATCATCCTGTACATCAGCTACTGGTTCCCGGCCCGGCATCGCGCCGGCGTGACGGCCTTGTTCATGGCCGCCGCTCCCATCTCCACGGCACTGGGCTCGCCGCTGTCGGCTGCGCTGCTGGAGATGGACGGCATCCTGGGCATGCACGGCTGGCAGTGGATGTTCATCATCGAGGCTGTGCCTGCCGTGCTGCTGGGCATCGTCGTGTTCTTCTACATGACGGACAAGCCCGAGCAGGCCCGCTGGCTGAAGGACGACGAACGTGCCTGGCTCGTCACGGAGATGAAGGCGGAGACCGCCGCCAAGGGCAGCGATGCCAAGCATGGCGGCCTCAGCGGCCTGCTGAACATCCGCGTCCTCGCCCTCGCGTTCATCTACTTCGGCACCTCGGCTGGCCTCTACACGCTGGGCATCTGGGCACCGCAGATCATCAAGCAGCTCGGCGTGTCGTCCATGACGGTGGGCCTGCTGAATGCCATCCCGCCGACGATCTCGGTCATCGCGATGGTGCTGTGGTCGCGCCACTCCGACCGCACCCGCGAACGCACGTGGCACGTCGTGCTGGCCTGCCTGGCAGCTTCCATCGGCCTGGTGGTCGCGGCGGGCGCCAACGGCACGATCGGCCTGATCGCAGCGCTGACGCTCGTGAACATCGGCATCAGCTGCGCCAAGCCCCCGCTGTGGAGCATGCCGACGGTGTTCCTGTCGGGCGCCGCCGCGGCCACTGGCATCGCCACGATCAACTCCATCGGCAACCTCGGCGGCTTCGTCGGTCCCGCCATGATCGGCTGGATCAAGGACAAGACCGGCAGCTTTGAAGGCGGCCTGTACTTCGTCGCCGGCCTGCTGGTCCTCTCGGCTGTGCTGACCCTGTTGCTCTCCCGCTCCCAACGCCCGACGTCACCGGCCACCGCTGCCGCAGTGCACTGACGTCCCCCCCCCCCACACCCACCCCTCACACGTTTCTCACGGAGATATCCATCATGAAGACCTATCGCATCGCAACCATCCCTGGCGACGGCATCGGCAAGGAAGTCGTTCCGGCCGGCCAGCAGGTGCTGGAGGCCCTGGCGGCCACCACCGGCAACTTCCGCTTCGAGTTTGAGAACTTCGGCTGGGGCGGCGACTGGTACCGCGAGCACGGCGAGATGATGCCGGCCAACGGCCTGGACGCGCTGCGCAACAAGGACGCCATCCTGTTCGGCTCGGCCGGCGACCCGGACATCCCCGACCACATCACGCTCTGGGGCCTGCGCCTGAAGATCTGCCAGGGCTTCGATCAGTACGCCAACGTGCGCCCCACGCGCATCCTGCCCGGCATCGACGCGCCGTTGAAGCGCTGCAAGACCGAGGACCTGAACTGGGTCATCGTCCGTGAGAACTCCGAAGGCGAGTATTCGGGCGTCGGTGGTCGCGTGCACCAGGGCCATCCCATCGAGGCAGCGACGGACGTCTGCATGATGACCCGTGCGGGTGTCGAACGCATCCTGCGCTTCGCCTTCAAGCTGGCCCAGTCGCGCCCGCGCAAGCTGCTGACCGTCATCACCAAGAGCAACGCCCAGCGCCATGCGATGGTGATGTGGGACGAGATCGCGCTGCAGATCTCCAAGGAGTTCCCGGACGTGACCTGGGGCAAGGAACTGGTGGACGCAGCCACGGCGCGCATGGTCAACAAGCCCGACACGCTGGACACCATCGTCGCCACCAACCTGCACGCCGACATCCTCAGCGACCTGGCCGCTGCACTGGCCGGCAGCCTGGGCATCGCGCCCACCGGCAACATCGACCCGGAGCGCCGCTATCCGTCGATGTTCGAGCCCATCCACGGCTCGGCCTTCGACATCATGGGCAAGGGCCTGGCCAACCCGGTCGGCACCTTCTGGTCGGTGGTCATGATGCTGGAGCACCTGGGTGAGAAGGACGCAGCCAAGTCGGTCATGGCCGCCATCGAGAGCGTGACCGCCAACCCCGCACTGCATACCGGCGACCTGGGCGGCAGCGCCAAGACGGCCGACGTGACGGCGGCGGTCTGCGCCTTCCTGGCGGACAACAAGCAGCTCAAAGCAGCCTGAGTCCACGAGCCGCGTCCTCCACGGACGCGGCGTTGCCCTGAGCACGCCGCCCCGCGCGGCACTTCAGCGTGAAGACACCATGAGCTTGTCCAAGCCCCGTGACCTGCTGCGGGCCATGTTTGATGCCGCCATCGCGGCGGCCCAGCCGGCGCTTTGCGTGCCTCGCTTCCTGCCAGAGCCCCCCAAGGGCCGCCTGGTGGTGATCGGTGCCGGCAAGGCCTCCGCGGCGATGGCCAGGGCGGTCGAGGACCATTGGCAAGGCCCGCTCAGCGGCCTGGTCGTCACCCGCTACGGCTATGCCGTGCCCTGCAGTCGGATCGAGATCGTCGAAGCCGCGCATCCCGTGCCGGATGCAGCCGGCGAGCAGGCCGCCGAGCGCATGCTCCAGCTCGTGCAGGGCCTCACGGCCGACGACCTCGTGCTGTGCTTGATCTCGGGCGGCGGCTCGTCCCTACTGCCGCTGCCGCTCGCTGGGCTGACGCTGCAGGACAAGCAGGCGCTCAACCGCGCGCTGCTGGCCAGCGGCGCCAGCATCAGCGAGATGAACTGCGTGCGCCGGCACCTGTCGGCCATCAAGGGCGGCCGGCTGGCCGCGGCCTGTGCGCCGGCGAAGGTGGTCAACCTGCTGTTGTCGGACGTGCCGGGCGACAACGCCATCGACATCGCCTCGGGGCCCACGGTGCCCGACGCCAGCACTTGCGCCGACGCTCTCGACATCCTGCGCCGGTACGCGATCGATGTCCCACCCGCCGCGCTGGCCCTGCTGCAAAGCGGCGAAGGCGAGACGCTGAAACCCGGCGACCCCAGACTGCCGGACATCCAGACGCACTTCATCGCCACGCCGCAGATGGCGCTCGAAGCCGCGGCCCGCGTGGCGCGGGATGCAGGTGTCGCGACCTACATCCTGGGCGACACCATCGAAGGCGAATCGCGCGACGTGGCCAAGACGCTCGCCGGCCTCACGCTGCAAGTCGCCCGGCGCAGTCAGCCCTTCACGCCGCCGTGCGTACTGCTGTCCGGCGGCGAAACCACTGTCACCGTGCGCGGCAGCGGCCGTGGTGGACGCAATGTCGAGTTCCTGCTTTCACTCGGCGTCGCGCTGCAAGGTGAGGCGGGCGTGTACGCGCTGGCCGGCGACACCGACGGCGTCGACGGACAGGAGGAGATTGCCGGTGCCGTGCTCACGCCCGACACGCTGGCGCGGGCGTGGTCGCTGGAGATGAATCCCCGCGAGCGCCTGGACCGCAACGACGGACACGGCTTCTTCGAGGCGCTGGGTGACTCGGTCATCACCGGTCCCACGCTGACCAACGTCAACGACTTCCGCGCCATCCTCATCACCGGGGCCGGCGCCTGACTCCCCATGAAACGCAACAAACACGCCAAGATCGTCGCCACGCTGGGGCCTGCGAGCGACGAGAAGGAAACGATCCGTGCCCTGTTCGATGCGGGCGCCGACGTCTTCCGGTTGAACTTCAGCCACGGCAGCCACGATGACCATCGCCGCCGTCTCGATCTGATCCGCCAGGTCGAACAGGAAAGCGGCAGGCCCATCGCCGTGCTGCTGGACCTGCAAGGACCCAAGCTGCGCATCGGCACCTTCGCCGGTGGTCCCGTGCAACTACAGCTAGGCCAAGCCTTCCGGCTCGACCTGGACGCGCAAACGCCCGGCACGTCGGCGCGCGTCGCACTGCCGCATCCGGAGATCTTCGCGGCGCTCCAGGTGGGCACCGAACTGCTGCTGGACGACGGGCGCGTCAGGCTGAGTGTGGAGGCCTTCGGTGCCGACTTCGCGGAGACCGTCGTCGTCAACGGCAGCGTGCTGTCGGATCGCAAGGGCGTCAACGTGCCCGGCGTGGTTCTTCCCCTGTCGGCCATGACCGAGAAGGACCATGCCGACCTGGCGTTCGGCCTGAAGCTGGGCGTGGACTGGGTGGCGCTGTCGTTCGTCCAGCGGCCCGAAGACATCGTCGAGATCCGCGGTCTGGTCGGCGGCCGCGCCGGCATCGTCGCCAAGCTGGAGAAGCCGGCCGCCATCACATCGCTGGAGGCCATCGTGGCCGAGACAGACGCCGTCATGGTGGCCCGCGGTGACCTGGGCGTCGAGATGCCGGCAGAGCAGGTGCCGGCCATCCAGAAACGCATCATCCAGGCCTGCCGCCGCGCCGGCAAACCGGTCATCGTTGCCACGCAGATGCTGGAGTCCATGGTCGCCGCGCCGGTGCCCACAAGGGCCGAGGCGTCCGACGTCGCGACGGCCATCTACGAAGGCGCCGACGCCGTCATGCTGTCCGCCGAGTCGGCCAGCGGCCGCCATCCGGTGGAGGCCGTGCGCATGATGGCCAGCATCATCCGGCACACCGAGGCCGACCCCTACTACCGCGAGGCCATCGATGCATCGCGGTCGTCGACGCGGTCGGGCGCGGCCGACGCCATCGGCAGCGCCATTCGCGACATCACCGGCCAGCTCCAGGCTGTGGCGACGGTGGCGTATACCAGCTCGGGTTACTCGGCGCTGCGCATGGCGCGGGAGCGGCCCCAGGCTCCGGTCATCGGCATGACGCCGCGCCTGTCGACCGCACGCCATCTGGCGCTGGTGTGGGGCGTCCATGCCGTGCTCTGCCACGAAGTGGCGGATGTGCCGGAGATGAGCGACCTCGCGTGTCGAACCGCCGCCCGGGAAGGCTTCGGCGCTGCGGGTCAGACCGTCGTCATTTCGGCCGGCATGCCGTTCGGTACGTCCGGCACCACCAACATGCTGCGCATCGCGCAGATCAACTGAGACCGACATGGCAGAGATTCAGCAAGTCCGTGGCTTCGAGATCCTGGATTCACGAGGCAATCCGACGGTCGCGGCCGAAGTGCTTCTGTCCGACGGCGCGCGCGGTTTCGCAGCCGCACCGTCCGGCGCGTCGACCGGCTCCCGCGAGGCGCTGGAGCTGCGCGACGGCGATACGAAGCGTTATGGCGGCAAGGGCGTGCTGAAGGCGGTCGGGCACATCAATGGCGAGATCGCCGCCGCGCTGGCCGGCCGCGGCATCAATGGCCAGGCTGCGCTGGACCGCCTCATGATCGAACTCGACGGCACGCCGACCAAGGCACGCCTGGGTGCCAACGCGACGTTGGCGGTGTCGCTGGCGCTGGCCAAGGCCGGCGCGGCGTCGTCCGGTGTGCCGTTGTACCGGCACCTGGGCGCGGGCCGCCAGATCCGGCTGCCGATGCCCATGATGAACATCATCAACGGCGGTGCCCATGCCGACAACAACGTCGACATGCAGGAGTTCATGATCGTGCCCGTGGGCGCGCCTCGCTTTGCCGAAGCAATGCGCTGGGGTGTCGAGGTGTTCCACGCCTTGAAGGCGCTGCTGAAGAGTCGGGGCCTGGCGACCGCGGTGGGCGACGAGGGCGGCTTTGCGCCCGATCTGCCTTCCAACGAGGCGGCCATCGAGGTGATCCTGGCGGCCATCGCCAGCGCGGGCTTCAAGCCCGGCACGGACATCGCCCTCGGCCTGGACGTCGCCAGCTCCGAGTTCTTCCGCGACGGCAGCTACGAGCTGGCCTCCGAGGGGCGGAGCTTCAGCTCGGCGCAGTTTGTCGAATACCTCGCGGCCTGGGCGGATGACTACCCTATCGTCACCGTCGAAGACGGCATGGCCGAAGGCGACTGGGCTGGTTGGGAACTGCTGACCCAGCGACTGGGCCACCGCGTCCAGCTCGTCGGCGATGACCTATTCGTCACCAACACCGAGATCCTGCAGCATGGCATCTCACGCGGCGCGGCCAACGCCATCCTCATCAAGCCCAACCAGATCGGTACGTTGACCGAGACCCTGGCTGCCATCGCGATGGCCGAGCAGGCGGGGTATGCCGCCGTGGTGTCGCACCGCTCCGGCGAGACCGAGGACACCACCATCGCCGACCTCAGCGTGTGCACTACGGCAACGCAGATCAAGACCGGCTCGTTGTGCCGCTCGGACCGCATGGCCAAGTACAACCGACTGCTGCTGATCGAGGCAGAGCTGGGCTCGGACGCCCTCTTCAGCGGGCGCAACGCGATCCGGCAGCGCTGAGTGGTGTCGAGGCCGGAGTCACCTTCCTTTCGTTCCCAACGACAAACGGAGATGGCATGGACACCTCCCTCCCGATGAACCGACGCGCTGACGCTCATGAACCCGCTGAGTACCGCTGACCAAGGAGAAAGCCGGCTGCGGGTGGGGCCTCGCGTCGAACGGCATCGAGTGCCAAAGTGAAGTTCCGAGTGAACTCACGCTGACGGAGACCCCAAATGGATCGTACGACTTACGGTTTGGACATTGCCAAGAACGTGATGCAACTGCACTGGGTTGAAGCCGAGACGGGCGAGATCGGACGCAAGCAGCTGGCGCGAGCCAAGCTGGCGGCGTACTTCGCGCCGTTGCAGCCGGTGCGCATCGTGATGGAGGCGTGTGGCAGCGCGCACCACTGGGCGCGCGTGCTGGGCGGCCTGGGTCACGAGGTGGAGCTGCTGCCGCCGGCGCAGGTGCGGCCGTTCGTTCGCAGCAACAAGGACGACGCGGCCGACGCGCGGGCGATCTGGCGGGCGGCGCAGCAAAGCGACATCCGGCGCGTGCCGCAAAAGAGCGTCGAGCAGCAGGCGGTGCTGGCACTGCACCGCACGCGCTCGCACTGGGTGAGTGTGCGCACGGCCACGGTGAATGCGCTGCGCGGGCTGCTGTACGAGTTCGGCGTGGTGCTGCGCGGCGGCCGCCAGGCGGGGCTGAAGGCCTTGAGCGCACAGCGCGCGGCCATCGACGAACAGTTGCCCGCGACGATGCGAACGCTGGTGGACGGGCAGTTGCAGACGCTGGCGCAGATTGGCCAGCGCATCGAGCAGCTCGAGTGCGAGATCGCGGCGGTGCAGAAACAACTGGCAGGCGCACGCGCGCTGGACCAGGTGCCGGGCATCGGCGTGTTGGGCAGTACGGCGCTGGCGGCCACGCTGGGAGACGCCAAGGCTTGGCGCTCGGGGCGGGAGTTCAGCGCCAGCATCGGGCTGGTGCCAGCGCATGCGGGCACCGGCGGCAAGGTGCACGTCGGACATCTGAGCAAGCGGGGCGATCCGTACCTGCGCACCTTGCTCATTCACGGAGCGCGAGCGGTGATCGAGCACGCCAAGGACAAGCCCAAGTGGCTGGAACGACTGCTGGCACGCCGGCCGCTGAATGTGGCGGTGGTGGCGCTGGCCAACAAGATGGCACGCACGGCCTGGGCGATCGTGGCCCACGGCCGGGCGTATCAGCGGGACTGGACGAGCATCAGGCCCGGGAGCGCAGCCGCACAAGCGGCGGCATAGATCAACCCACGAACAAGGAGTGGATGCCACAAAGAGTGCGTAAGTCGAGTCGATGAAGTGATGGCAAAGCGGTCGGACCGCGGGCCGGGTAAAGCTGAATGAGGTCAGGGGAAACGCTTCGCGAATCCCGTTGACGGAGATGAGCACCGGCCTCGCGAATGACCATCAGGGCCAGCAGAAGGCCGGGACTCGTCCCGCCCCTGCACCACAAGGCCGGATGTAAGACCGCAGTCGTATCCGCCGAGTCAGAACATCAAGAACTCACTTGCCACACGGGAGGTGTCCATGTAAGACCTCATGAACAGCACGATCAGGCAGACCACGCGCCGTAGCATCTTCCGCATCGCAGCCCTCGGGCTGATGGTCGCGAGCGGCACGCCCGCGCTGGCCCAAGGCTGGCCCAGCAAGCCCATCACGCTCATCGTGCCGTTCCCTGCCGGTGGCACCACCGACGTACTGGCCCGGGCGCTCGGCGACAAGCTGTCCCAAAGCCTGGGCCAGGCGGTCGTTGTGGAGAGCAAGCCGGGCGCCGGCGCGACGCTGGGCGCCGACTTCGTCGCCAAGAGCAAGCCCGACGGCTACACGCTGCTGGTGGGCGCCGTGCACCACACCATCGCCAGCAGCGTGTTCAAGAAGCTGCCCTACGACCTGCAGCGCGACTTCGCGCCGATCACCACCATCGCCCTCGTTCCCAATGTGCTGACCGTCAATGCAGCGACGCCGGCGAAGAACGTCGCCGAGCTGGTCGCGCTGGCGAAAGCCCAGGCCGGCAAGCTGACCTATGGCTCCAACGGCAACGGCACGGCGCAGCACCTCATCGGCACCCAGTTCCAGAACATGACCGGCACCGAAATCCTGCACATTCCCTACAAGGGCAGCGGTCCCCTGGCGACCGACCTGCTGGGCGGCCAGATCTCGATGTCCTTCGACACCATCACGCCGGTACTGCAGCACATCAGGGGTGGCAAGCTGAGGGCCCTGGCGGTGACGACGGCAAAGCGCTCTTCGGCGCTGCCCGACGTGCCCACGCTAGAGGAAGCCGGATTGAAGGGCTTCAACATCGGCACTTGGTTCGGTGTCCTTGCGCCAGCGGCTACGCCTAAGGAAATCACTGCCAGGCTCAACGCGGAGATGGTCAAGGTCATCCAGTCGGCCGATTTCCGCAAGCGCATGGAGGAGATCGGCGCCGAGCCCATCGGCAACAGCAGCGAGCAAATGGCTCAGCAGATCAGGGCAGAGACCGAGAAGTTCGCCAAGTTGGTGAAGGAGGCCAAGGTCACTATTGACTGAGCGTGATCAGCGTCGCGGCGTCTGCGGGCGTCCGTTCTGGCGCGCTGGCTTCGACCCCAGATTGCGCTGCCCCCAGGATTCGTAGCACTTCGATCTAGAGCCCAGGGGTTTGCATCGTAGCTATCGATGCGGGGTTTGGCGCGGTTCCGCCAGCATGCTGGCGGCACCGCGCGGCGAACACGGCCGGTGGCACATACCCGAGGGTGCTGTGCGGCCGGTGGTGGTTGTAGTCCTCGCGCCAGTTGTCGATGACGCTGCGCATGTGGCTCAGGCTGGCGAACCAGTGCTGCGACAGGCACTCGTCGCGGAAGCGGCTGTTGAAGCTTTCGATGTAGGCGTTCTGCACCGGCTTTCCGGGCTGGATGAAGCGCAGCTCGACGCCGTTCCTGGCGGCCCAGGTCTGCATCGTCCGGCCGGCGAACTCCGGACCGTTGTCGGTGCGAATCACTTTGGGCAAGCCCAGCTCAGCCTTGACTTGGTCGAGCACCCGCGTGACGTACAGCGCTGGGATTGAGGTATCCACAGCGATCCGCACCGCCTCCTTGCTGCAGCCGTCCACGACCGTCACCCGAAGGCTTGCGCGCTGCCTAGCGTCAGCACGGTGTCGCAATTCCAAGCGAAGCGCAACGAATTCCAAAACGGGGGTCTCGGGGCGCAGCCCTGAGCGTCTGCGACGGGCGCGAAGCGAGCTAGCGGACCAGGACGGATGTGAGCCGTGAGGCACACATCTGGCATCCTGCCCTTGTCGATTGCTGCCACATCAATCGAGGGAACTCTGTTGATTCAGCGCGAACGACCCGAACGCCGTTGAGGTTAAGCGATGCCAGCTTCAACAAGTTGAATTCACGACGAGCGCACGCGAATGCGCCCGAAGCTGGGCGAATAGCCGCGCGAGTCACGAACTGCCTCCATCAACTCATCGTTTTCTACGGTTGGTCGGTCAAGCAATGCGCCACGCCCGCGGCGCTCACTGGCTCGCTTCTTTGACGGCAGCGGCAATCGCCCCAGCGAAGGACTTGCGGCCGTCGATGACCTGCTGCTGCCGGGCGGCCTGGGCCGCGTCCACAGCCAGACCCTCCAGGGCCAGGGAGGCGTTCGCGTAGTCGAACGCGGATTGAAGTGGATTGGCTGGAGTGGCCATGGATCGCTCCTGCAAGGGTTGAATCACGCTGGTGGCCACTGCTGCGAGCCGTGAAGGAGCTGCAGGATCTCGATGCTGGAGGCGTCAGGCAGGTGGTAGACCACGATGAAGGGCGTGCGGCTGATGACCAGCTCGCGCGTGCCCTTCACTCGACCAGGCCGGCCCATCTTGGGCTGCTGCAGGAGCATGTCGGTCTGCTCCTCGATGCGGTCCAGCAAGGCCAAGGCCGTGATCGGGTCTTGCTCGGCGATGTAGTCGATGCCATCGCTGCGCTGCTGCTCGGCTTGTGGTCGCCATGTCAGCCGCATCACTTAGCGGCCTTGGCGATCCGCTTCTGCAGCGCCGCGCGCTGCCGCGCCATGCCGGCCTTCACAACATCGTGAGGGATCGAGGGCGGCGCGTTCGGATCCTTGGCCTCGGCCAAGGCCTCCTCGACCTGGCCACGGAACCACTTGTCATGAGCAGCGGCCTCGTGCGCCCGCTTGAGCGCGGCCGACGTGTCAGGCCGCGAGACGGTCTTGCCGCCCTCCGGGTCGTAGTCGGCCGCGTTCACATCGAAGCGGCTCACGCCCAGATCCTTGAGGTAGCCGACCAGCGTCTCGAACTTCTTGAAGACGCGGACCTCGCGGCTGCGTGTGGCCGCCAGCGGGCGCTCTGTCATGCCGTACTTGACGACGATGCTCCACCCGCCAGGCTGGCCGATGACGTGTGCAGCGCGCACGGCCTGGGCTTCGACCAGGCGCGTCAGTGTGGTGTGGTCGATGGTTTCAGCGCTCATGCCGAGATCCGTTCCATGGTCATGCGCCCGGAGGCATCCTTGAAGAAGCGATGGGTGCGCACCGAGCGAGCTGCAGCGTCGTGCGCGGCCTTCTCGCTGGCCAACGCCGCATCGAGGACGGCAGCGCCGCCGAGGCGCGCGGCCAGCAGCTCGTAGACCTCGGGGTCCACGCGGCCCGACACGCCGGCCGGCGTGCGCAGATCCGAGGCGAAGCGCAGCTCCATCGTGATCGGCGCGGCCAGGGCCATCGCAATCATCTTGTCGCCGTCGCCCTCGTGCCCGAGGCTGCGGATCTCGCCAGCGGTGTGCTGCGCCAGGTCGCGCATCAGCTCGCGGCCGAGGCTGGCCAGGTGCGCCGGCACGCCGGCAGCCAGGGCCTTGGCCTCCCATCGGTCCCAGTAGTGGCCGGCGGTCGCTGCAGTGGTCATGGTCGAAGTCCTATTGCATCGCAAAGTGCAGATGCAGTGTCCTGCAATTATCAGCAAATTGCAAGCGGACGATTAGCTGCAGAGCGCAGCTGCTCGACATAACGCCCGTTGCTCGCCAGGCTGGCCGGTACTTCTTCTGCGTGCCTGGCAGCCTTTATTCGCAGGTGTTGGCCATTTCGAGCTTGTCTCTGGGCTTCAGGTTGCGCAGCTTGGTATCGGTCAGTCCGGCATACCATTAGAAAATCTTGCTTGTCGCGGCCAGCCGATGCCAGTCATTGCCGTAGCAATAATGAAAATCTATGGTCACCCCCGCTTTTGCAAGGGCTGACAGCAGGCTGAGGTGAAGGTGGCTTGCGTAAATCTATCCGGC
>NZ_JBWKUV010000021.1:0-12691 GCF_059421025.1 Roseateles sp. GW821-FHT03B02
AAGAACACCCCGGAAACCTATGTCACCGGGGTGTTCGGGGCAAACACGAGATGGGGGTGACCATCTCATTAGCCACCTCGGCTGGCGCCGGGGCGGCTTTGGCGGTGCGGAAAGCGCTGGCTTATTCGGCCGAGTCGGTGCCGGCGTCCACGCCAGCCATCTGCGCGGCGGCCAGTTCCTCGGCCTCCTGCAGGGCAATGGCGCGGCGCTCGGCGTCGTCCATGGCTTCCTTGGCGCGGCGTGCCTCGTGGAAGGCCATGCCGGTGCCGGCCGGAATCAGGCGGCCGACGATGACGTTTTCCTTCAGGCCACGCAGCTCGTCGCGCTTGCCCATGATGGCAGCCTCGGTGAGCACGCGGGTCGTTTCCTGGAAGGAAGCGGCCGAGATGAAGGAGTCGGTCGACAGCGAAGCCTTGGTGATGCCCAGCAGCACGTCGGCGTGCGTGGCGGTCATCTTGCCTTCCTTGCGCAGCCTGTCGTTGGTGTCCAGCAGCTCCGAGCGCTCGACCTGCTCGTTCAGGATGTAGTGCGAGTCGCCCGGGTTGGTGATCATCACGCGACGCAGCATCTGGCGAACGATCACCTCGATGTGCTTGTCGTTGATCTTCACGCCCTGGAGTCGGTACACGTCCTGGACTTCGTCGACGATGTAGCGCGCCAGTTCCTCGATGCCCAGCAGGCGCAGGATGTCCTGCGGGTCCGCGGCGCCGTCGACGATCAGCTCGCCACGGTTGACCACCTGGCCTTCGTGCACCAGGATGTTCTTCTCCTTGGGCACCAGTTCCTCGTGGGCCTTGCCGTCCGGGTCGGTGATCTGCAGGCGGATCTTGCCCTTGGTCTCCTTGCCGAACGACACCGTGCCGGTCTGCTCGGCGAGCACGCCGACGTCCTTGGGCGAGCGGGCTTCGAAGAGTTCCGCCACACGCGGCAGACCGCCGGTAATGTCGCGGGTCTTCTGGCCTTCGACCGGGATGCGGGCGAGCACTTCACCGGGCAGCAGCTCCTGGCCGTCGCGGATCTGGATCAGCGAGCCGACCTGGAAGCCGATGGCCACCGAGTGGTCGGTGCCGGGGATCTTGACCTCGTGGCCCTGCGCGTCCAGCAGCTTGACCTGCGGGCGCACGACCTTGGCAGCGCCGCGGCGCTTCGGGTCGATGACGACCAGGGTCGACAGACCGGTCACTTCGTCCACCTGCTTGGCGACGGTCACGCCTTCCTCGACGTTCTCGAACTTCGCCTTGCCGGCGAATTCCGTGATGATCGGGCGGGTCAGCGGGTCCCAGTTGGCGAGCACCAGGCCGGCCTTGATGGTCTGGCTCGGCTTGATGTTCAGGATCGCGCCATAAGGCACCTTGTGGCGCTCGCGCTCGCGGCCGTGCGGGTCGGCAATGATGATCTCGCCGGAGCGGGAAATCACGACCAGCTCGCCCTTGCCGTTGGTCACGTAGCGCATCGTGGCGTTGAAGCCGATGATGCCGTCCGACTTGGCTTCCACGCTCGAGGCGACGGCAGCACGCGAAGCGGCACCGCCGATGTGGAAGGTACGCATCGTCAGCTGCGTGCCGGGTTCGCCGATGGACTGCGCGGCAATGACGCCGACAGCTTCACCGGTGTTGACCAGACCGCCGCGGCCGAGGTCACGGCCGTAGCACTTGGCGCAAAGGCCGAAGCGCGTGCCGCAGGTCAGCGGCGTGCGGACCTTGATCTCGTCCACGCCGGCTTGTTCCAGCACGTCGAGGGTGTCTTCGTCCAGCATCTTGCCGGCGCCCAGCAGCGAGGCTTGCGTCTCGGGGTGCACAACATCGATCGCGGTGACGCGGCCGAGGACGCGGTCGCGCAGCGATTCGATGACTTCACCGCCTTCGACCAGGGCGCGCATCGCCATGCCGTTGTCGGTGCCGCAGTCTTCCTCGATGACGACCAGATCCTGAGTCACGTCGACCAGGCGACGCGTCAGGTAGCCGGAGTTCGCGGTCTTCAGCGCCGTGTCCGCCAGGCCCTTACGAGCACCGTGGGTGGAGATGAAGTACTGCAGAACGTTCAGGCCCTCACGGAAGTTCGCCGTGATGGGCGTCTCGATGATGGAGCCGTCAGGCTTGGCCATCAGGCCGCGCATGCCGGCCAGCTGGCGAATCTGGGCTGCGCTACCGCGGGCACCCGAGTCGGCCATCATGTAGATCGAGTTGAAGGACTCCTGATCGACGGTCTTGCCGTGGCGATCAATCGTCTTCTCGACCTTCAGGTGGTCCATCATCTTCTTGCCGATTTCGTCACCGGCCTTGCCCCAGATGTCCACGACCTTGTTGTAGCGCTCGCCGGCCGTCACGAGACCCGAGACGTACTGCTGCTCGATCTCCTTGACTTCCTTCTCGGCGCGCTCGATCAGCGTGTGCTTCTGCGCGGGCACCAGCATGTCGTCGATGGCGATGGAAATGCCGGCGCGCGTGGCGAGCTTGAAGCCGCTTTGCAGCAGCTTGTCGGCCAGCACCACGGTTTCCTTCAGGCCGCACTTGCGGAAGCTCGTGTTGATGAGACGCGAGATTTCCTTCTTCTTGAGCGCCTTGTTGATGTTCGAGAACGGCAGGCCCTTGGGCAGGATCTCGGACAGCAGGGCGCGGCCGACAGTGGTGTCCACGAGCTTGGTCTCGGGCACGAACTCGCCCGTGTCCTTGTCCTTGGTCCACTCGGTCAGGCGAACGCTGATCTTGGCGGTGATTTCCACGGCGCCGTTTTCGAGCGCGCGGATGATCTCGGGGATGTCCGAGAAGATCAGGCCCTCGCCCTTGCCGTTGGTGCGCTCGCGGGTCGCGTAGTACAGACCCAGCACCACGTCTTGCGACGGGACGATGGAAGGCTCGCCGGACGCCGGGAACAGCACGTTGTTGGAGGCCAGCATCAGCGTGCGGGCTTCCATCTGCGCTTCGATGGACAGCGGCACGTGGACGGCCATCTGGTCACCGTCGAAGTCGGCGTTGAAGGCCGAGCAGACGAGCGGGTGCAGCTGGATGGCCTTGCCTTCGATCAGCACGGGCTCGAATGCCTGGATGCCGAGGCGGTGCAGCGTCGGGGCGCGGTTCAGCAGGACCGGGTGTTCCTTGATGACTTCTTCAAGGATGTCCCAGACCACCGGCGTGCCGGATTCGACTTCCTTCTTGGCAGCCTTGATCGTCGTCGCGATGCCCATGGCTTCGAGACGGCTGAAGATGAAGGGCTTGAACAGCTCGAGCGCCATCAGCTTGGGCAGGCCGCACTGGTGCAGCTTGAGCGTCGGGCCCACCACGATGACCGAACGGCCCGAGTAGTCGACGCGCTTGCCCAGCAGGTTCTGACGGAAGCGACCGCTCTTGCCCTTGATCATGTCGGCCAGCGACTTGAGGGCACGCTTGTTCGCGCCGGTCATCGCCTTGCCGCGACGGCCGTTGTCCAGCAGCGAGTCGACGGCTTCCTGCAGCATGCGCTTTTCGTTGCGCACGATGATTTCAGGGGCCTTCAGCTCCAGCAGACGGGCCAGGCGGTTGTTGCGGTTGATGACGCGACGGTAGAGGTCGTTCAGGTCGGAAGTGGCGAAGCGGCCGCCGTCCAGCGGCACGAGCGGACGCAGGTCCGGCGGCAGCACGGGCAGCACGTCCAGCACCATCCAGTTCGGCTTGATGCCGGACTTCTTGAAGGCCTCCATGACCTTCAGGCGCTTGGAGTTCTTCTTGACCTTGAGCTCGGAGCCGGTCATGTCGTTGCGGAGCTTGTCGATCTCGATGTCGAGATCCATTTCCTCCAGCAGCTTCTTGATGCCCTCGGCGCCCATCAGCGCGATGAACTCGTCACCGTACTCGACGCGCTTGGCGTCGTAGTCGTCCTCGCTCATGATCGAGAACTTCTTCAGCGGCGTCATGCCGCTGTCGACGACGACATACGCTTCGAAATACAGCACGCGTTCGATGTCGCGCAGCGTCATGTCGAGCACCAGGCCCAGACGCGACGGCAGCGACTTCAGGAACCAGATGTGCGCGCAGGGCGCGGCCAGGTCGATGTGGCCCATGCGGTCACGGCGGACCTTGGTCTGGGTCACTTCGACGCCGCACTTCTCGCAGATGACGCCACGGTGCTTCAGGCGCTTGTACTTGCCGCACAGGCACTCGTAGTCCTTGATCGGGCCAAAGATCTTGGCGCAGAACAGGCCGTCGCGTTCCGGCTTGAAGGTGCGGTAGTTGATGGTCTCGGGCTTCTTCACCTCGCCGAACGACCAGCTGCGGATCTTCTCCGGGGAAGCCAGGCCGATCTTGATGGCATCGAAATGCTCATCGGGGGTGAATTGCTTGAAAAGGTCGAGTAGTCCCTTCATGCATCTGCTCCTTAATTGCGTTCCAGTTCAATGTCGATGCCCAAGGAGCGGATTTCCTTGACCAGCACATTGAACGATTCGGGCATGCCCGCTTCGATGGCGTGTTCGCCCTTGACGATGCTTTCGTAGACCTTGGTCCGGCCGTTCACGTCGTCGGACTTGACCGTCAGCATTTCCTGCAGGATGTACGAGGCGCCATACGCTTCCAGCGCCCAGACTTCCATTTCGCCGAAACGCTGGCCGCCGAACTGCGCCTTGCCGCCCAGCGGTTGCTGCGTGACGAGCGAGTACGGGCCGGTCGAGCGGGCGTGCATCTTGTCGTCCACCAAGTGGTGCAGCTTCAGCACGTGCATGTAGCCGACGGTGACCGGGCGCTCGAACTGCTCGCCGGTGCGGCCGTCGCACAGCCAGGCCTGGGTGCGCGTCTCGGTCAGGCCCTTCTTGGCCGCGATGTCGTCCGGGTAGGCCAGCTTGAGCATGCCGCGGATTTCTTCTTCCTTGG
This sequence comes from Roseateles sp. GW821-FHT03B02, assembly GCF_059421025.1. Classification (NCBI taxonomy): domain Bacteria; kingdom Pseudomonadati; phylum Pseudomonadota; class Betaproteobacteria; order Burkholderiales; family Sphaerotilaceae; genus Roseateles; species Roseateles sp. GW821-FHT03B02. The sequence goes on from NZ_JBWKUV010000021.1 coordinate 4,842, forward strand.
CACCGTCGAAGACCGGGGTCGCGAAGGGCACGCCCTTGGCGAGGTTCTCGGCCATCTCCAGCACTTCGGTGTCGGACAGGTCGTCGATGTTCTCGGTCTTGCCACCGCTCTGGTTGTAGAGCTGGTCGAACAGCTTGCGCAGCTCAGCCACCTTGGAGTGCTGCTGCAGCATGTCGCCGATGCGCTGGCCGATGCCCTTGCCGGCCCAGCCCAGATGCACTTCCAGCACCTGGCCCACGTTCATCCGCGACGGGACGCCCAGAGGGTTCAGCACGATGTCGGCAGGCGTGCCGTCGGCCATGTAGGGCATGTCTTCGATCGGGGTGACCTTGGACACGACGCCCTTGTTGCCGTGACGGCCGGCCATCTTGTCGCCAGGCTGCAGGCGGCGCTTGACGGCCAGGTAGACCTTGACCATCTTCAGCACGCCGGCGGGCAGCTCGTCGCCCTGCGTCAGCTTCTTGCGCTTTTCTTCGAAAGCCAGGTCGAAGCTGTGGCGGGTCTGGTCGAGCGCGTTCTTGATCGACTCGAGCTGGTTGGCGACCTCTTCCTCGGCCGGGCGGATGTCGAACCAGTGGAACTTCTCGACCGAGGCCAGGTAGTCCTTGTCGATCTTGGTGCCCTTGGCGATCTTCTGCGGACCACCATTGGCGACCTTGCCGTTGAGCAGCTTCTCGATACGGTCGAAGGCGTCGCTCTCGACGATGCGCAGCTGGTCGTTCAGGTCCAGGCGGTAGCGCTTCAGCTCGTCGTCGATGATCTGCTGGGCGCGCTTGTCGCGCTGGATGCCTTCACGGGTGAAGACCTGCACGTCGATGACGGTGCCGCTGGTGCCCTGGTCGACGCGCAGCGACGTGTCCTTCACGTCCGAAGCCTTCTCGCCGAAGATGGCGCGCAGCAGCTTCTCTTCCGGCGTCAGCGTGGTTTCGCCCTTGGGCGTGACCTTGCCGACCAGCACGTCGCCCGGGTTCACCTCGGCACCGATGTAGACGATGCCCGACTCGTCCAGGCGGCCGAGTTGCTGCTCCGACAGGTTCGGGATGTCGCGGGTGATTTCTTCCGAGCCCAGCTTGGTGTCACGCGCGTTGACCACCAGTTCCTCGATGTGGATCGAGGTGTAGCGGTCTTCGGCGATGACGCGTTCGCTGATCAGGATCGAGTCTTCGAAGTTGTAGCCGTTCCACGGCATGAACGCGACCAGCATGTTCTGGCCCAGGGCCAGTTCACCGATGTCGGTGGAAGCGCCGTCGGCAATGATGTCCTCGGCCGCCACCTTGTCGCCACGGCGCACGATGGGGCGCTGGTGGATGTTGGTGTTCTGGTTGGAACGCTGGTACTTGATCAGGTTGTAGATGTCGACACCGACCTCACCGGCCACGGTTTCGTCATCGTTGACGCGAATCACGATGCGGTTCGTGTCGACATAGTCGACCACGCCGCCGCGGCGAGCCGCGACCACCGTGCCCGAGTCCTTCGCGGCGACGCGCTCGACGCCCGTACCCACGAAAGCCTTCTCGGGACGCAGCACCGGCACGGCCTGGCGCTGCATGTTGGCGCCCATCAGTGCGCGGTTCGCGTCGTCGTGCTCCAGGAAGGGCACGAGCGAGGCCGCGACGGACACGATCTGCGTCGGCGCAACGTCCATGTACTGGATGCGCTCGGGCGAGGTCAGCACCGATTCGCCGTTTTCACGGGCGGACACCAGTTCGTCGGTCAGCTGGCCGCCGGCGTTCAGCGTGGCGTTGGCCTGGGCGATGACGTACTTGCCTTCCTCGATGGCGGACAGGTAGTCGATCTGGTCGGTGACGTGGCCGTCGACGACGCGGCGATACGGCGTTTCCAGGAAGCCGTACTCGTTGAGCTGTGCGTACAGCGCCAGCGAGTTGATCAGGCCGATGTTCGGGCCTTCCGGCGTTTCGATCGGGCAGACGCGGCCGTAATGGGTCGGGTGCACGTCGCGGACTTCGAAGCCGGCGCGCTCGCGGGTCAGACCGCCCGGGCCCAGAGCGGAGACACGACGCTTGTGCGTGATTTCCGACAGGGGGTTGGTCTGGTCCATGAACTGCGACAGCTGCGACGCACCGAAGAACTCCTTCAGCGCCGCGGAGATCGGCTTGGAGTTGATCAGGTCGTGCGGCATCAGGGCTTCGGTCTCGGCCTGGCCCAGACGCTCCTTGACGGCCTTCTCAATACGGGCGAGACCCGAGCGGTACTGGTTCTCGGCCAGTTCGCCCACGCAACGCACGCGGCGGTTGCCCAGGTGGTCGATGTCGTCCACTTCGCCGCGGCCATTGCGCAGCTCGACAAGGATCTTGACGACGTCAAGGATGTCCTCGTTGGACAGGTTCATGTTGCCCTCGGGCGTGTCACGGCCGACACGCGCGTTGAACTTCATGCGGCCGACACGGCTCAGGTCGTAGGTGTCGGTGCTGTAGAACAGGCGGTTGAACAGGGCCTCGACGGCGTCTTCCGTCGGCGGCTCGCCGGGGCGCATCATGCGGTAGATGGCGACACGGGCGGCCAGCTGGGTCTCGGTTTCATCCGAGGCCAGGGTCTGGCTGATGTAGGCGCCTTCGTCCAGCTCGTTCGTGAACAGGCACTGGATGTCCTTGACGCCGGCCTGGCGCAGCTTCTTCAGCAGCGCGTCGGTCAGCTCGTCGTTGGCCTTGGCGATGATCTCGCCGGTGTCGGCGTCAATCATGTTCTTGGCCAGCACACGGCCGACCAGGAAGTCCTCGGGCACCGAGATGTGCTGCGTGCCGGACTGCTCCAGCTGGCGCACATGGCGGGCGGTGATGCGCTTGTCCTTCTCGACGATGACGGCACCGCTCTTGTCGACGATGTCGAAGCGGGCGACTTCACCCTTGAGGCGGTCGGCGACGAATTCGAGCTGCGCGCCGACATCCATCAGGCGGAAGTTGTCGAACACGAAGAAGTGGGCCAGGATCTGCTCGGGGTTCAGGCCGATGGCCTTGAGCAGGATGGTGACCGGCATCTTGCGGCGGCGGTCGACGCGGAAGTACAGGATGTCCTTCGGGTCGAACTCGAAGTCCAGCCAGGAGCCACGGTAGGGAATGATGCGGGCGCTGAACAGCAGCTTGCCCGACGAATGCGTCTTGCCCTTGTCGTGCTCGAAGAACACACCCGGCGAACGGTGCAGCTGCGACACGATGACGCGCTCGGTGCCGTTGACGATGAAGGAGCCGTAGTCGGTCATCAGGGGCACTTCGCCCATGTAGACCTCTTGCTCCTTGATTTCCTTGACCGTCTTCGCCTGGGGCGACTCACGGTCATAGATGATCATCTGCAGGCGCGCGCGCACGGCGGCTGCGTAGGTCAACCCCCGCTGCTGGCACTCACGGGTGTCGAACGGCGGCTTGGCGATGTTGAACTCGAGGAACTTCATCTCGACGAAACCGTTGTGCGAAACAATCGGGAACGCCGAAAGGAAAGCCGCCTGCAGCCCTTCGGGCTTGCGTTTGGCGGGGGCCACGTCCTTCTGCAGGAAGGCCACGTAGCTGTCCTTCTGCATCGTGAGCAGGTAAGGAACGTTGAGAACGCTCTCGCGCTTGCCGAAGCTCTTGCGGATCCGCTTGCGCTCGGTGTAGCTGTAGGGGGTTGCTTGCGCCATAAACACTCCGTGTCGAGTGCATCCCCGGCCGTGGGACGCACCGCGTCGGCGACTGGCTGGCTCATCCGCCCAGAACGGGCGGCTGCCTAGCTTGGTGGTTGGCCACTACCAACCGCTGGCGGACAACCCCGGCATTGCACCGGAGTCCGACCAAACTGGTTCTCTGCAGTCGGATCAGAGAACACGTGAAAGAACCGCACATCATACAGCGCGCGGTTCTTTCAACTGTTCTCTACGGGGGCAAACCCGTAAAGACGAAAAAGGGGAAGCCCGAAGGCAACCCCTTTTCATGGATCTGGCGAACCAGATCCGGTCGGCGGAACGATGCCCGCCGAACCGATTTACTTCATCTCGGCCTTGGCGCCGGCTTCGACCAGCTTCTTGACAGCGGCTTCGGCGTCGGCCTTGGAGATGCCTTCCTTGACGTTCTTCGGAGCGCCGTCGACCAGGTCCTTGGCTTCCTTCAGACCCAGGCCGGTGATTTCGCGAACGGCCTTGATGACGCCGACCTTCTGGGCGCCGGCGTCGGTCAGGACGACGTTGAACTCGGTCTTCTCTTCAGCAGCAGCAGCGGCACCGCCGCCAGCACCACCGGCGGCCGGAGCAGCCATCGAAGCGGCGGACACGCCGAACTTCTCTTCAATTGCCTTGACCAGGTCGTTCAGTTCCAGAACGGACATGCTGTCCAGGGCGGTCAGGAAAGCGTCTTTATCGAATGCCATGATTAATTCCTAAAAAACAGATGGGTTGCGTGTGAACGCGTTGTTCGTCGATCAGGCCGCGGCCGGGGCTTCGGCGGGGGCTTCAGCAGCCACGGCACCTTCACCACGCTTTGCAGCCAGGGCAGCCAGCACGGCCGCGGTGCGTTGCACCGGCGACAGCAGCAGGCCGGCGATCTGCGACAGCAGGACTTCCTTGGACGGGACGGAGGCCAGAGCCTTCACGCCATTGACGTCCAGAGCCTTGCCACCGTAGGCACCACCCTTGATGACGAGCTTGTCGTTGGTCTTGGCAAAGTCAGCGATGACTTTGGCAGCCGCGACTGCGTCTTCCGAAAAGCCGTAGATCAGCGGGCCGACCATGCTCTCCGCAGCAGCCTCGAACGGGGTACCGGCGACGGCGCGACGGGCCAGGGTGTTCTTCAGCACGTGAAGATAGACACCCTTGGAACGTGCGTCGACGCGCAGCTTGTTCAAGGCTTCCACGGTGAGGCCACGGTACTCGGCCAACGCCAGCGTCTGCGACTTCGCTGCTTGCGCTGCGACGTCGGAGACAACGGCTGCCTTCTCGTTGCGATTGAGACTCAAGGTCTACTCCTCACATTTGCTCCCTCGGCCTTGCGGCTTCGAGAGCGCCAGGGATTCAGCGACCATCTGTCAGGAAAAACCTGTCAGCGGGACCGCCATCTGCGCTGGTTCTCCGCCACCGACGAATCGGCGACTTCGATTTAAGGGGTCTCCACCAGCGGTCTTGGATGACGCGCCGTCCGGTTGCCCGGCAGGCGCCCCACCAATCTTTGTTGCCCGGGGCCAGACTCGCCCCGTGCAGATTCAGTTCATCAGGCGGCGTTGGCCTGTGCGTTGATCGACGCGATTTCGACGCGGGCGCCAACGCCCATCGTCGAAGACACGGCGACCTTGCGCAGGTAGATGCCCTTGCTCGACGCCGGCTTGGCCTTGTTCAGGGCCTCGATCAGCGCGCGCAGGTTGCCTTCCAGCTTGTCGGTGTCGAACGAGCGACGGCCGATGGTGCCGTGGATGATGCCGGCCTTGTCGACGCGGAACTGGACCTGGCCAGCCTTGGCGTTCTTGACGGCGGTGGCGACGTCGGGGGTCACGGTGCCGACCTTGGGGTTGGGCATCAGGCCGCGCGGGCCCAGGATCTGACCCAGGGTACCGACGACACGCATCGTGTCGGGCGAAGCGATGACCACGTCGAAGGGCATGTCGCCCGCCTTAACGCGCTCGGCCAGGTCTTCCATGCCGACGACGTCAGCGCCGGCGGCCTTGGCTTCCTCAGCCTTGGCGCCTTGGGCGAACACAGCGACGCGCTTGGTCTTGCCGGTGCCGTTGGGCATCACGACGGCGCCACGGACGACCTGGTCCGACTTCTTGGCGTCGATGCCGAGTTGCACGGCAACGTCGATGGACTCATCGAACTTGGCCGTGGCCAGGCTCTTGACCAGGTCCAGGGCTTCCGAGAGGGCGTACAGCTTGGTCGACTCGACCTTGCCGGCCAGCGCCTTTTGCTTCTTGGTGAGCTTGGCCATGTTCAGACCCCTTCCACGATGATGCCCATCGAGCGGGCAGAGCCGGCGATGGTCTTGACCGCGGCGTCGATGCTGGCGGCCGTCAGGTCCTTGGTCTTGATCTTGGCGATCTCTTCCAGCTGGGCACGGGTCAGCTTGCCGACCTTGTCCAGGTGGGGGCGCTGCGAGCCCTTCTCGATCTTGGCGGCCTTCTTGATCAGCACGGTCGCCGGGGGCGACTTGATGACGAAGGTGAAGCTCTTGTCGGCGAAGGCGGTGATGACCACCGGCAGCTTCATGCCGGGCTCGAAACCAGCGCCGGAGGTCTGGGCGTTGAACGCCTTGCAGAACTCCATGATGTTCAGGCCACGCTGACCCAGCGCGGGACCCACCGGCGGCGAAGGATTTGCCTTGCCGGCCGGAATTTGCAGCTTGATGAAGCCGACAATTTTCTTGGCCATGTTTTCTCCAATCCAGTGAACCCGCGGCCTGCGGAATCACCTGAGTACTAGCGCATCGGACTCGGGACGAATCCCTTACCTCTGCTCCTCTTGTCCGCCTCTCGTTGCAGACTGATCACGGGCCGACGTTCAGGGGACGCCGGCCGAACCCGCGATTCTATTCCAGACCTTTTGCCTTCGGGCCTACGCCGCTCTGGCGATAGGTTGAAAGACTGTGTCTTTAGACCTTTTCAACCTGCGCGAAGTCCAGCTCGACCGGCGTGGCGCGGCCGAAGATCGTGACCGACACACGGACCTTGGACTTGTCGTAGTTGACCTCTTCCACCGAGCCGTTGAAGTCGGTGAAGGGACCTTCCTTGACGCGCACGATCTCGCCGACCGTCCACTCGACCTTGGGCCGCGGCTTCTCGACGCCTTCCTGCATCTGGTTGACGATCTTCATGACCTCGGCTTCCGAGATCGGGGCCGGGCGGTTCTTGGCGCCGCCGACGAAGCCCGTCACCTTGGAGGTGTGCTTGACCAGGTGCCAGGACTCGTCGTCCATGAACATCTCGACCAGCACATAGCCCGGGAAGAAGCGGCGCTCGGTGACGGCCTTCTTGCCGTTCTTCAGCTCGACGACTTCTTCGGTCGGCACGAGGATGCGGCCGAACTTGTCCTGCATGGCGGCGCGGTCGATGCGCTCCCGCAGATTGCGCTCCACGGCCTTCTCCATGCCCGAGTAGGCATGGACGACGTACCAGCGCTTGGGCAGGCCCGCCGGGGCTTCGGTCGTGACGACTTGTTCTTCAGACATCGAAATTCCTTGCGATCAGCGCTTCCAGCCCAGGATCAGGTCGTACAGCACCCACTCCAGCGTCTTGTCCGTCACCCACAGGAACAGGGCCATGACGACGACGAAGGCAAAAACATAGCCCGTCATCTGCGTGGCTTCCTTGCGGGTGGGCCAGACAACCTTCTTGACCTCACGCGTCGAGTCGCGGCCATAGGCGATCAGCGCCTTGCCGTGTTCGGACGTGAAGAAGGCTGCCACGCCGGCGGCGAGCAACACAATCAGCGAGGCCCACTGCACCAGCGCACCTTGCTTGGACAGGCCGTAATAGGCCGCCAACGCGCCGATCAGCAGCAGTACCGCAACGGCCAGCTTGGCCTTGTCGGCGCCGCTGGTCACGGTCTCGACTTGGGGAGGATTCGCCATCACTTCACTTTCACGCGCCACCCTGAGGTGGCTTTTCGAACGCTGCGAGGGCCGGTAGCCATCAGCAGCAAGGCCCGCCGAGATCTCTCTCGCGGGCCGATGCTTGGTTAGCCAGGAAACCAACCGCCGTGATCAGTGGCGGATGGCAGGGGCAGAGGGTCTCGAACCCCCAACCTTCGGTTTTGGAGACCGACGCTCTGCCAATTGAGCTATGCCCCTGTGGCCTCTGAAATACTTACTCGAGGATCGTGGCGACGACGCCCGAACCGACGGTGCGGCCACCTTCACGGATGGCGAAGCGCAGGCCGGTTT
>NZ_JBWKUV010000022.1:0-9253 GCF_059421025.1 Roseateles sp. GW821-FHT03B02
GCAGATTGACGATTCGCACCATCAATCTTGGCGCCTCGACGCCGTTAGCCAGAAGGTGGGAAGTCCCTTCGTATTCGTATATGGACTCCCCCACAACGGCAAAGGCCTGATCGCTTGGGGCTGGCTGAGAGAAGCACCTGCAGTCGTATATCCGGCATCTGGTGTGGGATCGTTGAAGTCCCGTGCCGACATGGAATCTGCGTCACCGCGGCGCAACACGCTGCAAGCGGCAGGCTGAGCTGCCGGAAGAGTTATCGGCGTCGCGCGGTGTGGGAGGGCTCCCGGCTGGCCATGATGGTCGATCAGACCCATCGCAAGTGGTGGAAGAAGCTGGGTTGTTGAGGTGGGGCTGGCGCTCAGGCAGGCATCGCCAAGCTCTGGCGCAGGGCCTTCCTGTCCAGAGCCGCCTTCTCGTCGAACGCGGTGTGGTCGCGCAGCGTGGCGTAGCAGATGCGCGCAAGCTTGTTGGCCAGCGCACAGGTGGCCTTGTTGTGGTTGGAGCGCGCCTGCACCTGCAGCGCCCAATGCCTCACGCCGCTCAAGGCCTTGCCCTTCTCGACGGCCACCGTCGCGGCCCTGAGCACGCTGCGCGCACCGTGCGTGAGCAGCATGCGCAGGTAGCGGTCGCCCCTCTTGGAGATGCGCCCCAAGTGGTGCGTGCCCCCCGAGCTGAACTCGCGCGGCGTCAGGCCGAACCAGCTCGCAAAGTGCCGCGCGTCCTGGAAGTGCGTCACGTCACCCGAGGTGGCGGCCACCATCGCCGTGGCCGTCAACAGCCCGACGCCGGGCACGCTCAGCAGCAGCGTGCAGGCGGGGCTGTGACGGGCAGCGTTGGCCAGCTCGCGCTCGACCTGCGCGATGCGCGCTTCCAGCAGGCGCACCTCTTCGAGCAGCAGCTTGGCGCTGTCGCGGATCAGGCCGGGCACGGCCGCGCTCGGGTCGGCCAGCACGCGGCCCAGCACCTCCAGCCCCGTGCGCGCGCCCTGCGGAATCGCCAGCCCGAACTCGCGGCAGAAGCCGCGCAACGCGTTGATGCGCGAGGTGCGCGTGCCCATCCACAGCGAGCGGATGCGGTGCAGACCCTGCAGCGCCTGCTGCTCCACCGACTTCACGCGCACCGGGCGCAGGTCGGAAGCGCGGACCGCCTCCAGCAGCGCGGCGGCATCGGTGGCGTCGGTCTTGTTGCGCCGCACATAGGCGCGCACGTACTGGGCGGGCAGGAGCCGAACTTCGATGCCCAGCGAGTTCAACCAGCGGGCCCAGTGGTGGGCCGAGCCGCAGGCCTCCATGACGACCAGGCCGATCTCGCGGTTGAGGAACCAGCGCTCGAACTGGGTGCGCGTCAGCTGCTGCGTCTCGACGACGCGCCAGTGCTCATCGGCAACGGCAATCTGGAAAACACTCTTGGCCAGGTCCACGGCCACGGTCGTAGCATGCATGTCCGACTCCTCGTGTTTGTGAAACTGATCCCCACGCCCATGGAAACCAGCGCCGCGATCTTGCGCGGCAAACAAACGGGGGAGTCCATCCCATCACTCGAGCCGACTCGCGTCGGCAGGCCGCCGCTTGCGGCTCAGCTTCAACGATAGGCACTCACCCCAACAGACCTCAAGCCGCCGGCTGCAGCCCCTGCATCGCAAACGCCGGCTCCGCCCGCGCAATCGCCCCTTCGAGCACGCCTTCGAAGCGCGCCGTGATGTCGCCCCAGTCCAGCCGCCGCGCCGTGGCCCGCGCCCCTTCGGCCACCGCACGCCGTGCCGCCGCATCGAAGGCGGCCACGCGCGTCGCGGCCACGAAGTCGGCCTCCTTGCCCGCCCCCGCCAGCCATCCATTTACGCCGCTGCGGATCAACTCGCCCGCCGCCGCGCTGTCGAAGGCGACGACCGCGCAACCGCTGGCCATGGCCTCGGTGGTGACGTTGCCGAAGGTCTCGGTGAGGCTGGCGAACAGGAAGATGTCCAGCCCCGCGTAGTGGGCCGCCAGGTCGTCGCCGCTGCGTGAGCCGGCGAAGTGGGCTTCGGGCGCGCGCGCCGCCAGTTCGGCGCGCATCGGACCGTCGCCGACGAAGACAAGCTTCACGTTCGGCTGCACGGCCTTCACCGCCTCGTAGGCGGCCAGCACCACGCCCAGGTTCTTTTCGGGTGCCAGGCGGCCGACGTAGCCCATGACGAGGTCGTCCGGCCCCGCGCCCCAGCTCTCGCGCAGGACCGCGCTGCGGCGGGCGGGGTCGAAGCGCTGGGCATCGACGCCGCGCCCCACCACCGTCAACCGCTCGAAGCCGCGGTCGGCCAGCAGCACGCGCATGGCTTCGGTGGGCACCATAGTGGCGTCGCAGCGGTTATGAAACTTGCGCAGGTAGCCCATGATGGGCTTGGAGAACAGGCCCAGGCGGTAGTGCTTGCCGTAGGCGTGGAAGTTGGTGCGGTAGTCTGACGTGACCGGCAGCGCCAGGTGCTGCGCGGCCTGCAGGGCCGACCAGCCCAGCGGCCCCTCGGTGGCGATGTGCACTACGTCGGGCCGCTTCAGCGACCAGAGCTTCACCAGCGCGCGCTTGCTGGGCACGCCCATGCGCAGGTTGGGATAGAGGGGCACGGGCAGGCCCTTGGTGAGCACCTCGTCCACCTCGGGCCGGCCGGTGGCCTGGGCAGTCATCTTGGCGGACTGGCGCGGGCGGATCAGCTGCACGTCGTGGTTGCGGCGGTTCAGGCCATCGACCACGCGGGCCATCGACATCGCGACGCCGTTGACCTCGGGCGGATAGGTCTCCGTCACCACCGCGAGCCGGCGCGAGTGGCGCGGCGCGGGCAGGTCATCGACCAGGATGTCGTCGGCGTCGTGTGCGGTTTTCATGCGCAGATGGTCATGGGCGCATGCAACAGCACGATGACAACCGGACCGTCACGCCGATTTCACGCAAGCCCACCACCATGCGCCCCGATCTCCACCCAAACGACAAGGACGGGACGTGAACGAGTTCTTCGAAACCCTCAAGACGCAGCGCTGGGACGACCACCGCTACTACCACCACAGCCGCATCAACCAGAGCCTGCACCTGATCAGCGCGCTGAGCTTCCTGGTGTCTTACGGGCTGGTGTTCGTGAACCCGGCCTGGGCCGCGCTGCTGGCCTGGTGCGTGTCGATGACGACGCGCCAGGCGGGCCACTTCTTCTTCGAGCCGCGCGGCTATGACGAGGTGAACAAGGCCACCGACGAGTACAAGGAAGAGATCAAGGTGGGCTACAACATCCGCCGCAAGATCGTGCTGCTGGCCGTGTGGGTGGCGCTGCCGGCCGTGCTGTGGTTCTTCCCGTCGCTGGGCGGCCTGATCGAGCCGGCCGTGGGCACCCAGGGGTTCCTGGAGGATGTGGGCATGGCCTGGTTCTGCCTGGGCGTGGTGGGCCTGCTGTTCCGCGTGGGCCAGCTGTGGGCCACGCAGGGCCTGATGCAGGGCCTGGCCTGGGGGTTCAAGATCATCACCGACCCCTTCCACGACGTGATGCTGTATCACAAGGCGCCGCTGTACCTGCTGCGCGGGCAGCTGATCGACCCGATGGATCACGTGGGTCAGCAGGCGCACTGAGCGCTTCGCCCTCCCAAACAAAAAGGCCCGCATCTGCGGGCCTTTTTTCGTTGGCGGGTTCGGTCAGAACTTCTTGGCCAGCATCTCGCGGAACACACCGCGGCGGATGGCCTTGGCGGTGAGTTCGGGGGCCGTCCACCACCAGCCGTCGGCACGCATCTCGTCGCAGGCGGCGATGAAGCGGTCCATCACCTCGGCGAACTCGGCGTCACCGTAGTTGAGGCTGAAGATGAGGCGGCCCGTGCCCACCCAGCTCAGCGCCAGGCCCTGCTTGCGCAGGTAGAACTGCAGCATCCAGTGGTAGCGGCCGGGCTGGGTGTAGAGCACCGTCCAGATCGTCGACAGGTTGGCCATGCACACCGGCGCGCCGGCTGCGGCGAGGCGGGCGTTGAACTGGGCGCAGCGGGCGTTCCAGCGCTCGTCCAGGCCGTCGTACAGCGCGCGCACCTCGGGTCGCTCGATGCGCTTCAGGAAGGACGCCATGGCCGCGACGACGTAGGGGTGGGCGTTGAAGGTGCCTCGGGCGAAGCAGATGTCGGCCGGCCGGTCTTCGCGGTAGCGCGTCATCAGCGCACGGCTGCCGCAGACGACGCCCACCGGCAGGCCGCCGCCCAGCGTCTTGCCGTAGGTGACGAGGTCGGCCTTGACGCCGAAGTACTGCTGCGCGCCGCCGGGTGCCAGGCGAAAGCCCACGAAGACCTCGTCGAAGATCAGCACGATGCCGCGCGCGGTGCAGACCTCGCGCAGCCGCTTGAGCCAGGCGGTATAGGCCTCGCGGTCGTAGGCGGCGCGGCGGCTGCCGTCGATGAGGCCGGAGTCGCCCGGTGCGCTGGCGTTGGGGTGCAGGGCCTGCAGCGGGTTGATGAGCACGCAGGCGATGTCGCGCCGCGTGGCCAGCACCTTCAGCGAGCGCTCGGCCATGTCCTGCAGCGTGAAGGTCTCGCGCGGGGGCAACGGGTTGCCGGGGCCGGGCTGCACGTCCTCCCACCAGCCGTGATAAGCGCCGGCAAAGCGCACGAGGCGCTTCTTCTTGGTGTGATAGCGCGCCAGCCGCACGGCCTGCATGACGGCCTCGGTGCCGCTCATGTGGAAGCTGACCTCCTCCTGGCCGGACACGGCCTTCAGCCGCGTCAGCACGTCCAGCACGCAGGGGTGGTAGGCCCCCAGCACGGGGCCCAACTCCTGGACCGTGGCCACGGCCTCGGCGATGCACTCCTTGTAGGCGTCGTAGCCCAGCACGTTGACGCCGTAGGAGCCGGTCAGGTCGTAGAGGCGGTTGCCGTCCAGGTCTTCCACCTGCACGCCTTCGCTGTGCTGCAGGAAGGCGCCAACCTTGAGGTGCTCGCGCAGCACGGGGCTGAACTGGAAGGGCACGCGGTAGCGGCCGGTGAAGCGCAGGTCGGAGATGGTGTCGCGGGCCTGCTCGGTGGCGGCCAGCGTCCTGGCGAAGCGGGTGTCGAACTCCGCGCCCAGGCGCTTGAGCGCGGCACGGCGCTGCGCCGCGACGTCGGCGGGTGCGCCGTCGGCGGCGAAGAACTGCGCCTCGTCGTAGGCATAGCCCGGCACCCAGCGCGCGAGGCGCTTGGCCATGCGCGAGTGGCCAGCCAGCGAGCGGTGCTTGGCACGCGACAGCTCCAGCCGCCGCTTGGCCGCGGGCAGCAGGGCCAGCACGCCAAGGGCCAGTGCCGAAAGGGTCAGGGTTTCATCCATCGGAGTCTCAGGAAATTCACGAAGGTTTCAGATGTAGCTGCCACGCTTGACAGTGGAATGAATGACAAAGCCATGACCACCGCCCGGGGCCGGTTTCAAAGCCTCTTCGCACAGGAAGACTTGAACTTCCTGCTGACCAACCGCGTGCCGCGCATTGCGCTCACACGCCTGATGGGGCGCTTCTCGCGCATCGAGAGCCGGTGGCTGACGAAGCTGTCGATCGCGGTGTGGCGGCTGTTCACGCCGCTGGACCTGAGCGAAGCGAAGGACACGGACTTCCGCTCGCTGAAGGACTGCTTCACGCGCGAGCTCAAGCCCGGTTCGCGCGTGTTCGACGCCCGGCCCGACGTGTTCGCCAGCCCCAGCGACGCCATCATCGGCGCGACGGGCATCGTGCAGCAGGGCCAGGTCTACCAGGCCAAGGGCTTTCCGTATTCGACAGAGGAACTGTTCGGCCCGACGCAGGACGCCAGCGCCTTCGAGGGCGGGCGCTTCGTGACGCTGCGGCTCACGTCGGCGATGTACCACCGCTTCCACGCCCCGGCGGACGGCACGGTAGAGCACGTGACCTATCTGAGCGGCGACACCTGGAACGTGAACCCCGTGGCGCTGCAGCGCGTGGAGCGGCTGTTCTGCCGCAACGAGCGCGCCGTCGTGCGCATGACGCTGGCCAGTGGCCACCCGGTGGCGCTGGTGCCGGTTGCGGCCATCCTGGTGGCAAGCATTCGCCTGCATTTCCTCGACGTGCTGCTGCATCTGGGGCGCAAGGGCGCCAACGAGATGCCCTGCTCGGCCGCTCATGTGAAAGGCCAGGAGATGGGCTGGTTCGAGCACGGCTCGACCATCATCGTGTTCGTGCCGCGGGGCTTCGAGCTGGCCGAGGGCATCGCGACCGGCGTGCAGGTCCGCGCCGGTCAGGCTCTGTTGCAGTTGGTCAGCTGACGGTGTCGGGCGCCGCGACCGTCGCGGTCGCGGGCACTGGCAATGCGACCGGCGCCGGTGCCGTCTTGGGCGCCGGCATCATGCCCGGCAGTGCGGCCTCGTCGCCGCGGTCGATGATCTCCAGCCTGCCGTCGAAGTGCTCGACGAGGGCCGTCAGGCTCTCCACCCAGTCGCCATCGTTGCAGTAGAGGATGCCGTCGATCTCACGGATCTCGGCGTGGTGGATGTGGCCGCAGACGACGCCATGCGCGCCGCGCTTTCGGGCCTCGCGCGCGACGGCGTTCTCGAACTCGTTGATGTAGCTGACCGCGCGCTTGACCTTGTGCTTGAGGTAGCGCGACAGGCTCCAGTACGGCAGGCCGAACTTCGCCCGGATGTGGTTGAACCAGCGATTGACCTTGAGCGTGAATTCGTAGGCCAGGTCGCCGGCGATGGCCAGCCAGCGCGCGCACTGGATGACGCCGTCGTAGAGGTCACCGTGCGTGATCCACAGCTTCTTGCCATCGGCGGTGACGTGGATGGCTTCTTCCATCACGTCGACGCCGCCGAAGTTGTGCGTGAGGTACTTGCGCGCGAACTCGTCGTGGTTGCCGGGGATGAAGATCACCCGCGTGCCCTTGCGTGCCTTGCGCAGCAGCTTCTGCACGACGTCGTTGTGGGCCTGCGGCCAGTACCAGGAGCGTTTGAGCTGCCAGCCGTCGATGATGTCGCCGACGAGGTAGAGGGTGTCGCACTCCACGTCGCGCAGGAAGTCGAGCAGGGCCTTGGCCTGGCAGCCGGGCGTGCCCAGGTGCAGGTCCGAGATCCAGACGGTGCGCACTGACAACGTGGGCGTGTCGGCGGCGGCAGCGGTGTCTTGCGTCGTCGGCATGTTCAGCATGCTGCCCGCCGGTCATGACGCGCTCGTGAACGTCTTTTGCGCGGACCTTGCCGAGCAGGTGCAGGGCCGCGGCTGGGCTTACAGCGGCTGCAGGTGAGCCGACAGCCGCGGCGTCGCGGCCTCGATGGGCGCGAGCAAACGTGGCCAGAGCCGGGCGCCCAGGTCGCGGCGGAAGGGGCCGAAGTGCTCGATCCTGTTCACGCCAAGATCGCCCGGTGCAACGCTGTGACGCTGCACCCTTGCAGCGCTGAACTGGTGAGCCAGCGCGTCGACGGCGGGTGCGGGGCCGAAGAGATGGTCGTCCGTGATGCTCCACAGATGGACCGCGCCTTCGAATCGGTGATAGGCGCGTTCGCGCGCGAGGCTGGCATCGCCGAACAGAAAGCCCGGCATCCGGCCCCAGGCGGCCCATTCCAGCGCCGCGCCGGCCGGCAGGTCTTCGGCGCGCGGGCCGAGCACGCGACCCGGCGCATGGCCGAGCAGGCGGACGAGCAGCGGCAGCATCCAGTGGAAGAACACCCAGGCCTGCAGGCGCGCACGGCCCGACCAATGCCCCAGGTAGGCCACCTGCGCGGCGACCCCGAGCACGGCATCGACCTTGTCCTCGAAGCCCGGGACCAGGCCGACAGAGTTTCCGCCCAACGAGTGCCCTACCCACAGCAGTCCGAGGTCGCGCTGCAGAGCCACCGACTCCTGGCATCGGCGCCGGTCGGCGGCATGCAGTGCGGCAGCCATGTCGACACGCGCCCAGTCGCGCAGCCGGACGTCCTCGCCCGGATGCAGGGCCCCACGCGAGGCGGCGATGCCACGGTAGTCGAAGCTCAGCACGGCATAGCCGCGGCCCGCCATCCACTCGGCAAAGTGGCGGTAGTAGCTGGCCGGCACGGCCGTCGCTGCGCCAATCACGGCCACAGCCCTCACAGCAGCGCCTGCCGGTGGCTCGAACCATGTCGCCGACAGGAGCCGACCGTCGCTGCAGCGCAGCGGCATCGGCCGCTGGCGAACCTGCAGGTTACGGATGCCTTGCGCCTCCTCCGCCAGTGTCGCGGTCGCCGGGGCGGGCAGGGGCGGGGAGTCGGCGGACGTCAGGGGCGGGCTGGACATGGGGGACCTCGGGGCAATGCGCTTGCGGCGGCAACGTGGGCAGTCTAGATTGGCAATCTTTCTCGCTGGTAGGGCACTCGAGATCGCCATATCGTCAATCAAATGTCGACAAAGTCACCTGCTTTGCCTGGCGTGGGGCGCCGCCGCCAGACCGCGGCGGAGGAAGCCCTGGACGCCAACGCGCTGGAGCTGTTCGCCCGCATCGCCCAGGCCGGGAGCTTTGCGCAAGCTGCGCGCGAGCTTGGGCTGACTCGGGCCGCCATCAGCCGCCGCATCGCAGCAATCGAAAGTGCTGTCGGGCTGGCCTTGTTTGCGCGCAGCACCCGCAGCCTCGGTCTGACCGAAGCCGGTCGGCGCCTCCACACGCGCGCTCGTGCCGTTCGCGACGCGGCCGAAAGTGCCCGCCTGGCCTTGCGCCACACCCGCGACCAGCTCGACGGCACGATCCGCATCAGCGCCACTGCCGGCTTCGGCCGTCACGTGCTCGCCCCCTTGCTGGCCCGCTTCCAAGTCATGCATCCCGCGGTGCGCTATGAACTCTTCTTCACGGACCGACGCGTGGACCTGCTCCGCGAGGGTCTGGACATTGCCTTTCGCGTCACCAGCAAACCACCCGAGGCCTGGGTCGCCCAGCCCGTGATGAGGTTCGCGGTTCGGGCCTACGGGGTCGGGCAGCCGTTACTCCCACAAGATCCACAGGATCTGGCCACGACGTCCGTGCTTCTGTTGGGTCAAGGCGAAGAGGCTTTTGCCAGCCAATGGCAACACGACGACGGGCGTAGAGCGGACGTCTCACTGCAGGCTTCGGCCTGGGGCAGCGACCTGGACGGGCTTGTCGCTCTTGCACGCCATGGAGCGGGCGTGGTCATCGCACCGGATTTCTGTGTCGAACCGGTGCAGGGCCTGGCGGGGCTGAGCGACTCCTCGCTGCAGATCACTGCTGAGCCATTGCGGAACGTGCTGCCGGGATGGCGCCTGCTGGTGGGGCTGGACACGGTGCAGGCGCTCACGCTGCCACTGCCGGCTGGCTCAGAAAC
>NZ_JBWKUV010000023.1:0-8619 GCF_059421025.1 Roseateles sp. GW821-FHT03B02
TACCGCCCCGGTCCTTATGAAGCGTCGGCGCTCATGCTCTGTTCATGCCTTCTGAGCGCAGCCTCAAGGAAGTTGGCCTCGCGAAGCATGTCGTACTGGTCGAACCAGCGGCAGTGCACAACCGCTGGCTCCACGTCTCCGTGACCATGCACCGTCATCGTCACGCCGCTGGACTTCAGCGCCACGACATCTCCAATTGCGAATTTGCTACTCATCATTTACTCCTGATATTGAACTTGACCCACCTATTTAGGAAGAGGTCAACGACGAATCCCGGCTGGTCTTGAGCCGTTGCGGGCGTCGGCATCGGCCAGGACGGTTTGCGTAACGCTGTTGTCCGATCCACAGAGTTCAAGGAAGGTCCCCTCGTGCAAACAAAGCCGGGAAGCGATGAACACCTTGTCGCCTGATGAGTGCCGAGTGCTCGTGGATGTGTTGACTGAACGGCTTGGCAGCAGCGCAACGAACGAAAAGTTCTGCGACTTGCTGCTCGGCCTGCTCGAAGACATCCCCGGACTTGAACACCTGACACCCGCCGACAGCGCACGACTTGCTCAACAACTTTGGAGAACCTATCGTGACCAAGAAGAACGCCAAGACTGATGCCACCTCGCCCGCCGCCGAATCCACCACGTCGCAGGGTGCTTCCGAAAACCAGGCCGTCACGCCGATTGACCTCAGTACACCTGCCGTCCAAGAAGCCATCGCCAAAGGCAGGGCGCTGATTGCTGAAGGAAAGTCCAAGGCGGATGCCGCCCGAGAAATTTTCCAGGCGATCAGTGCAGAACCGAAGGAGGTGATCGTGGCCGCCTTCGTCGAAGGCGCGACGTTGACGCCGAAGGGTGCGTTGACCTACTGGTACAACTGCCGTCGTCGCGCATCCAAGCAGAAGTGACTGCTCAGCGGGGCCACAGGGCTGACGTGCTCTGTGGCTCATGCCGCCTCCGACGCGTTATCGGAACCATCACCAGAGGTCGTCGCGTCGAGCGGATCGACCTCTGGTGACGCCGGGACGAAGTCCCGGTCGGCGATCAGGCGCAGTGAATCCCAGGCGTCGCGTCTCGCGGGATCGGCCCTGCGGTCGGCCAGCGCTTGCAGCAGGTTCAACCGTTCCTGGTCGAATCCGTAAATCTTCACTGACTTCTTGCCGCTTTGGTCGCGCTTGATCGCCGGCAGCGAGAGTCCGATCAGCTTGAGGAACGCCTTGAGCTGCTTCACCGGGTCGAACATGACGTTGTTGCGGACATCGATGCCGAACAGTCGCTCGACCTGCGCTTTCTCCGCGGTCACGACACCGATGAAGTTCCGCAGCGTCGAAACATCGACCTGCGCGTCGCGACGCAGCACGCCGCCCACCATCAGGCCACTGGCCTCCAGCAGCTTGACGAGCATTTGCTTCTTCGGCAACTGCTGCAGCTCGTCCGGCAGGAAGTCCAGGCGGTTGCGCTCGTCGCGGCGCTTCAGCTCCTGATTGCTGATGGTCAGGTTTTCGAACAAGCGGATCGCCGCTTGCAGCTTGCCGTCGTCGTCAAGCGCGAGCAGTTCGGGCGTCAAGTCCTGGAGGTAGAACGACTCCAGCTCATACCGGCGCAACGCCGCCGCGTCATCTTCCGAAATCCGATCCCGCTTCTCCTTCTCGCGCAGCCTCTCGTAGGCGTCGTGGCTCAGACCGCGCGCGGCGAGCAGCTTCGCCCGTTCGGCACGGATGCGTTCTTCCGTCGCGGCCTTGGACACCGTTCGTCCAACCTCCCTGGCAGTGTCGTCACGGG
Organism: Roseateles sp. GW821-FHT03B02; assembly: GCF_059421025.1. NCBI lineage: Bacteria > Pseudomonadati > Pseudomonadota > Betaproteobacteria > Burkholderiales > Sphaerotilaceae > Roseateles > Roseateles sp. GW821-FHT03B02. The sequence continues at coordinate 1,770 of NZ_JBWKUV010000023.1, forward strand.
CAACTCGCTGGACGGACCAGCCATTGGCTTCACGCAGCTTGATGAAGTGGTGTCGCAGGCGGTTCTTGGATGCACGTTGCGCTGCCGTGATCGTCGCGAACACCTCTTCATACAACGGATCGCTCGCATACAACCGCGTGCCGTCGGGTGCGATGCCGATGAACGCACGGTGCTCCGCCTGGGACGCGACCAACTCCGCCTTGATCACCGCCGCGTCGGTCTCGAAGTGGTACTCCTTGGGCGACACCCAGACGTGAACCTCCTCTGGATGGCGCACCCGGCACAGCTGCTGGTCGATCTCGAAGTGTGTATTGACCCGGTCTTGGAAGAACCCGTACACGCGAGCGATGTGCTGCGCGTCACCGGGGAACGTGATGTCGATCCCCGTACCGATGGAAGGCGACGCGAAGATGACATCGAATTCCAGTGCACGGTGCTTGATGTCGCCGATCAACGCCTGCATCTGCGGCGTCTGCGAGTTGTCGCTCGTGATTGCGACTGCCTTCAAGGTACGCGAGACGCGTTTCGGGATTTCCGCGTGGAGTTCATCGATCATCCGCTTGGAGTTGGAGCAAACGAAGCACCGCTCGCCCCGCTCCAGGCTCGCGACCAACTCGCCTATCAGATGGTCCGGCCTGGAGTCCTCGTAGACATACACCGTCCGGCCTTGCGGCTTCCAGTCGTTGATGATCGCCTGGTAGCTCTGCGCCGGGTCGTCGAACATCTCCGAAATCAGGTCGATCGTCACCTTGCCAAGGTCGGCATCGAGCAGGTAGATCGCCTTGGCCTGGTTCACGAAGTACTTCATCGTGTGCAACGCGTTGCGCCGGTTCTCCCGCAGCGTGGACGACAACAGGTGTCCGAGAACCTGCTCGACCTCATCAATGAGGACGATGTCGTAGCGAACCGTCTGCGTGTCGATCAGCGGCAGGCTGTCGACGCAGATGGCGTACTGGCCGTCCGGCGCGACACGAATCTGCTGTGCGCCAGCGTCGTCGTCGCCGTCCATTGAAGTGCCGAGATAGGACGTGAGGCCGATACGCCGCGCCGTGGCATTGATCAGCGCGCGCCGATGCCCGATCAGGATTACGGTCGCGCCGGCCGTGCGGTGCGAGCGGACGAGGTGCCCGAGCCATTCAGTCTTCCCCGAGCCCTTGGGACTCTTGACCAGCGTCACACGGCAGTCCGCGACCAGAGACGGCGTCTCGCCGGCATGCTGCTTGAAGTCGCTGTCGTTCAGCGGCCGTTGGTGGGACGGCGCCACCTCGTCGAAGCTCAGCTTGTCCGCGTTCAGCTGCCGGATCCGCCCGCCCCGCAGTTCGGACAGGTTGACATAGCTGCCATCGTCGGCGTGCGTCTCGTACTCCTCGTAGGTGACGCGCAGGACGTGACCCCAGTGGTAGTCGAATTCGTACTCGTCACGCCGCGACCGAAAACCGTCCTCCATGAAGAACGTTGCATGGCAGGTGCTGCAATAGATGCCCGGATTGCCCCAACGGTTGCGCAGCGCCAGCGCGCTTGGCCGGTGGTCAACATGCATCGGACAGTGAACTTGCGTTTGGTTGGGGATCGTCCGCAGCGAGAGCCATTCGCCCGAGGCGAGCCGGACTGGCGTGTCGGGTGGCAGATCGAGCTTGGAGCGGGTGGCGCTGCGCCGGCGAATCGATTCCTCGCCGGTCGAATCGCTCATCACGCTGCGCTCGCCTGCGCGCAGCACCAGTTGCTGCAACTGCGTCTCGGGCAACGTGTTGCCGAACATGATCAGACGCGATTTGGAGGAGCCGTAGAACAGACGGCAGGCGTCCTTGCACGAGTCATCCGCGCCGAAGCGAACAATCAGTCCCGTCAGGCCAGCGGTCATGATTGCGGCATCCGTGATCGGCCGCTCCAGCTCGCACACGATGCGGAACCGAGGCATGCTGTCCGTGTGGCTGGGTGTCGTGTAGATGAAGCTCGCGTACTGCTGGACGAACGGGTCAGCAATGGCAGCGTCGAGGGGCAACCCATGGTCGATGTCGGCCGCCAGGAAGCCCGCGCCGGTGAAGTTGGCGCTTTTGCGCCAGTGGTTCTTGTGCTGAGCGCAAAACGCGTGACCGCGCTGGACGTGCTGCGCCAACTGCTCGGCGGTGATGTCGACGTTCTGAAACAGTCCGTTGGCGGCAGCCAACTGCGCCGCCGTCGCCTTATTGACCAGCACGGTAGTGGTGGAAACAAGCATGAAAGGCTTTCAAGAAGTGTGAAGGGACACGGTCGCGCTGGAGTCCTGACGACACGCGCGACGCGGCTTGGCGGTACCGCCACCGATGGAGCGGCTGGAATCCAGCCGGCCTCCCGCCGAGTCGGCCCGCGATCAAGCGTCGTCGGACCGATCCGTGGCGGCGACGTGGGACTACGGTGTCTCGGCTGACGCCAGTGCCGGGGTGGGCTCGTCCTTCTTCTTCGGCTTGCGGCTGGTCTGGATCAGGATCGCGTCAAGCTCGCCACGTTCGCAGGCGGCCATCGCCTGCTGGTAGAACGCAACCGCCTGCTCGGACGACGGTGCCTTGAGGTGCGTGTGGGCGCCGGACAGCGGCAGTAGCTTGGCGCCGTTGCGCAGCGACACGACGTAGTACGCCTGTCCGAGCGAGTCGGACTCCCTGACGTACCAACTACCCTTGCGCTCGTGACTGCCGCTGGTGATCAGGCTGATCTGGCGGCTCACGCGCGTGGCGAAGTTCTCTCGCATCCGCGACAGCTGCTCGGCCTCGTTGATCCGCTTCTTCGGCTTGCCTTGCGGGATGCCATAGCTGGCGACGTTGTTGAGAAATTCCATTTGTTGCTCCTATGCGATGTACATGGAAGGCGGACGTGCCTTCATCGGCGCGCGGTCTCGCAGCCGATTCGCAATCCTTGAGGAGAAAATGGTGCTAACTTGCAGTGCCGAAAATCTATGTTTTCCGAGTTAGCATCTTTCGTGATGGAAAACCTTGATGTGTATCGCTGTTGGTACGACCTGCTTGGGATTTCGAACCGTCGCAGGTGGACATCCAGGGTGAAGCGCGTCTTCGGCCCGGTAGCGGAAGATTCGTTTGAAGCTTGGTGGGACGAGCTGCGGCCGCTGTTCTCTGCGCCGCCGCACTTCACCGTCACGGAAGTCAGAGACGCTAAACAGTTCAAGGACTTCAGCGAGGTGCGGCCCGAGGCCGGAATGATGCTGTTCCTCAACCTGCTAGAGCCGAAGGAAGCATTGGTCGCCGAAGTGCGGCGGCTTCTCAACGCTCGCCATAAGGGTCGAAGGGGAAGGCCGGAGTACGACGACTACGCGACTGTCCGTATGGCTCGAAAGCCGGACGTTGAATCGATCAGGAAGGCGATAGACGTTTACAGGGCCATGAAGGCGAACAGCGGGGAGCGTCCGCTGTGGGAGATTGGCCAGGAGTTCGCTGTCAACTCGAAGCAGCTGACGCCCTACAAGGCCGGCACCCAACGAGAAGCCCGACGGCGGCGTCTGCTGACGATCTCTGTTCACAACGTCGTCAAGCGAGCCAATGTGTTGATAAGGGGTGTTGAGCGCGGTGTCTTCCCTGCGGCCGACGACAGCACGCGATGCGAATGGAAGGCGCTTCGCTGAAGTCTCGATGGTCGGCCCGTTGTCTGTGCCGCATGTGTCCGGGATGGTCGGCGGACACAGGCACGGGCTACCCTTATGACGATCATCAAACGCGGCAACAGCGCCAACTGGTATATCCAATTTCAGTTCAATGGACGCACCTACATCCGGTCCTCGCGGACGACGAGTAAGAAGGCGGCCGAGCAGATGGAGACGGAGTGGAAGGCGAAGCTTCATTCCGAGCAATTCCTCGGCCACCGAGAGCGCGTCACGTTGAAGCAGGCGCTGGAACAGTTCTGCGAATCGAAGGTTGGTACGCCGAACTATCGCGGGCTCGTCAGCAGCGCCAAGGTGATCGGGCGGTACATCCCGGTCAACAAGTCGCTCGACGAGCTGACCTCGCACGAGCTTGAGCGCTTCAAGCGTGATCGCATGGCCGCGGGCATCGGCGCGCAAACGATCAAGCACAACCTGAACCTGATCCGTGGAGCTTGGAAGTTCGCCCGGAAGCTGGGCTTCCAAGTCAGCGAGCTTGAGTTTCCGACGTTCAAGGTTGGCAAGACTCCACTGCGCTACCTGACAGACGAAGAAGAGCGCCGGCTATTGGCTGCGCTCGACCCGAGACGCGAAGGCACGGGCCTTCGTCCCTACGCCGAACGCGATCCTGCAACGAAAGCCAGCATGCAGGATGCCTTTGACCTTGTCGTCCTGCTGCTTGACACTGGCGCGCGATACAGCGAGATCGCCAACATCCAGTGGTCGCGGATCGACCTAGAGGCTCGCACCATTGCACTGTGGCGGCCGAAGGTACAGAACGAAGCTGTACTGTTCATGACGGATCGGTCGCATGTCATCTTGGCCCGTCGAGCAGCGCGTCGCGCCGGCCCGTATGTGTTCGTGAATCGCAAGGGCGGCCCGCGGGGCTATGCGAGCCAGTCGATCCGCAAAGCGCTACGCAAGGCTGGGCTGCAGGACTGCCGCATCCACACGCTGCGGCACACGCATGCGTCACGGCTGATTCAAAACGGTCTGAGCGTGTACGAGGTCCGCGAAGTGCTCGGGCATACGGACATCAAGACGACGATGCGCTATGCCCACCTCGAAACACGGCAGGTGACGTCCAAAGCACGCGACGTGATCAATGCGTTAAATGCACGACTGAAATGACCATCTTCGCGTCGACTAGTCTGACTTGTTGTCGCGGAGTATCGTCAAATACGAGCGCTTCTCTTTGTCGCGCCACGTGGCCAAAATATGCTCGGTTAAGGCCGGAACATCGGTGGCCAGGGTTGAAGGCCAAATGTTCGGGTTGTAGTCAAAAACTCGCAGCATATGATCGATGTCGAAAATCGCTGGCGTTCCCTTAGCCCGGATCAAGCAAACCGGCTTATTGAATGCGATGCGCATGCCAAGCTCGAATAGAACATTCGGATTGTGCTCGGTAAGATCCACGATCACCAGATCTGCACTATCGAGGTCATTCACTATGGTGGATTGAATGACTTCACTGCCAGCCTTTTTGGCAGTGCGTGCATTGAAATCCGCTTTCACTGCCGCCGGAGTGATGAGATGCTTCAGAACTTCATCGAAGTAGCCTTGCTCATATTTGCCGGTCTTCTCAGAAAATGGCATTGCAACGAAAGCGACCAGCTTCCCCGCGTTGGTCGACTCGCCAAGAATGATCGAGTCTCCCCCTGTTGAGGCAAGCGGGCTTCCGCCCGACACGGCTTTCCCTACGACCGGGTTCGAACCCGTGACAGTTTTCAGATAAGCAACATTTCGCTGAAACAGTTGATAGAAGTCATCCTGAAACTGTTCATCGACCCCGAATTCTGTTTTCAGAGTGTTCTTCAGATATTGAATCTCTGGAAGAACGCCGCCTTGGTAGTAGTCGTATACCTTTTGAAAGAGTTGAACATTCCTGAATGCGGAATTCAACGCTTCCGCGTGCATGGCAGGGGACTTCGGGTAAGCTAAATTTCTTCCCAGCTCTGTTAACTCGATCTTCGAGGTGTCTCTTGTACCGATCGTTAGCCCGTAGTCGCGGCACGCTGCGGTCAAGTAGAAGTAGTTACTGCTCATGCCAACGCCAAGCACCTTGGCAATCTCGCTTGGCGCCCAAGGATTTCCAGCATTGAAATCCTTGATGGCAGTGACGATTTTTACGCAGTCTTCAAGCCCCGAAAGCGGAAAGCTTCGCTTCGCTCTTACGACGGAAGCGGGCGATGACTTGTTTTTGGATGATGATTTCGTTGCAGGGGTGTGCTTCGCGGCCGGTTTTTTCTTAGCTTTAGCTGCAGCTTTCTTTGCTGCTGGCCGCTGAGTTGGCCGGGCTTTTTTGGCAGCGACTTCTGAAGTGCTGGATTCGCCCGCTGAAGCAGTCTTGTCGTCGTTCACGTTGTCTCCTGACCCGGTTGGCCGATCACCTGGCAAGTGTGTCAGAACGTTAGCACTCCGGACGCCTGAGGTGCGGTGATGAGCACCGTGTAGGCGTTGCTATAGCCCCGCCTGCTCCATCAGCACAGCAACGGTGATGTTCAACGCGCCGGCAAGACGAACCAACGTCAGCAGCGCAACATTGTTGTCGCCGCGCTCCACGCGGCCGACGTAGCTACGGTCCACCTCGGCGAGCAACGCAAGGCGTTCTTGCGAGACGGACTGTGCCTGCCGGATTCGGCGTAGCGCTTCGCCGAGGGCGACTAGCGCTGGGTCCTGGCGGCGGCTGTTGAGGTTAGGCACATCCGAGATGTTTTCCTCAATGTGCGCGAAAAGCCACGGACCATGTACCGCGATGTGGATCAAACTTGCTACTTGCGGGAGGGTGCTGCGGCGCTCTTCAAGGAGCGTCGTAAGCAACCAAATCCAAGGAGGATCAGCATGCTTCACATCGTCAAAGACAAGGACGGCAACGAGCGGGTGATGAACGACAAGGAGTACAGCGAGTACAGGAGCCTCAACGCAGCCGGCAACCTGTTTCAGCTCGTCATCTCCGGCGCGTTTCAACGCGGAGGATTCGTTCTTGCTGCGAACGTCCTGGTACTGATCTGCAACGCGCTGTTGTACTTGGTCGCCTGCGTAGGCGGCTACTTTCCGCCACACATGACTGGCATGGTGATGCTGATGACTGGAGCGGGTTTACTGCTCTTCATCTTCGCCTTCATGATCTGGTCCAGATGGTGGGGGCTCATCGCCAACGTTGCCGTGTTCGGCGGGACGCTTTACCTGATGGTCGTTCATGGCCGGACATACTGAAGTCAGCAT
>NZ_JBWKUV010000024.1:0-6313 GCF_059421025.1 Roseateles sp. GW821-FHT03B02
GCCGTGCTCAGAGCCGCGATCTGGCCGGTGGACATCGAGCCCACGGCGTCGCTGGCGAGCGCGCCGACCTGGTCGGACGACAGGCCGCCCAGCGCCGCGGTCGTCACGGCGCGCAGGTCGGCGGTTTCGAGCTTGGCGAGCTGGCCGGTCGTCAGCGCGCCGAATTGGGTGGAGGTCAGCGCCGCGAACTGGGCGGTGCCCAGCGCGTTGAGGTTGTCGGTGGTCAGGTTGGCCAGTTGTGTGCTCGTCAGCGCCTGCACTTGCGTGGAGGAGAGGTTGGCGAACTGGCTGCTGGACAGGCTGTTCAGGTCGGCCGTGCCCAGCGTGTTGATCTGGGCGGTGGTCAGGCTGTTGACCTGGCCGCTGCTGAGTGCGCGCAGCTGATCGCTGGTGAAGGCGTCGAGCTGGTCAGACGAGAGGTTGCGCAGCGCTGCGGTGGTCAGCGACTTGATATCGCCGGTCTCGATCGCCGCCAGTTGTGCAGTGGACAGTGCACCCGCCTGGTTGGAGTTCAGCGCACCCACCTGGGACGAGGTGAGGGCGACCATGTCGCCGGTCGTCAGGCCCTTGAGCTGGCCGGTGCTCAGGGCTGCGATCTGGCCCGTGCTCATCGAGCCGACGGCGTCGCTGGCAAGGGCCCCGACCTGGTCGGACGACAGGCCGCCCAGGGCTGCCGTCGTCACGGCACGCAGGTCGGCGGTTTCCAGCTTGGCGAGCTGACCGGTGGTCAGGGCGCCGAATTGCGTGGACGTCAGCGCGGCGAACTGGGCGGTGCCCAGGGCGTTGAGGTTGTCGGTGGCGAGGTTGGCGAGCTGGGTGCTGGTCAGCGCCTGCACCTGGCCAGAGGACAGGTTGGCGAACTGGCTGCTGGACAGGCTGTTCAGGTCAGCGGTGCCCAGCGTGTTGATCTGGGCGGTGGTCAGGCTGTTGACCTGGCCGCTGCTGAGTGCACGCAGCTGGTCGCTGGTGAAGGCGTCTAGCTGGTCGGACGACAGATTGCGCAGCGCGCCGGTCGTGATGGACTTGATGTCGGCCGTCTCGATCGCGGCCAGTTGAGCCGTGGAGAGGGCGCCGGCTTGGGCCGAGCCAAGTGCGGCGACCTGGGACGAGGTGAGGGCGACCATGTCGCCGGTCGTCAGGCCCTTGAGCTGGCCGGTGCTCAGCGCGCCGATCTGCGCGGTGGACATCGAGCCGACGGCATCGCTGGCGAGCGCGCCGACCTGGTCGGACGACAGGCCGCCCAGCGCCGCGGTCGTCACGGCGCGCAGGTCGGCCGTTTCGAGCTTGGCGAGCTGGCCGGTGGTCAGCGCGCCGACCTGGGCAGAGCTCAGCGCGGCGAACTGGGCGGTGCCCAGCGCGTTGAGGTTGTCGGTGGCGAGATTGGCGAGCTGGGTGCTGGTCAGCGCCTGCACCTGGCCAGAGGACAGGTTGGCGAACTGGCTGCTGGACAGGCTGTTCAGGTCGGCGGTGCCCAGGGTGTTGATCTGCGCGGTGGTCAGGCTGTTGACCTGGCCGCTGCTGAGCGCACGCAGCTGGTCGCTGGTGAAGGCGTCGAGCTGGTCGGACGACAGATTGCGCAGCGCGCCGGTCGTGAGCGACTTGATGTCGCCCGTCTCGATGGCGGCAAGTTGCGCAGTCGACAGTGCGGCGGCCTGGTTGGAGGTCAATGCACCTACCTGGGCCGAGGTCAGGGCGACCATGTCGCCGGTCGTCAGGCCCTTGAGCTGGCCGGTGCTCAGCGCGCCGATCTGCGCGGTGGACATCGAGCCGACGGCGTCGCTGGCGAGGGCGCCGACCTGGTCGGACGACAGGCCACCCAGCGCCGCGGTCGTCACGGCACGCAGGTCGGCCGTTTCGAGCTTCGCGAGCTGGCCGGTGGTCAGCGCACCGAGCTGGCTGGACGACAGGGTCGCGAACTGGGCCGTGCCCAGGGCGTTGAGGTTGTCGGTGGCGAGGTTGGCGAGCTGGGTGCTCGTCAGCGCCTGCACCTGGCCCGTGGACAGGTTGCCGAACTGGCTGCTGCTCAGGCTGTTCAGATCGGCCGTGCCCAGCGTGTTGATCTGGCTGGTCGTCAGCGAGTTCACCTGGCCGGTGCTCAGCGCGCGGAGCTGGTCGCTGGTGAAGGCGTCAAGCTGGTCGGAGGACAGATTGCGCAGTGCCGCGGTGGTCAGCGACTTGATGTCGCCCGTCTCGATGGCCGCGATCTGCGCCGTGGACAACGCGCCGGCCTGGGCGGAGTTCAGGGCCGCGACCTGGCCGGAGGTCAGGGCGACCATGTCGCCGGTCGTCAGGCCCTTGATTTGGGCGGTGCTGAGGGCGGCGATCTGGCCGGTGCCCATCGAGCCGACGGCGTCGCTGGCGAGGGCCGCGATCTGGTCGGAGGACAGGCTGCCCAGGGCAGCCGTCGTCACGGCGCGCAGGTCGGCGGTTTCGAGCTTGGCCAGCTGGCTGGTCGTCAGCGCACCTACCTGGGCGGAGTTCAGCACCGCGAACTGCGCGGTGCCCAGCGCGTTGAGGTTGTCGGTGGCGAGGTTGGCGAGCTGGGTGCTCGTCAGCGCCTGCACCTGGCCCGTGGACAGGTTGCCGAACTGGCTGCTGCTCAGGCTGTTCAGATCGGCCGTGCCCAGCGTGTTGATCTGGCTGGTCGTCAGCGAGTTCACCTGGCCGGTGCTCAGCGCGCGGAGCTGGTCGCTGGTGAAGGCGTCGAGCTGGGTCGAGGACAGATTGCGCAGCGCGCCGGTCGTGATGGACTTGATGTCGGCCGTCTCGATCGCGGCGATCTGCGCCGTGCCGAGCTTGCCGAGCTGGTTAGACGTCAGGGCGGCCACCTGGTTGGACGTCAGCGCGACCATGTCGGCCGTGGTCAGCCCCTGGATCTGGGTGGTCGACAGGGTCGCGATCTGACCCGTGCTCATGGCCTGCAGCTGGTCGGTCTTGAGGGCCTGGATCTGGTCGGAATTGAAGCCGGTGATGGCCGTCGTCGACAGGGCGCGCAGGTCTTCCGTCTGGAACGCACGGATCTGGCTGCTGCTCAAGACAGAAAGGCCGCTGGAGGTGATCACAGCGGCTTGGGTGGTGGTCAGGGCGATCAGCTGGTCGGTACTGAAGGCAGCCCAATCCTCCGTCGTCAACCCACGGATCGTCGTCGTGGACAAGCCGGGAATGCTCGACGCGGGAATGTTGGGGATGATGGTTGCCATGGTTTGTTCACCTGCTGTACTGATGGTCACCGCGCCGTGGGGCGTGATGGCCTTGTGTCTTGTCTAGCCCGCGCCCTGCGCTTGAGGCATTTCCCTGACTCGTCCCCGGCTTGTCGAATGGCCAATCCGACCGTCCCGGGGCACCAAAAAAACGAAGTTCGACTCGAACCCGCCACGACGGAAAACTCCGCGCAGTCATGCTAGTGACGGGTTCTTCGGGTTAATCGGCAAAAAGGCCTGCTTTCCTGAGCTTTGGTTCAACCGTTCGGCGGGAGCACCGGAGGGGGTGGAACAATTTCACGAACCTGCCTCCCGTTCTCACAGCCACTGCCCACCGTTGTTGCGGCGGTGCTCGTCTTCCTCGGCCAGCTTGCGGTCGATGGCGGCGAGGTGGGCATCGGGCCCGGCCGGGTGGCTGCCGGCCCTGGCCAAGTCGGCCGGCGCCCCGCCCAGCAGCGCCTCGCTCGGCGGAGCCAGCACGTCGTGCAGGCTGACCTTGGCGGCCTCGGTGGCCGTCTGCGGCTGCACGTCCTTGGCGAACCAGACGTCGGCGACTTCATGTTTGCTGCCGTCCGTCGTCGTGTAGCTGGACACCAGGCCGATGAGGTTGCCGTTGTCGTTGCCCGAGCCCTTTGTGGCGTTCAGGTCGAGCGAGGCGATGCCCAGCTCGTCCAGCGTCTTGAGCTCGCCGGCGTCGGTCTTGCCGTCGTGGTTGGCGTCGACCCAGACCTTGAGTTCCTTCCAGTTGGCGTCGTGGGCGTCGAGCTTGCCGTCGTGGTTGCTGTCCTGCTCGGCCATGGCGGCATAGCCGTCCTTGGCATGCTTGCCGTTGGCCAGGAGTGTGCCCATGCCGAACAGCTCGTTGCCGTTGTTGATGACGCCGTCGTGGTTGCGGTCCATCACCAGCAGGCCGTCGCCACCGGCCACCCAGCCGACCTTGTTGACCTGGCCGGTGCCCAGCAGGTCGAAGTTGACGCCCTGGGCGGCTGCCAGCGTGTTGACGCCGTGGCCGTCCAGGTCCAGCGCGATGGGCGTCACGTTGAAGTAGGCGTTGAGCTGGGCGTTGCTCATCTCGCCGATGGCCGAGCTGGTCAGCGCGTCGAGCTGGGTCATGCTCATTGCCATGATGTCGCGGGTCTCCAGGCCGGCGATCTGGTCGGACGTGATCGAGTGAATCTGGTCGGTGGTCAGCGCGGCGGCCTGGGCCGTCGTCAGCGCCGTGATCTGCGTCGCCTTCAGCGTGCTGAACTGGTCGCTCGTGATGGCCTGGATCTGCGTGTTGCTCATGGCCGCCACATGGGCCGTGCCGAGCGCGCGCAGGTCGTCGGTCTCCAGCGCACCGACCTGGCCCACCGTGAAGGCCTTGACCTGGCTGGTCGTCAGCGCTGCGAACTGCGCGGTCGTGAAGACGTTCAGGTCGTCGGTCGCCAGGTTGCCGATCTGGCCGGTGGTCAGGGATGCGACCCGCGTGCCAAGGCCGACCAGCTGGTCGGTCGTCAGTGCGCCGAGCTGGCTGTTCGTGATGGCCTGCAGGCTGGACGTGGACAGCTTGGCGAGGTCATCGGCCTCGATGGCGACGATCTGGTCGGTCGACAGCGCGTTGACCTGGGCCGTCGTCAGCACCGCCACCTGGGCCGAGCTCATGGCCGTCAGGTCGGCCGGTGCCAGGCCCTGGATCTGGGCGGTGGACAGCGCCATGACCTGGCCCGTGCTCAGACCAGCGATGTGGTCGGTATGCAGCGCGGAGATCTGGTCGGAGCTCAGGCCGCCAAGGGCCGCCGTCGTGACGGCGCGCAGGTCGACCGTCTCCAGCCTGGCGAGCTGATCGGTCGTCAACGAAGCAAGCTGGGCCGAGGACAGCGTGGCGAACTGGCCGGTGCCCAGCGCGTTGAGGCTGTCGGTGACCAGGTGGCTCAACTGGTCGGTGGTCAGCGCCTGGATCTGGCTGGTCGTGAATCTGCTGAACTGGTCGGAGGCGAGGCTGTTCAGGTCATCGGTGTTCAGCGTCCGCACCTGGCTGGTGGTCAGCGCGGTGATCTGGCCGGAGGACAGCGCGCGCAGCTGGTCGCTGGTGAAGGCGTCGAGCTGGGTGCTGGAGAGAGCGCGCAGCGCGGCGGTGGTGATGGACCTGACGTCGGCGACCTCGATGGACGCGAGCTGGTCGGTGGAGAGCGCGGCGACCTGGGCCGAGCTCATCACGCCGATCTGGCCGGTCGTGAGCGCCACCATGTCGCCGGTGGTCAGGCCCTGAAGCTGGCCGGTGGAGAGGGCGCTGATCTGGGCGGTGGTGAGCGAGCCCACCTCGTCGGAGGTCAGCAAGGCGACCTGGTCGGAGCTCAGGCCCTTGAGCGCATTGGTGGTGACCGAGCGCAGGTCGGCCGTCTCCAGCTTGGACAGCTGGTCGGTCGTCAGCGAAGCGAATTGGGCCGAGGACAGCGTGGCGAACTGGCCGGTGCCCAGGGCGTTCAGGCTGTCGGTTGTCAGGTGGCTGAGCTGGTCAGTCGTCAGCGACTGCACCTGGGCGGTGGTGAGCTTGTTGAACTGGTCGGACGTGAGGCTGTTGAGGTCGTCCGTGTTCAGCGTGCGGATCTGGTCGGTTGTCAGCGCCGTGATCTGGCCCGAGCTGAGGGCGCGCAGCTGATCGCTGGTGAGGCCGTCCAGCTGGGTGCTGGACAGCGCGCGCAGCGCAGCCGTGGTGAGCGACTTCATGTCCCCGGCCTCGATGGCCGAGAGCTGGTCGGTGGCGAGCGCCGCAGCTTGGGCCGAGGAGAGCGCGGCGATCTGCGCCGTGCCCATGGCTGTCAGGTCGGCCGCCTCCAGGCCCTTGACCTGGGCGGTGGACAGCGTGGCGATCTGCGCGGTGGACAGGCTCGCCACCTCGTCGGAGGTCAGCGACTGGACCTGATCGGAGCTCAGGCCCTTGAGCGCGTTGGTGGTGATCGAGCGCAGGTCGGCCGTCTCCATCTTGGAGAGCTGATCGGTGGTGAGCGAGGCGAACTGGGCCGAGGAGAGCGTGGCGAACTGGCCGGTGCCCAGCGCGTTGAGGCTGTCGGTCGTCAGGTGGCTGAGCTGGTCGGTCGTCAGCGCCGCGACCTGGGCGGTCGTGAGCTTGT
>NZ_JBWKUV010000025.1:0-5749 GCF_059421025.1 Roseateles sp. GW821-FHT03B02
GCTGCAGTTTATTGCAGCGAGTATTTTTGCAGCCCACAAAGCACAAACCCCCACGGCCTTTCGGCAGTGGGGGTTGGCTTTGCATAAATAGCCTGACGATGACCTACTTTCACACGGGAATCCGCACTATCATCGGCGCTGACTCGTTTCACTGTCCTGTTCGGGATGGGAAGGAGTGGGACCAAGTCGCTATGGTCGTCAGGCTTGACTGGTTGGCTTGTTGACGGCGTCAACAAACCCAATTCGTAGAGTCAGCAGATTCTAATCTGCACACCGCATGTATTCAAACATGCAGCGGAATCAGTATTTTGATTGCGTCTTCAGACTTCTGAAGAACAGCATAACTTGAATACCCACCTTGATCTGCAATCGCAATGATTAGGCAGTCAAAGTTATAGGGTCAAGCCTCACGGGCAATTAGTACTGGTTAGCTTAACGCATTACTGCGCTTCCACACCCAGCCTATCAACGTCCTGGTCTCGAACGACCCTTCAGGGGGCTCAAGGCCCCGGCAAGACTCATCTTGAGACGAGTTTCCCGCTTAGATGCTTTCAGCGGTTATCTCTTCCGCACTTAGCTACTCGGCAATGCCACTGGCGTGACAACCGATACACCAGAGGTGCGTCCACTCCGGTCCTCTCGTACTAGGAGCAGGCTCTCTCAATCTTGCAGCGCCCACGGAAGATAGGGACCAAACTGTCTCACGACGTTTTAAACCCAGCTCACGTACCTCTTTAAATGGCGAACAGCCATACCCTTGGGACCGGCTACAGCCCCAGGATGAGATGAGCCGACATCGAGGTGCCAAACACCGCCGTCGATATGAACTCTTGGGCGGTATCAGCCTGTTATCCCCAGAGTACCTTTTATCCGTTGAGCGATGGCCCTTCCATACAGAACCACCGGATCACTTTGTCCTACTTTCGTACCTGCTCGACTTGTCAGTCTCGCAGTCAAGCACGCTTATGCCAATGCACTATCGTCACGATTTCCGACCGTAACTAGCGTACCTTCGAACTCCTCCGTTACACTTTGGGAGGAGACCGCCCCAGTCAAACTGCCCACCATACACTGTCCCCATCCCGGATAACGGGACAAGGTTAGAACCTCAAACACACCAGGGTGGTATTTCAACGTTGGCTCCATAAGATCTAGCGACCTTACTTCAAAGCCTCCCACCTATCCTACACAGATCTGTTCAAAGTCCAATGTAAAGCTACAGTAAAGGTTCATGGGGTCTTTCCGTCTTTCCGCGGGGAGATTGCATCATCACAAACATTTCAACTTCGCTGAGTCTCTGGAGGAGACAGTGTGGCCATCATTACTCCATTCGTGCAGGTCGGAACTTACCCGACAAGGAATTTCGCTACCTTAGGACCGTTATAGTTACGGCCGCCGTTTACTGGGACTTCAGTCAAGAGCTTGCACCCCATCATTTAATCTTCCAGCACCGGGCAGGAGTCACACCCTATACGTCGACTTTCGTCTTTGCAGAGTGCTGTGTTTTTAATAAACAGTTGCAGCCACCGATTCTCTGCGGCCTCATTGGGCTCCCCAAGTAAATGGTTCACCTACTAAAGGCACACCTTCTTCCGAAGTTACGGTGTCAATTTGCCGAGTTCCTTCTCCAGAGTTCTCTCAAGCGCCTTAGAATACTCATCTCGCGCACCAGTGTCGGTTTGCGGTACGGTCGTCAATAGCTGAAGCTTAGTGGCTTTTCTTGGAAGCAGGGTATCACTCACTTCGTCTGCAAGCAGACTCGTTATCACGCCTCATCTAAGCTCTCCGGATTTGCCTAAAGAGCACGACTACACGCTTGAACCAACATATCCAACAGTTGGCTGAGCTAACCTTCTCCGTCCCCACATCGCACTATTGATCGGTACAGGAATATTGACCTGTTTTCCATCAGCTACGCATCTCTGCCTCGCCTTAGGGGCCGACTCACCCTACGCCGATGAACGTTGCGTAGGAAACCTTGCGCTTTCGGCGAGGGGGCTTTTCACCCCCTTTAACGCTACTCATGTCAGCATTCGCACTTCTGATACCTCCAGCAGGCTTCACAACCCACCTTCACAGGCTTACAGAACGCTCTCCTACCACGTGCAATAAATTGCACATCCGCAGCTTCGGTAACTGGCTTAGCCCCGTTACATCTTCCGCGCAGGACGACTCGATCAGTGAGCTATTACGCTTTCTTTAAATGATGGCTGCTTCTAAGCCAACATCCTGACTGTTTTAGCCTTCCCACTTCGTTTCCCACTTAGCCAATTTTAGGGACCTTAGCTGGCGGTCTGGGTTGTTTCCCTCTTGAGTCCGGACGTTAGCACCCGGTGCTCTGTCTCCCAAGCTGTACTCTGCGGTATTCGGAGTTTGCATAGGTTTGGTAAGTCGCCATGACCCCCTAGCCTAAACAGTGCTCTACCCCCGCAGGTAATACTTGAGGCACTACCTAAATAGTTTTCGGAGAGAACCAGCTATTTCCAAGTTTGTTTAGCCTTTCACCCCTATCCACAGCTCATCCGCTAGTTTTGCAACACTAGTCGGTTCGGACCTCCAGCACCTGTTACGGTACCTTCATCCTGGCCATGGATAGATCACTTGGTTTCGGGTCTACACCCAGCGACTATTCGCCCTATTCGGACTCGATTTCTCTACGGCTTCCCTATTCGGTTAACCTCGCCACTGAATGTAAGTCGCTGACCCATTATACAAAAGGTACGCCGTCACCCTTGCGGGCTCCGACTTTTTGTATGCATGCGGTTTCAGGATCTATTTCACTCCCCTCCCGGGGTTCTTTTCGCCTTTCCCTCACGGTACTTGTTCACTATCGGTCGATTACGAGTATTTAGCCTTGGAGGATGGTCCCCCCATATTCAGACAGGATTTCACGTGTCCCGCCCTACTCTATTCGCGCCTAGTTCCACAATCTACATTTCTCATACGGGGCTATCACCCGCTGTGGCCGGACTTTCCATTCCGTTCTGATATGCAAACTGCTAAAACGCGAGGGCTACTCCGATTTCGCTCGCCACTACTTTCGGAATCTCGGTTGATGTCTTTTCCTCGAGCTACTGAGATGTTTCAGTTCACCCGGTTCGCCACAATGACCTATGTATTCAGTCAGAGTTACTCCTTGCGGAGTGGGTTTCCCCATTCGGAAATCTCCGGATCAAAGCTAATTTGCCAGCTCCCCGAAGCTTATCGCAGGCTATCACGTCCTTCGTCGCCTGTAATCGCCAAGGCATCCACCACATGCACTTAGTCACTTGACCCTATAACTTTGACAGCGCTGACTGCACTGTCGTCAAGGACTCAATTCAGATCCTTAGATCCAAACTGTTTTTGAGTATTCACGCGTTACGCCGTTCTTCATACCTAAGCAATTTCTTGCTAGTTGAAGTCTATGTTTGACGCAATCAAAATCATTGTTAGCGGCACGGTGCGTCAGAAGACGCTTTCCGCTAACAACGCTGATTCGACTCTACAAATTGTTAAAGAACAACAGCCGATCCTTGCGGACCAAGAGCTGGTAAACCTCAACGAACATGGCTATTCGCTAAGGTTTACCAACTGAATGAGTGAAACTGGTGGAGGATGACGGGATCGAACCGACGACCCCCTGCTTGCAAAGCAGGTGCTCTCCCAGCTGAGCTAATCCCCCGATCTCTCGTGGTGGGTCTGGCTGGATTCGAACCAGCGACCCCCGCCTTATCAAGACGGTGCTCTAACCGACTGAGCTACAGACCCACGCGAAACTTGTTTGCGTTGCTCTGCATCATCGCCAGGCTTGTTGAGGCCAGCTCCACAGGCACGCGATTTCACTCACTGTTGTATGACAGCCGATAAGTGTGGGCGCTTAAAGCAAAGTGCTTGAGCTTTCGCTCTTTAGTTTGATCTTGCTCTGCATGTCCCTAAGAACATACGAGGCGCGATCTATCTAGAAAGGAGGTGATCCAGCCGCACCTTCCGATACGGCTACCTTGTTACGACTTCACCCCAGTCACGAACCCTGCCGTGGTAATCGCCCTCCTTGCGGTTAGGCTAACTACTTCTGGCAGAACCCGCTCCCATGGTGTGACGGGCGGTGTGTACAAGACCCGGGAACGTATTCACCGCGGCAAGCTGATCCGCGATTACTAGCGATTCCGACTTCACGCAGTCGAGTTGCAGACTACGATCCGGACTACGACCGGGTTTCTGGGATTAGCTCCCCCTCGCGGGTTGGCAGCCCTCTGTCCCGGCCATTGTATGACGTGTGTAGCCCTACCCATAAGGGCCATGATGACCTGACGTCATCCCCACCTTCCTCCGGTTTGTCACCGGCAGTCTCATTAGAGTGCCCTTTCGTAGCAACTAATGACAAGGGTTGCGCTCGTTGCGGGACTTAACCCAACATCTCACGACACGAGCTGACGACGGCCATGCAGCACCTGTGTTCTGGCTCTCTTTCGAGCACTCCCAAATCTCTTCAGGATTCCAGACATGTCAAGGGTAGGTAAGGTTTTTCGCGTTGCATCGAATTAAACCACATCATCCACCGCTTGTGCGGGTCCCCGTCAATTCCTTTGAGTTTCAACCTTGCGGCCGTACTCCCCAGGCGGTCAACTTCACGCGTTAGCTACGTTACTGAGAAGAAACCCTCCCAACAACCAGTTGACATCGTTTAGGGCGTGGACTACCAGGGTATCTAATCCTGTTTGCTCCCCACGCTTTCGTGCATGAGCGTCAGTACAGGTCCAGGGGATTGCCTTCGCCATCGGTGTTCCTCCGCATATCTACGCATTTCACTGCTACACGCGGAATTCCATCCCCCTCTACCGTACTCTAGCTATGCAGTCACAAAGGCAGTTCCCAGGTTGAGCCCGGGGATTTCACCTCTGTCTTGCATAACCGCCTGCGCACGCTTTACGCCCAGTAATTCCGATTAACGCTTGCACCCTACGTATTACCGCGGCTGCTGGCACGTAGTTAGCCGGTGCTTATTCTTCAGGTACCGTCATGAGTCCCAGGTATTAACCAGAACCTTTTCTTCCCTGACAAAAGCGGTTTACAACCCGAAGGCCTTCTTCCCGCACGCGGCATGGCTGGATCAGGCTTGCGCCCATTGTCCAAAATTCCCCACTGCTGCCTCCCGTAGGAGTCTGGGCCGTGTCTCAGTCCCAGTGTGGCTGGTCGTCCTCTCAGACCAGCTACAGATCGTTGGCTTGGTGGGCCTTTACCCCACCAACTACCTAATCTGATATCGGCCGCTCCAATCGCGCGAGGTCTTGCGATCCCCCGCTTTCACCCTCAGGTCGTATGCGGTATTAGCTGCTCTTTCGAGCAGTTATCCCCCACGACTGGGCACGTTCCGATATATTACTCACCCGTTCGCCACTCGTCAGCTTAACCTGTTACCGTTCGACTTGCATGTGTAAGGCATGCCGCCAGCGTTCAATCTGAGCCAGGATCAAACTCTACAGTTCGATCTTGAATTTACTCAACGGAATCGAACAAAGACTATTTGCATAGCTTCATTCTCTTTCCGTGAGCGTTTAAAGTCCGAAGGACCGTCATCAGTCACCTGACAACATCACTTCACTTCAAACGCCCACGCTTATCGGCTGTGAATTCTTAAAGAACATCGCAAACTTCGGAGCCTAAACTCTTTGTTTGCGTCGCTGACGTCGTTTTGTCGTCAGCAGCAAAGAAGCGAGATTCTAATCTGCTTTTTGCTTCGTCGTCAAGTATTTTTGAAAATTTCTTT
>NZ_JBWKUV010000026.1:0-3565 GCF_059421025.1 Roseateles sp. GW821-FHT03B02
GTTAGAGGCATTGTATCGTTGGTGTCGCCACTTCACGAGCCGTGGACACTCCGAGCACCAGGCGACTTGTCGTAAGAAAACGATGTGCCACCCCCACATGAACGAGGACAGAACTTGAACTCATATTCCTTCTGGAACAACAAGGGCGGTGTTGGCAAAAGCTTCCTTTGCTTTATAGCCGCGTGCGAATACGCGCATCGCCATCCGGAAATGGATGTCTATGTCATTGACCTCTGTCCGCAGGCAAACGTTTCAGAAACGTTGCTGGGAGGCATTCGGACTAGCCCAAAGCCAATGGCAAAGATGCTCAGCGATGTTCCTAGAAGGACTGTGGCTGGCTATCTTGAGGAACGACTGAGCTCACCTTTTCGAATGATTGGGGAAATTGATAGATTCATTTCCCATCCATCGAAGTTCAATGCCTATATCCCTAAGAATCTATTTCTTATCTGCGGGGATAACCTTCTGGAGATTTTGGCGGAACCCATTAGACAAACATCGCAACTAATGCTGCCAGGAGACGCTTGGGCCAAAACTCAGAACTGGATTCGAGATCTGTGCATAGCGCTGGAAGATCATTCTGGAGAGCGGGACGCAACGTTTGTTATAGATTGCAATCCCAGCTTTGCCGTGTATACGCAGCTTGCACTTGCAGCCTCGGAATCATTAATCATTCCGTACACGGCTGATGACAGCTCTCGGCGCGGCATAGAAAACGTTATCGCTCTACTGTATGGGGTTGGCGATTCGACCATGGGAAGTTATGCCAAACTAAGTTTCGCTCAGAAGGCGAGGGACGAGCACGTCAATATTCCAAAAGTACACACCCTGGTTAGCAACCGTCAGACCCTTTACGACGGCAAGCCTAGCAAAGCCTTTGAAGCACTCAGTAAAGCAATCAAAGCAACTGTCGATGGCATACATAAAAAACATCGTTCATTGTTTTGCTTTCCAACCAAGCTGCCCAGTTCCGAAGTAGTCAATATTCCTGATTATCATGGCGCGTCGATCGTCGCGGCAGCGAACGGAGTTCCAATTCATAGATTGAAGGCTGGTCCGCATGACGTAGCTGGCGATCGTGTGCAGGTAAATCAAGATCCGCTGAATCGTTATACCAGTGCACTTAGAACCTTCGTTGAACGGCTCTAATGCCATCGAGGGCGGCATCCGATTTCGTTAAAGCACGGGCGCGTGCTTTGCTGCTTATTCGCGCGGCTAACGTTCGTACTGCGCGTAAATCGGATTACGCGGCGCATCGAGCATCTTGCTTGCACGCCGCTTTGGCCATGCTGGTGGCAGCATGGGAAGCGTACCTGGAGCGATTGGTTCGCGAAGTGCAATCGGAGATTGCTGACCCCGCACACGCACGGTTGTCAGCCGTGCTGGCCTTGCTTACGAGGCTTACGGAGGGCGAAGTTAAGCGATTTAATACACCGAACGCCAATAATGCCCGTGAGCTTCTAATAAGCCACACGGGTTACGATCCAATCAATGACTGGCATTGGCCAAAAGGCAGGCTGCCTGGTGTTCAGACACGCACGCGATTGGATGAAATATTGCGTGTCAGGCATAGCTTTGCGCATGGCCTGCCAGTGCCCACCGACATAAGTTGGGTGAGAGATCGAGGTATGCCGGGCATTCTAAGTGCCAAAGTGCTAATGACTGTGGATAGATTTATTGCCCACCTGGTCTCGGCAACCGACAAAGGGATGATGGCGCATCTCCAATCCGTATACGGTTTGCGGCCACGTTGGAGTTGACGTCGAAATCGAGGCGTGTAAATGGCATTTGCCCTTGCACGCAACTCGAATCTAAAATTGATCGACGCCAGTCTTCGGGCAAATTTTACAAGCCGCAATTCAACGAGAGCTCAATTGAAACGAGAGCAGTTTATTTTTGACGAGAGCCCGTTTGTTGTAGGGAAACCCTCTGTACAACCCTATTTCCGCTCGCAGCATGGCGCCGTGTATGCGGAGGACTGCAACACCTTCCTAAGGCAGATTAACACCGGTGTGGTGGACACTGTGTTCGCCGATCCACCCTTCAACCTCAAGAAGGAATATGGTGCAAAGTCTAACGACAATCTGACAGAAGAGGAATACCTTGCTTGGTGTAAGACCTGGATCTCAGAAGCCGCAAGAACCCTAAAGCCAGGCGGAGCGTTTTTCCTCTATAACATTCCCAAGTGGAATGTCCTGCTTGGCGCATATATGTCGGAAATCGGCTTGGAATTCCGGCATTGGATCGCCGTCAGCCTGAAACTTGGGTTGCCTATTCAAAGGAAGCTTTACCCAGCACACTACAGCTTGCTTTATTTCACCAAGGGCAAGCCCAAGACATTCAGAAAGCTCCGCACGCCCATTGAGTTGTGTCGGCACTGCAATCGAGAAATTAAGGACTACGGTGGGCATCGCAAGGCGATGAATCCGAAAGGCGTCAACCTCACGGACATCTGGATGGATATTCCACCGGTGCGGCATCAAAAGTACAAGTCAGACGATCGCAAGGCGAATGCTCTGTCGTCGAAAATCCTGGATCGCGTAGTCGAAATATCTACCGTGCCCGGGGATTTGGTGCTCGATCCGTTTGGTGGAAGTGGGACGACATTCGCAGTCTGCGAAGCCAAGCATAGGAATTGGCTCGGAACCGACATCGACTTTGCGCCAGTAATCAAAGAGCGATTGGAAGGCGATCTCTACCTCCACCGCAACTCTGACGTGGTCGATCTCGACTAGCTAGCCTTTGGCGCGACCGTCGGTTCCCTTAGGAATCTTGGGGACGTTGACGTCAGTTCGATCGTGCTCGATTACCACGATCTCAAGCACGCCCTCTTCGACCGCTGCACTGCCCCAGAACTTCATGTATGGCTCAAGCTCGCCGATGTTCCCAACACGGTCAGTGAGGTACTGGGCGAGTTGCTTCGAGGGAACAACCAGCACTCCGGCTTTGATTGTTCCGTTCATCAAGCCCATGCACATCTTGTTGAGCGAGCGATGACTTGACGAGATGTTGCCCGTCTCCCATTCCAAGCAGACTTTCCCGCTCGTGCCGAAAAACGCAACATCCATGTTGCCTGCTTTGGGACCGCCTCCTTCGGATGGCCACGGCACCTCAGAGACCCATTCGCCAGTCTTCGGCGGCTGCGAGAGCTTTACTCGCTTGCCGTAGTCGAGCCCTCCGTTGGTGAGTGCCTGCACTGTCTCGGTCTTCAGCGGCTTGACACCGTTCCCTTCACCCGACTTCTTGCCGCTTTGCGGGTGGATCGCGAAGTCGCTGCCACCCGGAGGCCAGACCGCGCCGCGGACGGCAGCTTCTATCTCCGACTTCAGTTCTGTCCACTCGCCAGACGTCGCGTATGCCCCTTTGGAAATGAGGGTGCGCGTTTCTACAATCTTCAAGTTAGCCTCTCCCAAGGAAAGGCTAAAAGGTATCACGACGCGGCCAGCACTAGTCAGCTCGAAAGTTGAGCTCGTGAAGCAGCGCACACAGCGACGCTGAGCTTCGGCCCGCAGAATGGCAAGGGAGCTGTCCGACTAAGCGTGGCCGGCTAGAATCAGCGGGAGCT
>NZ_JBWKUV010000027.1:0-2775 GCF_059421025.1 Roseateles sp. GW821-FHT03B02
TGTCATTGATCGGCGTAATCCGGCCACTTGCGATCGGCATTTACCGGCCACTTGAGCCTGAGCCGAGGGGCGTCTCGAACGACCCCGTAGGGGCCTTCATTTTGCTGCGTTTTCAGGGCCCTTCGATCCCCCCTTTTTCGACGTCGGCGGCACCTTCGGATCACGGTAGCTGCGCCCGTCCAGTTCCAGGCAGTAGGCGTTGTGGCGCAGCCGGTCCAGCGTCGCCGAGGCGAGCAGTCGGTTCGTGGCGAAGGCCTGGTCCCACTCGGCGAAGTCCAGGTTGCTCGTCACGATGGTGGCCGCCTGCTCATAGCGCTCGGCGATGAGGTCGTGCAGGTCTTCGTCCGCGGGCGCGCGAAGCGGCTTGAGCCCGAAGTCGTCAATGATCAGCAACGGCACGCGAGCCAGCGTGGCGAGCCGGCGCTCGTAGGCGCCGGTGGCCCGCGCCGCGTTCAGACTCTGGGTGAGCGCCGTGCAGGTGGAAAAGACCACGTCGACGCCCTGGCGCACCGCGCAGTGCCCGAGCGCCTGCGCCAGGTGCGACTTGCCGATGCCCGACGGTCCGACGATGAGCACGGGCGACTTCTCGCTGAGGTAGCGCCCGGCGGCCAGGTCCGCCACGAGCGCGCGGTTTAGCCGCGGCAGCCGCTCGAAGTCGAACTGCTCCAGCGTCTTGCTCGTGCGGAACTGCGCCCGGCGCAGCCGCATCGAGAGCTTCTTGTTCTCGCGCCGCGCGACCTCGTCGCCGATGAGCATGGCGAGGAACTCGGTGTAGGCCAGCTTGCCCTCGATGGCCTGGCGGTTGCGGGCCTCCAGCGAGTCGAGGATGCCCGACAGGCGCAGCATCTTCAGCTGCGGCGTGAGCTCGGGGATGGGATTGGTGTTCATGGGGATTCCTTGGTTGAGGCCGTGGCATCTCGAAGAGGCCCCGCGCGCGCGTCCACG
Organism: Roseateles sp. GW821-FHT03B02; assembly: GCF_059421025.1. NCBI lineage: Bacteria > Pseudomonadati > Pseudomonadota > Betaproteobacteria > Burkholderiales > Sphaerotilaceae > Roseateles > Roseateles sp. GW821-FHT03B02. Next base: position 946 of record NZ_JBWKUV010000027.1, read on the forward strand.
GCCCCGCCGGCCGCATCGCGCGAGGCAGGGTTCAGTGCCGCGTGCCTTCGCCGTCGAAGAGCTCGGCGGCAGCCCGCGTGAAGCGGGCATTGCCGTAGGCCGCTGGCGTGTCGGGCACGGCCGTGGGTTGCAGGTCGGCGTCGGTGGCCAGGATGGTCTTGACGGTGCGGTAGTGGGCACTGTCGTGCGTCAGTGCGCGATCGCAGGCCGTCTCCAGTCGCAGGTGGCCGTAGCGTGTGCCCAGCGCGAGCACGCCCTGGGCCGCTCGGAGGCGTTCGCTGACGCGATCGGCCAGCAGGCGCTCGACGAGTTCCGCGCAACGGGGCCCGACGTCGGCGGCGCGACTGAGGCACCAGGCCTTGTCGCGGGCGAAGAAGGCTCGTGCCTGCGGCGGCAAGTGGTCGCGCTGGGTCATGCGCTGACCCGGGCGCTGGGCGCGCAGGTGCGACGCCAGATGTCGGTAGTCCTCGTACAGCACCACCACGTTGTCGGTGGCGCGCAGCCACAGCTCCTGGCCCACGTGGGTGAAGGGCGCAGAGTAGAAGGCTCGATCGAACTGGACATGGCAGTCCCGGTGCACGCTCACGCGCTGCCAGGTGCCCAGGTCGGGCGCGATGGCGGGCAGCCGGCGCATGAGCGGGCGCTCGAGCGCGAACAGCACCAGCGGCTGCTGCAACGTCGTGCCATGCCGGCGCTGCCCCGCTTCGTCCAGCACCCAGGTGCGGACCTGCGCGTTGAGGTCGGCCAGGTCGCGGAAGCGCCGCGTGGGCAGGAAGTTGCCTTTGACGTACTTCACGCCAGACTCGACGATGCCCTTCTTCTGCGGGTCGTGCGGCGGGCAGGCCTCGATTCGGAAGCCGTAACCCTCGGCGCACTCAGCGTAGGCGCGCTGCACGAGCGGGTCGTGCCGGCAGGCCTTCACGATGGCGCACTTGGCGTTGTCGACGATGACGCGCTCGGGCACGCCGTCGAACCACTCGAAGGCCCGGCGGTGGCAGCCCAGCCAGGTCGCCACGGTCTGGTCCCAGACGAACTCGACGTACTGGTGGCGGCTGTGGGCCAGCGTCATCACGAAGGCCCAGGTGCGCCGGGGCTTGCCGTCCGGGTGGGGGAGCACGGGGCCGGCGCCGAAGTCGACCTGCACGGCCTCGCCGGGCGCGAACGACAGGCGCACCGTCACCTCGGGCGGCCGCGCCGCCTGCATGCCTTGCAGCATGCGCCGCACCGCCGAGTAGCTGCCGGTGAAGCCGTGTTCGCGCTTGAGCGCGGCGTGGATCGCGCTGCCTTGCACGCCGGCGGCAAACCAGCGCTGCACAACTTCACGCAGCGGCTCGAGGCTGGAGACGGTGGAGGCGGCGCGCTTGGGCGGCGTCAGTGCCGTGACGATGGTCGCGTCGTCGGGCAACTCAGCGGCGACATCGAGCCAGGCATGGGCCTGGGCCACCCTCACCAGCTCGGTGATCTTGTCGCGGCCGAGCAGGCCGCTGCGCGCGATCTCGCGCGCCGTGTCGCCCGCGCGCAGCCGCACGAGAACTTGTCGGTACTGGAACATCTCGATCCTTCTGCGACCCACCAGCCAGCCCTCCAGGCAATGAAAGCCTGGGACGGTAGCGGTGGGGTGGTTGAAGACTCGAGACGCCCTCTCGGCCAGCGACTGGCCGGTAAACGCCGATCACGCAGTGGCCGGTATATGCCGATCCTGCACTGGCCGGTAAATGCCGATCACGTGCTGGCCGGTAAATGCCGATCCTGGTCGCCGTTGTCTACCGGCTCAGCTGGCCGGTATATGCCGATCCTCAGGTGGCCGGTTTATGCCGATCGCTGACACCA
>NZ_JBWKUV010000028.1:0-2615 GCF_059421025.1 Roseateles sp. GW821-FHT03B02
CGTGGCCCTGAAGGACTGACCAGCCCATGATCAGGATCGACGCCCTCTGGCTGTGCAGCCAGCCGCAGGACATGCGCGCCGGCGCCGATCGGTTGCTGTCGGTGGTGGTCAACACGCTTGGCGAGGCCCGCGCCCACCACGGCTACCTGTTCGCCAATGCAAGGGCCAGCCGCCTGAAGCTGCTCGTACATGACGGCTTCGGGGTGTGGTGCGCCACGCGTCGGCTGCATGCCGGCCGCTTCGTCTGGCACGCGGCCGAGGCAAGCTCGGCGACACCGGCCTTGCAGCTGAGCGCACAGCAATTCGAAGCACTGACCCTCGGACTGCCCTGGCAACGCTTGGGTGAACTGGCCACGATCCGCCGCACCTGACCCGCTCGGCGGTTGACAACGCAATCGCCAATGTCCGGCTGATGTTCGATGCGGCACCATGCTGCGCATGCCCGGTGCAGTTGCCGCCTCCCCCGACCTGACGAGCTTGCCCTCAGAGGTGCTCGCGCTGATCGAGCGACTGCAGCAACAGGCTGCGGCCGATGCGCAGGAGCTGGCCCGGCGTGGCCGTGAGCTCACGCTGGCGCAAGCCAAGATCGACAAGCTCAACTTCGAACTTGCCCGGCTGCGCCGCTGGCAGTTCGACGCCAGGACCGAGGCCATGACCGCCGCGCAGCGGCTGCTCTTCGCCGAAGTGCTCGCCGAGGACGAGGCCAGCCTGCGCGCGAAGTTGGCCGCGCTGCAGGACGGCATGCCTGAGGTTCCCAAGACACCCAAGGCACCACGGCGCCAACCGCGCCGCCAGACGCTTCCCGAACACCTGGAACGCGTGGAGCACCGCCACGAGCCCGAGGACACCCACTGCCCGAACACCGATTGCGGGCAGCCCATGCAGCGCATCGGCGAGGACGTCAGCGAGAAGCTGGACATCATTCCGGCGAAGTTCTTCGTGCACCGGCACATCTACGGCAAGTGGGCCTGCCGGTGCTGCCAGCTGTTGCGCCAGGAGCCGGCCGAGCCCGACGTCGTCGACGGCGGCATCCCAGCGGCCGGGCTGGTGGCCCACACACTGATCAGCCGCTTCGTCGATCACCTGCCGTACTACCGCCAGGAGCCGATCAACGCGCGCTCGGGCGTGCACACGCCGCGCTCCACGCTGGCCAGCTGGGGCGGCGCGGGCGGTGCCAGCCTGGAGCCGCTGTACGAGCTGCACCGATCCTTCATCCTGGGCTGCCGGGTGCTGCATGCCGATGAGACGCCGGTGCCACTGCTGGACCCCGGCGCAGGCAAGACGAAGAAGGCCTACGTCTGGGCCTGGGCGCGCAGCCATCACGACCCACACCCAGGCGTGATCTACGAGTTCTGCCTGGGTCGTGGATCGCAGTACCCGCTCGCCTTCCTCGGTGGCAAGGGGCCACCAGCGCCGGATCCTGCCTGGCAGGGCATCCTCATCACGGACCAGTACGCGGCTTACAACGCCGTGCTGGACGCCAAGCTCTACCCGCAGCGCAAGTCGGCGGCATGTGCCGCGCATGCCCGTCGTCGCTTCGAGGAGCTCAGCCGCGGTGAGCACAGCGCCAGCGCCGTGGCCGCCGAGGCCATGCAGCGCTGGGCACGGATCTACCGTGCCGAAGGCGCCTTCGGCGAGATGTCCCACGACGAGCGCCGCCAGGCACGCCAGGCGGTGAGTCGGCCGCTGTGGGAGGAACTCCAGGTGTGGCTGAAGCTGCAGCGCACGCAGGTGCTCGATGGCAGCAAGATCGCCGAGGCGATCGACTACAGCCTGAACGCCTGGCCGGCACTCACGCTACACCTGGACGACGGGGCCGTGGTCATCGACAACAACCTCATTGAGCGCCAGATCAAGCCCTGGAAGCTCGGAGCGAAGAACTGGCTGTTCGCCGGCAGCGCCTTGGCCGGCCAGCGTGCGGCGGTGGTGATGAGCCTGGTGCAGTCGGCCAAGCTCAATGGCCTGGATCCGTGGGCCTATTTGCGCGATGTGCTGGCGCGCATCCACTCACACCCGAGCCACCGGCTCGAAGAACTGCTGCCGCACCGCTGGCGGCCCACCTGACAATGGAACGGATCAATCTGCCCGTGATCGTGCAGGCCCAGCGTGCCGTCCAGCGGATGAGCCTGGAGCAGAAGGTGGCGCTGACCGACGAGATCTTCAAGGAGCAGCCCACACTGCTCGCGTCGATCTTGGTGCTGCCACGCATGGGAGTGGCCATGGAGCAGTTGGATGTGGCGATACACGTCTTGCTGGTCACGTTCCAAGCGATGAAGCTCAGCGGTCACCAGTGGCGCGTCGTCACTGAGGACATCCAAGAGGGATGCCTGCAGCGCCTGACAGCCCGTGCGCGCTTCAACGAGGGGCTCGCGCCTGAGTTGGTCGCCCAGATCGTCCAGAAGTTCTGTGACGAGCATCCCGAGCGCAACCTGCTCGCGTTCGCCTACGGCTATCTCGGCGACCACGACCTCTGGGCTGTGCGTACCGAGGCTGAGAAGTACTTGGTACTAGCCACGCTCAACCTCGTGGAGTGCATCGCCTTCGTCGGATCCGCCTCTGCGGCGAGATAGCGCCGCTTCCAGACCGAGTCAAGGTGGAGCGGCTGGACGCTCACG
>NZ_JBWKUV010000029.1:0-2531 GCF_059421025.1 Roseateles sp. GW821-FHT03B02
TGGACTAAACCGCTCGCGCGGTAGCCGCTCCGGCACCACCATGATTGCTCGTAGGGTTTCTGGCTCTGCCAAGTTGGAGGGCGAGGCGATCTGCCTCGCTCTTCGACTGGAGCTGAACCATGAGCTCATTGACGACCAACGTTTCCCCACTGCGCCAACGCATGATCGACGACATGCGCATGCGCAAGTTCGACGGCAAGACGCAGACCCACTACATCCGCGCCGTGCGCAGGCTCGCCGCCTTCCTCAGGCGCTCGCCTGACACCGCCACCGCCGAGGAGCTGCGTGCCTTCCAGCTCCACATGGTCGACACCGGCACCGCCCCGCCGACCATCAACGCCACGCTCAGCGGCCTGAAGTTCTTCTTCGACGTGACGCTGGGCCATGCCGAGCTGTTGGTGATGGTGCAGCCCGTGCATCAACCTCGCCCGCTGCCTGTGGTGCTCAGCTGCGACGAGGTCGCTCGGCTGATCGCCGCTGCGCCGAACCCGAAGTACCAGGCGGCGCTGTCGGTGGCCTATGGGGCCGGGCTGCGCGCCGCCGAGGTCTGTGCGCTGAAGGTGACCGACATCGACAGCGAGCGCATGACGTTGCGCGTGGAGCAAGGCAAGGGTCGCAAGGATCGCTATGCGCTGCTCTCGCCCGTGCTGCTCGAGCGGCTGCGCGCGTGGTGGCGGGTGGGCCATGCGCAGGGCAAGATGCTGCCTGGCGGCTGGCTATTCCCTGGACTCAACCCCATGGACCAGCTGTCCACCCGCCAGCTCAACCGTGCCATCCACCTGGCCGCCGATGCCGCCCACATCGACAAGCGCGTGTCGATGCACACGCTGCGCCACAGCTTCGCGACTCATCTGCTGGAGCAGAAGGTCGACATCCGGGTGATCCAGGTGCTGCTGGGCCACAAGCGGCTGGAGACCACCGCGCTGTACACCCATGTCGCCACCGAGGTGCTGCGCGCCGTGATCAGCCCGCTGGAGACGCTGCCGTCGCCATAGCGCGGCTGCCGTGGGGCACGCCGCCCTGGAAGTCGCCGACATCTTCCGCCTCCATGGACCTGCGTGGCGCCAGGCCCAGCGCGGCCATCTGAGCCTGGGCCAGCTCAAGGTCATGTCGGCCATCGAACAGTGCCGCAGCGCGGCACTGGGTGGACACGTCTTGCGCTGCGATGGCTGCGGCGCCGATCAGGTCAGCTACAACTCCTGCCGCAACCGGCATTGCCCGAAGTGCCAGGCCAGCGCGGCGCAGCGCTGGCTTGAGGCCCGCAGCGCCGATCTGCTGCCGGTCGAGTATTACCACGTGGTGTTCACGCTGCCGGCGCCTATCGCCGAGATGGCCTATACCAACAAGGCGGTTGTCTATGGCCTGCTGTTCGATCTCGCTGCCGAGACCCTGCTGACCATCGGCGGAGACCCCAAGCACCTGGGCGCGCGGCTGGGCGTGACGCTGGTGCTGCACACCTGGGGTTCGGCGCTGACCCACCATCCGCACGTGCACGGCATCGTGCCCGGCGGCGGTCTGGCGCCCGATGGTGAGCGCTGGATCGCGTGTCGACGCGGGTTCTTCCTGCCGGTGCGGGTGCTGTCGCGGCTGTTCCGGCGGCGCTTCCTCGAAGCGCTGCAGCTGGCCCACCATGAAGGCCGGCTGCAGTTCTTCGGCGAACACGCATCGCTGGCCGACGCCGAGGCCTTCGCGCGCTGGCTCGTGCCGCTGCGCCAATGCGAGTGGGTGGTCTACGCCAAGCGACCGTTCGCCGGCCCCGAGGCGGTGCTGGCCTACCTGTCGCGCTACACGCACCGGGTCGCCATCTCCAACAGCCGGCTCGTCTCGCTGGACCAACGCGGAGTGACCTTCCGTTGGAAGGACTACCGCGTCAAGGGGCGCACACGCTACAAGACCATGACGCTCGACGCAGACGAGTTCATGCGCCGCTTCCTGCTGCATGTGCTGCCCGGCGGCTTCCATCGCATCCGGCACTACGGGTTGCTGGCCAACTGCAGCCGCAGCGCCAGCCTGGCATTGGTGCGCCAACTGCTGCAGGTTCCACCGCAGGCACTGCCGCCCGAAAGCTCCCCAGCCGACGTGCGACCGGCCTTCGTCTGTCCGCACTGTGGTCACGCCATGTTCGTCGTGCAGACCTTCCTGCGCGGCGAGCCGATTCGCGCGCCTCCCCAACAGGCCGTCCGGCCATGAGCGCCTGCGCCCTTCACAGCATCTACTCGTCGACGCCACGTGCGTCGGCATGGCCGCTTCGTGCCTGGCACTCAACGCCATCGGATTCTTGGGCTTGCCGACGCCCGTTGAGCGCCATCTCATGCGGCATCGCAGCCGCTCGCGCCGTCGCCACGCGTCTGTGCGTCCGGCGAGACAGGCATCACTGCGCTGCCGCGCGCCTGCAATCGCCATAGCTTCGAGCGACACCACCACGTGCGCCGCGGTTTCCTCCCTCGAGGCTTGTCCAACACCTGCCCTCTACTCGGCGTCGTTCGCGCCATTAGCTTGCCGCGCGGGCAGGTGTCGAACAAACCTAAACG
>NZ_JBWKUV010000030.1:0-1506 GCF_059421025.1 Roseateles sp. GW821-FHT03B02
CGAATACGAAGGGACTTCCCACCTTCTGGCTAACGGCGTCGAGGCGCCAAGATTGATGGTGCGAATCGTCAATCTGCAAGCCTGTGAAAGGGGAAGCCCATGAACGAGATTACCCGAGTTTGGGTCGATCTGGCCAAGCGCGTGATCCAGGTCCACGCTGTCGATGCGACCGGCCGTGTGGTTGCCGCCAAGGCACTGCCCGCCGACAAGTTTGCCGCTTGGTGCGTGCAGTTGCCCGCCGGCTGCCTGGTCGCCATGGAGGCCTGCGGCGGCGCCCATCACTGGGCGCGCAAGCTGTGCGGCTTCGGTCTGGATGCGCGCCTGATCGCCGGCCATTTCGTCACGCCCTACCGCATGGCCGGCAAGGGCGGCAAGAACGATGCGGCGGACGCCGCCGCAATCTGCGAGGCCGCAGGTCGGCCTCACATGCGCTTCGTGCCGGTGAAGACGCCCGCCCAGCAAGCCCTACTGGCCATTCACCGGCTGCGCGAGGGCTACAAGGAAGACCGCACCGCCTGCATCAACCGCATCCGCGGCCTGCTCACCGAGTTCGGCATCGTCTTCGCGCAAAGCCCCGAGGCGCTGCGCCTGGGCCTGGCTGACGTGCTGGAAGACGCGAGCAACGAGCTGCCGGGCATCGCACGCCTGGCGCTGCAGGAAGCCCGGCTGCACTGGATCGAGCTGGAATGCCACATCGCCAGCTGCGACGAACGCATCACGGCGCACGTCCGTTCGGACGAGCAAGCCAAGGCTGCAGCCCAACTCGCCGGCATCGGTCCGGTGACGGCGTCAGCGCTGGTGGCCACCGTGGGCGACTTCAAGCAGTTCAAGAACGGCGCGCAATTCGGCTCGTGGCTGGGCCTGGTGCCCCGGCAGAACTCCAGCGGCGGCAAGACGGTGCTGGGGCGCATCACCAAACGCGGCGACGACTACCTGCGCACGCTGCTGATCCAAGGCGCCAAGTCCGCCGTCATGACCGCCCACAAACGCAGCGACAAGATCTCGCAGTGGCTCGTGCAGTTGCTGGCGCGCGTGGGTTGGCAGAAGGCCGTGGTGGCCCTGGCCAACAAGAACGCCCGCATCGTCTGGGCGCTGCTGGCCAAGGGACGCCTGTTCGACCCGAACCACGTGTCGGTCAAGCCAGGTGAGCTGCTGGCGCTACCGGTCGAGACGCCGGCCTGAAAACCCCCTACCCAACGAACAAGTTCTTCCCGTAGACGTGCGTTCGAAGATGCATCACACAGGTCAGACCGGCAGCAGGCAAGCTCGACTAACCGGGTGCCGCGCCCATGGTGGCGACGGCGGCGAACGAATGGAGCCCTGCTGAGCGGTTGGTATCTGGGCCCGCACCGAAACCCGAGTGCAACAAGGCCGCCTGTAGATGTGCAGTCTGTTCTCTGTGACGCTGCATCGAACCCGAACTCAGGTCTTGAGGAAAACAGCAAAGGCGCCTATTGAAAACGGTCCGAATCAACCTGCTTGATCAACTGGGAAGTCCCTGTAGAC
>NZ_JBWKUV010000031.1:0-1082 GCF_059421025.1 Roseateles sp. GW821-FHT03B02
TTTGGCTCTTTGCGCGTTGCCTATGGATGAGCGAATCGTCCAAGGGAGAGGCTGAGGAGTTGTTCCGGAGGGAGGTGGGCGGGAGCACAGCGGTCCACGACACGAAACCAGCCGAGGTAGTGGTGCAGGTAGCTGGTCGCCACGCCGCGGAAGCGGCGCAGCCAGCCCTTGAGCCGCGAGTGGTAGGCGTTGACGTTTTGGATGTGCCAGGCCCCGCGCACGCGAGAGCCGGTGCTCATGTTCAAGGCGTGGTGCTCGATGCCCATCGCGATGGCGGCCGTGGCCATGGCGGAGCTGCCATCGGTGCACAGCACGGCATCCGGGGCGAGCACGGTGGCGAGCGAGGCCAGGATTTCGCGCTTGGAGGCTCGCCCGAGGATGAAGTCGGTGCTGCCACCTGAGCGGTCCCGGGCCACCAGCACGGGAACGTGGTCGTCGCTGGTGCCCCGGGTGCTGGCATGACCGCCACGGCGCCGAGGCTTGCGCCCGCTCACCCGTTGGCCCTTGGACGAGCGCAGGATGAAGGTCTCATCTGCCTCGGCGATGCCGCTGAGCAGCGCCGACTTGGCCTGTTGCGCCAGGCTGAGGAAGCGGTGGCGCCAGCGGAACGCGGTGCTGGGCGCTACCTGCAGGCGCTGGGCCGCCTGGTGCACGCTCAGCCCCTCGTCGAGCACCCGTGCCTGCGCCAGCCACTTGTGCCGCTGACGCAGTCGTGCCAGCGGTGTGGCCGTCAAGGCATTGAAGGTCTTGCCGCAGCCTCGACACTTGTAGCGCTGCAGACCATCGGCCTGTCCGTTACGCACTACCCGTCCTGCGTCGCAATGCGGGCACTTCGGCTTGACCTCGCTCGCCAGGTCAATCTGCGCCAGCACCCGCTCACGCTCGTCCGGCGTGCGCAGTTGCGCCACCAGCGCCTGGCGCTGCTGAGGGCTCAGCTCGTGCAACCGCTTCAGCCACAGCTTCCAGTCTCGTTCCTGCATCGCCTTCTCCAGAGCACCCGGCTTGCCGCCGTATGCCTGTCACGATGCCCGGCCACTGGCTCATGGCGTGAGCCCGTCACTACTTAACGGGCAAAGAGCCAT
>NZ_JBWKUV010000032.1:0-1074 GCF_059421025.1 Roseateles sp. GW821-FHT03B02
ACCAGGTCGGCGCGCTCGCCAGCGATGCCGTCGGCTCGATGTCCACCGCGCAGATCGGCGCGCTGAGCACCGGCCAGATCAAGGGCCTGACGACCGGCGACATGGTCGCCCTCACCTCCGCCCAGGTGGGCACGCTGAACTCGGCCCAGGCCGGTGCGCTGTCTACGGCACAGATCGCCGCCATCGAAACCGGCGACGTCAAGGCCATCTCGACCAGCGCTCTGCGCAACCTGTCCACCGACCAGCTCGACGCCCTCACCAGCGACCAGCTGCGGGCGCTGACCTCCACCCAGCTCAACGCGCTGACCACCACGCCGCAGGTCATCAGTCTGTCCACGGCCGACCTGAACGTGCTGACGACGGGCCAGATCGCGAGCCTGTCGACAGCCCAGATCAAGGCCCTGACAACCACCCAGCTGGGCAACCTGACGACGGACAACCTCAACGCGATGGGCTCGGCCCAGTTTGCAGCGCTGTCGTCGAGCCAGTTCGGCGCCCTGACCACCGGTCAGCTCGCCAAGCTCGAAACCGCCGACCTGCGCGGCGTCACCACCGCGGCACTGGGTGGCCTGTCGTCCGATCAAATCGGCGCGCTCGCCAGCGACGCCGTCGGTTCCATGACCACCGCGCAGATCGGCGCGCTGGGCACCGCCCAGCTCAAGGGCCTGACGACCGGCGACATGGTCGCCCTCACCTCGTCCCAGGTCGCGGCGCTGGGTTCGGATCAGGTCGGCAGCCTGTCCACCGCACAGCTGGCCGCCATCGAGACGGGCGACATCAAGTCCATCTCCACCGCGGCCCTGCGCAACCTCACGTCCGCCCAGCTCGATGCCTTCACCAGCGATCAGCTGCGTGCGCTGAGCAGCGGCCAGGTCAACAGCCTGACCACCGCGCAGATCTCCACGCTCGGCACGGCTGATCTGAACAGCCTCACCAGCAGCCAGTTCGGCAACCTGTCGTCCACCCAGGTGCAGGCGCTGACGAGCACCCAGCTCGCCAACCTCGCCACCGACAACCTCAACGCGCTGGGCACCGCCCAGTTCGCCGCGCTGAGTTCCGTCCAGGTGGGTGCGC
>NZ_JBWKUV010000033.1:0-872 GCF_059421025.1 Roseateles sp. GW821-FHT03B02
GCATTGGTGGTCACCGAGCGCAGGTCGGCCGTCTCCAGCTTGGACAGCTGATCGGTCGTCAGCGCGCCGAACTGGGCCGAGGACAGCGTGGCGAACTGGGCCGAGCCCATCGCGTTGAGGTTGTCGGTGGTGAGGCTGGAGAGCTGGCTGGTCGTCAGCGCCTGGATCTGCGAGGTCGACAGACGGGCGATCTGGTCCGTGGTCAGCACGTTCAGGTCGTCGGTGGTCAGCCCGATGACCTGCGGGTTGGTGGTCAGCGCGTTGAGCTGGGCGCTGGTGAGGGCGCGCAGCTGGTCGCTGGTGAGGCCGTCGATCTGAGCGCTGGACAGGGCGCGCAGCGCCGTTGTGGACAGGGCCTTGAGGTCGGCCGCCTCGATGGACGAGAGCTGGTCGGTGGACAGCGCGGCGACCTGGGCCGAGTTCAGCGCAGCGACCTGGGCGGTGGTGAGGGCCACCATGTCGCCGGTGGTCAGACCGTGTACCTGCACGCTGGTCAGCGCGCCGATCTGGGCGGTGCTCAGGCTGCCGACTTCGTCGGAGGTCAAGGCCTGGATCTGGTCGGACGAGAGGCCGCGCAGCGCGTTGGTGGTGACGGCGCGCAGGTCGGCCGTCTCCAGCCTGGAGAGCTGATCGGTCGTCAGCGAAGCGAACTGGGCGGAGGACAGCGTGGCGAACTGGGCGGTGCCCAGGGCGTTGAGGCTGTCGGTGGCCAGGTGGCTCAACTGGTCGGTCGTCAGCGACTGGATCTGGCCGGTGGTGAGCTTGTTGAACTGGTCGGAGGCGAGGGCGTTGAGGTCGTCCGTGTTGAGCGTGCTGACCTGGGCCGTCGTCAATGCCTGGACCTGGCCGGAGGACAAGGCGCGCAGCTGGTC
>NZ_JBWKUV010000034.1:0-848 GCF_059421025.1 Roseateles sp. GW821-FHT03B02
ATGGCAAAAGGCAAGTTTGAACGTACGAAGCCGCACGTGAACGTGGGCACGATTGGTCACGTCGACCACGGCAAGACCACGCTGACGGCGGCGATCGCTACCGTGCTGTCCAAGAAGTTCGGCGGCGAGGCCAAGGCCTACGACCAGATCGACGCAGCGCCCGAAGAAAAGGCCCGCGGCATCACGATCAACACCGCGCACGTCGAGTACGAGACGGCCAACCGCCACTACGCGCACGTTGACTGCCCCGGCCACGCCGACTACGTCAAGAACATGATCACCGGTGCCGCCCAGATGGACGGCGCCATTCTGGTGTGCTCGGCCGCTGACGGCCCGATGCCCCAGACCCGTGAGCACATCCTGCTGGCCCGCCAGGTCGGCGTGAAGTACATCATCGTCTTCCTGAACAAGTGCGACATGGTCGACGACGCCGAGCTGCTCGAGCTCGTCGAAATGGAAGTGCGTGAGCTCCTGTCCAAGTACGACTTCCCCGGCGACGACACCCCCATCATCAAGGGTTCGGCCAAGCTGGCTCTGGAAGGCGACACGGGCGACCTGGGCGAGCAAGCCATCATGCGCCTGGCCGATGCTCTGGACACCTACATCCCCCAGCCGGACCGTGCCGTTGACGGCGCCTTCCTGCTGCCGGTTGAAGACGTGTTCTCGATCTCCGGCCGCGGCACCGTCGTGACCGGTCGCGTCGAGCGCGGCATCATCAAGGTCGGCGAAGAAATCGAAATCGTGGGCATCCGCGAAGTCCAGAAGACCACGGTCACGGGCGTCGAAATGTTCCGCAAGCTGCTGGACCAAGGTCAGGCAGGCGACAACGTCGGCATCCTGCTGCGCGG
>NZ_JBWKUV010000035.1:0-778 GCF_059421025.1 Roseateles sp. GW821-FHT03B02
GCGCCGCTTCTCGCAAAGCTCATGACGTAGCGTCGGCGAGCGCAGGAACAAGCGATGGACAACGGCCCAGCTCTCAACTGGGCCGTTTTTCATGGTGGGTCATCGGACAGTCCAGCGTGGATGTCGTCGATAAATACGTCCAGGAGGACACAACGACGATGACGACCGAACACGAACACACACTGGCAGCATTGACCGCGATCTGCGGCCTGCTCAACCACGCATCGACGACGATGAAGCAGAACTTCGACACGACGACACGGGAACACGTCGTCACGCTGGAATGCCGCTTCGCTGAGCCGTCCAGGTCGGCCGACGCTGACCAGCAGCGCGAGTACGTCCCGCTGTTGCGAGGCCTGCTTTCGGCCTGACATCGCTGGCCGACCAACGCGACAGGTCTGCCACGTTGACACTGTCCCTCCGTTCCCACAACTGGGCAACGGCATCACCTTCGGGATGTGGCTCACGTGACGTGATCCTGGGCCCCGAACCCACCTAAGCAGATAGATGAACTACTGTTCTTCTACTAAAAAGATGAAGCTGTTAGCTGCGTGGCCCGGGTCTGGTGGGGTTTGACGCAGGAGTCCTGTTGGATTCCAGTCGAACGGACATCGAGACGGCACCTCGGCGCATCTCCGCAGCGACCGAACCTTCACCGGTTTGTGGGCTGGTCCCCATTTGGGTCGTCGTTGACGGCGCTCGCATCTAGAGGGTCGACCGTCGCGGCCTCCGTGATGGACCGGGTCGCCGGGTGACCTGCATCAGCTTTTTGGGAAGC
>NZ_JBWKUV010000036.1:0-776 GCF_059421025.1 Roseateles sp. GW821-FHT03B02
GCGCCGACCTGGTCGGACGACAGGCCGCCCAGCGCCGCGGTCGTCACGGCGCGCAGGTCGGCGGTTTCGAGCTTGGCCAGTTGGCCGGTGGTCAGCGCGCCGACCTGGGCAGAGCTCAGCGCGGCGAACTGGGCGGTGCCCAGCGCGTTGAGGTTGTCCGTGGTCAGGTTGCCGAGCTGGGTGCTCGTCAGCGCCTGCACCTGGGCCGTGGACAGGCTGGCGATCTGGCCGGTGCTCAGCGAATTCAGGTCGCCGGTCGTCAGGCCGACGACTTGCGGCGCCGTGGTCAGCGCGTTGAGCTGGGTGGAGGTCAGCGCGCGCAGTTGGTCGCTGGTGAGGGCGTCGATCTGGCCGGTGGACAGATTGCGCAACGCGCTGGTCGAGATGGACTTGATGTCAACGGTCTCGATCGCGGCGATCTGGGCGGTGGACAGGTTGGCGACCTGGGCAGAGGTGAGCGCGGCGACCTGGCCGGAGGTCAGCGCCACCATGTCGGCGGTGGTGAGACCCTTGATCTGGTCGGAGCCCAGCGAGGCCACTTGCGCCGTGGTCAGTGCGCCGACGGCGTCGCTGGCCAGGGCCGCGACCTGGGCCGAGCTCAGCGCATTCAGCGCCGCCGTTGAAACGGCGCGCAGGTCGGCGGTTTCGAGCCTGGCCAGTTGGCCGGTCGTCAGGGCGCCGAATTGCGTGGAGTTCAGTGCGGCGAACTGGGCGGTGCCCAGCGCGTTGAGGTTGTCCGTGGTCAGGTTGCCGAGCTGGGTCGAGGTCAGGGCCTG
>NZ_JBWKUV010000037.1:0-631 GCF_059421025.1 Roseateles sp. GW821-FHT03B02
ATCTCCGAGCAGACGCTGCACAACTGGCTCAAGGCTGACAAGGACGGCCGGTTGATGGGCGCGGGCACGAAGCCGGTGAGCCCGGAACAGATGGAGATTGCGCGACTGCGCGCCGAGCTGGCGCGGGTGAAGATGGAGCGCGATATCTTGGGAAAAGCGACGGCGTACTTCGCGAAGCAGCGGGAGTGAGGTACGCCTGGATTGAGCGCAACCGGGAGCACTTCCCGGTGTCGCTGGCCTGCGAGGCGCTGGGGGTGAGTGCCAGCGGCTACCACGAGCACAGACTGCGGTCGGCCAAGCCGCGGCGCAACGTCAGCGACGACGCGCTGCTGGTACACATCCGGGCGATCCACGCCGAGTCGCGCGGCGAATACGGCTGGCCGCGGGTGTGGAAGGAGCTGCTGGCGCGCGGCATCCGCGTGGGCAAGGAGCGCGTGCGCAAGCTCATGAAACTGCACGGCATCAGGGCCCGGGGCAAGCGCAAGTTCAAGGCGACCACCGACAGCAACCACGGCTTGCCGGTGGCCGAGAACCTGCTCAATCGCGAGTTCAGTCCGGCAGCGCCGGATCGCGTGTGGACGAGCGACATCACCTACGTGGCCACGGACGAAGGCTGGCTGTACCTGGTGGC